>NZ_CP149530.1:0-1408150 GCF_051130665.1 Wolbachia endosymbiont of Zygogramma bicolorata | reverse complement strand
TAGTTGTCAGCAATTGCCATTATTGATTTTGGTTCACGTACGATATCGGTAGTTAACATTAGCTACCTGAGGGTCAGAGTCGCCTTTCTTAAAGATATTTTAAGTATACTAGATGTATTATTGATACGTGATAATAAAACTGGGGGTTTTTATGGAAACATCTGAATTAACTTTACTCGACTTACAGGATTTGCTTGAAAGTTTGAAAAGGCATGTGCGTAGTGAAGTAGAAAAATATGTAGATAAAAGGGTAGAAGAAGTCAAAGATGAGGCAGTAACATATATAATAAATAAAGTATTAAACAATATGGTGGGTAATGAGCCACTAAATGAGCTCAAAATAGATAAACCTAAAGAAATTGTGCAAGTTGATGATGATGGCTTAACGCAAAATCAAAAAGTTATTAAAGCTCTTTTTATAGGTAGAACACTTGTTGGAGAATATAAAAAGAAAATGTATGAAGTTACAGTCAGTAATGAGGGAAAGTTTATTTACAATGGGGAAGAATATAGTGCTCCTTCTACGGCTGGCACAAGAATTACCGGTAAAAGTTGCAACGGTTGGGATTTTTTTAAAGTATGCCTTGACCCCAAAGAAAAACTGAGGACTCTGAGTCACCACCGTGCAAAGTTTCTGTCAACTCAAAATAAATCATAGCTAACGTTTAAGTCATACATCAAAGCTTTTAAGAGGTCTTAGTTTACTTACTTCTTTATTTTCTTTATTATCAGATATCACTTTTAAATAATATGGAGGAGCAAATTGTCAGCAATTGCCATTATTGATTTTGGTTCACAATTTACACAGCTTATCGCAAGACAAGTCAGGGAAATGGGTGTGTATTGCGAAATATTTCCAAGCAACATCAGTTTTGAAACAATATCAAAATTCAATGGGTTTATTCTCTCTGGAGGACCACAATCTGTAAATGATGATTGTTCTGAAACAAGTAGAGTAGTACATGAAATTATAAAACTTAATAAGGCAACAAACGTTCCTATACTTGGAATATGCTATGGACAGCAACTCATTTGTCATTATTTTGGAGCAAAAGTAAAAGAGAGTTTCAAACAGGAGTTTGGCAGAACTAAAATCAAGATACTAAAAGAATCCCCCATTATAAAGGATACCTGGGATGTTAATTCTGAAGTGGATGTATTAATGAACCATGCGGACAGTGTTGATACTATACCACAGGGATTTACTGTTATCGCATCAGGTGTGATAAATCAAACAATTGCAATAATTGTCAACGAACAGCGGAAGATTTACTGTACTCAGTTCCATCCTGAAGTGAGGCCCACAACAAATGGCAGTAAATTGCTCTCTAACTTCTTGGATATTGCAAATTGCGAGAGAGACTGGACAATGAAATCGTTTATTGAAAAGCAGAAGGAAAAAATCAAAAATGTAGTAGGAGAGAAAAAAGTAATCGCTGCAGTAAGTGGTGGGGTTGATTCAAGTGTTGCAGCGGCTCTCACACATAAAGCTATAGGAAAACAATTGAACTGTATTTTTATCGATACTGGGTTGTTACGCAAGAACCAGACCATTGCTATGTTGAAAGAAATTCCGATAAACTACGTTGATAAATCAAATTTATTTTTGAGTAGGTTAAAAGGAATAATTGATCCAGAAAAAAAGCGAAAAATTATCGGTAACGCTTTCATTGAAGTGTTTGAAGAAGAAGCAAAAAAAATAGGTGATGTGGATTTTTTGATGCAAGGTACCATCTACTCTGATGTAGTTGAGTCAGGGCATGCCTCAGACAACACTAGTACAATTAAGTCTCACCATAATGTTGGTGGGTTGCCAGAAAAGATGAACCTGAAGCTAGTAGAGCCTTTACGCTACCTCTTTAAAGATGAGGTAAGGCTACTTGGAAAAGAAATTGGGCTTTCAGACGAGATAATATTTCAACATCCATTTCCTGGACCCGGACTTGCAGTGAGGATTATAAGTGAAGTCGATGAAGAAAAGGTGCGAATATTGCAAGAAGTAGATGAAATATATATTAATACGATGAAAAATTACGATCTATACGATAAGATATGGCAAGCTTTTGCTGTATTATTACCAATAAAAACTGTAGGCGTCATGGGAGATGGTCGTACATACGGATATGTTTGTGCTTTAAGGGCTGTAACATCGTCCGATGGTATGACGGCTGATGCATTTCCATTTGAAGATAAGGATCAGCATTCGCTAGTGTTTTGGGACTTTTTACAGAATGTTGGCAGTATAATTGTTAATAACGTTTCCGGAGTAAATAGAGTTGTCTATGACTTAACTTCTAAACCACCAGCAACCATTGAGTGGGAGTAAATCAAAAAGTCTAGTCATCCCGCAGCGGGATCTAGAGATACCGCGGCGGTATGACGTAGGATTGCTGTCATCCCGCTTTGTTAGCGGTTGAGATACCGTGAATAAATCACGGTATGACGTTAAGTAACTCGTCATCCCGCTACGTGTTAGCGGGATCTAGAGATACTGCGGCGGAATGACGAATTTGTTGTTTTTCAAATTGTAGGTAAACCTAAAGCTATAGAAAAAAAGAAGAACCAGTTTCTTAGTTCTTCATTGACATAATCCACTTCATATGCCATAATAAAATTTTATATCTTGGAGAAGGAAATGACATTAAGGTTAATACTACAAGAAGTCAACAGTAGTCCAGATCTGAGTAAGGAAAATTTAATTGATAGAATTAAAGATAAGCTGCAGCAGGAAAATCAACTTATATATGATGAGTGGAAAAAAAGCGAATTTGATATAAATTACACGTTTATAATACTCAAGTGCAATTTATTACTTATAGCAGCTGAAAATGGCTATGAAAAAGTAGTAATACCAAATCTCATAAATAAGTAGGCAAATAACTCACAGAACAAATGGTTTTGATCGAACTTTCCGTAATATTACGAATGAATGCACATACAGTATCCTCCAATAAACTAACAGAGTCATATATTCTATTTTTAATGAGATTGTCTTTCAAATATTGCCATAAACGCTCTACTGGATTTAACTCTGGTGAATATGGAGGTAAATAGATTAAGGTAATATTTTGTGGTATTTTTAAACCTTTGGATCTATGCCATCCTGCACAATCCACAACAAGAAATGCCTCCCTTGTTCCTAAATATTGTGACATCTGCTCAAGGAATATATTCATACAATCAGTATTGACGTTTGGTACGAATAAGCTAGAACTCTCTCGATTTCTAGGATTAACTGCACTATAGAGATAAAAGTTTTGCCTACCTAATTTTACCTTAACCTGTGTCCTAATGCCTTTTTTAAACCACCCGTGTCCAATCTTTGAATGTGTGCCAAACCGCGACTCATCGAAGAAAAATAGCTCTTTTTCGGGATACGTGACAATAGTTTCATTAAGATTTTTTTTTAAACTCTTCTTGTTTATTTTTATCCTGTTTATTGTGCACAGGCCTTGGAGTAATATACGAAAAACCTAACTTTTGCATCAGTCTATGTGCTGTAGACTTACTTACCTCAATAGAAAACATTTTCTCAATTATGATTTTTAATTTCTTAGCCGTTAGGTTGGCTCCTTCTTCTGCTATGACATTTTTAATTTCTTCTTGCTGCTTGTAGCTCAACTTCGGCTTTACTCCACGTCCTGGTTGTATTTTAAACGCATTGACTCCTCCTTCCTTAAATCTTGTAATCCACTTCATCAATGTAGTTCTAGTAATTCGGTATATTTGAGCAACTTTTGTTATTCCATATTCTTTTGCAGATATTATTGCCTGTAATCTTCTTCCTATCTCTCCTCTTATGCCGTGCTTCTTTAATTCCAGGTTACACTTATTATATAATTCTTCTCCTATTGCTTTACTTTTTCCTGCCATAACTCCCCACTAATTCTTAAATTATTCTATTTTAGAAATTTTTCTTTATTCCTCTATTTATTTTTAGGAATTGGTATTATATTATGTAAGAAATCTATTGCCAACCAGTCGATATTCTGTTATGAATTAAGATAATATAAAGTTATTATGTTTAGATTGGAAAGTAGAAAGTTCCTGATCACTGGCGCATCAGGCGGAATAGGGCAAGCAATTGTAAAAATTATGCACAAAGCCGGAGCAACTTTATGTATTTCTGGCACAAAAAAAGAAGTGCTCGAAGAAGTTGCTAAACAATATGAAAAAAATATGCACATACTCCCTTGTGACTTATCAAATGCTGAGGAAGTAAATCAACTAGTAAATAGAGCAAGTGAGTTGATGGAAGGCTTTGACGGGCTTATATGCAATGCGGGCATTACGCGAGACAGTTTATTATTGAGAATGACAGATGAAGCATGGCAAAAAGTAATTGATATTAACTTGAGCTCTACATTTAAGCTGAGTAGAGAAGCATGTAAGAGACTAATTAAGAATAATTGGGGAAGAATTATAAATATTTCCTCAATAATAGGGCTGACAGGAAACGCCGGGCAAGCAAATTATGCAGCGTCTAAAGCTGGAATAATAGCTATGAGCAAATCTATAGCAAAAGAAGTTGCAAGTCGTAATATAACAGTAAATTGTATTGCTCCTGGGTTTATAGATACTAAAATGACTGAAGTTTTAAATGAAGGACAAAAGGGAAAAATATTAGATAATATTCCAATGAAAAGAATGGGAACAGGGGAAGAAATAGCAGCAGGGGTATTATTTTTAGCAAGTGATGAAGCAAAATATATAACAGGGCATGTGCTTAACATTAATGGTGGGTTATTTATGTAGCAACACTTATGTATAGACAAATTATAATTTTTATTTTAAAATAAAAATATGTGTAGGTTTGCGTTAATTTGTTATTTAAAGGCAAGAAAATGAGCTCTATAATAAAAAGATTTTTTAGTGTTTTTTGTGTAGTATTACTTTTCTCTTTCTCAGGTTATGCAGCTACCACTGATCCTGATATGGATGACACAACTAAAGTAATATGCAATATTATTGGTTACGTTTGGGGAATAGGCGGTCCACTTATGACGGTAGTAATAATTGGTGCAGCTTTGCTTGCAATATTTGGCAGGATGCCGTGGCCAGCCCTCTTTGCTCTAGGCATGTTCTGTGGTGTATTTTTTGGCGCTAAAACTATCATAACGAAAATTATGCCCAACGTAAGTAATGAAGCAAAAGCTATGTTGGAAAAGTGTGGAAAATAACCCATAAAAGTGCAGAAATGCTTTTTTGTTATCCATTAAATTGCTTCATATCTTCAACTTGCAACAAATAAGGACTATCTTTTGGTAGAGTTTTAACAGCTAGCTCAGCATATTTTGTAAATTGCTTTAAATCACCTTCAATACAAGCCTTTTTTGTCAAGGCAAAATAATGCATTGCCGTATCAGCTTCACATTTATATGCAATGCTTAAATATTTCCAGACAAAAGCGTTATTTGGTTCTACATTCAAAATCTGCTCCAGGTAAAAAATCGCCTTTTTTGCATCACCGTGTAATAATAAAGTATGAGATAATGCAAGTTTCACTAAATAACTGTTTTTCTCAGATAAATACCTAAGCGATTCCTCATACATTTTTATTGCTTCACTTAAATTTCCGGCCTTGTATAGCATTTCTGCTTTTAATTCATATAGGTATGGGTCATTGCGTGACTCTTGAATCAATGAATTAACTTTAGCAATAGCCTCTTCTATCTTTCCTTGCCTATAGCAAACTATAGCATTTACATACTCAGAATTATTTTCATATTTATTAGATAACACATGAATAGGAGCAAAGAAAGAGTCTAGCTTTGCAACCACACGCTCAAACTTTAGTAACTTATCCGCAAAAATTGGTTTTACGTTGTTTTTGACCTTATAATTTTGTACAGCAAATATGCGTTTCTCACTAAGTGGGTGAGTGCGGAAATATTCCTCGGTGTTCTCATGCTCAATACTTTTAAAATAATCAAAAATCTCTTTCATACCTGAATTATCATAGCCAGATTCATCAAGGTACCTTAAAGCATAGCTATCTGCTACACTTTCTTGCTCTTGAGAATAGTTAAAAAATAGCCCTGAACTGAGTGCTACACCACTAAGCAAAATTGCACCAGCAACCTGAGGGTTAATGATAATACTAGAAACTAATCCTACCATATAACTAATCATTGCTATCGATTGAAAATAACCCATAGCACTACTCATTTGCAATATATGACCAGCAGATATGTGAGCAATCTCATGTGCTAATATACCAAGCAGTACATAAGGTTTAGCCGAGTATTGTAAAAGTCCTAAATGAATGAAGATACTGTTGTTGTTAATTACAAAAGCATTAATCGAATTATCATTAATTATAAAAACTTTCATTCGGTCACTATCAATGTTTGCAGCGAAAAATAAAGGTTGCGCTAGCTCTTTCACTATTGCTTCCACTTCACTATCTCTAATAATGTTAATAGAGTAAGCATTATTATAATATGCAAAAAAGAACAATAAGGTCAAAAACTTAGCAATTCTAAACATGGAAATTCTGTGCTTGTATAATTTATAGGAATTCTATATTTTAACACTTAAATTATACAAATTTATAAACGCTAGTTTAATTTTTTAACGTAACTGATAAGTTTGTCGATGGTAGTTAACTTAATTTTATGTTGTTCAGCAAATTTAAGTAACTGAGGTAAGCGCATCATAGAGCCATCATCATTCACTAATTCACAAATAACTGCTGAATGATCAAACCCTACTAACTTCGCCATTTCAACACTCGCTTCAGTATGACCAGCACGTTGTGCCACCCCACCTTTATGTGCAATTACAGGAAAAACATGACCTGGAGTTATGATGTCATCCTGAGTGCCATCCTTGTTGATAGCAGCATGTATAGTTTTCGTTCTATCCTCTGCTGAAACACCGGTTGTAATGCCATAACGTGCATCAATTGATGTAGTAAATGCGGTATGATTTTCACCAATATTTTTCTTTTCCATGAAATTAAGGCCCAACCTCTTCATGTGAAATTTAGTCATTGCTAAGCACACAACCCCTGTACCGTACCTAACCATAAAAGCCATATGTTCTGGTTTTACTTTTTCAGCTAAGACAACCAAATCACCTTCATTCTCTCTACTTTCATCATCAACTAAAATGAATAATTTACCGGAACGAGCATCCTCTAATACATCTTCCACAGAAGAAATACCGGGTAGACTCATTGAAGCATAAGTGGCCTGTACCATAATAATTTACTTAAATTCAATCTTAACTATTTTATACAATTTCTCTCCATTTGGCACTGTCACTTCCACATACTCACCGACTTTTTTGCCGATTAAGGCACTCCCGAGTGGTGAACTAGTAGATATTAACTGCTTTGAAACATCAGCTTCATATTCGCCTACAACCTTATAAACATATTCCACTTCACCGTTATTATCACTTAACATGCTTAATGTCACAGTTGCACCAAACATTACTGAATCACCAGACAAATTTTTTACTTCTATTACTTCCGCATGTGAGAGCTTACTTTCTATCTCCATTATACGGCCTTCAATAAAACCTAACCTTTCCCGTGCTGCATGATACTCTGCATTTTCAGACAAATCACCTTGATCACGAGCATCAGAAATAGCCTGTATCACAGAAGGTTTTTCTTCCTTCAATTTTTCAAGTTCGGCTTGCATATTCTCAAAACCTTCCCTCGTCATAGGAAATTTATTAATAATGGACGAAGCCATAATCACCACCTAAACGCAATTAAATTGAGTAACGAAATTACTCACAATGTTAAAAATATCACCTTTTATATCATCACTCATGTCATTTGACAACTTTTTTAAAACCCCAGGGTGTACAGTATGAAAATAATTAATAAGATCATGTTCAAATTTATTAATGTAACTTATTTGTATTTTACTTAACTGATTATATAGGTTAGAAAAAATATACATCAGCACTACTTGCTCTTCTATTGACATAGGTAAATGTTGTTTTTGCTTTAATAACTCGACAAGATATTTACCCTTATTCAAGGATAATTGAACACTAGCATCAAGATCAGAACCAAATTTTGCAAAATCTTCTAATTCTCTATACTGAGCTAAGCTTAGCTTTATAGAACTAGCAACTTTCTTCACAGACTTTAGTTGTGCAGCAGAACCAACCCGTGAAACTGACAAACCTATATTTACTGCAGGTCGAAATCCTTTATAAAATAATTCAGACTCAAGAAAGATCTGCCCATCGGTAATTGAAATAACATTTGTTGGCACATATGCAGATACATCACCAGCTTGAGTTTCGACAATCGGCAAAGCAGTTAAAGACCCCTGCCCTTTTTTATCAGACATTTTAGCAGCTCTTTCAAGCAAGCGAGAATGTACATAGAATATATCTCCAGGGTAAGCTTCACGACCAGGAGGACGTCTGAGCAATAAAGACATCTGCCTATATGCCACAGCATGCTTAGATAAATCATCATATATAATCAAACAATGCATTCCATTGTCACGGAAAAATTCCCCAATAGTGCAACCAGCATAAGGTGCTAAAAATTGCATAGGCGCGCAGTCAGATGCACTAGCCACAACTACAGTTGTATACTCTAATGCTCCGCTTTCTTTCAGCTTATTTACCACTTTTGCTACTGTTGAAATTTTTTGTCCAATAGCAACATAAACACAGTAAATTTTTTGATTTTCGTTTACCTCATCGTTAATCTTCTTCTGATTGATAATAGTATCAAGCGCAATAGTAGTTTTACCAATTTGTCTATCGCCAATAATTAATTCACGCTGCCCTCTACCTATTGGAATTAGCAAATCTATAATTTTAATTCCTGTTTGCAGTGGCTCATGCACAGACTTACGATCAATAATGCCTGGCGCTTTAGATTCTATATCCATTCTGTTTTTGGCTCTAATTTCCCCACCGTCGTCTATAGGATGGCCCAACGCATTTACAACTCTCCCTAACAATTCATGCCCTATAGGCACCTGCACAACATCACCACTACATTTTACAACGTCCCCTTCTTTCACATCACGGTCATTACCAAGCACAACTATTCCAGCCGTATCATGATCTAAATCAAGAACTATTCCTTCTACACCGCTTGCAAAAAATACCTTTTCACCGAATTTTGCTTTTTCCAGCCCATAAACCAATGCGATACCATCTGTTACTGAAATTACTTCACCTATATTTTCCCGCTTTATAGGATTATCAAACGTCTCAACTTTTTCCCTTATTACACTTGCTATCTCAGAAACATTCATACTGTTCTTCATACAAAATTCCTTACTTTTAATATTTCCATTTTACTTAAGTCAACTAACCTATCTAAGTAACTTTTTAGCGAAGCATCGATCAAATTAAAACCATACCTAACTACGAAGCCACCTAGTATAGAAGGGTCAACCACATTGCTTACTTTTATTATTTTACCAAGAAAGCTCAAAGATTCAGTAATTATTTTTATATCAGATTCCTTTAAAGCTTCTGCTGACTTTATAGTAATTTCGAATTCATTTTCATTTTCTTTTGCAAGACTTAAGAATTTTTCTAATATAAGGATCAATAAACTAGAGCGTTTGTTTGCAAATATAACCATAATAAATTTTACTAAATTTTCACTCAAGTGCTCATTTATAGAAAGCATCACTTCTTTTTTGTGTGCAAAAGAAATCATAGGATGAGATAGGTACACAAAAACATCACGTTGATCCTTAAAAAAAGCCAATAAAAATTCTACTTCTTTCCTTATAATACCTAACCTGCTTCCTGAGACATGAAACAGCACTCTAGCGTAAGATGAAACTAAATTATTGTATTGGGTCTTTTTCATATTAAATCCAGTAAATCTAAATTAATTCAGCTACAAATCTTCCATTCTTCAATCCAAGCATTTTTTATATAAACAGGTCCTCTCTTTAAGGAAAGAAAACATAAATCATATCTGACTGAATAATCTAAAAAACTAAGGTTTGTACTTAAGAAATACTTAGAAGAATTTATAATAGACTGACATTGAAGATGAGATATCGGTATTTCTTTTCCAAGTAAACTTGTTTTAACTTCTATAAAAATCAGCTCCTTTTTTTTAGATACAATTAAGTCAATTTCACCGAACTTACAACGGTAACGGCGTTTTATAATATTATACCATTTCAGCTTTAAATATGCCAAAACTAACAATTCGCCAAAGTAACCTACAAAGTAGCGTAACCTACTTACCATAAGAAGAACAATTATGATAACAATTAACTTTGTGTAACTACTTTGCCTCCTTCTCTATTTTTACTATAAACCTTACCTCTTGCTGCAATATCCCTATTAACCAGTTCTATCACTGCCATTGAAGCGCAATCACCCTTTCGAGTGCTAAATTTTATTATTCTAGAATACCCACCTTTACGATCTTGATAACGGCTGGCTAAGACGTTTAATAACTTATCAACTGCTAACTTACTATTATGAAGGCGTGAAAGCAAAAGTCTTCTACCATGTAAAGTATTCTTATTCTTAGCAATTGTAATAAACTTTTCGACATATCGACGAAGTTCCTTAGCTTTTGGTAAAGTAGTTACAATCTGCTCATGGTTAATTAATGAGATAGATAGATTCTTTAACGTCGATAATCTATGTTCAGTGCAACGAGATAGTTTACGTTTTTTTATTCCATGTTTCATATATCACCTAATCTTCATCAGTATGTTGTTTAGCCAACTCATCTATATCCTTAGGCGGCCAGTTTAGCACATTCATACCCAAAGACAAGCCAAAATTAGCCAAAACTGCCTTAATCTCATTCAAAGACTTCCTGCCAAAATTAGCAGTTCTTAACATTTCACCTTCTGTCTTTTGCACAAGATCACCTATATAAGTAATGTTTTCGTTTTTCAGACAGTTATGAGACCTGACAGATAATTCCATTTCATCTACCTTACGCAATAAGACAGGGTCATAACCCAAATCTTTAGCACCACTAGACGAAGAAACCTGCGATTTTTTATAACTTACATCAGAACTAATAAAGGGCTGAAGTTGCTCCTGTAATATTCTTGCAGCAGAGTCAACAGCTTGACTTGGAGAGATTGTACCATCAGTTTCAATTGACAATATCAGCTTATCCTTATCAGTCACTTGGCCAACACGACTATTCTCTACCCTGTACGAAACCCTGTTGACAGGGCTATACAAAGCATTAACTGGAATAAAACCAATTAAATCCTGTTCACTCATAAGCTTCAAAAGTTCATTTTCTTTATACTTAGTTACAGGAAGATAACCTTTTCCGCTAGCCACATATATGGTCATGTTAAGCTCTACATTTTGCCCCAGCGTACATATTAACAAATCTTTATTAACAATAGAGCATTGATCATCAGTTTCTATCATCCCAGCTAATACCTGGCAAGGCCCTTTAGCGTTTAAATTTAAGCATTTATTAGAAGCACCATTTAATTTACAACTCAACATGCCCATATTTAATACTATATCAGTTACGTCTTCTCTTACCCCTTGAATTGAAGTAAACTCATGAGTTATACCTTCAATTTTTATTCCATAAACAGCACTACCTTTAAGAGAAGATAACATTACACGTCTTAATGCATTACCTAATGTTAAAGCAAAACCACTTTCCAACGGTTCTAGGACTATATCACCTTTTTCACTTGAATCATCTGATATTACCTTAACTGAACTAGGTTTAATCAATTTATCTAAATTGCTACAGAGAGAAACATTATTATTATAATACATAAAACAACCTTTTCAAATATCCTATACTCTTCTTTTTTTTCTTAACCTGCACCCATTATGAGGAATTGCGGTTTTATCTGCAATTGAAGTCACAGTCAACCCACAGCTCTGAAGTGCTTTAACCGCAGCTTCGGTACCAAAGCCAGGACCACGAATTATTACAGAGACAACCTTCATACCAAATCTCTCCATTGCATTCTTCGCAGCAGCCTCCGCAGCCTTACCTGCAGCATAAGGTGTGGATTTTCTCGAACCTGAAAAACCACATGCACCCACAGAAGTTTGACATAGCGTATTACCATGAACATCAGTTACATTTACAAAAGTATTATTAAAAGTTGCACGAATATGAACAACACCAGTAATAAACTCCTTTGTACTCTTACCAACCGTTTTGACTTTTTTCATTAAAACTCACAATAATAATAAATTTTATTTTTTCCCAGCAATAGGCAACCGAGATCTACCTTTACGAGTCTTAGCATTAGTATGAGTCGTTTGCCCTCTCACAGGTAAACCTTTTCTATGTCTCACTCCTCTATAGCATCCCATTTCCACTAAAGATTTTATGTTCATAGCCACTTCTTTTCTGAGCTCACCTTCTATAACATAATTTTGTCTAATGAAACTGCTGATCTTTTCTATATCTTCATCTCGTAATTCTGAAACACGTTTGCGCTTATCAACTTCACAAGCGTGACAAATTACATTCGCAGTAGCAATACCTATACCATATATATAAGTTAATGCAAAAGGAACACATTTCCTCACTGGAATATTTATGCCTGCAATACGTGCCACTGGTACCTCGATACTTTATTAATAACAACTCTTAATTTATACCATAAAACAACTCAGAGTCAAACCAAATTACAAGAAATTTTACTTTCAATCTCTTGCGTTACCTCATCAACACTCAAATTAGCGTCAATTGTTAATAATTTGCCTTTATAATACTCGCGTAAACCTTTCATTTGAAGGTGATATTCACTTATTCTCTTATTAATTGCAGACATATCAGCATCATCAATTCTTTTCTCTAACCTCGTACTTTTACATTTAGCACAAGTAGTACTCTTAAAAGAAGATACACTATATATGCTTTTACAGTCCAAACACGCGAGACGATTTTTTAATCTATCGATTGCAATATTATCGTCAAGCTGCAGTTCAATTACAATATCAACATCCCTATTATATTTTTCTTGCAAAACTTGAGTCAAAAAATGAGCCTGGTTTAAATTTCTCGGAAAACCATCTAATAAGCAATTATCATCCATTAATGCAAGCTGGTCATGCAATAATCCACATATAATTTCATCTTGAATTAAATTACCAGATTCCACGGTACCCTTTATTTTTTTACCTAACTCACTGCCATCAGATATAATATTCCTTAATAAATCCCCCACTGAAATTAATTTTAAATTATATTTTGCTATTAACAAGCTTGACTGAGTACCTTTACCAGAACCTGGAGGACCAAAAATCGTAATGATCATCTTACTTTCCTCGTTTTAGACTCATATTTCTTTATCCAGCTATCGTACCTATTCGAAAAAATATAAGATTGTATTTGCATAATAGTATCAGTAATAACGTTCACTATAATCAGTAGACTCGTCCCACCAAAAATAAATGGTATATCATAATAATATCTCATAACTTCAGGTACAGTACATATGACTACCAAATACGCAGAGCCAATGAATGTCAACTTAAAAACTATATCTTGAAGGTAATCAGAAGTATGTTTCCCAGGCCTTCTACCAGGTATAAAACCACCATTTTTTTTAAGAAAATCTGCGTTTTCCTCTGGATTAAATATAAAATTGGTATAGAAAAAATTAAAAAATACTATCAGCACCAAATAGGCTACAATATATACTACTTTATTTGCCATAAAGTAATTTAAAATAAAATCAGAAAAAGCGTGCCCCTTATAGAAATTTGCAATTGAAATAGGTGTCAATAAAATTGCATTAGCAAAAATGGTTGGTACTACACCAGATAAATTAATCTTCAATGGAATATAAGTAAAATCGTCATTATGTAATCTTTTAAATTGCTTTTTAGGATGTTGAACAATAACTTTTCTATAAGAAGACTCTACAAAAATGACTAAGACTAGCAGCAAAAAAAACAATACCAAAACAAAAAGGATAATAAATAACGATACGCTACCGTTTTTATTTAACGTTAACAGAGATGACAAAGCGCTGTGTAACTCTGATATTATGCCCGTGAAAATGATTAATGAGATACCATTGCCTATACCGCTAGCACTGATTCGTTCACCAAGCCATATTAAAAGCATAGTTCCACCTAAAAGGCTGAAAACACCTATTGTACGAAACATAACACCAGGTTCGATTACAACCAATACCCCTTCCCTATTCATCCCTTCCAATCCAACCAAAATTGGAATTGATTGAAATACACAAATTACTATGGTCAGGTAGCGTATATAAGAATTCATCTTTCTACGGCCTGACTCTCCATCATTCTTAACTTCCTTCATTCCTTTAATCGCAGAAGAAAGCAACTGAATAATGATAGAAGCCATTATATATGGCATAACGTTCAATGCTAGAATTGTCATTCTAGCCAATGCACCACCAGAAAATAAATTAAATACTCCAAAAACACCTGAGCCCTCTTTGGGAAATATATCATTAATTACATCAAGATTAATTCCAGGAATAGGCACATAAGTACCCAAGCGATAGCAAATTAAAGCTATTAGCGTAAAAAATATACGTTTTAATAAATCGCCTTTATATAACAACGTAGGATCCAAGCTATTAAATGCGGATTTATTCCCCATGATTTACGATAGTATTTCCACACTACCACCAACTGAAGCTACAGATTTTTTTGCAGCTTCTGACGCAAAATCAACATGAAACACAAATTTTTCGCTCAACTTACCTTTATTAAGAAGTTTAATTTTATCCTTAATAGACTTTATAAAACCTAATCTATACAGCCTCTCCTTATCTATAACAGAGTCTTTCACTATTTTTTTAGCTTCCATTAAGCGCTGTATATCGCCAACATTAATTATAGAATATATGTTCCTACGTATAGGCTTAAAACCTCTTTTAGGCAAACGAGTATATATAGACTGTTGTCCACCCTCAAAACCATTTATGGAAACTCCACTTCTAGCCTTTTGCCCTTTATGCCCTCTACCGGATGTTTTACCTTTACCACAACCGATACCTCTACCCAGCAACTTAGGCTTCTTTTTCTTAGATAACTTAGTAAATATAGAGTTTAATTTTACAGCATTATTCATACTTTACCTGTTTCCAACTATCTCGCTAATCTTTTTGCCTCTTTTGCTTGCTACCTGACGAGGAGATAACATACTATCAAAAGCCTTAAATACCGCACATATAACATTATGAGGATTATTTGATCTAGTGGATTTAGCTACCACATCCTTTATACCTAACACCTCAAAAACTGATCTAATCGCTCCACCAGCAATAATACCTGTTCCGGCTCTTGCGGTTCTTAAAACTATCTCACCAGAACAAAATTTAGCTTTAATATCATGATGCAAAGTTCTACCTTCACGCAAGTACACTCTAATCATCGATTTCTTTGCAGCATTTACAGCTTTGACTCTTGCTTCAGCAACTTCTGCGTGCTTACCTATTCCACATCCTACCCTACCCTTCCCATCACCAACAACAACCAAAATTGAAAATGAAAATCTTCTGCCACCTTTGGTAACCGTTGTTACTCTTCGTACCGAAACTAAAAGCTCTGATAAATCATTATTATTTTGTAAATTCTTTATAGCCATATTCAAAACCTTCTAAAACTCAAATCCAGAACTTCTTAAAGCCTCAGCAAATTGAGAAACTAATCCTGTATATTTATACGCTCCACGATCAAATACTAGCTTTTGTTCTAATTTCAGACCAGATAAGCGCTCAATCATTAAAGAAGAAACCTGTTTTATAGTTTCAGCATTGACTTTTCCTTTACATACATCCTTAATTTTAGCATCCAAAGTAGAAGCTGAAGTGAGAGTTACTCCTTTTACATCATTAATTAACTGGACATAAAAATGCCTATTAGATTTAAATATGGATATACGCAAACGTTCAGCGCTCTTGTCAAGCTTCGCTCTATTACGCAACTTCCTTTTTTCATAGTTACTTAAAAAATTATATAACCTTCTCATCTTAATTACTTCTTTTTACTTACAACTTTACGCAACATAAATTTACCCTTTATTACAATACCCTTACCTTTATAAGGATCGTACTTCCTAATCCTGCATATATCAGATGCCACCATATAGACTTTTTGCTTATCCATACCACTAACTACTAAGTGAGTTGGCTTTATGCACTTAATCTCAACATCTTTAGGAACTTTATATTTAACATTATGGCTATAACCAAGATACAAAGTCAAATACTTACCATCACACTCTGCCTTATATCCAACACCATTAATCTCAAGATTAACAGAAAAACCATCAACCATGCCGTTAATAATATTATTAATATTACTCCTATAAGTGCCCCACATAGGCTTTATTTCATCATAATCATCTTTATCTTGATCCACAGAAAGGAGTAGCTGATTATCAACAATCCGGCACACAACATCACTGATTAAGCTAAGCTCTTTTTCAGCCTTAGCACTCTTTATTAACATCCTACCATTATTATATTCAACTGAAATACCAGCAGGAATATTGATAGGAGCAGCACCTATACGAGACATGAATTTCTCCTATTATTTAAAACACACGACACAAAACTTCTCCACCAACCTTTAACTTATGTGCATTATAATCAGTCATCACTCCTTTGGGTGTCGATATAATAAAAATACCAAGACCATTATATGCTTTAGAAATGTCCTTATACTTAGAATAACAACGACAACCAGGCTTTGACACCCTAACTATGTCACTAATTACAGGTGACTTCTCATAATACTTCAATTTTACAATGAAAGAAGGTAAATTATCTACAACTTGCTTTTCATAATCAAGGATATACCCTTCATCTTTTAAAATCTTCAGTATAGAAGAATTCACTTTAGAAAACAACACTCTTGTTGTTCTATGCATTGCCAATTGAGCATTACGTATCCTTGTTAAAAAATCACCAATACTATCAGATAACGCCACAATATACTCCTTATATTATATTTACCAACTAGACTTTGTAACTCCTGGAACTTGCCCAAAAGAACATAAATCACGCAAAACAATTCTACATAAACCAAATTTTCTATATACTCCTCTTGGTCTCCCAGTTAAAGCACACCTATTTCTAATTTTGGTTTTAGAAGAATTTCTAGGCAATTTTTTAATTAATTTATTTTGAGCTGTAAACCTTTCTACAATAGACAAATTCTTATTATTTATTATAGATTTCAATTTCTCTCTTTTTTCTTTATATTGATCGCACAGCTTTATTCTGCGAAGATTTCTTTCTATCATAGATTTTTTTGCCATATATTTCTCCTCTCAATTAATCAAAAAAAGGAAATTTAAGAGCCAGTAATAATTCCTTTGCTTCCTTATCACTAACTGCACTTGTTATAATATTAATATCCATACCTCTAATTTTACTTATTTTATCATAGTCTATTTCTAAAAACGAGATATGTTCCTTTATACCAAAGGAAAAATTACCATTACCGTCAAATTGCTTCACACTAAATCCTCTAAAATCTTTTTCCCTTGGCAAAGCAATATATATCAATCTTTCTAAAAACTCATACATTTTATCTCTACGCAAAGTTACTTTGCAACCTACTGTAGCACCTTTTCTGATCTTGAAGCCAGAAATAGATTTTTTTGCAAAAGTTGATAAAGGCTTCTGCCCAGCAATCAAATATAGGCTATCAAGTGGTTCATTTATTGCTTTACTATCTGTAGCAGCATCTCCAACGCCCATATTGATACACACCTTGACAAGTTTAGGCACTTGCATGATATTGCCGTAATTAAACTTATCCTTTAAGGACTTTACTATGCTATCTTTATACAATTCTTTAAACATATCAACCTAATCTATCACTTCTCCAGAAACTTTTGCAAAACGCACTTTTCTACCGTCTATAACCTTAAACCCCACTCTAGTTGGAGTTTTATATTTAGGGTCTAATGTTGCAACGTTGGATATATCAATAGCTAACTCTTTATTTAATATACCACCACTACTACCAGCTTTTGGTTTAGTGTGTCTCTTATGTACATTTACCCCAGAAACAATTACTTTCTTTTTAGCATCACATGCCACAACTTTAATCACTTTACCAATTTTTCCCTTATCTCTACCAGTTAAAACTATAACGTCGTCACTACTTTTTATTTTAGCACTCATTATAAAACCTCAACAGCTAATGACATTATCTTCATAAAAGAACCAGATGATAACTTTTTTACCGGACCAAATACCCGAGTGCCAAGTGGTTCACCTTGATCGTTAATCAAAACTACAGCATTGCTAGAAAAACGAATTACAGAACCATCAGATTTTCTAATAGGGCTTTTCACCCTCACCACAACTGCTCTATATACTTTTCCCTTCTCAACCTTCCCTCTTGGAGTAATAGATTTAGTAGATACAATAACTGTGTCACCTATAGATGCAGACTTTCTACCACCCAATAAACCAATACAAAGCACTGCACGCGCACCAGAATTATCAGCTACTTCCAACAATGTATTTTTTTGAATCATATAAATATCCTATTCAATGTGAGCTATTAACAACAACCCATTTTTTAGTAGTAGAAATAGGCTTGTGTTCTTGTATTAAAACCTTGTCCCCTTCTTTACAACTATTATTCTCATCATGTGCTGTATACTTCTTGTATTTTTTTATAACCTTTTTATACAGCTGATCCTTATACACTTGTAATACCGAAACCTTTACAGTCTTATCACACTTAGCCTTAGTTACAGTACCACAAAAAACCTTTTTAGGCATTCTTTTCCTCTCTTCTTCTTTTATTTAATGTAGTTAGAATACGAGCTATGCTCTTTCTTATTAAGCTAAAACGCGAAATATTGTTGCACTGCCCCAACTTCTTTTGAAAAACCAAATTAACAAACTCTTTTCTCAAATTTACAAGAATTTCATGCAATTCTTGTGAAGACCTCGATTCAATGTCAGCTATATCCATTGCAACTCCATTTAATTATGATTAGATACAAATTTACACTTCATAGGAAGCTTAGCGGTTGCCTTTTCAAGCGCCAATCTTGCTAAATGCATGGGAACATCACTGCTAATCTCAAACAACATTCTACCGGGCTTAGCTTTAAACACCCAAAATTCAACACTACTTTTTCCCTTACCCATACGTACATCTGCCGGCTTTTTACTAACAGGGGTATCAGGAAAAATTCTTATCCACACTTTACCAGAGCGTTTTAATGTTCTAGATATTACACGCCTTGCAGTTTCAATATGCTTAGACTGAATCCTACCTGCTTCTACAGCTTTTAAGCCATAATCTCCAAAAGATAATGTGCTACCACCTTTTGTATTACCCTTAATTCGCCCCTTAAATACCTTCTTATATTTACTCTTTTTGGGAACAAACATCTCAATATACCTTAATTACCAATATAAACCCAAACCTTAACTCCTATAATACCATATATAGTTTTTGCTTCACAAAAAGCATAATCTATATTAGCACGTAAAGTGTGTAAAGGCAAACGACCTTCTTTATACCATTCAGTACGAGCTATCTCAGCTCCGCCAAGGCGCCCAGAACAACTTACTTTAATACCTCTAGCACCCATCCTCAAACAACTTTGAATAGCTTTTTTCATCGCTCTTCTAAATGAAACCCTTTTTTCTAACTGTTGTGCAATGCTGCTTGATATTAAAACTGCATCTATTTCAGACCTTTTAACTCCTACTACATTCACTTCCACATTATTTTTTACTTTTTCAGCTATTTTTTGCTTTATCTTCTCAATATCTGAGCCTTTCTTACCTATTATCACTCCAGGTCTAGAAGAATGTATTATTACAGACACCAAATCGATTGTACGCTCTATAATTACTTTAGAAACACCAGCATGCTTAAAAGATTCATTTATATAACTGCGAATAGATAAATCTTGATGCAACCCTTGTTTATAACCCTTCTCAGCATACCAAACAGATGACCAAGTATTAATTATTTTTAACCTAAATCCTTTAGGATTAACGTTTCCCATACTTTTGCACTTTCCTTATTAATTTTCTATTTTTATGAATCATATAATTTCTCCCAATTTTACAGTTATATTACTATAACGTTTACTAACTCTATTAGCTCTACCCATAGCTTTTGGACATACCCTACGCAAAGTAAGAGACTTACCTATTGAAATTTCTTTTATATATAAATTATCGATATCCAATCCATAATTATATTGAGCATTAGCAATCGCAGAATTTAATACCTTCCTTATAAGACCCGCAGCTTTCTTTTCACAAAATCTTAATTGCACAGTGGCAAAAGAAACTTTTTTATTACGTACTAAACCAGCAACCAAATTCAATTTACGAGGAGTTGATTTTAAAACCCTAGAACCAGCTTTAACTATTACATCTCTGTTTTTCATATCAATTACCTTCTTGTCGCCTTTTTATCACCACTATGCCCAGTAAATTTACGAGTGGGCGAAAATTCACCAAACTTATGACCTATCATATTCTGATCATTAACATTAACAGGAATGTAATCCTTACCATTATAAACAGCAAACTTTAAACCTAAACAATTAGGAAGAATTACAGAAGCCCTGGAATGAACTTTTATAGCCATGTTAACAAACCCCTTGTTTAAAGCATTATTCACTGACTTTAATATAGAAGGATGACAAAAAGGAGGCTTCCACGCAGATCTACTCATAAACTAACCTTTCAATTGTTTTATATACTTATCACTAGATTTATTTTTCCTCCGAGTTTTCTTTCCTTTTGTTGCAACACCCCAAGGAGTAACAGGATGACGACCACCAGAGGTTTTTCCTTCCCCACCTCCATGAGGATGGTCAACCGGATTCATTGCAACCCCACGCACAGTAGGTCTAATTCCAAGCCACCTACTTCTTCCAGCTTTACCAAGCTTTCTATTCTTATGGTCAGGGTTAGATACTACACCAATAGTAGCCTTGCAAGAAGATAAAATCAACCTAATTTGACCAGACCTGAGTCGTAATAAAACATATTGGCCATCACGACCAACGATTTGCGCATAACAACCAGCAGCTCTAGCAATCGCAGCACCATTACCTGGCTTCAGCTCAACATTATGAACGAAAGAACCAACAGGTATATACTTGAGTAGCAAACAATTACCTGGCAAAATATCAGCATCATTTCCAGCTGTAACAATATCACCAGGCTTCATACCTTGAGGAGCTAATATATAAGACTTAATATCATCTTCCTTATATGATATTAACGCTAAAAACCCACTTCTATTTGGATCATACTCTATTTTTTCAACTATACCCTGACCACTTCTATTACGCTTAAAATCTATAACTCTATACTTCTTTTTGTGACCACCACCCCTATGACGAGTTGTAATTCTACCATAATTATTTCTTCCACCACTGGACTTTTTACCGGATGTAAGAGACTTTTCTGGCTCATCTTTTGATAAACCAACTTTACTTACTAAGACAGTCCCACGAGAAGACGGAGTAACAGGATTAAAAAATTTCATACCCATATTAAACGCTCATTATATCTAATTTTTGACCATCTATCAAAGAAAAATAAACTTTCTTTTTCTGTTTTTCACAACCAATCACACCCCTGAAACGCCTATATTTAGGCTTAATTCTAACAACATTTATAGAAGAAATTTTAACATCAAATAGAGACTCTATTGCCAACTTTATTTGACGCTTATTTACATTTACAAAAACATACAAAGAATATTTATTAAACTTCTCCCTCAAAAAAGAGGCCTTTTCTGTAATTATAGGAGATTTTATTATATTATTATATTTGATCATAACAATCTACCTTCAAGATGCTTTAAAGTATCCTTTGTCAACATCACGCATTCGTGATTCAATATATCAAAGACATTTAACCCAATAGGTTTGATTAAGTCTACATAATGCAAGTTTCTAACAGCACGCAACAAATCATCTCCATAATCACCAACTATCAAAAAGGAAGAAAATTTAAAATTTTTAATACATTTACACATTTCAGACGTTTTCTTCACATCAATATTTAAATTATCCAGAATAATCACTTGATTATTTAAATACTTTAGAGATAAAGCAATTTTTAAACCAAATTTGCGTACCTTCTTATTAAGAGAATAAGTATGACTCCTCACAACAGGGCCGAAAATAATCCCACCACCTCTAAATTGAGGAGATCGCAAGCTCCCTTGTCTTGCCCTACCGGTACGTTTTTGACCATAAGGTTTAGCTGTTGTACCAGAGACATCACTGATACCTTTTGTTTTATGAGTACCAGCTCTTCTCTTCGCTAATTGCCATCCCACTATATCATGCAAAATACTCAATTTTTGCTTAGCAGAAAATATCAAAGGATTGAGCTGAGCAGTACCTACATTATTATTAGATAGATTAACTAAATTACATTCCATAACTAACTTACCAAATTACTAGCATCATCATTTACATCTAACAGTAAACCTACCGGAAAAGGAACATCTTTATGTAAAGATTTTTTAACTGCATCTCTTACAAAAACATAGGAATTTTTAAACCCAGGAACATTATTACCCTTCACAGCAATTATACTATTTTCATGATCAATGGATAATATCTTCATATTTTGTGCAGTTATTCTGCTGTTACCTAAATGACCAGCCATTTTCTTTCCTTTGAATACTCTACCAGGATCCTGACATTGACCAGTGGAACCTTGTGATCTGTGAGCAATAGAAACACCATGAGATGCCCTAAGCCCACTGAAGTTATGCCGCTTCATCACACCAGCAAATCCTTTACCTATAGAATAACCCGTAATATCAAGATATTGACCAACCACAAAATGATTGATTCCCATTTTTTTACCACATTCTATTCCCGACAGGTCATTTAATCTACTTTCGTATAACTTACATTTATTATTTATACCCTTTTTCTTTAAATATTCCAACTGAGGTTTTGCTATATTTTTAAAATCTCCTGTGCCTAAAATGACTGAATTATAGCCACATTTATCTTGTCCTTTTATATCAACAATATAAGTTTCGCTGAGATGCAATAAAGTTACAGCCATGCGACTATTGTCAGAGTATATAGCAGTATGACCAATATTCGTCATTAATAAACCAATTCTCCTCAGTGAATTTATTCTCTTCATTTCCTTCTCCTAAACCTTAACTTCCTTGACTTTTAAATCCACTTCTACGCCAGCAGAAAAAGATAAACCTGTAAGCATCTGCATCATAGTAGGAGTAAGATCATGTAAAACAATCAAACGCCTAGAAGTTCTCATTTCAAACTGTTCACGAGATTTTTTATCAACGTGAGGAGATCTATTAACAATAAATTTAGAATCTTTTCTTGGCAACGCAATCGGACCAGATAATTTTGCATTGGACCGCTTTAATTCATCAACAAATTTTCGAACACACTCCTCCAATAAAGAACAATCGAAAGCCTTAATGTTAATATATATATCTTGCTTCATCTTAGTTACTACTCTCACTCCAAAATTTCAGAAACAACACCAGAACCAACAGTTCTACCGCCTTCTCTTATCGCAAAACGCAATCCCTTATCCATTGCTATCGGTACTTGCAATTCTACTTCTACACTCACATTATCTCCTGGCATTACCATCTCCTTCCCATCTAGCAATTTTATGCTCCCAGTTACATCCGTTGTCCTTAAATAAAACTGTGGCTGGTAATTCGCAAAAAATGGTGTATGCCTTCCTCCTTCCTCTTGCTTTAATATATAAACCTCCGCCCTAAACTTTCTATGCGGCGTTATCGTCCCCGGTTTTGCTAATACTTGCCCTCTCTCCACTTCTTCTCTTTTTGTTCCTCTTAACAATATTCCTACATTGAGTCCTGCACTCCCCTTATCCAGCAACTTCTTAAACATTTCTACACCTGTGCATATCGTCTTTTGCGTCGCTTTCAGACCTATTATCTCTATCTCTTCTCCCGTCTTTATCTCTCCCTTCTCTATCCTTCCTGTTACCACCGTTCCTCGCCCCGATATCGAAAATACATCCTCGATTGGCAATAAAAATGGTAAATCCACAGGCCTTGGTGGAACTGCCACATACTCATCTAACTTTTCCATCAATTTATCTATTGATTTCTTTCCATATTCGCTACTGTCATCCTCCAGCGCTTTCAATGCAGACCCCACTACCACAGGCACTTCATCCCCTGGAAATCCGTATTTATTCAGCAATTCCCTCACTTCCATTTCTACCAAATCTATCATATCAGCATCAGCAACATCAGCTTTATTTATATACACCACGATATATCCAACACCTACCTGCTTCGCTAGCAATATATGCTCTCTCGTTTGTGGCATTGGCCCATCAACCCCCGACACTACCAATATCGCCGCATCCATCTGTGCTGCACCTACTATCATGTTCTTTACATAGTCAGCATGTCCAGGACAATCAACGTGTGCATAATGCCTTTTTTCCGTCTGATACTCAACATGCGCTGTTGCTATCGTTATCCCCCTTTTCCTTTCTTCTGGCGCCTTATCTATCTGATCGTACGCTACAAAATTTCCATAATGCTTTGTTATCGCCGCTGTTAACGTTGTCTTCCCATGATCCACATGTCCTATTGTTCCCATATTTACATGCGGCTTTCCAAATGCTTCCACTACTGCTGTCATAATTTAAACTTTTCTACCTAAAATACAAATACATCAATAAATAATATGTTGATTTTATAAAAATACAACAAAAAAAAAGAGCGGATAGTGGGAATCGAACCCACGTCACTAGCTTGGAAGGCTAGAGCTCTACCATTGAGCTATACCCGCACAATGGAGGAGGTAGGATTCGAACCTACGTACGCAATGCGGACAGATTTACAGTCTGTTACCTTTAACCACTCGGTCACTCCTCCACAAAAATTTGTTAAGAGAACGCTATTTTAGTACCTTAACTCAAGCTTTTATTGTATTTAATACTAAACGCCTAAAATTAAAAAATCAAGCAATAAAACCTACCCTGATTAAAATCATGCAGATTTCATTTTATACAACACAATATTGCCAATAAAACGTCTAAATAAATAATGCGAATCATGCGTACCTGGCGCTTCTTCTGGATGATATTGCACAGAAAAGACTGAGTAATCCTTCATCATTATTCCCTCTACACTATTATCAAATAGAGAAATGTGAGTAATTTCAACATTACTTGGAAGAGAAGCTGAATCAACAACAAAACCATGATTTTGGCTAGTGATCTCAACTTTTCCACTAATTACATCATAAACTGGATGGTTACTCCCTCGGTGACCAATATCCATCTTGATGGTCTTTGCTCCCAAAGTAATCGCAAGTAATTGATGACCCATGCATATGCCAAAAATTGGTATTTTAGATTTTATAATAATGTCTATCTCTGAAACTACACTTTCTCCTATTTCTTGCGGATCACCAGGACCATTTGAAAGCACTATACCATCTGGATTCATACTCAACACTTTTTGAGCAAAACCTGTGCTTGGTCTGATTAATTCAACTGTACAACCAAGTTCTATTAAGCGTGAAACTATACTGATTTTTACGCCAAAATCAACGATTACAACCCTATATTTTGCATTAAGGTCACTTTTAAAATTACTATGCAAGCTGACTTTATTGGTTATTTCTATCCCATTTACAGATTTGTATTCCTTCAATTTGTCCAACACATGCGTCTCGCTTGACGGGCATATCATTCCACTTTGAGATCCATGTTTTCTCAAATGTCTCGTTAAAGCTCTAGTATCAATTCCTGATATCCCAACCACGTTATTTTTCTCTAACCAATCATTTAAACTGATATATGAAGAAGGGTGGGACATAGAAGAAAGTTCACGCATAACCACACCACTTGCAAAAATTTTCTCTCCTTCATTATCTTTATGGTTTATTCCAATGTTACCAATATGAGGAAAAGTGAACGTTATAATTTGATCAGCAAAAGAAGGATCAGTTATAGTATGCTGATAACCGTTCATACCAGTGGTAAAACAGACCTCACCTATGCACTTGCCTTTTTTACCTACTGATTTTCCCCAAAAGCATTTACCATCTTGTAAAATTAAAACTGCGTCCCGCACTTCATTATCTATTTAACTGATTCAAAACAGTATACAAGAATTTCAAATAATACGTAACTCTTTCTAAAATTCCAAATTTAACCACGAGGCGGCGAAGAACAACATGAAAAAATTTTAACGTGCCCTTTCATAAAATATGTTGACTATCTCCGTATTTTATATTAGGTATACTCCGGCAGTTATGAAATGGAGGTTTATTATATCAAATGAAATCCAACCTAAAAATAAGTTACTAATTGTAGGAGCTGGCTTACTATTCTTTGCGATGGTGTTCCCATCATTTTTTCTCTTAGCAAAAATAGCCATAGGATTAGCTATGATCGCAATTGCAACAATCGCGGTAAAAATTTTCTCAAAAACAATATCAAACGCTCTTGAAAAAGAAAAAGTAGATCAGAATCAGGCAGCACAACAAACAATACAAAGTAAAATTATAAACCTAGCTATTGGATTAACATTTATATTTGCAGGAGGATTATCAATGCTCATTATAGCAAAAACTGGCTTAATTGCAGCATGTGCAGCTATAACTGCTTTAGCTCTACACAAATATGTTAAAAATGAAAAAATAGGAAAAGAGATAAATGATAAATTCGATAAGGTAGCTGACGATACAATCAATTTTATTGTTAGCAATGTTGAAAAACTTATTCCAACAAAGCCGCCAGGCATAGCAGCCTAAACTGTCTCCGTTCAGCAGAGTGGTTTAAGAAACAATAGATAGAAGGTTTTGAAAAGGGTTCAGCCTTCTTTTTATGTCGGTCTTGAGGAACTTCTTGTACAATTAGTTTTTCTTGAGAAAATGAATCTAACATTTTAACACTCCCTTTAACTCTTACATAATATATTGAAAAATAATTAATCTAACTTATAACTTGCACCTTTATCAGCTTGTTAGGTAGAATTATTAAAGAACTAGTTGAACAGACGTTATGACTAAATTCAACTCCATCCACAAGTTCTCCGCTTGTTACTCCAGTTGCAATGAACACTGATTCACCTCTTGCCATGTCTTTTACGGTGTAGATTTTTTCTAGGTCATCAATATTCAGACTTTTTGCTCTTTCTCTTAACTGATCCGTGTCAAATATTAATCTTCCCTCCATCTGTCCACCGATTGAACTTAGCGCTGCAGCCGAAAGCACCCCTTCTGGTGCTCCTCCTATGCCGATATACATATCATGATTGCCATTTACTAGTGAAACTACGGCCGCAACATCACCATCATCTATTAGTTTAACTTTTGCTCCTAACTTCCTGATTTTCACTATTAATTCATCATGCCTTTCACGTTTAAGTACAGTTACTGTAAGATCATTTACTTTACATCCTTTTGCCTTGGCTAAATTGTCTAGATTCTTTTCAATGCTATTTTTTAGTGATACTACACCCTCTGGGAGATTTTTTCCTACTGCTATCTTTTCCATATAAACATCAGGTGCGTGTAAAAAATCACCTTTTTTCGTTGCAGCAAGAACGGACATTGCCCCCTGTTTGTAGTGAGCGCAAATTGTGGTACCCTCAAGTGGGTCAACAGCAATGTCGATTTCAGGACCATTTCCAGTGCCAACCTTCTCGCCAATATATAGCATTGGTGCTGAATCTCTCTCACCTTCACCAATTACGATAGTACCATTTATTTCCATTGAATTTAATACTGTACGCATTGCATCAACTGCAACTTGATCAGCCCTTTTTTCATCGCCGAAGCCTGCTAGTTTATATGCAGCAAGTGCTGCAGCTTCGGTCACTTTAACTAATTTATAGGCTAAATCTTCCATCATTTGCTTTAAGAACTATATTCAATATATATTATGCTGCTTGAAACTGCAATATGTCTTGACTGATTGTGGGAAAGTTGCTATAATAAACTAACATATAGTAGTAGGTTTAGTTATGGCATATAGTAATGATGATAAGGGAATTGCTAGTCTTAAAGATTTGCAAAAGGAACCACAGTGGAAAGAAGTTAATTTTCAAGATAAGTGTGAAGGAGACAATTTATTAGGAGACTTACTTCTAAAACATGCAACCGAAAATAACAACCCACGCGTTAAGGATCTTTTTCTTAGAAATGGGTTCAAGATTCCTCAACAAGAACAGATAACTACAGAGGTAAATGAGGAAAGAGAACCTGATGTAGAAGAAAATGGAGCAGGCAGCAATGCAGCAGATTCTAATAACTCCAGAGGTAGTCAATTTGCTACGTCATACAACAAGATAAAGAAAATTGTAACTAATAACCCTAGTATAACTGCTCAGGAATTTGGTGAGAAGCTTAAAAAAGAGAAAATAGATATAAAAATAACAAACCAGGATGGTTGGACTTTGCTTTATTATGCTGTTCGTTCAGAAGGGCCTAGTATTACCGGCGATCGCAGTATATTCCTAAGGGTTGTTGGATTGCTCACAAATTCAGACATTAAAGTCAATGGTATTCAAGATACGGCTTATACCTTATTAGATCATGCCGCAATAAAAAAACAAGCTGACGTTGTAAAGATACTTTTGAATAGTGGCAAATTTAATGAAGAAGAAAAATTTAACGCTCTGCGTCTTGCTATTGTTCAAGGTAATGTCCAAGAATTTGAGGCATTTTTAGGTTATGTGAATGCTGAAAGCAGACGAGCAGCTTTAGAGTTAGCTATGAATACTACACAAGAAAAAATTACTCAGGTGCTTTTAAACTTTATTACACCAGAAACATCTGATGTAGAAGAAAATGGAAATAGAGCTGGACCCAGCAGCAGTAATGGAAACATTGGTAGTAGACCTGTAAATACACCAAATGGCCAGCTAAATCATAATAACGAAAATAAAACACCTGTATCAACAAGCACTGACCAAACTGCCACACCAAATAATGATAACAAAGCTAACAGCTTCATAGATGCTCAATTTTCTCCACCAAATACACAAGAAACTAAATATAAAGAAAGCAAGGAAAATTTTTATACCTCATTAACAAAAGATGTTGTTCGAGTTGTTGTTACAGGGTTATTCATTGCTGCTGCTGTGATGGTTCCATCTGTGGCTGGTGCGGTGGTTTGTGGTATTATAGCTGCTTTGGTTGCAACATATATCGGATTACATGTAAAAAATTCTATATTACCAAGCTATAGAGAAGTGGAAAAAAATAAAGTTGAACACGTAAGTTCATATATGCAAAAGATGTGATTTAAGAGAAATCTTTGCTAAGCAGGATGTCATCCCAGTGCCCTGACTACTTGGATCCAGAAAACTTAACTTTAAATAAGTGGCTGCATAATAAAGACTAGATTCCAGTGTCAGCTACTTGGATGACACCTCTCTTGGGCTCTTTTAACCCTAAATATTTAAGAAATTTACCAAATGAAAAGAAAGGCAAAAGAAACCCCGGTTAATATCTATTTAAAAACATTGGCGTTTTTTTATGTTTTAAACGTCTAATAACCGCGACTCAGCTGCTTTTAAATGCAACTCACCTTAGTTTAAATGCTTAAGAAATTTGTAACCGTTCACGGAGATAAGGTGGTTTACAAAGTAAGTATAAAAGTGTAAAGAGATAGGAAGCTAAATATGGAATGGGTAAATGACAACAGTGCTGCAAGAAAAGGTTGTAGCAGAAAACGCTAATCTCAAGGAAGAAATAAAAGCACTGATCAGAGAAAATGATAGCTTGAAAGCAAAAATAGTTGAATTAGAAGACAAATTGGGCTTAAATTCGCAAAATTCATCGCTGCCACCATCACGAGATATATATCGTAAGAAAGCAAAAAAGAAAAGTGATAAAAAACCAGGAGGTCAGCCAGGACATAAGGTGCATAAGCGTGAATTAATGGCTGCAGACGAGGTAGTGAGATGCACAATTGATACAATTTGTATGTGTGGAGGTAAGATTACTTTAGAAGATGAAATTATTCATCAGAAGGCAGAGTTGCCAGAAATTAAGCCAATTGTAACTGAGTACAGGTTGCAAAGAGGACATTGTAGAGTATGTAATAAAAGAATTACAGCAAATTTACCCGAAGGTGTTGCAAGAGATTTTCTAGGACCCAATGCTAAAACAGTTATAAGCAGCCTTAGCGGCTTTTTTATTAACTCAAAAAGAGAGGTACAGCAAATTTTGGGCAGTATTTTTAATCTAAATATAAGCCTTGGTTTAGTCTCAAATACTGAACGCAGGGTATCGAAGAAGTGTGCATCTGAATATGAGAAAATGAAGGAAGAGTTGCAAGGAAGCGAGTATTTGCATATAGACGAAACAGGGCACAGAAATCAAGGAAAGAGAGGCTGGAGTTGGGTAATAACAAACAAAGCGTTGACACTTCTGAAGGTAAGCGAGTCTCGTGGTAAGAAGGTGTTGAAGAGTTTACTGCCAGAATATGATGGTATATTTGTGAGCGATAGATACGCTGTATACAATTACTTCAATCGTGAAAATAGACAGATATGTTGGGCACATCTGGCAAGAGATTTTGAGAGATTTGCCCATAGTAAAAATGTTGAAGTGAGCAAAATTGGCCAAGCACTAAAATCGCTCAGCAATAAGGTGTTTGTAGTAGATAAGGCAAAAAAACAAAATTTGATAGATAATTTGAGATTTTATCGACTGGTGCGAAAAATTCGGAAAAGGGTAAAACATTTTTTACGTAAAATGACGAGGGTTGCAAATAGCACTCAAGCTTCAAGAATGGCCGCTAAGATGTTACGATCTGAGGATATGATGTGGAAGTTTTTAAGAAAACCTGAAGTGATAGAAACAACTAATAACCTTGCAGAACGGCAAATTAGACGGTACGTAATTTATCGTAAAAACAGCTTTTTCACCTGGTCAGAACGTGGAGAAAGATTCGTGGAAAGAATGTTGTCGATATTTTTGACATCACGTCTAAATGGCCAGAACCCCTTTCAAAAGCTACAGAATCTAGTAGCTGTCACTGCTTAGTTCTTTAATTCATTCTCACAATCCGTGAACGGTTACGAAATTTACTAAGCAGAAAAAAAGACAAAAGAAACCCCGTGTTAGCTAGTTGTCACTCTCTAATCCTGCAAATTGGCGTACTATACTGTCTTAAACGACTTATAAGCGCGTTTCAGCTTGTGTAGGTAAAAACCTAGAAATATTGTGAAGACATAAGGTGCACATAGTGCAAAAAATTAAAAATAAGACGCCAACTACGTTGTTTTCTTGCTGTTTAATCTGCATAGATGAAGATAACTGAATACCTTCATTGTCATAATAAGGGGGCCGGCGAAACTTGTCAAGCAAGTTTTTTCGTTTCTATAACTCTGGATTTCAGCGTTATGCGCTGGAATAACAACGTAAGGTAAATTTTTCAACATCCCAAAATTACAGAATTTAGTCTGTTTAATTAAGTGTGAAAGGTTACGATCATGCTGAGTCATTAGGAAAGATTAGAATATACAGCAGCTATAAAAACTGTTTAATAGCTACCCAAAACCCTTATTTCCCACTCAAGTTCAACATTAAATTTATCCTTCACTGCATCTTTTACTCTGTTGCCAAGGTTTTCCAAGTCAGATGCAGTTGCATTATCGTAATTGAGCAAGAAGTTACAATGTTTCTTAGAGATTCTAGCTCCACCAATATTTAACCCTAGGCAGCCAGATTTATCAATTAACTCCCATGCTCGGTAGTTTTTTGGATTTTTGAATATGCACCCAGCAGTTTTTCCTCTTATTGGCTGGCTTTTATTTTTTTTCTCAACAATTTCTTTTAACCTTTGCAATATAAGCTCATGCTCTGAGTTTGCTCCTTTAAACTCAGCTTCAACAAAAATCCAATTTCCTTTTAAGCTATGTCCACGATAAAAATATCCCATTTCTTTGCTGGAGAACTCATATAGGTTTCCATCCTCTAGGTTCACTGCTTTTATGGATTGTACAACGCTTGCGATGTCACTACCATACGCACCTGCATTCATTTCTATTCCGCCACCAACTGTTCCTGGAATTCCAACTAGAAACTCGAGTCCACTAATTTGTTGCTCTCCTGCAAAGTAAGCAAGGTTCCTGAGCAGCGCAGCACCACCTGCAACAATGGAGTTGTTACCCTTACTTTTAATATATGCAAACTCCTTACCTAATTTTATTGTTATTCCTCGAATGCCACTATCTCGTACTATTATGTTGGATGTTGCACCAATAACGCTAACTGGCAGTTCAGTATTTTTAATCAAGTATGTTAAATCTTCAATATCACATGGTTTAAATAACACATCAGCTCGTCCACCGACGTTTAACCACGTCGCTTTAGACATTAAGATGTCATAACGATAGATTCCACGTACTTTAGGTAAGCTTATAAGCATTTTGATTTCAACTCTAGTCCTGCATCCATACCCATTTTCTCCGCATCTTCTATAAATGAAGTGCGCTCAGTGAAGTATATATTTTTTCCACTTGCTAACATACAACAAAGGTGTAGCATATTTTCGTTCACATATTCAGCCAAAGCTGCAAGTGGTGTAAAACATGAACCATTCACTGTCTTCATAAAACTGCGCTCTGATTTCACTCTTATAAAAGACATATTATTATTAATTTTCTCTACAAGATCGATAATTTTTACATCATTCCTTCTACATTGAATACAAATCGCTCCCTGTCCCACTGCACTTAACATAACTTTTGGTGGCAATACCTCTGTAATTAAGTGATTCTTTTCTAATCTTATGAGTCCTGCTTCAGCTAGAATTATTCCATCAAAACTTTGATTTTGCAATCTAGTTGTTACATTTCCACGTAGCGATATTATATTTAGATCTGGTCTAACATTTAACAACTGAACTTTTCTTCTTATTGAAGAAGTGGCAATAGTAGCCTGCTGTGGCAAAGACTCAAGGCTATTGTGTTTATGAGAAATAAACGCATCGCATGGACTTAGCCTTTCTAAAACACAAGGAATTGTTAAACCCCCTGAGAAAAACGCAGGCACATCCTTTAGCGAATGAACTGCCATATCTATATTATTTTCGAGCAATTCAGCCTCAATTTCTTTAATGAATAATCCTTTACCTCCTATTTCAGCAAGATTTGCGTTTGCATACTTATCTCCAGAAGTTTTTATCTTAACAATTTCAATAGATAAGTTAGGAAAAGAGTCCAGCAACTTTTGTTTTGCTTCCAAAGCCTGGGCAACTGCAAGCTTGCTTCCTCTGGTACCTATTTTGACTAGCATATGTATGACTGTTTGAATACCAAACCTTAACCTAATTAATTATTTAAACACTTTGGTAGCGTGTATCGCATGAACTTCGGTTGCCATCTCTCTGATGTCATCCGAGTAGCTGACTACTTGGATCGAGTTTAATTCATCATATGAGCCTTTGCATTTATTGTACTTTAACTTAAAACCAAAAGCAACTTTGCCTTTACAAAATAATAACCTTTTATATGCATAAATAAGCTTACTGGATTCTAGTACTTGCATGACAGCAGTCCTACGTCATACCGCCGCGGTATCTCACATAGATCCCGCTAACAAGCAGCGGGATGACGATTGTCAGGGTGTCATCCAAGTAGCCTCTTTCTTGTCATCCCAGTGCCCAGACACTGGAATCCAGAAAACTTAATTTTAACCAAGTGGCTGCATAATAAAGACTGGATCCCAGACTGGAATGACACCCTACTTAACCGTCATACCGCGATTCATTCGCGGTATCTCAGCCGCTAACAAGAGATCCCGCTAACACGTAGCGGGATGACGGTTGTCGTTTAGCCATAAATATTTAAGAAATTTACCAAATGGAAAAAAAAGGCAAAAGAAGCCCCGGCTAATATCTATTTTAGAACATTGGCGTTTTTTAAGTCTTAAACACTGCAATTTAGCTGCTTTTAAGTGCAACTAACCTTAACTAAAATGTTTAAGAAATTTACTAAGCAGAAAAAAAGGCAAAAGAAACCCCGTGGTAATTAGTGTTCACTCTCTAATCCTGCAAATTGGCGTACTATACTGTCTTAAACGACTTATAAGCGCGTTTCAGCTTGTGTGGGTAAAAACCCAGAAATGTTGTGAAGACATAAGGTGCACATAGTGCAAAAAATTAAAAATAAGACGCTAACTACGTTGTTTTCTTGCTGTTTAATCTGCACAGATGAAGATAACTGAATACCTTCAGTTTCATGATAAGGGGGCTGGCGGAGTTTGTCAAGGAAGTTTTTTTGTTTCTATAGCTACTTGGATAGGTTATTTGGGCAATAGAGAATTTTACAAAAATCTATTTTTAACTTACACTGCAATTTTAAACCTACAACTTATGTACAACAGGCTTATAGTCAAATCTTTTTCAGTATTATGCATCTGTTTATTTGCTTTATACATAACGCTGCCAAATTTCTTTGATAATAAGCTTTTTATTTCGAAAAAAAGAATAAACTTAGGCCTTGACCTGAAAGGAGGGGCATCTTTGCTTCTAAACATAGACTTAGACTTCTATTTTAAGGAAAAGCTAGGCATGCTAGCAGGTGAGATAAAAGAGACATTGCTAACAAAAAATATTGAATCTAACGTACAAAATAGCGAACAAGTAATTGTAACTTTAAATAATATTGATGATTATAAAAAAGCATCTGTGTTGATTAATGCGATAAATCCAAATTTAGAGCTAAATAGAAAAGATTCTTCAATTCTCATTTCGTATAAACCCCATTATAAAAATTCTTTGATCAGTGAAGTAGCTGCAGAATCAATAAACAATGTCCAGCGCCGTTTGGACAAACTTGGCACAAAGGAAGTCAGCGTTCAAAAACAAGGGCAGAATAAAATATTAGTGCAGGTGCCTGGAGTAGAAGACACCGAGCAGATAAAATCTCTGCTTGGCAAAACTGCTAAGCTAGCTTTTCATTTGGCAAACACTAACATAGCCAAGGTGCAGGATATAGATCACGAAACTACTGTCATGCTCAAGGATTCTTTAGGTAATTCTTATCCAATATTCCGCAAAACTGAAATAGGTGGCGATTCGCTGGTTAACGCATCAGTTAGATTTGGTCACTTAGGTAAACCAACAGTGCATTTTAAATTTGACAGCATAGCGAGTAAAAGATTCGCGAAAATCACTAAAGAAAATGTGGGAAAACCTTTTGCAATTGTTCTGGATAACACAGTCTTAACAGTACCTACAATACGTGAGCCAATTTTAAATGGAGAGGGAGAAATTAGCGGTAATTTCACTGAAAAACAAGCAAGCGAACTTGCAATACTTTTAAAATCTGGAGCACTGCCAGCACCACTTAAAATAATTGAAGAAAAAAACATTGGCCCAAGCCTTGGAGAAGAATCAATAAAGGCAGGGGAAATGGCAGCAACAATCTCTATTATAGCCGTGGCTTTATTTATAATTATCACTTACGGCAAATTAGGTATATTAGCTTCTGTTGCGCTTTTTTCTAATGTAATTCTTATATTATCAATTCTCACTCTGCTTGAAGCAACTCTAACTTTACCTGGAATTGCAGGTATTGCACTCACTGTCGGTATGGCGATGGATGCAAATGTTTTAATATTTGAGCGAATTCGCGAGGAAATCAAATCTGGCAAGAGAGTGGAACGTGCTATTGAAGAAGGGTTTAAAAACGCTATAAAGACAATACTGGATTCAAATATCACAACACTCATTGCTGCAGGAATAATGTTCATTATTGGCAGCGGAGCAATTAGAGGCTTTTCTGTCACTTTATCAATAGGAATTTTATGTTCGATGTTTTCTGCAATCACAGTCACAAAACTCCTGATAGAGTTGTGTATGAACCCGAAGGAACTAGTGCTTTGTTAGTCAACCACCTTCATTCCCACAACGTTATATCCTGAATCGACGTGCAAAATTTCTCCAGTAGTGCCACTACTTAAGTCGCTTAATAAGTATAACGCTGCCTTGCCAACATCCTCTATTGTAACATTGCGTCTAAGCGGAGAATTATTTCTATTCCATTCTGATATGAGGTGAAAATCGCTTATTCCAGAAGATGCTAAAGTTCTGATTGGACCAGCGGAAATTGCATTTACTCTGATATTTTGTGGCCCGAGATCACATGCTATATATTTTACACTTGCTTCAAGTGCTGCTTTACATAAACCCATAACGTTATAATTTGGCATAACTTTTTCAGCGCCATAATAAGATAAAGTAAGTAAACTACCACCACCTGACATCATTTTTTCAGCTCTTTGCGCTAAAGCAGTGAAAGAATAGCACGATATATGCATTGCATTGAGGAAGTTATTCAGTGAAGTATTGACATATTTACCATCTAACTCATTTTTATCGGAGAATGCTATTGCATGCACCAAAAAGTCAAGAGTACCCCATTTTTTCTCTATTATTTCAAAAGCGTTATCTATGATTTCTGTATTTGAAACATCACAGTGTAATATTAGCTCCACATTTAATTCATCTACTATCGGTAATAATTTTTCTTTTACTATTTCGTTCTGGTAGGTGATTGCAAGTTCTGCTCCGTGCTCTGAGAGAGTTTTTGCTATACCGTGTGCTATCGATCTCTTATTTGTTATTCCAGTTATTAACCCCTTTTTGCCTTGTAATAGACTTGTCATCATAGAACTATCTGTTTTTTTATAATTTGGAGTATTAACTAGATAAAGTCAAGATATCACTATGTTTTAAAACATTTTTTGCAGTAACTTGAAGTCTAATACCACTGTTAACAAAAAGGCAGCGATGAGAGTTTCTAGCAGCCGTCTACCTTAGATTGCTTTTTATTAAAAAAATAAAGCTTTATTAATTAAATATTATGGTTAATAATTACACTCTTTTGACAAGTAATTAAAATAGTGTTAAACTGCGTGCATAAAATAATTAATGAGGTTGCAATGTTAAGCAGTATTATAAAAGTAAAATTAGAGAAAAACTGTTGTCCTTTTGAGAAATTAGAAAACTTCTTTGCTGAAAGGGTATTTCATATAGATGATCGAAAAGGATTCAAAGATTCTTCAGTAAAGTTAGTTATCGAGTATCCCTACGATTCAACTTTAACTTTAACTCTACCAAGAGAAGCAATACCTAATTCTTTCGCTTTGCAGCTTTTGTCTTCACTTTATAAAGAAAATGCGCTAGCTTTACCTGTTATACCAAATCTCATAAATAAGTAGGCAAATAACTCACAGAACAAATGGTTTTGATCGAACTTTCCGTAATATTACGAATGAATGCACATACAGTATCCTCCAATAAACTAACAGAGTCATATATTCTATTTTTAATGAGATTGTCTTTCAAATATTGCCATAAACGCTCTACTGGATTTAACTCTGGTGAATATGGAGGTAAATAGATTAAGGTAATATTTTGTGGTATTTTTAAACCTTTGGATCTATGCCATCCTGCACAATCCACAACAAGAAATGCCTCCCTTGTTCCTAAATATTGTGACATCTGCTCAAGGAATATATTCATACAATCAGTATTGACGTTTGGTACGAATAAGCTAGAACTCTCTCGATTTCTAGGATTAACTGCACTATAGAGATAAAAGTTTTGCCTACCTAATTTTACCTTAACCTGTGTCCTAATGCCTTTTTTAAACCACCCGTGTCCAATCTTTGAATGTGTGCCAAACCGCGACTCATCGAAGAAAAATAGCTCTTTTTCGGGATACGTGACAATAGTTTCATTAAGATTTTTTTTTAAACTCTTCTTGTTTATTTTTATCCTGTTTATTGTGCACAGGCCTTGGAGTAATATACGAAAAACCTAACTTTTGCATCAGTCTATGTGCTGTAGACTTACTTACCTCAATAGAAAACATTTTCTCAATTATGATTTTTAATTTCTTAGCCGTTAGGTTGGCTCCTTCTTCTGCTATGACATTTTTAATTTCTTCTTGCTGCTTGTAGCTCAACTTCGGCTTTACTCCACGTCCTGGTTGTATTTTAAACGCATTGACTCCTCCTTCCTTAAATCTTGTAATCCACTTCATCAATGTAGTTCTAGTAATTCGGTATATTTGAGCAACTTTTGTTATTCCATATTCTTTTGCAGATATTATTGCCTGTAATCTTCTTCCTATCTCTCCTCTTATGCCGTGCTTCTTTAATTCCAGGTTACACTTATTATATAATTCTTCTCCTATTGCTTTACTTTTTCCTGCCATAACTCCCCACTAATTCTTAAATTATTCTATTTTAGAAATTTTTCTTTATTCCTCTATTTATTTTTAGGAATTGGTATTATATTAAAATATCTTGCTCATAGGGATTTATCCAAAGATTTTGGTGAGATCAGTAAAAAATTACAGGCCAAAATGGATCAAGATATACAAGAAGCTCAGCTACAACACAATTCTGAAATTTCTAAAGAAATTGAGTTATGCAAAAAAGATATTTTAAATGTTCTGGATGGTGGTAAATCAGTATTGAGTGTTCAATTGAAGCAAAAATACTATTCTATACTAAAAAATGATGTTAAAGAATTAGAGGCTGAGATTTCAGAAGAACTAGAAGATTATGTTAACAACACTAACATTCACGAAATATATCAAAGCCTTAACAGTAAAATAAAGAAAATAAAGCATTATAATAAAATAGTATATCGTACACTTTGTACTTCTGGTTTTGTCGCAATGTCTTTATTGATTGTTCCATTGATAGCATTGATGGCATTTGATGTAACGACTAAAGGTGGTGGTTTTTTAGAGGCTCTTATGTATACAGCAACTCCATTTTTGGTTGTTGCAACGTTAGCACTTATAATAGCAGGTGTAGCTTACTTAGCAAGTTGTTATCTAGAGCATAGTTTTGCAAAAGAAATGCAAGACTTTATAGAAGGACCAAAATATGTAGATAAAGCAACTAATACTGAAGATGTGAAGAAATTAGAACAAGAAGAAACAGAAGTAGGCGATTATGGTAAAAAACCTTCGGCACCACCATACGATGGACCTAAGCAGCCAAGATTGTACCCAAATCTTTCAGAAGTACAATAACCACCATCATACGAAGAAGCTTGCTCTACCGTGCAACCGAAAGATTCACAACCAAGCAGTAATCTTGATTCTGCTGAGCCTGAGCAGCCAAAACTAGTTATGGATCTTTTAGAAAGTCTTCCAGAACAACTAAACGCAAAATTGGGTCCTGTTCTACGTCCATCTAATACAGCAAGAGGTGTAATTTAGGGCTAGAGGTTATGATTGTAATAAAGATATAAAAAAACGGACAAGTCAAGTAAAGTTACAAATGTAATTTTGCTTGACTATCCATTTATCACCACCTAAAGCAGCTAACAAAGCCATCTCATATGACATTTTGTCTATACCCAATTAAGTATATCAATAAGTAAGTAAATTTTAATATAATCTTATTATACTTATAAATATGCTGTATATAGCTAACCTAAGTAAGGTTTCCCCGAGTGCTGAAAAACAAAATCAATAGCCGAATTGATATCGGGCCAAAAGCTTGGCAGCGCTTTTTTTTATGGCATGCTTGATGGCAAACCAGAACTTCTCAATTGGATTTAAATCAGGCGAGTATGGCGGCAAAAATAAAACTTTACATCCAACACTTTCTATTAATTTTCTCGTTCTTTCAGACTGACCTTACCCAGAAAAAGTGGAGAGAAAATTAAGACGTTTTTGTCATGAGAATGATGCATCAAATTGTGCAGGAATGCAATAATTAATAGTAGAATGCCTACGTTGTTTGTTATAAAAGATTTCTATGTATTCAAATATGGCAGTTCTGGTTTGTTGAGCGAGAAGTATCAATAAGCAGCTCCCTTTTGAGTGAACTTTTCTGCAACAGAGTTATCGTAACAACATCCCTTATGGCTCATGCTGGAAATGATGTTTTTTGTATTCAATAGAAATTGGTAATTTTGAGAGGTATACTGTGACCCTTGATCGCTATGTAACAGCAGATTTTTATCGGGTTTGCGCTTATTAACGGCCATCAATAAAGGTAACCGTTCACGGAGATAAGGTGGTTTACAAAGTAAGTATAAAAGTGTAAAGAGATAGGAAGCTAAATATGGAATGGGTAAATGACAACAGTGCTGCAAGAAAAGGTTGTAGCAGAAAACGCTAATCTCAAGGAAGAAATAAAAGCACTGATCAGAGAAAATGATAGCTTGAAAGCAAAAATAGTTGAATTAGAAGACAAATTGGGCTTAAATTCGCAAAATTCATCGCTGCCACCATCACGAGATATATATCGTAAGAAAGCAAAAAAGAAAAGTGATAAAAAACCAGGAGGTCAGCCAGGACATAAGATGCATAAGCGTGAATTAATGGCTGCAGACGAGGTAGTGAGATGCACAATTGATACAATTTGTATGTGTGGAGGTAAGATTACTTTAGAAGATGAAATTATTCATCAGAAGGCAGAGTTGCCAGAAATTAAGCCAATTGTAACTGAGTACAGGTTGCAAAGAGGACATTGTAGAGTATGTAATAAAAGAATTACAGCAAATTTACCCGAAGGTGTTGCAAGAGATTTTCTAGGACCCAATGCTAAAACAGTTATAAGCAGCCTTAGCGGCTTTTTTATTAACTCAAAAAGAGAGGTACAGCAAATTTTGGGCAGTATTTTTAATCTAAATATAAGCCTTGGTTTAGTCTCAAATACTGAACGCAGGGTATCGAAGAAGTGTGCATCTGAATATGAGAAAATGAAGGAAGAGTTGCAAGGAAGCGAGTATTTGCATATAGACGAAACAGGGCACAGAAATCAAGGAAAGAGAGGCTGGAGTTGGGTAATAACAAACAAAGCGTTGACACTTCTGAAGGTAAGCGAGTCTCGTGGTAAGAAGGTGTTGAAGAGTTTACTGCCAGAATATGATGGTATATTTGTGAGCGATAGATACGCTGTATACAATTACTTCAATCGTGAAAATAGACAGATATGTTGGGCACATCTGGCAAGAGATTTTGAGAGATTTGCCCATAGTAAAAATGTTGAAGTGAGCAAAATTGGCCAAGCACTAAAATCGCTCAGCAATAAGGTGTTTGTAGTAGATAAGGCAAAAAAACAAAATTTGATAGATAATTTGAGATTTTATCGACTGGTGCGAAAAATTCGGAAAAGGGTAAAACATTTTTTACGTAAAATGACGAGGGTTGCAAATAGCACTCAAGCTTCAAGAATGGCCGCTAAGATGTTACGATCTGAGGATATGATGTGGAAGTTTTTAAGAAAACCTGAAGTGATAGAAACAACTAATAACCTTGCAGAACGGCAAATTAGACGGTACGTAATTTATCGTAAAAACAGCTTTTTCACCTGGTCAGAACGTGGAGAAAGATTCGTGGAAAGAATGTTGTCGATATTTTTGACATCACGTCTAAATGGCCAGAACCCCTTTCAAAAGCTACAGAATCTAGTAGCTGTCACTGCTTAGTTCTTTAATTCATTCTCACAATCCGTGAACGGTTACATTTTGTCAACTTCTCTATTCGTTGAAAAAACAATCTTGCACAAAAAAAGTCAACTCATCTCTTCCAAAGGTTCTATATTAAAGATGGAAAGTCCAGAAGCGATGACGTGTGCTAAGGCTTGTACAAGGAACATTCTTGCAGCGGTGAGGTTTAAGTTGTCTTCCAGTATGAACCGCATGTTTAAATCACTCTTGCCATACCCCCATAAAACGTGAAACGCTTCTGCAACTTCAAGTAAGTAGAAAGTAATTCTGTGTGGCTCATAAAGCCTTGCCGCTGTTTCTATCACATTTGGCCACTTTGCTAAGGTTTTTATGAGGAAGAGCTCCCCATCTGTCTTTAAAAGTGAAGGGTCTGCTGTTGGGAGCTCTTTTGGAGCATTACGAATTAACGAATGAGCACGAGCATGCGCATATTGCACGTAAAAAATAGGGTTGTCTTTTGACTGTTCTTTAACTTTAGCAAAATCAAAGTCCAAGACCATATCATTCTTGCGTGTTAACATTATAAAACGAGTTATGTCCCTGCCAACTTCTTCCACTACATCTCTTGCTGTGAGGAAGTTTCCTGATCTTTTGGACATCTTAACAGGTTTGCCATTCTCGAAAAAATTCACAATATTATGCAGTTTTACCTCTATTTTTGCTTGATCATCACTTAGTGCAGAGACAACTGCTTTTAGCCTTTTGATATAACCACTATGATCACTACCGACTGCTACTATCATATTATTAAAACCACGTGATATCTTATCAAAATGGTAAGCGATATCTGAGGCAAAATAAGTCCAACTGCCGTCCTCTTTCTTCAATGCGCGGTCAACGTCATCACCAAATTTTGTAGAGCGAAATAACATTTCTTTTCTGGAAGTCCAGTTTTCACTTTCTTTGCCTTTTGGTTTCTCCAGGTACCCTTCATGCACCAAACCCTTGTCAGACAATATCTTTATACTCTCTTCAATTTTGCCACTTTTTTGTAGCTCATACTCTGAAGTAAAAACATCATGACTTACCCCAAGTAAGTTCATGTCTTCCTTTATGAATTCTAAGATAGAACTTAAAGTATATTCTCTAATCACCTGATTATCTTGCTTTTCTAGAAGCTCCTTGCCATATTTTTTGGCTAGCCCATTCCCTATCGGTTTTAAATATTCACCTGGGTATAAACCTTTTTCAATGCTGATTTTTTCTCCCAGAGCTTCCTTATACCGCAAATATACTGACTTTATTAGTGTATCTATCTGCGCTCCAGCATCATTAATATAGTATTCCTTAGTAACTTTATAACCAACTTTTTTCAATAAATTTGCCAAAACGTCACCAAATACTGCTCCTCTTGCATGACCAATATGCAGTGGACCAGTTGGATTTGCCGATACAAATTCAACATTGATGGCCTGATTGTTCCCTATATCTAGGGTGCCAAACTCTGTTTTCAGCTCATTTATTTGTTTTAAAATTCCATGCCATACTTCTATTTTTAAGTGCATGTTGATGAAACCAGGGCCTGCTATTTCCACTTTTGCAACTTCATCAAAAGGTTTAAATTCTCTTGCTAACATCCCTGCAATCTCGACTGAATTCTTCTTTTCATGCTTTGCAAGCACCATAGCAACATTTGTATAGATATCACCATGTGCTCTATTGCTTGGAGGCTCTACAATAAAATTTGCCGCACTTGTATTTATGACACCCCTTTGCTTCAACTCATTTAATTTGCTGGAAATTAGAGAGGAAACCTGTTTGAAAATGTTCATTAACTAAAAAGCTATAAGACTTGTAGCAGTATAGCGAATAAGTGGGGCTAGTTGAAGAGTTATCTGATGTAATCTATAGCTAAAGTGACTTAGGTTTACCGACAATTTGAAGAACTGTCATTCCGCTACTCGTTAGCGGCCGCGGTGGTATGACGTGTTGCTCCGTGTCAGCTACTTGGATGACACCTATAGCCCTGTCATTCCAACGCGTAACGCTGGAATGACAAAGAAGAATGGGCTATTGGTTTTTCATATGGTTATGCAAAAGCCTAATCTTGCAGTCTTTTCTTTAATGGCACATGTATCAAAATCGTATAAGCTTATACCATTCCCTGTTCAAAATATCATTTATATAAAAAACGCTGGTACTACATCCTGAAAATCCCAAATTGTTTCTTTGCAAACTTCACAATCTCCTTTTTCTTCTGCACAACTAGTTATTCTTTTATCACTATCAAAAAATTCTTTGCATTCATCAAGTGTTTTATCACTTATTGTCCCATCTTTTTTTACAAGTTTATGCGTTTTCTTGTCAGCAATAATCAGTGGTTGATTTTGAGAAAGCAATACCACTGGCTTATTTTTGTCGATGCTTCCACCTTTGTAATATACTTTTGCGCTTACTACATGAGCCTCATCATCAAAAATATGATTTTTACAATTCTCATACCAATCACCTTCAACATCTCGCCGTATATCATAAGATTCTTTGCAAAGATCACCCTGAGGAATACTAACGCACCGTGAATCCATACTTCCTCTAGTAGTGATATAACTGTAGTCTGTGCCATTCTTATCACAGTTAGTTACTTCTATACCAAATTGTTCTACATAATAATCCCCAGCTTTAATTTTGTCAATAATTTCTGCGCTTAAGTCAGGATAAAATTTATCCAATGCTTTTCTTATGTAAAGCTTAGCATCACTACCTACATTAACATATTCACCATCTTCTCTAGCATTCTCACATCCCCTTCGATTACACCCACTCTCGTCAATTTCTTTAGTAATTTCTTCTTCAATACATTTATACTTAAGATCTTTTTCTAGTTCACCCTTAATATTTTTCTTCAATTCATTCTTAGTCTCATCATCAATTTCGCACTTAAGATCTTTCTTTAGTTCATTCTTAATATTTTTCTTCAATTCATTCTTAGTCTTATCATCAATCTCAAACTTAAGACCTTTCTTCAGTTCATTCTTAATATTTTCTTTCAGTTCATTCTTAGTCTTATCACCAATCTCAAACTTAAGACCTTTCTCCAGTTCATCCTTAATATTTTCTTTCAGTTCATTCTTAGTCTTATCATCAATCTCAAACTTAAAACATTTTTTCAATTCATTCATAGTCTTATCATCAATCTTACACTTAAGATCTTTACCACATTTATCATAAATCAACTTACTCTTATTGACTTTACAATCATCCAACTTTGTGAACAAATTAATTTTTAACATATCACTGACATAGCACGTATCAAGTGGCAATATACGTACATGATTTGCATTTTTTTGATTCGGACAAGAAAAAGTATTCGTTGGCATAAAATATCTCCATTAGTAAATAAAATTATTAAAAAATTAACTATAAAGTGAAAGTGTGTACTAACAATGTACACACTGTATTACTTTTATATAATATGAACAGTGCCTTCTAGCACTGACATATTGTGGGTAGAAAAAAAGGCTTCAGCACTTTTTGCATCTAATATAGAAGAGTTTATTACTTCTACACATTTATCACATGCAGAATTGTCTTCACAATTGCCCACAAGTTTACCATCTATAACCTGAAGGTTGTTTTTAGCATTCTGAATAATTTTTGCACATTCTTTAAACTTGTAGCCTGTTGGCTCTTTGGTCTCAATATCAAGAATATCATCAGTTATTGGGTTGACCGTTATTGCAAGCTTTGAAAAATCAACGATTATTTTAGATTCAGGTTCAGGCTTAAGTTGCGGACAAGGGGGACAAGCAGGAACAGGGGGACAAGCAGGACAAGGTGGTATATTTAAATCTAATTCGGGAAGCTGTATATTTAATTCGAGTCCATCATGCCGCGAGTCAAAGCGGTTATGGCAACGTGGGTCAAAGTTATGATGGTACCGTGGATCAGTTATGCAAGCTGTGCGTGCAGAAATACATGGATCCATATGTGGATACGAAGAAAAATTGTAAGTCATAAAAATCCTTTAAAAAGTAACTATTGAATTATTATAGGATAAAAAAGTTAATGATTTAATAATTCTAAGATTAAAACTAGCATACACAAACTTACAGTACATTTCAAAATACGATTTTAATGTAGCAGATATTAGAGTTGGAAGTTTTACTATGGCAGAATAATGATAAGATTCCAAGAAAGAGCTGTCAGTAGTCAAATTAGTTGTGTTGCTGAAATAAATTTTGGTAGAACTGCTATAGCCACTGCGAATAACAACTTGCTTATCCTCTCAAGCAAAATGTGAAACACATGGGTTGAATAACACCCATGTGCTCTTGGAAGCGCGTATAGCTAGACACGCGTTTATGAGTTGTTTAAAAACAATCTTCTAATAAAGAAACCCAAATTCATCACAAGGATTATGATATGTGTCATAATAGTTATGATATGAGTTAAAATGATTGTGGCACGAATTAGTAGCACAAGGTGCGTATGCAGGTGCACAAGCTTGTGCACAGTTCGATACTGGTGCTGGTAAAGCTGGCAAATTATAACCCGTAAATGGTAGTTTTGGTAAATTACTGTAATGATAAGTCATAATGATCCTTAAAAAAATACTATGAGATTATTATAGGATAAAAAAGTTAATGATTTAATAATTTTGAGGCTAAAATTAGCATATACAAACTTACAGTACATTTCAAAATACGACTTTAATGTAGCAGATATTATACCAATTCCTAAAAATAAATAGAGGAATAAAGAAAAATTTCTAAAATAGAATAATTTAAGAATTAGTGGGGAGTTATGGCAGGAAAAAGTAAAGCAATAGGAGAAGAATTATATAATAAGTGTAACCTGGAATTAAAGAAGCACGGCATAAGAGGAGAGATAGGAAGAAGATTACAGGCAATAATATCTGCAAAAGAATATGGAATAACAAAAGTTGCTCAAATATACCGAATTACTAGAACTACATTGATGAAGTGGATTACAAGATTTAAGGAAGGAGGAGTCAATGCGTTTAAAATACAACCAGGACGTGGAGTAAAGCCGAAGTTGAGCTACAAGCAGCAAGAAGAAATTAAAAATGTCATAGCAGAAGAAGGAGCCAACCTAACGGCTAAGAAATTAAAAATCATAATTGAGAAAATGTTTTCTATTGAGGTAAGTAAGTCTACAGCACATAGACTGATGCAAAAGTTAGGTTTTTCGTATATTACTCCAAGGCCTGTGCACAATAAACAGGATAAAAATAAACAAGAAGAGTTTAAAAAAAAATCTTAATGAAACTATTGTCACGTATCCCGAAAAAGAGCTATTTTTCTTCGATGAGTCGCGGTTTGGCACACATTCAAAGATTGGACACGGGTGGTTTAAAAAAGGCATTAGGACACAGGTTAAGGTAAAATTAGGTAGGCAAAACTTTTATCTCTATAGTGCAGTTAATCCTAGAAATCGAGAGAGTTCTAGCTTATTCGTACCAAACGTCAATACTGATTGTATGAATATATTCCTTGAGCAGATGTCACAATATTTAGGAACAAGGGAGGCATTTCTTGTTGTGGATTGTGCAGGATGGCATAGATCCAAAGGTTTAAAAATACCACAAAATATTACCTTAATCTATTTACCTCCATATTCACCAGAGTTAAATCCAGTAGAGCGTTTATGGCAATATTTGAAAGACAATCTCATTAAAAATAGAATATATGACTCTGTTAGTTTATTGGAGGATACTGTATGTGCATTCATTCGTAATATTACGGAAAGTTCGATCAAAACCATTTGTTCTGTTAGTTATTTGCCTACTTATTTATGAGATTTGGTATTAGAGTTAAAAGTTTTACTATGGTAGAATAATGATAAGATTCCAAGAAGAAGCTGTCAGTAGTCAAATTAGTCGTGTTGCTGAAATAAATTGTAATATATGGTTACTGTGAATAACAAGTAAGCACCTGTTTATTATATTTTCAAGCAAAATGTGAAGCACATGGGAAACCATGTGCTCTTGGAAGCACGTATAGCTAGACGTGCGTTTATGAGTTGTTTAAAAACAATCTTCTAATAAAGAAACCCAAATTCATCACAAGGATTATAACATGTGTCATAATAGTTATGATATGAGTTAAAATGATTGTGGCACGAATTAGTAGCACAAGGTGCGTATGCAGGTGCACAAGCTTGTGCACAGTTCGATACTGGTGCTGGTAAAGCTGGCAAATTATAACCCGTAAATGGTAGTTTTGGTAAATTACTGTAATGATAAGTCATAATGATCCTTAAAAAAATACTATAAGATTATTATAAATTAAAATGATTAAAAATTTAATAACTTTAATTATAAATCTAGCATATCAACTAACGATATGATGTAAATTTTCTTTCAATTCCACTGTATCTTCGACAGTTTTGCATACAACCCGTCTTTACTTATTAGGGAGTCATGAGTCCCTACTTCTTCTACTTTTCCGTGATTAATTACTATAATCTTGTCAGTTTTAAGTGCAGTTGATAGTCTGTGTGTAATTACGATCGTTGTTCTGTTTTGCATTAACTTGCTTAATGCTTTTTGCACGAGGTTCTCACTTTTATAATCAAGGGCAGAGGTTGCTTCATCCAGTATTAAAACCTGAGGGTTTTTGAGTATGGCTCTTGCTATTATAATACGTTGTTTTTGTCCTTCAGAAAGTTTTAATCCTCTTTTTCCTACAAATGTATCAAATTTATCAGGCAGCTTATCAATAAATTCCATCGCATAAGCGCTGATAGCTGCTTGCTTCACTTCTTCATATTCAGCACCAGGTTTGCCATATAGTATATTTTCCATTATTGAGCAAGAGAATATTATGTTATCTTGTGGCACTAAGCCAAACAACAATCTGAGGTCATTTAACGCAATTGACTTAATATTGTGCCCATCGATAGTAATGCTGCCTCTGCTTGGATCATGAAAACGGAGCAGAAGTTTTAAAATGGTGCTTTTACCACTGCCAGATGGTCCAACAATTGATACTACTTGACCTGCCTTTATAGAAAATGATACGTTATTTAACGCTGGCTTATCAGACTGAGATTCATAAAAAAATGTCACGCCATTAAACGAAATTCCTTTTTGAACACTACAAATTTTTATAGGATCATTGGCATCTGCTATAGAGCTTTTCATATTTTTAAATTCAAATAAACGCTCTACTATTCCAAGACCTCGTTGTAAATCACTGATATTATCGCTCAAATTATTTATAGCTCCTGCCGCAAGCGCTGAATAAAACACAAATGAGGAGAGTTCTCCAATAGTTATATTATTGCTTAAGACTTCTTTAATACCAAAAAAGAGCAAAACAACTAGTGAACCTATCACACACGTGATAACTAGAGTTACTAAAATAGCACGCAAGAGTACTAATTTTACGTATGATTTTGATACTGAGTTTAAATACTCCTTAAAACGGGTTTTTTCATTTTCTTCGAGTACAAACGATTTGATAGTCACTATAGATCGAAAATTTTCCTCACTAAGTGATGCAAGCTCACTTAATTTATCCTGGGCAAAGCGTGCATAGCTACGCACTTTTTTTCCAAATGAGGTCATAATAATGAGTAGTATAGGTACTATTGCGGCTGCATACGCAGTTAGGTGCAGATTTGTATATAATAACATGGCAACACTGCCAATTAATATTACAAAATTTCGCAATATGGTGAGTAGGCTGCTATTTATTATTGATTGCAGCGCAGAGGTATCAGTAATGAGTGCTGAGATAACATCTTGTACGCCTGTGTTCTCAAAGAAACTTGGTTGCAAGTCAGTGATACTGCTATATAAGTCATATCTGATTCTTGCGATAACTTTCTCGCTGCCAATGCCAATGAAATATAACCGAGTAAATGCAGTGAGAGAAATGGCTAAAACTATAAGTATTGCAACTAATAGTTTGGTAGTAAAATCGTGCTCTGTGCCAGAATCAATTATGTTGCTTAAGCCTCTGCCAAAGAGGAGGATCGTTAAGGCTGAAAATAAAACTGCAATAAAAGCTATGATGAAATAAGATAGATTAGGCTTTATATAGCAAAATAACTCTCTAATATTAGATCGCATCGTATTTTGAAGTTTCTAAAGTTAAGTATATAGATTTTAGTTTCAGGGGAAAGGGGAAAGGTGTAGCACAATAGCTAACGTCATACCGTGTACAAACGTTGCAATTTTTAAGCAAAGTGATGTTGTTCAAGTAGCTGACACTTGGGGTCTATGTTTTTTCTGGTCACACGCTGGAATGACAAAGTGAGCGTGCGTAGGTGTCATCCCAGTACTCCTTTCTCGTCATCCCAGTGCCTATTTCTTTGTCATCCGAGTAGCCCCTTTTTTGTCATCCCAGTGCCCAGACACTGGGATCCAGAAAAGTTTGCTTGTAAGCAAGCAAACTAGCATAGAAAGTGGTTACAACATTTTCGATGAGATTATATGGAAAACTGGATCCCAGTGTCTGGGCACTGGGATGACAGCAGTCCTACGTAATACCGCGATTCATTCCTACGTCATACCGCGATTCATTCGCGGTATCTCTTAACATAGATCCCGCTAACAAGCAGCGGGATGACACCTCTCTTGGGCTCTTTTAGCTACAAACATTAAGAAATTTACCAAATGAAAAAAAAGGCAAAGAACTCCCGTGGTGCGAGTTTTGACTCTCTAATACTTTAAATTGGCGCTGTAATAATGTGCTGACGCTTAGTTTAAGCGCGGTTTGGCTGAATGTAGAAAAAATTTAAAAGACATGCAGCCGCTATAATTTTATGTAATCCGCCAAAAAATACCCTAAGTTTTTTACTGAATTTTGTCATTGAACCTGCGCAGATCAAAAACAAGTTTTGAGTCATAAATACCCTTATTGTCATAATAAGGGGGCTGGCGGAGTTTGTCAAGGAAGTTTTTTCGTTTCTATTCCCAAGAAAAGTTCGTCATATGGTTATGCAAGAAGTCTATTCGTGTAGTTGTCTAGTTATAAATCACTCACAATTGATATGCTTGAATTATTCTCAGTAAATAAATCAAGCATAATGTTAGGTATTCTACCATCAACTATGTGAACAACTCCAGCACATTCCTCTACCATTTTAGTATATGCCATAAGCCTTCCAATAAATTTTTCTCCTTGAATTTTGCCACAATCAATCGATGCATTTAAATTTTTAACAGATATCCTCCTGCCACCAATTTTATCTATTTCTTCACCTGTATCGCTAAAGGTTATCATTTTAGATGCAGAAACTGCAATTGCAATTGTGCTTGCAGTGCTATCGGCATCAATATGATATGTTTCCCCATTTTTTCCATGACCAATTGGTGCAATAACTGGTATAAAATCTGATTCTTCAATAAAAAATAATATATCAGGATTGATTTCAGTGGGCCTACCGATGAATCCCATGTCTAGTATTTTTTCGATGTTATTTGATCTGTCTTCCTTAAGCGTAGCGCTTATCTTTTCAGCTTTTATTAAGTTGCCGTCTTTTCCACATAATCCAATAGCTGAACCACCAGCAGAATTTATATGCTGAACAATTTTTTTATTAACTGAACCACACAGTGCCATTTCAATGATTTTCATAGTGTCTTTGTCTGTAAGTCTGATACCATTCACAAACTTACTGTCCATACCCAGCATTTTTAACACTGAGTCAATTTCATATTCTCCGTCATGAACTATCACCGGATTTATACCAAGCTGCTTTAATAAGACAACATTATGCACAAAAGTATAGAATAGTGTTTCATCTGAGATCGTTACGCTGCCACATTTAATGACAAAAGTTTCACCCACAAAGCTAGGTATGCTAGACAGCACTTCAAGTAATATTTCTGCTTTTTGTTCAAATGATACTTCACCCTTTAAAAATTCACTACTTTTCATTTTTTTATCTTGTAAACTTGAAAAACTCATCTCTTACCTTGATTATTTTATGCTTAACACGGATGCTTATTTGATGAATTGACACATTCTCATTATTAATCCATTTTTGAGTATCTTCTAGAATGGCATCTAGGCTTTTTTGACTCACTTTATCTATTTTTGTTAGCACAACGTTAAAGTTAATATTATTATATATTAACCAATAAATGAAGTCTTTGTCTATTTCTTTTAATCCTACCTTGCTATCTATCAACACAAACACTCTTCTTAGATTTTTTCTTTGAATTAGATAATACTCAATTAAGTTTAAATATTGTATAATTTCCTCCTTACCTGCATGAGAATAACCATACCCTGGTAGGTCAACAAGTCTGAATTTATCATTGTACATAGAGTAAAAATTTATTTGTCTAGTACATCCAGGTTTAGAGGAAACTCTGGCAGCTTTTTTGCTGTTTATCAGTAAGTTGATCAGACTGGATTTTCCTACATTTGATCTACCAGCAAACGCAATCTCTGGAGCCGACTCATCTGGTAATGATTTCATGTCCGAAGCTCCAAATATGAAATTGCAGCTTGATGTTATCTGTCTTGCCATTATATTCAACTAGAAGGTAGTAGATATATTATAGTGTTATTGCTTGATATAAGAAATTTTTTATTTCAGTATATATTACTTAGTTAAAATACTAGATCTGTGCTATATGAATATAGAGAATAATTTACAAGACTTAAAGAAAAAATTTAGTGATATAGAAAGGAACTTGGAAAACCCTGCCAATTTAAGTCAAAAAGAATTCATTACTCTTTCAAAGGAATACTCTGAGCTCAGGCCAATAATCAAGATAATTGATGAATATAACACGCTGAAAGAGGAAATTTCAGACTTAGAGGAAATAATGAAAGATGAAAACAGCGAAGGTGATATAAAAGAGTTAGCAAAAGAAGAATTTTTCGAAAAGCACAAGGTATTATTACCAAAAGTAAAAGCAAAACTAAAGTTAGCATTATTGCCTAAAGATGAAGATGACTTAAGAAATGCAATATTGGAAATCAGAGCAGGTACAGGAGGAGAAGAAGCAGCATTATTTGCAGCAATGTTATTTCGTATGTATCAAAAATATGCAGAAAGAAGAAATTGGAAGTTCGAGCCAATAAGCATTTCTAATACAGGTATAGGTGGCTATAAGGAAGCTTCTGCACTCATTAATGGAACAGAAGTTTTTGCAAGGTTGAAATTTGAATCAGGAGCACACAGAGTACAGAGAGTGCCAGAAACTGAATCCTCAGGAAGGTTACATACCTCTGCCGCTACTGTTGCGATATTACCTGAAGTAGAAGAAGTTGACTTTAAAATAGAAGAAAAAGACTTACGAATAGATGTTTATAGATCCAGTGGTCCTGGAGGGCAATCAGTGAATACAACTGACAGCGCAGTAAGGGTCACCCACTTGCCAACAGGGATAATTGTAATACAGCAAGATGAAAAATCGCAGCACAAAAATAAAGCTAAAGCGCTTAAAGTATTGAGGGCAAGGCTATACGAAATTGAAAGACAAAAAAAAGAAATGGAAAGGTCAACAATGAGAAAAAGTCAGATTGGCTCTGGTGATCGTTCCGAGCGCATAAGAACATATAATTTTCCACAATCAAGAATAACAGACCACAGAATTAATCTAACTTCACATCGGCTAGAGCAGATTATAAAAGAAGGTGAACTAGATGAATTTATTGAGGCATTAATTTCACGTAATGAAGCAGAAAGATTGGCCGGGGAAAGTTAATCGCTCACATCTGTAAAAAGATCATTAATTATACCGGATCTTTTAAAAACAATAAACAGGCAGTAAAAACAAGTTCTAGTACTATCGCGGATAGAATAAGAACAGCTACACTAATTGCTTGACCGTTGTAAACGTAGCTTGTTAAGCCGATAAAAATAGCCATGATAAAAGCTCTAATGAACGAGACTGCAGAAGAAGCTGTGCCTTTAATTTCAGGGAAAACATTTATTGATGCATTAAAAATCACTGGCTGGCAAATTGCACAACCGATAGAAAAAATAATCATAGACAGTGTTACTAAGTAGAAAGAGTGGGGTACAATTATACTGAATATTACAAGCAATAGAGACCCAATAGCACCCACGCTCGTACCAGAAATTACACACCATATTGCTCCAAGTTTCTGTAAGATTTTGCCAGCAAATAGACTAATGAGTGAGAAGCACCCAACTATTGCACCTTGATGTAGTGCATAAATAGTGCTAGATAAACCAAAAGTCTTCATATACAGAAAAGGTCCACAAGTGATGAATGACATATAAGCGGCAGAAAAGAGGCTTGACATTAAAGACAACGTAACAAACCTCGGACTAGATAGTAGTTTTCTGTAATCTTTCATTATTTTTTTCAAACTGAAAGCATCGCGATCCTTTTTTGTTTCTGGTAACAGAAAAAGCAGCAAAACCCAAGAGATCAAACAAAGTATTGCAACAGTTGCATAATTACCACGCCATCCTACAATTTCATTAATGAAACTGCCTAACACTGGCGCAATTGCCATGACAACTGTAAGAACAGAATTCATGATTCCAATAAATTTCACCGCTTCGTCGCCTTTGTAGCTGTCTGCAACGATTGCAAACATAACTACAGATGTGCTAACACCAATGCCCTGAACAAAGCGAGAAATTAAAAGCAAAAAAATCGACGGTGCAAAAACACAACCAACAGCGCCGATTAATAACAAAGTGTTACCTATGATCATAATCCTTCTTCTGCCATAGCATTCAGACAATGGACCAAAAAACAACCCTCCTATGCAAAAGCCTAGGAAATTATAAGCAATAGTTAATTGAATTGTGCCTTCTGATACGTTAAAATAGTGCACCATATCAGGAAAACTAGGTACGGAAATGTCAATTTCAATGAACTTAGCAATTAGAGACAGGATTAATAGAAAGGATAGTAACATTTGAAATTTTTAATTAATGAATAAAAATATCACATTTAAAGCGTTGAAAGAAGAACATTTTTTACTGTTATTAAAATGGTTAGAAACACCTCATGTGAAGCTATGGTGGGTAAATTGGACACTAGGGTTAATTAAAGAAAAATATGACAACTATGTTAAAGCCCTTACTCTCTGTCCTAACTTTACTTATTTCCTCTTACTTTTTCAACAGTCCGTCTAAATTACCACAAGCAGTTTAATTTTTCATCATTATTCAAAAATATGCAAGGAGCTTTATAGAAACTTAACATAATTTTATCATAAAAATGTCATTCTTAAGTCTTATGTAAAAACAAATTTTGACACTAAGTGAATCTTTTTTAATTAACTATGAGCTGGATAAATTGGAAAATAAATTTTGTTTACTTTTATAATACCTTAAGATCTAATATCACTTTATCAGTCAAAAGTATCACAATAGGCTAGTATGTTCCTTACTCTTTTCCTAAAAATATTACCTATTTATATTACAATATTTATTGGTTATTTATCAGGAAAATGTCTTAAAATTGACAGAAACACTATATCTCAAATACTCTTTTATATAGCTAATCCAATAGTGATTTTATATGGAGTCTCTCATACAGAAGTTAATTTAAAAGTAATTTCTCTGCCGATTTTGATATGGTTTATAGGTAGCACTATGTCCTTATCAGTGTATTATCTTTCTTCTTTTTTATTTAAGGATAACACGAGAAACATATTAGCGTTTAGCTCGGGCAGCACAAGTATGGGTTATTTTGGCCTGCCGATTGCCATGGCTTTGTTTGATGAAGATTCAGTATCTGTATATGTTGTTTGTTATATAGGAATGGCGTTGTTTGAAAATAGCTTAGGATTTTACATAGCTGCAAATGGTATTTATACCGCAAAAGAATGCATATTAAAGTTGTTCAAACTTCCTTCGCTTTATGCGATGGTTCTGGGCTTCTTTTTAAGTATATATGATATACAAATACCTACTTTTTTAACAGATGTTATGATGAATATTAGAAGTACATTTGTCACATTAGGGATGATGCTACTTGGAGTGAGCATTGCAAATATTACAAGCTTTAAAGTAGATTGGAAGCTTGCTTTGATCACTATTACAGCAAAGTACGTATTCTGGCCACTGTTTGTTTTAGGAATTGTCCTTCTAGACAAACATGTTATAGGTGTATACGACGAGAGTATATATAAAGCACTGATGTTGCTGGCTATTATTCCAGTTTCTGGGTCCAGTATAATACTTGCTAATATTTTGAATTATCAACCAGATAAAGCTACTCTGTTGCTTCTAATTAGTACTGCAGTGGGACTATTTTATGTTCCACTAATAATATCATTATTTTTTACTAAACTTATTCTTTTTTGATCAAGCGGTAGATAAAACTTAAATTTACACTAGTTTCTTGCATAATCACATAAAAAACCTACTCTTTTTTGTCATTCCAGCGCGTGACGCTGGAATCTAGTTTCACTTTATGATGGTGTCATGAAAGTAGCTGACACTGGTTCACTCTATAATGATGTCATTCCAGTGCTTGACACTGGAATGACATCATAGGGTAACCGTTCACGGAGATAAGGTGGTTTACAAAGTAAGTATAAAAGTGTAAAGAGATAGGAAGCTAAATATGGAATGGGTAAATGACAACAGTGCTGCAAGAAAAGGTTGTAGCAGAAAACGCTAATCTCAAGGAAGAAATAAAAGCACTGATCAGAGAAAATGATAGCTTGAAAGCAAAAATAGTTGAATTAGAAGACAAATTGGGCTTAAATTCGCAAAATTCATCGCTGCCACCATCACGAGATATATATCGTAAGAAAGCAAAAAAGAAAAGTGATAAAAAACCAGGAGGTCAGCCAGGACATAAGGTGCATAAGCGTGAATTAATGGCTGCAGACGAGGTAGTGAGATGCACAATTGATACAATTTGTATGTGTGGAGGTAAGATTACTTTAGAAGATGAAATTATTCATCAGAAGGCAGAGTTGCCAGAAATTAAGCCAATTGTAACTGAGTACAGGTTGCAAAGAGGACATTGTAGAGTATGTAATAAAAGAATTACAGCAAATTTACCCGAAGGTGTTGCAAGAGATTTTCTAGGACCCAATGCTAAAACAGTTATAAGCAGCCTTAGCGGCTTTTTTATTAACTCAAAAAGAGAGGTACAGCAAATTTTGGGCAGTATTTTTAATCTAAATATAAGCCTTGGTTTAGTCTCAAATACTGAACGCAGGGTATCGAAGAAGTGTGCATCTGAATATGAGAAAATGAAGGAAGAGTTGCAAGGAAGCGAGTATTTGCATATAGACGAAACAGGGCACAGAAATCAAGGAAAGAGAGGCTGGAGTTGGGTAATAACAAACAAAGCGTTGACACTTCTGAAGGTAAGCGAGTCTCGTGGTAAGAAGGTGTTGAAGAGTTTACTGCCAGAATATGATGGTATATTTGTGAGCGATAGATACGCTGTATACAATTACTTCAATCGTGAAAATAGACAGATATGTTGGGCACATCTGGCAAGAGATTTTGAGAGATTTGCCCATAGTAAAAATGTTGAAGTGAGCAAAATTGGCCAAGCACTAAAATCGCTCAGCAATAAGGTGTTTGTAGTAGATAAGGCAAAAAAACAAAATTTGATAGATAATTTGAGATTTTATCGACTGGTGCGAAAAATTCGGAAAAGGGTAAAACATTTTTTACGTAAAATGACGAGGGTTGCAAATAGCACTCAAGCTTCAAGAATGGCCGCTAAGATGTTACGATCTGAGGATATGATGTGGAAGTTTTTAAGAAAACCTGAAGTGATAGAAACAACTAATAACCTTGCAGAACGGCAAATTAGACGGTACGTAATTTATCGTAAAAACAGCTTTTTCACCTGGTCAGAACGTGGAGAAAGATTCGTGGAAAGAATGTTGTCGATATTTTTGACATCACGTCTAAATGGCCAGAACCCCTTTCAAAAGCTACAGAATCTAGTAGCTGTCACTGCTTAGTTCTTTAATTCATTCTCACAATCCGTGAACGGTTACCATCATAGGGGCACTGGGATGACAAGAAAGGGGATTGAATGACAGGAGGTAACGCAAGAAGTCTACTGCTATTCCATGTCAAGAACAACCATAAGTTCATTAGGGTTCACATAACCTAAAGCATTTTTTGCTTGCTCATCAAGCAGATCTAAATCTAAGCTTTTTTCATATAAGCCAAATACTTTATTGTCCAACTTTTCCTTTTCAGAAGAGACATCCTTTAGCAAAAGCTTATTGTACTCAATCTCTTTTTTTAAGTCGATTAACGTCAATAAGCCACGTTTACCTGTAATTGTGCTAATGCTAAAATATAATGTAAGAGAAGAAATGAATAAGGCTGCGCTTAAACACAGTAACTTTTGCTTCTTTTTAGATATAAGCACCATACTTTCACATACAAGAAATACATAACATGAAAAGGTGAACAAAAAGCTAAGAACCTTGACGCGCTTTACACCTTGGCTTTACCTTGTTTATAATGTAAATCTTACCACCCCTTTTCACAACTTTACAATTTTTATCTCTGTTACGATGAGATTTTAGCGACCCTTTGACTTTCATATCTATAGTAAGAATTAAATTACCTTACATTATGATCACTTACAGAGAGTTAGTCAATTGATAAATTTTTCACATTTTATTAAAATACTGTATAATTGTTGCTGATACTTCTTCGATTGACTTTTGCGTGACATCAATAATTGGCCAGTTATTCTGCTTAAATAATTCCTCTGCTTCTTTAATTTCCTTTTCTACTTTTCTAGGATTAGCATATATATTATTATCTTCGTTGTTAATTGAAGTAAGTCTATTTTTGCGTATTTCTATTAGCCTACTTACGTCTATTGTTACCCCTATTGTTAGTTTATTTTTTAATTTTGCCAAGTCGACATAAAAGGGTACTCCACTAACAAAAGGAATATTTGCAACCTTATAGCCTCGATAAGCTAAATACGTACTGGTGGGAGATTTTGATGTACGTGAAACTCCAACCAAAATTATATCTGCTTTATCAATATCTTGAATATTTTGCCCATCATCATGATTAATAGTGTAGTTTATTGCCTCAATGCGCTGAAAATATTCGTTATTTATCTCAGTATGCAAGTCAAGCTTTTCGTCTTTTTCAATTTCAAGATAGGACGAAATTTCTCTAATAATATGTGATAATATTGCTCTATAGGGAATTTTCAACTTTATACAGTTATCTTTTAGATATTTTCTTAGCTCATCATCAGTAATAGTGCATATAACAAAATTATGCTCATCACTTTTCCTATTAATTTCCTCCAGAATTTTGTCAATCTGCTCTTCTCCTTTTACAAAAGACCAAACATATTCGATCGTTTCTATAGAACGAAAGTGTTTCAGGGCTGATTTTGCAACTGATATAACAGTTTCACCACTTGAATCTGATACTAAATGTAGATTAAGCTTTTTAAAGGTCATATACTAAAAATAATAGCAAGCAATCTGCTACTGAAATTGTGCTAATTTGTTAATCTATGTCAATGCAGAAAAACTATCCTGTTGATAAAACTCAAACTAATTGGTAAATTCTTAACGCAATTATTCTCAAAACGAATGTTTTTATTAAAGCCTACAAATTTCACTTCTTTTTCTAAAAAAACACTACCTTGGCTTGGGGTTATTTGTTTCGCATGTTTTTTAATTGGAATGTTTTTAGCGTTATTCTTCTCCCCAGAAGATTATAAACAAGGAGAAATTGTACGAATTATGTACATTCATGTGCCTTCTGCATGGCTTGCTCTTGGAATATATGGACTCATTGCATCACTTAGTTTCATTTCATTGGTGTGGAACAATAGCATTGCTAGTGTCTTGGCACATGCTGCTGCTCCTGCAGGGACAGTCTTTTCTGCAATATGCTTAATCACAGGTAGCATCTGGGGAAAAGGAACCTGGGGCACTTGGTGGGTATGGGATGCAAGGCTTACTTCAATGCTAATTTTATTTTTCCTATATGTTGGCTACCTTTCATTGTGGAGCGCTTTTGATAATGAAGCGAGGGCAGAAAAATCAGCAGCAGTATTTGCCATTTTTAGTGCTATAAATATTCCCGTAGTAAAATTTTCTGTGAATTTATGGTCTACTCTCCATCAGCCAGCAAGCATTTTGAGAAGAGGTGGAGTAGCAATAGAAAGTTCTTTGCTGTTGCCACTCATTGTAATGTTTATGTTTTGTGCCACATTTTTTTTAGTAGTGTGGATACTATACTCACTTCACTTAATTAATTTGTACAAAATAAAGAGAGAAATCAGTATGCGGTATTAGGTAGCTTTGTAAGTATACAGGTAAATATGCTAGAGAAAATTAGGTAAAATATCTTTGGTCACTTTAAATACTTGCCTGCTGAAACTGAAGAACGTGCTATGTTATGTGATCTAACTAATTTTAAAAGCAGCAATGACCAACTAACTAGAATAGATCAGGTATTGAATCGAGATCAACTTGAACATTTTACCAACGTTCTTGAAACGTAACCGTTCACGGAGATAAGGTGGTTTACAAAGTAAGTATAAAAGTGTAAAGAGATAGGAAGCTAAATATGGAATGGGTAAATGACAACAGTGCTGCAAGAAAAGGTTGTAGCAGAAAACGCTAATCTCAAGGAAGAAATAAAAGCACTGATCAGAGAAAATGATAGCTTGAAAGCAAAAATAGTTGAATTAGAAGACAAATTGGGCTTAAATTCGCAAAATTCATCGCTGCCACCATCACGAGATATATATCGTAAGAAAGCAAAAAAGAAAAGTGATAAAAAACCAGGAGGTCAGCCAGGACATAAGGTGCATAAGCGTGAATTAATGGCTGCAGACGAGGTAGTGAGATGCACAATTGATACAATTTGTATGTGTGGAGGTAATACCAAATCTCATAAATAAGTAGGCAAATAACTCACAGAACAAATGGTTTTGATCGAACTTTCCGTAATATTACGAATGAATGCACATACAGTATCCTCCAATAAACTAACAGAGTCATATATTCTATTTTTAATGAGATTGTCTTTCAAATATTGCCATAAACGCTCTACTGGATTTAACTCTGGTGAATATGGAGGTAAATAGATTAAGGTAATATTTTGTGGTATTTTTAAACCTTTGGATCTATGCCATCCTGCACAATCCACAACAAGAAATGCCTCCCTTGTTCCTAAATATTGTGACATCTGCTCAAGGAATATATTCATACAATCAGTATTGACGTTTGGTACGAATAAGCTAGAACTCTCTCGATTTCTAGGATTAACTGCACTATAGAGATAAAAGTTTTGCCTACCTAATTTTACCTTAACCTGTGTCCTAATGCCTTTTTTAAACCACCCGTGTCCAATCTTTGAATGTGTGCCAAACCGCGACTCATCGAAGAAAAATAGCTCTTTTTCGGGATACGTGACAATAGTTTCATTAAGATTTTTTTTTAAACTCTTCTTGTTTATTTTTATCCTGTTTATTGTGCACAGGCCTTGGAGTAATATACGAAAAACCTAACTTTTGCATCAGTCTATGTGCTGTAGACTTACTTACCTCAATAGAAAACATTTTCTCAATTATGATTTTTAATTTCTTAGCCGTTAGGTTGGCTCCTTCTTCTGCTATGACATTTTTAATTTCTTCTTGCTGCTTGTAGCTCAACTTCGGCTTTACTCCACGTCCTGGTTGTATTTTAAACGCATTGACTCCTCCTTCCTTAAATCTTGTAATCCACTTCATCAATGTAGTTCTAGTAATTCGGTATATTTGAGCAACTTTTGTTATTCCATATTCTTTTGCAGATATTATTGCCTGTAATCTTCTTCCTATCTCTCCTCTTATGCCGTGCTTCTTTAATTCCAGGTTACACTTATTATATAATTCTTCTCCTATTGCTTTACTTTTTCCTGCCATAACTCCCCACTAATTCTTAAATTATTCTATTTTAGAAATTTTTCTTTATTCCTCTATTTATTTTTAGGAATTGGTATTACTCCAAGGCCTGTGCACAATAAACAGGATAAAAATAAACAAGAAGAGTTTAAAAAAAAATCTTAATGAAACTATTGTCACGTATCCCGAAAAAGAGCTATTTTTCTTCGATGAGTCGCGGTTTGGCACACATTCAAAGATTGGACACGGGTGGTTTAAAAAAGGCATTAGGACACAGGTTAAGGTAAAATTAGGTAGGCAAAACTTTTATCTCTATAGTGCAGTTAATCCTAGAAATCGAGAGAGTTCTAGCTTATTCGTACCAAACGTCAATACTGATTGTATGAATATATTCCTTGAGCAGATGTCACAATATTTAGGAACAAGGGAGGCATTTCTTGTTGTGGATTGTGCAGGATGGCATAGATCCAAAGGTTTAAAAATACCACAAAATATTACCTTAATCTATTTACCTCCATATTCACCAGAGTTAAATCCAGTAGAGCGTTTATGGCAATATTTGAAAGACAATCTCATTAAAAATAGAATATATGACTCTGTTAGTTTATTGGAGGATACTGTATGTGCATTCATTCGTAATATTACGGAAAGTTCGATCAAAACCATTTGTTCTGTGAGTTATTTGCCTACTTATTTATGAGATTTGGTATCAGAACTTCTAGTGATATGCACCTTGTGGTAAGGAAAAATCAATATATTCACGATAAATTTACCTCATATCTGTGTTTTATATGTGGAAATTGGAATGGAAATTTATGTAGGCAAAGAAAAAAGAATAGCAAATGTGGTAACTGAGCACTGGAGTGACATAAAAGGACCAGACAGAGATTGGCCAGAAAGGCACGAAATAGACACTGCAGAAATAATGGAGTCATGGCAGCATTGTTTTATCATTGAAGTCAAGGATCAAGGTTATATTTGTGAAAATGCAGGAGAAAAGGCTGTTGAATTCTATGGTTTTGAGAAAAAGACGTGCATTGATAATAAGTATGCAATTGATGCACCATTTTTGCGACTATATAAAATAGATGCAGTTATTGATAAACTTGATGCTGTAATAGAGAGTAAATGCCCAATCAATGAAGAGGAAGAAAGTGAAAGTGTTAAAATGAGGCAAGTATTGTTACCACTTGGGAATAAAGAAGGTATAACACACATATTGGGCGTAATTACTTTTAAACTCCTTTAATATACAATTTTAATTTGATTCTTTAATAAAATTATTTATACTAATGCTTAATTACTATTAAAGAACTCAATAGTAGTGTTTGTAAATTTATTTGGAATATGAAGAGAATAAAATTAAAAACCAAATCTTCTGTTAAAAAGCGCTTTCACCTTACAGCTAAGGGTAAAGTCATTTCTACTCAGTCAGGCAAAAGGCATGGCATGGTAAAGAGAAGTAAATCTAATATTCGTAATCAGCGCGGTACAACGATTCTTGGTAAATCTGACTCGCGTATAGTTAAGCTTTATATGCCTTATGGTATTTAACAAAATGGAGGTAAAATAAAATGGCTCGGGTAAAACGTGGAATCACTACTCACGCTCGTCATAAAAAAATATTGAAACTGGCAAAGGGTTATAGAGGACGTGCAAAAAGCTGTTATAGAATTGCATTACAAAGAGTTGAAAAAGCACTGCAATATGCTTACAGAGACAGAAGAACCCGTAAACGTGATTTCCGTAGCTTATGGATAATACGTATTAATGCAGCAGCAAGAGAGCATGGGCTTACTTATGGTAGGTTTATGCATGGTCTTACACTTGCCGGCATTGATTTAAATAGAAAAATTCTTGCTGAGATGGCCGTTAATTATAAGGATGATTTTGCCAAATTAGTAGAAGCTGTAAGTGGTAAATTAGCGGAGAATTCTTAAAGCAAAAACACCATGAGAATTATTTTCATGGGATCACCAGAATTTGCTGTTAATTCTCTGAGCTTGTTACTGAAATCAAAAAGCGAAGTGGTAGCAGTATACACTAAGGCTCCAAAACCTTCAGGACGTGGACAGAAGCCAACGAAATCTCCAGTACATGTTATCGCTGAAGAAAGTAACATAGAGGTATGTACTCCTATCTCTCTAAAGTTTTCGGCAGAGCAAGAAAAATTTAGAAATTTCAAACCAGACGTTGCAGTTGTTGCTGCGTATGGATTGATACTTCCAAGAGAAATTTTGAATATTCCTAAATATGGTTGTATTAATATTCATCCTTCATTACTACCAAGGTGGCGTGGTGCAGCTCCGATACAGCACACAATTTTAGCAGGAGATCAAGAAATCGGGGTTAGCATTATGCAATTGGATGAAGGATTAGATTCCGGCCCTATTTTAAAACAGGAAAAATTTCTTATCGAAAAGAACGATAACTACAAGACATTGCATGATAAATTGTCTGAATTAGGCAGTGATTTACTGCTGAAAGTGCTAAACGAAATTGAAAAACAGGTTCCCTTAAAACAGAACGATAATGATGCATGTTACGCTGACAAAGTGGAAGACTATAAAATTTATGCAAGTGATGCTTGTGAGGTTGCTTATAGAAAGGTTAAAGCGTTTTACCCAAAAGCGTTCATCAAGATAGAGAATAAACGTATCAGGATACTTGATGCTGACTTTGAAGCTCTCGCTTCAGAACAAGGTAAGATTGTTAACGATAATATGCACATAAGTTTAAAAGGTGGCACTTTAATTCCTAAAGTTGTACAAATGGAAGGGAGAAATCCTTGCAGTATTGAAGATTTTATTCGTGGCTTGAAATCAAGCATGGTAAAAAAATTTATAGAATAGACTGCTTTAAATTAGTGTAGAAATGTAATAGCTAAATTTCCTTTTCTTAGATATAATCTTAAAAAACTTTCCGTACAAAAATGAAAATAAAAAGAGCTTTAATATCAGTATACGACAAAACGAATATAATTGATCTTGCATCGTTTTTAATGCAGCAACAAATAGAAATTCTCTCAACGGGAAATACTTATAAAGCACTATCTGATGCCGGAATAAAAACACAAGAGGTCTCAGATTACACACAATTTCCAGAGATACTGGGTGGTAGAGTAAAAACTTTACACCCTAAAATTCATGGAGGAATACTTTGCAATAGAGAAAAGCACAAAACGGAAATGCAAAATCTAGGTGTTGAGCCAATAGACCTGCTTATAACTAACCTATACCCATTTTGGGAGACAGTAAGTAGCGGCTCAAATGAAGATCAAATTATAGAACAAATTGATATCGGCGGAGTGGCGTTAATTAGAGCTGCAGCAAAAAACTTTTGTTTTACTTCAGTTATTTCTAGCATTCAAGACTATGAAGCACTAAAAGCTGAGATGATAAAACATAACAATGAAACAACATTGGAATATAGAAAACATTTAGCAACCAAAGCATTTGCTCTCACTGCACACTATGATTCTAATATTCACAGTTGGTTTTTATCCCAGAGTAAAAATAATGAGTTGCCAGAGTTTTTTGCACTATATGGACATAAAGTACAAGAACTCAGGTATGGTGAAAATCCCCATCAAAAAGCTGCATTTTATAGTAATCAATTTACCAAATATCCGCTAGAAAAAATACATGGGAAAGAGTTGAGTTATAATAATATAGTAGATATAGAGTCCGCACTTAACATAATTTCTGAGTTTAAAGAGCCTGCAGCAGTGATAATAAAGCACAATAACCCATGTGGCACTGCTGTTAGTGATAATGCTTTGGAGGCATATGAAAAGGCCCTATCGTGTGATGAAGTAAGCAGTTTTGGTGGTATAGTAGCTTTAAATCGGGAGATAGATTTAAAGCTAGCAGAAAAATTAAACGAGATATTTTTGGAAGTAGTGATAGCACCTTCAGTCAGCAATAAAGCACTAAAAATTTTGCAAAGAAAGAAAAATTTAAGAGTGATTATTCATAAATCTTTCCAACAAAATGTGAAATACCAAACTAAAAATGTTGTTGGTGGGTTTTTGGTGCAAGAAAATAATGACCACACAATAAAAGCAGAACAAGTAACAGAATGCACTACAACAGAAAAAGAAAAGGAAGATCTTATTTTTGCCTGGAAAATATGTAAACATGTGAAATCCAACGCAATAGTTATAGCAAAAGATGGTTGTGCTATTGGCATCGGTGCAGGGCAAACAAGCAGAATAGATAGTGTGAACATTGCAGTAAAAAAAGCAGGTGAAAAATGTAAAGGTGCAGTGCTTGCTTCAGATGCATTTTTTCCATTCCCAGATAGCATAGTAGAAAGTGCAAAACATGGAATTACAGCTATAATTCAGCCTGGTGGCTCGCTGAAAGATCAAGATGTGATAAAAGCTGCAAATGAAAATAAAATTGCTATGTTTTTCACTGGCGTTCGCAGTTTTTTCCATTAGGCTTTGTGTCTTATGGCTAGAGATTTTTCCATATCATACCACCATAACTGTACGAACGTTGTGATTTGAGTCCACAAGGTAGGATGTCATTCAAGTAGTCTCCTTCTCCTGTCATCCCAGTGCCCTGACTACTTGGATCCAGATTGGACACTGAGCTGGTGAGTATAAAAGTATAGCTTCTACGTCATACCGTGATTTATTCACGGTATCTCACATAGATCCCGCTAACAAGTAGCGGGATGACGATTGTCAAGGTGTCATCCGAGTAGCTTGACTACTTGGATCCAGGAAACTTAACTTTAAATAAGTGGCTGCATAATAAAGACTAGATTCCAGCGTCACGCGCTGGAATGACAAGTTCGCGGCGGCATCCTCGTCATTCCGCCACGGTATCTCTAGATCCCGCTAACAAGCAGCGGGATGACGGTTGTCAGGCTAGCTGTCATCCCAGTGCTCCTTTTTTTGTCATCCGAGTAGCCCCTTTTTTGTCATCCCAGTGCTTAACACTGGGATGACACCCTACTTAACCATCATACTGCCGCGGTATCTCTTAGCCGCTAACACATAGCGGAATGACGAAGTTATCGTCATTCCACCGCGAACCGTCATACCGCGATTCATTCGCGGTATCTCATCCGCTAACAAGAGATCCCGCTAACACGTAGCGGGATGACGGTTGTCGTTTAGCTATAAATGTTTAAGAAATTTACCAAATGAAAAAAAGGCAAAAGAAGCTCCGTGGTGCGAGTTTTGACCCTATAATAATTTAAACTGGCGCTGTAATAATGTGCTAACGCTTAAAATAAGCGCGATTTGGCTGAATGTAGAAAAAATTTAAAAGACATGCAGCCGCTATAATTTTATGTAATCCGCCAATAAATACCCTGAGTTTTTTACTGAATTTTGTCATTGAGCCTGCAGGTCAAAAACAAGTTTTGAGTCATAAATACCCTTATTGTCATAATAAGGGGGCTGGCGGAGTTTGTCAAGGAATTTTCTTATTTCATTTAAATTGCTTGTAACCTTCTTATACACTCGTCTTTACCAAGAATCACCATGATATCGATGATTCCAGGTGCATCCATTACTCCAGTTATAGGGGCACGTAATGAGTGGTATACACTGCTTATTTTCATATCATGTGATTTTGCACATTCCTTGATCTGAGAAGATAAAAAACCCTTATTCCAATTTTCATCACCGATCTTTGACAGAAATGATGCGAGTAACTTAATTATATTGAGGTTAGATTTGACAATTTGACAAGCTTCTTCACTTAAATCAAGTGGCGGATCTTGAATATAAAATTTTGCTAAATCCAATAATTCGGTCAGGTAGTTTGCTCTTTTTTTCAGCTCTGTCAGTCCCTGCAGTAAATAGCCCTTTTTTTTGTCAGTTAGAGTATTTTCTCTAAGCATTAGAGTCAGAATATCTTCATTGCTCATATTACTAATATAGTGGTTATTCAAATGCTCCAGTTTTTTGAAATCGAGCCGTGCAGGTGAACGACCAATACTTTCTAAATTAAACCACTCTATTGCTTGCTCATCGCTAATAATCTCATCGTTGCCGTGACTCCAGCCAAGTCTCAGCAAGTAATTACGCATCGCTTTTGGCAATATTCCCATCTTTTCATAATCGCAAACGCTTGTGGCACCATGCCTTTTGGATAGCTTATTCCCATCTTCCCCATGGATAAGCGGCACATGTGCAAAGCGTGGAATGTCAAAATCAAGAGCCTGGTATATTAGCAGCTGTTTAAAGGTATTAGTGAGATGGTCAGAGCCACGTATTACATCAGTTATTCCAGCATCATGATCGTCAACCACTACGGCAAAAATATATGTTGGAGTGTTATCAGAGCGTAAGATCACTATATCATCAAGCTGCTCGCTACTTACTTTGATTTGGCCGTATATTTTATCATCAATGACGATCTCTTGCGAGTCTGGCACTTTGAAACGGATAACTGACCTCACACCCGATGTCATTCCAGCGCGTGACCACATATTTTTTTCTGGATCCCAGTGTCGAGCACTGGGATGACAAGAAGGAGGTTTTGTAGTACATTTATGCTTGTATATCTTGCCCTCTTCTCTTGCTTTTATTTTCTTTTCTGCAACTTCATCTTCAGGGCAGTAACAGTGATACGCCCTACCCTTTTCAACTAAAAGATTTGCAACTTCAATATGTCTAGCTATTCTTCTCGATTGATATATTATTTCTCCATCATAGTTTATTCCAAGCCATTTCAGCCCTTCTATAATTGCATCAATTGCTTCTTGTGTTAAACGTTTTCTGTCGGTGTCCTCAATCCTTAGCAAAAACCTGCCACCATGATGCTTTGCATAGAGCCAATTAAATAACGCAGTACGAGCCCCTCCAATGTGCAAAAACCCTGTTGGTGATGGAGCGAATCTCGTGACTACGTCTGGCATGTTATTGTTACAGTAAAGTATAGGCTATGATACCCAAAATCCACGTTTGTAACAATGTAGAATTTATTTATTCTGAGAGATTAAATTTTATTTATTTTTAATAAATCGTGTTGTATAATTTAGTGTTGGTTAATAGTTAGGTACGTTATGACTGGATCTACAGATGAGATAAAAGAATTGCTCTCAGCTAATGAAGCTAATGTCAATTGGCGTTACACCGGCCCATTTGATAAAACAAAACAAAGAGTACAGGCAGATAATCTCTTGCATCTAGCTGCAAGAAGACAAAACAAAGATAAATTTGTAGACACTTGCAAGAAGAACATTGCTTCTGTAACTGTGCATAATGAATATGGAAATAATCCATTTCATGAAGCAGCAAGGGGTGGGATTTTGCTGCCTGCAGTAAAAGAGATTGTGAATTACTTAGAGACGAAAGCTGATAACAAAATTAAAAAAGCAAAAGAAGCTGGAGATTGGGAAAAAGTAAGCAAGTTGAAAGAGGAACTCAAATGTAATAAAAAATATATTAAAGATGCGCTCTGCAGTAAAGACCATGCTTTTAATAAGAAAAGGGAAACTCCTCTTTATTACTTAGATGCTGCACAACAGAAAGAAATTAAGCAAATCGCAGACATAAAAGACAGCTTTATATGTAATCAGAAGTTTCACCTGTGTTTATATATAGTAGGGGCTATAGCGTGTATTGCTGCCTTGTGTCTATCTTTATATTTTCTGTATCTATCTTCTCAGACTTTTGCACTAAGCTCGATGGTTGCAATAGCTTCTGGCGGAGTCACATACCTGTCAGTTAAGGCATGTAACGAGATACATGCCTTGCATAACGAAAGCACTTTAGTGGAAACTAATGTACAACTTGCAGGAGAAGGTTTGGGTGTTTGATGAAGCTAGAAATTACTTGCAGGCAATTATATAGGAATGTACTTTCTTAAGAGTGATTCTTAAGAAAGTATATTTATACGATGACAGAAAAGAAGTACAGTAAGATTTTAATAGCAAACAGAGGGGAGATTGCCTGCAGAATTATCAGAACTGCCCATAAGATGGGTATATCTTGTGTATGCGTATATTCGGATGCGGATATAAATTCTGTGCATGTAAGGCAAGCAGATGAGTCGAGGTATATTGGCCCTTCGCCTTCTTGCCTTAGTTACTTAAACATCGAAAAAATATGCGAGGTAGCAGTTGAAACAGGTGCACAGGCAGTTCATCCTGGTTATGGGTTTTTAGCGGAAAATCCAGATTTTCCACGTGCTCTGCAAAAACACAACATAGATTTCATCGGGCCAAGTGCAAAAACAATAGAAGTTACAGCCAATAAAATAACGGCAAAAGAAGAGGCAAGAAAGGCTGGAGTAAATGTAGTACCAGGATATATGGGCAAGATTAAAGATGTCGCTCATGCAGCCATCGTTGCTGAAGAGATTGGTTTTCCAGTTATGCTAAAAGCTGCATCAGGCGGTGGTGGCAAAGGAATGCGAATTGTAAATTCCAAAAAAGAAATTGAACTAGCGTTCACATCAGCAACAAATGAAGCAGAGAAAAGTTTTAAGGATGGCAGTATCTTTATAGAGAAATATATAGAACTACCAAGACATATTGAAATACAAATCATAGCAGATAAATATGGCAATATAGTGTGTCTTGGAGAAAGAGAATGCTCGATACAAAGGAATAACCAGAAAATAATGGAAGAAACGCCAAGTCCATTCATTAGTGAAGAAGTAAGACAAAAAATGTATGTCCAATGTGTTTCTCTGGCAAAGCAAGTTGGCTATTTTTCAGCAGGCACTGTTGAGTTTGTTGTAGATAAAGACCAAAACTTCTATTTTCTTGAGGTAAATACGAGATTGCAAGTTGAGCATCCAGTAACAGAATTTATAACTGGAATAGACATAGTAGAAGAAATGATTAGAACTTCCTGTGGAGAGAAATTGAGATTCAATCAGGATGATATTAAACTTACTGGTTCTGCAATAGAAAGTAGAATTTGCGCTGAAGACCCATCGAAGAAATTTTTCCCTTCCAGCGGAAGAATAAAATATTACGATAAACCGGATGAAAATGATTATGTAAGAATAGATGATGGAGTTGCTGCAGGTTCAGAAATTAGCACGTTCTATGACTCAATGATTGCAAAAGTTATAACATATGGAAAAGATAGAGTAGAAGCGATCAGTAGAATGCAAAAAGCATTGTCTGAATGCTATATAGAAGGAGTAACAAATAATATAGAATTTCTAGAATCCATCTTCCATCACCCAAATTTTATTGCAGCAAAGCTCCATACGAGATTCATTCCAGACCATTACCCTAGTGGGTTTCACGGCGATTTTGTTACAGAGGAGTATATTAAAATATTTATTTTCACTGCGTTATATGTTCATTTGGAAAATGAAGAAAGGTACCATCATAAAGCAGTGAATGAAACACCTCAGGTGTCATTCCAGTGCGTGACACTGGAATCTAGTAAAAAAGAAGGGGCACCAGTATCAGCTACTCGGATGGCAGGTGACCGTGCAAGAGATTTATTCATAGTGAATATAAATGACAATGAGTACTCCGTAAGTGCAAGATATCAAGATAATATATTAACAACAGTATATAACCACAATACATACTCTGTAGTAGGCAAGTGGAAATCAAGTCATAAGTTACTATATATTACAATTAATGATGATGCTGATATAACATTTAAAGTAGAAAAACAAGGCAGCAAATACTTCATAAGACATGCAGGCATGAAAGCTGAGTGTTGTATATTTAAGCCTCATGTAGCTGAATTAAGTAGGTTAATGCTAAATAATGAAACAGAAGGGATTTCAGCAGATGCTGTAAAATCCCCAATATCTGGCTTATTAGTTAAGTTGCACGTAAATATAGGAGATCAGGTGGAAATAGGACAACCTTTATTTGTGGTGGAGGCAATGAAAATGGAAAATATCATATGTGCTGAAGCAGCAATGGTGATAAAAAATATTCTCGTTCAAGAAGGAAAAAATGTGCAGATTGGTGATGTAGTATTAGCTCTGCTTTCTTAAATAACACAAGAAGTATAAACTTGACCCAAACAAGATAAATGAAAACACTTGATGAGCTATGGCAATGGCTATTGGTATGTGCAATAATAGAGTAATGACACCCAAAATGATCTGAATGATAACGGAGAGCAGCATAATATATACCGGTTTTACGCTAGCATTTTTTACTGTGAGTATTACTACCAAAGCTAGTATTAGCAATGCCAGTGCTCGATGTATAAATTGCACTGTTGCTCTGTTCTCAAAGATATTCAGCCATATAGGGTGTAAGAAAAATAAATCTTCTGGAACGATTTGTCCGTCCATTAGTGGAAAGGTATTGTAAATCAAACCAGCATTTAATCCCGCAACAAACGCACCGAAAATTATTTGTATTACAATTAGGGCCAAAATCATCCCTGTGTAGTATATAGTGTCACTACTAATCTTAAGTTTAGTTTGCTTTGGCCTGATTTGGTAATCAAAAAATTGATATGACAATAATGCAAAGACAATTAATGCTAATAATAAGTGAAGTGCAAGCCTATAGTGGCTAACATGAGGTTCAGTTACTAAACCACTTTTAACCATATACCAACCAGCAAAAGCTTGTAAAGCTCCAAATAATAATGCCATAAATAGCCTTATTACTACCTTTTTAGATATTTTTCTTCTTAATGTAAAATATATAAATGGCAGGACAAAAACTAAACCTGTTAGTCTTGCAACCAATCTGTGTACATATTCTATTAAGTATATAGCCTGAAATTCCTCCATACTCATACCATAGTTGAATGCTTTATACTCAGGTGTAGTTTCATATTTTAATTTTTCTTGTAGCCAATCTTGTCCACTCAGTGGTGGCAATGTTCCAGTGATGGGTTTCCACTCCGTGATTGACAATCCTGCTTTTGAAAGTCTGGTAAATCCACCAATCCCCACCATGAGAATTACCATAATACAGCAGAGAAAAAGCCAAATAGCTACAGGTTTTGATTCCATAAACCATGCTGAGTTTTGTTCCATCGCTCAGGGTAAAGAATAAATTCCCACAAGGCAAGAAAAGCTGCAACACTATGTAGCAGACTATAGACCGGAAAAAATATCGATACTATATAAAAATAAAAAGGCATCTTTTGCTGTTTGACAGCTATTACCAAAAGAATCAGGTTAGTAACGTATACCACTACAAAGTAGTACAAAAATAATTCATTTAAAACTTTAGTTAATATCAATGAAAGCAGTAAAAATGGAGTAGTAAAAAATATAAAAGCTGCAGAGCCAACAAAAAGATTCAATAACAAAATTCCCTTAAATCCAGTGTGTTTATAAAGTGACTTTATATTTTTTAAATGAACAATATAAGTTTGCATATAGCCTTTGATCCAGCGCGCTCTTTGCTTAATCCAAGCAAATACAGCAATTGGTGACTCTTCCAATGTTTCTGAGTCAATCATCCTGGTTTTATATCCCATTTGCGCAAGTCTCAAACCAAGGTCAGCATCTTCGGTAACACTATAAGCATCCCAGAAAAACAATTTTTTTAGAATTTTTACTGAAAAATGATTACTGCTACCACCCAAAGGCATTGGCATGTTCATTTTTTGGAATCCAGGCAATAAGTATTGAAACCAGTTCATATACTCCAGAGAAAAGGATTTTGTGAGAAAATTATAATCACAATTATAGTAATTTAATTTCGCCTGTACACAGGCAAGCTTATCGTCGCCCTTATTAAATTCAATCAGTGCTTTTTTTAACTGCAATGGGTCTGGTTTATCGTCCGCATCATATATTACTGCATACTTTCCTCTAGCAAAGCTCATAGCATAATTGCATGACTTGGCTTTTGTTCTAGGCAAAGAATGAGGCACTTTTATTACTTCAAAATACTGTGGTAAAGTGTACTTTTCTATAGCTGCTAGCGTTTCCTGGTCATCACTTTCTACCTGAAGCTTCACATCTAATTTCGATTTTGGATAATCCAAACTTTCAATGCTTTCGATCAATTGCTCTATCACTGCACTTTCTTTAAAAGCAGGCAATAAAATAGTATATATAGGAAAATCTTCTTCATTCAGCTTACTATAATCCACTTTTTGGTTGGAGGTTTCACATAAGTTAAAAATTGTAGCTATAAACTTGAATAAATAACTAGAACATCCGATTATAAATATCAACATCAAAGCAAAATATGTATATTTCTCTGTTAGTGTTAAAATTGAAGTTACAATAAAGAAAGAAGCAAAAAATATTGAGCTTAGTTTAATGCTTTTAGCTGAAAAATTAGCATTCTTGTAATATAAGTAGTTGCTTGCAAATTCTGAAATACCAAAGTGCGAGTTAAGAAGATTTAAAATCTGTTCGCTATCCACTTTTATTAATACATAGTCAATACCGTAATGAGCTTCGACCCAACGGTTGATATCTCGGCTTGTGTCTTCAACCATAAAAAAAGTAGTATCATTTAATTTTTGCCAAGGAATTATATTAAATTTATAGTAAAAAAGTTTCTCTTGCTCTTTGCATAAACTAGAATCAAACTTAATTTTTTCTACATTATCAGCTTGAAGTATAGGCAATTGTTGCATTAAACCTAATGCAATTTTTTATTTAAGTCACGTGAAAATGAAGATATGACCTCGCTACTACGCTTATCATCTTTACGTTCATGCATTATTTTTTTTACAGCATCAGCAGCTATATTCGCTGTGTTAGCCTGTAAGTCTCCAAGAGCTTTTTCAACTTGGTCAGTGACTTTCTTCAAGTTAGAATGGGCATTGTCATCTAATGTCTGATCTAGCTGCTGTCTATTGTGCTTAATGATACTATTAGCTTTATCAAGTGCTTCATTCATCATTTTATTAACTTCTGCATCTAATTCTTTGTATTTTTCAGAAGATTTTTTGTAATACTCCAACATATCTTTCCTGAATTTTTCAGTTTCTTCACTTGAAAATTTGCTTTTGTTACGCGCATTTTTTATCACTTTCTTTAGCAATTTATACGAAAGGACAAAACTTACCAAGAAGGCAAGACCGATAATCAGTGATGTAGACATAAAAACCCCTAAAATTCTTTGGACACCAAGTCAGCAACAAACTCCTCTTCAATTTCAGAATTGGTCAATTTAGTATAATAAATTAAAGCAATACTAGTAGCCATTTGTTTTAACTGATCAGTATATTCAGATTTAAATTCTGCCACTTTTTCTTCAATAAGCTTGCTCTTTTTTTTGTTTTCCTCTTCTAATATATTCTTAACATTAGCTCTCATTTCTTCTACCTGAGCAAGTGCATCATCTATGATCCTTTTTGCCTGTATTCTAGCTTGGTTTAAAGCGGCATTATACTTGGCAATCTGCTCTTCCGTGAGTCTTAAAAGATGAACAGAACTATTAAAAGAATCCAATACTTTTTTACTTCTAGTGCTTATTATTTCATCTAACTTTGGTAAAAATAAACAACTTACTACGAAAAAAAGTGAAGAGAAAAAAATTAAAAACCAAAAAACTTGAGAAAAGAAGGTTGAAACATCAAGCTGTGGCATGTGTTAAGCAACAAATATTAATAATACTGCAAGTAAAAACGCAAGCAATCCCATTATTTCAACCATAGCAGCACCAATATAAACGTAAGTTTTCATTTTACCTTCCGATTCAGGATTCCTCGCAATCCCATTCAGCATAGCAGAAAAGATATTAGCTATACCTAAACCAGCACCGAGCATTCCAAACGCAACTAAACCAATTGCTATAAATTTTAAAGCTACTAAATCCATATATTACCTTTAAACATTTCTTTATAATATAATTGTAAAATATTCTGCAAGGAAGTCAATTACTTTACTGCATCTGACAAATATACACATGTTAATATAGTAAATATATAAGCTTGTAAAACTGCAACAAATACTTCAAACCCTATCAATGCAATTATGAACAAAAACGGCGCAGGAGTGAGAAATATGTTCATATTTACAATAAACCCTGCTATCACTTTGATAATTGTATGACCCGCAATCATATTTGCTGCAAGCCTTATTGATAGGCTAATCGGCCTTACTAAATAAGCAAACAACTTAATAATAATTATTATAGGTGCAAGCCACGAAGGAGTTCCTTTTGGTAGCAATATGCGTAAAAATTCTACTCCCCTTTCTTTAAATCCAACAATCGTTATATAAATAAAAACCACCATCGATAAAGCGAAGGTGACTATCACATGACTTGTGACCGTGAAACTATAAGGAAGAACACCAACCAAATTACATGATAAAATGAAAATAAACACTGTAAATATCAATGGAATGTGCTGCAAGCCTTTGCTTCCAGTGTTACTTTCTATTATTGAAACAACAAAATCATATACATATTCAACTGCAGCTTGCAAATATCCTGGTATTACTGACCCCTTCTTTATTCCAAAAAGCAAAAAGAGTATCACCAATATCACCGAAATCATCATGAAAAGAGATGAATTGGTAAAGCTTACGTCATACCCAAATAACCTAGGTAACTCTATTATTGTATATACTTTAAACTGTTCCAGTGGATTTAATGCCATTTTAATCTGAACTATAAACAGTAAATAAAGTATGAATTTTATAGGACAAAGTCAAGAATTAAGATAAAGCCCTGTATCATTATAACATTGATACATTAACAAAATATGTAATTATACCAAATCTCATAAATAAGTAGGCAAATAACTCACAGAACAAATGGTTTTGATCGAACTTTCCGTAATATTACGAATGAATGCACATACAGTATCCTCCAATAAACTAACAGAGTCATATATTCTATTTTTAATGAGATTGTCTTTCAAATATTGCCATAAACGCTCTACTGGATTTAACTCTGGTGAATATGGAGGTAAATAGATTAAGGTAATATTTTGTGGTATTTTTAAACCTTTGGATCTATGCCATCCTGCACAATCCACAACAAGAAATGCCTCCCTTGTTCCTAAATATTGTGACATCTGCTCAAGGAATATATTCATACAATCAGTATTGACGTTTGGTACGAATAAGCTAGAACTCTCTCGATTTCTAGGATTAACTGCACTATAGAGATAAAAGTTTTGCCTACCTAATTTTACCTTAACCTGTGTCCTAATGCCTTTTTTAAACCACCCGTGTCCAATCTTTGAATGTGTGCCAAACCGCGACTCATCGAAGAAAAATAGCTCTTTTTCGGGATACGTGACAATAGTTTCATTAAGATTTTTTTTTAAACTCTTCTTGTTTATTTTTATCCTGTTTATTGTGCACAGGCCTTGGAGTAATATACGAAAAACCTAACTTTTGCATCAGTCTATGTGCTGTAGACTTACTTACCTCAATAGAAAACATTTTCTCAATTATGATTTTTAATTTCTTAGCCGTTAGGTTGGCTCCTTCTTCTGCTATGACATTTTTAATTTCTTCTTGCTGCTTGTAGCTCAACTTCGGCTTTACTCCACGTCCTGGTTGTATTTTAAACGCATTGACTCCTCCTTCCTTAAATCTTGTAATCCACTTCATCAATGTAGTTCTAGTAATTCGGTATATTTGAGCAACTTTTGTTATTCCATATTCTTTTGCAGATATTATTGCCTGTAATCTTCTTCCTATCTCTCCTCTTATGCCGTGCTTCTTTAATTCCAGGTTACACTTATTATATAATTCTTCTCCTATTGCTTTACTTTTTCCTGCCATAACTCCCCACTAATTCTTAAATTATTCTATTTTAGAAATTTTTCTTTATTCCTCTATTTATTTTTAGGAATTGGTATTAGAGTGTTAATTACAGTCAGCTCTGTATTTTAAAACTTACTAATCTTATTAAATAATTCAATATCTTGACTTAACATCTTATTTTAATTATAATTTAATTTTTAGTGAGGTATTATTATGAACGAAATAGATTTTATTAACACTAATCATCCTTTAAATTTAGAGCAGGAATTTGGTAGTGGATACATTAAACTAACAGATGGCTCCTTTAACGAATATACTGGCCATTATCAAATGGGAAGCGAAATACTAGATAAAAGCCATAATATGATAGGAAACTTAACTATTGATGGTTACATTCATAACTTCCATGAAGATAACCACAATATGAATCTTAAGCTCTCTATGGAGATAGATTTAAAAGGTGATATCGAGAAGATAAATTCTCTCTACAATAATATATAAAATTACAAAAACTTCTGCATCCTTGTTTATGATGTAGAAGTTACCTTTTATTCCATTACAACAAGCTTTAAAAGCACTACATTTTATATTACAATAACTCTTTTATTTCTTTAAAGGTTCATGAAATTCACATTATCTTGGTTATTAGAACACTTAGAAACCAATGCTAGTTTAGAAGAAATTACCGATAAATTAACTCACATAGGGTTAGAAGTAGAAGATGTGATCTACAATACCAAATTAGCTGGTTTTATTGTTGCAAAAGTATTAGAAGTTGCACCTCATCCAAATGCCGATAAATTAAAATTATGTAAAGTAGATGACAGAAGTAAAACTCTACAAATAGTTTGCGGAGCAAACAATGTTAGAGAAGGTATGAAAACTGTGCTTGCATCTCTTGGTAGCACATTGCCAGAAAGTGATTTCACAATCAAGCCTACAAAAATACGAGGAGTGCTAAGTGAAGGGATGCTCTGCTCTGCTTCTGAACTTGCGCTGGTTCAAGAGGAAAGTGAAGGAATAATCGAGCTTTCCGATGATTATAAAGTAGGGGATAAATTTTTCAATTGTGACCCTGTAATTGATATAAATGTTACTCCAAACCGTGGAGATTGCTTAGGCATTTATGGAATAGCTCGCGACCTTGCTGCAACTGGAATTGGGACATTAAAGACTTTAAGCATTCCACAACTTACCAGCTCCATAAATTCACCAATCGATGTTGAAGTGACTGACGGAGAAAGTTTTATTAGTGGAATATACATCGCCAATGTAAAAAATCAAGAAAGCCCAAAGTGGCTAAAAGATAAATTGGAATCGATAGGAATGCGCTCCATTTCTACAATAGTTGACATTACTAACTATATTATGATATCTTTTAATCGTCCAATGCATGCGTTTGATGCAAACAAAGTAGATGGCAAACTTACAATAAGAAAAGCAAATGATGGAGAAAGCTTCTTTGCTTTAAATGGTAAGGAATATTTACTGGACAATAATATAAACATTTATTGTGATAGTAAAAATATTCATGGAGTTGCTGGAATTATAGGTGGAAAGTGCAGTGAATGTACTCTTGAAACCACCAATATTTTTTTGGAATTAGCTTTGCTCGATCCAATCTCTATCACTAAATCTTCAAGACAGCTCAGCATCTCCACAGACGCTAGTTACAGATTTGCACGTTCAATCGATCCTGGATTTACCCTTGATGGACTCGATCTTGCAGCCAAAATGATTTTGGATTTATGTGGTGGAGAAGTCTCAAGCGTAGTGTCTGCCGGTAATCTAGATAAAGAATACACCTCTGTCATCCAAGTAGCTGACACTGGGATCCAGAAAAAACCATGCCGGAATGATGCTAAGATAAGCCTTGATTACCAAGATATAAACAAGTTTGGAAGTGTATCTGTATCACCTGATGAGACGTTCGATATCTTAACGAAACTAGGGTTTAGTATTGATAAAAAAACCGAAGGCAATTGGAATGTACAAGTACCAAGCTGGAGACCGGACGTGACTATACCTGCTGACCTAATTGAAGAAGTAACAAGAATATACGGCTATGACAAAATAAAAGAAGAACCACTACCAAATAATGTTGAAGAAGTAGATAGTACATACGACAATTTGCGTATTTTGATGACAAACAGAGGGTTTCATGAAGTGCTAACCTGGTCGTTTATGAGTGAATCAACAGCTGAAAAATTTGGTTACTCGAATAAGTTATTTATCATCGATAATCCGTTTAACAATAACTTTAATATGATGAGACAAAGTATTATGCCAAATTTATTGCAAGTCACTGCTGATAATATTGCCCATGGAGTATCTGATCTTGCAATCTTCGAAATTGGGCCGATTTACGATGGTGAAGCTCAGTCTAAATATGTCTTAAGTGGAATAAGAACAGGAAATAATTTACCGCGAAACCATTATAATATTGATAGGAAAGTAGATGTTTTTGACGCAAAGGCTGATTGCATAGCAGCTTTGGAGTTTTTTAACGTCAATTGCGATAATTTAACGATAGAGAGAGCAGAAAAAGAACATTACCACCCAGGAAAGTCAGGCACTCTCTCTTTTAAGAATAAAGTAGCAGGTTATTTTGGAGAGTTGCATCCTAATATATTAGATCTTTTTGACATCAAGCAAAAAGTTGTAGGTTTTGAGGTAATACTAGAAAATATTGAAAATTTACCTGTAAGTAGAAAGAAATTTATCGATTATAAATACCAAAGTGTAAAACGTGATTTTGCATTTATTGTAAATAAGGATGTGGAAGTAGGTAACATAATCAATGTGGTAAAAAAAAGCTCAGAGCTCATCATAGAAGTTTTAGTATTTGACGTATACCATGGAAACAATATAGAACCGAATAAGATGTCTATAGCATTGTCAGTTACTTTCTGCTCTCCAATCCACACTTTAACTGAAAAAGAGATCCAAAAAGAATCAAGTGCTATAGTCAATTTGGTATATGAAAATACCGGAGGAACTTTGAGAACTCATCATTAAGCCGCAATCATAGTGTTCGTAACCGTTCACGGATTGTGAGAATGAATTAAAGAACTAAGCAGTGACAGCTACTAGATTCTGTAGCTTTTGAAAGGGGTTCTGGCCATTTAGACGTGATGTCAAAAATATCGACAACATTCTTTCCACGAATCTTTCTCCACGTTCTGACCAGGTGAAAAAGCTGTTTTTACGATAAATTACGTACCGTCTAATTTGCCGTTCTGCAAGGTTATTAGTTGTTTCTATCACTTCAGGTTTTCTTAAAAACTTCCACATCATATCCTCAGATCGTAACATCTTAGCGGCCATTCTTGAAGCTTGAGTGCTATTTGCAACCCTCGTCATTTTACGTAAAAAATGTTTTACCCTTTTCCGAATTTTTCGCACCAGTCGATAAAATCTCAAATTATCTATCAAATTTTGTTTTTTTGCCTTATCTACTACAAACACCTTATTGCTGAGCGATTTTAGTGCTTGGCCAATTTTGCTCACTTCAACATTTTTACTATGGGCAAATCTCTCAAAATCTCTTGCCAGATGTGCCCAACATATCTGTCTATTTTCACGATTGAAGTAATTGTATACAGCGTATCTATCGCTCACAAATATACCATCATATTCTGGCAGTAAACTCTTCAACACCTTCTTACCACGAGACTCGCTTACCTTCAGAAGTGTCAACGCTTTGTTTGTTATTACCCAACTCCAGCCTCTCTTTCCTTGATTTCTGTGCCCTGTTTCGTCTATATGCAAATACTCGCTTCCTTGCAACTCTTCCTTCATTTTCTCATATTCAGATGCACACTTCTTCGATACCCTGCGTTCAGTATTTGAGACTAAACCAAGGCTTATATTTAGATTAAAAATACTGCCCAAAATTTGCTGTACCTCTCTTTTTGAGTTAATAAAAAAGCCGCTAAGGCTGCTTATAACTGTTTTAGCATTGGGTCCTAGAAAATCTCTTGCAACACCTTCGGGTAAATTTGCTGTAATTCTTTTATTACATACTCTACAATGTCCTCTTTGCAACCTGTACTCAGTTACAATTGGCTTAATTTCTGGCAACTCTGCCTTCTGATGAATAATTTCATCTTCTAAAGTAATCTTACCTCCACACATACAAATTGTATCAATTGTGCATCTCACTACCTCGTCTGCAGCCATTAATTCACGCTTATGCACCTTATGTCCTGGCTGACCTCCTGGTTTTTTATCACTTTTCTTTTTTGCTTTCTTACGATATATATCTCGTGATGGTGGCAGCGATGAATTTTGCGAATTTAAGCCCAATTTGTCTTCTAATTCAACTATTTTTGCTTTCAAGCTATCATTTTCTCTGATCAGTGCTTTTATTTCTTCCTTGAGATTAGCGTTTTCTGCTACAACCTTTTCTTGCAGCACTGTTGTCATTTACCCATTCCATATTTAGCTTCCTATCTCTTTACACTTTTATACTTACTTTGTAAACCACCTTATCTCCGTGAACGGTTACGCCACCAAACCCTAAAGTAGGCGCGCCAGTTCTCGACCCTACAGATTTTTTTGAAACACAAATCATTGCGAGGATCGAGAAATTTTGAAAGAGCCATGGCAAAAATGCTTGAAAATATTAATAATTATACACTATTATTAACAATTATTCAACCATATTTTTGAAGATAGCTATAGCTAAAGTGACTTAGGTTTACCGATAATTTGAAAAACAAAAATTCGTCATTCCGCTACTTGTTAGCGGAATCTATGCTGAGATACTGCGAATAAATCGCGGTATGACGTGTTGCTTGGGTCAGCTATAGGACCTGTACCAGCACCATGACCTTACCCAGAAAAAATGGAGAGAAAGAAAGGAGTTTTTTTGTGGTAATCCAATCAATCCAATTAACAGCTTGCTCATTATAGTCTTGCAACTTTGATTTAATATACAATCCAAATGTTATTTGAACACTCCCAAACTTATCACTTTATGCCACTGGTCTTCATCTAAAATTTCTACACCTAATTCCACTGCCTTTTTATATTTGGATCCTGGTTTTTCTCCTGCAATTAGGTAGTCAGTTTTAGCAGAAAGATGTGAGCTGACCTTTGCTCCTAGAGTTTTGGCTCTTACTTTTGCCTCTCCTCTACTCATAGCAAGTAGCTTACCAGTAAACACTATAATTTTATTATTTAAAACAGAGTCACTAGAGTTGGAGTTCACAGGAAGAATTTGAAGACAAGCAGTAAGATCATTTAACATTTTGATGTTATGTTCCTTAGAAAAAAATGATTCCAAAGATTCAGCCCCTTTTTTTCCTATGCCGTCTATACCGACTAGCTCAGTATTATCTGATGACAGTTCAATCATCGAATTATACCAATTATCATAAGAAACATAATAATCTGCAAGCAATTCTGCTGCAACTTGGCCAATAAATCTAATACCTAAAGAAAATATAAACCTATCTAGAGTTATTACCCTTCTGCTTTGTATAGAATTTAACAAATTAGCTATAGATTTCTCGCCCCAGCCAGACTGTCCTTCCAGATTAAATTCATCCAATTTTTCTTCTAAAGTAAAAATATCATGGATTTGTTTTATCAGATCAAGGTCGTAAAAAAACTCTATCTGCTTATCACCAAGGCCAACAATGTCAAATGCATCTTTCGATACAAAATGCTTTAGTTTTTCTATTATTTGAGCTTTACAGGCAAATTCCTCAGGACATCTTACTGCCGCCTCTCCCTCAACCTGACGTACTTTACTACCACATTCAGGGCATACTCCAGGAAACACAAATTCAGGTGTATTTGGAAGACGAGAATCTCTGTTCACTTCAATGATCTGGGGAATTACATCTCCTGCCCTTTTGATTGTTACAATATCTCCCTCTCTTATGTCTTTACGTTTTATCTCATCTTGGTTATGCAGACTTGCTCTACTAACTAGCACCCCACCAATATTGACTGGCACTAAATCTGCAACTGGAGTTAAAACCCCTGTTCTGCCCACCTGTATAAATATCTTATTTAACTTTGTTTTTGCATAAACCGCAGAAAACTTGTATGCAAGTGCTGAGCGCGGTGCTTTGTGAGTATTCCCTAGACGATTTTGTAGTACCAAATCATTTACTTTATAGACTATTCCATCAATATCATAATCCAAGTTATAGCGACAATTATAGACCTCGTTATAGAACTTCAGCATTCCATCCAAACTACTCGTTAAGGACTGATGCTCATTTACGCAAAAACCAAGTGCCTCAAGCTTATTTAGTATTTCACTTTGACTTTTCTCTGCTCCACCAATCAAAGAATAAGCAAAATATCTAAGTGGTCTACTTGCTGTAATGTTTGCATCCAATTGCTTTAGAGAACCAGCAGCTGCATTTCGAGGATTGGCAAATTCATCGTTTTCATTTAACTTTAAAAAGTCGCTGTTACTGATGTATATTTCACCTCTTACTTCTAGTCTTCCTTGCACACCTTGCAAAAACTTAGGAAAGCCTTTTATTGTTGCAACATTGTGAGTGACATCTTCCCCTAAAAAACCGTCACCTCGAGTTGCAGCTTTAACAAATCTCCCATCCTCATAAATTGCAGAAAACGACAACCCATCAATTTTTGGCTCACATAATATCTCTATTTTGTCCTCAATTAAAAACCTCTTTATTTTAGACAAAAATTTCTCTACATCTTGTTCGTCATAAGCATTCTCAAGAGAAAGCATAGGTTCTTGATGTTCCACCTTAGAAAACCTCTCATCAGGTGGAGCACCAACACTATCTTGTGTTGCATAAATTTCTGGAAATTGTGCCTCTATTTCAGCTAACTTTTTCTTCAGTTCATCATATTCAGCATCACTTATTTCTGGCTTATTTTTTTGGTGATACAAAACATTATGATAATTTATTTGATCTTGCAGTTTTTCTCTCATCTTTTCTAAGTTAGTCATGATATCAATATAATGCTACATTAGCCTTTGTCGTCAAGTTGTGAATTTTCTTGAATTTATCATATGGTCTTAATCCATCAAATATCAAAGGTGCCACAATGCTATAGCCATACTTATTCTTCTCTTGCTCAATTGTATTAGCAGATCTCACTTGCTTTAGCCTTATATTTATATAAAATTAAAATAAATTAGAGTAAATAAGTTATTATTTTACAATATTGCTATTTAAATGCTAACAAGATTCGCTCCAAGCCCAACTGGCTATCTCCACGTAGGAAACGTACGGACTGCTTTGGTTTGTTGGATGTACACACGTAATCAAAATGGAAAATTTCTACTCCGTTTTGATGATACTGACCTTCAGCGTTCAGATGTCAAATATATAAATAATATCATAGAAGACCTAAAATGGATTGGTATCGATTGGGATGCAAGTTTTAAGCAATCAGAGCGCTTTGAGCGCTATAACGAGGTGTTCTTGCAGTTAATAAAAGAAGGGCATATTTATGCATGCTATGAAACAAGAGAAGAGTTAGAAATTAAACGAAAGTTGCAATTAAAACAAGGACTTCCTCCTGTTTATGACAGAAGTGCATTGCTTCTAACTGAGCAAGAGAAAATCCATTATGAGCAAGAAGGACGAAGACCACATTTCAGGTTTAAATTGGATAGAAATGAAGTTGTTAAATGGAATGATGAAGTTAAAGGTGAAATAAATATTGCAACAAGTCACATCAGCGATCCTGTGGTAAAAAGAGAAGATGGAATTTATACATACATGCTACCTTCTGTTATTGATGACGTTGACTTTAATGTAACCCATGTTGTACGTGGGGAAGATCATGTAACTAATACCGCAGTTCAGATCCAAATGATTAAAGCATTAAAAGCGAAAATCCCTATATTTACTCACCTTTCTCTACTACATTTTGATGATAGCAAGATATCGAAACGGAAAGGCGGGCTGGATATCAAGTCCATAAGAGAAGATGAGACTGAACCAATGGCGCTAACTAGCTATTTAGCAAAACTTGGAACATCTGATCCGATAGAAGCTCATGTTGACATACAGTCTTTAATTGACTCATTTGATATTAAAAAATTTAGCTCAGCATCTGCACAATTCAGCTTGAGTGAAGTATACAAGCTAAATAGCAAAGTGCTGCAACAAATGTCATTTGAAATTGTACAAGAACGTTTAAATCAAATTGGAGTGGGCTCCTCAGAGTTTTGGTATTTTATAAGGAACAATATAGAAAGGTTTTCTGAGGTGGCCAAGTGGTGGAAAATATGCAAATCTGATATAGAGCCTGTGATTCTTGATAAGGAGCTTATAAAAATTGCGTTCAATGCATTGCCTCAAGGCGATTGTAACGAAAACACATTATCAGAGTGGGTAAAAGCTATTCGACAGACAGTGGATATAAAGGCAAAAGACTTATTTATGCAGTTGCGTTCAGCTTTAACAGGAACAGAAACAGGACCAGAGCTCGCTAAATTATTAATTTTTATCGGCAAAGAAAATATCATTGCAAGGTTAAAAAAAAAGTGAAAATCAAAAAATTATATAGTAACCAGACTGCATTCTGTGAAAAACACGATCTTTCATTTGAGCTTTCTTCAATTTAAAGTAAATACAGAAACTAGCTATCTTCAAAAATATAGTTGAATAATTGTTAATAATAGTGTATAATTATTAATATTTTCCAAGCATTATGGCTCTTTCAAAATTTCTCGATCCTCGCAATGATTTGTGTTTCAAAAAAATCTTTGGAACAGAAAAAAATAAGAATATCCTTATTCACTTTTTGAACGATATTTTAGGATTTGCTGAGGCAAGTGCAATACAAGAAGTAGAATTCTTAAGTACTATCATGGATCCCGAAATTGCCTCTGATAAACAAAGTATTGTTGATGTTCTCTGCAAGGATTCTATTGGTAATAGGTTTGTGATTGAGATGCAACTGGCTCGTGATAAAGGTTTTGAGAAACGCGCTCAACTATATGCTGCTAAGGCTTACTCAAGACAATTAGATAAATCTGGCAACTACATTGATTTAAAGAAAGTCTTCTTTATTGCTATTTCCAATTGTAACTTACTTCCTGAAGAAGTTGGTTATATCTCTACTCATAATATACGTGATATAAAAACCAACGGCCATTACTTAAAAGATTTTCAATTTGTCTTTATTGAGTTACCTAAATTTACAAAAAGCAAAGTAGAACAGCTAGAAAGCATAGTAGATCGTTGGCTATTTTTCTTTAAATATGCTGAAGAAACGACAGATGAAGATCTAAAGAAAATTGCAGAAAAGGCACCAATAATAAAGCTAGCATATGATGAGTTAGATAAGTTTCGTTGGAACGAAAAAGATTTAGTAGCTTACGAAGAAAGAATAATGGATCTACGCAAAGAAGAAGCCATTCTTGAATACAGACTTGATCTTGCTGAAGAGAAAGGTATGGAAAAAGGTATAGAGAAAGGAAAAATTGAAGTCGCAAAAGCAATGCTGGCTAATAATGTTGATGTCAACACTATTGTCAAGTTTACTGGCCTTTCTATTAGTGAGATTGAAGAATTAAGTGTGAACGGTTACATTACATAAAAGGTTTAAATATACTGGACATACTGATATACTTTCGTATTAAAAAACACCCAATAAGCAGAGTTGTGAGTGGAATAAACCACAAAATGTAAGTGCTAGGTGGGGTAGTTATAATTGAATTGCCGTAAGAATTTTTTAACTCTGAGATTATCTCTTCATCTGTGTATCCATCATCGATTTTTTTACGAATTGCTTCTCGCATATCATACGCAATCTGAGATCCAGATTCAGACAATGATTCGCCAGAACATATTGGACACCTTATTATTTCAAATAAACTGGTTGCTCGTTTTTCCATGCTTTTATCTCTGAGTTTATTATCCAGAGTAAAAGCGTTTACGCCTGAGTGAAATATCAATATGAAAAGTAAACTAACTACTGCTCTCATCCTTGGTTAATTGGGTTATTTTACTGAGTTGGTTCATAAAATCAGTGGTGGATAACTTTCCAATAAAGCTTGACCCTACATCATCATCGTACTTTATTGAAAATTGAACGCTGTCATCAGTTGTTTTTTCTGATAAGGAAGACATTAATTTTTCAAACGCATCTGAAGTTTTTGAGTCACCAATCATAAACGAGATTAATTCTTTATAATTTGATATAGCCACGTTGATTTTGTCTTTAAATGAAGACGTAACCAAATTATAATTTTGCATTCCACCATCTGCAGCAAGAGAAAAATTATTGCTTTGAATTAAAAATTTCTCTATGTTGAAATTAACTCTGGAAGCTGAGATGTGGTTTACAAATTCGTAATCAAATTTAGTGTCGATACTAAGGTAACTTTCAGGACTTGCAGTATTTTTATACCGATAAGTATAAAAATCAAATCCTAGTTTAGTATTTCCACTTGGTTCTTTATCGAGGTGAAATTGAATGTAATTGCTTTTATCATTCACTTCAGTTATAACACTTTGCTGATTTTCTGAAACATCACATTTTAATCCATAATCTGCGTAACGAAGTGTATCTATATAGTCTATCACGGTACTATTTCTGTTGAATCGCAATGAAGATGGTAAATCATTTAGTCTAACAACAAAGTGGCTGCTATCGTTTGTGTGGCATTTTATATTCTTTTTCTCATCACCATGAACAACAATGTTGACTTCATTGCTTGGTATGTAGATATATACTGATTTATCAAACAATCTATTTTTTATCAATAAAGCATCAGATGAGATGGTTAATTGCTTATTGGAAAATTTTGGGTTTGTCACACGGAAAATTAGGTTAGAAGGAAGTCCACTGAAATCATGTGAAATATCAAACTTTTCGTCGTTAATGTATAGTATTGCTTCAGCTAAAAGATTTTTTACCTTACATGCAGAAAAATACCAAAAACCACTATACGCTACAGGAATAAACAAAAGTAAAGAGATGATAATATAGATAAAAATCTTACGCATAGCTAATTATTCCCCTGTTTATCAAATGATATATTTCTTGTACCCCTTTGTATGGTTACACACAAACCGTCGATATCTTTTGTGATTTTTATTTGGCACCCAAGTCTTGATGTCTCTGTTAAGCCGAAGGCTAGATCTAACATATCGTTTTCCTCATCAGATATGGGATTATGCGTTTCTACAGCATCATAAAATTCTGGATCAACAATCACGTGGCATGTAGAACAAGCAAGAGAGCCTTCACATGCACCTTCAAGCAGATCTAGATCACTTCTGTGGGCTAAATTAAGCAGAGTTTCTCCCTCTGCAGCTTCATAGCTTTTCTTACTCCCATCAGGTAAAACAAAAGTAACAGATGGCATATTATTCCTATTAAAATCCTTACTAATTTCTCTGTATTCTACAGGTAATAACTAATATTTGCAAACTCTTTGCAATTCCAGTGCCTATTTTTTGTCATCCAAGTACTCCTTTCTTGTCATTCAAGTAGCTGACTACTTGGATCCAGATTGGATACTGAGTTGGTGAGTATAAAAGTATAGCTTCTACGTCATACCGCCACGAACCGTCATACCGTGATTTATTCACGGTATCTCATCCGCTAACACGCAGCAGGATGACGAGGTTATCGTCATGCTGCCGCGAACCGTCATACCGCCGCAGAACGTCATACCGCCGCGGTATCTCTAGATCCCGCTAACAAGTAGCGGGATGACGAATTACTTAACCGTCATACCGTGATTTATTCACGGTATCTCACATAGATCCCGCTAACAAGCAGCGGGATGACGAGCTTATCGTCATGCCACCGCGAACCGTCATACCGCGATTCATTCGCGGTATCTCCAGATCCCGCTAACACGTAGCGGGATGACGGTTGTCGTTTAGCTATAAATATTTAAGAAATTTACCAAACGAAAAAAAGGCAAAAGAAGCCCCGAGTAGCGAGTTTTGACTCTATATTACTGTAAGTGGCGCTGTAATAATGTGCTGACGCTTAGTTTAAGCGCGATTTGGCTGAATGTAGAAAAAATTTAAAAGACATGCAGCCGCTATAATTTTATGTAATCCGCCAATAAATACCTGAGTTTTTTTACTGAATTTTGTTGTTGAGCCCGCGCGGATCAAAAACAAGTTTTGAGTCATAAATACCCTTAATACTACAATAAGGGGGCTGGCGGAGTTTGTCAAGGAAGTTTTTTCGTTTCTACTGAATGACAGTTGTGACCTATGCAAGAAGTCTGTTGTAGTTTGTACGATATCTTTATAAAATGGTTCGCATAAGTTATCTAGCAGTGCAACTAAACAAATACAAAAATCAAAACGTCGCGGTTTTTGGTCTTGGTAAAACTGGCTTATCCGCCATTAACGCTCTGATAAAGAGTGGTGCAAGAATATATGCATGGGATGATCATGAAGAGCAAATAGCAAATGCAAAAATGATGTATAAAAAATGTAATTTTATTCATCCCAAGGAATACAATTGGCATGAGATCAGTGCATTGGTTTTAAGCCCTGGAGTGCCAACAGAGCCACATTGGATAGTAAAACTTGCAAGGAGATTTGATTGCAAAATAAAATCAGACATTGAGCTATTTCTTGAAGCTAAAACTACGAACCAGAAGGTAATAGGCATCACAGGAACAAATGGTAAATCAACCACTACATCACTAATAGGGCACATATTAAAATCTGCAGGGAAAAAAGTAGCTATTGGTGGAAATTTAGGCGTTCCTGTTTTGGATCTAGAAAGAGATGCAGAAATTTATGTAATTGAATTTTCCTCTTTTCAATTGGAGTTGATGAATGAAATTAACGTGGACATTTCAGCACTGCTCAATATTACACCAGATCACATAGATAGGCATGGAAGTATGGAGAACTACATAGCAACTAAATTAAAACTGATAAACGGTAGTGAGGTTGCCGTAATAGGATGTGACAATGAGATTACTGCTGACATATTCAACAAATTCACTGGAAACAAAATTCCAATCTCAGCTTCGATGTCATCCTCTTTGTCATTCCAGCCACTTCTTTTGTCATCCCAGTGCTTGGCTACTCGGATCCAGAAGATCTCGTTAAAACTAGAGAATCATAGCTTATCAGTAAGCGACGTGAAAATAAACCTAATATCCAATGCAGAAAACATAGCAGCCGCATATGCCGTATGTAAGCTACTTGGAGTAGATAGCAACACTATTATCAATGGAATCAAGTCCTTTTCAGGACTGAGGCATAGGAATGAACTGCTTGGCAAAATAAGAAATGTGTTTTTCGTGAACGATAGCAAAGCAACTAATGCAAAGTCGAGCGAAAAGGCGATCTTATCTTATGAAAACATAAATTGGATCGTTGGTGGAAGAAGCAAAAAAGGTGGAATAGAATCATTAAGCAAGCATTTCACGAGGATTAGAAAAGCTTTTCTTATTGGGGAATCAACCGAAGCCTTTGCAAACACTATGGAGAATAAAGTAGATTATGTTAGATGTTGCAATCTAGAAGATGCATTCAGATTGGCTTTTGAAGAGGCCTTAAATAGCGCAGAAGAAGTAACTATATTACTTTCTCCCGCGTGTGCTTCTTTTGATCAATGGAAAAATTTCGAGGAACGTGGTGAAGCATTTTGTAGAATGTTTGAAAATCTCAGGTACAATCACACATGCTGTTTAGTATAATGTTGCGTGGAACAAGATGAAATAAAGTTAATAATAGATAAGCTAATTAGGGTTATTCCATTTGAAGGGATAAGCGATGAAACCCTATTAAAAATTTGCACAGACCTTAATCTAGCTAATAGCTTTTGCAAATTTCAGAATGGAATATATAGCGCTTTGGAGCACATAGCAGAGGACTTAAATAGCTCAATGGAAGCTGAACTAAGAAATTCCAATTTAGAAGATATGAAAGTGCGAGAGCGGGTAAAGTTAGCTATTCAAATACGCCTTTCAAACTACGCTAAGCTACCGAATTATAGAGAACTTTTAAAAAATGTTTTATCATTCTCCGTATCACCAAAAAATACATATTTTTCTAGTAAACTTTTATACAGAACTATTAGCGCGATTTGGTATGGCATTCATGACCAATCAACAGATTTTAACTACTATACAAAAAGAGCAATATTAGCTGGAGTGTACTTAAGTACGATACTTTTTTTTATCAATGATTATTCAGAAGATTTTGCGGATACTTTATCGTTTCTTGATAACCGTATCAACAATGTCATGACATTTCAAAAATTCAAAACTCGCTTAAAAGGAATCATAGGAAATTTCTTATAAGCTTTTCATCATACTGGTTATTCATATTTATATTCTCTTGTTTTTTTTGATCTTTATGTTAAAATAACTAAATATTCATTAACGATAAAATGAAAGTTATTTATCATACCAATAGTGATATCAAGCCAGAAGAAAATACAAAACACGTGATAAACTTTTTTGGAGTACTTGGGTGTATTAAGGTTAATGCTCGTGGTAAAAATCCACTTAAGGGACAAGAAAGTAAGTTAGTTAAGCATTATTTTGACTATCCCTATTTCTCTAGAATTGTTAATCCAAGATTCTTTCAAGAAGAATTAAATGCTGAAGAAAAAAAATTCAATAGGAGAATAATCTCACTATGGTTATGTTCTGCTATATTGTCCACTGCTTCTATTGTGTCGTTATACTTGGCATACCAGAATCAAAAATCAAAAAAGGTACTTACAGGGTTAGCTTTTGCATCAGTAGTGCTATCAATTTTGGCTACCATATGTTTTATCGTACTTTGCCTATGGATGCTTTTTGACTTTATTAAGAAGAGATTTGTAGTACACAGAATTAAAAGCTTTTTGGAAAATGAAGTCAGCCCTGAGTGGATAAAGCGTTATAAAAAAGAACTTATAGATAAAGATTCGAAAAGAGATGCAGAAGCTTGTGATCAAGAGTTGGAAAAAGATATAGAGGATATTATAGAGTTCCTCTTGGAAAGAAAGAAAATTGTAGCGCTATATGAATTTCTAACAAACGGTGAAAAGTTAGTTCAAGCTGGAATGGCAATGGTAAACATGTTACTTGTAAAAGGTGTGCATCCAAACAATATAATTTTGGATACTAACTCTCTTGGAGGAGGAATTGCAGCAGAAGTTTTAAAAAGATTTGAAAAACAAGGTATCTATTTAACATTAATTCATAGTAATTCTTATAGCTCACTTAAGGATGCAACTAATAACTTTCCTCATGGGGTAGGGGATTTTTTCATGAGACGGCTTCCTGCAAAATTCTTGAATTTTTGGTTTAATCGTTGCGGATTAGAATGTAATTCACGAGAGATTATAGAGAATACAAAATGTCCTGTATTGATTGTTGGTAGAAAAGGTGATACTATAATTCCACAGGAAGCACAACTCGTCGGTAAACTTGACGATGATCAATCCACTAGCAAAACGTTCAGACAAAATATAGTGCTTGAACATGATCCTACAATACCTTGCGAGAGTAAGAATATTCATGCTGATCACAAAGAACATTTGATTTACCGTCAGGATAACGTTAATGCAACAAGATACGAAGAAAAGGAGAAGCAGTTTATCGAAAAAGCACATAAATATTTGTTGGAAGGTGAATTTAATGGAAATTTTAAGCTAAAAGACTACTGTAAAAGTAGTATCTCCGGAAGCTTGACGAAAATAGAACTGAAACCCATCAATGAAGAGTATATGCAAGTTTAAGTTAATAGAGAAAGAAAAATTATTCTTGCTATACCGTAGGTACGTTCCAAGATTATACTGAAGTTTTTATTGCACTCAAAACCTTCGTTTTTCCTAATCTCTAGAATTATCAATGCATCATCACTTAACCAGCCTGAGTGAGCTAGTCCATTCAACGTTGATTCAACTAGATTGCTATTGTAAGGTGGGTCTATAAAAACTACATCGCACTTTGAAATAGGTTGTGGCAATTTGTTAGCACTGCAACAAATTAGCGTGAAATTGTTCGTAATTCCAAAATCTTCTGCTGTTTTTTTAGGCAGTTGCAAATTGTAATAATCTGAATCCACCATGAATGCATGTTTAGCGCCGCGAGAAAGTGCTTCAAATGAAAAAGAGCCACTTCCGCAGAATAAATCAAGTACATTCAAGTTATAAATAGGTTTTCTTGAGGAAAGTATACTAAATATTGCTTCTCGGACAACACTCATAGTTGGCCGTGCAGCTAAATGCTTACCTGTAGTTATTTTTCTTCCGCGATATTTGCCTGCAATGATGCGTAGCATACTAAATAAGCTCCAAAATAACTAATTATTTAATACTATATGATTAATGTCAATATGGCTTTAGCAGTTTAATAGAGAGAAGCTATCGAGTCGCTTGTAAGAAAAACACAAACACAAAACTCATCCGTTATTTTTTTCTGATTTGCCTACTGCATTAATTGCTTGACCAATCTCATCTTGTAAACCACCATAATCATTTCTTTCATCATGATTTATCCCTTCAATTCTGCTTTCTAACTCCAGCTTAATTATAGTATTAATTTTATCTATGTTATCGAGAAAGCTTTTACATTCTTCATCACTATACTCTTCGCCAGATGCTTTTTTTTCAACAAATAGGTTTTTAAATCCTACTAAATCGGAATTCTGATCGGTATTCAGTACAACATTTCTCTCTACGAAGCTAAGATCTGATAGTAATAAACTAACCTCTAATAGATCTTCACTTTTAATGTTTGCAAGATTATCAAGATTGTCTAAAATATTAAACACCTTAAGCCTTTCTTGTGCAATCTCTTTGTCTTCCTTATCAAATTCAGACAATAAACTATGATTATCTACAAATTTCTCACTCAAAGCTTTATTTAATTTAGTGAGGTCGATATTGTTGTCTAGTGTGTTGTCTAATAGTAAATCTACTCTTGCCCTACGCGCATTTAAAATGTCATCGTAGTCATTTAACTTTATATTACCATCACCGTCTTGCTGCAGACCATAATAATTTAATCCTTTAAAGTTATGATTCTTCGTCATTATCACCCCTGTTATCAGCCCTTTCATTATTCTCACGTTCTGTATCTTCTCCAAAAAGTAATGAGGTGTCGTAATTTTCGCCTTCTTGATCTCTTTCTTTTTTTCTTCTAGCTCTTTCAGCACGTTTTTCTATAGCTTCCGGAGTATTAGTGTATTTTTCTGTGCCTAACTCTCGTGCTAATTCATTTGATTGATCAGACTTATTTTCCTTTAGTGGTTGATCAAGCTTGTCTTTTTCTGGTTCTCTCTTACGTCCGATAGTGTAATCATGAAGTTTTTCTAAGAAATCTCGCCTATGCGATTTTGCTCTACAGAGGAGATTACCTTGGTAACCATCTTTTTCTCCTGTACGGTGGCTAACTCCTATAGAATCAAGGCCATGCTCCCAAGTAAACTTCATAGCATCTTCTATTGTATAGCCCAAATGTGACCCTACATATCCTTTATAATAATCTAAATATTTACCAATCCTTCTATGCGTAATATCTTCTTTATCAACTCCAAATGCCCTATAAATTTTTTCCTCAAGCTTATCAATGTCATTTTCAGGCGATGTCACAAATTTTGTTGCTTCAATAGTAGCATTTACAAGTTTACGTGGCGCATCAATAGCATGTTTCAGTACACCTCCAACTCTTGGTATCCTACCCAGTAGATTAGCTGTACCTCCGGCTAATCTGTCTGGTAAATGAGTAGCCCAACTGCCTAAAGACTCTAGTTTTCCACCAGCAAAATTTTGCCACTGCTGTTTGAATCCTTCCATTATGCCAACCAAAGGCGATGCTTCATACATTCTAGATATATTGTAAACGCTGAATCCACCACCAGCTATACTTGAGCCCATCTGTTGTACGAACTCGCGTAAGGAGAACATTAAAAATGAAAGCAAGAATAGTACAAAGATCTCTCCTGCATTGATTAAATAACCTCTCTGTATGTCTTGCACTCTTTGGTAATCGCTATTATTTTGATAATCTTTATTTAAGTCAGAGAAATTTTCCAATTTACAGCTTTTATCACTTTTAATCACCTTTTCCACTAAAGACTTTATCTCTCTTTTAAGATCTGGTCTTATGGTACCTTTTCTGTAGTCATCCACTATTTTCCTATAATTTTTACATTTTTCTTCATCTTGCTGAGGTTGACAGTAAAGCTCTGTTATTTTACTATTCATACCACCTATCTTTTTGTCTATATTGTTGATCAGTAATATAATGTTAGCCCTCTCTGATGCATGAGATAAACTATTTGTTAAGCGTACTAGATCCTTTGCACTACAGTTATTATCCACTACTATATCACTTTCCGCAATATAGTGGTCTGCTGGATTATCTTTAGTTCCAGGAATTGGATTAAAGAAAGGATAATCTATATAACGAAACCCTTTTATATGTTCACCATTTTTATCTTTAGGGTAATCCGGTGGAAGCGGGATATATCCAGCGCCTCCAGTAAATTTTATTGTACCACCTTCTCTGCTTATCTTTTCTATACCTTCTATGTTCTTATCTACGTTCAGCGGAGAAGCTTCTCCAAGAGTGTAAGGTACGAAAATTTGCCCTGGGGTCCAACCAAAGTACTGCTTATCAACGATACAAAAACCGCCAAACACCCATTTTGGAGCACATAACCTTACCTCAAACCATTTATTGTAGCATACAGTAAAACCTAACTGCCTATAAAAGGTATTCATTATAATGGAAGCCAGTAATGACAAGAGAGCAAATATCATAATCGACTGTAAACAAAAGCTGATGCAGAATTTTATCCAACCTTCAAACAGACTTTTCAGCGGTGAAAATAAAATAGAGATCAGGAAAAATGGCATGATAGCTATAAGAAAAGCTATACCCATAAAACCAGAGAGAAATATTATGTAAGCATATAAGCACAGCAAGAAATATAAAACTATCCCTATGAAAATTGCTGGTATCATAAGTAAGCTTGCCCACATTTGGTAATGTAAAAACGCTGCAAACTTTTTCCAAACAGAATAAGCAAAAAACTTATTGAACATGTTCTCCATGAACTTAAACAACTTAGCTTCATCTCCTTGAGCAATACTTCCGGTGTTCATGTTGGGAGCAAAATTAGTAATTATACTTATCAGTTGTTCAAGACCTTTAACGAATAGAACGAGAAAATGATCATAGAAAAATCTAAAACTTCCAGGAGATATAAGCACTATTACTAGAGTGATTTTCATCATTCTGATGAGCATATCATGCTTAGTTTCTCGTATCATGCCAAAAAGATAAAGAAGCGATGAAATCATTACAAATAGAACAAGCAAGGAAAGAACAAAATTGTGAAAACTTGAACCTTTTTTAACTATATTCTCAAACATAGTTTGCGCAGCCGCACACTCACTACCTTTACAATCTTTATTAGGTGAGATCAATAAAGTGTCTTTTAGATAATGATAAACTTCATTGAAAAATCCAAAGTTACCTGGTTTTTGTACTCCACCCAAAAACTCAAAAGAGTAGCCACCTACATTATCTAAGTAATATCTATCTAATATTTTTACATATATTTTCCATCCCTTTTCTAACTTCAACTCATTACAATTTCTGTCCTTTAATTTAGTTTTATCTCTGTCTAAAGTAAAAAATCCATTGGCGCTCTCTGCTGTGGAGTTATAACCTAGATGTACAGTAGGATATTGAGGATCGCGCATTAACTTTAGATTTTCGTTAGGATCATCTTTCCCCGTTTGAAACAAAAGATAAGCACCATGACCATTGGTAAACCAACATGGAGCACCACGTGATACTGTATTTGCGCTATCATCTTCATTAATGCACTTGCAATTTACAGTGCAACTTGCATTAGGCTTACTTGAAAATTTTTGTATGCTAGGTTTATAATCATTACAAACTAAGTGAAAGTCAGGTAGACTATTATCACCTGACTTGCCTTCAAATTTAGTTGCATATTTTAACTGCTCCAAGCTTTGTAAGGTATAACTGCCTTTTTTAGATTCCTTCTTGTTATTATTGCTCCAAGATGTCCATGCACCATTAACTCGCACTTTTAAAATATCTCCATTGGTTTCGAGTCCGGTATCCTCCCACTTCACCACTTGGTTATGGTGAAAACCATAATTAATTTCGCCAGTTTCAGGATCAATAACTTCTCCATCTTCTGGAATAAACGCATCGTGATCGTTTGTAAAATGAGCGCTTACTGCAATAGGTTCAGGACCAAAATAATCGGCAGATATGCACCTTGGAAAAGGCATATCATTCTTACTACAACCTGTGATCAGCATATAAGCTGCAAGAAGTAATACCCTAAACCAACATTTGCCTAAGCGTGATTGCATATCTAAACTTTTTCCAAATACAGAAATAAATTTCTAAAACTTTACTTAAAATATCTTTTTAATTAGTTACTCCATAACATCATTCATATCTTACTTCTCTCCATTTCCTTCCTTGTTTTTAGCTTTATCACTAGGATCACTTCTTATTGTTTCATCAGGATTTTTTTGCTGACCTGATTGTTTTGGTGCTTCAGGTTTAGAGCTCCCCCTCTCCTTTTTATCAGGACCTTCTTGCTTACCTGATTGTTCTGGTATTTCAGATTTAGGGCTCATGGAATTATCCTTCACGTCAACTTCCGTCCGATCTTTACCCACTTGTTGCCTAATGTTCTGTATCATACCTTGGGTGTTATTATCAAGGCCAACAGCCGACAGTATAGATTGTGATGCGCTTGTGGCAACTTGACCAACACTGCCAGCAACTCCCCAACCAGAGCTGAATAGTGCTTGTGCCATAGTTTCTGATATAGTAACAAAAGCTTCCATTGCATTAGCAATAATTAAGTACATAAATGCTTGGATCAGATCTATGGGCAACGCTGCAAAGTGCCCACCAGCCCTTTCTCCGGTACTGAGTGCAACATCAACATTAGTGCCAGGACTGTATCCAAGAGGCAGTATTGATTTCATCAAGCACAGATCATACGATAAGAAATTTACGCTAATTAAACATTGATAGCATGCAGAAAAATTTGTGAGATTGTATAGAACTGAATACATCAACTGATTTAAAAGAGATAAAGATGAAAATAAAATAACTGGTTGTACTGCAACGTGAGCCAGCGTTTTTATCCAGTTATCAAACAAGGGTTTAGTCTGTTGAAATAAAATAAACACGATAAACAAAGGTGTTAATGACAGTAAAAACGCTACTAGAACAGTAGATATTACATATTTAAACGTAGCGCTAATAATGCATTTTAAAAACGCAAAAGTAGCGTAGAGTATTGCCAAAAATGCAATAAAGCCAAAAGGACCAGAGAGCATCAACGATAAAAACTTTAACCAAGTTTCTCCTGTGAATAATACTCCTGCTGTTAAGTCTAAGAATGCAAATTTCCCCCCCCCTTCCCCTATATAGCCAGAAAAGCTATCAACTAAATAAGTGCTACCATCTATAAAAAGTCTGGATAAAGTTGTACCAAAAAGTTCCCAGCTTCTATCGCTAAAGGCAAAAGCTATAAATGCTATCTTGAACATTCTTACAATGAAATCAAATTTACTTAGCTGTATTGTTCCAAGCATATAGCCAACGACAGTAAATATAACGTATAGAGTAAGCAAAGCTCTTACTCCTTGAAGAAGACCTCTTGCATATCCTTTGTATGAATCTTTAACGCTGTCACCAATTACTTCTTTTTTCATAAAACCAAATATCTTGTTTATATTTGATGAAATAAAATCATTAATTTTTCTTTTGACAAATAAAGTTACACTATACTTATTGTTTTCGTGATATTTGCCATTTTTGTCCGTAATGTCATCTCTCTCTACGTTGCTTACATCAATACCAAAATATATCTTCTTAGATTCTTCGTTCTGAAAGTGTTTTCCGCTTATTACATCTAATATAGTGTACTCATCTTTTCCGTCTACTCTTTCTCTCACTCCTACCACTTTGAAATCATTAGTTCCCACACCATGCAAATCTTTAGGTGGCTCATCACCCAAATACACATACAGTTTTTCGCCATTAATGTATTCACATGATCTACTTACTTTAACATGATATCCGCCTCTATGAAGGTAGTATTCGCCATTACTTGCTATAGCAAGCATTACATCACTACCGGACTTTATACCTTTATTTACTTCATAATTATGGTTCAACCTTAAAGAAAAATCCTCAAAATTATCATTGGTTTTTGAACACTTACGCACATAATCATAACCTTCTCGCTTATCATTTTCGCCTGCACCCTTTTCCTTTGGAAAACATTGATTACTCACAGTACCACCTTCTTCCTTGTCAGACTTGTCAGGATCATTAATTTTTGCAACGAGAGCTTCGGCCCAGGAAATATCTTCTTCAGTGTTTGATGCAAAATCAATAATGTTAATCTGCTTGGGATCCCCTTTATTTTTCTTAATCTTCTCAAGTCTATCTTCAACCTCTTTAAGGTGAGGATACATATCACATTCGCCGTTTTTACTATCATATTTGTTGTATCTTATAGAAGAGACGCAACTCCCCGGACGACTTATACCCTCTTTAGTATAGCACACATTCTGATAGTAACAGTTAAGCTCATAAGAGCTGTACTTTTTTATCTCGTTAAGATCACAGTTTTTTCCGTTACATAATTCATTCAATCCTATTTTAGCGCGGCGTAAATCGAGTAGCGAACCATATCTCCATGGTTCGTTGTCTTGAATATAACCTTTATTAAAATGTACCTTATTGTCATATGGGGTATACCCATTGCCAACTAGCACTTTGCTTTCCTTTGCTTTTGTTTTATCAAGAGGTAAAAATTTTATTTTATTTCTCTTTCCATCCTGGCCCTCACAAAAAAATTCCTCTCCCTCTTGCTTGCTAACATTCAATATTTCACTTGCTGACACTTTTTCACCTCCTTCTTCAGCTCTATAACAATTGTCATCAAAGCTGATACCTTTCCCTCCTGGGTTGTCATAATCAATTGTTATTTTTCTGGGAACTAAGCTAAAGCTTAACCTGTCACCAGGACTTACTTTTATTCCAGTGTCTACATAACGTCTATTGCTGCCAAATCCTTTACCGCCGCACAATTCGTTTTCATTTACGCCTTTTTCATCAACGCCATAATTATTAGGCACATCGTTAATATTTGCAGCTTTACTATAATTTGGTTCTGAGCCATCAGCACAAAAGCTAGCTGGCACAAGTACTTTCCTTGGATTTTTACCTTCTTTAAGAGGGCAAAAATTTACTGATCCATCGAGGGTGAATTTGATTTCCTCACCCTCACTAATTACCTGACCAGAATCAACCCAATGAATTTTATCGGCTTTATGAACTGGAACATCCACATTAACGCTGGTGTTTCTGCTTTGCAACCCAGGTTCGACACAATCCATGTTACAACCAGTGATTGTAAGACACAGTATCAATAATAGTGATCTTTTACTTATCATTGCTGTCTTCCTGGTTGTGGTATCTGAGGCGTTGACCTTTGAGTCCCTTGTGGTATTTGAGGTCTTGACGCACCTGACTGTTGAAAAGTACCTCCTCTTCTTTGAACGCTTTGTTCATCTAACCCTACTGTTCCCATTAAGCTTTGTTGATATTCTTTTCCAGGTTCGTTTTGCACATAAGCACCAAACAACGAGTCAGATATTGCCGAAGAAGCTTTAACTAAAGCTTTCATAGCGTGTCCCAAAATAACAAAAGCCATCATAGCGGTAATATTAGGTGTATATTTGGAAGCATAACCATAGAAGATACAAGGGTTAAAAATCTTTAGGTTAATACTAAGTATACACGTAGAGCAGACTTCAAAATCAAATACTGAATATATGATATAATCCATAACCTGACTTATCAGTGATATAAAAATTAAAAGCACTACTGGATGAATCGCAAATCTTGCTAAATTTTTAACCCAGTTGTGAAACATCTGCCTAGTATACGCAAATAAAAGACAAATAATAAAAATAGGTGCTAAAGAAAGCAATAACGCAACTATTGCTATAGATGTAATAAAAGAAAATAAGGCATTAAAAATAGATAAGCTCACTGTGATTAAACCCCAAATCACCAAGCAAAAAGATACAATGCCCAAAGGGCCAGAAAATATAAGAGATACTATTAACAATACTGAATGCGATGACAGAAATCTATTTAACGGCAAATCAAGAAACTCAAAAACATTTGAAGTAGTGCCTCTGAAATTTGCTATTTCTATTAACTGTTTTGGGGTGTTAATAAAAATAGAAAATGCATTGTTATAAAAAAAATTCCAACTGTTGTCCTGCAGCAGCTGGGTAATAACTCCTATCTTTACGCATATAATTAGAAACTCATATATAGAAATATGAGTTAATCCAAAAAAGTAGTAAAGGGTATATAAGATTATGTATAATACTAACAGCGATATTATCGTAGATCTAATGGTGTTTGTTTTGCTTGATTTTAGAAAACTTTCGTAAAGATGCTTTACAGGACTAGTATCAGAGTGAATCGCGTTGGAGTCTTTATAACTAGAACCAAAAAATGCAGTTTTCACTTTTTCATCAAAGAAATTATATATTGCACTAAAAGTTCTTGTAGGTGGCTCTTTAGTTGTGAGGTTAATGCTAAACTGACCTTCATTTTTGTAATCGCAGCCATGGTCTCTTATTCCGTAATATATGGTGCCTGTTTTGTCTTTTAACTTTTCTTTTAAGCCTTCCATGTACTCAGTATCATGAACTTGGCTAATATCCACAGATATATCTCCCTGAGTTTCGTCAGGCTCACGTTCAGGAAGTTTGTCAGAGACGCTTATATATAAGCTATTCTCCAGACTATGGTTTTTTGTTACCCTAATGTTGTAACCGCCCTTGCCACCACCATCACCTAACGCAAAAATCAACTCTGAGCCTATTGCATGGTTTTTACTTATCTGATGGTCACAACTAGTACATATACCACCTGTTGGAATGTATTCAAAACCTTCACCATCCATGTGAACACGTAATAGTGTAATATCAGTTTTTACCTGTTTTTCCTTTAATACGTTACTAATAGTTTCAGCAATAACAGATTCACCACTAGAATTTAAAGCATTGAATATCTCACCTTCTATACTATTGTATTCAATATATGCGCAACCTTTGTTTCCGCTGTCGGAAGGAAATTTACATATACGTCCGCAGAGTAAATTCAAAATGCGCGTATCTATTTTGCTTTTCTGATCACTTGAAAGCCCCCTGCAGTCTATATTTCCCCCTTCTTGTTTTATAGAATTGATGAAATTTTTAATCTTTTTTTCATCTTGATCTAACTTCGAAAAATCTGAATCCCAGTACTCTTTTCCATTCAACCATTGCGCATCGCCTATTATATATTTATTAGGACATATTCCATCTTGAATACTACCTTGACATTCTTCTTGATTTAAAACATGTGCAAAATGTTCCGTTTCTTGCTCGCTACACTTTTCATCGATTTTCACATACCTGATTTTTGTCTCACTCTCTTTATCTTTACACACTTTACTTCCAATAACACTAAAGCTTATCGTATCGTCTTTTTTAAGTGCAAATGGTAATGTAACGTCATTTCTCCCAGGCCTAATTGCAAAATCTGCATACTGCTTAGGACAAAAATTAACCTTACTAGGCACTATATTAATCTCTGTTACGCTTCTTATCCCATCTGAGATGTAAACACCAGAATCAACCCACTTCTGCTCTGTTGACACTATATCTAGTTTTTCACGCAAACCTGATAAATTTTCTGGCTTAATACAGTGATCCTCCCCGCATCCAGACAATAAAAAAAGTACCACAAAACTTATGCATAGCTTACCCAAGTTTTGGTTACTTAAACGTTTAAGCATCTGTTACTTACCTTAACTAGCATCACCGCCACCTTAGTTAATCTTTTCGCTGGAACCTTTACCACTATCTCCACCTCCTCCACCAGCACTACCTCTTGCCTTCTTGACAGCCGCAGCAGCAGCTTGACCAACACCTCCAGCAGCGGCTTTGGCAGCAGATAAAGCTTTGCCCACCATTTGTCCAGGTGTACTACCAGAACCGAGTAATGCTCTATGGTTACCAGCAAGTTCAGCAGCCATGTTAGGAAGAATGTTTAAAAAGTGGTAAAAGAGGAATAACACTAGACACAACTTTAATAACTCTCCGATGAGAGAGCTGCCAAACTCCATGTATGTAAAGTAGAATAGACCAAGTATGTTGCTCTTTTTAAAGCTATAATTTTGCATCATACATGCAAGAGTAGTTTCATTTTTATCACATTCACCATCCTTCAATTTGAACCACTGTTTTTTCTTACTATCTGAGGTTTCTGCTTGTTTCTTTTCATATAGCTTATCCGATTCAAATTTCAAATTTTTAAAATATATTTTATCACATGCTATGAACATAAAGGACAAAAACGCAAAAAGGATAACCGGGTATAAGCTATAGGTAATCAACTCTTTCACCCAGCCGTCAAAATATCCTTTGGTGTGTTGGAATAAAACCATAGGAATAAACAAAGGTGATAGAATAACAATTACACTTAAAGCAACTAGAGATAAAATAAATACATAGCACAGCCACAAAATAACCATCATCATCAGAACGGCCATAAATATACAGACAAGAGCTACTAAAATTTGTCCACCAGCGAAAATAATACCAATCACCGAACCTGCAACTAACAAGACAGGAGCAGCGCCAAGCAAGACCGCTAACGTTGCAACACCTCCAGTACCAATTTTGCCACCAATTCCATCTAAAGGGGCACCTAAATAAAATAAAATTCTGCAATCAAGCCTATCCCAAGGTGCAAGGTAGCTGTAAGATATTTTCTTCCCATGACGCATGTATTCATAATCCCTACCTGCTTCATAATTACATATACCTTTACTTTCAGATGATGCCTTCAATACTATTTCTGACAGCCCATTAGAAAGTTTTGTCAAATACTCATAGCCCTGTTGCATGCCACTACCTGTTGCAAAGTAAATCACTAAAGCGAATTTAATGATCAACATGTACATTTCTTGTGGACTACGCACTCCGCCAGACATGGCTTTTATAGAAAACAGTATTAAAGCTAGAACCAAAACAGCAGTTACAGTGTTTTTCAACCTCTTTTGTGCTACAGATAAGAAACTGCCCTTGTTATGTCTATCTTTATCCTTAAGTGGGCTGCCACTTGAATCAATACCTGCAACTAAATTATCTAACGATTCCTTAATGCATTGCACTATCATAGAAGTCACGGGAATAGGAGCTAATGATTTACTCCCTGCCTGGTTATAACAAGCTTCAGAGACATACGAGCTAAAACAGCCAGCATTATCATAACCTACAAAAACTTTTCCTTTTTCTTCCGTTTCCCTTATCAGAGTTTTGTAATCTTTCTTGGGATCAATTTCTATTGGCTTATCAGTATTAACACTGGCCTTATCCTTGAAAATCATCATAGATTTTTCACACATAGGAGCAAGTGGGTCAGGTGGCAATTCCGTGCACCCCATATCAACCCCTTGCGGCCAAGGAGTCATTTCGATACCAAGCATGCTCACACTTCCCAGCTCCACACACAACCTGCCCATTTTTCTTACTGCTTTAAATGTTGACCCATGTATGGTTTCGCTTTGCCCAGCTTTAAGAACTTTACATTTCAGCTCACCATCGACCGTCGGGGACCATGACCCATCTACATATCCAGTATCTTTTTCCCTTACATCAAAGTCTATGTATCCAGGTTTTTCTCTGGAATCAAAGTCTTTCTTGTTAAAAAGATTACCAAAAGTTAAAGGATTTCGATGACATATTTCTATATATTCACTGTATTGCACACCGTTTTTTGGCCAGTAATAACTTTCTGTACTCTCCTGAACGTTAGAATTTAAGGATTCTTTTTCTGCTCTTTTCCCGTCATAGTCTTTTTTGTTCACGTCTTCCCGAGCTTTATCTTGCAAACAAGAAAAATATTCATCTTCTGTTTGGTAATTTTTATTGGTGCAGCCACTATAACCTGTGTCTTCTTTAAAATTTTTGTATTTTCCATCATGACCACGTGCAACTGGGTGTTTAACAAAACTATGTTCACAAACAACAAGCCCCCCTATTGCTTTCCAGACTCCAACAATTGCAGCTATCATTCCAACAATAACAAGAGCGGTAAACAAACCAGCAGAAGAGACGATTAAGACAATGCCAGTAAATATTGCGCCAACAGCAATCGCTATTCCAGCAAGTGCTGCAGCTGTTTTAAACGCCCCACAATCGGGATTAGAGGCACGACTGAAGCTGCCAGTGGAATTAAATCTGCTAACAAATTCTGTCTTGTCAGTACCACTTACTCCATCTGCAAGCACTGGATATGAGAGTAAAAAGTCTATATTTAGTAAAAATATCGCAATTAATAGCAATGACAGCTTAGTCTTAAACATTTTTTACCTTCTGATAAAATATAGGCAACCATACTTTTGGGTTGTCCCCAACTTCATTTAATATATCGTGTAACAATAGAACACTTTCTGCACGTCCGGATAATACGTTGATTATATCATCTAAGTCTTTTAAGTCTATTCTAGCTACCACAGCATTAACTCCTTGTTTCACCAAAAAGAATCTAGTACTCGGATCTGTGTGCTTAATTAATATATATTCACGTTCAGTTAACATAAAAACATCCCGATAGACACTAGTAGCTTTCAGATTTGGTAAAAAAATCTGTGTCGCTGTTTGTTGTACAAGCGTATCGCTAATAGCACTTTTACTTGCATCCTCAACACTCTGAGTAGCAAAAATCACAAAAGCATTTAGTTTTCTCAGTACCTTCAACCAGTCTTTTATCTTGGGTGCAAAAACTGGATTATCTATTAATGCCCATGCCTCATCAAGAACGATAATAGATGGAGTGCCATCAAGAGATATACTAATCCTATGAAATAAATAAATCAATACTGGTCCAAGGGCAACAGGATCTTTGAGCAAGCTAGCCATCTCAAAACCAAATACTCTTGCTCGTGAAAAATCTAGCAAATCTTCTTTATTGTCAAATATTGCAGCATGAGAACCATTATCATGCCACATAGATATTGCCCCAGCTAGAGTATCAGGACCTGCAAGTCCTAAAAACGGTACAAGGTTTCTCAAGAACCTGTCTTCTTTTCTTAATTTAAAATTTCCTTCAATTGCATCATTAATTCGTGCAATATCTTCTGAAGTAAATTTATCATTATATACCGAAATTAAAGACTTTATCCACTCCATTAAAAATGTTCTATTATCAGAGGTGTCATCAAGTTGCAAAGGATTAAAATTTGTTTTAGTTCTTGGTTCTATTACAGTATAGATACCACCAAGTGCTCTTAAGAAAATCTCTGCACCGCGATCTTTGTCAAAAAAGAATATCCTTGGAGAAAATTTTATCGCTTGAGCACATAAGAAATTCATTAAAACAGTTTTACCAGCACCAGTTGGGCCAATTATCATAGTGTGTCCAACATCCCTTATATGAAAGTTGAAAAAAAATGGAGTACCAGATGTCGTGTCGAAAACTGTAACGGCATCTCCCCAGTGGTTATTGAATTTATTACCAGTAGGATAATTATGTTGAGATGCAAATCCAGCCAAATTAAGACTACTTATTGTAGCTTTTCTCACTATATAATCGAAATTACCAGGAATTTGCGCCCAAAATGCTGGTTCAAGGTTAACTCTCTCACAGACAGGGTAAACACCGCAATTAGAAAGCTCTGATTCTACCAACGACAGAGCGTTATCCAATGATTTAGGACTTTTTTCTATACATAAAATAGTCAGGTGATGTTGACCAAATGCAATCTTACCACTCATTGCGTCATCAAGCGCTTGAGAAATTTCTGCTATTTGAGAAATAGCTTTATCTGCAGACTGTATCATTCGATTTTGCTGTATCTGCATTTTTCCAATCGCCATTTGCCTGTTTATAAATTGAAAAGATTGCGTAATTATAAACTCGTAAGGAAGTTGTAAAAACGAATCAAGCATTCCTGCAGAAGTATGATTTCCATATTCTTTGATACTAACTACTCCAGCATATTTACTCTCATTATGAGTCACAACCTGTATCATCTTACGGCCAAAGAATAACCTATGTACTGGTAAGTATCTTGATATTTCAGTTCTTAGCGGAAAAAGCGTATTTGTAACGAAGCCACAATTTACGATTCTAGATAGAAACTCCATTATTTCGCAGAATAAACCATCTGGAGTTTCTTTTACTCCAAGAATTTTAGGCGAATAATTTCTAAGGCTTGTCACTACACGATTTGTCGTTTCCTCTAAATCTTCATACGTGGCACGCATATCACTTTCCCAAGCATGTTTTGAAGTTACATGTCCGAATTTTTTTAGTAGATATGACAAAAATTCTACTCCTTTTGTGTCTGCTCTACGGATAATCGTAATGTATAGGTCATTAATAAATGATTGCCTTGTTGCGTGTTTTTCTCTCCATTTTAGATTTACGTGATTAGCGAAAAAATTCGGCAAACCTTGACTTGCAAATTCATCAGAAAAAATATTTTTTTTACGTCTGATAGTATGAAAATACAAACTAAATGCCGGAGATGAAATGCTTCTGAGCATCTGATTCCTGATATTATTTTGTATTACTAAATCCTCGTCATCGGCGGTTTCAAATGCAAAGCCACTTAATTTTATAACCTTAACCAACCAATTTTCTTTTGTCATCAAGGTTGTGCTATTCCAATAGCAAGAATAAGGAATAAATTCAGCAGCGTGAACTTCCCTGCTCAGAGTAGATTTACTCTTTGATTGAATAGCCCTAAACCTCAGCATCACACAACATTAAGCAATATCATAAGAATTGGCTCCATGATAAAAACGATTTAAACATTTCGAGCACTTTCCTAATTTTACCATAAATAATTCAATAAACAAAGGTTCTTTTGCAGAAGCTATATAGCCAAGTCCATGTATACCTGGTAACATTAAGAGAATCACTCTCAAATCATTTGAATTAATGAAAATTAGCAGGCAAATCAGAACGTTTAATATTGCAAACATATAACTCACACCAAAGAGCATTGCAGGTCTTGTAAGACCTTTAAATAATTGATCTGTTTGTATACTACCTGTGGACATATCTTTAACCTTCTAATAATAGCTCTAACACTAATACTATATCATTATATTAAAAATCCATTGAAACTAGTAGCACTTTAAGTTAAGATACATTGATTAATAATTTAACCCAGATAATGACAAGTTGGCCATTTCAAGAAGCAGAAAAAATATTGCAAGAGTTTCCTAATAAAAAAGAAATAATATTTGAAACTGGTTATGGACCCTCTGGTTTACCCCACATAGGAACCTTTGGAGAGGTTTTCCGCACTACAGTTGTTGTAAATGCATTAAAAAAAATAGCTCCTGGTATAAAAACCAAAATCATTGCAGTTTCAGATGATATGGATGGTTTGCGAAAAATACCAGATAATGTGCCAAATCAAGAGATGCTAAGGGAGCACTTAAATAAACCATTGACTATGATACCCGATCCATTTGGCACTCATGAGAGTTATGGTCATCACATGAATTCGTTGTTGTGTAAATTTCTTGATTTGTTTGAATTTGAATACGAATTTAGGAGTGCAACAGAGTGTTATAAATCTGGCGTTTACGATGAAAAACTTTTACTCCTGCTGAAAAATTATGATAAAGTGATGGACGTAATGCTTCCATCATTTCGGGAAGAAAGGCAGCAGACTTACAGTCCATTCTTGCCGATATGCCCAAAAACTTCCCAAGTTTTACAAGTTCCAGTAATTGAAACAAATACAGATAAAGGAACAATCACGTATGAAGACCCAAACGGGGAAAAAATAGAAGTTCCAGTGACAAAAGGAAAATGTAAACTGCAATGGAAACCTGATTGGGGAATGAGGTGGGCCGCATTTGGAGTAAATTATGAAGCTCACGGAAAAGATTTAACTCCATCTGCTGTGCTTTCAAGTCAAATATGTGAAATACTTGGAGAAAAGCCACCACTTCTGTTTTGCTACGAGCTTTTCCTTGATAAAGAAGGAAAGAAAATATCAAAATCAAGAGGAAATGGCATTTCGATTGAAGAGTGGCTAACTTACGCACCAACGGAGAGTTTATCACTGTATATTTTTCAGAGCCCTAAAAAAGCTAAACGTTTATATTTTGATGTGATACCAAAATCAACCGATGAGTATCTAGAGTTTGTAAGGTGCTATAATGAGAGTAAAGAAAAAGATATAAATAATCCTGCATGGCATATTCATCAAGGTGAAGTTCCCAGTATAGAAACTTCAGGTATAAATTTTACGCTACTTTTAAACCTAGCGGCGGCTTGTAACGCTGAAAACAAAGAGATTCTCTGGGGTTTTATATCCACTTATGCACCAAGCGTCACACCAGAAAATAATAAAATGCTCGATAGACTTTCAGACTTTGCAGTAAAGTATTACCACGATTTTATCAAACCAACAAAATCATATAAAACTCCAAATGCAAAAGAGAAAGAAGCGTTACTAGATTTGAAGGACACTTTACATTCTCTATCTACAACTGTTACTGCTGAAGAAATTCAATCTCAGGTATTTTCTATTGGAAAAAAATATGATTATACCAACTTACGTGACTGGTTTCAGCTATTATATGAAACGTTACTTGGCCAAAAAACCGGTCCAAGAATGGGATCTTTCATAAAGCTTTATGGAATAGATAATACGATTTCTCTCATAGAAAGCGCTACTAAATGTATACTTTAGAGTTTACCTTCTTTCATTTGAGCTCTTTAGTTTTTAGTTCTGCCTTCTAAGGCTTTTACTCGTGACAACCACTGTGCCTGCGATCTTGTCGTGCCAAGTTTGACAGCGTTTGTTGAAATTTGACCATAAAAAGCCCAAGAATAATGGTGCAGCTGACAATATAAAGGAAAAAAATCTCTTTGTTGCTTGTCTTAGGGTCATCTTTTCGAAAGTTTGTGCATCCACAACTCTAAGCCCAAGTAATAGTTTTCCAGGTGTAGCAGCAAACCTTACCCACATATATGTTACATAGCAAAAGAGCATAATGCATTGGACTATTTGATTTAGGATTTGTAATTTTATAAGTTTACTCTGCGTTGTCTTTTCTTCTGCAGACAGTGGCGCTTGCATTTGGTATTTTGCAGCAATTTGACTTAATATTTTGCTATCCTCTGAGTTCATAAAGAGCTTATTTAAGGCTTGGCTGCAAAACTGCAAGAACAAAACGATAATAATCAAATCAAGCAATACTGATATATAGCGCCTAAGTCCTGTTACATAACATATCCCATTTTCATCTTTCTTTACCTTTTGAATAACATTTATAGAAGAAAAAATAGAAAATAAACGATTAAAAAATTTATGTAACATATATATACTTTCCAATATTTAACGTGCCCCTGGCCGGACTTGAACCAGCATGCTTTTGCAAGCAACAGATTTTGAGTCTGCCGTGTCTACCATTCCACCACAGGGGCATTAAGTTTTAATGCTATAGGCAACACGGAATTAGTCAAATTTTATATGTCTTTCAAATGAGGACTAAATATTCTACAATAATCAACAGTTACTCTCAAAACTTAAAATGAATGAATTAGCTAGTCTCCTCAGTTCAAGAAGTGTAGATAAGGAAATATGTAAATTACCGCATAATTTAGAAGCTGAACAGATGCTTATTGGTGCAATGATTCGTGATAATAGAATCTGTGATGCAGTTGAAGACACAATCACAGCAGAAAAGTTCTATGATCCATTACATCAAAGTATTTTTACGCAGATATCCAAAACCAGGAAACACGGTATAGTTGCCAATGAACTAAGCCTCAAAATGTTTTTTGAGAACGACCAAGCGTTTACCGAGTGTGGTGGGGTAGAGTACTTAGCAAAGCTTGCAGCAAAGGCAAGTATTGCACTTGATATCTATAGTTTGACTAGAATAATCCGTGATACTTACTTAAGGAGATGTTTAATTAAGCTCGGGCAAGAAATAGTTGGTGATAGCTACAACTACGATATTGAAAATCCTGCACAGGCGCAAATTGAACAAGCAATGACAAAATTGTTCAACTTAGCAGTAAAAAAACAAGGTGAGAAAACATATATAAAACTTGCAAGTTCAATTAAAGACGTAGTTGAGAAGATCAGCACACTGAAAAATAATCCAGAAGCGCTGGGCGTTACAACCGGACTTCAAGATCTAAATCAGCTTCTTGGTGGCCTACAAAAATCTGATTTATTAATTTTAGCTGCAAGGCCTTCTATGGGTAAGACAGCACTGGCGCTAAACATCGCACTTAATGCTTGTAAGATGTTGCAAAAAAGAGCAGATAAACAACACTATGTAGCGTTTTTCTCACTTGAAATGTCAGCAGAACAATTAACCGCAAGGCTGATCACTATAGATTCAGGGATTAGTTATTATAAGGCATTAACCGGGAGAATTAGTGATTTTGAATTGCATGAATTTATCAATGCTAGTACAGAATTATCTGAACTGCCTTTCATCATAGATGACACCCCTGCGCTATCAATTAGTGCCCTTCGCACCAGAATACGCTTGCTGTATCAATTATATAATGTAGAAGTGGTATTCATTGATTATTTGCAGCTAATCAGAGGAACAACAAAAAGAAGTAATGAAAATAGAGTACAAGAAATCTCGGAAGTGACGCAGGGTTTGAAAGCAATTGCAAAAGAGCTGAATATTCCCGTTGTTGCACTATCTCAGCTCTCTCGTTCTGTTGAGCAGAGGGATGATAAAAAACCACAACTTTCTGATTTACGTGATTCAGGAAGCATAGAGCAAGACGCAGATATAGTAATGTTTCTCTATAGAGAAGAATACTACGAATTGAGAAAGCAACCAAGTGAAGGAAGCAATAAACATCGAGAGTGGCAAGAAAAAATGGAAAAAATTAGAAATATTGCAGAGCTTGTTATTGCAAAGCAGAGAAATGGGCCAATTGGCAGTGTGAAGCTATATTTTGACTCTAACAGAGGTTCGTTTAAAGATTACACGGAGAGGCATAGTGTGTAGCTTGGCAGCAATCTTCTTATTTCTAAATTTACTAGCTTATATCTTATCGTATCAAAATTAACTTGACTTTACTTCTTAATTGATGTTAAACTCATTTAACATAATACGTGATGAATAATCATGATAAGTAAAAACAATGTACCCTATCTTGTAGCTGGTGCTCTGGCTACTCTAACTTTATTAGCATCTGGAGTGTTTGCTGCAGCTCCTTATATTGGTTTCTTAGCTCCAGTTGCAGCATTAAGTGTTGGCCTGCCATTTATTATTGGTGGTGCTGTATTTTCTGCTGTAGCTATGGCACTTTCGTATAAAGCAATTAGTAAGAATAAAACTATTTCTGAGAAAGATGTTCAACTGGCTGAGAAAGTAGAAGAAATATCTAAAAAAGATGCTCAACTAGCTAAAGAAGAAGATAAAGTACAGGCTCAAAAGCAAACAATTTCTGAGTTAGAAGCTAAGATACAAGCTCAAGAGCAAACAATTTCTGGGCAAAATGACCAACTGACTAAAAAAGAAGCGGAAGTAAAAGCTAAAGAGGAGGAAAATTCTAAGCAAAAAATTGAAATTAATAAAAAAAATGAGGAGATTGATAATCAAAAAAAAGAAATAGAAGAACTTAAACACAAGAAAACTTTTGTTCCGCAAGCAATGAAGAATATCAAAGAAGCATCTCAAGAAGTATTTGCATATGTAGCAGAAGCCTACAGTAGTGGACGCGTTCATAGTACTATTAAGCAGCGCCGTAGTGATGTTGCGAATGACTTAAAAAATGTCGTAGGTAGTGCGAAAAATGCTTATGGCACATCAGTTGAGTATGTAAAAGGGAAATTTAATAGTGCTGGAAATAAATTAAAAAATGTTTATGGTACATCAGTTGAGTATACAAAAGGAGCACTTAACAGCGTTGGAAGCAGCTTGTACAGTGTACTTTATGGTACTAAGGTTTCTAGTCCGGAAGAGCAGTTTAAGCGTGAAGATGGATCTAAACCTAGTATGCAAGAACTAACTAGTTTGGATTACTTAGATCTTGCAGTTTCTTCCAGTGAGCAAAAGCAACGAGCTAATAGTTTGGATTATTTAAATATTGATAACGACGTTCCTAAGCAACCTGATCATTTAAGTATTGATGCTGCTAAAAGGTATTTAATGAGTCTTTCTGAGGATCAGGATGTATTTTATGATGCAGAATCTGGTGATGAAAAAGATACTAAGATTTCTAGCCTGAAAGAGCAGTTGGATGAAAACAGCAAAACAAAAATTCAGTCAAGAATTTCTGATTTATGTGAGTCAGTAAAAGGGAAATTTACCAGTTTTTGGAGTGGGGTACAAAGTATCTATAGTAAAAATGTTTATAATAGTTGTGCGCTAGGTACTGATCTGTTGCATGCTCAACATACAAGGACCTTGGCTAATGGTAACCGTTCACGGAGATAAGGTGGTTTACAAAGTAAGTATAAAAGTGTAAAGAGATAGGAAGCTAAATATGGAATGGGTAAATGACAACAGTGCTGCAAGAAAAGGTTGTAGCAGAAAACGCTAATCTCAAGGAAGAAATAAAAGCACTGATCAGAGAAAATGATAGCTTGAAAGCAAAAATAGTTGAATTAGAAGACAAATTGGGCTTAAATTCGCAAAATTCATCGCTGCCACCATCACGAGATATATATCGTAAGAAAGCAAAAAAGAAAAGTGATAAAAAACCAGGAGGTCAGCCAGGACATAAGGTGCATAAGCGTGAATTAATGGCTGCAGACGAGGTAGTGAGATGCACAATTGATACAATTTGTATGTGTGGAGGTAAGATTACTTTAGAAGATGAAATTATTCATCAGAAGGCAGAGTTGCCAGAAATTAAGCCAATTGTAACTGAGTACAGGTTGCAAAGAGGAGATTGTAGAGTATGTAATAAAAGAATTACAGCAAATTTACCCGAAGGTGTTGCAAGAGATTTTCTAGGACCCAATGCTAAAACAGTTATAAGCAGCCTTAGCGGCTTTTTTATTAACTCAAAAAGAGAGGTACAGCAAATTTTGGGCAGTATTTTTAATCTAAATATAAGCCTTGGTTTAGTCTCAAATACTGAACGCAGGGTATCGAAGAAGTGTGCATCTGAATATGAGAAAATGAAGGAAGAGTTGCAAGGAAGCGAGTATTTGCATATAGACGAAACAGGGCACAGAAATCAAGGAAAGAGAGGCTGGAGTTGGGTAATAACAAACAAAGCGTTGACACTTCTGAAGGTAAGCGAGTCTCGTGGTAAGAAGGTGTTGAAGAGTTTACTGCCAGAATATGATGGTATATTTGTGAGCGATAGATACGCTGTATACAATTACTTCAATCGTGAAAATAGACAGATATGTTGGGCACATCTGGCAAGAGATTTTGAGAGATTTGCCCATAGTAAAAATGTTGAAGTGAGCAAAATTGGCCAAGCACTAAAATCGCTCAGCAATAAGGTGTTTGTAGTAGATAAGGCAAAAAAACAAAATTTGATAGATAATTTGAGATTTTATCGACTGGTGCGAAAAATTCGGAAAAGGGTAAAACATTTTTTACGTAAAATGACGAGGGTTGCAAATAGCACTCAAGCTTCAAGAATGGCCGCTAAGATGTTACGATCTGAGGATATGATGTGGAAGTTTTTAAGAAAACCTGAAGTGATAGAAACAACTAATAACCTTGCAGAACGGCAAATTAGACGGTACGTAATTTATCGTAAAAACAGCTTTTTCACCTGGTCAGAACGTGGAGAAAGATTCGTGGAAAGAATGTTGTCGATATTTTTGACATCACGTCTAAATGGCCAGAACCCCTTTCAAAAGCTACAGAATCTAGTAGCTGTCACTGCTTAGTTCTTTAATTCATTCTCACAATCCGTGAACGGTTACGGCTAATGTACCACAAGAAGAGGTTATAAATAAAGAAGCTCAAAAGCCAGAAGAGCAAGCAGACCAAAAGCCAAATCTTCAAAGGGACAACGTAACCGTTCACGGAGATAAGGTGGTTTACAAAGTAAGTATAAAAGTGTAAAGAGATAGGAAGCTAAATATGGAATGGGTAAATGACAACAGTGCTGCAAGAAAAGGTTGTAGCAGAAAACGCTAATCTCAAGGAAGAAATAAAAGCACTGATCAGAGAAAATGATAGCTTGAAAGCAAAAATAGTTGAATTAGAAGACAAATTGGGCTTAAATTCGCAAAATTCATCGCTGCCACCATCACGAGATATATATCGTAAGAAAGCAAAAAAGAAAAGTGATAAAAAACCAGGAGGTCAGCCAGGACATAAGGTGCATAAGCGTGAATTAATGGCTGCAGACGAGGTAGTGAGATGCACAATTGATACAATTTGTATGTGTGGAGGTAAGATTACTTTAGAAGATGAAATTATTCATCAGAAGGCAGAGTTGCCAGAAATTAAGCCAATTGTAACTGAGTACAGGTTGCAAAGAGGACATTGTAGAGTATGTAATAAAAGAATTACAGCAAATTTACCCGAAGGTGTTGCAAGAGATTTTCTAGGACCCAATGCTAAAACAGTTATAAGCAGCCTTAGCGGCTTTTTTATTAACTCAAAAAGAGAGGTACAGCAAATTTTGGGCAGTATTTTTAATCTAAATATAAGCCTTGGTTTAGTCTCAAATACTGAACGCAGGGTATCGAAGAAGTGTGCATCTGAATATGAGAAAATGAAGGAAGAGTTGCAAGGAAGCGAGTATTTGCATATAGACGAAACAGGGCACAGAAATCAAGGAAAGAGAGGCTGGAGTTGGGTAATAACAAACAAAGCGTTGACACTTCTGAAGGTAAGCGAGTCTCGTGGTAAGAAGGTGTTGAAGAGTTTACTGCCAGAATATGATGGTATAGTTGTGAGCGATAGATACGCTGTATACAATTACTTCAATCGTGAAAATAGACAGATATGTTGGGCACATCTGGCAAGAGATTTTGAGAGATTTGCCCATAGTAAAAATGTTGAAGTGAGCAAAATTGGCCAAGCACTAAAATCGCTCAGCAATAAGGTGTTTGTAGTAGATAAGGCAAAAAAACAAAATTTGATAGATAATTTGAGATTTTATCGACTGGTGCGAAAAATTCGGAAAAGGGTAAAACATTTTTTACGTAAAATGACGAGGGTTGCAAATAGTACTCAAGCTTCAAGAATGGCCGCTAAGATGTTACGATCTGAGGATATGATGTGGAAGTTTTTAAGAAAACCTGAAGTGATAGAAACAACTAATAACCTTGCAGAACGGCAAATTAGACGGTACGTAATTTATCGTAAAAACAGCTTTTTCACCTGGTCAGAACGTGGAGAAAGATTCGTGGAAAGAATGTTGTCGATATTTTTGACATCACGTCTAAATGGCCAGAACCCCTTTCAAAAGCTACAGAATCTAGTAGCTGTCACTGCTTAGTTCTTTAATTCATTCTCACAATCCGTGAACGGTTACGGGACAACAGCATAAACAATACGGAAGAAGGCGGTAAAAATAAAAGAATTGGAGCCGCAAGAAGAAAAGGAAAACAAGCACAAGTAGAACAACCTATAGTGTATGCAGTTAGAACAAGTAATAAATATGATTTGTTATCACCTGAATATTTCCTTGGTTAAACATCAAACCTCAAAAAAACCGGCGTAGGTTTAGGTAGTGTAATGCCTGAACTTACGCATGCGTTGCACAGAGATTTTAAATCTCGTTGTTCTTTTGGAATTTGCAATTGATCAAGTATCATTTCCGCTGACTTGGGAACGATTGGCTGCAATAAAATGCCTATTATTCTTATATATTCCAGTAATTTGTAGATTACTAAATTCATGCGTTCTCTATCAGTTTTGCTTAATGTCCAGGGTGCACTTTTGTCTATATAAGCATTGGCTTCAGAAGAGATGTTGATAATTAGAAGTATAATCTGGTTAAACTCATACTTTGATAGGTGATTCATCACCTGATCGAGTATAGCTTTGCAACCTGGAAGACTTTCTTCACCTTTAAGTAGGCTTTGATCGATTGTTGGTACAATTCCAGAACATTGCTTGTGTAAAAATGAAATTGTTCTTTGTACTAAATTGCCTATATTGTTTGCAAGTTCTGAGTTTATGCGGCTGATCATGTTTTTCTTACTAAAGTTGCCATCCTGGCCAAAACTTGCTTCTCGAAGGAGAAAATAGCGTAGTTGATCAACACCAAACTCTTGAGCGAGGCCAATTGGATCTATGACATTACCAAGAGACTTGGATATTTTTTCTCCTTCGTTTAGCCACCAACCATGAACTGCAATTTGTTTTGGCAGTGGCAAATCTGCTGCAAGGAGAATCGCTGGCCAATACACAGCATGAAAGCGCAATATGTCTTTGCCGATTACATGAACGTTGAAAGAGTTGTCAGCTAGGTTTGCAGTGCTTGACAATGGAATCTGTATTTCTGGTTCTGCCCAAAACTTCTTATATTCTTCACCTTCAGTACTAGGGAAACCTATTGATGTAAGATAATTGGTTAATGCATCTATCCAGACATAGATTACGTGTTTGTCATTACCTGGTACTTTTATTCCCCAGTTAAAACTAGTGCGAGAGATTGAGAGGTCAATGAGCCCTGATCTTACAAACGATACCACTTCATTTTTTCTGCTCTCAGGAAAGATAAAATTTGGCTGATTTTCATATAGTTCTAGTAATTTATCCTGCCAATTCGACAAACGAAAAAAGTAGCTCTCTTCTTTTACCCATTCAACCTCAGCACCTGTTGGTGCTTTGCCATCTATCAGCTCTGATTCCTGATAAAATGCTTCATCACGAACTGAATACCAACCCGAATAGGAATCCAAATATATTTGTCCTCTCTCTTCAAGCCTATTCCATAAAGCTACCACTGCTTTTTCATGACGTTCCTCCGTAGTGCGAATAAAATCGTCATACTCAAAATTCATGAACTTAGCTAATTCTTTAAATGAAACACTCACTTCATCTGTAAATTCTTTTGGCTGCATTTCCTTTGCTTTAGCTGCTTTTTCTATTTTTTGTCCATGTTCATCTGTACCGGTGGTAAATTTGACATTTTTCCCAGCTAGTTTCATGAACCTTGCCACCACGTCACACAAGAGAGAAGTGTATGCATGACCGATATGCGGCTTATCGTTTACGTAATATATTGGCGTGGTGATGTAAAAACTCTCAAATCGATTCATGGTTTAGCATTTTGATAAAAATCAACTGAGTTAATTATAGTATTAAAAAGGCAGTAATAAATAAATATTGATTGGGTTAAGCATAATTTTTGAGAAAAGCTATTTACTGAAATTTTATTAAAATAAGAAACAATCAGGTATGATTATTGAAAGAACAATGGGAAATTTTCTTGTAATTCTATTTGTAGTTTTAATTTTCTCCTATGCATTTGATGCACACGCTGATGGAGCAACAGATGTAATGTGTAATGTAATAGGTTACGTTCATGGAATAGGTGGACCAATGATTACAGTAGTAGTAATTGGTACAAGCTTGCTTGCAATATTTGGAAGAATGCCTTGGCCTTCACTTTTCTCACTTGGTATGTTTGTTGCTGTGTTTTTTGGTGCACCTAAAATTGCAACAGCGATAACAGAAAAAAACGTTTGTAATTTTCTTGAAGATCAAATGCCGGTTCGTTGTCCTTATAAAGGTCAAACGTTGGTTCAAGGAAAGTGTGTTGCTGCTCCTGGATATGAACGTGTAGGTACAAGTTATTCTTGTCGTCGCGGTTGGGCGCTAACTAATAAAGGCTACTGTATAAAAGCTGGCCAAGATCCTTCAGAGTATTGGAAGTGAAAATGGTGCTTTTATAGAGTTAAATCTAACCACTCATCAAACCACAAAGTATATAATTAATATCCACACCTTTAGTTAAATTCCACTCACGCTTTATTACGTTGTACTCCATGCCAGCCATGTTTTGCAGCGTTACATTATTTTCTCTTAAGTGATTTGCAATTTCTGACGGCTTGAGAAATTTATTCCAATTATGCGTACCCTTAGGCAGCCAATTTAATATGTACTCTGCGCCGACTATTGCAAGACAGAAGGATTTGATAGTTCTATTTATTGTGGATATAAAGATTAGCCCTTCTGGTTTCAGCAATTCTATTGCTCTTCTCATAAAGAATTCTAAATTATCTACATGCTCGACTACTTCCATCAGCAGAACCACGTCGTACTTCTTGTCATTGCTTAGCTCTTCAATGCTGGTGTGCATATATTCTACATTAAGCCCTACTTTTTTCGCATGTGACTGTGCCACTTTGATGTTTTCTTCACATACATCTATTCCCACAACATTAATGCCAACGCGTGCCATTGATTCTGATAAAATGCCACCACCGCATCCAACATCAAGCAATGATAATTCTTTTAAATCGCATTTTTTTAACTCTTTTATTTTCTCAATAATGTAAGATACTCTAATAGGATTCATCATGTGCAATGGCTTAAATTTACCATTCTCATCCCACCATTCACCTGCCATTTTAGCGAATTTTGATATTTCATCTTCGTTATAAGTTTTTGTTTTTTTTTTCTTAGAGGTTATATTGCTGAGTTTATCAAGGCGTTTTTTATGTCTGCTTTCTTTTGAAAATTCTGTTTCGAGGAATTGTTTGACTATGTCTTTTGCTAATCCACTCGCAGTAAATCCTGCACCAAGACACAGTACATTTGCGTTGCCATGCTCGCGAGCTAATTTTGCGATCTCAACACTATTGCATAAAGCAGCGTAGATTCCTTCAAAACGATTTGCTACAGTACTCATGCCCAAACCTGTACCACAAATTAATATCCCATAATTTGCTTTTTTGCTTGTTATATCTTCTACAACTTTAACAGCATAGTCTGGGTAATCTACACACTTTTGCTTAGCAGTGCAGCCTTGATCTACCGCTGTGTAACCCAGGGTTTCCAGGTAGGATTTTATTTCTGATTTTAATTCATAACCAGCATGATCTGAGGCAATTGATATTATATCTGACATATAAAAAGTTGATCTTGCATAACTTAAGGATATTTATATGGGTAATTTATTTTGATCTTTCTGTCAAGCCGTTTTAATACTCCTGATCTTTCGGGAGTCCTAAAGCTTGAAATAAATTTCGAGTCAGATGTGTATAAATTCTATATAATTTTTATCCTACTACTAATTTAATAAGATGGATCACATAGATATTATAAAATCAAAATTATTATTATCTGACATAGTAGGTAAAAAAGTCAGGCTAATAAAAAGAGGAGATAGTTTTGTTGGGCTCTGTCCATTTCATAACGAAAAAACCCCATCTTTTTCGGTGAGCAATACTAAGGGGTTATATTACTGTTTTGGTTGCTTAGCTAGTGGTGATGCATTTGAATTTATTTCACAAACTGAAGGATTAAGCTTTAAAGAAGCATTGGAAAGATTAGCATCGGTTACAGGTGTTGAACTGCCCAAAAGTCTTAGTATTACAAAAGGGGACAATAAACTATTTTTAGCGCTTGATTTAGCTGCAAATTGGTTTGCACAAAAAAATCAGGGCATTGTAGATTATTTAAAGCAGCGCAAGATTTTACCTGAAATCATAGATAAATTTAAGATAGGTTATGCACCAAGCTCTGGTTTGAAAGAGTATTTAAACTCTTCAGGTATTGAAGACAAAATTTTAATTGATATTGGATTAGTAAACAAAAATTTTCATGATTATTTTTATGACCGGCTGATATTTCCTATATACAACATTGCAGGAAGAGTTATTGGTTTTGGCGGACGTGCGCTGAGTTCTGAGCAACAGCCAAAATATTTAAATAGCCCAGAGAGTCAGCTCTTCAAGAAGAGGGAGAATTTATACGGATTAAACTTTGCTTTAAGCGAAATACGTAAAAAACAGCACATATTTGTTGTTGAAGGATATATGGACACTATAGCGCTACATCAAGCGGGAATTAGTAATGCAGTTGCTCCACTTGGTACCGCAATTTCTGCAGAACAGATAAAAAACCTGTGGAGATTTGCTAAAGAAATCTCCATCTGTATGGATGGCGATAATGCTGGACGTCATGCTGCTACCCGAGTTGCAGAACTTGCTCTGCCAATATTAGAGCCTGGATACACGTTAAAGTTTGTGACTTTGCCGAGTAATAAAGATCCATACGATATATGTAACGAACTGGCATACAAGAAAGAAGACGTGTTGACTGCTCTTGACCATTCAACAAAACTGCATTCTGAATATTTATGGCGTCACATAATCGATAGCAACTTTCAAAATTATGAAAAACTTGCTCCGGAAAAATATTCAATTCTTGAGCACAAGTTCATGGAATATGTAAATACTATTAGCAACAGCAGTATTAGAAGGTATTATAGAGATTATTTTTACAATAAGGCTAGTGAACTAAGAAGTAGCTTCAAAAAACAGATTTTTAATAGTAAAACTAGAGCAACAAAAGGTGAGTATCTTCATAACAAATCTCCAGAGCTAATTGAGGCAGAGCAAAATCAGGCCATAATTTTGCGTATAGCCGTAGAATTTCCTGAAATCTTGAACCGTCCTATATTTTTTGAGCAATTTTCTCATTTTGAATTTACTAATGAGATGAAAAGATTACAACAGCGTGTAATTGATGTAATAAGTAACAAAAGCAAACTTGGTAAAGAGGCTTTGTTACAAGAATTGAAACAGTTTGACGTTATAAAGTATGTATTTGAAAAAACTAGTGTACTAAATAGCCAACTGAACGAGAGAAAATCTGCAGAAATTGTGTGGAATAATATAGTGTTACTAAAAGAATTAAATGCGTTACGAAAAGAAAGAACCGAAGCGAGGCTGATCGGTAATCTTGACTTAGAGGAAAGGTTGATAGAACAAATAGAGCAAATAGAAAGTAATATACAAGAAATGCAAATGGAGTTTATTGAAAAGTAGGCTGCTACAGTTAATTATTTTTAGGTTGTTTGTCATTCTGCTGCTTTTTAACGGAATTTATACTGCCTCTTATACCAATTCCTAAAAATAAATAGAGGAATAAAGAAAAATTTCTAAAATAGAATAATTTAAGAATTAGTGGGGAGTTATGGCAGGAAAAAGTAAAGCAATAGGAGAAGAATTATATAATAAGTGTAACCTGGAATTAAAGAAGCACGGCATAAGAGGAGAGATAGGAAGAAGATTACAGGCAATAATATCTGCAAAAGAATATGGAATAACAAAAGTTGCTCAAATATACCGAATTACTAGAACTACATTGATGAAGTGGATTACAAGATTTAAGGAAGGAGGAGTCAATGCGTTTAAAATACAACCAGGACGTGGAGTAAAGCCGAAGTTGAGCTACAAGCAGCAAGAAGAAATTAAAAATGTCATAGCAGAAGAAGGAGCCAACCTAACGGCTAAGAAATTAAAAATCATAATTGAGAAAATGTTTTCTATTGAGGTAAGTAAGTCTACAGCACATAGACTGATGCAAAAGTTAGGTTTTTCGTATATTACTCCAAGGCCTGTGCACAATAAACAGGATAAAAATAAACAAGAAGAGTTTAAAAAAAAACCTTAATGAAACTATTGTCACGTATCCCGAAAAAGAGCTATTTTTCTTCGATGAGTCGCGGTTTGGCACACATTCAAAGATTGGACACGGGTGGTTTAAAAAAGGCATTAGGACACAGGTTAAGGTAAAATTAGGTAGGCAAAACTTTTATCTCTATAGTGCAGTTAATCCTAGAAATCGAGAGAGTTCTAGCTTATTCGTACCAAACGTCAATACTGATTGTATGAATATATTCCTTGAGCAGATGTCACAATATTTAGGAACAAGGGAGGCATTTCTTGTTGTGGATTGTGCAGGATGGCATAGATCCAAAGGTTTAAAAATACCACAAAATATTACCTTAATCTATTTACCTCCATATTCACCAGAGTTAAATCCAGTAGAGCGTTTATGGCAATATTTGAAAGACAATCTCATTAAAAATAGAATATATGACTCTGTTAGTTTATTGGAGGATACTGTATGTGCATTCATTCGTAATATTACGGAAAGTTCGATCAAAACCATTTGTTCTGTGAGTTATTTGCCTACTTATTTATGAGATTTGGTATAACTTTTGTGAGTTACCTGATTCCCAGAGTAAAAATTTTGTTTTATGTGATGAAACAGGTAAAGCTGATAAAGTGCTGAAAGGTAAGAAAAATGTTGCTATGATTGTTGGCCCTGAAGGTGGTTTTTCATCTTATGAACTTGATCTTGCCGATAAGTTTTGTTAAAAATTGAGTCTAGGAAAAAGAATTTTAAGGGTCGATACTGCTGTGGTTGCTGCACTAACTTTCACCAATTGGTGTAGCTAGATTTTTAAATATGGCTAAGGTTTGGGCCATAGAGAAATCTGATTCAGTGTTGCACGCGCTAACTGTACAAACTCTATAGGCCGCCTGCGAAGCAGTTTGCTACTAAAGAGGAGCTAATAAAAAACATATTCTAAAATAATATTAAATCTTATATTATATTTTTTCTAAAATAAACAAATGAATCTTGCATTTTGCCTGAGTTATTGATACTCTGAGTAAAGAAGTCGGGGCGTAGCGCAGCCTGGTAGCGCATTTGGTTTGGGACCAAAGGGTCGGGAGTTCAAATCTCTCCGCCCCGATGCTAGCAGAAGTTTTAACGCTTTTAATAGTTAGAGCTTTTAAAGGCATTTCGTTCATATTGCAGTTTAACGCTCAAGTTTATAAAATAATTGACAATGTTAATTTTCTAATTTATAAATAAATTTTGAAATGATTACCGAAGGAGGTATAGAGTTTGATTGAAGTATCAGTCCATTATGGTGATGTAGACAGAGCTCTTCCAGTATTGAAAAAAACAATTCAAAAGGAAGGAAGAGGGTTGAAAATGAAAAAACAATATCATGAAAAAAAATCAGAAAAAAGAGCTAAAAAGAAAGCTGAAGCGAGAAAAAAGAGGCACCAGCAAGAATGCAGAAGGCAGCGTTACGGTTGGTAATTTTTTAATAGTTTATCATTGGTTGTTTTATGAATATTCACGAATATCAAGCAAAAGAGATTTTGCATAAATTTAATGTCCCGGTGCCAAAAGGTTTTGTCACTATATCTGCAGAAGGAGTAAAGACTCAAGTAAGTCAATTAAAATCTGACGTGTTTGTGGTTAAAGCTCAAATTCATGCAGGTGGTAGGGGTAAAGCCGGTGGCGTAAAGCTAGCAAAGTCAGCTGAAGAAGCTCAACAGTTTGTAAAAGACATGATTGGTATGACTTTAGTTACTCATCAAACAGGGCCAAGCGGGCAGCAAGTAAGAAGAGTATATATTGAAGAAGGCTCAAGCATTAAGAAAGAGTATTACTTAAGCCTGGTAATTGACCCGAAGCTCAGTAGGCCAATATTCATATTTTCCTCAGAAGGTGGAATGGACATCGAAGAAGTGGCGAAAAATTCTCCCGCAAAAATTGTGAAATTTGATATTGATCTTGCTACAAGTTTTGATAGCAGCAAGTTAAGCAGCAGTTTTAATTTGAGTTCAGAACAAATAGAAAAAATAACAAATGTTGCAAAAAATATATATGATGCGTTTATTGCAACTGATGCGAGCCAAATTGAAATTAATCCACTGGTTGAAACAAGTTCTGGAGATTTTATTGCGCTCGATGCGAAAATTAATTTCGATGACAATGCTTTATATCGTCACCCAGAAATTATGGAACTTCGTGATTATGATGAAGAAGTGAAAGAAGAGATAGAGGCTTCAAAGTATGGGCTCAGTTACATCAAAATGGATGGCAGTATTGGTTGCATAGTAAATGGTGCAGGTCTTGCTATGGCAACAATGGATATAATAAAATACTACGGAGCAGAGCCTGCTAACTTTTTGGATGTTGGTGGTGGAGCGAGTAAAGAAACTGTAACTGAAGCATTTAAAATCATATTGTCTGATAGCAACGTAAGAGGAATTTTGGTTAACATATTTGGTGGTATAATGCGTTGCGATATTATCGCAAGTGGAATTGTTGCGGCTGTAAAAGAAATGAGCATTAAAGTTCCTCTAGTGGTTAGATTATCAGGCACTAATTTCGAAGAAGGAAAAAGAATTTTAGAAGAGTCAGGATTAAATATTATTGCTGCAGATGAACTGGGCGATGCTGCGCAGAAAATAGTACAAGAGGTGAAATAGAGTATGTCCGTTTTAGTAAACAAAGATACAAGGTTAATATGCCAGGGTTTTACTGGTGCGCAAGGTACATTTCATTCAGAGCAAGCAGTTAGCTACGGAACAAAAATGGTTGGTGGTGTAACTCCTGGCAAGGGTGGTAGCATTCACCTTAACTTACCAGTTTTTAATACTGTAGCAGAAGCCAAAGAAAAAACTGATGCGAATGCCACGGTAATATATGTACCTGCTAAGTTTGCAGCTAATGCAATACTTGAAGCAATAGATGCAGAGATAGAGCTAATAGTTTGCATTACAGAGGGCATTCCTATACTTGACATGGTAAAGGTGAAGCATGCTCTTGCTCGTTCAAAAAGTCGATTGATTGGTCCTAACTGCCCGGGAATTATTACGCCCGAAGAGTGCAAAATAGGGATTATGCCTGGCCATATCCATAAGCGTGGACATATAGGGATTATGTCTCGTTCTGGAACTTTAACTTACGAGGCAGTAGCACAAACGACCGCTGTTGGTCTTGGTCAATCCACGTGTATCGGAATTGGGGGGGATCCAGTTCATGGTATGACATTTGTCGACTGTATGGAGCTCTTTTTAAAAGATGACGATACTCATGGTATTGTAGTTATTGGTGAAATAGGTGGAAACGAAGAAGAAGATGTATCACATTTTGTGAAAACAGAAAAAACTAAAAAGCCAATCGTTGGTTTTGTAGCAGGTCAAACAGCACCTCCAGGAAGACGTATGGGACACGCTGGAGCAATAATCTCTTCCAGTGGTGGAAGTGCTGGTGCAAAACTAGAAGTTATGCGGAGCGCCGGGATTGCAATTGCTGAAACCCCTGCAGTGATTGGTAAGAAGGTATTGGAAGTAATGCATTAGTGCCTAATCTAAAACGCAGCTGTACGAACGTTGTGATTTGAGGAGCAGTTTCTGCTAGAAAGGGTGTCACTCAAGTAGCTGACACTGGTTCACTCTATAATGGTGTCATCCGAGTAGCTTGACTACTTGGATCCAGGAAAGTTTGCTTGTAAGCAAGCAAACTGATTTGGTGAGTATAAAAGTATAGCTAACGCTGACTCTACGTCATACCGCGATTCATTCGCGGTATCTCATCCGCTAACACGTAGCGGGATGACAAGGTTATCGTCATACCGCCGCAGACCGTCATACCGCCGTGGTATCTCTAGATCCCGCTAACACGTAGCGGGATACTTGACCTTTACAGGGATGACGGTTGTCGATGAACCTAGGTTACTTTAGCTATAAACATTAAGAAATTTACTAAACGAAGAAAAAATGTAACCGTTCACGGAGATAAGGTGGTTTACAAAGTAAGTATAAAAGTGTAAAGAGATAGGAAGCTAAATATGGAATGGGTAAATGACAACAGTGCTGCAAGAAAAGGTTGTAGCAGAAAACGCTAATCTCAAGGAAGAAATAAAAGCACTGATCAGAGAAAATGATAGCTTGAAAGCAAAAATAGTTGAATTAGAAGACAAATTGGGCTTAAATTCGCAAAATTCATCGCTGCCACCATCACGAGATATATATCGTAAGAAAGCAAAAAAGAAAAGTGATAAAAAACCAGGAGGTCAGCCAGGACATAAGGTGCATAAGCGTGAATTAATGGCTGCAGACGAGGTAGTGAGATGCACAATTGATACAATTTGTATGTGTGGAGGTAAGATTACTTTAGAAGATGAAATTATTCATCAGAAGGCAGAGTTGCCAGAAATTAAGCCAATTGTAACTGAGTACAGGTTGCAAAGAGGACATTGTAGAGTATGTAATAAAAGAATTACAGCAAATTTACCCGAAGGTGTTGCAAGAGATTTTCTAGGACCCAATGCTAAAACAGTTATAAGCAGCCTTAGCGGCTTTTTTATTAACTCAAAAAGAGAGGTACAGCAAATTTTGGGCAGTATTTTTAATCTAAATATAAGCCTTGGTTTAGTCTCAAATACTGAACGCAGGGTATCGAAGAAGTGTGCATCTGAATATGAGAAAATGAAGGAAGAGTTGCAAGGAAGCGAGTATTTGCATATAGACGAAACAGGGCACAGAAATCAAGGAAAGAGAGGCTGGAGTTGGGTAATAACAAACAAAGCGTTGACACTTCTGAAGGTAAGCGAGTCTCGTGGTAAGAAGGTGTTGAAGAGTTTACTGCCAGAATATGATGGTATATTTGTGAGCGATAGATACGCTGTATACAATTACTTCAATCGTGAAAATAGACAGATATGTTGGGCACATCTGGCAAGAGATTTTGAGAGATTTGCCCATAGTAAAAATGTTGAAGTGAGCAAAATTGGCCAAGCACTAAAATCGCTCAGCAATAAGGTGTTTGTAGTAGATAAGGCAAAAAAACAAAATTTGATAGATAATTTGAGATTTTATCGACTGGTGGGAAAAATTCGGAAAAGGGTAAAACATTTTTTACGTAAAATGACGAGGGTTGCAAATAGCACTCAAGCTTCAAGAATGGCCGCTAAGATGTTACGATCTGAGGATATGATGTGGAAGTTTTTAAGAAAACCTGAAGTGATAGAAACAACTAATAACCTTGCAGAACGGCAAATTAGACGGTACGTAATTTATCGTAAAAACAGCTTTTTCACCTGGTCAGAACGTGGAGAAAGATTCGTGGAAAGAATGTTGTCGATATTTTTGACATCACGTCTCAATGGCCAGAACCCCTTTCAAAAGCTACAGAATCTAGTAGCTGTCACTGCTTAGTTCTTTAATTCATTCTCACAATCCGTGAACGGTTACGATTTCTAATCCTTGATCGTTAGCATATCCTTTTAATATCCCGTAAAGGCTCTCCCAGGAATTTTCAAATACGGAGTAGAAGCCTAGGTGAATTTTACCACCTTTGGGCAGAAGTTCATATTGACGAATTAAAGGTATTTCAACATCTCTCTTGAAGTCATAAGAATTACAAGTACCGCGGTATGCTATAGTTACTTCCTTACCCCTTATGAAAACATAACCAGTATGTCGAACTTCTTGGTCAGAAATAATGCCATGAAATTGAACAACTTTGTAACCCTCTTTCTCAAGTTGAGCAGGAGTTTTATATCCTCCTTTCTTTAGCTTAACAAACTCATTGTTTTTACAACCACAATCACTAACATAATAGCCTACCATAGCGAAGTTGATCATCTCTAATAACTTCTTTTGGTTAAATCCTGCAATTTTAGTTAGATTCCTAGAATTATTCCTGCTTTTACCTTTTCCTGTAACACCTGCTGTTTGTGGAATAGGTTTTCTAAGTAGATTAATTATATATTACCTCACATAAATAACTAATCTAGTATAGTATTAGACAACAATCTTGCCAAGCAAATTATTAACTCTCTTAGCAAACAGACTTACATCATCCATCTCTTCACCTTCCACTATACAAGCTTGGTAAAATAATAAATGAATCATGTCTTCCAATGTTGGGTTTTCACCATTTTCAGCGTGAGATTTCATTATGCTTTTTATTACAGGATGCTTAGTGTTAATTTCCAGTACCTTTGGCGTGCGGTAATTTAGCTGCTTTTGTTCACGCAAAAAACGCTCCATGCGAAGATCCATAGCACCTTCATCAACTGCTAGACATACAGGGCTGTCAGTCAGTTTTTTTGAGATTTTCACGCTTTTCACTGAATTGCCAAGAACCTTGGTGAAATATTGCAGTATAGAGTCCGTATTTTCTTCAGTCTTTTCTTCATCTTGCTTATTTTCCTCATCTTTTTTATCTTCTTCTGAAGAGAATTTTTCCAAATCAACATCAGCGCGGGTCACAGACTTAAATTTTTGATCTTTATATTCATGAATCACGCTAGTCCAGAAATCATCAACTGGATCAACAAATAGGAGCACTTCTAGTCCTTTACTGACGAATCCCTCAAGTTGCGGACTGTTTTTCACTGAATCGAGGCTATTTCCGGTGAGATAATAGATATGCTCCTGCTCAGGCTTCATTCTGCTTATATAGTCATCAATGCTGACTAATTTCTCATCACCAGTGCTATGAAATCTGCAAATCGAGAGCAGTGCCTCTCTCTCATCAGTTGGCATAGCTTCACAAAGACCCTCTTTTAATACTGCACCAAAATTGGTCCAGAATTTTGTATATTCCTCTAAATTCTCTTTTGCCTTTTTACCAAGCTCTGATATCGCGTGTTTAGTTAAGGATTTTCTGATTTGCTCAACAACACGATTATTCTGCAGCGTTTCTCTGCTGATGTTAAGAGGCAAGTCCGGTGAATCAACAATACCTTTCAGAAAACGTAAATACTGCGGTATGATCTGTACATTATCTTCAGTGATAAATACTTTATTTACATATAACTTAACAGAGCAACGTCTATCTGGATGGAATAAATCAAAAGGTTTAATGGAAGGAACATAAAGCAAATTTGTATATTCTATTGCACCTTCATTTTTATTATGCAATATCATCCAAGGCTCCCCGCCAACGTGAGCAACACTGCGGAAAAAATCATTGTGTTCCTCTTGAGTAACATCATTTTTTGGCTTAGTCCAAATTGCAGCCTTACTGTTTAACTTTTCACTTTTTCCTTCTTCATTTATGAATTCAACAGGAAAATTTATGTGATCAGAGTAAGTAGTGACAATGTTTTCAACACGAAATTTATCTAAAAACTCATTCTCTTCAGGACGCATAATGAGCGTAATTTTAGTTCCACGAGAAATTTGATTATCTAGTTTACTTATCGAATACTCTCCATCTCCCTTGGATTTCCAGACCCAAGACTCCTCCTCTCCAGCTTTTCTTGATTCTACTATTACTTCTGATGCAACCATAAAGCTTGAGTAAAAACCAACACCAAACTTCCCAATCAGCTCCACAGCTTGGCTTGAATCTTTGCTATTCTTAATTGCGTCCAAAAATTTTTGCGTACCAGAGCTTGCAATTGTACCAAGGTTATCTATTAAATCTTGTCTGTTCATTCCGATGCCATTATCAGTGATATATAGCTCGTTCTTATCTTTATTGGAGCTAATAGTGATTTTTAACTCATCACTTGAATCTAGCAAATTTGAATTAGATTGAGATTCATAGCGCAATTTATCACATGCATCCGATGCATTTGATATTAACTCACGCAGAAAAATGTCCTTATTAGTATAAAGTGAATGAATCACTATATTCAGTACTTTCCCTACTTCAGCGTCAAATTTTAAATTTTCAGTTTCTTGTACGTTATGCATTTTGAGCTCCATTATTTGCCTACTACCCTAATAATCTAAGTATTGCACTGCAATCTTTCAAGGTCACGCACGCCAAAATTAATGTAGCCGCCATATTATGACACCCAATTTATGGGATCTCTTGCATAAAAATTCCTTGACAAACTCCGCCAGCCCCCTTATTGTAGTACTAAGGGTATTTATGACTCAAAACTTGTTTTTGACCTGCAGGTTCAATCACAAAATTCAGTAAAAAACTCAGAGTATTTATTGGCGGATTACATAAAATTATAGCGGCTGCATGTCTTTTAAATTTTTTCTACATTCAGCCAAATCGCGCTTAAACCAAGCGTCAGCACATTATTACAGCGCCACTTACAGTAATATAGAGTCAAAACTCGCTACTCGGGGCTTCTTTTGCCTTTTTTTTATTTGGTAAATTTCTTAATATTTATAGCAACATGAACAAACATTTGAGAGTAACTTCTGCTAGTAGGGTGTCATCCCAGTGCGTGACACTGGGATCCAGAAAAATTGATTATGCACTATACAACATTTTCGATCAAAAGCTGGATTCCAGACTGGAATGACATCATAGGGGCTACTTGCATGACATCATTCTTTTTCCTGGATCCCAGTGTCAGCTACTCGGATGACAGGAGAAGGAGGCTACTTACATGACGCATTCTTTTTTCTGGATCCCAGTGTCTGGGCACTGGGATGACAAAGAAATAGGCACTGGGATGACGAGAAAGGAGCACTGGAATGACATCATAGGGGCTACTCGGATGACAAAAAAAGGAGCACTGGAATGACAGGAGAAGGAGGCACTGGGATGACATCATAGAGGCGCTGGGATGACACCCTGACAATCGTCATCCCGCTACGTGTTAGCGGATGAGATACCGCGGCGGTATGATGGTTCGTGGCGGTATAATGAAGCTTGAAAGCGGATCACCTTTCACGACCTGTATTTACTTCAGGAGTATTAACAGGTGTTATCGTTGGGTTTTCAAGTTATGTTGCTTGCTCTAAGCCCTTGCTTATACTTTGGTCCTGATTTAAAATTTTATCAAAGTGCTTACTCTTTTGTTGCTCTTCGTTATTTGACGTATCTCTTTGAGCATCTTCTTTTATGCCACGAGCATTTTCCACACTCTTTTCATCCTCAACTAAAAGTTTTTCTAATATTTTCTTAACAAAGCGCTTCAGAAGACTCAAAAACCCTTCTTCTTTTTGATTTTCTTGTGGTTGAGGTGTGATATCTTTTTTGCCTGGCTCAGTGTTGAGCTTCTCTTTTACAGAACTCTTGCTCACTGAGGGACTAACATCATGCTTTGATGGCTGTGCATCTGTTTGTACAGAAGCTTCAGTAGTCTTTTTTTGTCCACTCTGTTCAACGCTTTTACCTTCTGCTGTAGTTTCTCTAAGAGTGTTAGCTGCTTCTTGAAATTTTTTGTCATTTTTTGACTCTGCAACTTTTTCACTTGTGAAGATGCCCTTCCCTTTATATTGTTGGTCAAGCTCAGCAATTCTTTCAAAATCTTGACGTATTTTTTCATCTGTACGCCTTTTTTGACTTTCAAATTTCTGATTCAATTCTGCAACGCTTTTCATTTTGTTTTCGAGCTCTTTACTTTTCATAGCCTTTAGAGCCTTTGTTCCTTTTGCAATATAATTAACCTTCTCTTCTAACGGAGTACCTTCTGGAAAAGCACCTGGAGAACGTTCAAAGACACCTTTAAACTTTTTTTCAACACTTTCTTTAGATGTCTGGGCCATACCTGTTATACCAATTCCTAAAAATAAATAGAGGAATAAAGAAAAATTTCTAAAATAGAATAATTTAAGAATTAGTGGGGAGTTATGGCAGGAAAAAGTAAAGCAATAGGAGAAGAATTATATAATAAGTGTAACCTGGAATTAAAGAAGCACGGCATAAGAGGAGAGATAGGAAGAAGATTACAGGCAATAATATCTGCAAAAGAATATGGAATAACAAAAGTTGCTCAAATATACCGAATTACTAGAACTACATTGATGAAGTGGATTACAAGATTTAAGGAAGGAGGAGTCAATGCGTTTAAAATACAACCAGGACGTGGAGTAAAGCCGAAGTTGAGCTACAAGCAGCAAGAAGAAATTAAAAATGTCATAGCAGAAGAAGGAGCCAACCTAACGGCTAAGAAATTAAAAATCATAATTGAGAAAATGTTTTCTATTGAGGTAAGTAAGTCTACAGCACATAGACTGATGCAAAAGTTAGGTTTTTCGTATATTACTCCAAGGCCTGTGCACAATAAACAGGATAAAAATAAACAAGAAGAGTTTAAAAAAAAATCTTAATGAAACTATTGTCACGTATCCCGAAAAAGAGCTATTTTTCTTCGATGAGTCGCGGTTTGGCACACATTCAAAGATTGGACACGGGTGGTTTAAAAAAGGCATTAGGACACAGGTTAAGGTAAAATTAGGTAGGCAAAACTTTTATCTCTATAGTGCAGTTAATCCTAGAAATCGAGAGAGTTCTAGCTTATTCGTACCAAACGTCAATACTGATTGTATGAATATATTCCTTGAGCAGATGTCACAATATTTAGGAACAAGGGAGGCATTTCTTGTTGTGGATTGTGCAGGATGGCATAGATCCAAAGGTTTAAAAATACCACAAAATATTACCTTAATCTATTTACCTCCATATTCACCAGAGTTAAATCCAGTAGAGCGTTTATGGCAATATTTGAAAGACAATCTCATTAAAAATAGAATATATGACTCTGTTAGTTTATTGGAGGATACTGTATGTGCATTCATTCGTAATATTACGGAAAGTTCGATCAAAACCATTTGTTCTGTGAGTTATTTGCCTACTTATTTATGAGATTTGGTATAAGTACCGATTGACTACCTGTAACCACGCTTCCAACCCAGTTTATCTACCAGCCGATATGCACGATACATAAGGACTACTGAGTAATATATACCTCTTCCCATATCTCGCTTTGAACGACGAAGTTCACCCGTGTTATTTTCGTTTGAACTTACAATATCATCTATCAATCTGCTTATTTCTTCATGACTAATTTTATCATTAAGATTTCTTTGCTTTAAAACACCAGACTGTAATAGCTGAAGAATAATGTCTTTTTTAGTAGTATTACTTGATTGTTGCTGATTCACGTGCACTTTACCCTCCCTTAAGTATAACTAAAGATCACCCACACTATAAAAACTAAATGGTTGTAAACAATTTATGTAAATGCCAAATATAGACTAGCTTATAACGCAGATATTTTTAGTGTCAACAATTTTTTTCCATGTTGATTAGAAAATTGATTTTATTGCAAGAAATCACGTAGTTTATTTGAAACTAGCATTAAAAGAATCACATCAACCACAGTAGGCATGTAACGTACAGCAAGGAGAAAAATTATCTTGAAGATTTGTGGTATATTGCCACTGTTTTTGCAATTTTATCATGAAAAAACTGCTTGCGTCGGTCAAATATTGCGGATATAAAAATTAATATTATAACTACAAATGTTAAGGTTAATAAAGGTCCAGACCACTGTTGAGAATTATGCTCATTATAAAATTCTTCTAGAGCAAGAATATAACCTGGTACGAATATGTTAAAAGCTTCAAACAAAATGTACCTGACTGTTGCTTGTGCCAGAGTAATATTTTCAAGTGTATTTGCATCTTTTATATGAATACCGCATAACAGTTGTCCTGGAGTACCGCTGAATCTTCTTATCATAAATACCCCAAATGTTATTGATAGTAGAAAAAATAAGCATGTGGTTAATAGCTCAGCTCTAGTAGGGTCAAAAGTTATTTCTATAAAAGAGAAAAAGGTTAAGGAAATTCCAATAATAATAAAATGATCTATAATGTATGCTACTGCACGCCTAGTTATTCCCACATAGTTTAAATTTAAGTGATGTTTTTCAGGTTTATAATCAATTACTACTGTCTTTGCAATTTTATCATAAAAAGTCTGCTTACGTTGATCAAATATTACAAATATTAAAACTAAAATTGGTAGAATATAGAACCAGTCAGAAATATAGAGAGGTACAAACAAAAGCGCCTTGAGAGTGCTCCTTATTACTACTTGCATAAAAGCAATATTTTTAAGTGTGTTTGAATCTTTTATGTATATACCAAATAGCAATTTTCCTGGAGTCCAGCCAAGTTTTGTTATCATTACTGTTTCTAGTACTATAAATAGTAATGTTCCTAATACTTCCCCTTGAATTGACGTAGGGATTGTAGCAGTGTCAGAAAAGATATAATCAAAAAATTCAGCAAAGAGTTTATCTGATGATATGAACAAAGTGAATAAATAAAAGGCTAGAAATATTATTGCATCAACTACATATGCTGCAACACGTTTAGTAATTCCCGCATAGTTATCCATTTTTGTACCCAACACGATTGCCTAACATACCAGACTAGCAGTTAAATAATAGTAAATTTGTACTCCTTGTCTTCTTCTTGCTTTCAACCAAGCAACCTGGGTAAGGTCATTTATTGGCATAAGTTTAACTTTTGCGTGTATGCTTAGCTGTTTGAGAGAGTTCACAGAAATATCGTATATTTTTAAAGAAATCACTCTGAAGCGTGCTTAATTTCAATAGCATCTACCCCATTCTGCTAGTACTCATGTCCTACGATGCCCTACTTGCCTTGAGTGCGTGCTTTTAACCCGAATTCTAGATTAGAAACAGTTTTTAGTTTGAAATCAAATCCTCATATTGCTTGCTAAGCTTGTATTTTCTTCCTCTGTTGGAAAAGTCTACAACCTCAATAAATCCCATTTCTACCCACTTTTTACAAAGCTGAGCACTGGTGCGAGGCTTAAAATTAAATAATTTGCCTACTTGACTAGCTGTAATCATGGAAAATTCCCCAAAGAGCTCAAGAGCCCTACGCTGTTTAGGATCAAGTTTACGTATAAGATCAGTCTGGTCAGTTCTGTGCCCTTCCTCGTTTATACGCTGTAAAACATTCTCAAATGCAATTGCCACACCTTCCACAAAATAATCTATCCACTTGGTAATATCTGCTTCAGCTCTTCCCATGTAATAGTTGTGCGATGGACCTATACTGATTGCTTCATAATACGCTCCTAGATTCTTGGCATAATATTCTTCCAATGAATAAAGTCCTTTTAGGTCATATCCACCAAGGTGTAAAATTAATGTAGTCAACAATCTTGCAGTACGACCATTACCGTCATAGTAAGGGTGAATTGTTACAAATTGATAATGCGCAATACCTGCAATAATTGGGCAAGGCACTTGCTCACTGTCACGAATCCAATCAATCATACTGCTCATGAGCTTTGGTACATCCTTTGCTTCAGGTGGCATATAAATTATTGCACGTGTACGGCTATCACGAATAACGTTTTGACCATCACGATAAGGTGTTGGTTTTATTTTAGATTTTCCACTTGCTATTACTAGAGCATGTAGTGTTTGAACAGCTTTCTCAGTAATGGGTATTCTCCTTGCTGCCCATTGTTCAATTCGAGTTAAGGCTGCATAATATCCTTTAACCTCATTTTCATCTCTCTTATACCTTGGGAAGTGACCTTTATGCTTTAAAATCTCTTCAATCTGTTTAGGTTCAAGTCGATTTCCTTCAATCATAGTAGAGTAGTGTGTTGTATAGAGCCTTGCAGTTTCACGAAGAGATGAAAGCATTGATACAGTGAGTGGTAAATGTAACACTTTTTCCTTTGCTGCTTCAATCCTCATAAGACAACCAGCGATTTTGGAGGTAATTGTATAATTTGGTGTAAATTTTATCGGCATAATATCTGCATTACATTACTTCTATATTATGCTGATAAAATGCAGATAATGCAACATTTGCAAATCTAAATACTGTAGATTACTTTCTGGATAGTTGATCTATTTCATTTATTGGCACAAGTTTAACTTTTGCGTGTCTGCTGACCTGTATAACCCCTTAGCTGTTTGAGAGAGTTCACAGAAATACTGTACATTTTTAATAAAATCACTCCGAAACGTGCTTAATTTCAATAGCATCCACCCCATTCTGCTAATAAATTTGAGCACTTTTCTTCAAAAGGGAAGGAAGAAAGTTTAAGCTAATCAAGTAAGGTTTCTGTTATTCCAGTGTGTAACATTGGAATAACAAGATTTGACATTAACCGTTGATAATCGGAATATTAGTAGAGTAGAATTACTCAAAAAAGCATGCATAAATATGACGTAGTAGTAGTAGGTGGTGGTCATGCAGGGTGCGAAGCTGCTGCTGCGGCAGCTCGCCTTGGTGCAAACACGCTGCTTATAACTCATAAAATTTCAACTATAGGAGAAATGTCCTGCAATCCAGCAATTGGAGGAGTTGCAAAGGGTGTTGTAGTCAGGGAAGTTGACGCTCTTGATGGAATAATGGGAAGAGCAATCGATCAAGCAAGCATACACTCAGTCATTTTAAATAGCAGCAGAGGTGCAGCAGTATGGGGACCACGTGCACAGGCAGACCGAAAATTATATAAGCAGGCAATACAGGAAATTATTCTAAATTATAACAATTTGACGGTAAAAGAAGAGTCAGTTGACAATTTTCTTATAGAAAGTAATGGCAATGGAGAACCGTGCATTAAAGCTGTAATGATAAGCTCAGGTGAACGTATATCAACAAGTAAAGTCGTTCTAACTACAGGGACTTTTCTGCGGGGTGTGATTCATATAGGAGAGCAAACAACTCCTTCAGGAAGAATGGGAGATAAGTCTGCAGTAGAACTTGCAAATACGTTGAAGAAGTATGATTTTAGATTAGGTAGACTGCGTACCGGAACTCCACCAAGGCTTGATCGTAATACTATAAACTGGTCAATATTGCAAGAACAAGTGGGTGATAACCCACCTGTGCCGTTTTCTTATCTCACAGAAAAAATTAACCAACCTCAGGTATCATGCTTTATTACCCATACTAATGAAAATACGCATAAAATAATTAGAGAAAATCTTCATAGGTCAGCTTCTTCGTATTTGGATGACATTGTTGCACCAAGATACTGCCCATCCATTGAAGTTAAAGTTAATAAATTTGCAGAAAAAAGTAGTCACCAAATATTTTTAGAACCAGAAGGGCTGGATGATGATACTGTATACCCAAACGGAATTTCAAATTCATTGCCTGTTGAAGTGCAAAATGAAATGATAAAGAGTATCAAAGGACTTGAAAACGCAGAAATATTGAGGTCTGGATATGCAGTTGAGTATGACTATATTGATCCACGAGAACTAAGCCATACTCTTGAAACTAAGAAAATTAAAGGTCTATATTTTGCTGGCCAAATTAATGGCACCACTGGATATGAAGAAGCAGCAGGGCAAGGAATTATCGCCGGAATTAATGCAGCACTCTCTGCATCTGAAAAAAAAGAAAGCTTTGTTCTTCACCGCACAGATTCATATATCGGTGTAATGATAGATGATTTGGTCACCAAAGGGGTGATCGAGCCTTACAGATTATTTACCTCACGTGCAGAATATAGGCTAGCTATCAGGTCAGACAATGCGGATAGAAGATTAACACAAAAAGGTTATGATATTTCCCTTGTTTCGCATGAGAGATACTCTGTTTTACAGAATAAACTTAAATCCATTAAGCAGCTTGAAGAGAAGTTAGGGAGTCTGACGATTACTCCTGAGCAGCTTAGGTCTTATGGTATTAAAATATCTTATGATGGGATAAGAAAAACGGCACTAGATTTACTCAGCTATCCAAACATCGACTGGAATAAATTACAAGAAATATGGCCGGAGTTAAGCAGCATCACGCGCTGTACAACGGATACTGGATCCCCTTCCGTCATCTCAGGACACTCTCATATCATCCGAGTAGCTGACACTAGGATCCAGGAAAAAAGCAGCGTTACGCGCTGGAATGACGCCGCAATGGGTAGCATAACTAAGAATGAAATATGCGAAGCAGTTGAAATTGAAGCAAAATACAAACCTTATCTAATAAGACAAGAAGCAGATATGAAGTTTTTACGAGAGGAAATTAACACTCAAATTCCAATTGATTTTAACTATTCACAAGTTAAAGGCCTGTCAAGTGAAGTAATAGAAAAGTTGGAGACGATAAAACCAGCGACGATTGGCATTGCAAAGCAAATACAAGGCATCACTCCCGCAGCGATAGTGAGCATATTAGTGTACCTTAGGAATAAGAAAACGAAAGTAGCTGCTAGTTTTGCGTGAGGTATATGTCAAAAATCGAAGAATTTCGTTCTTTTATGTGTGAAACAAATGTTGACGCATTTATGTTGCATACTAAAGATGAATATTTAAATGAGTATTCGGAGGAGCTAACAAAGCTGTGTGGCTTTACAGGAACAAATGGGCTACTTATCGTTACAAAAGACAACAAGTGCCCATTTTTTACGGATGGACGCTATATCACACAAGCTCGCAATCAGCTCGATCGGGGCAATTTTCAAGTATATAATATACAAGAAGAGGATCCACGCGAATGGGTAAAAGCAAACTTAACATTGACCACCTCACTAGGTTACTATTTGCAATATTTTACCATAGAAGATATAAGAAAGTATGAGAATATCTGTAAATTAATACCCTGTTTAGCTGGAAAAAAAAGTGACTATCGAAAACAAGCAGTGGTTCTACATTCTATTAAATATGCTGGTGAAAGTAGCAAGAATAAATGTGAAAAAGTCGCTAAAAGCATAGATAAAGAAGCTGAAGCAGTGCTTTTAACTGATCCAAATTCAATTTCATGGCTATTAAATTTAAGAAATGAAAATGCCAAATATACTCCATGTATATTGGGCCGTGCTATATTGTATAAAAGCGGTAATGTTGATTTGTTTATTCAAGATAAAGAACATTCAACTATAGAAGCAAATTTAGGCAATCATATAAATATTTTTGATATTAGTGAGCTAGAAAATTCGCTGCACAAGCTAAATTCAATAGTTATAGATCCAAACACAACTCCAATGAGTATCATGGCTGTAATAAAAGATAAACAGGTAGCTGAAAGAGAAGATCCTTGTCTAATTTATAAAGCAGTAAAAAACCAAACTGAAATAGCTGGGGCTATAAATGCGCATATCAGAGATGGAGTGGCAGTTACAAACTTTCTACATTGGCTTGAAAGTAATGTTGGTACAGAACTTGAAGCTGAAGAAAAGATTTTAGAATACAGAAAAGAACAGAATTTGTTTAAGCAACCAAGTTTTCCAACAATTTCCGCATTTAATGAAAATGGTGCAATAATTCACTATCGTGCAAGCAGTAAGACGAATAAGGTAATTCAGAAAAGTGGACTATATTTGATTGACTCTGGTGGCCAATACCTTAATGGCACAACTGATGTGACAAGAACTGTAGTGGTTGGTAATCCGACTAGTGAGCAAATAACCCACTATACAATAGTATTGAAAGCTCACATTGCTGTAGCAAGTGTCATCTTTCCTTCTGGCACTACTGGTGGAGAATTGGATATATTGGCACGTACGCATTTATGGAAATTTGGAATGGACTATATGCATGGTACAGGGCATGGAGTAGGAAGTTACCTATCAGTACACGAAGGACCACAAGCAATATCAAAGGGCAATAAAGTGAAACTCACGCCAGGAATGATACTTTCCAACGAACCTGGTTATTACATTCCGGGAGAGTATGGAATAAGAATTGAAAATCTGATGTATGTCGACAGACAAGAAAATAGCTTTTTACATTTCAAACAACTGACCTTCATTCCATATGATAGAAGGCTAATAGATGTGCAAATGCTTACTAAAGATGAAATTGAATGGATAAATAGCTATCATCAATTTGTCTATGAAAACTTAGAAAATAGCGTAAAAGATAAGGAATGGTTAAAGAAGGTATGTGACCATTTGTAAGCAAAGGAGCATTTTTTATTGTTTAAAAAGTATTAATGCAATTGTGATAGGTATTTTGTATTGTTTTTAATTTAAAAACGATATATAATAAAGAATACGTATTTTTAGGTAGACATATTATGATAGACAAAGGACAAGAAGATGAATTTATGAAGCAGTATATGGATACTTGCAAAGAGCAAATAGAAAAATTAGCCAAGGATCCTGAATTGCTTAATCGGACTTTAAAACCATTTATGCAAATGTCCCAGCAGCTTATGGCTGGCGGTATGTTAGAAGGGGCTATGCCTGGCATGGTACCTGATTTGGGTAGTATGGATGTTAACAAGATGATTGCTCAGATGAAGGAAATGATTGACTACATAAGAGGTAACTATAAGGAACTAATGAAAGAGCATAGCTCGCAGATTCAAGAGCTTGATGAATCCAGTAAAAAGCTAAGAGGCTTAGTTAAAAAATTGATAGAAAAGATCGAAAGTAAATAAACAATATCTAACGCAAGTCTCTTCTGTCATTCTATGCACAGCTGCATAAGTGTCTAGTGACCTTACCCAGAAAAAGTAGAGAGAAAGTTAAGACGTTTTTGGAGTAAAATAAAACGTTTTTTCAAAATATGGCAAATAGAAGCAGCAGGATTCAAATTAGAAGCTGTTAAGCTGGTTAAAGAAACAGAAGTAAAAAAATAGCAAAAGATCTAGGCATAGATGGCAGTATGTTAAGTAAATGGGTAAGAAAATATGATGGAAAAATGTCAGAAGCATACGCATTTCCAGACAAAGGCTCCTTATGACAAAGAAAGATTTGATCTAAAAAAAGAACTAGCAAGAGTAACAAGAGAAAGAGACATTTAAAAAAAAGCCCTGGCCAAACAAAAAGAGTAAAGTATTCTTTTATATAGAAATTGCTATAAAATACAGGAACTATGTAGGGTTTTAGACATATCTGCTGGTGGTTATTATAAATGGGTTGCTAAGGGAAAAAGCAGTAAGGAATTAGCAAGAGATGGGCTTCTAGCAGATATTCAAAAAAAGCATCCAAATGCAGATCCCTAAAATTCACGCTGAATTAAAAGCTTTAGGCAAAAATTATAACATCAAAACAGTACAAAGTGTTATGCAAGAAAATGGCATTAAAGCCAAACTTAGACGAAGGTTCAAAAATAAAAAACAGCAAATAAGCAACCGAGTTGTAGCTCCGAACACAAGGAAGGTTGTTGGCAGCAATAATTGACCTATATTCACGTATGGTAGTTAATGAGTAGCTCAATAAATAAACAATTGGTTATTGACTCTTTATTGGTAACCGTTCACGGATTGTGAGAATGAATTAAAGAACTAAGCAGTGACAGCTACTAGATTCTGTAGCTTTTGAAAGGGGTTCTGGCCATTTAGACGTGATGTCAAAAATATCGACAACATTCTTTCCACGAATCTTTCTCCACGTTCTGACCAGGTGAAAAAGCTGTTTTTACGATAAATTACGTACCGTCTAATTTGCCGTTCTGCAAGGTTATTAGTTGTTTCTATCACTTCAGGTTTTCTTAAAAACTTCCACATCATATCCTCAGATCGTAACATCTTAGCGGCCATTCTTGAAGCTTGAGTGCTATTTGCAACCCTCGTCATTTTACGTAAAAAATGTTTTACCCTTTTCCGAATTTTTCCCACCAGTCGATAAAATCTCAAATTATCTATCAAATTTTGTTTTTTTGCCTTATCTACTACAAACACCTTATTGCTGAGCGATTTTAGTGCTTGGCCAATTTTGCTCACTTCAACATTTTTACTATGGGCAAATCTCTCAAAATCTCTTGCCAGATGTGCCCAACATATCTGTCTATTTTCACGATTGAAGTAATTGTATACAGCGTATCTATCGCTCACAAATATACCATCATATTCTGGCAGTAAACTCTTCAACACCTTCTTACCACGAGACTCGCTTACCTTCAGAAGTGTCAACGCTTTGTTTGTTATTACCCAACTCCAGCCTCTCTTTCCTTGATTTCTGTGCCCTGTTTCGTCTATATGCAAATACTCGCTTCCTTGCAACTCTTCCTTCATTTTCTCATATTCAGATGCACACTTCTTCGATACCCTGCGTTCAGTATTTGAGACTAAACCAAGGCTTATATTTAGATTAAAAATACTGCCCAAAATTTGCTGTACCTCTCTTTTTGAGTTAATAAAAAAGCCGCTAAGGCTGCTTATAACTGTTTTAGCATTGGGTCCTAGAAAATCTCTTGCAACACCTTCGGGTAAATTTGCTGTAATTCTTTTATTACATACTCTACAATGTCCTCTTTGCAACCTGTACTCAGTTACAATTGGCTTAATTTCTGGCAACTCTGCCTTCTGATGAATAATTTCATCTTCTAAAGTAATCTTACCTCCACACATACAAATTGTATCAATTGTGCATCTCACTACCTCGTCTGCAGCCATTAATTCACGCTTATGCATCTTATGTCCTGGCTGACCTCCTGGTTTTTTATCACTTTTCTTTTTTGCTTTCTTACGATATATATCTCGTGATGGTGGCAGCGATGAATTTTGCGAATTTAAGCCCAATTTGTCTTCTAATTCAACTATTTTTGCTTTCAAGCTATCATTTTCTCTGATCAGTGCTTTTATTTCTTCCTTGAGATTAGCGTTTTCTGCTACAACCTTTTCTTGCAGCACTGTTGTCATTTACCCATTCCATATTTAGCTTCCTATCTCTTTACACTTTTATACTTACTTTGTAAACCACCTTATCTCCGTGAACGGTTACCTTTATTGATGGCCGTTAATAAGCGCAAACCCGATAAAAATCTGCTGTTACATAGCGATCAAGGGTCACAGTATACCTCTCAAAATTACCAATTTCTATTGAATACAAAAAACATCATTTCCAGCATGAGCCATAAGGGATGTTGTTACGATAACTCTGTTGCAGAAAAGTTCACTCAAAAGGGAGCTGCTTATTGATACTTCTCGCTCAACAAACCAGAACTGCCATATTTGAATACATAGAAATCTTTTATAACAAACAACGTAGGCATTCTACTATTAATTATTGCATTCCTGCACAATTTGATGCATCATTCTCATGACAAAAACGTCTTAATTTTCTCTCCACTTTTTCTGGGTAAGGTCAGTCTGAAAGAACGAGAAAATTAATAGAAAGTGTTGGATGTAAAGTTTTATTTTTGCCGCCATACTCGCCTGATTTAAATCCAATTGAGAAGTTCTGGTTTGCCATCAAGCATGCCATAAAAAAAAGCGCTGCCAAGCTTTTGGCCCGATATCAATTCGGCTATTGATTTTGTTTTTCAGCACTCGGGGAAACCTTACTTAGGTTAGCTATATACAGCATATTTATAAGTATAATAAGATTATATTAAAATTTACTTACTTATTGATATACTTAATTGGGTATAGACAAAATGTCATATGAGATGGCTTTGTTAGCTGCTTTAGGTGGTGATAAATGGATAGTCAAGCAAAATTACATTTGTAACTTTACTTGACTTGTCCGTTTTTTTATATCTTTATTACAATCATAACCTCTAGCCCTAAATTACACCTCTTGCTGTATTAGATGGACGTAGAACAGGACCCAATTTTGCGTTTAGTTGTTCTGGAAGACTTTCTAAAAGATCCATAACTAGTTTTGGCTGCTCAGGCTCAGCAGAATCAAGATTACTGCTTGGTTGTGAATCTTTCGGTTGCACGGTAGAGCAAGCTTCTTCGTATGATGGTGGTTATTGTACTTCTGAAAGATTTGGGTACAATCTTGGCTGCTTAGGTCCATCGTATGGTGGTGCCGAAGGTTTTTTACCATAATCGCCTACTTCTGTTTCTTCTTGTTCTAATTTCTTCACATCTTCAGTATTAGTTGCTTTATCTACATATTTTGGTCCTTCTATAAAGTCTTGCATTTCTTTTGCAAAACTATGCTCTAGATAACAACTTGCTAAGTAAGCTACACCTGCTATTATAAGTGCTAACGTTGCAACAACCAAAAATGGAGTTGCTGTATACATAAGAGCCTCTAAAAAACCACCACCTTTAGTCGTTACATCAAATGCCATCAATGCTATCAATGGAACAATCAATAAAGACATTGCGACAAAACCAGAAGTACAAAGTGTACGATATACTATTTTATTATAATGCTTTATTTTCTTTATTTTACTGTTAAGGCTTTGATATATTTCGTGAATGTTAGTGTTGTTAACATAATCTTCTAGTTCTTCTGAAATCTCAGCCTCTAATTCTTTAACATCATTTTTTAGTATAGAATAGTATTTTTGCTTCAATTGAACACTCAATACTGATTTACCACCATCCAGAACATTTAAAATATCTTTTTTGCATAACTCAATTTCTTTAGAAATTTCAGAATTGTGTTGTAGCTGAGCTTCTTGTATATCTTGATCCATTTTGGCCTGTAATTTTTTACTGATCTCACCAAAATCTTTGGATAAATCCCTATGAGCAAGATATTTTAATATAATACCAATTCCTAAAAATAAATAGAGGAATAAAGAAAAATTTCTAAAATAGAATAATTTAAGAATTAGTGGGGAGTTATGGCAGGAAAAAGTAAAGCAATAGGAGAAGAATTATATAATAAGTGTAACCTGGAATTAAAGAAGCACGGCATAAGAGGAGAGATAGGAAGAAGATTACAGGCAATAATATCTGCAAAAGAATATGGAATAACAAAAGTTGCTCAAATATACCGAATTACTAGAACTACATTGATGAAGTGGATTACAAGATTTAAGGAAGGAGGAGTCAATGCGTTTAAAATACAACCAGGACGTGGAGTAAAGCCGAAGTTGAGCTACAAGCAGCAAGAAGAAATTAAAAATGTCATAGCAGAAGAAGGAGCCAACCTAACGGCTAAGAAATTAAAAATCATAATTGAGAAAATGTTTTCTATTGAGGTAAGTAAGTCTACAGCACATAGACTGATGCAAAAGTTAGGTTTTTCGTATATTACTCCAAGGCCTGTGCACAATAAACAGGATAAAAATAAACAAGAAGAGTTTAAAAAAAAATCTTAATGAAACTATTGTCACGTATCCCGAAAAAGAGCTATTTTTCTTCGATGAGTCGCGGTTTGGCACACATTCAAAGATTGGACACGGGTGGTTTAAAAAAGGCATTAGGACACAGGTTAAGGTAAAATTAGGTAGGCAAAACTTTTATCTCTATAGTGCAGTTAATCCTAGAAATCGAGAGAGTTCTAGCTTATTCGTACCAAACGTCAATACTGATTGTATGAATATATTCCTTGAGCAGATGTCACAATATTTAGGAACAAGGGAGGCATTTCTTGTTGTGGATTGTGCAGGATGGCATAGATCCAAAGGTTTAAAAATACCACAAAATATTACCTTAATCTATTTACCTCCATATTCACCAGAGTTAAATCCAGTAGAGCGTTTATGGCAATATTTGAAAGACAATCTCATTAAAAATAGAATATATGACTCTGTTAGTTTATTGGAGGATACTGTATGTGCATTCATTCGTAATATTACGGAAAGTTCGATCAAAACCATTTGTTCTGTGAGTTATTTGCCTACTTATTTATGAGATTTGGTATCAGTGATAATTTAAGTGAAGCCCAAACCAAGGCTTTTCGGTTACTGGCCAATCAATCAGCTAACTGGGCAAAGTGGGATGATGAACTTTTGAAGGTAGAAATTCAAGAGTTAGAAGATTTGCAGTTTGACCTAAAAATGACTGGATTTGAGCTAGAAAAAGTCCAACGCTTTCTTGATAATCTTGATGGAAGGGAAGAACAAGGGGAAAAGGGAGAAAAATTTTCTGATTTAGCTGGTGATGACAAAAAAGTGGAAATAACAAAACCAGGTGATCTATGGATTTTAGGTGGTCATAGAATCTATTGTGGTGATAGTTGTCTAGTTGAATCATTTAAAGCGGTATTAGACGATAAAATGGCAGATATTACCGTGTGTGATCCTCCATATAACGTAGCATATGGTGACAGTCAAGAGAGAGAAGACAAAAAAATACTAAACGATGATCAAGGTGAAAAATACGAACTTTTTCTGTATGACATTTGTACTCATGTTTTAGCATACACCAAAGGGGCAATTTACATCTGTGCATCATCATCTGAGCTTTCAACCTTGCAAAAGGTATTTGAAGAAGCAGGTGGAAGATGGTCAACATTTATCATTTGGGCAAAGAATCATTTTACGCTAGGAAGATCTGATTATCAAAGACAATACGAAGCAATACTCTAAGGTTAGAAAAACGGCAATAAACGTGAGTGGCATGGGGGCCGTAATCAAAGTGATCTCTGGTTTTACGATAAGCCAACGTACAACTCACTGCACCCAACGATGAAACCAGTGGAGTTAATGGAGAGAGCGATAGTAAACAGCAGTAGACCAGGAGACATAGTTCTTGATCCATTTAGCGGGTCTGGAAGTACATTAATTGCCTGTGAGAGAACAGGAAGAATCTGCAGAACTATAGAACTTGATCCCGCCTTCGTCGATGTAACGATAAAGCGTTTGCAAGTATATACCGGAAGAGATTCCACCCTTTTCGGTTCTGGCAAAACCTTTTCGCAGATTCAAGAAGAAAAACAGTAAAAAGGGGCGAAAAAAGTGGAAAAAATAACGCAGACGGAATGGGCAAGAGAATTAGGAGTTTCAAAGCAATACGTCTGTTATTTAGTAAAGAAAGGAATAGTTGAGCTGGAGGATGGTTTGATTGACCGAGAACAAGCAAATGAAGCGGTGGCAGCAATACGAGATCCAAGTCAACCACTGAGGAGAAAAGGTGGAGAAGAAGGGGAAAAAAGAGGAAATAATGAACTTTCCACGATGTTGCTTAAAACCCGGATAAAAAACGAAATGGAGCGGGGAAAATTGTTGGAGGCAAAGGCAAAAGCTGAAATTGGTGAACTTATCTCAGTAGAAGAAGTAAAGACTGAAGCATTTAATGTTGCGAGAGTTGTCCGTAATAATTTGCTTAACATTCCAGATAGGGTTTCAGCGTTACTAGCATCGATGAACGACACAGAGAAGATCCATAAAACGTTAACAGAAGAGATTACCAATGCACTCGAAGAATTATCGAAAAATACATTTTAATGACTACTGTTAATTTATATTCAAATAATTTAAAATTATTAAAGAAAATTAGTAGACGCCTTATAATAATAGGCTCAATAGTTATAAGCATCTCTATTTCTACAGCATATGCAGGAATAATTGCAGTCATTATTCTAAGTTGTTTTGCTAAAGAATCAACAGATCAACCAAGTTCTACTTTTACCGATATGGAAGTAGAAAATGTAGCAAAATTTTGGCAGGTAATGGTGTGATATATAGCAGTAGCTTTTATACAGGGTTAAAGCCAGATCCACCGCTTAAAGTATCAGAGTGGGCAGATAGAAATCGTCAACTTTCAACAATAGCATCATCAGAACCAGGAAAATGGAGGACAGAGAGAACGCCGTACCTTAAGGAAATAATGGATTCACTATCTTCGTCTTCACCGGCTGAAAAGGTGGTATTCATGAAAGGAGCGCAGATTGGAGGAACAGAAGCAGGAAACAACTGGATCGGCTATATTATCGATCAAACACCAGGGCCAATGCTAGTAGTACAGCCAACAGTAGAAATGGGCAAGCGTTGGTCAAAGGGAAGATTTGCGCCGCTCATTGAAGATACGCCATGTTTAAGGAGTAAAATAAAAGATCCAAGGTCGAGAGATTCAGGGAATACTGTGCAGAGCAAAGAGTTTCCGGGAGGAACGGTAGTAGTAACTGGAGCAAACAGTCCAGTGGGTCTGCGCTCTATGCCGGTAAAATATCTTTTTTTAGATGAAGTAGATGCATATCCAGGAGATTCAGGAGGAGAAGGAGATCCAGTTCTTCTCAGTATCGCGCGAACTAATACTTTTACACGGAGAAAAATCTTTTTGGTTTCAACACCAACTGTTCATGGAATCAGCAGAATAGAGAAGGAATTTGAGAGTTCAGACAAACGTTACTTTTTCGTTCCTTGTCCACATTGTAATTACTATCAGGTGCTGAAATGGCCACAGATAAAGTGGGAAGATAAAAACCCAAGTACAGCGCACTATGTGTGTATAGAATGTAATGGCAAAATAGAAAATCATCAGAAAATAGAGATGCTAGCCCGTGGAAAATGGAGAGCTACAGGGAAAGAAGGAAAAAAAGAGGCAAAAGAAGGGGCAAAAATAGGATTCCACCTTTCAAGCTTGTATAGCCCAGTAGGCTGGTATAGTTGGAAACAAGCAGTAGAAGATTATCTGCATGCGAAGGAAAATGAGCAATTACTGAAAGTTTGGATAAATACAACACTCGGAGAAACCTGGGTAGATAAAGGAGAAGTACCAGACTGGAAGCAACTATTTGAGCGTCGAGAAAATTTTCCGATAGGTACGGTGCCAAAAGGTGGAAAAATAGTGTTAACGGCAGGGGTTGATGTACAAAAAGATCGGTTAGAAGTAGAAGTAGTAGCATGGGGAAAAAACCGAGAAAGTTGGTCAATAGACTACCAGGTATTAGAAGGTGATACTGGAAGTGAAGAAGTATGGGGAAAACTTTCGGAATTATTAAATCATCATTTTATCGGTGAAAATGGGCTTGAATACATGATAAGTATGATGGCGGTAGATGCTGGGTATGCAACACAAGAGGTATACAACTGGGTAAGAGGTCACCAAGGTTCTGGAAGAGTAATTGGCAGTAAAAGGAGCAAACAAAGCGCTAGTGCCACTTAGCAGCCCAAGTAGAGTAGATGTAACAGTTAGCGGACAAAAGCTAAAGAGAGGAATGAAGCTGTGGCCAGTTGGAGTATCGATATTAAAGTCCGAGCTTTTTCAGCTACTTAATGTTTTAACAGAAGGGGCGCCGGGGTATTGTCATTTTCCAGAGTATCCACCTGAATATTTTAAGCAGCTAACAGCAGAGCAATTAATTACCAAGGTAGTAAAAGGATATACCAAGCAAGAGTGGCAAAAGATAAGAGACCGAAATGAAGTACTAGATTGCCGAATTTACGCAAGAGCAGCGTCTATTGCCCTGGGGATTGATCGTTGGTCAGAGAGTAAATGGGAGAGTTTAGTAGGAGAAAAAGCTAAAAAGTCAAAGAGAGTAAGAAGAAGTCAATGGTTGAGTGAGAAAAGTTGATGTACAACCAAGAATATTTAACTCAAGTAGAAGAAGCGATAAAGAAGCTACAGAGCGGAGAGAGAGTGGTATCGATTGCGTATGGTGATCATGTGGTTAGGTATGGAGAAGTTCAGATAAAAGATCTATTGGATTTAAGACAACGAATCAAAGCTGAGCTGAAAGTTGCAGGTGTGAAGCCAAAGAGAAAGATTGTTATTTCAACGAGTAAGGGGATTGACAAAATTGTGTAAAAATGTTATAGTCTATAGTTGATGTTTTCTGGTTAATCATATGGCTCAAAGTCAAAAAAAGCTCAATATTAATGTAAGTTTCGAGGGTGAATTTGCTCAGTATCTTACAGAGGTTGCAAAAGCATGGAATAAAACTATACCAGAAGTTTTAGTGTGTCTTGTGAAAGAAGAATTTGAAGCAGAGAAAGAGATGGCTGAAATTATAAAAGAACGTGATGTGCCAGATGCAAAGACGGTCAGAAGTGAGGATGTCGATTGGGATAAAATATTATCTGCAAAGACAATTAAAGATGAGTGAAATACAATATTATCTATTCAGAAAAGGTTCTTGAGAGAGATTTCCTTACTTTACCACCAACAATAAGATCAAGAATTAGAAGAGCTATAGACGAGCGGCTTACAATTGATCCAATTAATCTTGGTAAACCATTAAGTGGTAGATTAGTAGGAAGTAAAAGATTAAGAGTAGGCGATTATCGGATTATTTATAAAGTAGATAAATTAGAGAACACAGTAATCATCACAGAAATAGGACACAGAAGTACCATTTATTAAGAGGTAAATGCACTATAATGACCAAATTCTCCAGCAGCTTGCTGAAATTTCTCAATATTAAACTATAAATTTGTGCAACAACCTGCTGCATAATTAAAACAATCAGAGGCTAAATGTTATTGAAATCATTTAAACAATTATTCCGCAAACTACCAAAGCCTAAAGGTTCAGCCTGGGATGCATCAGGTTCAGGAAGGAGATTATTGCACTTTCAACCAGAGTCAGGAAGTATAAACAATTTGCTGTCTCAAAGCCTTGAACACCTGCGTAGTCGTTCACGTGATATGGTAAGAAAGAACTCCTATGCGGCAAACATCATCGATACGATAGTAAGTAACTCTGTTGGGACAGGAATAAAACCGCAGTCAAAAGCCAAAGATGCAGAGTTTCGGAAAAAAGTCCAAGAGTTATGGCTGAGATGGACAGATGAAGCAGACAGTAGCGGAGTGAGTGATTTTTATGGATTACAAGCTTTGGTTTGTAGGAGCATGATAGAAGGAGGAGAATGTTTTGTAAGACTCCGAACAAGAAAACGAGAAGATGGTCTTTGTGTGCCGTTGCAATTACAAGTACTGGAATCAGAGCATTTAGACAATAAGAGTAATCAAACCCTTGCCAACGGTAATGTAATTAGAAACGGGATTGAGTTCAATAGGCTTGGGCAGAGGGAAGCATATTACCTATTTAGAGAACACCCTGGAGAAGGATCATTTGGCGAATCAGTTCGTGTACCAGCAAATGATGTTTTACATATCTATAGACCACTAAGACCTGGGCAGATTCGAGGAGTACCATGGTTGTCCAGTGTACTGTTAAAGCTCTATGAACTTGATCAATATGATGATGCAGAGTTGGTGAGAAAGAAGACAGCAGCGATGTTTGCGGGGTTTATTACCAGACTCGATCCTGAGGCAAATATTTTAGGTGAGGCGCAAGCAAATGAGCATGGAGTAGCACTATCAGGTTTAGAACCTGGGACTATGCAGCTTTTAGACCCGGGAGAGGATATAAAATTTTCAGAACCATCAGATGTTGGAGGAAGTTATGAAGCATTCATGAAACAGCAGCTCAGGGCAATAGCAGTAGGCATGGGAATAACTTACGAGCAGCTAACAGGAGATCTAAGTGGTGTCAATTATTCATCAATCCGAGCTGGGTTAATAGAGTTTCGCCGGAGGTGCGGAATGTTACAGCATAACGTGGTAGTATTTCAGCTTTGCCGACCAGTATGGAATAGGTGGCTAGAATTAGCACTACTCTCTGGAGAACTGGACATAGGTGAAAATTGGGCAAAAGAAACAGCAAAAGAGGTAAAATGGATACCGCAAGGGTGTGCTTACGTAGATCCACTAAAAGACCAGCAAGCACAGCAAATGGCAGTAAGAAATGGATTTAAGAGCAGGTCAGAAGTAGTATCAGAACTTGGTTATGATGTAGAGGAAATAGACCAAGAAATTGCCGAAGATCAAAGACGTGCTAGTGAACTGGGTTTAAGTTTTGACTCGGACGTCAGTAGTTTTAATTCTAATACTGAAATAATATAAGTGAGCTGGCTCAATAAACCGATGATGATAGAGCAAAGAAGCTTTGATTTATTGTCATTACATGTAGAGAAGCATCCAACGTTTAAAAATATAAAACATGCAGTAAAAAATAGTGAAAGGGGAATAAAAGTACATGGAATCTTGACGAAGAATTCAGAAGCTTTTGATGATGTGTTGGGGATGACATCATATGAGAAGATACGTGAAGAGATAGAAGAAGCTTTAATAGATGAAGAAGTAGAAACAATAATTTTGGACATAGACAGCCCCGGAGGGGAAGTAAACGGTTTATTTGACCTTTCCGACTTTATTTACGAAGCAAGAACAAAAAAGAGGATTGTGGCGATAGCAAATGATGATGCGTATTCCGCAGCGTATGCAATTGCATCAAGTGCTGAAAAAGTATTTGTAAGCAGAACATCTGGGGTAGGAAGCATAGGAGTAATAGCAAGTCACATTGATCAAAGTGGATTCGATGAAAAGCAAGGTATTAAGTACACAACTGTTTTTGCTGGAAGTCGAAAAAACGATTTAAATCCGCATGAGCCGATAACATCAGAAAGTTTGGAAAGCTTGCAAGAAGAAGTAGACCGCCTATATGAAATGTTTTTGCAGCTTATAGCAAGAAATAGAAATCTTTCAACGGAAAAGATCAGATCAACGGAAGCAGGGCTATATTTTGGTGAGAAAGCAATAGAGATAGGACTTGCTGATGGAATTACGACATTTTCAGAATTTATAGATAATTATAGGAGAAATATGACTAAAACTGAGATAAAAGAACAAGCAATAGATATTGATGATCTAATTGAGCAAGGAAGATGTTTAGGGTACGAGAGCTGCCGCACGGAAGTATTAGAGGTGATAAGATTATGTAATTTATCAAAGATGCCAGAGAAGATAGGAGAATTTATTGAGCAGGATGTAAATGCAAAGCAAGCACAAGAAATATTAATGTCGATACTGGCGGAGAGAACGAAGAAGACAGAGATTTTGAGTACAATACCGCAAAGTACACCGGAAGACTTGATGATACAGGTAGCAAAAAGTCGGGGCATTTGATGCGCGGTATATAATGCTAACATACGCCGCAGTAAATAAGTGTTCAAAACGCGCCACAATTATAACCGCCGCATATAACAACTATAAACACGGCGGTAAAACTAAAGGAAAAAAAGGGGAAATATGACAAGCATAAGTGAAGGAAATAATTTAGGTGACCTTCTGAAATATGAAGCATCAAATCTATATTCAAGAGACCAAATAACGGTAGCAAAGGGGCAAAACCTAAAGCTTGGCATGGTTGTTGGTCGTGATAAAGATGATCTAATTAAAATTATAAATGCAACGGCCACAGATGGCACGCAAACAGCGATAGGAGTAATTGCAAGTGATGTAAACGCAACCAAAGCGGTAATCATTACACGTATTGCAATGTTAGCAGATCATGCGGTTGTGTGGCCAGCAAATATCACTGAGGAGCAAAAAGCTGCAGTAATAAAGCAACTTGAAGCACGAGGGATCATCATCCGTAAAGGGGTCTAACGAGCTACTAAAAACATCATTATTAGGGGAAAAAAAGGGGGAAAGAATGCAAAATCCATTTGCAAATCCGGCATTTAGTATGACAGCACTGACTAATGCGATAAATATATTGCCGATAAATTATGGTCGCGTAGAAAATTTAAATTTATTTCCAAGTAGATCGGTAAGATTTCGACATATTACAATAGAAGAACACCACGGAGTTTTAACTTTATTACCAACACAAGTGCCAGGAGCACCAGCAACAGTAGGAAAACGAGGAAAACGGAAAATAAGAACTTTTACCATTCCACATATTCCCCATGATGATGTAGTGTTGCCTGAGGAAGTGCAGGGAATAAGGGCATTTGGGTCAGAGAATGAGCTGAAAGCATTGGCAGATGTAATAACGGATCATTTGCAGATGATGAGAAACAAACACGCAATAACGTTAGAACATTTGCGAATGGGGGCGCTCAAAGGAATAATTTTGGACGCTGATGGCAGTGAGTTATTAAATCTGTATAACGAATTTGAAATTACACCGAAAGTAGTAAATTTTGCACTGGGAACAGCAACCACCGATGTCAAGCGTAAGTGTCTGGAAGTATTGAGGCATGTTGAGGACAACTTAAGTGGTGAATATATGACTGGGATTCATGCGCTGGTAAGTCCTGAGTTTTTTGACGCTTTAACTTCTCATACCAAAGTAAAAGAAGCATACGAGAGATGGCAAGAAGGAGCAGCGCTGAGAAACGATATGAGATCAGGATTTACGTTCTGTGGAATCACGTTTGAGGAATATAGAGGACAAGCAACTGACCCTGAAGGAAATGTGAGAAGATTTATAGAAAAAGACACGGGACACTGTTTTCCACTTGGTACAGCAAACACATTTACTACTTATACCAATTCCTAAAAATAAATAGAGGAATAAAGAAAAATTTCTAAAATAGAATAATTTAAGAATTAGTGGGGAGTTATGGCAGGAAAAAGTAAAGCAATAGGAGAAGAATTATATAATAAGTGTAACCTGGAATTAAAGAAGCACGGCATAAGAGGAGAGATAGGAAGAAGATTACAGGCAATAATATCTGCAAAAGAATATGGAATAACAAAAGTTGCTCAAATATACCGAATTACTAGAACTACATTGATGAAGTGGATTACAAGATTTAAGGAAGGAGGAGTCAATGCGTTTAAAATACAACCAGGACGTGGAGTAAAGCCGAAGTTGAGCTACAAGCAGCAAGAAGAAATTAAAAATGTCATAGCAGAAGAAGGAGCCAACCTAACGGCTAAGAAATTAAAAATCATAATTGAGAAAATGTTTTCTATTGAGGTAAGTAAGTCTACAGCACATAGACTGATGCAAAAGTTAGGTTTTTCGTATATTACTCCAAGGCCTGTGCACAATAAACAGGATAAAAATAAACAAGAAGAGTTTAAAAAAAAATCTTAATGAAACTATTGTCACGTATCCCGAAAAAGAGCTATTTTTCTTCGATGAGTCGCGGTTTGGCACACATTCAAAGATTGGACACGGGTGGTTTAAAAAAGGCATTAGGACACAGGTTAAGGTAAAATTAGGTAGGCAAAACTTTTATCTCTATAGTGCAGTTAATCCTAGAAATCGAGAGAGTTCTAGCTTATTCGTACCAAACGTCAATACTGATTGTATGAATATATTCCTTGAGCAGATGTCACAATATTTAGGAACAAGGGAGGCATTTCTTGTTGTGGATTGTGCAGGATGGCATAGATCCAAAGGTTTAAAAATACCACAAAATATTACCTTAATCTATTTACCTCCATATTCACCAGAGTTAAATCCAGTAGAGCGTTTATGGCAATATTTGAAAGACAATCTCATTAAAAATAGAATATATGACTCTGTTAGTTTATTGGAGGATACTGTATGTGCATTCATTCGTAATATTACGGAAAGTTCGATCAAAACCATTTGTTCTGTGAGTTATTTGCCTACTTATTTATGAGATTTGGTATTAGAGTATAAAATTGATTGTTGAAGCCTTTTTGTTTATCAGCAAACGTTTCTTCACTTAACTCTTCTACTTGACCACGGAAAAACTCTTTTTCTTTTTCACTGTTTTGTAATTTTTTCATCAGACCTTCAATATCCAAAACTTTACCTGCAATGATGTCGCTCAATGCATCAAGGTTCTCTTCCAATTCCTTAATCTCATCTTCATGCTCTTTTTCCAACCCTTGCATTTGACATTTTAAATTGCTTATAAACTGCTCCTTTTCCTCCATTATTTGTGCTTCTTGGTCTATCTCTTTTTCACGTTCTTTTAATTTTTCTTCTAATTCCTTCTTTTCTGTATTAACACCTTTCAGCTTGTCCTCTAGCTTTCTTTTTTCTTCATGCACACTTTTAAATTCTTCCTCATTCCTCTTCAGGTTTTCTTTAAGCTGCGTTAACTCCTTACTCATTGCATCTATTTCTGCCTTGGATCCTCGCTCCTTTTTTTCAAGTTTATCTTGTAAATCGCTAGTCCATTTTTTTAATGTTTCAATTCTTTGCCCAGCTTCTGCAAGTTTCTGATTCACTTCTTTTTTTTCTGCTTCAGCACTTTTTAACTTATTGATTAATTCTTGGGTTACCTCTTCCGAGCATGATAATTTTTTTTGCAGATCTAATACTTGTTCTGAAAGCTGTTCTTGGTTTCCATCCATCTTCTTATTCAAGTGTTCTAACTGATCAAACTTGTCCTCTAAATCAGACTTTCCTTTTTGCACATGATATAGTTCTTCTTGCGATTTCTTTAATTCACTTTTTAACTCCTCCTTTTTTGCATTAGCAACTCCCAGCTCTTGCCTTAGCTTTCCTTTTTCTTCATATACACTTTTAAGTTCTTGTGCTTTCCCTTGTAGCTCTGCTAACGCGCTTGCTAACTCTTCATCTTTTTGTGCCAGTTCAGTTTGCAATTTTGTGTTTTTTTGCTCTTCTTTTCCAAACCTGTTTTGTAAATCAGTTATTTGTTGTGAAGCAACTTCTGGTTGAGTTTCAGTGTGCTGTAAATTGACTTCTGTTTGAATTAATGCATTGCTATTAATAGAAGGAGAAGAAGGAAGGCTATTGTCATCATCAACTTTAGGGTCTGGACCTTTCGATTCCCCCCCTGGTTCCTTATCTTGATAGGCCACTATAGATTCATTTTGAAAATTATTATTAGCAGTAGGTACAACATCAGCAGCCTTACCCTTTTCTAGTGATTTCATTACAGCATCATGTAAGACGAGGCCTTAAATATATAATTCATCATTTTGCTTTATTAATTCTAGGATCTCCTCCGATGAAACAAAATCTTCACCATCAAATTTTAGTACTTCAGTTATGCCGCTACTACTCACATTCATAATCATGGTACACATTCTGGATCCATTCTCTACAGGCCAAGTGCTTGTCATTTCATAATATGCGCCTTCTTTAAATTCATAATATCTTTTCTTATCTTCTTGATGAGCGTATATTTCATGTTTTTTATTGCAATAGATATTCAATTCTTTAATACCTTTCTCTTGCTGTAAAATGTCACTAATTCTTGTTGGCTCACTTCTATTGTAATTAATAAGGTTAACATTCAAAACTCTATCAGCGTTATCAGTTTCTGTGTAATAAGCTCGAAGCTCTACGTCTTTCCTCTCAAAATATTTACTTGCAGCTTTTTTTCCCTGCTCTGCCAACTCTATGCATTTATTTATATCTTCCTTAAAGCTCTTATTAGCAGACTCTGTTACTACTTTATCTATGTACGTTTGTTTAAAATCTCTATCGTTTATTAGGTCATAAAAACTCCACTCATCCCTATAAGCCTTTTGTATAGCAGTGAAGTCACTTTCTTCTTTCAAAAGTACTAAGAAGCCTACCTTGTCTTCTAGATCTTTTAGTTTAAAACCTGTTATTATCTTCTCTAATTGAGAATCAAATTCTTTATTGGCAAAATTTTCAGCAAGATTATTTAAATTTCTTAATTCTTTGCATAATTTATCATTTTCTGAAATTGAGCGGCAGAACTTTATTGTAGCAGAGTCCTTAGTGGAAGGATTTTCTTTTTCCACTTCATCGATACGGTCCTTGAGGGATGCAAAACGTAGTGTAAGCCGTGACGAATATAGATCGCGTTCATAAGATGCCAACAAGCGATTTATTGCACTCCAAGCACATGATGCGATTGATCTAATACCAGAATCCTCTCCTGCCTCTGCTACTTTGTCTCCCTTAGTCAAACCTCCAATCATAACACACCTCCTTTGACTATATTTATATTATACCAATTAACATATATTCAAAAAAATCAAACCACGTTCTACACTAACTTTTATTATTAACTTAATTGTGTTGAAAATAACTGCAAGTGTTAAACTTAAGCTTTTGTCTTTCATTGTACACTACTCACTATAAGTTTATAATATATCTTATATAATAGACTTAGTATTTTGAGTTATGCAAGTATTTTTTTTATTGGATAAAAGTTAAAAGACGTTTTCAGAAATCTTTAAGCTCAATAACATCCTCTCTTTTTGGACTAGTTGAAATTAGATGAATTGGTACACCTATTAATTTTTCTAACTTGTCTATATATTTTATTAAATTGATAGGCAATGCTTCAATCGACCTTTTACCTTGAGTATTTTCTTTCCAGCCAGGAAACTCTTCATATATTGGCTCTAATTCCTCCTGTATTGAATGCGATGCGGGTAAATAATCATACATTTTCCCGCTATACTTGTAACCAGTGCATATTTTAATTGTATCAAAAGAATCAAGCACATCTAATTTGGTTAATACAATGCTTGAAACTCCAGAAAGTTGCACAGCCTGGCGCACTAAAACTGCGTCAAACCATCCGCAGCGCCTTCTTCTATTGCTCACTGTTCCAAGCTCCTTGCCTATAGTAAATAAGCTATCTCCAATCTCGTTCTTTTGCTCAGTAGGGAATGGACCATTGCCCACTCTTGTTGTATAAGCTTTTACCACACCAATAATGTAAGCATTGGAGGCTAATCCTGAGCCTGTTATTGCTTGCGACGCTACAGTATTACTTGAAGTAACAAAAGGGTAAGTTCCGTGGTCGATATCTAAAAATGTGCCTTGGGCGCCTTCAAATATTATTTTCTTACCTTCTTTCACAAAGTCATTTAATATCCTCCACACAGGTTTTTTATATGAAAGAATTTTTTTTGAAATCCCTTGAATTTCTTTTAATATTTCTTCTTTTTTAACCACCTGGTAGTTAAGGCCTTTTCTGATAGCATTGTGGTAATTCAGAAGAGTATCCACTCTTTTATTGAGCTCATCTGCGTTTTCTAAATCACAAAGGCGTATAGCTCTCCTTCCAACTTTATCTTCATAACATGGCCCTATCCCTTTGTTTGTTGTACCAATTTTGTGATTTCCGTTTAAATCTTCAAATAGCTTTTCCTTGTCCTTATGTACGCTAAGTATTAATGGACAGCTCTCGGATACCATCAAGTTGTTATAGTTTACGTCCACTCCTTTAACTTTCAATGACTCTATTTCTGAGATTAGAGCATGTGAATCAAGAGCAACACCGTTTCCTATGATGGATATTTTGCCCGTTCTCAAAACAGCAGAGGGCAGTAAATTTAATTTATAAACCTCATCATCTATTACTATAGTGTGCCCTGCATTATTTCCTCCCTGAAATCTCACAACTACATCTGCATTCCCAGAAAGATAATCTACTATTTTACCCTTGCCTTCGTCACCCCATTGCAGACCAACAATTACAATGTTATTCATCATTATTTTCTAAATTAATACATAAATATTAATGCAGTACGCTACAAATGGAAAGAGAAATCTGCGCCTTTCCTGCACCTCTTAAATAAAGAAATATACTGTCGATTTTCTTAATATATTACCAAATTATTCATCATTATATGATATAACTTACAGCATATTTACAGTAAGGTGTTATTTATGAAAGAGGCAAAAGGAAAAAATAATAAGAGTCCAGTAGTTAGATTAAAGGCCACAGCTAAAGAGTTCAATTTTAGTAAATTAAGAGCAGGTCAAGATAATGAATTAGCAAATTCTGGTGAAACAATGTTCTTAGATTTTCAAAGGATGAATTTTATTATTAACGGAAAAGAAATAGATAAAAATCTTATTATTGCATTTAAGGAAGGAGCTAAGCACCACAAAAGCGAACTTTTTAATAGTGATGATATATATAATGACGAAATATTTAACAAAAAAGGAACAAGAGAAATAGATACGGATCATGGCAAAGCTTTTGTTGCTTCAGTACTCGAAGATATTGAGAAAGAGCTTGTAAGTAATGCATTGGGTGAGCTATGGAAAAATCACTGTGAAAATCCCAAAACTGCCAATCATCAAAAAACCGATTCATATAAGAAAGAATTTGAAGAATTTTACAATGCTGGCCAACATCTATTACCAACAGAGAAAGATGAAAACAAAGACTACCGTTCCTTTGCAAAAGAAGTTTTCAAGAAAATGTTCAGATACGCTGGGGCAGAAGTTCCAAGTAATGCTATTTTAGAAGAGCTAGTCACCAATTGTAATCAAGCAGGGTATGAGGCTGCTCCATTTATACAAACCCAACTTGCACTTGGACAGTCGTTCATAGTAGAAAATACTAAAAAAGTAATAAATATTGATTGTGCTAACCAAAATAATGTAAGAATTAGATCTGACATGAGGCTACCAATACTCTCTGTTAAAAATCAAGTTATGCATGGTGATAAGATATGTGATCTGTCTAACTCATTAGAATTTACACTTGAGTCTCAAGATGGTAAAGACTTTGTAACATACAGAGATGGTAAATTGTCACTTACTATTCCTAAAGAGTTAAAAAATTATAAAGATAATGGCAAGAGCTTGTTTGACATTATTAAAGAATATTTTCAGAAATTCTGTGCAAAATTAGGATTTAAACCTGAGACAAAAATACAAATAGAGCATAGCTTAGGTACTCAAAGTAACTATTTAGATGGTACAATATCTGCTACAGGATCGGATGCAAATAAAGAGTTTATCAATCTTTTAAGCAAAAATCTCAGAGGGAGGTTATTGGAATCAGGAGTTGCTTTAGGAAATGAAGATGTTGATGGTATTGTTGAAGTCAGAGTATCTACAGTTATGGATCTGTTGAGTAATTATGCTAAATTGGAAGATAATAAAGAAAACAGAGAGTTATTAACAAGTGAAGTAGCAGATAATTTAGGGCTTTCCACTCAAGATAAAACAGCATCAGAAGTATTGAAAGAATTTGATGATGAAATAATAAAGTTAATGCATACAGAAGGTATAAAGAATAACATAGGTCAACATATAATGGAATTAGGATCTTTACCTTCTTTGATAAAAGGTCAGGTTAATCATAATCAAGTGCAGTCTGTTGTAAATACTTTTATTAAGTTAATTATTGAAGGGAAAAGCGAAGTATACAAAGAAAAAAATGCAATTAATGCAATTGATGCAATTCATCAGAAGATAGATAAGGCAATTGTTGAGCAAGAAAAAAGAGCAACCAACAAACAAGATATAGAAAATGATAAATGGACAGATAGAATCAAAAAACAGAAATTATCTGTGGAATCACATGAACATTTACTTTAAAGATACTGGTAGGCTCCTTGAATATTTTAGAGTTCATGGTTGCAACGGTTGCTATTTTACAATGCACCTAATCGTAAAAACTACGTGCCGTTGCATCATATGTTTCAAGGTAACCGTTCACGGATTGTGAGAATGAATTAAAGAACTAAGCAGTGACAGCTACTAGATTCTGTAGCTTTTGAAAGGGGTTCTGGCCATTTAGACGTGATGTCAAAAATATCGACAACATTCTTTCCACGAATCTTTCTCCACGTTCTGACCAGGTGAAAAAGCTGTTTTTACGATAAATTACGTACCGTCTAATTTGCCGTTCTGCAAGGTTATTAGTTGTTTCTATCACTTCAGGTTTTCTTAAAAACTTCCACATCATATCCTCAGATCGTAACATCTTAGCGGCCATTCTTGAAGCTTGAGTGCTATTTGCAACCCTCGTCATTTTACGTAAAAAATGTTTTACCCTTTTCCGAATTTTTCGCACCAGTCGATAAAATCTCAAATTATCTATCAAATTTTGTTTTTTTGCCTTATCTACTACAAACACCTTATTGCTGAGCGATTTTAGTGCTTGGCCAATTTTGCTCACTTCAACATTTTTACTATGGGCAAATCTCTCAAAATCTCTTGCCAGATGTGCCCAACATATCTGTCTATTTTCACGATTGAAGTAATTGTATACAGCGTATCTATCGCTCACAAATATACCATCATATTCTGGCAGTAAACTCTTCAACACCTTCTTACCACGAGACTCGCTTACCTTCAGAAGTGTCAACGCTTTGTTTGTTATTACCCAACTCCAGCCTCTCTTTCCTTGATTTCTGTGCCCTGTTTCGTCTATATGCAAATACTCGCTTCCTTGCAACTCTTCCTTCATTTTCTCATATTCAGATGCACACTTCTTCGATACCCTGCGTTCAGTATTTGAGACTAAACCAAGGCTTATATTTAGATTAAAAATACTGCCCAAAATTTGCTGTACCTCTCTTTTTGAGTTAATAAAAAAGCCGCTAAGGCTGCTTATAACTGTTTTAGCATTGGGTCCTAGAAAATCTCTTGCAACACCTTCGGGTAAATTTGCTGTAATTCTTTTATTACATACTCTACAATGTCCTCTTTGCAACCTGTACTCAGTTACAATTGGCTTAATTTCTGGCAACTCTGCCTTCTGATGAATAATTTCATCTTCTAAAGTAATCTTATACCAATTCCTAAAAATAAATAGAGGAATAAAGAAAAATTTCTAAAATAGAATAATTTGAGAATTAGTGGGGAGTTATGGCAGGAAAAAGTAAAGCAATAGGAGAAGAATTATATAATAAGTGTAACCTGGAATTAAAGAAGCACGGCATAAGAGGAGAGATAGGAAGAAGATTACAGGCAATAATATCTGCAAAAGAATATGGAATAACAAAAGTTGCTCAAATATACCGAATTACTAGAACTACATTGATGAAGTGGATTACAAGATTTAAGGAAGGAGGAGTCAATGCGTTTAAAATACAACCAGGACGTGGAGTAAAGCCGAAGTTGAGCTACAAGCAGCAAGAAGAAATTAAAAATGTCATAGCAGAAGAAGGAGCCAACCTAACGGCTAAGAAATTAAAAATCATAATTGAGAAAATGTTTTCTATTGAGGTAAGTAAGTCTACAGCACATAGACTGATGCAAAAGTTAGGTTTTTCGTATATTACTCCAAGGCCTGTGCACAATAAACAGGATAAAAATAAACAAGAAGAGTTTAAAAAAAAATCTTAATGAAACTATTGTCACGTATCCCGAAAAAGAGCTATTTTTCTTCGATGAGTCGCGGTTTGGCACACATTCAAAGATTGGACACGGGTGGTTTAAAAAAGGCATTAGGACACAGGTTAAGGTAAAATTAGGTAGGCAAAACTTTTATCTCTATAGTGCAGTTAATCCTAGAAATCGAGAGAGTTCTAGCTTATTCGTACCAAACGTCAATACTGATTGTATGAATATATTCCTTGAGCAGATGTCACAATATTTAGGAACAAGGGAGGCATTTCTTGTTGTGGATTGTGCAGGATGGCATAGATCCAAAGGTTTAAAAATACCACAAAATATTACCTTAATCTATTTACCTCCATATTCACCAGAGTTAAATCCAGTAGAGCGTTTATGGCAATATTTGAAAGACAATCTCATTAAAAATAGAATATATGACTCTGTTAGTTTATTGGAGGATACTGTATGTGCATTCATTCGTAATATTACGGAAAGTTCGATCAAAACCATTTGTTCTGTGAGTTATTTGCCTACTTATTTATGAGATTTGGTATTACATCATCACGAAGCCTGGCAGCAGCGGCATCAAACGTAAAGGAGAGAATTAACGCCACTAGTAGAAGAAAATTTTTCATTACGCCTCCTCTCATCTCTGTTTTGTGCTAGATTATCTATCACATTGATTAAGTTTAAGTAAATGGTGAGGATTTTTTTGCTTAAAAGTATCCTTTATTTCATTTAGAATACTTTTCTTGGTTCGTTTATATTACAGTGCTACAGAAATTTTACAGCATCGTTTATTGCCTTTATCGTGCTTTGATTGACACAATTCATAATGATGGAGTGGAGCATGCAGGGTATCTATCATTTTTAATCCTGTTATCGATATTCCCTTTTCTTATTGTTTTAATGGCTGTGGCGTCAACATTCGCAAATTTCTTAGACCAGTATAACATTGGCTGGGTATTTATCATTGATAACATGCCACAGGATATTTTATCATCTTTGATGCCGCGTATCAGAGAGATAATATCAGGCCTGCCGCAAAGCTTACTAACTTTAGCAATTGTAAGCGCTGTTTGGACCGCCTCGTCAACAATTGAAGGGCTAAGAACAATATTGAACAAAGCTTATAAAGTTCCGGTTTCGCCACCTTATATATTAAGAAGGTTGTTAAGTATACTACAATTTTTAGTGATCACGCTTATTATAACTCTAACTATAGTGTTCTCTACATTAGTGCCAATGCTAATTGATTTTTCCTATCAGGGGATTAGTTATACTAAATATCTCCTCATTGAATTTGTACTTTTCACAGTAGTCTCTTGGCTATATTTTATGTTGCCAAACATAAAACAAAATTTATCAGACGTCTTTCCTGGATCTTGTGTGGCTGTTATTCTTTGGGCAATTTCTGCTTCAGCTTTCAAGCAATACTTAAAAGCTTCCTTTGATCAACTGAATTTGATATATGGAAGTTTAGGTGGTATGGTAGTGTCATTACTATTTTTTTATATGCTAAGTTTGATTTTTATATATGGAGCAAAATTTAATTTTCAGCTAAAATATTTCAATGAATCTCGCTAAGGAGAAAGAAATGAGTAAGTTAGAAGGTAAAGTAGCTTTAATCACCGGAGCTTCAGGTGAAATAGGCTCTGCTGTTGCAAAAAGATTTGTAAAAGAAGGTGCATGTGTGATTCTGATTTCAAGATCTCTTGATAATCTCAAGCCACTATATAATGAAATTGAAGAGCTTGAAGAATTTAAAGAAGGCTCTGTGAAACTAATTCAGCTTGATCTTTTAGACTTTGAGAATGTAAAGATACTGACAAACATGATAGAAAGCCTGAAATTATCAGAATCTGGAGCACTTGATATATTAGTTGCATGTACTGGAATTTTAGGCAAATTGAACCCTATTCACGACTGTGAGATTGAAGAGCTACAGAACGTAATGAATACAAATTTTACTGCCAATTGGTACTTACTAAAAAACTTAGATCCAATGCTAAAGAAGTCTAATGCTGGAAGAGTGATATTCATGACCTCAGAGGTGACACTTTCTCCTTCCTCTTATCCATATTGGATGCCGTATGCTGCAAGTAAAGTTGCACTAGAAATAATGGTGCAGATATATGCATCTGAGACAAAACATACAAAATTATGTGTAAATGCTGTATACACGAAAGGACCTGTGGGTAGTGAGCAGGCATTTCCTGGATCTGAATTGGTGTCACCTGATAAACTAACAGACAAATTTGTGGAGTTAGCTTCTAACGATTGCAGCGTATCAGGAAAAATCTTACCGCTTAGCAAATCTCCCGAATAAATTACACTAGAAAGGATGTCATCCCAGTGCCCAGACACTGGGATCTAGTTTTTAATTTAACATAATCAAGAACGTTGTGTTTTACTTTTATGCTTACCAAATTAGTTTACAATCAAAGTTTCCTGGATCCCAGTGTCTGGGCACTTTAGACAATGTTACAAAAAATAATATCATAGAATTCAATAGGATAATTCCTAGAGAATTACTCATCTACAAAAAGCCAAATCGTGTTAATGCTGTTTAGATGTAAAAGATAAGCTAAATCTTTACAAGGAATTTAAAACAGTAGAATACCTTTGATTGAAAAAAAGAACCAAACTAGGCAACTTAACCGGTTTTCTATTTCAACTACTACAACTAAATCAATAAATCTTAATAGGGGGAAAAACATTATGAAAACGTCAAAATTGACATTAGTATGTGACATATATGAATTAACAAATAAAGATGAAAAGAATATACAAAAACTAGCAAGAAAAATAGAAGAAGGGGAAGGTGTTGCCGAAAAGTTTAGAAATAGAATATTCAAAAAGTCCAGCTATAACGCAAGCACGATTCTTTTAGCAAAAATAACTTACAAGTATCGTAACCGTTCACGGATTGTGAGAATGAATTAAAGAACTAAGCAGTGACAGCTACTAGATTCTGTAGCTTTTGAAAGGGGTTCTGGCCATTTAGACGTGATGTCAAAAATATCGACAACATTCTTTCCACGAATCTTTCTCCACGTTCTGACCAGGTGAAAAAGCTGTTTTTACGATAAATTACGTACCGTCTAATTTGCCGTTCTGCAAGGTTATTAGTTGTTTCTATCACTTCAGGTTTTCTTAAAAACTTCCACATCATATCCTCAGATCGTAACATCTTAGCGGCCATTCTTGAAGCTTGAGTGCTATTTGCAACCCTCGTCATTTTACGTAAAAAATGTTTTACCCTTTTCCGAATTTTTCCCACCAGTCGATAAAATCTCAAATTATCTATCAAATTTTGTTTTTTTGCCTTATCTACTACAAACACCTTATTGCTGAGCGATTTTAGTGCTTGGCCAATTTTGCTCACTTCAACATTTTTACTATGGGCAAATCTCTCAAAATCTCTTGCCAGATGTGCCCAACATATCTGTCTATTTTCACGATTGAAGTAATTGTATACAGCGTATCTATCGCTCACAACTATACCATCATATTCTGGCAGTAAACTCTTCAACACCTTCTTACCACGAGACTCGCTTACCTTCAGAAGTGTCAACGCTTTGTTTGTTATTACCCAACTCCAGCCTCTCTTTCCTTGATTTCTGTGCCCTGTTTCGTCTATATGCAAATACTCGCTTCCTTGCAACTCTTCCTTCATTTTCTCATATTCAGATGCACACTTCTTCGATACCCTGCGTTCAGTATTTGAGACTAAGCCAAGGCTTATATTTAGATTAAAAATACTGCCCAAAATTTGCTGTACCTCTCTTTTTGAGTTAATAAAAAAGCCGCTAAGGCTGCTTATAACTGTTTTAGCATTGGGTCCTAGAAAATCTCTTGCAACACCTTCGGGTAAATTTGCTGTAATTCTTTTATTACATACTCTACAATGTCCTCTTTGCAACCTGTACTCAGTTACAATTGGCTTAATTTCTGGCAACTCTGCCTTCTGATGAATAATTTCATCTTCTAAAGTAATCTTACCTCCACACATACAAATTGTATCAATTGTGCATCTCACTACCTCGTCTGCAGCCATTAATTCACGCTTATGCACCTTATGTCCTGGCTGACCTCCTGGTTTTTTATCACTTTTCTTTTTTGCTTTCTTACGATATATATCTCGTGATGGTGGCAGCGATGAATTTTGCGAATTTAAGCCCAATTTGTCTTCTAATTCAACTATTTTTGCTTTCAAGCTATCATTTTCTCTGATCAGTGCTTTTATTTCTTCCTTGAGATTAGCGTTTTCTGCTACAACCTTTTCTTGCAGCACTGTTGTCATTTACCCATTCCATATTTAGCTTCCTATCTCTTTACACTTTTATACTTACTTTGTAAACCACCTTATCTCCGTGAACGGTTACGGCTACTTTTACACTCACTAACTTAGCTAGATCCCAGTGTCTGGGCACTGGGATGACAAAAAAAGGAGCACTGGAATGACACCTTCCTGCCCAGTTCATGTTGCTATAAATATTAAGAAATTTACCAAGCGAAAAAAAAGGCAAAAGAAGCCCTAGTCATTGTCTATTTTCAGTATTTGGCGTTTTTTAAGTCTTAAACACTGCAATTTAGCTGCTTTTAATTGCAACTAACCTACGCTGCAAATGTTTAAGAAATTTACTAAGCAGAAAAAAAGGCAAAAGAAACCCCGTGTTAGCTAGTTGTCACTCTCTAATCCTGCAAATTGGCGTACTATACTGTCTTAAACGACTTATAAGCGCGTTTCAGCTTGTGTAGGTAAAAACCTAGAAATATTGTGAAGACATAAGGTGCACATAGTGCAAAAAATTAAAAATAAGACGCCAACCACGTTGTTTTCTTGCTGTTTAATCTGCACAGATGAAGATAACTGAATACCTTCAGTTTCATGATAAGGGGGCTGGCGGAGTTTGTCAAGTAATTCCGTTCCTTATGGGTAAAAAAAGAGAAACTTTAAGTTGCAGCTGCACAATGTTTCTCTTTTCTGCTGTTGATGATTATTTCGCCTATTGTAACTGCCGCTAGAATAAAGCAGTAATATACCTGTGTTAATAAAGAAACAGGTGATACAGAAGCTATACTTCCTGCTAGCAATAGTTGAGAACCATAAGGTAAGATGCCTTTTGTAGCACAAGCAAAAACATCTAATAAGTATGCACTGCGGTATGGTACAATATCGTGTTTCTGTGCGAGTCTTTTTGCAATGCCACCACTTAGTAAAATAGCAATGGTATTATTGGCAACTAAGGTAGTAAACATAGACGCAATTCCTGCTATCAAAAATTCAGCTTTAGTTTTTGTGATATTGCTTTCATCGATGAGTTTATGCAACGCTTTTTGACCTTGTTTGTACATTATATGGCTCAACCCACCGATAAATAGAGCAAATATTACTATTTCGTTTACTTTTTTGAAACCGTCGTACACGTCATGAGGAAATTGAACGATGGCATAGTCAAAAAAAGCTATTCCTAGCACACCAGCAATAATTATGTTTACAGTTATTGTTACTAAAGTGGTGACTTCAAGCAGCCCCATGATTATTAAAGAAATATAAGGAATAATTTTTATTATAGAATAATAATCTAAATTTGATATAGAAATAATTTTTGTACTACTTGAAATCACTGCCAGATAGGTGAGTGTTATAATACCTGCAGTAAATGCAACCTTAGAGTTTATTTTAAGTTTATCTTTTGCTGAAGCTCCCTGTGAAGAAACAGATGCAATGGTGGTATCAGATATCATTGAGAGGTTGTCACCAAACACGGCACCACCTACTACAGTTGCAGTTCCTATTTCAAGGCCAAAAGCTCCACTTTTTGCCAGATTAACAGCTATAGGTACCATCAGCGCAACAACTCCCATAGATGTACCAATTGCAGTTGAAATAAAAGCAGAAGCCAAAAATACTCCAGGCAGCATTAATCTTGCTGGAAGGAAATTAAGAATTAAATTAGCAACAGTGTCTGCGCTACCAATTGATTGAGTAACCGCAGAAAATGCTCCAGAAAATAAAAAAATTAAACACATAGTAAGGGTATTTTTGTCACCCATGCCCTTGATAACAGTATCGATGTTATGCTGAATTTTATTTGTACCACGTGAGACAGCAAAAAATAGCGCTGGTAACAAGCAGATTACTGGTGAAACCTGATGAAGTGGATTATCAGTTCCGATAAAAGAAAAATAATCACCACTTCCAAGGTACAAGATTAAAAAAACAATCAAAGGGACAAAAGCTGTCATTTTACTGTACCTCAAACTTACGACTATAACTAATTAAGTGGTTTTAAGCAAGTTTGGTTTTCACTAGTTTTGCAGGAAGTTGACAGCAGAGTTTTAAACTTCATATTTAATCTACTAAATAAATAGCACATGTAGCCGAAGGGTTTATATCTTGTGCTATACTTTATTTTATGTCATGCAAACAGTTGATATTAGCATACATCCAAATAAAGTAATGGAGAATATAAAAACCATATCAGTAAAAGACGATAACGTTAGGCTGGATAGGTACATCAGAAGAAACTTTCCTGATCTAAAGCAATCTGTAATTGAAAAATCTTTAAGGAAAGGGTTAATCAAAGTTGATGATTGCAAAGCAAAGTCTAGTGATAGAGTAAATTCTGGACAAACTATAACGCTGAAGCACTTGAATTATATTGAGAACGCTAATTCTGATCGCAAATATAATGAAAAGTTAGTGAATCTACTAAGAGAGAACATATTATATGAAGACGAATATATACTAGCTATAAACAAACCCGCAGGGGTCATCGTTCAAGGTGGCGTAAAAGTAAAGATTAGCATTAGTGATTTGCTTGACCAAATAAGAGAGGAAGAAACATTTAAAATTGTCCATAGGCTGGATAGAGATACGAGTGGAGTGATAATATTCGCACGCAATGCTAGTGTTGCCAGATACCTTATGGAGGAATTTAAAGGACGAAGGGTAAAAAAAACTTACTTGGCATTGACTTCTGGCATACCGAGCAAGGATAGTGGAACAATAGACTATCCATTGGTGAAAAAATATGTTTCAGGTCAAGAAAAAGTGGTCGTTGATGAAAATTCACCTCAGAATGCCACTACGCATTTTTCAATTATAGCAAGGTTAGAACATAATGTCGCTTATTTAAAATTACAACCAATTACCGGCAGGACCCATCAGTTGCGTGCACATTTAGCTCATATAAATTGCCCTATTCTTGGTGACGGTAAATACGGTGGTAAAAAAGCTTTTATTAATGGGGTAGCAAATAAAATTCACCTTCATTCGCATTCTTTATCTTTAAAATTACCAAGCAATAAAGAAATCACTATTACTGCTCCTATCCCTAAGCACATTGAAAAGTCTATTGAAGTGCTATTTTTCGACTGAAACGATTTCACCAATCAACTTTTCTGTCTTTGGCTTTGATTTGAAGCACAGATATTAGGCTAATTAATGCGCAGGCAGTAAGATAAATACCTGCTGCAAGTTTTGTTTCGGTTTTTTCTATAAGCCACATGCATATGTATGGAGAAAGGCCACCAAAAATTCCTGCAGATATGTTATGTGCGAGGCTAAAGCCGGTGCACCTAACTTTCGTTGGAAATAACTCACAGGCAAGAGAATTATATATCCCAAAAGATGCACCTATCGGCACACTTATCAACAGAAAAGTGAGCGTTACAATATAGTGGTTATCATTTGATAATAGCGAAAGTACCGGCAAACCGGCGCAAGCTAGAGCTACTAATGTAGGAATCATTACATTTTTTCTTCCAACTTTATCAGACAGTATTGCAAATAGCACTGCGGACGTTCCAAATGTAATTTCAACCATAATCCTTACTACATTTTTTATATCAATACCTGAGAGAATAAGTTCTTTTACAGATATGTTGTAAAACATGATTGCTGAATAAACAATTGCATTTTGGGCAACGCCAAGCCCAATTGCTAGCACAAATGCCTTTTTATAGTCCCTGATTAATTCTAAAAATGGAGAATGAGATAAGCTTTTATTTTTATCGTGTGTTTTATATGCTAAGCTCTCTTCTATTATATATCTTGTTAAAAAGCCTATTATGCCCATAATGAAGCAGAAATAGAAGGGCAACCTCCAGCCCCAAATTTCATAATTTTCACCTGTAAACTTTTTGCAAACAGCTATCATTACAAAGCATGTAATAGAACCAAGAGCACCACTAAAAGCTTTCATGCTACCTAAAAAGCCTAGATTTTTTTTATCGCTTGAATGCTCTATTAAAAAAGCTGAATTGATACTTGTTTCTCCACCTGCTGCCATTCCTTGTGTTATTCTACAAAGCAGAAGCAGTATAGGAGAAAATATTCCTATTTCTTTAAAGCTTGGTATAATCGCAATTGCAGTAGATGATATCGAAGCTAATATTACGGAAGTCAGCAAAATTTTCCTTCTGCCGTATTTATCTCCAATGTAACCAAAAATAAATGCACCAAGTGGTCTAAATCCAAATCCAATTGCAAAACTACCAAGAAATTTGATTGTGCTTAAATAATCGCTTTCTGAAGGAAAAAAAACATTGCTTATTATATGCGTCAAAACTCCAAACAGAGTTACTTCATACCATATAATCATATTGCAGATTATGCTTGATAGTATTGCTTTTTGAATATCGTTCATGATTTTCGGTTTACCACACTCCGCTATAAAAATTTTTATTCAATAACCTTTAAGGATAATTCACGTAAATGTTTATTGTCCACTTCAGAAGGAGCACCCATTAGAACATCCTCTCCTTGCTGATTCATAGGAAAACAGATTACTTCACGAATGTTTGGCTCATCAGCAAGCAGCATAACCATTCTGTCAACCCCTGGTGCTATACCGCCGTGAGGCGGCACTCCGAACCTGAATGCACGCACGAGCGCACCGAATTTTGTATCAACTTCTTCTTTGCTGTAGCCTGCAATGGCAAAGGCCTTATACATGATATCCAGCTTGTTACTACGAATCGCCCCGCTTGACAGTTCTATTCCATTGCAAACAAGATCATATTGGTAAGCAAGGATATCCAGTGGATTTTTGTCCTCTAAATCTTTCAAGCCACCATGTGGCATAGAGAATGGGTTATGAAAGAAATCGATTTTTTTACTTTTATCGTCATATACAAAATAGGGAAAATCAATGATCCAACAAAACTTGAAGATATTATCATCTATAAGACCTAATTCTGATCCTAAGAGAGAGCGCACTTTTCCTGCAATTGTTGCTGCCTCATTCTCTTTGTCAGAAGCAAAAAACACGCTGTCTCCAGGCTTTATATCCGTTATTTCTTTTATGGAATTTAGCCTATTGTCATCGAGGAATTTAGCAATCGGTCCTTTCGCAGTTCCATCTTTATCAAACGTTATATATCCAAGACCCTTAGCACCGAATTCTCTTTGCGCATGTTCTATCTTTTTATCAAAGAAGCTGCGTGGTTCCTCTGCTGTTTTAGGTGCAGGGATGGCTCTCACTACCATACCGCGCTCAATATTGCTTTTGAAAATATTGAACCCTGAATCACGGAAAATTTCTGTAACATCGCTGATTAATAATGGATTGCGCAGATCTGGCTTATCAGAACCATATTTGAGCATTGCTTCTTTATATGTAATACGTGGAAAATCTTTATCGACAGACTTACGAGAAAATTTAGCAAACACTTTATATAAGGTAGACTCAATAATCTGAAAGATGTCTTCTTGAGTCACAAAAGACATTTCAAGATCTAGTTGATAAAACTCCCCCGGAGAACGGTCAGCCCTTGCGTCTTCGTCACGGAAACACGGTGCAATTTGAAAATATTTATCAAACCCTGAAACCATGAGCAATTGCTTAAAAATCTGTGGAGCTTGCGGCAATGCATAAAATTTACCAAGATTTAGTCTGCTTGGCACCAAATAATCACGTGCACCTTCAGGGGACGAAGCAGTAAGTATTGGAGTCTGAATTTCCAAAAACCCTTGCTCTATCATGAGCTTGCGGAGTTCTGCAATAATTTGTGAGCGCAGAATAATATTGTTGCGGGTGTTTTCTCGCCTTAAATCAAGAAAACGATATTTAAATCTCATATTTTCTGGGTATTCTTGTTCGCCAGCAATGCTCGCTAATATACTTCTTTCTTCTTTTGCTATTTCTTCATCACAGTGGAACTCAACTTCTGATTCAACGTGTAAATTGCTAACTACAACCTCAATTTTCCCGGTTGCGATAGAGCTGTTTACCGTATCTTCAGTTCTAGCTTCAACTATTCCTGTAACAGTAATTACACTTTCTGATTTTAAATTTGAAATCTCATCAAAAAAATCTTTGTCATTATTAAATACTAGCTGAGTGATTCCGTAGAAGTCTCTTAAATCAACAAAAATTAGGTTACCATGGTCGCGCTTACGGTATAACCATCCAGAGAGGGTAACTTCCTTTCCTACATCATTCTTCCTTAATTCTTCACACGTGTGAGTTTTATAGCAGTTCATATTTGTTTCACTTCTAAATTCTTTAAAAAGTATAGAAATAAACCTTACTACATACAAGCCCATTCGTCAGATATTTGTCCAATTTACGAAATAGAGCAGTGTTGCTTTTATACTGTCTTTACTCACACAAGAATTGCACAATTTCTATAATTATGGTATAATGGTAAGGGTATTTTTAATGAATTAGATACAGGAAATGCCACTTACACAGATCATATTATATAGCGTAACATTACTTGCTGTAGCTGCAGTATTTCTCTTTTTGAGAAAAATATACAAAAATCGCATTAGAAAAATCATATTTCCTAGAAAAGTTTTTAAAGAAGAGTGCGAAGAAGACAGAAAATTCAACGAATTATATCAAAAAAATAAGCAAAAAGAGTTGATGAAACAACAGGAAATGCTACGCGAAAAGCAAAAAGATATACAGGTTTATAAAGAAGATCTAGAAATAGTTGACATAGCAAAACCGGTAGGTAAATGGACAAAGATGGTTATGATGGGTAATGGTTTAATGCAGCGTTTTGCACAATTGATACATAGAGAAGACGGAAAGAAAGGATTTTGGGAGCTGTTTGTAAAAGCTCAGGCTTCAACTCAAGGTAAACATAAGGGGAAGGGCAGATAATCCATGCTCGAATGTGAAAATTTATCCTGCGCGCGTAATAATAAGGTACTATTTAAAAATCTCAGTTTTAAAGCTGAGCCAAAATCAAAGATTCTAATCACTGGTCCAAATGGTAGTGGTAAAACCAGCTTAATTAGAAGTTTATCTGGACTTTTACCGCCGGTATCAGGCAATATAAGGTACTGCGGAAAAGACATATATGATGATCCAAAATCCTATATACCTTCTATGGTCTACGTAGGGCATAAGAATGCCTGTAAAGATAGCTTAACTGTTGCCCAAAACATAGAATTCTGGGCAGGAATACGAAATACTAGGGAATTGATTGTGGCAGCTATTTGTTGCTTGCAGTTGCAGCCTGTACTTAATATTAGATATGGCGAACTTTCTGCAGGCTGGAGAAGAAGAGTTGCACTTGCTCGCCTCTTGATTTCTAATGCAAACGTTTGGCTGATAGATGAACCATTTTGTAATCTTGATAGTGCAACGTGTGAATTAGTGCTGAACCTAATCTCAATACGCTCTGAGCAAAATGGTATAGTAATTATTACAGGGCATAGCTCTACAGAGCAATTGTGTGATTTTACAACGATTGATATACGCGATTTCAATAGACTTCTTGCATAGTTTTTGGCAACAACCGTTAGAAACGAAAAAACTTCCTTGACAAACTCCGCCAGCCCCCTTATTATGACAATAAGGGTATTTATGACTCAAAACTTGTTTTTGATCTGCGCAGGTTCAATGACAAAATTCAGTAAAAAACTTAGGGTATTTTTTGGCGGATTACATAAAATTATAGCGGCTGCATGTCTTTTAAATTTTTTCTACATTCAGCCAAAACGCGCTTAAACTAAGCGTCAGCACATTATTACAGCGCCACTTACAGTAATATAGAGTCAAAACTCGCACCACGGGATTTCTTTGCCTTTTTTTTTATTTGGTAAATTTCTTAATGTTTGTAGCTAAAAGAGCCCAAGAGAGGTGTCATCCCGCTGCTTGTTAGCGGGATCTATGTTAAGAGATACCGCGAATGAATCGCGGTATGACGTAGGAATGAATCGCGGTATGACGTAGGACTGCTGTCATCCCAGTGCCCAGACACTGGGATCTAGCTAAGTTAGTGAGTGTAAAAGTAGCCAACCTTACGTTAAAACACAACGTTCTTGATGAGATTGCATAAAAACTGGATTCCTTACATCATAGAGGCACTGCCATTATAGAGTGAACCAGTGTCTGGGCACTGGGATGACAAAAAAAGGAGCTACTCGGATGACAGGAGAAGGAGGCGCTGGGATGACAAGAAAGGAGCACTGCCATTATAGAGTGAACCAGTGTCTGGGCACTGGGATGACGAGAAAGGAGCGCTGGAATGACAGGAGAAGGAGGCACTGGGATGATACTATTATAGAGTGAAATGAGATCCCAGTGTCTGGGCACTGGGATGACAAAGAAATAGGCACTGGGATGACAAGAAGAGGGCACTGGGCCGTCATAAAGGAATCAGTTTCAGCTACTCGGATGACAAGAAGAAGGCTACTTAGATGACAGAAGAAGGAAGCACTTCGATGACATCGTTTACTATACAATGTTCGTACAGTTAGTTGCCACCTGGATAAAAAAAAAGAAGCCTACTTAGCTAACAAATTTATAAACATCAGTATACAACTCATCAACGCTTGGTTCTTTACTATTTTTGGCAAAATCTTCCGACTTTTTTACTAAATCACGTACTTCCTTATCAATTACTTTACATTCTTCTTCTGAAGCAATTTTATTATCTATCATGTATTTCTTTAAAGTGCCTATAGGGTCATGATTTTGCTTCATATCTTCAACTTCTTCTTTTAAGCGATAAGTAGCAGGATCTGACATCGAATGGCCGCGATATCGATATGTCTTCATTTCAAGCAGGATAGGCCCTTTTCCGCTGCGTGTGTGTTCCGCTGCTTCGCTTGTAGCCGCATAAACAGAGAAAAAATCCATTCCATCAACTTGTTTTCCAGGAATACCAAAACTTTCTCCTTTTTTATATAGCTCAGTTACCAAAGTGGATCTTTCTACAGAAGTACCCATTGCATATCCGTTATTCTCTATAATATAAACTACAGGTAACTTCCATAAAGCTGCCATATTAAATGATTCATATGTTTGCCCTTGATTTACAGCACCGTCACCAAAATACGTGAATACCACGTTGTCTCTTTTCTTATATTTATTAGCAAATGCTATTCCTGTGCCAATTGGAACTTGTGCCCCCACTATTCCATGTCCGCCGAAGAATTTTTTTGCAACGTCAAATACGTGCATCGAACCACCTTTACCTTTCGAGCATCCTGTTTCTTTGCCGGTAAGCTCTGCCATCACAACATTCGGATCAGAATCACATGCGAGCATTAAGCCATGGTCTCTATAACTTGTGATAAAAGCGTCACCTAATTTTGATGCAGCTTGAGTTCCAACTGCAACTGCTTCTTGCCCTATTGATAGGTGACAGAACCCGCCTATTAATCCCATTCCATATAATTGTCCTGCTTTTTCTTCAAATCTGCGTATGAGTAGCATTTTCCTGTAGAATCCAATTATCTGTTCTTTAGTGAAATTTTCTGCTTTCATATCGATTTCTTTTTCATTAAACTAAAATAATATCAGAAATTTTTAACATTTTGTAATAAATCTCAATGGATTACTACCGCTGGCTCGAAGCTTTTCACGTTATCTCCGCCATTATGTGGATGGCAGGTATGCTTTATTTACCCAGGCTTTATGTCTACCACGCAACTGTAAAACCGGGATCGGAAAATGATAGCTTGCTTCAAACAATGGAAAAGAGGCTACTTAGATATATCATAAACCCTGCAATGCTTTTCTCACTTGGTCTTGGAATCACATTAATGGTTATTAGGGAAGCATATCGTGAAGGATGGTTTCATGTAAAAGCATTTGCAATACTTTTGATGTTAATTATTCATATGCTACTTGCAAAATATAGGAAAAATTTTGCAATGGGTTCAAATGAAAAAAAACACGTTTATTTTCGTGTTTTAAATGAAGCAGTTACAGTATTGATAATAGTTATAGTTATTATGGTTGTTGTAAAACCTTTTTGACTGACCTTACCCAGAAAAAGCAGAAAGCTCAGCTACTCTTCTATTTTCATTTTTGACTTTTTTGAAAATAACATAAGCTAAAGTTACTGAGGTTTACCAATGATTTTTACAGGGATACTGGTGAAGTCGAGTTGCAATAGCTGTGTGCTTGACATTGGGATCCAATTTTATAAAAATCTATTGTGCTAGCAAGTTCACTAGCGTCACGCGCTGGTCTGTTGGACATTTAATGTGATTATATGTAGGGTTTTGAAAAAGACATACCAAATATGAAAGGCCTATATATTAAAACTTACGGCTGTCAGATGAACGTTTATGACTCCGTTTTAATGGAAAATATAATTAAACCTTTGGGGTTCAACGTTGTTAGTGATGCAGAAAAAGCTGATTTGGTGATACTGAACACTTGTCACATTAGAGAGAAGGCAGCAGAAAAGCTTTATTCTGAGCTCGGGAAAATTCATTCGTCACGAAAAGAAATTACTATAGTGGTGGCTGGATGTGTAGCGCAAGCAGAGGGAGAAGAAGTATTCAGAAGGGCTCCTTTTGTTGATATTGTTGTTGGTCCGCAGAGTATCGCTACCTTACCGGAGCTGATAGTCAAAGCAAGCAGAAGTAAAGGTCATGTAATAAACACTGATTTTCCTGAAGTTGCAAAGTTTGATAAATTGCCAGATGAATGCTATGGCAATAGCCAGGGGTCTTCTGCGTTTCTTGCCATACAAGAAGGTTGTGATAAATTTTGTACGTTTTGTGTAGTACCATATACTCGTGGAGCTGAGTATTCACGGCCAGTGAATGAAATATTTCGTGAAGCATTGAAATTAGTTGCAAATGGGGCGAAGGAAATCAATTTGCTTGGTCAGAACGTCAATGCTTACCATGGGAAATGCGAAGGGGAAGTGTGGGATTTAGGCAAATTAGTTAGTCATATTGCTAAAATTGAAAAGCTAGAGAGGATTCGTTATACAACTTCTCATCCAAGAGATATGCATGAATCTCTCTACTTGGCACATGCGGAAGAGCCAAAACTCATGCCATTTATTCACCTGCCTGTGCAGTCAGGTTCGAATAAAATATTGCACGCGATGAACAGAAAGCACACTGCAGAGGAGTATTTGGAAATAATAGACAGATTTCGCAAATTGAAACCTGAAATCGAATTTTCTTCTGATTTTATTGTTGGTTTTCCTGGAGAAACCGAAAAAGATTTTGAAGAAACTGTAAAATTAGTAGAAAAAATTAGATATGCTCAGGCTTATAGCTTTAAATATAGCCCCAGACCAGGTACACCAGGAGCAGAAAGAAAAGATCAAGTACCAGAAGAGGTTAAAACAGAACGCCTTCTTCGTTTACAGAAATTAATTAGTAAGCAACAACTTGAGTTTAACCAGAGTATGGTAGGCAAAACTATACCTGCTTTGTTCAGTGATAAAAAAGGCAAACACCAAAACCAAATTATTGGTAAAAGCCCATATATGCAATCAGTGTGCATTGATGATCCTGAAGGTAAATACAGGGACAAAATAGTAAACGTGAAAGTGTTGGAAGCTCGGCAGAACAGTTTGTTGGGGTGTGGTGCAGGATAGCTCTGTTGGACATCCGTCAGAGAATTATTTTGATTGAGAGAAAGTACCCCTATAGAACAAGATAGAAGTACTTCACGTAGTTTATTTCAAGTTTATCAACTATAGCTAAAGTAATTTAGGCTTACCGACAACCGTCATCCCGCTACTTGTTAGCGGGATCTAGAGATACCGTGACGATATGACGGTTAAGCTGAGATACCGCGAATGAATCGCGGTATGACGTGGGATTGTGTTAGCTATAGGGTGTGGGGTGCAGGAATAAGTTTGTTTCTTTTTGCATTTGTAATTTTCTAGAAAGCCCTATATTCTTTGGCTTTATCCGGTCAAAATGAACATGAAGTCAAAGCATTATCCTGATACAGTAAGTAGTCCTGATTTTTCGTCGTTAGAAAAAGAAATCATAAAATTTTGGCAGGAAAATAAAGTTTTTGAGCGGTCAGTTGGAGAACGTTCCAAGGATAATTGTTTTGTGTTTTATGATGGGCCTCCGTTTGCAAATGGACTTCCACATTATGGACATTTACTCACTGGTTTCATCAAAGACGCATTTGCAAGATATCAAACTATGCTTCAAAAAAGGGTTGAACGTAGATTTGGTTGGGATTGCCATGGATTACCGGCTGAGATGGGTGCAGAAAAAGAACTTGGAATATCTGGTAGAACTGAGATAGAAAAATTCGGCATTGAAAAATTCAATAACCATTGTCGTACTTCTGTAATGAGATTTTCATCAGAGTGGGAAAAATATGTCAATAGGCAGGCAAGGTGGGTGGATTTTCATAATGACTATAAAACCATGGATAAATCATTCATGGAGTCGGTCATGTGGGCATTTAAACAGCTTTATGATAAGGGTCTAGTGTATGAATCAGTACGCGTTGTTCCATATAGCTGGGCGTGCGAAACTCCATTATCCAATTTTGAAACAAGGCTTGATAACGCGTATAGAGAAAAGACTAGCAAAGCTGTAACTGTTGCATTTGAGCTTTTAGAAAACCCACAGCAGTTTAAAAGTGTTAAACAAAAATGTAAATTACTTGCTTGGACTACAACTCCTTGGACTCTTCCTAGCAATCTGGCATTGGCGATAGGAAAGGACATCAAGTATTGTGCAGTGTCAGTCCACTCTTTGGTGTCATCCCAGCGCGTGACGCTGGAGTCTATTTCTGGATCCCAGTGTCTAAGCACTGGGATGACAGAAGTTAATGAAAGGAGTTCAGCGAAGAGTGAAATTTATATTTTCGCTGAAAGCTACCTAGAAAAATTTATTAGCCACTCTGAACAAAACAATATTCCATATGAAAACTGCAATATAAAACTTAAAGCGAATGATCTTGCAGGCCTTTCCTATAAGCCGCTGTTTGATTACTTTAAAGATACAAAGAATGCATTCCGTGTTTTTGTTGCTGATTATGTTACAGGAGAAGATGGTACTGGCGTTGTACACACTGCTCCTGGATTTGGTGAGGAAGATTTTTACCTTTGCCAAAGCCATGATATTCCAGTTATTTGTCCAATTGATAACAGTGGAAAATTTACTGCTGAAGTTTCAGATTTGGCAGGGGTTCATGTTTTTGATACCAATGATACAGTAATAAAAAAATTGAAAGAACAAGGAAACTGGTTCAAAACTGAACAATATATTCACAATTATCCACACTGCTGGAGAACTGACACTCCTTTGATCTATCGCACTATGCCTTCTTGGTATGTTGCCGTTACAAAATTCAAAAGCAGAATGGTAGAGCTAAATAAGAGAGTTAATTGGATACCAAACCACATTAGAGATGGTCAATTTGGAAAATGGCTTGAAGGGGCACACGACTGGTCAATTTCACGCAATCGATTTTGGGGTACTCCGATTCCTGTGTGGCAATCAGATGATACAAGATATCCAAGAGTGGATGTATATGGTTCGATAGAAGAACTAGAGCGAGATTTTAATGTTAAAGTAGATGATTTGCACAGACCATTTATCGATACTTTAACGAGGCCAAATCCTGATGATCCAACAGGAAAATCAGTTATGCGTCGTGTGCCTGACGTATTTGACTGCTGGTTTGAATCTGGCTCGATGCCATTCGCACAAGTCCACTATCCGTTTGAAAATAAGGAGTGGTTTGAAACTGCAGATTTTATCACTGAATACATAGCGCAAACCAGGGGGTGGTTTTATACGCTCTTTGTATTGTCCACTGCTTTGTTTGATAGGGAACCATTTAAGAACTGCATATGCCACGGTGTTGTTTTGGATGTAAAAGGGCAAAAATTGTCCAAGCGTTTGAATAACTATGCAGATCCAATGGAGGTTTTTGATAGATACGGTTCTGATGCACTGCGTTTTCTTATGCTTTCTGGATCTACTGTTTGTGGTGGTAATTTGCTACTCGATAAAAAAGGAAACTCAATACGAGATGTTCTGAAAAACGTAATAAAACCTATTTGGAACAGTTATCACTTTTTTACCATGTATGCAAATGCAGATGGAATTAAAGCTGAAGTTTGTAAGGATTATCAAAGTACTATTGATCGCTACATGATTTCCAAATGTTTTGAAGCTGTAGAAAGTATCCAAACTTCTATGAACAGCTATAACTCCCAAGAGGCTTGCAAAATTTTGATGAACTTTTTTGAAGTGCTAAATAATTGGTATATTCGTCGCAGTCGCGAGCGTTTTTGGAAAAGTGATTTGGATCAGGATAAAACTGATGCTTATAATGTTCTATATACGGTTTTTTATTACATGCTAAGAGCTGCAGCCCCTTTGTTGCCACTTATAACAGAGAATATATGGCAAGGGCTTAAGTATGAAGAAACATCTGTTCATTTGGCTGATTTCCCACAATTAGAGAAGTTTGATAGTCAGCTCATTGCCAAAATGGATCTAGTGAGAGAGATATGTAACTCTGCACTCTCTATTAGAAACACTTTTAATATACGTATCAGACAGCCACTTGGCAGTATGATCATTTATCATCAGTCTTCCTGTAGTTTTCTTGAAGGTGAGCCGTTTTCTGTCATCCCAGTGCGTGACACTGGGATCCAGTGTGCTGAAAACTCAAATGAGTACCAAGAGATGATAAAAGATGAGGTAAATGTAAAAAAACTGAAGTTAGTAAACAGACTTGAAGATATTGCATCACTAGAGTTAAAACTCAACTTCCCTGTGCTTGGAAAAAGAATTCCGGAGAAGATTAAGACACTGGTTCAATATGTTAAACAAGGAAAGTGGAAACAAGTTGAATCCGGTGTCATCCGAGTAGCTGACACTGGGATCCAGACGCAGATTCCAGCGTCACGCGCTGGAATGACAGAAAGAGGTCTCATATTTTTGGGGGACGAGTCAGAAAATTATATCATAGAAAAAGGCGAATATGAACTATTATTAAAAGCAAACAGTGAATTCTCCTCTGTATTTGATAACAACAAAGGGGTTGTTATCCTAAACACTACTTTAAATGATGAATTGATTCTAGAAGGGCTTGCAAGAGATGTAGTGAGGCTCATTCAGGAAACTAGGAAACAAGCTGATTTTCATATGTCCGATAGAATCAGAGTAATAATCAAAACAGAAGATGAGAAAATTAAGGAAGCAATAAATACGTGGATTGAATATATAAAAGAGCAGACCCTTGCCTTATCTTTGGACATTAATACAGAAATTGGAACTAACTTTTATTCTAAGGAATATCAGGATTTAAATGTTAGCATTGAGCGTTAGATTTTTAATAAAGTTGCAAGATTGTCAGTATTTATGCTATACTTAAGGTAATTGGATAAGGTTATGGTATGAATGCTGTTGTAGGTTGTGAGGAAGTTGTTGACTTAAATAACAATAGTGGTGATTTAGATGCATTAAATGGACAACCTAATTTACAAAGAGAATCTTTTGCTACTTCAGAAAAACAGGAAGGACCTGTTGCTACTTTGGAAGAGCAAGAATCTGTTAGTAATTTAAAAAAAATAGGTGCTGATTTTAGCATTCCACTAAGTATATTTCATTATAAAGGTTACGGCTCCGATTTTTTTACTTCCTGGTATAATATATCAAGCGAAATATTTAAGGAAATAAACAGAGCTTGCCTGGAGAAGAAAGTATTAAATTCAGCTCTATCAGTTTTAATGTTTCCTTATGTTGCTTCTGTTGCATTGGGGTTAGTTATATATAAAACAAACAGTAAAACACAAACCAGTTCAGAGGAAAGTAAAACAAAAAAGAGTGAGGTAAGTACAGCAAAAAGATTGGCATATGGCGTTCTTGCTGCAATTGCAATTCTTGTTGATATAGCTGTGCTTATAGCCTTAATTATTCCTGCAACACCCGCCTTAGCTACTTTTTATCTTACAAACAGAAAGTTATCTCATTCTTTGGTTGCTGCTCTAAAAATAAGTAATGGGTTATATCAGAATGAACACCAGAATATTGAAGTGTCTTTTCGTGAAATAGATGCTGGTAAGTCAGACATTAAGTGGGATATGGAAGTTAAGTTTCCACCGCAATTTGAACAATTACTTAGAGATTTATATGAAGATAAAGATGGTAGTTGGTTTAATGTTGCACGTGATTCAGAACATAATACCATACTGAAATTATCAGCTAATATCAATTTAAAAAACGGCCTTAGGCCTTTACGTAATGAGATCAAGAATGTGCTTGCAATTTCGATTCAGGAATTCGCAAAGACTATGGAAGAGCTAATGAAGCTAGAAGGAAAAGATATTACATATGATAAGCTGAAGGAACTGTTGAACGAATTCAGACTGAAAGTGGTGGATAGTGTAGATTCTAAACTGGTGAATTACTTAATACAAAATGCTTATCGAGTTGCTTTTATACAAGCAATTAAATTTGCACAAAAAAGAAGAGAGGATTTTTCATTAGAAGATGCGCTAAGAGATATATTCGTGAAACAAGAATTGGAGAGCCAAGGTAAGGAATTGCAGACTGAAAAGGAAATGATACTAGAAGATCTAAAAAAAGCAGGAGCAAAAGTACCAGATGACTTGGACGATAGAGGGCTTCCTATGTTTAAAGCAAAATGGAAACAGCTTATAAAAGAAGGGAAAATAGCTGAAAGGACAATAATTAATACTTATGAAGATATGTACCCTCAAGAAACAAAGAAAGCTCTAGATAATGCTGAAAGAGAGATTAAGGATTTAAGAGAAATAGGACAGAAAAGATATAATGGGATATGTGAAAAATTAAAAGAGATGCATAAAAATAGGAAAAACGGTAACTTAAAAGATGGTGCTTTAAAAAGGAAATTAGAAGATCTTTTTAAATTTGAATATGATGGTCAAAAAGTTGAGGAAAGGCTAATAGAATCGAGAATAAGGACTATTCAAACTCTACTGGATAAGTCAGATAAAAAAATAAAGCAATCTTTAGCAGAAGATTTTAGTGAATTAAAGGAAACAAGGACTTCGGATAAAGTGAATGACTTTATAGAGAAGATGTATTTAGAAATAACAAGATGTAGAATTCAAGAGTTATTTGAAAAGCAAGGGGAAAGTATAAAGAATGTAGAAGATAATAAGGACATGCTATTCAATGGAGAAGATGAAAAACGTCTAGTAAACAAGATTGTTTCTTATCGAAAAGAAATTGGAGAATATTTTACGCAACCTACAAGACTGAAGGAAATAATAGGAAAGCAGAATGAGGATTTGGATGTTGAGAAAAATAGTAAAGAAGAGAAATCTTCAAGTATGGAGTTAATAGAGTTATGCTTGCGAAATAACCAAGAAATTTTAGAAGCATTAGAACAATTAGAGTTAAAAAAAGAAGGATTGTTGATAAATGAAGAAACAAAAAATGATTATAGAGAAGAACTGGAATCTCGCGAAAAAATAAAATTTGCAATAATAGAAGATGAGTTGTTGGAGGTGCTCAAGCAAGAAATTTTTGATGAAAAAGAAATCAAGGAGTTATTAGAAAAAGCAGAACTAGAATACTTTTTAGCAGAAAAACGCATGAAAGGTCCTGTAGTTGAAATAAAGAATAATATCAAACACTTTTGTCAAGATTTATTGTCTCCTTTAATAAATAGGTTGGTGGAAAATATAGTAAATAATGTACCAAAAAGCGATAAGAGTTCATGGCTGCAACCTATAAAAGCTATTCAGACAGGCTTGGGATATATTAAAACAGGTCTTGCCGTTGCAATGTATGGGGATGAGAGCACAGAAGGAAAAGCGTTGAGTGTGGCACATGATACTCATAAGGAAATAGAGACATTTCTTCAACATTTTCATTCAAATTATGAAGGATTTGGAGCTTTTTTAGGCAATGTGTTTTCTGATGATGGAGAGACATTTAAAAATGATGTATGGCCTAAAGTAGAAGAGCATTTGCGTGGAATGTGGAATAGATTTTTTAAGGATGTTGAATTCAAGATTGGGAATAGATTGGATGAAGTAAGTGTGACACAGCAAAAGCAGAACACTAGTAACCGTTCACGGAGATAAGGTGGTTTACAAAGTAAGTATAAAAGTGTAAAGAGATAGGAAGCTAAATATGGAATGGGTAAATGACAACAGTGCTGCAAGAAAAGGTTGTAGCAGAAAACGCTAATCTCAAGGAAGAAATAAAAGCACTGATCAGAGAAAATGATAGCTTGAAAGCAAAAATAGTTGAATTAGAAGACAAATTGGGCTTAAATTCGCAAAATTCATCGCTGCCACCATCACGAGATATATATCGTAAGAAAGCAAAAAAGAAAAGTGATAAAAAACCAGGAGGTCAGCCAGGACATAAGGTGCATAAGCGTGAATTAATGGCTGCAGACGAGGTAGTGAGATGCACAATTGATACAATTTGTATGTGTGGAGGTAAGATTACTTTAGAAGATGAAATTATTCATCAGAAGGCAGAGTTGCCAGAAATTAAGCCAATTGTAACTGAGTACAGGTTGCAAAGAGGACATTGTAGAGTATGTAATAAAAGAATTACAGCAAATTTACCCGAAGGTGTTGCAAGAGATTTTCTAGGACCCAATGCTAAAACAGTTATAAGCAGCCTTAGCGGCTTTTTTATTAACTCAAAAAGAGAGGTACAGCAAATTTTGGGCAGTATTTTTAATCTAAATATAAGCCTTGGTTTAGTCTCAAATACTGAACGCAGGGTATCGAAGAAGTGTGCATCTGAATATGAGAAAATGAAGGAAGAGTTGCAAGGAAGCGAGTATTTGCATATAGACGAAACAGGGCACAGAAATCAAGGAAAGAGAGGCTGGAGTTGGGTAATAACAAACAAAGCGTTGACACTTCTGAAGGTAAGCGAGTCTCGTGGTAAGAAGGTGTTGAAGAGTTTACTGCCAGAATATGATGGTATATTTGTGAGCGATAGATACGCTGTATACAATTACTTCAATCGTGAAAATAGACAGATATGTTGGGCACATCTGGCAAGAGATTTTGAGAGATTTGCCCATAGTAAAAATGTTGAAGTGAGCAAAATTGGCCAAGCACTAAAATCGCTCAGCAATAAGGTGTTTGTAGTAGATAAGGCAAAAAAACAAAATTTGATAGATAATTTGAGATTTTATCGACTGGTGCGAAAAATTCGGAAAAGGGTAAAACATTTTTTACGTAAAATGACGAGGGTTGCAAATAGCACTCAAGCTTCAAGAATGGCCGCTAAGATGTTACGATCTGAGGATATGATGTGGAAGTTTTTAAGAAAACCTGAAGTGATAGAAACAACTAATAACCTTGCAGAACGGCAAATTAGACGGTACGTAATTTATCGTAAAAACAGCTTTTTCACCTGGTCAGAACGTGGAGAAAGATTCGTGGAAAGAATGTTGTCGATATTTTTGACATCACGTCTCAATGGCCAGAACCCCTTTCAAAAGCTACAGAATCTAGTAGCTGTCACTGCTTAGTTCTTTAATTCATTCTCACAATCCGTGAACGGTTACTTGGTGGCTGATCCATTGTTTTCACAATAGGCCTCAATCCAAATTCCCATGTTAACGTTTCCAGCTCCCGCCTCGTCAAACGCAGCATGCGGTTTTCCCGCACTACGCTTTCCTAGCAGATTCTTTACCAAAGTTTATCACATATTGTACTGGTGATGCTTTCGGTTTGTAATACCTTATTCTGTAGTCTGAATATAGACCCAGCGTTTTGTATATCCATTCGCTACTCCACTTCTTCCACCCAAACCCTTTCTTTGCTTTCCTGGCTCGCATTAAGTTGCGTCTTACCTTCTTTTCCACCCAATGTTTTACGTAATTGAACTTTCGACCAGAGTTCCCTATCCTAAAGTAGTTTACCCACCCTCTCAATATCGGATTGATGTCATGTATCACTCTTTTTATCGGTTGCGATTTATAGCGCCGAAATATTTCCTTCAACTTGCGTAGCAGGTTTGTTCGTGCTTTCATCTGCGGTGTTTTCCTGACATTCCATTTTCCTTGTCTTGTGATATTCTCTTGAAAATCAAACCCTAGGAAGCTAAATGTTTCTCCTTTCTTTAGGTTGATAACTTTTGTCTTTTCTTCATTTACGCTCACTTCTAGTTTTGCTAATTCTTCTTCCAACCTTCTGTATACTGCTCTTTCTAGCCATTCCCGTTTCGGGTGTTCACTAATCAGTATCACTAAATCGTCTGCCCATCTGGCATATTCCATACGTTGGTACTTTCCTTCTTTGGTCACCTCTTTTGCTTTCTCCAACATTTTATCTACCTCATTTAGGTATATATTGCTTAGTAGTGGCGAAAGTGGTGATCCTTGTGCTATTCCTCGTTTTCCTCCTGTTTTGAGGATTAGCTTAATCATGCGCATGATTTCTTTGTCATTTATTCTTTTGGCAATCTTTTCCATCAGAATATGATGTCGCACATTGTCGAAGTAGGATTTCAGATCTACGTCAATTACTTTTGTATTGCCTTTGATTGCTGCTTCCGTTACTTTTTGTACTGCTTCATGCGCATTACGCTTAGGTCTATACCCGTATGATCCTTTTTGGAAGTCTGATTCGAATATCGGTTCAAGTATTAGCTTCAGTGCTGTTTGCACTATTCTATCCCGGATGCAGGGTATGTTCAACTTTCTGAATTTTCCTCCAGATTTTGGTATTTCCTTCCTCCGGTTCCTATTTGGGCTATAGGTCTTGGTTATTAGTTCGTGTCTTATTTGTTGAAGATACTTTTCTAAGCCTTCTGCCTCTATCGATTCGAATGTCATCCCATCTATTCCTGGTGCCCCATTACTCTTCTTTGTTAGCTTATATGCTTCTTCCAGTGTCTCCATCTTACAGACGTGAACATAGATTCCCCAGAATCGCCATTCCGGTTCTGCTTTCGCTTTGATATATATCTTTCTTCTCAGGTCTTGTAATTTTATTGGCATTTTTATCATTTTTACCTTTACCTTCCTTTTGTTAAAAGATTTCTACTAGCAGGGTGCCTTTGCTCCATGAGCGTTACCTCACTTCTTCACTACTACGCACCCATCTGCCACCCTCTCATCTTCAGTTCACTTCCTGTTTTCCAGTTATAGAACCTACCTCTCCAAGGTATTTCTCCTTGGGATGAGGAGGGCTTCTCCAGTTGCTTTGTATGTCCTCATTGCCATGCCGTTACTAATACCAATTCCTAAAAATAAATAGAGGAATAAAGAAAAATTTCTAAAATAGAATAATTTAAGAATTAGTGGGGAGTTATGGCAGGAAAAAGTAAAGCAATAGGAGAAGAATTATATAATAAGTGTAACCTGGAATTAAAGAAGCACGGCATAAGAGGAGAGATAGGAAGAAGATTACAGGCAATAATATCTGCAAAAGAATATGGAATAACAAAAGTTGCTCAAATATACCGAATTACTAGAACTACATTGATGAAGTGGATTACAAGATTTAAGGAAGGAGGAGTCAATGCGTTTAAAATACAACCAGGACGTGGAGTAAAGCCGAAGTTGAGCTACAAGCAGCAAGAAGAAATTAAAAATGTCATAGCAGAAGAAGGAGCCAACCTAACGGCTAAGAAATTAAAAATCATAATTGAGAAAATGTTTTCTATTGAGGTAAGTAAGTCTACAGCACATAGACTGATGCAAAAGTTAGGTTTTTCGTATATTACTCCAAGGCCTGTGCACAATAAACAGGATAAAAATAAACAAGAAGAGTTTAAAAAAAAATCTTAATGAAACTATTGTCACGTATCCCGAAAAAGAGCTATTTTTCTTCGATGAGTCGCGGTTTGGCACACATTCAAAGATTGGACACGGGTGGTTTAAAAAAGGCATTAGGACACAGGTTAAGGTAAAATTAGGTAGGCAAAACTTTTATCTCTATAGTGCAGTTAATCCTAGAAATCGAGAGAGTTCTAGCTTATTCGTACCAAACGTCAATACTGATTGTATGAATATATTCCTTGAGCAGATGTCACAATATTTAGGAACAAGGGAGGCATTTCTTGTTGTGGATTGTGCAGGATGGCATAGATCCAAAGGTTTAAAAATACCACAAAATATTACCTTAATCTATTTACCTCCATATTCACCAGAGTTAAATCCAGTAGAGCGTTTATGGCAATATTTGAAAGACAATCTCATTAAAAATAGAATATATGACTCTGTTAGTTTATTGGAGGATACTGTATGTGCATTCATTCGTAATATTACGGAAAGTTCGATCAAAACCATTTGTTCTGTGAGTTATTTGCCTATTTATTTATGAGATTTGGTATAACACCCCGCTGAAGTAGACCTATCGTTTCATTCGTTTTTCGTCTGGTCTATTCTGTCTTCGCCAGTACCAAGATGGCTCGACCTTCAGAATATTCCTTTCGAGGCAATCTGTGTATTCGCTTTCGCTACGGCCTGGTAATTCGCCATTATCCTACGATAATGTTGTCGGTAGGCTTCAACATTTTGGTTTCCCTCCATGCTGCTACCCAAGCTACAGGATTCCGACTTTTATCCTGGTAGGTCTATCTCCTACTGAACAATACTTGCCTTCTCTGGACGCACTTGGAACGGAAAAAAATAAGAATATCCTGATCCACTTTTTGAACGATATTTTAGGGTTTACTGAGATAAATGCAATACAAGAAGTTGAGTTTCTTAGCACTATTATGGATCCCGAAGTTGCCTCTGATAAACAAAGTATTGTTGATGTTCTCTGCAAGGATTCTCATGGAAATAGATATATAGCAGAAATGCAGCTCGCTAGAGACAAGGGCTTCGAAAAACGCGCTCAATTATATGCCGCTAAAGCCTACTCAAGACAATTAGATAAATCTGGCAACTACATTGATTTAAAGAAAGTCTTCTTTATTGCTATATCAAATTGTAACTTACTTCCCGAAGAAGTTGATTATATTTCTACTCACAATATACGTGATATAAAAACTAACGGCCATTACTTAAAAGATTTTCAATTTATCTTTATAGAATTGCCCAAATTTTCAAAAAGTAAAGTAGAGCAGTTAGAAAGTATAGTAGAAAGGTGGTGTTTCTTTTTTAAATACGCAGAAGAAACAACAGAAGAGGACTTAAAAGAGATAGCAGAAAAAGCGCCAATAATAAAGCTAGCATATGATGAATTAGACAAGTTTCGTTGGAACGAAAAAGATTTAGTAGCTTACGAAGAAAGAATAATGGATCTACGGAAAGAAGAAGCCATTCTTGAATACAGACTTGATCTTGCTGAAGAGAAAGGTATACAAAAAGGTATAGAGAAAGGAAAAATTGAAGGGAAAATTGAAGGGAAAATTGAAGGGAAAATTGAAGGGAAAATTGAAGGGAAAATTGAAGTCGCAAAAGCAATGCTGGCTAATAATGTTGATGTCAACACTATTGTCAAGTTTACAGGCCTTTCTATTAGTGAGATTGAAGAATTAAGTGGAAATCTGTGAACGGTTACGGATTGATTGGATTACCACAAAAAAACTCCTTTCTTTCTCTCCATTTTTTCTGGGTAAGGTCATGGTGCTGGTACAGGTCCTATAGCTGACCCAAGCAACACGTCATACCGCGATTTATTCGCAGTATCTCAGCATAGATTCCACTAACTAGTAGCGGAATGACGAATTTGTCGTTTTTCAAATCGTCGGTAAACCTAAAAAAGTTTGCATCATATGCAGCAATAGCCATAGGGTCTGTAGGGCTTATAGCTAGTATCACAGCTCTTAAATATTGTCCTAGTTTACCGCCTTTGATCGCAGGGGGGATGATTGGCTCTATGCTCCCGCTAGTTGCGTGTACGCTTGTTGGCATTTTATTGCTTATAGATAGAAGCTCTCTCGATAAAATATACGGTAATATATATGACCAAAAAAAAGATAAATGAAAAAGCTGAATTGTTTGATAAATTGAGTAAGTGTGTTTTACCTCTTATAGCAGGGGCTGTTGTTTCTTTTGGAGTTGGAGCAGGTTTAGCTGCCCTTGGCCTTGAATCGCCCCTAGCTATAGCCGTCTTAGCTGCAGTAGCATGTAAAGTTATTATGTCACTTTTTAGTGCAATAACTGAACGCTCTTCTTCTCCACCAACACCACCAAGTGACCATCCTGGTCCTGATAGCAAAACTAAATGCCCTTCTTCTCCACCGCCAGGTATGATCGGCCATGGCATGAGAGTTGATGGTGTAAATGGTCATAATTCTATAGATCACCAAAAAGAAAGAGAATGTGAGGGCAAAGCAAGTACTGGAAGAAAGTGTTCAACATACGCCACCCGCAAAAAGCCTATAGATAAGGAACAGGGTGAAAAGGAGTATCTTAGCCTTTTAGAAGAAAACCAGTTTGTAAAAGAATTAGAGGATCACTTTGAAAGAATAAGCAATTTGAAAATAGAAACTGAAAGTGGAGAACAACCAGGTAGCTCGGTTGACAGCGGTGTGAAAGTTAATGGTGCTAGTGCAGGTTGTGTTCCTAGCCCTAGTCATTAGTCAGTTCTTTCCATCCAAGAATCATTTTATTGGCTTGCCTCAATTTTTCAACAGAAGGCAAGTCTTCTGTGCTGAGTGGTAGGCGGACAGTTTGATGTTCTATAAGACCAATATCATGCAAAAGTGCTTTAGTGGGTATTGGGTTGCTGGCAATAAATAGAGCTTTGCAAGCTTGTTGCCAGATATCTGTTGAACTTTTCATGTCATTTCCTGTCATTTGAGGAGTTGTTTTTTTTCTAGTTACGTGCTGGAATGACAGTAGGCATTGCTTAACATATTCATGTGCTACATGTGGCCAAACATTGGAAGCAACGGAAACCAGACCAGCCGAACCATAAGCGGCCATATCGGATATCATATTATCATCTCCGCAAAAGACCTCAATATTTGGAGCAACTTTCTTATACTGAGCTAAAGTATCAACGGTGCCACTTGAATCTTTGATAGCCCAAAATTTTTCGTGGCTGGATAAGTTGCGTACAGTTTCAGCGTGAAGACTCACTCCTGCTCTCGATGGAATATTGTAAAACATAGCCGGCACATGTGCTTTCTCAAGCAGCTTTTCAAACCATAAAGTCTGCCCCATAATTCCGGGCTTTGCATAAATGGGAGTTGTCATTAGATAGCCATGAATAGGCATACCCTTGCAAAAATCAAGCCATTCAAGAGTTTGATATAGATTCACTCCTGGTACACCAATTATAATTTTCGTATTTAATTTTAGCTTACATACAAATTCAACTAATGTACACTTTTCAGAATCAGTAAGCGATAGGCCTTCACCTGTGCTACCCAGTAACACTACGCCATTTTCAGCTTCAGCTTGTATTGTAAGTAAACGCTGCAAACTGCGGTAATCTATGTCATCCCCATTGCAATTAAAAGGAGTAACACAAGCAGTCCATAAAAATGTAAATTTCAATTTAAATTGTTAAAATGGTATTTCATCGTCGATTAGTTCATCTTTTATATCGTTGTCAAAACTTTCGTGCTTATTTTTTTGTTCTGTTTCATTTTGCTTGTATTCACTTGGCTTGTAATCGGAATTTGGCCGCGAATCCAAGAGAGTAAGAGCGCTATTAAAATTATATAGAACCACCTCTGTTGTGTATCTTTCACTACCGTTTTGGTCAGTCCATTTTCTAGTTCTCAAAGAACCTTCAACATAAACTTTACTGCCTTTGCGTGCAAAATCTTTGACGATTTTTACTAATCCTTCACTAAAAATTACAATATTATGCCATTCTGTCTTTTCAGAGCGCATACCGGAAAGTTTGTCAGTCCAACTTTCAGACGTGGCTATTGAAAAACTTGCCATCTCTTTTCCATTTTGTGTAGTCCTAATTTCAGGATCTTTTCCTAAATTACCAACTAATATGACTTTGTTTATGGTACCACCAGACATAATTATGCTCTAAATAAATCCCTTTATTATCTTATGTGAAAGTACTATTGTCAAATTTAATTAAAAGTGCGCTTGGAGGGATTCGAACCCACGGCCTTTGCCTCCGGAGAGCAACGCTCTATCCAACTGAGCTACAAGCGCATATATAGCTACCCACCCGCGGTATCTATGTTGAGATCCCGCTAACGAGCAGCGGGATGACGGTTTTTCAAATTGTCGGTAAACCTAAGTCACTTTGGCTATATACTAAATTATTTAATAGATAAGCTATCCAAGTCAAATTTTTGTTTTGGATAAAGCGTAAACATAACACTCCCATGTCCAAGATATACATTTTGAGAATCATTCGCATGCTTTTTTATTGCTTTTTGATCTACGGCCCATACAAAAGTCACACAATTTTCAGTGACTGAGTGCACCTTTAAGTCCTTAGTATTTATAAACAGCTTTCCATTTACCCATATTTTCCATGTATCGGAAGAAAGATATAAAATTGAGTCTAAACTCACTACCTTACAGTTGAAATTATCTGATACCTCCTCTTTTGCAGCTCTTGAAGACCGTAAATTGAACTTTTCCATTTCATTGACCATTCTATTAACTGGCTCTTCATCAAAAAAAATGCTTTTTACGTTACTATATTGTGACAAAACGTCAAAGTCACTTTCCACTGCTTCTCTTATTATATCGTCCCGATCTGTATAGCTTAGTTTTTGATTGTTAATAAAGAAACACTCTTTTGCACGCAAATTTGCTATATCAATAAAATCATCGATTTCTTGATTGCCAACTTTAAGAATACTTTCAAAATATCTTTTTTCTATCATCATTCCATACTGAGAATGATGACAAACCATTTCATCATCACCTTGTTTTTCTATATATACGCATAAATTTCCACTATTTAATCCTAATATTTTATGCTCAATAAAATCTTCATTGCCAATATATTGTCGGCAAGAATACTCCTTACAAATTTCTATGCTTTCTATGATATCTTCACAACTGCAATATGCATTAACATTGGAAATGAGTAGCGTAAAAATAAAAAACAGCTTTATGTTCATCACCTTATCTACTTAATATAGTATACCAATCAAAGACTATATTAACTCTCACTATCTCTATCATATTACCATTCAAAATTTGATTCATAGTTGCAGCATCAATATTTCTCTGCTTGTTTAAAATAAGAGATTTGATCATAACATAACCGGGCAGATTTGGAATAGACTGTAGAAATAAAAAAATATGCTTATCGCTGATTGAACTTAAATTTAGGACCACTTCACTTTTTATTACTTTTGTGCGTTCACTTTTGTTGTGGAGCTCAACTTCTTCGGGTATAGAAATTGATATTTCAGGTTCTAATATATAGTACTTTTTATATAACCTGCTAAGCTCGAAATTTAAATTTGCAATGTATCTGCTACTGTGTAAATTTGAAGAAGAAATTTTTTTCCATAAATCTAGGTTTTTATTTAGAACAACTTCCTTTTTTTGAATTCCAGTAATCTGTAAATTAATAGAACGTATTTTATCAATCGCAATTTGGTTTTTATTATAAACCTTTTCGTTATAGATAACAACATATGTTAATAACCCTATTAATCCAACAGATAATAACAAATACGATATAAACTGAATTGTAGCTTTTCTTTTTAATTGAGAGATAGTCATTAATCTACATTGCCTCTCCTATTTCAACATCAATAGATAGATTTTGCCCTTTAGCAGCAGGTAAGTTAGAAATATTAATGTCATAGGTACGAAAATTATCGTTTAAATTTTTTCGTAGTTTCTCGTATTGATAGGAAATATTTTTACCGGATCGAAAATTAAACCTTAAAGTTGTGGTAATATAACTTTTTGCCTCATTATAATTCCATTCAAATGATCGAAGCTCTATACCTGGTACTTTTAACTTTTCTACATACTTAACTTGTGTAAGAGGAGAGTATTCTATTTTTGATAAAATATTATTGATATTAATAAAATCATAAACTTCATCTATTTTTTTTACATTATAGCTTTGGCTAAGTTTTGTTAATTGGTTATTTAAGGTGCTCTGCTTTGCGGATAAATTATCAGCGACACTGAAGTTTGAATACAAATTTAGCAAACAAAGGGCGTTAATTACAACTAAAACCAAAGCGAAGTATAGAAAAATTTGAGGAGAGTTTAAATCAAGATAATTGAATAGATAAAATTCTTTAGTTTCCTTTGTATTAAAAATAGCTGCTAATTTATTCTTAAAGCTGTGAAACAAAATTATGGTATCGCAAAAGTTATCTTTTTCACTTATAGCTAGTTCTGCTCCTAATAGTTTGCCTAACTCATATGGAGTTAATATGTTCACACTGTTCTCTGAAAAATTTATGACTGATAAACTAGCTTTAATATCTTCTGACACTATGATGCAAAGGTCGATAGGGTTATTTTTTTCAAACCCAAACTTAGTTAAGGATCGAATAGTATCTTGCACTTCCTGATATATTCCACCAGCAATAATTCCTGGTAAATTATCATTAGTAAATGGTACTAAACGCGTAAATATCATTTTATTCTCTTTAAGAACCACTTGTCTATAGCCTCCCGTTTTAGTTGCAGCAACTATAATTTTCCAATTATTAGGATCTTTATGTAGAATCTTTTTTGTTATATTACTTATTTCTATAGGAAACATTAATATTCCCTTAAAGTTGGAGCCTATCTCAATAAACACATTCAACCAATATTCTACTAAATGCTTTGCTTTTGATGAAACAAGAAGATAGCACCAGTTTTGATTGAATTTGTTTGGCTTCTCAACCAAAAAAACTGAACTTATGTCATTATTACGAGAAAAATGCTCCATCTTTGTTTTTGCTGATAGATAGGCACTAATCTTGTTTGCCCTTGTAATAAACTGTAGCGAGTAATTTTGATCTGCATGATTAAGCACCAGGTATAAAGGTGCTTTTTTGTCTGATGAAAGACATGAAATTAAATCGGAAACTGCTTTATCGTTTTTGCCCTTAACAAAATACCTTTTATTTAAAGTATTATTTTTAAAATATAGTAACATTATGCCTTCTTCTCCAATAGAAAGCATAAACTTACTTTTGGATTTTGAACTAAACATATTAACAAAGCATATACTTATCTAGAATTAAAAAGGCAATTTATTGAAATTCATTAAACGTTAGAGGGAAATATTGTTATAAATTTTCGCAGCAACATTATTTATATTATAATTTTTTATAAAATCACTACTAATGTTAAGCTATTTAATTAATAAATTAAGAAAACTCATTAATTAGAAATATACACTATCTGCCGATTAACTTTAATTAATAGGAGTTATTAATCTATTTACTATTCTTGTAATATTATTTCTAATGGTAAACATTTCTAGTAATACTGGAACAGTTGTTATTTCAGATACAGAATTTAGTGTAAGTAAACTAACCATTTGCTGAAGAGCGCTCATCTTCTTTGGTATTTGATGATGGAGCAACTAATTTGCTCAAAATCTCATCTTTTGGTCCCATAGCGTAAATGACACCATCTGACATGAGGATCACCTTATCAACTACGGACAATAACGGTAGCTTGTGAGTGATGATAACAGTAGTAGTATTTTGCTTTCTTGCAATGCCAATTGCATTAATTAAGCATGCCTCTCCATTGCTATCTAAGTTAGCGTTTGGTTCATCAAGTACTAAAAGTTTTGTGTGACCATAAAAAGCTCTGGCAAGTCCAAGAAGCTGTTTTTGGCCGCCAGAGAGCGTTACTCCTCCAGGACCTCCTATTGTTGTATCATATCCATTTGGTAAGCTTAGTATTAGTTCATGTATTCCTGCAATTTTTGCTGCTTTGATTATTTCTTCAGGATTTGGATCTGGTCTCATGCGAGCAATATTAGCTTTGACACTAGTGTTAAATAACTCAATATCTTGAGGTAAGTAGCCAACATAATTACCAAAATTTTCTCGATTCCAAGTATATACATCAGCGCCATCTAGTCTGACTACACCAGATATTGGCTTCCATACACCAACAGTTAATTTTGCGATAGTGGATTTACCAGAAGCACTTGCACCAATCACACCTACTACGTCCCCTGGTTCTATAATAAATGATATTCCTTTTACTGTTGGCTTATTGCTTCCATAAGGAGTAAAAAATACTCTATCAAATTCCAATTTTCCTTCAGGTTCTGGTAGAGCCATCGTTTGCTCTCTTTTTGGCGATGTTAATATAAGTCTTTGTAGCCTTCCATATGACATTCTAGCCTGATTTAAAAACTTCCAAGTATGAACCGCAGCGTCAAATGGTGCTAATACTCTACCCATTAAAATTGAAGCAGCGATGATGCTACCAGCAGTCTTATGAGCTGTGATTGCAAGTAATGCACCTGTTCCAATTACTGATATTTGCAGAGTTGAGCGCAAAAACTTAGTGATTCCAGTAATTACATTAGAGCGATTTTGTGCTTTAATTTGCATTGCTCGATTCTGATCATTTCGTTTACACCAATCAGAGACTATGAATTCTGACATGCCCATAGCTTCAACCACTTCTGCATTTCTTGTTGCAACATCTATAGCATTGATATTCCGTATAGTTTCTTCGTTGGTTTCTTGTAATATTCGTTTAGTGGCAAGTTCATTCCATATTGCCATAGAGACTAATATAATGATTCCAGCAATAGCTATAAACCCCGTGGAGGTATGTATCATGAAAATCACAACAAGGTAAATTAACGACCATGGAGTATCAAACAGTGAGAATATACCATTTCCTGTGATGAAATTTTTTATTACCCCGAGATCTCGTATTGCTTCACCACTTGAAGTTGAGCTCTGCACTGATGTTAATCTAATTGACCTTACTATCAGATCTGGTGTTGCAGTTTTATCAATCCAGTCACCTATTTTCGCCATGGCTAAATATCGACAAGTTTCAAGCATTGCAGAACATGCAAATGCAGATAAAGTGATAATTGTCAGCATAGTTAGTGTTGATACACTTTCGCTCGATATCACCCGATCAAGCACTTGAGAGGTATAAAGTGGTAGGAATAACATTAATAAATTGATTCCCGCACTAAACCAAAAGATAAACCAAAATGCACTTTTGCATTTTTCTAGGCAAATATATAGAGTACTTTGCTTCAATTCTTTTTTTATTGATGGCGTAATTTCCACAATCTTCCTCTTAATTTGATTACATGCACCATATACAATTTTTATTACAAAAATATTAATAACGGCAGTTAGCTTACTTTAAGTGAGTAAAATATTAATATATGTGAATAGGAAATATAAACAATGGTAAAAAGAAGTATAGTTAATATTTCCTTCATTGCCTATAGCTAAGGTTTTCCCTACGTCATACCGCGATTCATTCGCGGTATCTCGGCATAGATTCCGCTAACGAGTAGCGGAATGACGAATTTGTCGTTTTTCAAATCGTCGGTAAACCTAAGTCACTTTAGCTATAATTCAGAATTGAGAGTTTTTAATAACTTTCTAACTCCCACTTAGGTCTTGGTGCAAAATTAAGTGGATCTATATAATTCTTCTGTAACCTTTCAATTCCTGCCCATCCAACCATTACTGCATTGTCTGTACATAGATTATTAGGGGGGAAAAATATGTTTAAGTTTATGTGTTCTTTCAGTTTTTCTCTCAAAAAATTATTTGCTGCAACTCCGCCGGTAATCACAAAGTCATTGATTTTGATATTTAAAGATTCGGCCATAATAATCGCATTACTAACCCTGTCCAGCAGTATGTCACTAATACACTCTTGAAACGAAGCACACACATCACACACATCTTGCTCGCTCATTTCGAGTTTCTGCACTAAGTTTTTTACTGCTGTCTTGATTCCAGAAAACGAAAAGTTACATCCAGAACGTTTTATCATCGCCCTTGGCAGTTTAAATCTTGCACCATTGCCTTTTTTAGCTAACTTTTCAATTAATGGCCCTCCGGGATAGCTTAAACCCAGCATCTTAGCAACTTTATCAAATGCTTCTCCTAACGAGTCATCAAGTGTCTCCCCGAGTTTAATATATTTACCTACATCCTGTGCAATTAAAAATTGACAGTGACCACCTGATATTAGTAGGACTAAAAACGGAAATTTCACCTCATGCAGTAACCTAATAACTAATGCATGCGCTTCTAAGTGATTCACTGCAATGAACGGTTTTTGTGCTACATGTGCAATTGCTTTAGCCATCATTGTACCAACTATTAATCCACCTATGAGTCCTGGTCCTGATGTTGCTGCAATTGCATTGAGATCACAAAAGTTAAGGTTAGATTTTTCCACGGCGCTTTTTATTAGACCACTTAAATGCTCCATATGAGCACGTGAGGCTATTTCAGGGATCACCCCACCGCGTTTTTTGTGTTCTGCTTGGGAGAGAATTTCGTGAGCAAGGACTTGCTTGTCACTATTTACAATCGCTACTGCAGTTTCATCGCAGCTTGTTTCAACAGCTAAAATGGTTTTCATGTATATTCGAGCACTTTATTATAAAAACTATACCTTGAAACGCTGTAGAAGTTAACTGCAAAGTTAACTTCTATAGCTAAAAGATTTACCGACAACCGTCATTCCGCTGCTTGTTAGCTGATGAGATACCGCGAATGAATCTACAATCGTATGAACATTGCGCTATTGAGATGGAGCACTTTCTTGTTATTCCAGGTCTCCTCTCTCGTCATCCCAGTGCGTGACACTGGGATCTCACTTAGTAATTTCGTAATATAAATCATACCAATTTGGGTTTTTTCTTGCAACTAAATTGATTGTCCATTCCCTTCTCCAACTTTTTAGAAGTTTTTCTCTATTAAGAGCCGAATCTACGTCTTGAAATTCTTCAAAATAAACTAATTTTTGTACATTATATTTCGACGTAAAACCGGGAATAACCTTGTTCTTATGCTCCCAAATTCGTTTAATTAAATTCGACGTAACACCTATATATAGAGCCTTATTGTGTCTACTTGCAAGTATATAAATATAATAGTTTTTCATAAAATTTAGATCCCAGTGTCACGCACTGGGATGACAGGAAGAGGAGACTGATACCAAATCTCATAAATAAGTAGGCAAATAACTCACAGAACAAATGGTTTTGATCGAACTTTCCGTAATATTACGAATGAATGCACATACAGTATCCTCCAATAAACTAACAGAGTCATATATTCTATTTTTAATGAGATTGTCTTTCAAATATTGCCATAAACGCTCTACTGGATTTAACTCTGGTGAATATGGAGGTAAATAGATTAAGGTAATATTTTGTGGTATTTTTAAACCTTTGGATCTATGCCATCCTGCACAATCCACAACAAGAAATGCCTCCCTTGTTCCTAAATATTGTGACATCTGCTCAAGGAATATATTCATACAATCAGTATTGACGTTTGGTACGAATAAGCTAGAACTCTCTCCATTTCTAGGATTAACTGCACTATAGAGATAAAAGTTTTGCCTACCTAATTTTACCTTAACCTGTGTCCTAATGCCTTTTTTAAACCACCCGTGTCCAATCTTTGAATGTGTGCCAAACCGCGACTCATCGAAGAAAAATAGCTCTTTTTCGGGATACGTGACAATAGTTTCATTAAGATTTTTTTTTAAACTCTTCTTGTTTATTTTTATCCTGTTTATTGTGCACAGGCCTTGGAGTAATATACGAAAAACCTAACTTTTGCATCAGTCTATGTGCTGTAGACTTACTTACCTCAATAGAAAACATTTTCTCAATTATGATTTTTAATTTCTTAGCCGTTAGGTTGGCTCCTTCTTCTGCTATGACATTTTTAATTTCTTCTTGCTGCTTGTAGCTCAACTTCGGCTTTACTCCACGTCCTGGTTGTATTTTAAACGCATTGACTCCTCCTTCCTTAAATCTTGTAATCCACTTCATCAATGTAGTTCTAGTAATTCGGTATATTTGAGCAACTTTTGTTATTCCATATTCTTTTGCAGATATTATTGCCTGTAATCTTCTTCCTATCTCTCCTCTTATGCCGTGCTTCTTTAATTCCAGGTTACACTTATTATATAATTCTTCTCCTATTGCTTTACTTTTTCCTGCCATAACTCCCCACTAATTCTTAAATTATTCTATTTTAGAAATTTTTCTTTATTCCTCTATTTATTTTTAGGAATTGGTATTAGTTACTGAAGGTTATATAAAATTCCGTGAAAAAGAAGTACCAAGAAATAACAGGCGCGTTAAAGTTATGTTACCATTAGACTGTTTTTAGCAATAGGGCTAGCTAGCACTTAAGTTAATGGTAGATGGATTAAGCCGGTAGCCGTACTCTTGACATGTAATCCCTGACCAATTAGACGCTTGTATCACATCATCGCGTTTAATATTCAGTCCCAAGGTGCTAGCTAACTTTTCTGCTATTGTTTTTTGCATCCTATTGAGCGGTCTGCGCACTTGTTGTTCTGGGTCCTCAATACCTAAACTGTCTGCTATTTGGACAATACTAAGAAATTTATATTCTTCATCTGCTTCAAAATCACGTAAAAATTGTTTAAGTAACACTCTAAAGATGCGGATGCTTGAAGTTGCTTGTTTGCCTATAATTTCAACGTCATTAACATAAACAGTATTATCTACAACTTTTAACCGCAGTATCTTTTTTTCTGGGAGAGTTGTTTTTTGCAGTGGAACATAAGGAAATGCTTGAAAAGAAACATTCGGTAATAGCTCTGGTACTCCTTTTGCAACTGCTTCATTTAGCACTTCGTTTAAGGTCCGATGTTCACAAATTAAATCAGCCATAGGAACAGTATATAGATTTAATAATAGCTTAAGATCTACCTTTCCAATGGTTATGAGAACAGTAGTATTAGTTCTTAATCTATCTATAGTTAAATATGATTTATCTGTACACAGAGCTGGTATGATAACGCTTATTATTTTACTTTTAAAACTTATATGATATATCCCTTCTATCGCTTTTTCCCACATGAGTCCAATCAACAGCTTTTCAAACCAATTCACTATCTTTCCTATATCTAGTTTAATTGAAAGCACAAGATAACGTTGCTTTTTATAAGTATCAGGAAAAATATCACGATCACAATCTTCGCAAGCTAGATCATCACAATCTTCATTGAAATCATGGGCAATTATAATCTCATTTTTACAATAAGGATCATGTACATCTAGAAAATCTAGATCTAAGCTATTAGCACAAATAACAAAATAATACTTCTCAAGCTTAACAAAACCAAGCTTACTTAGATATTCTGCAGCTCTTATATAATTTTCACTAGGATTTTTCCAGGATCTATTTATTAAAATAGTATCAATTATTTCTCTGTCTTGAGAGTGTTCTTGACAAAACGGTAATTCCATAACTATCCCTAATTAAAGACTTGAAATCTTCTCGTTCTTTTTTATTGAGAACATGTTCTGAATAATCAACTGCTATATTGTGCATATCTACTTGAAAGGATAGAGTAACTTTTTTACTTTTGAATAATACTTTTACATGTTGAACAAGAGAAACATCGTGTAGTACACTACCAACAGAAGGCTCTATTTTTTGCAGCCATTCTTCAATATTATCTGTGTTTAACGTAAGGTAAGTTTTAGATTTAGGTGGACCAAATTTCAATTCAAATAGGTGAATATCAGGAACATATTGTTTTACGCACCCATGCAAGAAAGTACCCACTTGTGCTGCTGTATTTTGGCTTTGCATGTCAGTAAATGAGCACTCACATTCAAAATAACAGCTTGCTATTCTATTTGCTATTTTTAACCCTTGATCAAAATTTTGAATGGATAAATTTACCTGATTAGCATTTAAAGCAAAATCAATAATAATCCGACCAGGTTTGTAACCGTGAATTACTTTATTTGAACTCATTACCAAATCCTCATCTTTACTAGCACGGCGTATAAATAAGTAAATACAATTTTGATAGTAAAAGAGTTCTTGAAACTGACTTTCAAAATTATCATTTTCGGAAAGATCGTGTTGTTTTAATATTGCTTGTATTGTATCCTTTGATAAAAAATCCTTAAATGAAGTAGGCTTTTGTCTTGGAGGATTTTTTAATACAAAAGGTAAAAAACCTTTTTTCTGTACTTGATTAAAGTGGAAAATCTGTTTTAACAAGTTATTATTAGTTATAAAAAGAGTAAACAATAGGGACTTTTTATCATGCTTGTTATTTTGTAGCAGGAATGATTTTAGAAGATCTTGACTTAACACAGATTGTGCTACTTCAACTATAGTTGTTTCTGATTTTGCACGACTGAAACGATTAACTAAATAATAATTAAACAAAGATTCGGAAATACTGATAAGCATTTTACGTTTTTGTTGAGTTGAGATGTCATCGCATTTCCAAAGCTCATGGTCTTTAAACAATTGCTCATTTTGTTTATCTTTAAAACAATGGTTAAAAATAACGCTTAACTGCTTACCTGAAAGAGAATTGAGCCAACTCTCGCGTACATTCTGGTTTTTAAAGTCATTAAGTAGACTAAGTACAGGAATTTCTAAACTACTTTCCCAAAACTCTTGACTAGGATAAAAACTGATCATACCTCGCAATATAGAACATTCTATATCTAAGATGAATTACAAATTAGTCAACAAAAATCTCTATAGTTAAAAAAAAGAAGAACTTTTTTTCAAAAAAACTGAACAGTTTTTGTAATTTTGGTGAATATATATAATACAGGAGTCAAACTTTCAAATGTCAATTCTCACCCAATCAGGTCGAGCAGCAATAGCAGCAAGTATAAAAGAGCAACCGATACATCTTGCCTGGGGAAGTGGTGATGGAAATTGGGGAAGTAGCCATAAAGTAGAAAAATTTTTCACTTCTGATGGCGAAATAAAGCTTGATCATACCACTATTAAAAACGTAAAAGTTTTTACAGGACAGACAACTTATCAGCCAAGTATAGACTATATAGTTGATAGCAGTACTGGTGTTATTCAGCGCACAGAAAACAGCTCCATTGCAGAGGTGACCATAGAGTATACTCAAGACACACCACCAGAACTCATCACTTCTACAATATTACTCAAGGAAGGTAACCGTTCACGGATTGTGAGAATGAATTAAAGAACTAAGCAGTGACAGCTACTAGATTCTGTAGCTTTTGAAAGGGGTTCTGGCCATTTAGACGTGATGTCAAAAATATCGACAACATTCTTTCCACGAATCTTTCTCCACGTTCTGACCAGGTGAAAAAGCTGTTTTTACGATAAATTACGTACCGTCTAATTTGCCGTTCTGCAAGGTTATTAGTTGTTTCTATCACTTCAGGTTTTCTTAAAAACTTCCACATCATATCCTCAGATCGTAACATCTTAGCGGCCATTCTTGAAGCTTGAGTGCTATTTGCAACCCTCGTCATTTTACGTAAAAAATGTTTTACCCTTTTCCGAATTTTTCGCACCAGTCGATAAAATCTCAAATTATCTATCAAATTTTGTTTTTTTGCCTTATCTACTACAAACACCTTATTGCTGAGCGATTTTAGTGCTTGGCCAATTTTGCTCACTTCAACATTTTTACTATGGGCAAATCTCTCAAAATCTCTTGCCAGATGTGCCCAACATATCTGTCTATTTTCACGATTGAAGTAATTGTATACAGCGTATCTATCGCTCACAAATATACCATCATATTCTGGCAGTAAACTCTTCAACACCTTCTTACCACGAGACTCGCTTACCTTCAGAAGTGTCAACGCTTTGTTTGTTATTACCCAACTCCAGCCTCTCTTTCCTTGATTTCTGTGCCCTGTTTCGTCTATATGCAAATACTCGCTTCCTTGCAACTCTTCCTTCATTTTCTCATATTCAGATGCACACTTCTTCGATACCCTGCGTTCAGTATTTGAGACTAAACCAAGGCTTATATTTAGATTAAAAATACTGCCCAAAATTTGCTGTACCTCTCTTTTTGAGTTAATAAAAAAGCCGCTAAGGCTGCTTATAACTGTTTTAGCATTGGGTCCTAGAAAATCTCTTGCAACACCTTCGGGTAAATTTGCTGTAATTCTTTTATTACATACTCTACAATGTCCTCTTTGCAACCTGTACTCAGTTACAATTGGCTTAATTTCTGGCAACTCTGCCTTCTGATGAATAATTTCATCTTCTAAAGTAATCTTACCTCCACACATACAAATTGTATCAATTGTGCATCTCACTACCTCGTCTGCAGCCATTAATTCACGCTTATGCACCTTATGTCCTGGCTGACCTCCTGGTTTTTTATCACTTTTCTTTTTTGCTTTCTTACGATATATATCTCGTGATGGTGGCAGCGATGAATTTTGCGAATTTAAGCCCAATTTGTCTTCTAATTCAACTATTTTTGCTTTCAAGCTATCATTTTCTCTGATCAGTGCTTTTATTTCTTCCTTGAGATTAGCGTTTTCTGCTACAACCTTTTCTTGCAGCACTGTTGTCATTTACCCATTCCATATTTAGCTTCCTATCTCTTTACACTTTTATACTTACTTTGTAAACCACCTTATCTCCGTGAACGGTTACAAAAAGAGAACAGAACACTTATGATCCAAAGGGCAATAATTGAAAAGGTTTAAAATCATTTCCGATAGACATAGAAACCGACGAAAACGTTTTGGTTTAAGATTTAATTTGATTGCTGCTATCCACAATTTTGAGCTCCTTATATGAATTTTGAAAGAAGTCTATTAATGCCTATTTTGCCTAAACTGAAGCGTCTTTTCCAATTTTTTCTAGCATCAACTCAGCAGCTTTTTGTTCAGCAATCTTTTTACTAGAAGCACATGCAGAAACTTTACCATAATCTTCTATGCAAACTGATATAGTAAATTCAGGATTGTGTGCTGGTCCAGTTTGTTTTACAAGCTCATACTCTGGTAAAGGCAATTTGTTTTTCTGAGTCCACTCTTGCAGTGAGGTTTTAGGATCTTGAGGGGGGTCAAGCATGCTTTTAGCTAGCTTTTCCCAATATTGGGTAATAAATTTTTCAACATTTTCAAGTCCGCCATCAATATAAATTGCACCTATTAGTGCTTCAAGCGAGTTTTCTAAATTTTTTAGATTACATCTTCCTCCATTGCAGCGTTCACTATTATTCATGATGATAAAGCTGCCTAATTTTATTTCTTTAGCAACATTAGCAATGGTGTTGCCACAAACTAAATCCGTCTTTCTTTTTGCCAATGCTCCTTCTTTTTCTTCAGGAAATAGTTTAAACAGTATGGCAGATACGACCATATTCAAAACACTATCGCCCAAAAACTCTAGTCTTTCGTAGCTTACAATCTGGTTTTTGCTATTCCTTTTATTTACGCTTGGGTGAGTTAGTGCCTCTTCTAATATTGCATAATTTGTAAATTTATAATCAATGATCTTAGATATTGCATCATTCAAACTCTTCATACCCATTATTTAAAAGAAAAGCACTTTCTACCACCTTTATACCAGAGAATTAGTCTTATTTTATTAAAATAATACCACCAACTTCCAAAATTAATGTATACAACCCACCACCTCACTAATGTTACTAAATCCATCTCTCCTTATTAGTTCTGCAAGTTCTAGATTAATTTTGTTTACAACTTGAGGTCCGTGGTATATGAGAGCAGTGTACAACTGCACCAAAGAGGCTCCTGCCTTTATTTTTTTATATGCATCAGCACCACTTGAGATTCCTCCGCACCCTATCAATAATATTTTGCCCTTAGTAAATTTGTACATATCGCCCAATAACTCGGTTGAAAGTTTGAACAGTGGTTTGCCACTCAATCCGCCACTTTCGTTGTGGTGGGAATGCAGATTATCTCTACTTACCGTAGTGTTGCTTACTGTTAATCCGTCAATCTTATATTCCAACGCAAGCTGAGCGATATTTTCTTTCGTTTGCTGATCTATATCTGGTGAGATTTTTAATATTATTGCGGAATTATCAATTGATTTCCGGGTTAGAATTATGGATTTCAACAATTTCGATAATTCTTGCTTATTGTGCAGATTGCGTAAATTAGGCGTGTTTGGAGACGAGATGTTCAGCACTATATAATTGCTTTTTCCATATACCATCTTTATTAAATCAACATAATCACTAATTTGGTCTTTCGATGCACTATTTTTTCCTATATTTATGCCAAAAATGCAGTCATCAAGCTTGGTTTCATCTATTTGTTTAAGAAAATAGTCTATTCCTTTATTGTTAAATCCCAATCTGTTAATTACCCCTTGATCTTTAATTAACCGAAAAATTCTTGGTTTTTTGTTTCCATATTGTGGATTACGAGTTACAGTACCAGTTTCAATAAACCCAAAACCAAATGAAAGCATAGGCCTTATAACTTCTGCATTCTTGTCAAAACCTGCAGCCAGGCCCACGGGGCTTCTGAGCTTATTACCAAAAAAATTCACACTCAAAGATTCTGGTAGCTCTATAGGATTCTTATAAGGTATTTTCTTTAATGCCATGATTGCCAAAGAGTGAGCAACTTCAGGCGGCAGTAAAAACAATAAATTACGTAATATCATTTTGTAAAACACTTTGCTTATTTTTAGTTTATTTTTTACCATGAAACGCTATAAGAGTATAACCATAACTTGAAAAGAAATTGATTTTACTTATGAATAATTTTCTCTATAGGTAATACCAATTCCTAAAAATAAATAGAGGAATAAAGAAAAATTTCTAAAATAGAATAATTTAAGAATTAGTGGGGAGTTATGGCAGGAAAAAGTAAAGCAATAGGAGAAGAATTATATAATAAGTGTAACCTGGAATTAAAGAAGCACGGCATAAGAGGAGAGATAGGAAGAAGATTACAGGCAATAATATCTGCAAAAGAATATGGAATAACAAAAGTTGCTCAAATATACCGAATTACTAGAACTACATTGATGAAGTGGATTACAAGATTTAAGGAAGGAGGAGTCAATGCGTTTAAAATACAACCAGGACGTGGAGTAAAGCCGAAGTTGAGCTACAAGCAGCAAGAAGAAATTAAAAATGTCATAGCAGAAGAAGGAGCCAACCTAACGGCTAAGAAATTAAAAATCATAATTGAGAAAATGTTTTCTATTGAGGTAAGTAAGTCTACAGCACATAGACTGATGCAAAAGTTAGGTTTTTCGTATATTACTCCAAGGCCTGTGCACAATAAACAGGATAAAAATAAACAAGAAGAGTTTAAAAAAAAATCTTAATGAAACTATTGTCACGTATCCCGAAAAAGAGCTATTTTTCTTCGATGAGTCGCGGTTTGGCACACATTCAAAGATTGGACACGGGTGGTTTAAAAAAGGCATTAGGACACAGGTTAAGGTAAAATTAGGTAGGCAAAACTTTTATCTCTATAGTGCAGTTAATCCTAGAAATCGAGAGAGTTCTAGCTTATTCGTACCAAACGTCAATACTGATTGTATGAATATATTCCTTGAGCAGATGTCACAATATTTAGGAACAAGGGAGGCATTTCTTGTTGTGGATTGTGCAGGATGGCATAGATCCAAAGGTTTAAAAATACCACAAAATATTACCTTAATCTATTTACCTCCATATTCACCAGAGTTAAATCCAGTAGAGCGTTTATGGCAATATTTGAAAGACAATCTCATTAAAAATAGAATATATGACTCTGTTAGTTTATTGGAGGATACTGTATGTGCATTCATTCGTAATATTACGGAAAGTTCGATCAAAACCATTTGTTCTGTGAGTTATTTGCCTATTTATTTATGAGATTTGGTATTAGCAATAAAAAACTTACTTATTGTAGGAAAATCTTGTGTTTGTTCTCATATAAAACTATTTATGGAGTGACAATGGTGCATGTATTATACTTACATTTCTGATTCGAAAATTTATGCAGTTGTTTCTAACAAAATTAGTCAACAAATTCTATTGTTTAAAGATGAGAAATAAAGTAATCATCATTTCTAGTATTGCTTTTATTCTACTGTTTTTTATCAGCAGTGCATTTTTAAAAAAAGATCAGGCGGTTCATAGTGATAATGCAACTAGTAGCTTTTCAGTAAAAACTCAAGAATGTGCGCCGCAAAACCGCACTATATATTTAAATTTTTCTGGTACAGTAAATCCCTTACATAGAGCTAGCCTTGTCTCAAAAATAAGTGGTAAGATTATTGCTATTTATTTACCTGATGGTGAAAAGGTAAAAAGAGATGATGTAGTGTTAAAGATAGAAGATTATGACAGGATTGAGCAAGCTCAGAAAGCCAAAGCTTTATTAAAGCAGCGTGAAATTGAGTATGATTCCTCTCACAAACTGAATAAAACAGGCTATGGAGCACAAATACAAGTAGAAGCAGCTTTTACTGCGTTACAAAGTGCAAAAGCTGACCTAAAAAGGCTAGAATTGGATTTAGAAAATACTGCAGTCAAATCTCCTATAGATGGTTATATTGATAAAATCAATGCAAACGAAGGGGATTTTGTTAATGCTGGGCAAAAAATAGCTGACGTGGTTGATTTCGATCAAATTCTTGTGGTGTTATACGTTTCGGAAAATGAAGTAAATAAAATAGAGCTAGGCAGCACAGCTCAAATTAGTTTACTGGACGGAAAAGAATTGGCAGGTGAAGTAAGTTTTATTAGTAAAATTGCTGAGCCTAAAACTGGGTCTTATAGGGTAGAGGTAAAGGTAATTAATAATAAAATGATATCCTTGCAGGGACTAACTGCCAACGTAAGACTACCTTCAGGCGAAAGATTTGCATATAAAGTTCCTTCTTCAGCCCTGAGCTTAAGTGACGAGGGTGCTCTTGGAATAAAGATTGTTGATGACAATAATTATGTAATATTTGTACCAATAGAAATTGTTGATCATGAGAGCGATGGGGTTTGGATAGTAGCAAATAACGAAGGTAAACCCATAAAGTTAATAGTATTAGGCCACCTATTTGTTAAGCCTGGTGATAAGGTTTAAGACATAGGATCCTTTTTCATAGCTTATACTACGTTATACGTAACCGTTCACGGAGATAAGGTGGTTTACAAAGTAAGTATAAAAGTGTAAAGAGATAGGAAGCTAAATATGGAATGGGTAAATGACAACAGTGCTGCAAGAAAAGGTTGTAGCAGAAAACGCTAATCTCAAGGAAGAAATAAAAGCACTGATCAGAGAAAATGATAGCTTGAAAGCAAAAATAGTTGAATTAGAAGACAAATTGGGCTTAAATTCGCAAAATTCATCGCTGCCACCATCACGAGATATATATCGTAAGAAAGCAAAAAAGAAAAGTGATAAAAAACCAGGAGGTCAGCCAGGACATAAGGTGCATAAGCGTGAATTAATGGCTGCAGACGAGGTAGTGAGATGCACAATTGATACAATTTGTATGTGTGGAGGTAAGATTACTTTAGAAGATGAAATTATTCATCAGAAGGCAGAGTTGCCAGAAATTAAGCCAATTGTAACTGAGTACAGGTTGCAAAGAGGACATTGTAGAGTATGTAATAAAAGAATTACAGCAAATTTACCCGAAGGTGTTGCAAGAGATTTTCTAGGACCCAATGCTAAAACAGTTATAAGCAGCCTTAGCGGCTTTTTTATTAACTCAAAAAGAGAGGTACAGCAAATTTTGGGCAGTATTTTTAATCTAAATATAAGCCTTGGCTTAGTCTCAAATACTGAACGCAGGGTATCGAAGAAGTGTGCATCTGAATATGAGAAAATGAAGGAAGAGTTGCAAGGAAGCGAGTATTTGCATATAGACGAAACAGGGCACAGAAATCAAGGAAAGAGAGGCTGGAGTTGGGTAATAACAAACAAAGCGTTGACACTTCTGAAGGTAAGCGAGTCTCGTGGTAAGAAGGTGTTGAAGAGTTTACTGCCAGAATATGATGGTATATTTGTGAGCGATAGATACGCTGTATACAATTACTTCAATCGTGAAAATAGACAGATATGTTGGGCACATCTGGCAAGAGATTTTGAGAGATTTGCCCATAGTAAAAATGTTGAAGTGAGCAAAATTGGCCAAGCACTAAAATCGCTCAGCAATAAGGTGTTTGTAGTAGATAAGGCAAAAAAACAAAATTTGATAGATAATTTGAGATTTTATCGACTGGTGGGAAAAATTCGGAAAAGGGTAAAACATTTTTTACGTAAAATGACGAGGGTTGCAAATAGCACTCAAGCTTCAAGAATGGCCGCTAAGATGTTACGATCTGAGGATATGATGTGGAAGTTTTTAAGAAAACCTGAAGTGATAGAAACAACTAATAACCTTGCAGAACGGCAAATTAGACGGTACGTAATTTATCGTAAAAACAGCTTTTTCACCTGGTCAGAACGTGGAGAAAGATTCGTGGAAAGAATGTTGTCGATATTTTTGACATCACGTCTAAATGGCCAGAACCCCTTTCAAAAGCTACAGAATCTAGTAGCTGTCACTGCTTAGTTCTTTAATTCATTCTCACAATCCGTGAACGGTTAGGGGTTAAAACCTACCGCTTCTTTAACTTCCGGTGTATTTGAGTTGATCCCGAGCAATCTTCCTAATATAGACATAATTTTATTTAAAATATTAATAAAATGCTATTATGATTACTCCTGTGTGTTAATGTCAATGAAAATTTTAACTAAAATTAAAAAATTAACGTCTTTATTTTATACTAAAAAGTAAGTATAGGCTCGAAAATGGCTAAGAAGTCTTATAGATGAAAGGAAGGTAGAGTTCTCAAAACCCTATAATCTACATTTAAAGGTAAATTTTTATTCGTTGTGTCTTATGCAGATTCCGCTAACAGGTAGCGGAATCTTAAGTTTTGGCTAAATTTTTTCTTGATTCTTTACTACTAGGGTTTCTGCCTTTAGCTCATCTATAATTGTTTGAACCTCAGGAAGCTCCTTATGTTTTTCGTGATCTGATACATATTCTCCCTTTTTGTTGGAGGCTTTATATTCATGTTCTTGATAAAGTGAGTATAGAAATCCAACTCCAAAGATAACAATTGCTGCAAGTGCCATGTATTCAAGTGGTTTTTGCACTTTTTCTCTTAGATCGAAATATCGAGATAGCAGAATGAGAGCACAAGATCATATTACTACTGCACCAGAACCAATTTTGTTGTACATGAAATACTTTTCATTGTAACTTTGTTCGTAATTTCTGTAAATAGTTGTGGCATGCTTTTGAAGATTTTCTTTATCTAGTGATGTGAGAAAATTTTTAAATTTCTCTTCACCAGTTTCTTTTATCCATAAATTTAATTGTTTACTCATAGTTTAACCTCATATTAATAAATATAGTTTATCATACACAACATTTATAATAAATGTCAAGGATAGTGTATTTATAAATAATATACTATAATTTCTTAAGCATTTTTTTAAAGTAGTTAGCTGTAGCTAAAATAATTGAGATTTACTAAAACAAACTTATGAAACAATTGAAGTTAGCGCATGATCAGATTTTTTAACTGGATCCTATGGCCAAGCCAAAAGAATTTACAAGTTGGGCAGTATGGGTAGTATGATACTGCAAAATGCTATTTCTCAAAAAACCAACAATTGCAATCATTGGTTCTACAGGTATAATCTGTAAAGTTTACACGAGTCTCATGAATGATAGAAAAAAAAGAGCAGTTTAGTTTTACATCAGAAAACCTTAAGAAAGCGGAAAAGTTTATAGAGATGTATCCCAAAGGTAGAGAAGGTAGTGCTGTCATGCCTTTACTATACCTGGTTCAAGAGCAATGCGGATGGGTTTCTGAATCTGCTATGCGTTATGTTGCTGATATGCTGCATATTCCACATATTCGTGTATATGAAGTGGCAAATTTTTACACCATGTATAATTTAAAACCAGTAGGCAAATATCTAATACAAATTTGTAGAACAACTCCTTGCTGGTTGTGCAATAGTGAAGAAGTTTTAAATACCTTTAAAAAAAAACTTGGAATCAATATCGGTGAGACTACTAAAGATAATTTGTTCACTTTAAAAGAAGTTGAATGCCTAGGTGCATGCGTTAATGCTCCCGTTGTGCAGATCAATAATGACTTCTATGAAAATCTTACTCCTGAGAAAGTAGAAAACATCATAACAGAACTTTCAGGCAAATAGATGAAAGAAGAATTTGTATTCAAGATAATCAAACAATCAGGTTCTGCAAAAGTTGGAACAATTAAAACTCCAAATGGAAGCGTAGAAACACCAGCTTTTATATTCTGTGCAACAAAAGCTGCAATTAAAGCTGCAGATATCGAGAGAATTAGTGAAGCAGGTACTCAGATAATACTTTCCAACACCTATCACCTAATGCTCCAACCAGGGGAAGATACCGTAGCAAAACTTGGTGGTTTGCACAAGATGATGGGATGGAGTGGACCAATGCTAACTGACTCAGGTGGATATCAGATATTTATACCAAACTTCGTTATTGGGAAGACAAATAGGACATATTATAAATTTGCTTAAACTCCGCAATTACAGGCAAAAGGGCTATTTTTAATTTGTCTTATTATTAATGAGACTTGGTATTAGCTTAGGGCACGGATCAGTTTCGGAAGAGATAAAAGGAATAAGAAAAAAACAAAAAACTCTGATCAAAATTAATGAGGATAGGGCAATTTTTCGTTCTTACATTAATGGTAAAACTTATTGCTTGACTCCTGAAAAGTCTATACAAATTCAACAGAAACTAGGTGCAGATTTAGTCTTAGATGAATGTACTCCATTTCACATAAGCAAAGAATACACAGCAAAATCAATGCTCATGAGCCACAAATGGGCTGAACGTTCTTTAAATGAATTTGAAAAAAACAATAATGGCAAGCAGGCACTGTATGGAATTAGTCAAGGCGGAGTATATCAAGATTTACGTAGAGAAAGTTGTAATTTTATTAACGATTTGCCATTTTTTGGTCAAGCAATAGGTGGATCACTTGGTCAAAGTAAAGAGCAGATGTACGATGTAGTTTCTTTCACTATGGACCATCTGAAAAAAGATAGGCCTACTCATTTGCTTGGTATTGGTGGAATTGTGGACATCTTTCGCGGAGTTAGTCTTGGAATTGATACGTTTGATTGCGTGCATCCAACCCGTTTAGCAAGGCATGGTGGTGCGCTTATTAAAGTAAAAAATAGAGATTCTATTTCTTCAAAGTGCAAAGAGCATATTAATTTGCGAAATCAACAATTCGAGCTGGACAATAACCCAATTGAAAGTGACTGCTTATGTTTTACCTGCAGAAAGCATTCAAGAGCTTATATACACCATTTACTGAAAGCTAAAGAGCTCCTGGCTTACACACTCGTTACCATTCATAACGTTTTCTTCATGAATAAGTTAATGGCATCTATAAGGCAGGCAATATTGGATGATAGGCTAGATCAAGAGAAAAATAATTGGATTAGTGAAATACCATTGCACTTTGATTTGGCCTCTCTTTAAGTCTTTTCTTTATGCCGTTGATTTTTACTTCTTGTTATATTTACTTTATTTATCACACTATTAATTAGAAAGGTTATAATAAATAATTAATCTATTAATGTTAGTCTCTACCCATATGATTTGTAAGGATTAGAGGTGAAGATATGGCTAAAGGAAATAATACCCTATTAATATTTGATTTTGATAACACTATTACTAATGGACACATGCATAATATTTTCTCCGGTAAACACTCCGGGTTCAAAAAAAGTGATTTCAATTCTGGTGCAGAATATGCAGTGAACGATACTGATATAGGAAATTTTCTAAAGAATACAGGCGGAGTAAAAAATAAGGAGACATTAAAATCTGTGTTGCAATCTGCACTTTCAAATGGAGTGAAAGTTAATATCGCATCGTATACAGGATATTCAGACGCTGTGAGAAGGGTTGTAGAGAATCATTTGGGTTTATCTAAAGAACAAGCAGGCGGTATTTCTGTATTTGGTGGGTTTCCAGGAGATTATGATAATGAGCTTCCAAAAGGTCTCAAAGAACAAAAAAATCAAGTTGGAAAAAATTTACACATCTGTAAGGCAATTGTGGAGTATAAGGATAAACATGGTGAGTTGCCAAAAACTGTCATGCTAGTTGATGATGATGTAAAAAATATTCAAAAGATTAATGAGTTTGTTGCATCAATGAGTAAAAGAGAGGAATGGCTTGAAAAAAATGGGCTGAGTATTGAAGAGATACAAAAAATCAAATTTGAAGGTGCGCGAGTGCCTAAAGAGGATAAAAATGTTGGTTATCTAGGAAAGGTACAAAAGTTTATCAATACCAGTTTGATACAAGAACCAAATTATGAAAACTCAAGGGAACAAGAATCGCTATATGCTAAGATTAATAAAAGCACTGTTTCCTTAGAGAAAGAAATGGAGACAATTAAGTCTGTTCTTATTAACAATGGTTATAAATTAAGGAAAGAAGTACATAGTGTTCAAGACTTGTTTAAAGAGGAGGCGATAAGGGCACTCAAAGAGCAAGGCTATGGTGTGAGCAATAAGGACAGAAAAGAAATTGTTGTCAAAGGGAGTAAGCAAAAAGATATTCAAAAGGTTCAGGAGATAATAAAAGATGCTTCGGATCGAGTAATAGAGGGATTTAAGGCATCAAAAATAGTGCCAGAGGAAAGTATATACCAAAATTTTGAAGATATTAAGAGTGCATTAAAAGTGCAAGCAAAGCCTATACATAAGAGTGCATCACCATCACTTCCTCAAAAAAGGAAATCAAGTGATGGTATGGTTACTGATGGTGAGAATAAAAAACAAGTATACACTGAGACTATCTCCTTAGCACAGGAATTTAAAGCAATCAAAGCTTTTTTTAAAGATTGTGCTCAAGAAATAATAGATGCCATTTGCAATTTATTTAGAAGAGAAGTGGCAACAAAAATTGAAGGGCAGGGCTATAATGTAAGTAGTAAGCAAGGAAGTAGTGAAATTACTGTCAAAGGAAGTAAGCCAATAGATGCTTCAAGAATAAACAAAGATATTATTATCGAGTCCTTAGCTCAAATAATCGAGAAAAAAGAGAAAATCAAAGATCTTAACAATAATTATAAAGGTGATCAGCTAGGGCGAGAGATATCGAAATTATTGAACGCTGGTTCGCAAAAGGAAAATATAAACTCAAACCCTGTAAGCAAAAAACCGCTTGCACCACCAGTACCTCCTAAAAATTATACGGAAAAAGTTACGCAAAATAGAAATAATAATATTATTGAAAGAGGAGGTCGAAGATTCGTATAATTTCTTGCATATCCGGTTCATGGCACATTGTTTCAACTTACACTTCTTTAATCACTGTGCTAAATTATATTGTAAAGCAGCCAAATCAATATAATAGAATGCGCTAAGCTTTAAGCATAGAAACCACTTTATCGTAACTTGGCAATGATTTAATTTCTCCAATTGCAGCTAGAGTGGTTTTTTCATGCTGAGATAACAATTCTTTTGCTGCTTTTTTTACGTTAGCAGTGGTAACTGCACTAATTTTTTCTATTAATTCATTTTTACTGATGTACCTATTATAGTTACCATAGTAGTGCCCCAATGTTTCAGCGCGTGAGCTAACACTTTCGCGTGACATTAAAATTTGGGATTTTATTCGCTCTTTCACTCTATTTACTTCTTCTTCCCTCAGATTATCTGTAGACAGCTTCTTCAACTCTGTCGTCATAGATTTTAAAAGCTTATCTAAGTTACTACTATCTGTGCCAGCAAAAATGGAAAACATCCCTGTATCAGTGTAGCTGGAATTAAATGAATAAACAGAGTAAGCTAATCCCTGCTTTTCCCTTACTTCCTGGAACAGACGTGATGACATTCCGCTCCCTAATATAGAATCAAGCACTTGAAACGTGTGATATTTATCGTCATGGCGAGAAACACTAGGTAGACCAATTAGCAAGTGTACCTGATCTAATTTACGATGTTCTAAATACTCACCACCAGTACAGCTCGCATTTTGGCTTTTTTTCAGCTTTTTAGAATGAATCTTTGAGAGAAAATCTTTGGTTAATGCAATAACTTCTTCATGTTCAACATTTCCTGCAACGGTAAATAGCATATTCTCGCCAAAGTAATGTTCATTTATGTAATTATCTAGATCTCCTCGAGTAAAAGATTTTACAGTATCTTGCGTGCCTAAGATTGACCTGCCAAAAGGTTGATCTTTATAAGCTGCCTCAAAATATTTATCGAAAACAATGTCATTTGGTGAATCATTAGTTTGAAAAATCTCTTGTATTACAACGCCCTTCTCACGTTCCAATTCATCTTCTGGAAATGTTGAATTCATCAATATATCTATTAATATATCAATACCAGTTTTTATGTCTTTCTTGAGGACTTTTGCATAATAGGTGGTGCTTTCCCTACCGGTGCTGGCGTTGAAAACCCCACCTATGTCGTCAAAAGCTTTTGCAATTTCAAACGCAGTTCTTGTCTTCGTTCCTTTGAAAGCCATGTGTTCTAGAAAATGGGATATTCCATTTTGATTTGCACTTTCCGCTCTACTGCCAACACCAACTCGTATGCTTAAAGCTACGGAATCAACATCACGCACCTGCTCAGTTATTATGCGCAGACCATTATCTAATTTTGTTACCTGAGGTGTATTCATCTTATGTATTCTTTTTTAAATTTTCTTCTGCAAAATCCCAATTAATCAAATGGTCAAGGAAAACTTTTATGTAGTCAATTCTACGATTTTGACAATCTAAATAATAGGCGTGCTCCCAGACATCCATAGTGAGTACTGGAACTTGGCCATAAATTAATGGCAAATCTGCATTTGGAGTTTTGGTGATTTTGAGCTTTCCTTTTTCGAGCACTAACCATACCCATCCACTACCAAATTGGCTTACTCCATGATTGGCAAATTCCCCACAAAACTTATCAAAACCACCGATATCATCTTGAATTTTTTTTGCCAGAAAACCATCATCTTTAGGTTTACCACCACCATTCTTCTTCATTGAATTCCAATAAAAAGTGTGGTTCCAAACTTGCGCTGCGTTATTAAATATGGGAACTTTATCGCTATTACCATGCACTTTTGTTATTATTTCCTCAATTTTCACATGTTGATAATCTGTATTTTCAACCAGCTCGTTGAGTTTATTTAAATATCCTTTATGGTGCTTATCATAATGAAAATCTAAGGTTTTTGCAGATATGTAAGGCTCTAAAGCTGTTTTATCATATGGTAATTCAGGTAAAGTAAAACTCATGACAATCTCCTTATTTTTGACCTACTTGGATGGTATTGTAATATGTGCTCTTGTGCAACATATAATTAATAGCTAAAACATTAGGTATCTATTGCATTATTCTAAATTATACTACAATAATAATTATTATATAAGCCATAGAAACGGATTAAATACAAAAACTTACTTGACAAACTCCGCCAGCCCTCTTATCATGGTACTGAAGGTATTCAGTTATCTTCATCTGTGCAGATTAAACAGCAAAAAAACAACGTACTTGGCGTCTTATTTTTAATTTTTCGCACTATGTGCACCTTATGTCTTCACAACATTTCTAGCTATATAAGCCGAAACGCGCTTACAAAGCGTTTAAGACAGTAGAGAACGCCAATTTGCAGGATTAGAAAGTGACAACTAGCTAACGCGGGGTTTCTTTTGCCTTTTTTTCTGCTTAGTAAATTTCTTAATGCTTATAATTTAGATTAGTTGCGGCTTAAAAGCAACTGAATCGCGGTTATTAAACGTTTAGAATAAAAAAACGCCATACTTGAAAGTATAATGTAAGTAATTAGCCAACCACGGGGCTTCTTTTGCCTTTTTTCTTCGTTTAGTAAATTTCTTAATGTTTATAGCTAAAGTAACTTAGGTTCATCGACAATCGTCATCCCGCTACGTGTTAGCGGGATCTATGCTAAGAGATACCGCGAATGAATCGCGGTATGACGGTTCGTGACGGTATGACGGTTCGCGGTGGCATCTCGTCATCCCGCTACGTGTTAGCGGGATGACGGTTGTCAGTAAACCTGAGTTACTTTAGCTATGCAATGAGATTTCCTAAAAAACACTTTATAGCTCTTGAGTATAAAAAAAAATTCCTTTAATAATAAGGCATGCTAATCAGGAATTTAATCAAACAAGCGACTAAAGTAGGAAGCAGTGAAAATGCAATACGATATATTGAGTATCTCTATCAATTTGAGAAGTTTAGAAACACATTAAACCTCACTTTATCACTAATAAAGCAAAATAAGCTTTCGTTTGAAATATACCAAGAGGGATTAGTGGATATGGAAGAAGGGGTGTGTAAGACAATCAGGTCTTCCGGTGTAAATAGGTATGTTATTGTGCTGAGAAGGTCAAATCCATACATTATAGTGCATGAACTTTCACATATGGTTGAAAATGAGCTTAACTTGAGCCTAGAGCAGGAATTTCTCCATAAGGTTTACCAGGATATTGAGCAGAATTTAAGGCAAGCAAATGTTCTTGTGCAGAAAATTATTAGCCAAGTTATATTTAAGGAGATACAAGCTTATCAAACTGCAAAGTCACGCGCATCTGAATTGTTTGCACGCTATTTTGAGCTATTTGCTTGGGCACAAGAGGTTTATCCTAAGGATAAAGAATACTTAATTCGCACTCAAGATTTAAACAAAGTGTTCCTTGCTACTGATCAATGGGAAAAGAGCTGCCTGGATCCACAAATGATGGATAGAATAGATAAGGAAATCAAGGAATACAGCAATAAAACCGCCACTAAAGACGTAACCAAAGTGCAAAGCAGTTGGACTAATAAATTTTCTCCTGGGGGCAAAAAAATTAGCTCTATATTTGGAGATGATGATTAGCTTATAGTGCAGGTTTTCCTACGTCATACCGCAATTCATTCCACGACTGTACGAACGTCTAGTTTAGTGATAAAATGTATATAATTATTGATGTCATTCAAGCATTTACATTTGTTACATCAGCACTCACATTTGTCATCTCAGTCTCCTCTTCCTGTCATCTCAGTCTCCTCTTCCTGTCATCTCATACCAATTCCTAAAAATAAATAGAGGAATAAAGAAAAATTTCTAAAATAGAATAATTTAAGAATTAGTGGGGAGTTATGGCAGGAAAAAGTAAAGCAATAGGAGAAGAATTATATAATAAGTGTAACCTGGAATTAAAGAAGCACGGCATAAGAGGAGAGATAGGAAGAAGATTACAGGCAATAATATCTGCAAAAGAATATGGAATAACAAAAGTTGCTCAAATATACCGAATTACTAGAACTACATTGATGAAGTGGATTACAAGATTTAAGGAAGGAGGAGTCAATGCGTTTAAAATACAACCAGGACGTGGAGTAAAGCCGAAGTTGAGCTACAAGCAGCAAGAAGAAATTAAAAATGTCATAGCAGAAGAAGGAGCCAACCTAACGGCTAAGAAATTAAAAATCATAATTGAGAAAATGTTTTCTATTGAGGTAAGTAAGTCTACAGCACATAGACTGATGCAAAAGTTAGGTTTTTCGTATATTACTCCAAGGCCTGTGCACAATAAACAGGATAAAAATAAACAAGAAGAGTTTAAAAAAAAATCTTAATGAAACTATTGTCACGTATCCCGAAAAAGAGCTATTTTTCTTCGATGAGTCGCGGTTTGGCACACATTCAAAGATTGGACACGGGTGGTTTAAAAAAGGCATTAGGACACAGGTTAAGGTAAAATTAGGTAGGCAAAACTTTTATCTCTATAGTGCAGTTAATCCTAGAAATCGAGAGAGTTCTAGCTTATTCGTACCAAACGTCAATACTGATTGTATGAATATATTCCTTGAGCAGATGTCACAATATTTAGGAACAAGGGAGGCATTTCTTGTTGTGGATTGTGCAGGATGGCATAGATCCAAAGGTTTAAAAATACCACAAAATATTACCTTAATCTATTTACCTCCATATTCACCAGAGTTAAATCCAGTAGAGCGTTTATGGCAATATTTGAAAGACAATCTCATTAAAAATAGAATATATGACTCTGTTAGTTTATTGGAGGATACTGTATGTGCATTCATTCGTAATATTACGGAAAGTTCGATCAAAACCATTTGTTCTGTTAGTTATTTGCCTACTTATTTATGAGATTTGGTATTACATGGACCAAAGTAACAGAATGCAGGGCAGGAACATGTTCCACTGAAAAGAGGACCATCGTGCTTTAGTGTTACTCGATATACATTTGATCCAACTACCTTTGATTTAGCTTGAGATTCATTAACAGATATAATCTGTACCTTTCCTTTGTTAAAATAATCTCTTCCGCTAGAGAGGTAGGGTTCTTTAATAAGACCTGTGATATCTTTATAATATCAACTATGTTTTTTTTAAAATTTTTTATTTGTAATTTTGCAACTTCATATGGGCAATAAAAACCCATTTGTTATAGAAACAGAATTTTGTATCAAACAGCCACCACAGCAATTTCTGCTTAAGTTAATGAATATGCGCTTTTAATGTGTGTGGACGCGCATATTCATTAACCAATTTCAGTTATTGCTATGTAAATTTTTAAATATGCAAATTAACTGCTTCTTTAAGCCTTGCATTAGCAATCACTATTATTTTACGCATTAGAGCTGTTATAGCCACCATCTTCTTCTTACCACTTTCAATAAGCTTAGAATAAAAGGCACCAAGTGCAGATTTGGACCTTGCAGCAGCCATGGCAGCTGTAAAAAGCTTTGAACGAACGTTACTTCTTCCACCTATAATCCTTCGGTAGCCAATAGCTTTACCACTTTCCTTAGGATGAGGCGCAACACCTGCAAGGCTTGCAATTTGCCTTTTATTTAAAGAACCAAGTTCCGGTATGAGACACAATAAACATTGAGAGGTTTTTCTACCTATTCCAGGGACTGTTTCAAGAATTTTTTGGCATCGTTGCAATTCAGGATTTTCATTGACTATTTTTTGTATAGCTTGATCAAGCTTTTCTACCTGGTTGTTGAGGAATTCAATAGCTTGTTGACAACTTTCCTTAATGTAATCATTTCCAGGAGTTTTTAGCCTATTCTTCTCTTGAACAAGCATTTTCGTAATATCGTCACGACGCTGACAAAGTGCAAACAAGGTGGTTTGTTCTTTTGAGATAGGTGTAAATAGCTGCAAATGTCCACAACGCTCAGAACCATATTGGGCAAGCGCTTTTGCATCAAGACTGTCGGTCTTTGCCAAAGTTCCATGAGATAGAATGAAGTTTTTAACTTGACGAGTATTAGCACGATGCACAGCAATGTTTCTATCAATAAGAAAATACAATAAGCCAAGCTCATAACCTCCTGTAGCTTCTAAAATTACCATGGAGTTGGGCAAGATATTTGAAAATTTTTGGTAGAATTGTTTCCAACCAACACAACTATTGTCAAATTTGATGACACCTTTTTGTTCATTAACTGCAGTAAAAAATTCAAGTTTTCCGATATCAATGCCAATAAAATTTTGATAAGATGTAACCATAAAGAACCTCGAGAGTTTAAGTTAAAATTTAAGATTGTAAACGGGTGCATATATATGTCCCAAACAACTATTCAAACGTCTCGAAGGATAGGCTTGAGTACCTTGATATCTACGTATGTGTAATACTACCGTCTCACGGTCGCTCAAGCCTGTGATAACCACATTTTTATAGGTTATCTTCCTTCTTGCCTCTTTTATATCACATTTCCAACTTACAACCGTCTCATTTTTGCCTCCTTATTTCATATATAAAGCCCTCAATTTTCTAATATATCCTTTCTTCCATAAAAATTTATTAACCCACCACGACTTTTATATGGCCCTGCGGACAACTTTATAGTGCTATAGCTAACTCAAGAAAGGTTTCCCTACGTCATACCGCGATTCATTCCACAACTGTACGAACGTTGTAGTTTGGGCCACCAGTGGGGCGTCATCCCAGTGCCCAGACACTGGGATCCAGCTTCTATGCAACTTAATTAAAAACGTTTGTTTTAGCGTAAGACAACTACCTTTAGCTCATCAGCTCAGTTATAAGCAAAATTCCTGGATTCCAGTGTCAAGCACTGGAATGACACCATTTGCTGTGCAATTTACCTTCAAAAATGAATGTTCGTACAGCTATGGATTCATTCGCGGTATCTCAGCATAGATTCCGCTAACGAGTAGCGGAATGACGAATTTGTTGTTTTTCAAATTGTAGGTAAACCTAAGCCACTTTAGCTATACATAATAGAATTTCGCTTTCTACTATCTTTCCAATCGCTTTATACATAATTCTCGAATTTTGAAAATTTGCTCCATGTTATACGGTATGGTTGGGTTACTGATCAGCCAGCTCTCAATAAATTGTTTATGCTTTTCTATTTTATAGCTTCCAAGGTGTTCTGGCTCAATTTTTTCTTCCTCTGTCAGTTTTAATAACATGTTATTTCCTGGAAAAGTTATGTCAATAATTCGGCTTTCGTAACGAAGATAGCAATGCATTTCTGGAATGTGTAGTAAGTTATACTCATTTAGAATTGCAGAAGCTTTCGGAGTGTTCACTTTATTCATCATAAAGACAGCTATGTGTAGCGTTATGTCGATTTCACATTCGCAACCTAACTTATAAATCAGAGCATGTTTTGTACTACACGTTCCTCGTCTTTCATTGAATACTGATATACAATCTGTGCGGTCAAAATTGCGTCCATAAGGCAGCTCATGTACATATTCTAATGCTTCACGTAACGTAATAATATCCAAATTTAAAAAGAGATTCGATATAGGCTTATGATTAGATAAATATATTTGATTTAAGTCATTCATATCATCATTATCTAATTTCTCACTTGTATAAAATTTGTTTTCTTACTTCGAGACCTAATCTACCACAACTTTAATATGGCGCTTCTTTCCTGCAGATAATTTTATAAATGGCTGACCTTTAAAGCTCTCGAAATTTATTATATAGTTAACGTCATTTATAATATTATCATTAACTTTGCACCCGTTGCCCTGTATTAAACGCTTTGCTGCGCCTTTTGAAGGTTCAAAACCGGTGTCACGCAGTAGGTTTACTAAGGATATGCCGCTTGCAACTTGTGCTTTTTTTATGATGTAATCAGGAAGTAGTGAGCTATCTTCATTCTCAAAAGCAGAGACTGCAGCAGATAGTGCAAGTTCCGCTTCTTTGTCACCATGACATATTTTTGTCACCTCTGTTGCTAAAACTTTTTTTGCTTCATTTATTTCCTGATCTTTTAAGGATTCTAACTTTTTGATCTCATCAATTGACACATCAGTGAGCAATCTCAAAAAACGTCCAACATCTTGATCATCAACGTTGCGAAAATATTGCCAGTAGTCGTAAGGCTTTAGCATATTATCATCAAGCCACACTGCTCCACTTTCAGTTTTGCCCATTTTTACCCCTTGAGCATTCAATAAAAGAGGGGCAGTAAGGCCAAACAGCTCAGGTAAATTCAACTTTTTTCCAAGCTCAATTCCGTTTACTATATTTCCCCACTGGTCTGACCCTCCAATCTGCAGACGACAGCCATGCTTTTTATTCAACTCAACAAAATCATAAGCCTGCAATAGCATGTAATTAAATTCCAGAAAGCTTAAGGTTTGCTCTCTATCCAGCCTGGTTTTCACACTATCAAAACTTAGCATACGATTTACAGAAAAATAAGCTCCTATATCACGCAAAAAATCTATGTATTTTATGTTATCCAACCAATCTGCGTTATTTACTATCATTGCACCAGTCTTGCTGTCATTAAAAGACACCATTTTCTCTAATATTCTCCTTATGCTGGATGTATTTTGATTGATGTTCTCTACGGGCAAGATGCTTCTTGCTTTATCTTTGAAGGATGGGTCACCAATTTTTGTTGTGCCACCTCCAAGTAAGACTATCGGCTTATAACCAAATTTCTGCAGGTGACGGAGCATCATAATCTGAATTAGGTGACCAGCATGAAGACTTGGTGCTGTGCAATCAAACCCAATGTATGCGACCATATGATTATTTTCGGATAATAGCTGATCTAACCCTTCAATATTTGTACATTGGTATAGGTACCCTCTTTCTTGGATAAAATTTAAAAACTCGGACTTGTGTTTCATTTTATAAACCCCAGTCTATCCTGTCATTAATGCCGAAGGTAACCCTAATAGGGAAAGATGTCATCCAAGTAGCCAACACTGGGATCCAGAAAACTTAATTATAAACAAGCACACTATACAACGTTTTCGATGAAATTGCATGAAAAACTGGATTCCAGTGTCAGCTACTTTCATGACACTACCTGTGCAGGAGTTGCCTTCAAAATTACAACGTTTGTGCAGTTGTGCACCAGCTATCCAGGCAATCAGTTCCATAACTCTTCTATTTTATAATACTCCCTTACTTCTGACCTGAATATGTGAACCATTATGCCTTGAAAATTCAAAATCACCCAATTGCCTTCATCCATACCTTCTACATCTATTTTATCATGTCGCTCGAGACTTTTTATTACGTGTTCAGCTAACGCTTTCACATGGCGACTTGAATCACCAGATGCAATAATCATATATTTTGCAATAATGGTTCTATTCTGCACATCGAGAGTAACTATATCGTGACCTTTATTTTGATCTATTATACTTACAATCATGCTTTTTATTGATTCTGTATCACTGAATACATTAGTCATCATCTTAAATTATTTAATTTACTTATAATTATACACTCAAAATCTCTAAATATGAACTATTTTCAACGCGACTGTTCGTTAAAAAGGTATTACCTGCATCTATTTTATCATCATGTTTTTAGCATGTACAATGATATACTTTTATATATAATTGAAAATAGCTTTCTACTAGTATTCATTATGGACAAGACTCTCATCTACTTAATCGGCTTTCCAGGCAGTGGTAAGTTTACTACTGCAAAGGAACTGTGTAAAATCATTGATGCAGTAATAGTAAGCAATAATCTATTCAATAATATTATATTTAATATTGTTAAATTGCAGGATGCTGAAGTTCCAGGTGAACTATGGGAAAAAATTTTTGCAGTTAGGGAAAATGTATTAGCAATACTAGAAAAACACTACATAAAATCAAAACATTATATATTTACAAATGAATTGATAGAGGGTGACCCCTATGATCAGAGAATATACAACTCTGTGGTAAATTTAAGTAAAAAAATGGATATGGAAATTCTTCCTGTAGTGTTACATTGTAATGACGAAGAACTAGCAAGGCGTATTCACTCAAAGGAGAGATGCCGGAAAAATAAAATTATTGATTCGGATTTTGTTATGAAAAGAATTGAAGGGAAAAGGCTATTTATACCGGAAGGTACACTTGAAATTGATAACTCAAACTTAAGTGCAAAGGAAGTTGCAAAGAAAATTGTTGAAGAGATGAAGGAAGAAAAAAATGGAAAATTAATTAAAACTTCTGTAACAAATCATTTAAAAACAGAGCGTACTCGTGGTTGAGCAGAAAGATAAGTATCGTCCTTGTGTTGGCATAATGCTATTTAACAGACAAGGACATGCCTTTATTGGAAAACGCTTTGATAGCGACTCTTACTGGCAGATGCCACAAGGAGGTGTTGATGATGGTGAGGAACTGGAACAAGCAGCGTTACGTGAGTTGCTAGAGGAAGTTGGTACTAATAAAGTAAAGGTTATAACTAAAAGCAAGGATTGGATATACTACAACTTGCCTGAAGAAGTTATACCAAAGTGCTGGAATGGGAAATATTCTGGTCAAAAGCAAAGGTGGTTCTTAATGAAATTTTATGGAGAGGATAAGGATATTGATATTAATTATACTGATCATCCAGAGTTCAAAGAGTGGCGTTGGCAAAGTATAGATGATTTAGTAGCCAATGCTATATCATTTAAAAAAGAAGTTTATAAGACAGTGATAGAAGAGTTTTCTTCTATAATAAAAGCCTCAACAATAAGCTCATGATAGTAGATTCTCATTGCCACTTGATTTATTTTTCCGATGATGAAATACCAAAAGTAATTTCAAGGGCAGAGCAAAATGGTGTAAAAATTTTGCATAACATATGCGTAAGCATTGATGATATCCCTAAATTATTAAAAATTTCTTCATCCTACGATCAAGTCTACTTCTCTGTTGGTATACATCCACTTGATGCTGCTATAGAAAACGGTGAGTGTATACATGCTGATGAATTAGTTGAATTTACTAAGAATCAAAAGGTAATTAGTATCGGTGAAACCGGGTTAGATTTTTATAAATCTGACAACAAAGACAATCAGAAAAAAAGTTTTGCATCACACATAGAAGCAGCAAGAATAACAGGGTTACCTTTAGTTATTCACACTAGGAGTGCTGATAGTGAGATGATCGATATGTTAAAGTCAGAAATGAAAACCTGTGCTTTTAGTGGAGTAATGCACTGCTTTGCTTCCTCTAAAGAGCTTGCTTATCAATCTATAGATTTAGGGTTATATATTTCATTTTCTGGAATCATTACTTTTAAAAATGCGAGCTTACTCAGAGGAATTGCACAAGGTGTACCACGCGAACGTGTTTTGGTTGAAACTGATGCACCGTATCTATCACCTGAGCCTTACAGAGGAAAAAAGAACGAACCAGCAATGGTAAAATATGTTGTGGATTGTTTGGCAGAGTTATGGAATGAGTCACCCGACAAAGTAGCAGAAATAACCACAAGCAACTTTTTTAGGCTGTTTACGAAACTTGAGCTACAAGGAAATTCTATAAAACCATTGATTTGCTTATGAGCCTAAATAGTTCTTTCACTGCATTCACAGATTTATCGAACATTTCTCGTTCACTATTATCCATCTTAACTTCTAGGACCTTTTCAACTCCATTTTTTCCAATAATTACAGGAACACCAATAAACAAATCTTTTACACCATATTCACCATTAAGGTAAGCAGCACATGGTAATATACGCCCTTTATCTTTTAAATATGACTCTAACATGCATATAGCTGAAGATGCAGGAGCGTAGTATGCAGATCCAGACTTAAGCAGATCAACTATTTCTTTACCGCCATTGCGAGTGCGTTCAACTATTTCATCAACTTTTTTCTGCGTAATGAGACCCATATCGATAACTTGGGTAAGTGGAATGCCAGCGATAGAAGTGCAATTAATGAGTGGTACCATAGTGTCACCATGTCCTCCAAGCACAAAAGCAGATATATCTTCAACTGAAATATTTAATTCACTTGCAAGAAAATAACGGAAACGGGAAGAATCAAGCACTCCTGCCATTCCAACAACCATATTAGTTGGAAGGTTTGAAAATTTATGCACCACTGAAACCATGGCATCCAAAGGGTTGGTAACCACTATTACAAACGCATTTGGAGAATACTTCTTAATATTTTCACCAACCTCCTTCATTACTTTAGCATTGGTTTGCAGGAGGTCATCCCTGCTCATTCCAGGTTTTCTAGCAATGCCTGCTGTTATGATGATTGCATCAGAATTTTCTATATCTTTGTATTGATTAGTTCCAGTTAAACCAGAATTAAATCCATCAATAGGGGATGATTCTGCTATGTCGAGTGCTTTACCTTGCGGTATTCCATCACTAATATCAAGTAAAACAACATTGCCGAGTTCCCTTAGTGCAATCATATGGGCAAGAGTTCCACCGATATTTCCTGCACCGATTAAAGATATTTTTTTTCTTTGTACTGTCATTTTCTACTCCTTTGTATTTACTTTTATGGTTTTACCTTCCCAAGGCGATAGGCTATCAAGCATACGAAAATCTTGCGATAAATCTATAGGATTATATACAACCTTTTTTGCCTCTATATCGTATCTTACTTCCTCATAACCAGTGAGAGGGAAATCTTTTAACATTGGATGACCTTTGAATCCATAGTCTGTTAGAATCCTACGCAAATCAGGGTGATCAGAGAATTCTATTCCATACATATCAAACACTTCACGCTCAAACCACGAAGCTGTGCTAAATACCTTTGCTATGCTTGGAGGCATATCGCCCTCACATAATTGAAGTTTTATGTGTACTCTAATATTATGCACAATGCTGAGTAAATTGTACACTAACTCAAAGCGCTTTTCTCGATCTGGATAGTCAACCCCAAAAATATCAACTAATAGTTCAAACCTACACTTTTCATCATCACGTAGAAAGGATAGGTGCTTTTCAATTTCATCTAAAGTTGAATATATTACAATAATGCCATCATCTTTTTGAATGCACTCACACTTGGTCTTTTTTTGTATATGCCTTGCAGTTTTATCCATGCTTTATATTCTGAGTTCGTTTTATTTTGTTTTGTAGGCATAGCATTCCATATAGCAACGCCTCAGCGGTTGGTGGGCATCCAGGGACATACACGTCAACTGGCACAATTCTATCACAGCCTCGGACTACTGAATAAGAATAATGGTAATAACCACCACCATTTGCACAACTTCCCATAGAAATAACATACTTCGGGTCTGCCATTTGATCATAAACCTTGCGCAATGCTGCTGCCATTTTATTAGTTAGTGTGCCAGCAACAATCATCACATCTGATTGACGTGGGCTTGCACGAAACATTATGCCATATCTATCAAGATCATAACGGCTGGATGCAGTATGCATCATCTCAACTGCGCAACATGCAAGACCAAATGTCATTGGCCACAATGAACCAGACCTTGCCCAATTCATTACATAATCTATTAAATCACCAAATTTAGTAACAAGAAACCCTTCTTTTTTATAACGACTCCAGTCATCATTAGATAGAATTTGATTTGTCATAAACTACTCCCACTCTAATGCACCTTTACACCATTCATAGATAAAACCTATAGTGAGTATTGCAAGAAATACCATCATAGACCAAAATCCACCATAGCTTATCTTAGATAAAGAAACAGCCCAAGGAAAAAGAAAAGCGATTTCTAAGTCAAATATTATAAATAATATTGAAACTAGGTAAAATTTAATGTCAAAATTTTTTCTTGCACTGGATAGTGGATTGAAGCCACACTCATATGTGGAAAGTTTTTCACCATCTGGCTTACTCACTGCAAGAAACATAGGCAATATACCTAAAGCAAAAGATACTACAATTGATACGCAGATAAAGATTACTATGGTTAGATATTCGCTCATTTAACAAAACATATAACACTATGAGTTTACATGCTTTCCTAACTTTTTACCACCTAAAATATGCACGTGAAAGTGTGGTACAACCTGCTCTCCATTTTCACCGTAGTTAGTGACTAATCTATATCCTGTTTTTTCTAAATTATATTTATGTGCTATTTCTCTGACAATTTTGAAAAAACTTACTATCTCCTCTTCAGAAGCTTTTAGAATAAAATCATCGTATGAAATATATTGATTTTTTGGTATAACTAAAATGTGAACTGGTGCGTCAGGGTACTTATCACGAAAAGCTAGTACATTTTCATTTTCATGTATCTTCTCACAAGGTAACTCACCTCTTAATATTTGAGCAAAGATGTTATTGCTATCATAAACTTCATTGCTCATATTTTAAGAGCGACCTTTCCCTCTTCCTTTATTTCTTTCTACATCAGGCGTAGATAGTGGTTTTATTACTTCACCAGAGGCATCTTCAAAATTCAAAAAAGTACTTCCCAATCCTTCTGCTTGCTTTTTGATATCTCGTTCTGATAACTGCATATTTTTTATAGGAGAAATAGCTTCTTTACTTTTACCAAAAGGAAACTCGTTAGGATTAGTAATGTTAAAAGATTTTACTAATTCATCTGTACTTGTAACAGTTTCTGAAGACTGCCCTGGTGACTTTCCAGTTTGTGCTGGCCCTGGAGTTTTTGATGGTTTGTTCTGGTTATCATATTCTCGATACAATTTCTCTGCAATACCATTCAGCAATTTTAAGTCTGTATGAATTTTAAATTCTCCACCAGTAATTCCTGCAAGCTTCTTAAGGCCTTCGTCAACTTTATTAGCAATTCCTTTAAGAACAAGCTCTTCTATTTCTTTCTTGCTCTTGCCTTTATTATCAGGATTAGTTTTAATAGTGTTAGCTATTTCCTCAACGTTAATTTCAATTACAATTTTGTTTTCTTCTCTAAAAATAGTTACATTTGGCAGGTTTTTCTTTATTTGACCTAATTGTTCATCCTTCAAATAAGGTATATCTCCCGTCAGAGTCCTTGACGCTAAAAAAGCTACCTTTCCTTTCCCTTTCTCTGTTATTTGTACACCAAGATTCTCACTAGCTTGTGTGGTTTCTATAGGTGGGTCATACTCTTCAAGTGGGTTGCCAATAATAGAACGCCCGCCATTTTTTATGTCGTGCCGCATTTCATCCCAGGACTTAAACCAATTCTTTGGCCATATAGGGTATACTGCACCCTTGACTAGGACTTTTACACCTCCACCCAGAAAACTTCCTACTCCCGAAGCTGCATTACCAACTTTAGCTAGTATAGAAGTAGATTTTTCATTTTGGTCGTTTTTTGGCATACACACCTCCAAGTTACTTTCTACAACTAAATACATTTTAATTATAGACGAAAAAATTTAAACTTCTATATCCATTATAAGATAGAATTATAGGGATTGCAACCATTATTTATACATTGTCTAAAACATGTGGTATTTGCTACTTTATTCAATTTACTTTAAAGAGTACTCTCTAAATTATGTTTAAATGGAATACAAATAATATCATTGATGCAACTGGCGGAAGAGGCGTAAATGGTTGTAATTGGACACATAGCTCAAATATTTCAACGGACACAAGAAGCATAAAAAAAGGTGATTTATTTATTGCACTCAAGGGAAAGAATTTTGATGGCCATAATTTTTTGCATGAAGCGTTTTTAAAAGGGGCTGCCGCTGCAATAGTAAGTGAGGGTAAATATAAAAATTTCCCTCTCATTATCGTACAAGATACCCTGAAAGCTTTGCACGATATGGCATCATACTATATTAGAAATATTCTTGTTGATGCTAAAATTATTGCAATTACAGGCAGTGTCGGGAAAACCACTACAAAGGATATGCTGCACACTGTTTTATCGCAATATGGAGTGTCCCATGCAAAAAAAGGTAACTTAAATAATAATATAGGATTGCCTTTGACAATTCTAAAAGCTCCAAAAAACTGCCAGTACTTAATCCTTGAAATGGGAATGAATAAAGCTGGTGAAATAAAAGAATTATCAAAGATTAGTAATCCAAATATTGCAGTTATTACCAACATCGAACCTGCACATACTGAAAATTTTTCATCACTATTTGACGTTGCACAAGCGAAGTTAGAAATTCTATATGGTATGAAAAGTAATGGTACTTTGGTCTTAAACAGAGATAATAAATATTATGATTATCTCTCATCACATGCCAATAGAAATGTAATAAGCTTCGGTAAAGATAAAAATGCTGAAGTTTGTTTGTTGGACCTAATAAGAAATGATGACGGGCTAAATTTAAAAATCAGGCTGAGTGATAATCAAACTATAAACTGTAATTTACGTGTGCAAGGTGAGCATTTTGCTTATTCGCTACTTGCTGTTGCAGCAGTTGTGCAGAGCCTCGGACTTGATTTATCAAAATTACCACTTGCACTTAAGAATTTTAGTGTAACGAAAGGTAGAGGCAATATTCATAAGGTCAAATACAATAAAAAATATATACATTTAATTGATGACTCCTATAACGCCAGCCCTGCTTCGATGAAAACTGCAATAAAAACTTTGAGTACATATTCTAATCAGAGAAAAGTAGCTTTGCTTGGTGATATGTTGGAACTTGGTGATAAAAGCATAGAATTTCATACAGATTTGGTTAAGATTGTCACAGAAAATAATATAGATAAAATTTATACAGTTGGTAAATTTATGTTAGAATTGCATGAGCTTTTGCCAGATAATATAAGAGGCGCGCATTTTAATGATTCTAATCAATTGAAAAGTGATTTAGCTAACATTATTCAGAATAATGACGCAATTCTAGTTAAAGGCTCACGAAGAATGAAAATGGATCTTATTGTACGGGAATTCATAATAGAATATTAAGCAAAATCATTGTATTAATTTACAGTAACAAATTATTAGGAACTTTAATCGTGACAAAACGTGTAATTATTTTTGGTGGAACGGGGTTTATAGGGAAACACATCGTAAGACGCTTGGCAGCAGAAGGATATTTAATAAAGATATTCACTCGTAATCAGGAAAAAGCTGCTTGTTTAAAATTGTGTGGCAATTTGGGACAAATATCAATATTTAAAGGCGATTTTTTTGATGAAAAATCAGTTCTAGAGGGTATGGAAGAATGTGATGTAGCCATAAACTTAGTGGGAATATTATATGAAGCAAAAAAGCACGATTTTTACGCTGTTCACGTTAAAATAGCTGAAAGGATAGCAAAAGCTGCAAAAATGAAAAATGTACCTATGATGATACATTTTTCCGCTATGGGAATAGAAAATAGCAAGTTGTCAAAATATGCCAAAAGTAAATTGGAAGGTGAAAAAGCTGTAACTTCAGCATTTCAAGAAGCAATAATAATTAGGCCAAGCCTTGTATTTGGTAAAGAAGATAACTTCTTTAATAAATTTGCAAGATTAGCAACTGTTCTTCCTTTTTTGCCGCTAATTGGCAATGGAACGACTAAATTTCAGCCAATATGTGTAACAGACTTAGCTGAAGTGGTATATCGTATTATCAGTTTTAATAAGCAAGACAAGAAAATTTATAACATGGGTGGACCAAAGGTTTACTCTTTCAAAAGCTTATTGAAGTTTATTCTGAATGTTACTAACAGAAAGTGTTTGTTGATCAATGTATCTTTTCCAATGGCAAAGTTAATAGCTTTCTTTTTAGAAAATAAAATTATTTCTATGCTGCTAAAACCAATAACCGGAGATACGAACCCTGTGCTTACTCAAGATCAGGTGAAAGTTATGATGAATAGCTCAATCGAAAAGTCAGCTGACCTTGAAACAATGAAGGTTCGACCATTAGCAATTGAAAATGTGGTGCCAGAATACTTGAAGATTTATAGAAAGTATTGATAGAAGAGTGTGCCCGGTAGGATTCGAACCTACGACCCACAGCTTAGAAGGCTGTTGCTCTATCCAGCTGAGCTACGGGCACACAATATATATAAAATGCTTCTTAGTACAAGTGAAGTCAAGTATTTCGTGTGAATATGATGTTTGTGGTAATATCTTATACCAAATCTCATAAATAAGTAGGCAAATAACTCACAGAACAAATGGTTTTGATCGAACTTTCCGTAATATTACGAATGAATGCACATACAGTATCCTCCAATAAACTAACAGAGTCATATATTCTATTTTTAATGAGATTGTCTTTCAAATATTGCCATAAACGCTCTACTGGATTTAACTCTGGTGAATATGGAGGTAAATAGATTAAGGTAATATTTTGTGGTATTTTTAAACCTTTGGATCTATGCCATCCTGCACAATCCACAACAAGAAATGCCTCCCTTGTTCCTAAATATTGTGACATCTGCTCAAGGAATATATTCATACAATCAGTATTGACGTTTGGTACGAATAAGCTAGAACTCTCTCCATTTCTAGGATTAACTGCACTATAGAGATAAAAGTTTTGCCTACCTAATTTTACCTTAACCTGTGTCCTAATGCCTTTTTTAAACCACCCGTGTCCAATCTTTGAATGTGTGCCAAACCGCGACTCATCGAAGAAAAATAGCTCTTTTTCGGGATACGTGACAATAGTTTCATTAAGATTTTTTTTTAAACTCTTCTTGTTTATTTTTATCCTGTTTATTGTGCACAGGCCTTGGAGTAATATACGAAAAACCTAACTTTTGCATCAGTCTATGTGCTGTAGACTTACTTACCTCAATAGAAAACATTTTCTCAATTATGATTTTTAATTTCTTAGCCGTTAGGTTGGCTCCTTCTTCTGCTATGACATTTTTAATTTCTTCTTGCTGCTTGTAGCTCAACTTCGGCTTTACTCCACGTCCTGGTTGTATTTTAAACGCATTGACTCCTCCTTCCTTAAATCTTGTAATCCACTTCATCAATGTAGTTCTAGTAATTCGGTATATTTGAGCAACTTTTGTTATTCCATATTCTTTTGCAGATATTATTGCCTGTAATCTTCTTCCTATCTCTCCTCTTATGCCGTGCTTCTTTAATTCCAGGTTACACTTATTATATAATTCTTCTCCTATTGCTTTACTTTTTCCTGCCATAACTCCCCACTAATTCTTAAATTATTCTATTTTAGAAATTTTTCTTTATTCCTCTATTTATTTTTAGGAATTGGTATTACAACACCTTGTCATTGCAGTTGTGTGTCATGCGCTGCCGAAATTGGATGCGAGAAGTCCATTTATTTTAGAAAATATTATATAGAAAGTTGCTTGACAAACTCCGCCAGCCCCCTTATTATGACAATAAGGGTATTCATGACTCAAAACTTGTTTTTGACCTGCAGGCTCAATGACAAAATTCAGTAAAAAACTCAGGGTATTTTTTGGCGGATTACATAAAATTATAGCGGCTGCATGTCTTTTTTATTTTTTCTACATTCAGCCAAATCGCGCTTATTTTAAGCGTTAGCACATTATTACAGCGCCACTTACAGTAATATAGAGTCAAAACTCGCACCACGGGGCTTCTTTTGCCTTTTTTTTCGCTTGGTAAATTTCTTAATATTTGTAGCTGAACGACAACCGTCATCCCTGTAAAGGTCAAGTATCCCGCTACGTGTTAGCGGATGAGATACCGCGAATGAATCGCGGTATGACGGTCTGCGGCGGTATGACGGTTCGCGGCGGGATGACGGTTAAGCAATTCGTCATCCCGCTATGTGTTAGCGGATGAGATACCGCGAATGAATCGCGGTATGACGGTTCGTGGTGGTATGACGGTTCGCGGTGGTATAGTAATTCGTCATCCCGCAGCGGGATCTATGTCAAGAGATACCGTGACGGTATGACGGTTAATTCACGGCGGTATGACGGTTCGCGATGGTATGACGTAGGACTGCTGTCATTCCAGTCTGGAATCTAGTTCTTATTGTACATTTACTTGGTGTAGAGTTAAGTTTCCTGGATCCCAGTGTTGGCTACTTGGATGACATCATAGGGGCGCTGGAATGACACCCTGACAATCGTCATCCCGCTACTTGTTAGCGGGATCTAGAGATACCGCGGCGGTTGACGGTTCGCGGTGGTATGACGTAGGACTGCTGTCATTCCAGTCTGGAATCTAGTTCTTATTGTACATTTACTTGGTGTAGAGTTAAGTTTCCTGGATCCCAGTGTTGGCTACTTGGATGACATCATAGGGGCGCTGGAATGACACCCTGACAATCGTCATCCCGCTACTTGTTAGCGGGATCTAGAAATACCGCGGCGGTATGACGGTTCGCGGTGGTATGACGTAGGACTGCTGTCATTCCAGTGCTTGACACTGGAATCCAGCTTCTATGCAACCTCATCAAAAACATTCATTTAGTATAAGATCAGCTACTTTCCATGCTAGTTTGCTTATAAACAAGCAAACTTTTCTGGATCCCAGTGACCTTTGTTGTATTGCCAAAGAGATGGGTCGTTGAGCGCTCTTTTGCTTGGTTGGAAAAGTGTAGGCGGTTGTGGAAAAATTGCGAACGTAAACTCAATACCAGCTTGCAAATGATTGTCCTTTCCTTCATTTCTCTCCTATTACGAAGATTTTAAACAGGTTCTTAAGAAAGTTTTAAATTTTTGCAAACCATACCTAACAATAAACAACTTTAGGTTTAAATTTATGAAATCAGTTGTTATATACATCAGCAAATACGAATTTAACTGGTGTTATGGACTTAAATAAATTTACCGAAAAAGCAAAAAGTCTAATTCAAAGTGCTCAGATGAAAGCGTTGGGAGCTGGGCATCAGATTTTTATGCCTGAGCATTTACTCAAAGTGATGCTTGAGGATGAATTAGGTTTAGTTCAGGATTTGATAAACGCTTGTGGTGGAAATGTGCAAAGTATTTCTGATGCTGTGGATAGCGCAATAAAAAAGTTTCCAGTAGTTGAAGGTCCAGGAAGTGGTGGACTTCAACTTTCAAGAGAAATAGCAAAAGTTTTTGAAGATTCAATTGGTCTTGCAAAGAGAAATAAAGATTCATTTGTTGCTGTTGAGCGTTTACTGCAGGGCCTCACTGCACAAAAAGATGATACTGTAGGCAAAATTCTGGCAGAGAATGGTGTTACACCGCAAAAATTAAATTCAGTTGTTACAGACATGAGGAAAGGTAGCAGTGCAGACTCGCCAAATAGTGAGGAAAAATTGAACGCTGCTAAGAGATATACAAAGGATATTACAGAGCTTGCTATGCAAGGCAAGCTTGATCCTGTAATTGGTCGTGATGAAGAGATCAGAAGAACTATGCAGGTATCACTGAGGCGGACAAAAAATAATCCAGTGCTGATCGGTGAACCTGGTGTTGGAAAAACTGCAATAGTTGAGGGGCTTGCAAATAGAATCGTTGCAAATGACGTGCCACTTGGTTTGCGTGATGCAAAAGTTTTAGCCCTCGATCTTGGCGCATTAATTGCTGGAACAAAATTTAGAGGAGAATTTGAAGAAAGGTTAAAAGCAGTTATTAATGAGCTTTCGAAAGCGGAGGGAAAAGTTATCTTGTTTATAGATGAGCTTCATACTTTAGTTGGAGCAGGAGCAACAAGTGGTGCAATGGATGCTTCAAATTTGCTAAAGCCTGCTCTTGCGCGTGGAGAAATTCGCTGTATAGGAGCCACAACTTTAGATGAATATCGTCAGCATATAGAAAAAGATCCTGCACTTGCAAGGCGTTTTCAGCCTGTGTTTATCTCTCAACCAACTGAAACTGATACCATTTCAATACTCAGGGGTTTGAAGGAAAGATATGAAGTGCATCATGGTATAAGAATTACAGACGGTGCAATAATTGCTGCTGCAACGTTGTCCAATAGATATATAACAGATAGGTTTTTACCTGATAAAGCAATTGATTTGATTGATGAAGCAGCAAGTAGGGTGAGAATTGAAATGGATAGCAAGCCTGAAGTTATTGATGAACTTGAGAGAAAGGTTATACAGCTAAAGATTGAAGCAGAAGCTCTAAAAAAAGAAAGTGATGAAAATTCTAAACAGCGTTTAAAAAAGATAAATGAAGAGATCGAAAATCTAAACAGTAAATTTGCTGACTTGAACAGCAAATGGCAGATGGAAAAGAATAAAATAGCTAGAATACAAGAAACAGTTGAAAAATTAGATAACGCCAGAAAAGAGCTGGAATTGGCTCAGCGGAGTGGAAATTTAGGAAAAGCAGGAGAGCTGATGTATGGTGTGATCCCTCAGCTTGAGAATGAATTAAAAAATCAGGAAAAGGTTACTGATAGTTTCTTAAAGAAAGAAGTGACTGGAGATGATATTGCAAACATTGTTTCAAAGTGGACAGGAATTCCAGTTGATAACATGATGCACAGCGAAAAGGAAAAACTTCTTAACATGGAGAATGAAATAGGAAGAAGAGTAATAGGGCAAAAAGGCGCGATAGAAGCAATAAGTAATGCAGTTAGGCGCTCTCGCTCTGGTGTGCAAGATACTAATCGACCTTTCGGTTCATTTTTATTCTTAGGCCCAACCGGGGTTGGAAAAACAGAACTGGCAAAAGCCCTTGCTGAATTTCTGTTTGACGATCAATCAGCGCTTTTGCGTTTTGATATGTCAGAATATATGGAAAAACATTCTGTTTCAAAGCTAATTGGCGCGCCTCCAGGGTATGTTGGCTATGAGCAAGGTGGCAGATTAACCGAAGCAGTAAGAAGAAGGCCATATCAGGTTATTCTGTTTGATGAAATAGAGAAGGCAAATCCAGATATATTTAATCTATTGCTGCAAATCTTGGATGAGGGTAGACTCACTGATAGTCATGGCAAATTAGTTGATTTTCGCAACACCATACTGATCTTAACTTCTAACCTTGGTGCAGAGATAATGCTTAAGGGAGTTACAGAAAATGAGACTCTACCTCCTGTCATCCAAGTAGCTGACACTGGGATCCAGATGCAGATTCCAGCGTCACGCGCTGGAATGAAATCGGAAGGAGGAGTTGCTAACTCTGTAAAAAGCGAAGTGATGCAAATAGTTAAATCAGCATTTCGTCCAGAATTTTTAAACAGGCTGGATGAAATTATTATATTCCACAGTTTAACCAGAGATGACATCTATAAAATTATAGATGTTCAATTTTCTTATTTACAAAAAACACTTGCTAAGCGTAAACTGAGTATAAGTTTGTCGCAGGAAGCTAAAGAACTAATAGCACAAACTGGCTATGACCCTGAATATGGAGCAAGGCCCCTAAAAAGGGTTATACAAGAGTGTATTCAAAATAATTTAGCTAAATTAGTTTTATCAGGGGAAGTAGTAGAAAATGATGAGCTAATAGTGTACGCTCTTGATAATGAAATCTTAGTTAAAAAGGTTTAAGTTCACTGTGTATTTTTGTTAAAAAAATGTGTATAGATCATAATGTTGACACTGAGTCTTTATTTGAGTTAGTTGATCAAGAAAATCAGCAAGATAAAGAAAAAATTAAAAAATTTATTAAGTATTTTTATAGTTTTGTTTATAAAAGCGACCTAAAAGCCAACGATAAGTTTTTGCTATATATTGTAAACGATGCTTACAATTTTGTTTCTCAAAAAGAGAAAGATGAAAGTAAGTTAGTAGTAAGCAATATAGATGATATACCAGGAATAGAAGGCGATTTTACCACGATTAAGATAACAAACGATGATATGCCATTTTTGGTTGATTCTGTTATTGCAACTATTAAATCGCACAATTTAACCATATGCTATTACAGCAACAGCATAATTAACATTAAAAGAAAAGATGGCCTAATAGATGAGATTTACTCCTTGGAAGAAAGCAATGGAGTCAAAGAATCAGTTATATATGTAATTATCAAAGGTATAAGTGACAGTTTTGTTGATACATTAAAAGAATCTCTACAAAAAACGCTGAAAGCAGTTAATTGCGTTGTGAAAGATTGGCACTTAATGCTCAAGAAACTTGATGAAGCAAAAAGTCTTCTTTTTGCCATCGAGCAGCCAGTGTCGAACGCTGGAGTGACACCAGGAAAAGATTTCTTAGATTGGCTAAAAAACAATAATTTTGTATTTCTAGGTTATCAAGAATATATTGCTGGTAAAGATGAAAAACTCGTCTGTGATAGCAAAAAGGACCTTGGCCTGATAAGAGTAGGTCAAAGTACGTTGATTCCTTCTGCAAACCTTGATTCCCTATACATATTGAGATCAGATCTAATCTCAATAGTCCATCGGCGTACATACATGAATTGTATAGGAGTAAAAGAATTTGATGACCAGGGTAATGTAGTAAAGGAACGGCGTTTTTTCGGGCTATTTACTTCTGTAGCGGAGGTCCAAGATATTCGAACTATTCCAATAATAAGAGATAAAGTTAAAGTTATAGAAAAAAATGCAGGGTTTGTAACCGGGGGCCACAATAACAAAGCTTTAATTTCTATTTTACAAGCATTCTCTTGTGATGAATTATTCCAATCAAATGAAGACGAATTATTTAAAATTTGCATTTCGATCATGTCTCTTGCGATTAGGCCAAGGGTCAGATTATTTTTAAGAAGAGTAAGGGATTTTATTAGTTGCATAGTGCTGATACCAATGCGTTATGCTAGCGCTAGGCTAATGTTCAAGATACGTGACATATTGAAGGATGAGACAAGTGCAGAAAGTTCAGATATTTATAACAATCACATTATCAATGAATATGATTTGATGAAATTGCATGTAGTGCTAAAGACCAAAAATGCTAGTGTTCCTGATGACGAAGTTTTGCGTATCGAAAACAAATTAAGGAACATTACGGAAAAGTGGGAAGATCGTTTTATAGACAATTTATATAATACTTTTAGTACTGTTGAGGATATATTCATCCGTTATTGCAAGGCATTTCCAATAAGCTATCAAGAGAGTTTCGAACCTCATGACGCATATTACGATATGAAAAAATTGGAGATAGTGAGGAAAAAAGGAGTTAGCGAGGTCGATTTAAGACTTACTTGTGATAATCTTAATTATCAATTAAAGGTTTACACTTCGAGCAATGGAGGTCTTGAATTATCGAAGATATTAAGAATTACTAAGAATTTGGGAGCTAAGATTCTATCTCATAATGGCTATTACATAGAAATTAACGGCGGAATATGGATACACCATTTTGTGTTGTCAAGAGTCGATGAATTAATAGACAACATTACTCTAAAAGAGCAATTTGAAATAACACTTGCGAAAGTGTTTAGAAAGGAAATTAAAAATGATTATTTCAATAGTTTGGTCATTATTGCTGGACTGGAGTGGAAAGAAGTGCTTCTGGTTAGAGCGCTCAGTGCTTACCTAAAGCAGACGTCATTTAACTACAATCCAGAATATATCCAAAAGGTAGTCTCAGAGTATCCAAAAATAGTAAAGTATTTGATACAACTATTTCATGCAAGATTTGATCCTAGCATAGACATTGATAGAGCAGAAACCACGGACATTTTCATAGAAAAAATTGAGGAACTTCTAAAAGAGATCAGCAATGTTTCACATGATTACGTTTTGCGCTCGATATTTAACTTGATAATGGCTATTTTAAGGACCAGTTATTATCAAGACGATAAACCATATTTATCTACAAAATTTGACTCAAATAAAATAAATGGTTTGCCTGATCCTCGTCCATATCGTGAATTGTATATTTATTCAAATCTTTTTGAGGGAATACATCTAAGAGGAGGGAAATTGGCCCGTGGTGGCTTAAGGTGGTCGGATAGGACGGAAGATTTTCGCACTGAAGTTTTGGGGCTCATGAAAGCTCAGATGACAAAAAATGCGGTTATTGTACCTGTTGGCGCAAAGGGTGGGTTTGTAATTAAGCAAGTTTATAAAGACAAAGATATTTTAAGAGAGAAAGGTGTTGAATGCTATAAGAGTTTTATCAGGGGAATGCTTGACATTACTGATAATGTAGTTAATGGCAAAATAATTCCACCAGAGAATGTGATTAGGTATGATGAGGATGATCCATACTTGGTAGTTGCAGCAGATAAAGGCACTGCTTCTTTTTCTGACTATGCAAACCAAATAGCCTCTGAATACAATTTTTGGCTTGGCGATGCATTTGCATCTGGTGGATCAGCAGGTTATGATCACAAAAAAATGGGTATTACAGCCAGAGGTGCATGGATTGCAGCGCAGAGGCATTTTTGGAAAATGAATAAGGATATTTACCAAGATGCAACTGTTATTGGAATTGGAGATATGGCTGGCGATCTATTTGGAAACGGTATGCTGCTTTCAAAAAATATACATTTAATCGGCGCATTTAACCATATGCATATTTTTATTGATCCAAATCCTAGTGCAGAAAAGAGTTTCACAGAGCGTAAACGTCTCTTTGAGTTACCATTTTCAACTTGGATGGATTATAACAAAGATTTGATTTCTAAGGGTGGAGGAGTATTTGAGCGTAGCAGCAAGCAAGTAAACATTTCTCAAGAAATAAAAAAATGCTTTGATATAACAGAAGATATGCTACCTCCAAGTGATTTGATTAGATATCTACTCAAAGCAGAAGTGGACTTCATATGGAATGGAGGAATTGGCACGTTTGTTAAGGCAAAGAGTGAAAATCATAGCATGGTCGGTGACAAAGCAAACGATGAGTTAAGAGTAAATGGTAAAGATATTAGAGCTTCTATGTTTATAGAAGGCGGAAATTTGGGATGCACACAGCTTGGAAGAATAGAATATGCTGAAAGAGGTGGATATATAAATGCAGATTTTGTTGATAATTCAGCCGGAGTGATATGTTCGGACCTTGAAGTTAACATCAAGATTGCATTTGTTTCAGCTATGAAAGCAGGGGGTGTTTCTTTAGAAAAAAGGAATGAAATACTGGCAAGTATGGTGGACGAAGTTGCATCCAAAGTGCTTGAGAACCACAACAGAATTGAAACAAAAGCATTACTTCTTGAGTGTTTGCAAGCTAAAGAGAGATTGGAGCAGCACCACAGGTTACTGCTCAGTTTAGAAAAATCTGGGCTGTTAAACCGAAGCGTAGAATTTCTTCCAACTGAAGAAGAGATAGCAAGGATGTTAACTGGTGCAGAAGGTTTCAGTTCTCCTCAGCTTTCTATTCTAATGTCTTATGCTAGAACGGCAATAAAAAATGACATTATACATTCCGATCTGCCTGAAAAAGATCTTATATCTAATGACTACTTGCTAGGTTATTTTCCTAAAAAGATGATAACAAAGTTTAAGGATTTCATATTAAAACACCAACTTCGTAGAGAAATTATCTCTACTTGCATTGCAAATGACGTAGTGAATAGAATGGGCTGTATATTCATCAATAATTTGGCTGAGAACACTGGAATTAAGGTACAAGAAGCGGTTAACATATATATTGTTGTTAACCACCTGTATGATTTAAACAGCCTGTGGCAGAAAATTGATGAATTGGATGGAAAAATTGATGTTAACTCATACTTACAAATAGTGAGGAACGTGCAGAAATTTATTGGCAGAGTATCGTTTTGGTTAGTGAAAAATCTTGGCAAGCTTAGCTTTGTAGAGTTGGATGATGTTACAAAATTTAAAGATGCAATTGAAACTTTAGGCCAGAACTTAACTGATGTTTTAGATGAACACCTATTAAAGGTCTGTAGCCATGGATCAACTTCTTTAGTAGAACTTAATATAAATAAAGATCTAGCAAAAAAAGTTGCTGATCTATACGTTCTTGCTTATGCACTGGACATTATATCTGTTGCTGAACAGACATCTTTGTCCATTCTTGATGCTGGTAAAATATACTTTGAGTTAAAGTCGCTGTTAAGATTCGATCTGATTAGAAAAATTGCCATCAAGATGAAAAGCCGCTCTTCTTATTGGAATCGCAGCTTAGTTAATGATTTATTGGACGATTTAAGCCATTACCACCACAAGCTAGCTGTTAAAGTCATAAAAGCTACTGATAACCCCGAAGATAAGGTTCAAACCTGGGCTTGTAATGATAAGGACTACATAGAACGTTATAATAGTTTTTTAGATGAGATAGTTGCTTCTAAACTTGATTTAAGCAAATTAATATTTATAATCAGGAGGATTAAAGTACTTGCTTCATAGGAAAAATGTTTAATATAGGTCTTTCAGAAATTTTGGTCGTTGCTTTAGTGAGCATAATTGTTCTTGATAGAAATAAGGTGCCTGTATTTATTGATCTTATTAGGAATACATATAAGTATCTTATGATTATAAAATCAAAAGCTAGGAGGTTATTGAAAGACGGAGGAATTGAAGACTTATATAAAGAGTGTAATACTGAGAAAGTAAATTACATAGTTGGTAAAAATGGTAAGCTTTATCCTACTTACGATATAGATAATACATCTAAAGATAATGACAGCGAAGATTCTAGTAGTAGATGATGTACTATCTAATGTCAAGCTTTTAGAAGCTCGACTAAAAGCAGAGTACTATACGGTTATCGTAGCTCATGATGGTGAAGAAGCTATAGATTTAGTAGCAAAGCAGCAGCCTGATATTATATTACTTGATATCATGATGCCAAAGATGAATGGCTTTCAAGTTTGTAAGGAGCTAAAGAGTGATCCCTTGACAACCCATATTCCAATAATTATGGTAACTGCACTGCATGATACTCACAATAGAGTACAAGGCATTAATGCTGGTGCAGATGACTTTCTGACTAAACCAATAAACGAAACTGCTTTATCTGCGAGAATTAAGTCTCTCACACGCTTAAAGATGATTATCGACGAATTGCGCTTGAGAGGAGAAACCAACGCTGAGATTGGCGGAGTAGCAGGAAACAGTATTATGGATTATTCTAATCAGATTTTTGATGCTAACATACTTGTTGTAGATGAAGATGTCTTTCAAGCAGAGCAGATATATAATGTACTAAAGCACCGCTTTAGGTCAATTAAAATACTGAGTGATCCAGTGGAGGCATTAAAGGTTGGTATTAAGAATAATTACGACCTGATCATTTCTGATATGCAGTTTTCAAAAACTGACGGCCTGCGTTTGTGTTCTGAGTTTCGTAGTAAAGTAGAAACACGCTATACACCAATTCTGATTCTTTCTGAGGATTATGATAAAAACAATTTAGTAAAAGCACTTGATGTAGGTGCTAATGATTATTTAACAGTACCTTTGGATGAGGGTGAGTTAATAGCAAGGGTTAATTCGCAAGTAAAACGCAAAAGATATCAAGATGCCTTGAGAATGAATTTATTTAATAATGCGGAAATGTCTATAAAGGACCCATTAACTAACTGTTATAATAGAAGATATTTTGATGCACACTTAAGAAACATTGTTAAGGACTCTGTGGAAAAGGATAGAAGGTTGTCTCTTATGATACTTGATATAGACTATTTTAAGATGGTGAATGACAGTTTTGGGCATAGTGCTGGAGATGAACTTTTAAAGCAAGTACAGAAAAGAATTTCTGAAAATATCAGAGTGACAGATTTACTAGCTAGGTTTGGTGGTGAGGAGTTTGTTGTTGTAATGCCAGATACCAATGTATCAGATGCGTACACTATTGCGGAGAGAATACGAAAAATTATTGCTAAAGAACCTTTTATACTTGCGGACAAAAATACAACCCATAACATAACTGTGAGCATTGGAATTGCAGAAATGCAAGGATCTGACCTTGACGATATTAAAAAATTTATAGTACGTGCTGACAAATATTTATATAAGGCAAAAAACAGTGGTAGAAATAGAGTGGTTACTGGCTATAGCTAAAGTGGCTTAAGTTTACCGACAACCGTCATTCCGCTACTCGTTAGCGGAATCTATGCTGAGATACCGCGAATGAATCGCGGTATGACGTGTTGCTTGGGTTAGCTATAGATTTCTGAAATGATTTCAAAAAAATGATAACTAAGGTTAAAGCGACAACATGAGGTTTCTCAGCTCTGGAAATTTCATGTTTAACTGCAAAAATAGATACTTATTTAAAAAATATCCTGTGACTTTCAGTCCTAACTGAAATTCTTGGAATGAGTAGCTGTTTTGTAGGTTATTATTGTATACATCATGCAACATTTGTGGAAAAGGTAGGAGTTTATCTGCATAATAATCTCCTGCTTTTTTTGACACTGCTCTACCAGTTTTTGGAGAAATAAATTGTAAGTTTTCCTTAACACCTGTTACAACACATTTGGATAAGTCTAACTTGAATCCCAATTGCGTAAGAAGCAGAAGCTCTAAGTTAAGATAATGGCTTTGCCAAGACTGATTGTTGTGTTTAATTACATCGGTGAAATATCGAAAATTGTCATACAGCACGGCACAGGGTTCACTTTCTGGAAGCACTTTTTCTAAAATAGAGGAGAAAGAGACAATAGTAATGCTTTTTAACCTATCTTGAAAGAAATGATGGAATGGAGATTCGATTAATTCGCACTTTAAAAAACCCAGATTTTCAGGTAACTTAGCACTCCATTCTGCATGTAATAGATTACTTATCTGAAACTTATAATTGCTATTGTTTGTTAGCTTAGTTAATCCCCTGCGCTTTCCATGATTTTTTGTAAACAGAGAAAGAATTAAGTTTTTATCGCCGTATTTTTTAGCAGCTATAATGATGCCTTCATCTTTCCATCTCATTTAGAGTATATTGACCGTATTGACCGTATGATATTATAGAAATAGTAAAATTAGTACAGCAAAAACTACGTCTTTGAGCTTAAATCAACTAAAATATATTGACTTTATGTGCAATATTAGCTTTAAACCAGTAAAATAAACTGCTTAACATATGCGTTTTTTCTATTCTAATTACATTCTTTTTTTATCTTTATGTTGTTTTCTGCTTTTTTCGTTACCTTCAACAAAAGCCCAAACGAATGATACGTCAGTTGTTCCTATACCACAAAGGAAAAAAGAAACAGTTGAGCACACTGTTGTAGCACAACCGAGGCAAATTATCGAAATGCAAGAAGAAGTCATTATTAACGAGGGTAAAGAATTCATTCCAGTTCCAAAAAGAAAAAAAAGTGTAGGGAAGAAACTAAGAAGGGATGTTAGAGAGGCAAAAAATGAAATAGGAAACGAAAAAAGCGTTGAGAATAAAAAGGATGAATTAGTTGTAACAGAAATTATTAACTCTATAAGAGACAAACTTACAAAATGCTGGAGCATTCCTGAAAGCATAGCTTACAAAGAAAATTTTAATATAAAAATTAACTTATTATTATCCAGTCAAGGCGAGATAATTATGGCCGATGTAGCAGACAGTGATTCCTATCGAAATAATCCACTTTTCAGGTCGATAGTAGATAATGCAATGCGTGCAGTATATAAATGTAGCCCATTGACTGGCTTGCCTACTCAGCACCACCACATTTGGCGTGAAGTAACACTAGACTTTATTCTAAATGGGTAAAATCTTACAATAGACCTCTTATATTACCTTCTGTCATCCCAGTAGTCAGGCTACTTGGATGACAGAAGTAGACACTTCACATTATCATTCCAGCGCTCCTTTCTTGTCATGCCAGTGCGTGACACTGGCATCCAGAAAAAAAATGTAACCGTTCACGGAGATAAGGTGGTTTACAAAGTAAGTATAAAAGTGTAAAGAGATAGGAAGCTAAATATGGAATGGGTAAATGACAACAGTGCTGCAAGAAAAGGTTGTAGCAGAAAACGCTAATCTCAAGGAAGAAATAAAAGCACTGATCAGAGAAAATGATAGCTTGAAAGCAAAAATAGTTGAATTAGAAGACAAATTGGGCTTAAATTCGCAAAATTCATCGCTGCCACCATCACGAGATATATATCGTAAGAAAGCAAAAAAGAAAAGTGATAAAAAACCAGGAGGTCAGCCAGGACATAAGGTGCATAAGCGTGAATTAATGGCTGCAGACGAGGTAGTGAGATGCACAATTGATACAATTTGTATGTGTGGAGGTAAGATTACTTTAGAAGATGAAATTATTCATCAGAAGGCAGAGTTGCCAGAAATTAAGCCAATTGTAACTGAGTACAGGTTGCAAAGAGGACATTGTAGAGTATGTAATAAAAGAATTACAGCAAATTTACCCGAAGGTGTTGCAAGAGATTTTCTAGGACCCAATGCTAAAACAGTTATAAGCAGCCTTAGCGGCTTTTTTATTAACTCAAAAAGAGAGGTACAGCAAATTTTGGGCAGTATTTTTAATCTAAATATAAGCCTTGGTTTAGTCTCAAATACTGAACGCAGGGTATCGAAGAAGTGTGCATCTGAATATGAGAAAATGAAGGAAGAGTTGCAAGGAAGCGAGTATTTGCATATAGACGAAACAGGGCACAGAAATCAAGGAAAGAGAGGCTGGAGTTGGGTAATAACAAACAAAGCGTTGACACTTCTGAAGGTAAGCGAGTCTCGTGGTAAGAAGGTGTTGAAGAGTTTACTGCCAGAATATGATGGTATATTTGTGAGCGATAGATACGCTGTATACAATTACTTCAATCGTGAAAATAGACAGATATGTTGGGCACATCTGGCAAGAGATTTTGAGAGATTTGCCCATAGTAAAAATGTTGAAGTGAGCAAAATTGGCCAAGCACTAAAATCGCTCAGCAATAAGGTGTTTGTAGTAGATAAGGCAAAAAAACAAAATTTGATAGATAATTTGAGATTTTATCGACTGGTGCGAAAAATTCGGAAAAGGGTAAAACATTTTTTACGTAAAATGACGAGGGTTGCAAATAGCACTCAAGCTTCAAGAATGGCCGCTAAGATGTTACGATCTGAGGATATGATGTGGAAGTTTTTAAGAAAACCTGAAGTGATAGAAACAACTAATAACCTTGCAGAACGGCAAATTAGACGGTACGTAATTTATCGTAAAAACAGCTTTTTCACCTGGTCAGAACGTGGAGAAAGATTCGTGGAAAGAATGTTGTCGATATTTTTGACATCACGTCTAAATGGCCAGAACCCCTTTCAAAAGCTACAGAATCTAGTAGCTGTCACTGCTTAGTTCTTTAATTCATTCTCACAATCCGTGAACGGTTACATAATGATTATGAAATTAATTTTAACACTAAGGAAAAGATCAGATTACGGTGTTCAGTTGAACTGTATGAGAGATATTATGACCCCGCTGCTTTTGACAGTTTTACTGTAATTTTAGCGAGTGCTGAAGTTGTAAACGCTTTTCATTAATGTTAATTTAATTTTTTCATATACAATAGTAACTGGTGAGAATTTTAACTAAATTAAAAAAAATCATGAACGACGAAAACCTTTTCGAGGAAGACGGTGGTAATATTGAAGAAAATAACAATGACAGAAGAGAGAGAAGTTTAGAAAATGAAAATCAAGAAGAACAATACAAAGAGGAAGATAAGCAATACATAATACAGTATATTCAAGACTATTTAAAAGTTTTTGAGGATATTCTAAATCAGATCGACGAAGGAATTGATAATTCGGATAGTTACGAAAGGACTATGCAAATAAAGCGAAGCATAGACAGGCTCATAGAGACTTTATATAGTCAGGCTGCGTCTGAAGATATTGATGCAGAATTTGAAACCACAAAGCATACTCGCGATAAATCAGAATCTATGAAAAGGGTTAGAGAGAAAAGAAGGAAGCAAGCAATAGAAGAAGTATTAAGTAGCATGTTTGCCCAGCAACAAAAGGAGCTAATGAACGCTAAACACTTAAGTCATGGACATGAAACAGCACATGATGATGAAGCAAAAAAACGAGTGAAGTCTTCAATCAGGGGAGTGTTGTTTTCGGTGATTGCTCATAGGATGGATCCAAGAAGGAGAGCAGGGGAAACTGCTGACGATAACGAAAAGCAAGCTCATATATATGGCAGGGAAGCAGTTGGTGGAGCTTTAGGTGCATTGTTAAAAACATTTTTAACAGCAGTTACTGCCGTTGTGCGCGAAATTGCTAAGCCACTTCAGCATATCAGCAAACAGGAAACATCTTTTGCAAAACAAGTTGAAGAAAGCAGAAACGCAGATTCACAAAAAGGTCGATCTGTGTAGACTTTTCCTTGTAATAATCTTTCGATTCTACTGTCTGTTAATTCATAATTAGGGTTATATAGCTAACTGAAAAAAGGTTACCCCAGAAGGGATAAAAAGGTATAAAATGGCTTTAGATAAGGTAGAATGATGCCAAAGTGAGGATCTGAGGGAACGTGTTTTGAAAGTAGTAGACGAGAAAAAAATGACTATGGAGAAGATAAGCAAGAGAAAAGATAATTGAAAAATTTGGCAATATGTGCAAAGACAAAGATACTCGCCGGATTTAAATCCAATTGAAAAGTTATGGTTTGCCATCAAGCATGCCATAAGAAAAGCTCTGCAGAACTTTTGGCCCGATATCAATTCGGCTATTGATTTTAGCACTCGGGGAAACCTTACTTGGGTTAGCTATAGTTTGCTTGCTCACAAGCAAACTTTCCTGGATCCAAGTAGTCAAGCTACTCGGATGACATCCTCCCTAGTGAATATTGCTCTTAATTTGTAACTAACCTAAGCTATAAATGTTAAGAAATTTACCAGTAACCGTTCACGGAGATAAGGTGGTTTACAAAGTAAGTATAAAAGTGTAAAGAGATAGGAAGCTAAATATGGAATGGGTAAATGACAACAGTGCTGCAAGAAAAGGTTGTAGCAGAAAACGCTAATCTCAAGGAAGAAATAAAAGCACTGATCAGAGAAAATGATAGCTTGAAAGCAAAAATAGTTGAATTAGAAGACAAATTGGGCTTAAATTCGCAAAATTCATCGCTGCCACCATCACGAGATATATATCGTAAGAAAGCAAAAAAGAAAAGTGATAAAAAACCAGGAGGTCAGCCAGGACATAAGGTGCATAAGCGTGAATTAATGGCTGCAGACGAGGTAGTGAGATGCACAATTGATACAATTTGTATGTGTGGAGGTAAGATTACTTTAGAAGATGAAATTATTCATCAGAAGGCAGAGTTGCCAGAAATTAAGCCAATTGTAACTGAGTACAGGTTGCAAAGAGGACATTGTAGAGTATGTAATAAAAGAATTACAGCAAATTTACCCGAAGGTGTTGCAAGAGATTTTCTAGGACCCAATGCTAAAACAGTTATAAGCAGCCTTAGCGGCTTTTTTATTAACTCAAAAAGAGAGGTACAGCAAATTTTGGGCAGTATTTTTAATCTAAATATAAGCCTTGGTTTAGTCTCAAATACTGAACGCAGGGTATCGAAGAAGTGTGCATCTGAATATGAGAAAATGAAGGAAGAGTTGCAAGGAAGCGAGTATTTGCATATAGACGAAACAGGGCACAGAAATCAAGGAAAGAGAGGCTGGAGTTGGGTAATAACAAACAAAGCGTTGACACTTCTGAAGGTAAGCGAGTCTCGTGGTAAGAAGGTGTTGAAGAGTTTACTGCCAGAATATGATGGTATATTTGTGAGCGATAGATACGCTGTATACAATTACTTCAATCGTGAAAATAGACAGATATGTTGGGCACATCTGGCAAGAGATTTTGAGAGATTTGCCCATAGTAAAAATGTTGAAGTGAGCAAAATTGGCCAAGCACTAAAATCGCTCAGCAATAAGGTGTTTGTAGTAGATAAGGCAAAAAAACAAAATTTGATAGATAATTTGAGATTTTATCGACTGGTGGGAAAAATTCGGAAAAGGGTAAAACATTTTTTACGTAAAATGACGAGGGTTGCAAATAGCACTCAAGCTTCAAGAATGGCCGCTAAGATGTTACGATCTGAGGATATGATGTGGAAGTTTTTAAGAAAACCTGAAGTGATAGAAACAACTAATAACCTTGCAGAACGGCAAATTAGACGGTACGTAATTTATCGTAAAAACAGCTTTTTCACCTGGTCAGAACGTGGAGAAAGATTCGTGGAAAGAATGTTGTCGATATTTTTGACATCACGTCTAAATGGCCAGAACCCCTTTCAAAAGCTACAGAATCTAGTAGCTGTCACTGCTTAGTTCTTTAATTCATTCTCACAATCCGTGAACGGTTACAAGTAGCCAACCTTACGTTAAAACACAACGTTCTTGATGAGATTGCATAAAAACTGGATTCCTTACATCATAGAGGCACTGCCATTATAGAGTGAACCAGTGTCAGCTACTCGGATGACACTCTCTTGGATGGAAACCAGTGTCAGCTACTTTCATGACACCTTGACAATCGTCATCCCGCTACGTGTTAGCGCCGCGGCGGTATGACGGTTAAGTAGGGTGTCATTCCAGTGCTTGACACAGTTGTCTAAGTGAGGAAAGTCACCAGTGGTTATATTATTGCTATATTTCTCACTTACCCAACAAACTTAGATTTTACACTAAACTGTGCTGCCACTAACTTTGCAACCGGTACTCTATAGGGTGAGCATGAAACATAATCCACCCCTGATTCGATGAGAAACTCTATAGATTTTGGATCTGCTCCATGCTCTCCACATATACCTAGTTTTATTTCTTTTCGGGTTTTTTTGCCTCTTTCAATGGCTATCTTGATTAACTCCCCTACCCCTTCGATGTCCAGCACTTCAAATGGATCATTGTCAAATATATCGCTTTCCTTATAAGAATCGAGGAAATTAACTGAATCATCTCTTGAAAGTCCCATGGTTGTTTGCGTTAAATCATTAGTGCCAAAACTAAAAAACTCTGCATGTTTTGCTAACTTATCAGCAATCAGTGCTGCTCTTGGTAGTTCTATCATCGTTCCAATTGAATAAGCCTTGTCTGATGTCATTCCAGCGCGTGACGCTGGAATCTGCGTCTGGATTCCAGCTGAGATGACAGAGGATTCTTTCTTTGCTAGCTCGCATATCAGAATAAATTCTTTCTCATTCATTATAAAAGGGATCATGATCTCAGGCTTGATTTCTACACTTTTTTCCTTTTTTAGCTCATTTGCAGCACTAAGTATTGCCCTAATCTGCATGCTATATATTTCAGGATGAGAAATGGCAAGTCTACAACCTCGATGGCCAAGCATTGGGTTCTTTTCTGACAACTGTGCTATTTTATTTTTTACTGATTCAACTGACTTACTAAGTGATTTGGCGATTTTTTCTATAGTAGACTGATTATTGGGTAAAAATTCATGTAAGGGTGGATCAAGCAACCGTATAGTGACTTCCCTACCCTCCATAATAGAAAATATTTCTTTGAAATCAGACTTTTGCATTTCTTCCAGTTTAATGAGCGCATTTGCCCTTTCATTTTCATCGTCAGCTATTATCAACTTTTGAATGAATTCGATTCTATCACTAGCGAAAAACATATGTTCTGTGCGACATAAGCCTATACCTTCCGCACCGAATCCTTTTGCAATTTTTGCATCTTTTGGAGTATCAGCGTTCGCTCTCACTTTGACCGTTTTGATTTCATCTATCCAGTTGATTATCGTTTTGAATTCTTGCGATAATTCAGGTGAAATTGTAGGAAGAATGCCAAGCATAACCTCCCCTGTTCCTCCGTTGATGGTAATTGGTTCACCTTTATTTACTTTTGTATCCCCCACAGAAAAGAAAGTTCCATCTTTATCGATATAAAGTCCACTTACACTGCAAATGCATGGCTTACCCATTCCACGGGTTACAACAGCAGCATGCGAGGTCATCCCTCCCCGTGCTGTTACTATGCCACTTGCAGCATTCATTCCATTAATATCTTCAGGACTCGTTTCTGACCTTACTAAAATCACTTTTTTACCCTGCTCTGCAGCTTTTTCAGCATCACTTGCACTAAACACTACATATCCAGAAGCAACCCCTGGAGAAGCCGGCAGTCCCTTCCCTATTACTTTTTGGTCACTCTTAACGTCAAGAACTGGATGCAATAAATTGTCAAAAGTTTTTGGATCAATTCTCAATATTCCTTCTTCTTTTGTAATCGTTCCTTCGTTTACCATATCAACTATTATGCGAATAGCAGCTTCAGCCGTGCGCTTGCCAGACCTAGTCTGCAAAATCCATAACTTACCGTCCTGCACAGTAAATTCGATATCCTGCATGTCTTTATAATGCCTTTCAAGTTTTTCACATACTACACATAATTCTCGGTAGACACTTGGCAGCAACTTCTCCATGGTGTTTTCTTGCTCTCCGTCAATTGGCATAGGAGTATAAACACCAGAAACCACATCCTCACCCTGAGCATTAACCAAAAACTCACCAAAAAGCTTTTTTTCTCCAGTTGAAGGATTTCGTGTAAATATCACACCAGTTGCAGAATTATCATTTAAATTACCGAAAACCATTGCTTGCACGTTGACCGCTGTTCCAAGGTTTTCAGGAATGTTATGTATTCTTCTATAGGAAACAGCCCTATCATTTTTCCAAGAGGTAAATACTGCATTAACTGAGTTTAACAATTGCTCTTCAACGTTCTGCGAAAAATGTTTCTCAGTTTTTTCATATACTATCCTTTTGAAATTGTTAACAATTCTCTTTAAAACATCAACATCAAGATCAGCTAAGCTTTTTGCTCCACTCTTTTGCTGCTTATTATCAACAACATCTTGAAATAGGTGATGGTCAAGCTGTAGTACAACATTGGAGTACATCATGATGAAACGGCAGTAGCTATCATAGGCAAAACGTTCTCCACTTTTTTTTGCAAGCCCAATAACTGTTTCATCATTTAAACCAACATTTAAAATAGTATCAAGCATGCCCGGCATTGAACTAACACTACCAGAGCGTATTGAAACTAATAAGGGGTTATTTAAATCCCCGAATTTACAACCGATGTCATTTTCGAGCATCGCCATGTAGTTTTTAATCTCGTTACGTAGGTCGTTAGACAATTCATTATCCTGACAGTAGGCCTGACAAACAGAGGTGGAAATTGTGAAACCAGGTGGAACAGGAATGCCAACATTGCACATTTCTGCTAAATTTGCTCCCTTTCCTCCCAGCAGATTTTTCATTTCTGCATTGCCTTCGCATTTACCCTGGCTAAAGTAATGTATTAACTTTTCCCCCATCATTTTCTCCGGATTTTCACTGATAAACACATTGTACATATAGTTCCAATAAACCTGTGAGGACTTGAAACCTTAGGATAATAAATTTTACAAAATTTGGCAACAACGTTCCTTCTGGCAACATCAGTAAAGTTAACAAAAAAGATGACAAATTATTATCAATAAGAATATATAATATAAAGATATATTTAAAAATTTTTTTATGGCTCTTTCTAAGTTTTTCAACCCTAAGAATAATGGTGTGCTGCAGTAACAAACAAAGTAATGTTTGTTTTATTGAAGATGAAGGAAGGCCCTTCGAAATCGGGTTTCAGGAGCAACCACCCTAAGTGGCTCTATTTAAGAGATAGGGTTAATTTCTCTATGAGCAGCTACAATTTAAAGACCTTGCTTCATCAATGTAATGGAACAAAACCTTTTTAGTAAGTTCAAAACCTTCTAAGGTATCTCCTTCGCATCTTGCTGTAATGCAGTTTTGTGTATTTGATGCTCTAAGGAGCCACCAACCTTTATTATCGTTATCATTTACCTTAACACCGTCAAGATCTGAAAATACAATATTTTGCTGCTCTAGTGTTTTCTTTATTGATTCAATTATTTGAAATTTTTTCTCATCTTTAACTACAATCTTTACTTCATGAGTGATATATAACTTCGGTAAATCCTCAATCACCTGAGATAGGCTTTGGTTTTTCTTAAGCAAAATGTCAACTGCTTTAACAGCAGAATATAGCCCATCATCAAAACCTAGCTCAGAAAAGAAGAAGTGCCCGCTTAACTCACCAGCAAACTTTGCCTCTTCCTCTACCATCTTCTTCTTAACTAGTGAATGTCCAGTAGCGCAGGTAATAACTTGCCCTCCTAACTTACTAACAAAATCATGCACCTTCATACTCATTTTTACGTTGGCAATAACTTTGCTTTCTGGATATTCCTCCAGCACTTCACGTGCAAAAATTATAAATAAATGGTCATTGGAAACAACGTTGCCTTTATTATCAATTAAGCGCACCCTATCGCTATCGCCATCTAGCGCAATGCCAAGATCACATCCATATTCCTTCACAATGTCAATTAATTGAGCGAGATTTTTTTCCTCTATGGGATCTGGATCATGCAGTGGAAATGCCCCATCTATAGAGTTATTGGTTACGATATGCGTATGACCAGGCAAGATCTTTTCAATACACCTTATAATTCCACTTACTGGACTATTTCCACAATCCCAGGCTATTTTTAATTTCTGTGTAGTATTATTCTTCACTGCACCTTTTAATATGCGAATGTACTCACTATATATATTTATGTTAATTAAGCTTCCAATTCTTGTACTGTTTTTAATTGGACTGCTTATAATTTCCTTTATCTCTTGATCTGAGAAGACTTTTTTATTACTAAAAAATTTAAAGCCATTATATTCGCTAGGGTTATGAGAGGCAGTTATTATGATACCAAGATCTGCCTGCGTGATTTGCGTTGCAGCGTAGAGCATAGGTGACGAGCATAGTCCAACACGTATAACATTTGCTCCAGATAAAGTTAAGCCCCTAATTAATTCTCTTTCTATACTTGGTGAATCTATCCTGCTGTCGTAGCTGACACAAACACTAGCTACGGTTTGGCCAAACTTTCTACCTATCTCGTACCCATCATTAATCTGCAAATCTTTGCCTACTATACCTCTAATATCGTATTTTCTTATAATGCTATTGTCCATACTGCACTGCTTAAGGAGTAACTACTATATAGCATAGTGGACAAGTGCTCAAGTTTATTTACTCAACGATTAGTTGATTTTTTAAAAAAATCTGTTAATATTATACTTTTTAAAGATGCAAAATTATGCCACAGGAAAACGAAAATGTATTTATAGCTGAGAATCAAAGTCTAAATGTAGATGAACAGAAGAAAATTTAATCTGGTACTTTATTGGTCCTTTACGCAAAGATGAGGACATTACAGGACAGATAAATTTAAAGTGGGAAAAGGAGTTCCAAAAATTTGAGCAATCAATAAACACAATGCATAAAGAACTTAAGTCGTCTCTGCCTGGTCAAAATTTCTTAGCGTATTCAACAAAAGATAACGACTTCAAAATTAGATTTGAAAATGAAGAAAAACCAATAGAAATTAGCAATATTTTAAGAGCCAGCAGAGAAGGTAAGGTTTATAACATATCTTCAGAGAAAGATAGTCAAATAACTGCGACCAAAAAAGGCAGCGAAAGGCACTATGATTTTACTGGTTCAAGCTCATGTGAAATGACCATTAACTGGCAGGCTAAAGATTCTGAAGGTAATAACATAGACTGTAGCATGATCGTAAAATTGGATTCTAGTGGTATACAAAGTGTCATTGGTGAGCCAAAGTTTGGTGATTTAAAGTTCACACCAGAGGAAACAAAAGATAAAATATTAAAATTAGTTGAGCAGAATAAAGAAGTTTTTATCAATGGAAAAACTCTGCATCAAGCTTTTACTGACATGTCCAGGAGTGTAGACGATCAGCAAGTACCAGCAGAGGAAATATTTACAAAAGATCCACATATATCACCACAGTCACCTACACCAAGCAGCAGTGGGTATTCCTCTCCTAGCACACCTTCTTCACGTAGAAGTTCTTTCTCTAGTGTTAGTGAATTTAGTGATGAAGATGAAATACTTGAGGATGATATGTCTAGTGATGAAGAAGAGCATGAACAAGAAGGAGCAAAAGGTGAAGTAGACGAAATTGAGGAATTAGAGAAAGAAAAAGAAACATTTGCTAAATATTTTGCAGCGCAGGCAAAGCAGCTTGAGGATCTAAGATTAGAACGTGACTTCTTGAGAGATGAAGTTAATGAACAACGGCAAGTTATATCTGAAAAAAATCAAAGAATAAAGGAACAAGGTACTTTAATTGAGTCGCTTATGAGTAAAGAGCAATTAAAGAATCAAGAGTTAGTTAAGGAATTAAATCAACTGTACAAAGAAAAAGAAGATTTAGAAATGGCAATTCAGCAATCTGGTATAGGTAAAAAGTCTCTTGCAGATGAGATAGAAGAAGTGGAGAAAAATGAGAAAATAGAGAGTTTGAGAAAAGAAATTAAGCAGAAGGATGAAAAGATACAGCAGATAGTAATACCAAATCTCATAAATAAGTAGGCAAATAACTCACAGAACAAATGGTTTTGATCGAACTTTCCGTAATATTACGAATGAATGCACATACAGTATCCTCCAATAAACTAACAGAGTCATATATTCTATTTTTAATGAGATTGTCTTTCAAATATTGCCATAAACGCTCTACTGGATTTAACTCTGGTGAATATGGAGGTAAATAGATTAAGGTAATATTTTGTGGTATTTTTAAACCTTTGGATCTATGCCATCCTGCACAATCCACAACAAGAAATGCCTCCCTTGTTCCTAAATATTGTGACATCTGCTCAAGGAATATATTCATACAATCAGTATTGACGTTTGGTACGAATAAGCTAGAACTCTCTCGATTTCTAGGATTAACTGCACTATAGAGATAAAAGTTTTGCCTACCTAATTTTACCTTAACCTGTGTCCTAATGCCTTTTTTAAACCACCCGTGTCCAATCTTTGAATGTGTGCCAAACCGCGACTCATCGAAGAAAAATAGCTCTTTTTCGGGATACGTGACAATAGTTTCATTAAGATTTTTTTTTAAACTCTTCTTGTTTATTTTTATCCTGTTTATTGTGCACAGGCCTTGGAGTAATATACGAAAAACCTAACTTTTGCATCAGTCTATGTGCTGTAGACTTACTTACCTCAATAGAAAACATTTTCTCAATTATGATTTTTAATTTCTTAGCCGTTAGGTTGGCTCCTTCTTCTGCTATGACATTTTTAATTTCTTCTTGCTGCTTGTAGCTCAACTTCGGCTTTACTCCACGTCCTGGTTGTATTTTAAACGCATTGACTCCTCCTTCCTTAAATCTTGTAATCCACTTCATCAATGTAGTTCTAGTAATTCGGTATATTTGAGCAACTTTTGTTATTCCATATTCTTTTGCAGATATTATTGCCTGTAATCTTCTTCCTATCTCTCCTCTTATGCCGTGCTTCTTTAATTCCAGGTTACACTTATTATATAATTCTTCTCCTATTGCTTTACTTTTTCCTGCCATAACTCCCCACTAATTCTTAAATTATTCTATTTTAGAAATTTTTCTTTATTCCTCTATTTATTTTTAGGAATTGGTATCAGTGATTTTGTTGATATCATTAACGGTCGATTGACACCTGATATCATTTCTAGTAGTACCGTGGCTCCTGTAACTATTACAGAAACGGTTGTGACTTCTAAGAAAACGCTGACTGCTGCAATTACTAGCACAACAGAAACCGACACTGTAAAGACTACCAAATTAACAACAGAAGCATCAACTACCGTTGCACCTACTTCTACAATAAGTAAACCTTCAACAGAGTCAACGACTCAAACAAGTACAGTAACAGTGGAGCCAACAACAGAAGCCGTTACACCTACTTCTACAATGAATAAACCTTCAACGGAGTCAACGACTCAAACAAGTACAGTAACAGTGAAGCCAACAACAGTAGCAAAAACAACTACTACTTCACAAGTGACCACGGTTGCTACAACGTCAACTAGTGTGCCAATAATAAACTCAGAGAAAACTATACAAACAGTATTTAGTATACCAAGTACTAGAACAAAAGAGTCAACAACTCCTATATTTACCACGACTTTACTTCCTCAACCTACTTCTTCACCACAGCCTACTCAACTTGCTATAGGGTCTAATAGGGCAGGAATGATAGGAGGATCTTTGATTGGAACAATAGGTATTGCTGGAATTATAGGATTTATAGCATATAAATGTATTAAGAAATATCACGGTTATTATAATGCTGCTCATGTGTTAGAATTAGCTGATTTGGAATCGCATTCAAATAGCAGCAATGAAGAAATTTTTTTCACCCATAGCAGAACAAGCAGTGATAATAACATATCTATACAAACTACGTATCAATCTGAAACAATGCTAAACAGTATATCAGTAGAAAGTAGTATTCGAGCAAGAAGTAGCTCGTCGTCTTCAAGCGGTGGACCAGGCTCTTGACTAACTGAAGCGGAGTCTAAAAGTGAAAAAAGCTTATCTTGGGATAGCAATGATGTGCCGGAATATCACCTTTAGCTATTTGTCTGAATGTTTTTAATATGTAGACTGTTAGGAAATTGTCTTTTGCTTTTGTGATTTTCATGTTAAAGTATAATTCCTGGGTGAAATAAGTAGCTGCTGTTGTGTGATAAACATAGCAGAGGAAAGTCCGGGCTCCAAGGAAAAATAGTGACGGGTAACGCCCGCCGGAGGCAACTCCAGTTATAGGGCTACAGAAAATTACCGCCTAAAATATTTTAGGTAAGGGTGAAAAGGTGTGGTAAGAGCACACCATGGCAATGGCAACATTGGTAGTCGAGTAACCAACACTAGGAGCAAGATTAAATAGAAGTAGATTTTATGTTTTTCTCATATCTACTCGGGTAAATCGCATGAGGTAAATGGTAACATTTACTCCAGATAAATAGCTACATAAACAGAACTCGGCTTATATTTCACCTAGGCGTCACATGATACGTGCGATATAAGCCATGCTATATTTAAGTGTAGGCATTTCATGCGTTGTCCTTCACTTGTTCTGCTTGATAGCCATCACTACTTTCGCCTACATTAACATTAGAATATTCTTCATCATCAATATACTCTTTCAGAACATACCCTCTGCCCCAAACGGTTTCTATGTGGCTTTTTCCATCATTTGCACTTTCAAGTTTCTTACGTAATTTGCACATAAAAACATCAACTATCTTGTTATCTGAAGGTTCATCCAAGCCATTGTAAAGATGATTTAAGAACATTTCTTTTGTTAGTACTGTTCCTTTACGCAGTGCTAGCAATTCTATCATAGAATACTCTTTATTAGTAAGGTGAACCGTTTTACCTTTCACCTCAACAATCCTGTGATCAAAATTGATATTTATATTACCAATCTTTATCACCGATTCAGGATGGCCTTTAGTACGACGCACTATGGCCTTAATTCGAGCTAATAACTCGCTTTTATGAAATGGCTTGGTTAAGTAATCATCTGCACCATACCCAAGCCCTTTAGCTTTGTGATTGACAGCGGATATACATGAAAGTATTAAGACAGGAACTTTGATTTTTGCACTTCTTAGTCTTAACAATATATCATATCCGTCAATATCACCAGGCAAGTGTATATCTAAAATAACTAGGTCATAGTAATCTCCGTTTGAGGAAACCATATTATTGTTATAATCTTGTGCAGAAGTAACAACGTCACAGAAGTGTCCATCAGAAGTTAAGGCATTAACCACAGTCTTTGCACTTACTTGATCATCTTCGATTAATAATATACGCATATTTTACACCCCATAAATAATTTATAATTTTAGTAATATATATAATTAAGGAAAGTAATAAATCAAATTTTTATTAACAAATGATCAAAATTACACTTATTAATTAATAATAAATATATTGTTCCAAAGTTATATAAATAGATCTAAAATATAATAGATATACCATGGTAGTAATAATATTTTTAGTAAATATTGAATTAAAGTTACTATTATTAAAAGAATACTTCGGTTAATAAATATTTAACTATTCTATATGTCTGTGTTATATTTTTAATTTACTTATCCTACTGTTTTAAAGTATAAGTAATACTTTCAGGAATATTGTGTGGCAATATCAATTTTAGGTGCTGGTGCATGGGGTACAGCAATCGCAATTTCATTAGGTAGTAAGAAAGATGTGATTTTGTGGACTCGCAATGAAACTACATTTGAATCAATCAACGGGAAAAGAGAAAGTGACAAGCTACCCGGTTGTCGAATTTCTGATAATGTGTCAGTAAAATTGGCTATTGAAGACACAATTAATGCTTCAGTAACAATCCTCGCTGTTCCCACTCAATCTCTGAGGGAGGTATGTCAGCAATTGCATAATTGTAATCTGAAAAAAGATGTAGCAATAATTTTAGCTTGTAAGGGAATAGAAAAGTCTACATTAAAATTACCTAGTGAAATAGTAAATGAAGTTTTACCTAACAATCCTATTGCTATTTTTTCAGGCCCTAGTTTTGCTGTAGAAGTTGCAAGAAAATTACCCTATTCAATGGTTCTTGCATGCCGAAATAACATATTAGGTTCAAAGCTAGTATCAGAACTACAGCAAGAAAATGTTAAATTACGCCTTAGTAGCGATGTTATAGGGATACAGGTTTGTGCAGCGTTAAAGAACGTTTTTGCTATAGCGTGTGGGATTGTTCTAGGTAGTAAACTTGGGTTTAATGCTCATGCAGCATTGATTACGAAAAGTGTAAGCGAAATTAAGGCTTTATACTCAGCAAAAGTTGGTAACGGTAATGTGGATATAAATACACTACTTGGACCGGCATGTCTGGGTGACCTAATTATGACATGCACATCCTTGAATTCAAGAAACCTATCTTTTGGGTTTAAAATAGGTAATAGTGACAATGGCTTTAATGTTCAGCAGATTTTGTCAGAAGGCAAGTCAGTGATTGAAGGTTTTAGCACTGCTGAGCCCATATTTAATTTAGCAAGAAAGCTAAAGATAAAAATGCCTATATGTGAAGCGGTCTATAGATTATTGTATGAAAGCGCCTCTATAGAGGATACTATTTCTGTTCTTGTAAATTAGTTTTGTACTTTGGTGTATTGTGAAATTTTTATATAAATTGATATCAACATGGTGGCTGTCTGGCACAGTAAAAAAAATGCCAGGTACCATAGGCAGCTTAGCTTCTTATCCAATTGTTCCTGTGATACTGAGTGACAGAATTTTAGGTGCAGCAATTATTTTTTTTTTATTTTTGATTGGACTATGGTCTATAGGCAATTATATAAAACACTACAAGACTTCATGTGATCCAAAAGAGGTAGTAATTGACGAAGTAGTTGGTCAATTGCTGACAATACTTTTAGTTTCGATATTGTTAAGCCAAGAGATGAATTGCTCTTCATTGTTGTTGTGCTTTTTTTCTTTTAGGTTTTTTGATATAATAAAAACGTGGCCTATAAATTTGATCGATAAAAATACCAAAGGTCCTTTAGGTGTTATGCTAGATGACATTATAGCTGCAATTTTAGCCTGTGTTCTTATAGGAGCCTTTTATTGTTTATTGTTGATGTATGCAGGATAAAAAAATTTATTATTCAAGCTTAATTGTTCAAAATTTAAAGGATTATATACTGTACACAGCAAATTTATCTGAGTGGGAAGTACACGATGAATTTGATAACGTTACATTTACAATAAATGGTACTAGGGAGTCATTATTTAATTTTGTGTTCTGTGGAGATCAATGTACCGAGCTTTCTATACAAAAAACTCTAGATTATCTCAGAACAAGAGATATAGAAGCAACATGGGTAATAAATTCACATATGAAAATAAGAGATATTTCAGAAAAGTGTGAAATAAAACACGTTAGCACACCAAAAAAAGCTTTACTTAATATGAAAAATTACTTTTTACCTGCTGATGTTATTCCAAACTTGAGGTTAAATGCTGTAAATGGTAGCGACCTCTTAGAACAGTTAGATTTACACACTTCTAAAATTTTTTATCATGGCGTTGGAATTGTCAGCACATTTTTTCGCGGATTATCAAATTATGATGATAAAAACTCAAGATTAAGATTTTTTCTTGTAACACTAAATAGTGAAATTATTGGGACATGCGGTCTTTATGTTCAAGACAGTGTAGCTGGTTTTTATAGTGATGGAGTTTTACCAATTTACAGGAATCGTGGAATAGGTACCCAAATGGTTTTAGAAAGAATAAAGATAGCTAAACAGCTTGAATGCAAATATATAGTAGCACATTGTATGAAACCTTCTGTAAACCTTTATAAGAGATTGGGCTTTCAGATGTTAGGCAATCTTTACTTATATAACTCTTCAGCATAATTCTGAGCGGTTACAAGTTTTTACATCTGTTTTAGAAGTGCTATGTTTTTTTTGTATGAAGTGGTTTTAATATTGATTCTAATATTATTCTTTCTCTCTTATTCTAAATTAAAAATTAGTAATAAGATTAAGAACTTACAACATCGAAATGTTATCATAAATAATTTAATTGATACTGTGAATGATGGGTTTTATATTTGGGATGCAAAAAAGCGTATAGAAAAGTTCTCTCCCAACTTACTAATTTTGCTTAATACTGTTTTTTACTCATTTAATGAGTTTGTGAATTTTTTTGAGCAATCAGACAGTTTAATTAAAAATTTTGCTGAGGCAAAGGAAGTAAATAAATCTTTTACTCTAGATTTAAAGTCAAAAGACAGTGAGGTTTATTGCATATGTTATGGTAGAAGCATAATAGATGATTCTAACAATGTGATTGGTGTGCTGTTATGGATAAGGAATGTCTCAGACTGTAAAATAAAAACTCACGGACTTGAGCTAGAAAATAGTAAGCTTACACAAGAAGTGGAGAGCTATAAAAATGTTTTCAACTCTTTACCATTTCCAATACTAAAATATAACAAGAATAGAAAGGTAGAATTTTATAATTTGTTTTATGATAAATATGTAGATGGCTCTAAGAAATTTGCTATTACCAGTAGCGCTCATAGCACAAAACCAGGAAGGCATGTCGTAACTTACAAGAACGAACCTAAGGTTTTCGATTTTGTTAAAATTCCAATACAAGGTTCTGGTAGCATAGTAATGTATGGGAAAGATGTTAGTGATGCAGAGAAATTATATACTGAATTAAACAGTTATTTAGCTACACAGAAAAATTTGCTTGAGAGGTTGCCGGTTGCCATAGTAATATATAGTAAGAATCAAAAGCTAAAATTTTATAATAATGCTTTCATAAAAACCTTTCAATTTGACCCAAAATTTTTGGCATCTTACCCAACTTATCATGAAGTTATGCTTTACCTCTTCGAATCTAAAAAGCTTTTAGAAAAAGAGGATTTTCAAACTATTAGTAACCAAAGACATGAGTTATTCAAAAAATTATTTGCATCGTATGATGATACAATGCATTTCACGAATGGAAAAGCGTTCAGGGTATTAACAATACCCTACGCTTCGGAAGGTTTGCTGTTCTCTTACGAAGAATGCAAAAGATGATACTTAAACTCCTTCTTTCTCTACCATGAGCTGTTTTACTTTCGCTATTGCTCTTGCTGGATTAAGTCCTTTAGGACAAGTTTTTGTGCAATTCATTATTGTATGACAACGATACAACTTGAATGGGTCGTTTAAAACATCAAGTCTTTCACCTGTCTTATTATCACGGCTGTCAGCAATCCATCTGTAGGCTTGTAATAGTATTGCTGGTCCTAAAAATTTATCACTATTCCACCAGTAGCTTGGGCAACCAGTCGAACAGCAAGCACATAATATACAGTCGGACAAGCCATCTAATTTTTTTCTATCTTCAGGAGATTGAGAGTATTCTTTATTTGGTAGGGCAGGCTTATCTGCTTGTAACCAAGGTTTAATTGATTTGTATTGCTCATAAAATTGGCTCAAGTCCGAGACTAGGTCCTTTATCACATACATGTGAGGTAATGGATATATTTTTACATCACCTTTTATATCGTGTATAGATCTAGTACATGCAAGAGTATTGGTTCCGTCAATATTCATGGCACAAGATCCACATATGCCTTCTCTACAAGAACGTCTGAAAGTTAAAGTCGAATCTATTTTATCCTTTATTTTTATTAATGCATCAAGTACCATAGGGCCACAACTATCCATATCAATAAAAAATGTGTCTATTCTAGGGTTTTTCTCGTCATCAGCAGACCAACGGTAAATTTGAAATCTTCTGATGTTTTTTGCTCTAGCAGGAATAGGATAAATTTTGCCCTTTTGATTAATTTTAGAATTCTTTGGCAAAGAAAACTGAACCATATCACTTACCTTTTATTGTTTATAGCTAAAACCCTTTGTAGATAACATATTTTATTATCATCTACTATATTTTTATTAAATTCCTTTTAAATCGCGCACATATTGTAGCCAAGCGAAGCTAAAATTTCTCTTTCTAGATTTTTCATTATAATTTCTTCATCTTTTTTTTGGTGATCATGACCAAGTAAATGCAGTAATCCATGCACTAACATGTGTGCAATGTGAGCAAGAATAGGTATACAATACTCATGCGATTCTCTTTTTATTGTGTCTATTGAAATTGCTATGTCTCCTAAATCGCACTCATTAGACAATTGTTCACACGGAAATGATAGTACGTTAGTTGGCTTATCCATTTCTCTAAATTTTAAATTAAGTTGATGTAGCAAGTCATCATCAGCCAGAGCTATTGATATATTTGGTTTATAGTGGTCTATTTTTAATTCTTTTAGAGAAGCATTGATGACACCTAATACAAAATTTTTAGGATTTTCTATAATGCTGCACCATTTCTTGTCAAGAATATTTACTTCTAACATTCACTCATCCTTATTACTTCATTCCATTCAATTTCCGAAACTGGGGCAATTGATAAACGTGGTTGTTTTAATATAGACATATTTTTCAAAAGTGGGTTTTGTTTTATATTATTTAACGTTACTTGGTTATTTAAAGGTTTCAAAAACTTTACATTCACTAATCCGAACTTGGGATCATTAATATGATAATACTCTTTAAATACTTCAACGATTCCAAGTATTGCTTTCTCTTTACCTGTATGATAAAAAAACGCAAGATCGCTTACTTTCATAATTTTCATGTAATTTTGAGCTTGATAATTGCGCACGCCATCCCACTCAACTACCTGCTCCTTTTCCATTTTTTGCCATGAATATTCACTTGGCTCTGACTTGAGTAGCCAAAGTTGCATTATTTTTTTCTTCTTAAATAAGCCGGTATATCATAAACATTGCTGCCCCATTTAGCTCCTTCGCTTACCTGTTCAGTTGGTTTTGTTTCCAGTGTTTTGTCTTGCGTACTTTCACTGTGACTATAGGGCCACTTAAATTTCTCTTTCTCTGAGTCTTCGCTCTGACTTATAGGTGAAGTTTCTGACTTATTATTGCGACCATCAATACCAGTTGCAAGAACAGAAACTCTAACTCTTCCCTCCATCGCTTGATCAAAAGTAGCACCAAATATTATATTTGCATTTTCATCTACTTCTTCACGCACTCTATTGGCTGCAGCATCAACTTCAAACAGAGTCATATCTCCGCCACCAGTAATGTTAATTAATATTCCTTGCGCACCTTTCATTGATACATTGTCAAGCAATGGATTGGATATTGCAGCTTCCGCAGCACTAATTGCTCTATCTTCTCCTTCTGCCTCTCCGGTGCCGATCATTGCTTTGCCCATCTCGCTCATTACTGTTTCTATATCAGCGAAGTCAAGATTAATAAGCCCTGGCATGACCATCAAGTCAGTTACTCCTCTAATGCCAATATGCAGAACATTATCAGCAAGTTTAAATGCATCAGAAAATGTAGTTTTTTCATTTGCAATTCTAAATAAATTCTGATTTGGAATGACAATAAGTGTATCCACGTATTTTTGCAGTTCTTCAAGTCCAAGCTCTGCAATGCGCATGCGGCGCACACCTTCAAAACCGAACGGTTTAGTTACAACTCCAACAGTCAATATCTTTTTTTCTTTTGGCGCTCTATCCTTAACTGCAGCTCTTGCTTCTCTGGCTGCTTTTGCAATTACCGGTGCTGCACCGGTTCCAGTACCACCGCCCATTCCTGCTGTGATGAAAAGCATATGACTATCTTTTATATGCTCCATAATTTCATCGATTGATTCTTCTGCTGCACCTTTGCCAACATCAGGCAAAGCACCAGCACCAAGACCCTTAGTTAAATTAATGCCAAGCTGAATTTTTTTATCACATAACGACTTTTCTAGTGCTTGAGCGTCGGTATTTGCGACAACAAAATTCACTCCTTGCAAATTAGATTGGATCATGTTATTCACAGCATTTCCACCAGCACCACCTACTCCCACAACGGTAATCCTTGGGTGTAATATAGGTAACTCCGGCAGACTAAGATCAATAGACATTTAAATTACTCAAATTTAGCGAATTCACTTGATAGTAAGTTACCGCTTTTTTAATAATATGCAAATACTTTTCACTTCTATAGGCGTAAACAGTAAACGGGATTTACTTATTCTTAACATTTATACTAATAAGTGCCGTTAATTATAATAACTAGATTCTTAAATGACATCACTTAACCAATGCAAAAAATAGAAAATATTTACGTAAAGGGACAGAAATCTATCCCTTTTCTTTGTTGAAACTGCTTTATTATGCTTTTGCTGGTGCTGGAACTACTCCAATTGCTATTCCAATTTCAGTCAAGAGCGTTGATGCATCACCATCCTTTACTTTAACCTTATCACCATCCATTGCAGGCTTATCACCATCTTTATCTTTTTCACACTTATTGAATACTTCTTTCACTGCATCAATTTGATTTGCCTTACTACTATTCTTATATGCATACACAGGTGCAACTATTAAAGCCGCCACCGCAGCAACAACTATCAAACTAGCAACTAGTGGATGAGCAACTAAAAATGCAGATACTGCAGTAATAGCAGGACTAACGAGTGTTGCAGCTTTTGTTCCAACTGTACCAACGAAAGCCGCATAAGCTGGGCTCAAAAAATAAGTAGCTGTAAGCACTACTGCTAAAACCGCACCACCAAGAACAACAGTTGTTTTTAATTTGTTATTCTTTGCATACTCACCAAACCCACCAGCAGCACCTGGAATTCCCGAATAATCATCAGCTTGTTTATATCCTTCTGAAATAGCATGAAAAATGCCATCCCCTTTTTTATACTTATAATTTGTTAATGCCATAACTCTACTCCTTAAATAGAATGTTAAAATTTCATTAAGGGCAGTATATAGTGAAATAAATTATCTGTCAAGTAAACTAATTTTTTAATATACCCTTATTCTGTAATTCAGTGCTTCAGCAATGTGTGCTCTTTTTACTTTTTCAGTTTTTGCAAGATCTGCAATGGTTCTTGCAACTTTTAATACGCGTGTGTAGCCTCGATTGGAAATGTAATTTTCTTTCAGTACGTATTTTAGCAATTCTAACCCTGCCTGATCTGGTTCAGTAAATTTATTAAATGCTTCACCGCTTACTTCTGAATTGCAACGAATATTTAATTCACTATAGCGCTCAGTTTGAACTTTTCTTGCTGCTATCACTCTTTCTCTTATGATTTTAGTACTTTCTCCCTCCACAGAGATTTCAGGAGAGAGTATGCTAACGTTTGGCATTTCAATGCATATGTCTATTCTATCAAGCAATGGTCCTGATATTTTGTTTTTATAATCTGTGCCACACTTTGGAGCTTTGTTGCACGATCTACTTGCATCACCTAAATAACCGCACCTGCAGGGATTCATTGCAGCTATAAGTTGAAAATTGGCAGGGTAGGTTATGTGAGCATTTGCCCTTGCAACGGTAACTTTTCTATCTTCAAGTGGTTGGCGCAGAGAATCAAGCACAAGTCTTGGAAATTCAGGTAGCTCATCAAGGAATAACACGCCATTGTGAGCCATAGTGATTTCTCCAGGTTTTGCATTCTTTCCTCCCCCTATCATTGCTGGCATAGAGCATGAATGATGAGGTTCACGAAAGGGACGAGTTACTTTGAATATTTCATTACCAGTTTTTGTTATGCTGGAAATAATATTAATACCAAATCTCATAAATAAGTAGGCAAATAACTCACAGAACAAATGGTTTTGATCGAACTTTCCGTAATATTACGAATGAATGCACATACAGTATCCTCCAATAAACTAACAGAGTCATATATTCTATTTTTAATGAGATTGTCTTTCAAATATTGCCATAAACGCTCTACTGGATTTAACTCTGGTGAATATGGAGGTAAATAGATTAAGGTAATATTTTGTGGTATTTTTAAACCTTTGGATCTATGCCATCCTGCACAATCCACAACAAGAAATGCCTCCCTTGTTCCTAAATATTGTGACATCTGCTCAAGGAATATATTCATACAATCAGTATTGACGTTTGGTACGAATAAGCTAGAACTCTCTCGATTTCTAGGATTAACTGCACTATAGAGATAAAAGTTTTGCCTACCTAATTTTACCTTAACCTGTGTCCTAATGCCTTTTTTAAACCACCCGTGTCCAATCTTTGAATGTGTGCCAAACCGCGACTCATCGAAGAAAAATAGCTCTTTTTCGGGATACGTGACAATAGTTTCATTAAGATTTTTTTTTAAACTCTTCTTGTTTATTTTTATCCTGTTTATTGTGCACAGGCCTTGGAGTAATATACGAAAAACCTAACTTTTGCATCAGTCTATGTGCTGTAGACTTACTTACCTCAATAGAAAACATTTTCTCAATTATGATTTTTAATTTCTTAGCCGTTAGGTTGGCTCCTTCTTCTGCTATGACATTTTTAATTTCTTCTTGCTGCTTGTAGCTCAACTTCGGCTTTACTCCACGTCCTGGTTGTATTTTAAACGCATTGACTCCTCCTTCCTTAAATCTTGTAATCCACTTCATCAATGTAGTTCTAGTAATTCGGTATATTTGAGCAACTTTTGTTATTCCATATTCTTTTGCAGATATTATTGCCTGTAATCTTCTTCCTATCTCTCCTCTTATGCCGTGCTTCTTTAATTCCAGGTTACACTTATTATATAATTCTTCTCCTATTGCTTTACTTTTTCCTGCCATAACTCCCCACTAATTCTTAAATTATTCTATTTTAGAAATTTTTCTTTATTCCTCTATTTATTTTTAGGAATTGGTATTACTCCAAGGCCTGTGCACAATAAACAGGATAAAAATAAACAAGAAGAGTTTAAAAAAAAATCTTAATGAAACTATTGTCACATATCCCGAAAAAGAGCTATTTTTCTTCGATGAGTCGCGGTTTGGCACACATTCAAAGATTGGACACGGGTGGTTTAAAAAAGGCATTAGGACACAGGTTAAGGTAAAATTAGGTAGGCAAAACTTTTATCTCTATAGTGCAGTTAATCCTAGAAATCGAGAGAGTTCTAGCTTATTCGTACCAAACGTCAATACTGATTGTATGAATATATTCCTTGAGCAGATGTCACAATATTTAGGAACAAGGGAGGCATTTCTTGTTGTGGATTGTGCAGGATGGCATAGATCCAAAGGTTTAAAAATACCACAAAATATTACCTTAATCTATTTACCTCCATATTCACCAGAGTTAAATCCAGTAGAGCGTTTATGGCAATATTTGAAAGACAATCTCATTAAAAATAGAATATATGACTCTGTTAGTTTATTGGAGGATACTGTATGTGCATTCATTCGTAATATTACGGAAAGTTCGATCAAAACCATTTGTTCTGTTAGTTATTTGCCTACTTATTTATGAGATTTGGTATAACATCAATCATCTCCTGTTCGGTCAAATCAGGCAGCAATCCTATAAAGCGCTTAGCAAGCATTGATTTTCCAGTACCAGGAGGGCCAACAAGAAGCATATTATGCCCACCTGCTGCTGCAATTTCAGCTGCTCTTTTTGCAACAACTTGGCCTTTGATATCCTTCATATCGGGAACCAATCTTTTTTCTTTGGGTGCATCACTATAATTAAAAATTACTGGCTGAATTAATTGCTCACCCTTAAAGTGTCTGATAATATCAGTTAATTTCTCTATAGCTAGAATTGAAATATTCTTTACCCATGAAGCCTCTACTCCATTTCCCCTTGGGCAAATTACTCCTTTATTTGCCTTTTTTGCATTGATTGCTGTTGGCAGCACTCCTGAAACTGGAATAACTCTGCCATCAAGAGCCAGTTCACCCATGATTATATAAGACTGAACTTTTTCAACTGGTATCACATTCATTACAACAAGTAGTCCAATAGCAATAGCCAAGTCATAATGACTGCCTTCTTTCAGCAAATCCGCAGGGGAGAGATTAACTGTAATTCTTTTTGGAGGTAGTAGTAGATTGATTGAATTTAACGCTGCTCTGATGCGCTCTTTGGATTCCGCAACAGTTTTATCCGGCAATCCAACAATATTAAAAGCTGGAATACCATTTGCCATATGAATTTGTGCATTGACATTTACTGTGCTAATTCCCTGAAGCGCAACGGTATTTATATTTGCAATCATAATATATTATATAAAATTGTTAATATAATATATTAAAGAAGTGATGAAGTAAAGGCTACAGCAATTAAAGATGGCTTAACTTAGCAAAAAAGTGCATAGTATCCTATCACTTTGCTGATTACAAAATGTTTATAAGGATAATAACTTTTCTTTTGCTATACTCAAGCGCGGTTTTCTGTGGTGATTGTAATTTTAATTTACCATACTGTGGGCTCAGTTGTAATCTGGATCTATCATATAGAAATTTAAGTAATATAAAAAAATTGTTGAATAACGACGATAAGTTTGTTGCGCTTACGTTTGATGATGGGCCTTCCAACAATAGAGTAAACGATATTATTAATGTTCTGGAAAGCTATGAAGCAAAAGCAACGTTTTTTGTGCTTGGTGAACGTATAAATAAAAAAACATATGAGATAGTAAAGAAAATCCATGAAGCAGGTCATGAGTTAGGCAATCACTCTTGGTCGCATAGGAAGTTGACATCACTTTCAAGTGAGGAACAATTGCAAGAATTGGAAAAGACAAATACAGCAATTAAAAATGCAATAAAACAAGATGTAAAATGGTTTCGCCCGCCATATGGATGTCATGACAATAATCTGATTGAAAATACTAATAAATTGGATATGTATTCGATATTATGGACAGTTGATTCGCTAGATTGGCAAGGTGATAAACCAGAAGCTTTAGTTGAAAGAGTTTTAAGTAATGTACATAATGGGGCAGTTATACTGTTTCATGATCACAATAACAGATCAAACACAATTGAAGCTTTACCTCATATTATTAAAATACTAAAAAAATCGGGTTACAAGTTTGTTACCTTAAGTGAGTGGGAGGAAAGGGTTTGTAATACGGTAAAAGCCAGAAGTGTAACAATAAAAGAGGGGAAAAAGTGCGTTTTGAAGGAATGTTATGTGGACAAAAAACAAAGTCTTTAACCGCAGAGCATTCATATTAGGTGGTATTCAGCTTACCATTTCCGCTATTTTTAGCTATAGGTTATATAATTTACAAATACGAAACAGACAAAAGTACGAAGCACTATCTAATAGTAATAGAATAAGAGTCGCTACTATTATGCCTCAGCGGGGCAAAATTTTAGATAGGAATAGTACTGAACTTGCGGTAAACAAAATTTCGTATGTTGTTCTGTTTGATGGGCAAAAAACTTCTGGTGAGGAGGTCGATTTGCAAACATTATCAGAAGTCGAGTCTAAAATAGCAAGATCGTCAGAAACAAAAGTAACTGCTCTTTATAAACGTTATTACCCGTTTGGTTCAATATGTTCTCATGTAATCGGATATACAAAAAGACAGCAAGGCATAAACGAAGTAGGAATCAGCGGTATTGAATATACATATGATCATATATTGAAAGGCAAGTCAGGAAAATCTGAGCAGGAAATAAATTCTAAAAAACGCGTCATAAAAGAATTATCAAGCATACCACAACAAGACGGACAAGATGTACAGCTAACAATTGATATTAATCTGCAAGAGAAAATCGCAAAGGTATTTAAAGATCACCAAGGCTCCGCAGTAGTAATTGATGTAAGTAACGGAGAAATTTTAGCACTATATAATTCACCTTCTTACGATAATAATCTTTTTGCAAGTAGACTATCAAATGAGACTTGGGAAAGCTTGAATACTCCTTCATTACCACTTGTGAATCGTGCATTGTCGTATCAAATTCCACCTGGTTCAATATTTAAAGTAATAGTTGTGCTTGCGGGTTTAAAAGACGGGATAATAACACCAGAAGAGAAATTCTCGTGTAAGGGCTATATGAAAATAGGTGAGCGGAAATTTCGTTGCCTGAAAAGCAAAGTCCATGGGTATGTATCTTTAAATGAGGCAATGGCATTATCATGCAACACTTACTTTTATAACATAGGAAAAAAAATAAGTGTAGACTCTCTGGTGGAAATGGCCAGAAAATTTGGTATTGGCGGTGGGTCGCTGATTGGAACGTTTAAGGAAGAAGCTCCGGGATTGTTGCCCGATAGAGATTGGCGCGCACGAAAACTATATTCGCAGTGGTATTTAGGTGACACTATCAACTTAGTTATAGGACAAGGGTATTTGCTTACAACACCACTGCAGCTTGCAGTTCTTGCAGCGAGGATTGCAACAGGAAAAGAGATAATTCCCCACATTGAAATGAGTAATACAGTGCAAAATTTCCCTGACATTGATGTAGATTATGAGCATTTTAGCATAATTCGAAAAGCTATGTTTGACGTGGTGAATTCTAACTATAGAAAAGGGCTAAGCGGCATACAAATTGCCGGCAAAACCGGTACACCAGAGATAAACTCTAAGGGTGAAAGTCATAAGTTATTTATCGCTTATGGTCCCTACCATAACCCGCGCTACGCAATCTCTGTGTTTATAGAACACGGCAAAGCCCCGCGCCAAGATGTTGCTATGGCTAATGAGATATTTCAATACATGCTTGAAAAGTAACTATAAATATTATGGCTATTACTTGTCGTGTATTATCTTAATATAAACATTAATTTAGTCATAAACTATTGACGAATGATGATAATCTAGTTATTATTAAATTATCATTCTACTAGCGGAAGTTACTCTCAAATGTTTATTCATGTTAGCTATAAATATTAAGAAATTTACCAAATGAAAAAAAAGGCAAAGAAGCCCCGTGGTTATTATCCGCTTTAAAATATTGGCGTTTTTTATGTTTTAAAAGCTTGACAAGCGAGATTAAGCTGCTTTTAATTGCAACTAACCTACGCTGCAAATGTTTAAGAAATTTACCAGTAACCGTTCACGGATTGTGAGAATGAATTAAAGAACTAAGCAGTGACAGCTACTAGATTCTGTAGCTTTTGAAAGGGGTTCTGGCCATTTAGACGTGATGTCAAAAATATCGACAACATTCTTCCACGAATCTTTCTCCACGTTCTGACCAGGTGAAAAAGCTGTTTTTACGATAAATTACGTACCGTCTAATTTGCCGTTCTGCAAGGTTATTAGTTGTTTCTATCACTTCAGGTTTTCTTAAAAACTTCCACATCATATCCTCAGATCGTAACATCTTAGCGGCCATTCTTGAAGCTTGAGTGCTATTTGCAACCCTCGTCATTTTACGTAAAAAATGTTTTACCCTTTTCCGAATTTTTCCCACCAGTCGATAAAATCTCAAATTATCTATCAAATTTTGTTTTTTTGCCTTATCTACTACAAACACCTTATTGCTGAGCGATTTTAGTGCTTGGCCAATTTTGCTCACTTCAACATTTTTACTATGGGCAAATCTCTCAAAATCTCTTGCCAGATGTGCCCAACATATCTGTCTATTTTCACGATTGAAGTAATTGTATACAGCGTATCTATCGCTCACAAATATACCATCATATTCTGGCAGTAAACTCTTCAACACCTTCTTACCACGAGACTCGCTTACCTTCAGAAGTGTCAACGCTTTGTTTGTTATTACCCAACTCCAGCCTCTCTTTCCTTGATTTCTGTGCCCTGTTTCGTCTATATGCAAATACTCGCTTCCTTGCAACTCTTCCTTCATTTTCTCATATTCAGATGCACACTTCTTCGATACCCTGCGTTCAGTATTTGAGACTAAACCAAGGCTTATATTTAGATTAAAAATACTGCCCAAAATTTGCTGTACCTCTCTTTTTGAGTTAATAAAAAAGCCGCTAAGGCTGCTTATAACTGTTTTAGCATTGGGTCCTAGAAAATCTCTTGCAACACCTTCGGGTAAATTTGCTGTAATTCTTTTATTACATACTCTACAATGTCCTCTTTGCAACCTGTACTCAGTTACAATTGGCTTAATTTCTGGCAACTCTGCCTTCTGATGAATAATTTCATCTTCTAAAGTAATCTTACCTCCACACATACAAATTGTATCAATTGTGCATCTCACTACCTCGTCTGCAGCCATTAATTCACGCTTATGCACCTTATGTCCTGGCTGACCTCCTGGTTTTTTATCACTTTTCTTTTTTGCTTTCTTACGATATATATCTCGTGATGGTGGCAGCGATGAATTTTGCGAATTTAAGCCCAATTTGTCTTCTAATTCAACTATTTTTGCTTTCAAGCTATCATTTTCTCTGATCAGTGCTTTTATTTCTTCCTTGAGATTAGCGTTTTCTGCTACAACCTTTTCTTGCAGCACTGTTGTCATTTACCCATTCCATATTTAGCTTCCTATCTCTTTACACTTTTATACTTACTTTGTAAACCACCTTATCTCCGTGAACGGTTACTAAAATAAAGCGTCCAGAAAAAACAAATGATTTCCAGTTAAGCATGACAATATATCAAAAATCTGAAAAGGAGAAACGAGAAAAGATCTTAAAGCAAGCAGAAAATATAGAAAAAAAGTATCAAGTGCCTTCTGATAGCCAAACTGTAGGAAAAATGTTAGATGAACTATTAAAAGTTATAAAGCATGCAGATAAGGACAAAATCATGTTTGGCATGCCGGGCAAGTTGGTGCACGGTATGCCTGAAGAAAAAGAGCAAGAAGCGATAAAAGAAACATCATTAATAGGCTATCTGATAAAAAGTGCAAGCCTAATCAAAAAACAAAATTGTAGGGTCGAGAACTGGCGCGCCTACTTTAGGGTTTGGTGGCTGATCCATTGTTTTCACAATAGGCCTCAATCCAAATTCCCATGTTAACGTTTCCAGCTCCCGCCTCGTCAAACGCAGCATGCGGTTTTCCCGCACTACGCTTTCCTAGCAGATTCTTTACCAAAGTTTATCACATATTGTACTGGTGATGCTTTCGGTTTGTAATACCTTATTCTGTAGTCTGAATATAGACCCAGCGTTTTGTATATCCATTCGCTACTCCACTTCTTCCACCCAAACCCTTTCTTTGCTTTCCTGGCTCGCATTAAGTTGCGTCTTACCTTCTTTTCCACCCAATGTTTTACGTAATTGAACTTTCGACCAGAGTTCCCTATCCTAAAGTAGTTTACCCACCCTCTCAATATCGGATTGATGTCATGTATCACTCTTTTTATCGGTTGCGATTTATAGCGCCGAAATATTTCCTTCAACTTGCGTAGCAGGTTTGTTCGTGCTTTCATCTGCGGTGTTTTCCTGACATTCCATTTTCCTTGTCTTGTGATATTCTCTTGAAAATCAAACCCTAGGAAGCTAAATGTTTCTCCTTTCTTTAGGTTGATGACTTTTGTCTTTTCTTCATTTACGCTCACTTCTAGTTTTGCTAATTCTTCTTCCAACCTTCTGTATACTGCTCTTTCTAGCCATTCCCGTTTCGGGTGTTCACTAATCAGTATCACTAAATCGTCTGCCCATCTGGCATATTCCATACGTTGGTACTTTCCTTCTTTGGTCACCTCTTTTGCTTTCTCCAACATTTTATCTACCTCATTTAGGTATATATTGCTTAGTAGTGGCGAAAGTGGTGATCCTTGTGCTATTCCTCGTTTTCCTCCTGTTTTGAGGATTAGCTTAATCATGCGCATGATTTCTTTGTCATTTATTCTTTTGGCAATCTTTTCCATCAGAATATGATGTCGCACATTGTCGAAGTAGGATTTCAGATCTACGTCAATTACTTTTGTATTGCCTTTGATTGCTGCTTCCGTTACTTTTTGTACTGCTTCATGCGCATTACGCTTAGGTCTATACCCGTATGATCCTTTTTGGAAGTCTGATTCGAATATCGGTTCAAGTATTAGCTTCAGTGCTGTTTGCACTATTCTATCCCGGATGCAGGGTATGTTCAACTTTCTGAATTTTCCTCCAGATTTTGGTATTTCCTTCCTCCGGTTCCTATTTGGGCTATAGGTCTTGGTTATTAGTTCGTGTCTTATTTGTTGAAGATACTTTTCTAAGCCTTCTGCCTCTATCGATTCGAATGTCATCCCATCTATTCCTGGTGCCCCATTACTCTTCTTTGTTAGCTTATATGCTTCTTCCAGTGTCTCCATCTTACAGACGTGAACATAGATTCCCCAGAATCGCCATTCCGGTTCTGCTTTCGCTTTGATATATATCTTTCTTCTCAGGTCTTGTAATTTTATTGGCATTTTTATCATTTTTACCTTTACCTTCCTTTTGTTAAAAGATTTCTACTAGCAGGGTGCCTTTGCTCCATGAGCGTTACCTCACTTCTTCACTACTACGCACCCATCTGCCACCCTCTCATCTTCAGTTCACTTCCTGTTTTCCAGTTATAGAACCTACCTCTCCAAGGTATTTCTCCTTGGGATGAGGAGGGCTTCTCCAGTTGCTTTGTATGTCCTCATTGCCATGCCGTTACTAACACCCCGCTGAAGTAGACCTATCGTTTCATTCGTTTTTCGTCTGGTCTATTCTGTCTTCGCCAGTACCAAGATGGCTCGACCTTCAGAATATTCCTTTCGAGGCAATCTGTGTATTCGCTTTCGCTACGGCCTGGTAATTCGCCATTATCCTACGATAATGTTGTCGGTAGGCTTCAACATTTTGGTTTCCCTCCATGCTGCTACCCAAGCTACAGGATTCCGACTTTTATCCTGGTAGGTCTATCTCCTACTGAACAATACTTGCCTTCTCTGGACGCACTAAGCCTTGAAAATAGTGAAAAAGAAAAGTTGGATTCTCTTTGCTTAAAAGTATCCAATTTAATTTTAACGGGTACATATGTTAAAAAAGAAATTTTGGATTCATATTGTGACGGTATACCAGTAGATTCAACTCTAGAAGAAGAGCGTAACAGCTACTTATTGAGCCTAGGGCAAGCTGTGTGTAGCAGTATTGAAAATGACGAAAAAGAAGGAATCATAGTAGAGAGAGACAATGAATCTTATTGTGTAAAATGTCCAGAAGAAAGTGTGATCACTCCTGCAAAGTTTATGAATTCTCCGGAATTTAAGGATTTAGAATATGGTGCATTGCTAATGGGAGAAGGAGATAATATAATTCGGACACGAAATGGGCAATATCATGATATGAAAGGCAAAGTAAAGATGACTTTTAAAGTAGATAATGGTGAAATGATTGAAATGATTTTATCTTCTGAAAAAGCTGAGAGTTTTGGTGCAATAACAGTACAGATGGATGATAAAAGTTGTGAAATCTTCTCAAAGTACCTAAAAGAGCTAGAAAAAGAACCTCGTATAAGCAAGGTTGTTGAAGCTGCTAAAAGTTTTGCACAAACGAAAAGCAGTAAAGTTAGTTTACCTTCTTCTGTTCTAGAAAACGTTAGTCAACCACAACATTCTCAAAGTAGTGGCCAGGAATTACCAGCGCATTAACAATTATCATACATACACTGTTGCATATAGCAATAGTGTATGTGTATAGTTAATAGGGTTTGTAAACTTAATAAAGTCTACAACTAATTTGAAAACTACTTTATTGTATGCAAGACTTTGAAATACTAGAAAATCTAAAAACCAAAGCACTAGAAGCTGAAAAAGGAGGCGGTTCTAACAGAATCAATAAACAACACGAAAAAGGGAAATTAACTGCTAGAGAAAGGCTCAGTGTATTACTCGATGAAAATTCGTTCGAAGAATACGATAAATTCGTGAAGCATCACGCAACTGATTTTGGCATGCAAAATGCTAATTTTTTAGGTGATGGAGTAGTGATTGGTCATGGTACTATCTTCGGCAAGAAAGTTTTTGTTTACTCTCAGGACTTTACTGTCTTTGGTGGATCACTTGGTGCATCACATGCAAAAAAAATATGCAAAATTATGGATATGGCAATTAATGCCAGGGTTCCAATTATCGGACTAAATGATTCTGGTGGAGCCAGAATTCAAGAAGGAGTAAATTCCCTTGCTGGTTATGGAGAAATTTTCCAAAGAAACGTAAATGCATCGGGCGTTATACCACAAATCTCTTTAATTATGGGTCCATGTGCAGGAGGGGCTGTTTATTCTCCAGCATTAACTGACTTTACTTTCATGGTAAAGAATAGTTCATACATGTTTATAACCGGACCAGATGTAGTAAAAAAGGTTACCTATGAAGATGTAAGCTTCGAAGACCTCGGTGGAGCAAAAATTCATACAAGCAAAACAGGAGTGGCAGATTTTGCATTCAATAATGATGTTGAAATGCTGCTAAAAATGCGTGAATTCCTTACCTTTTTACCAGCAAATAATCAAGAACCACCGAAATCTGTACCAACCTGTGATTCAGTTAATGATATTGATGAATCTTTAAATACTCTGATTCCTACCAATCCTAACACTCCTTATGATATGTATGAACTCATTGAAAAAGTTTGTGATGAAAGGAAATTCTTTGAACTAAAACCTGATTTTGCTCGTAATATCATAATTGGCTTTAGTAGAATTGGAGGAAATACTGTTGGTATTGTTGCAAATCAACCCATGCACCTTGCAGGATGTTTGGATATTGATTCTTCAAGAAAAGCTGCGAGGTTTGTAAGGTTTTGTGACGCATTTAACATTCCGATCATCACACTTATTGATGTTCCGGGGTTTTTACCTGGTACAAATCAAGAATACAATAATATAATACAACACGGAGCAAAGTTGCTTTACGCTTACGCTGAAGCGACTGTGCCGAAAATTAGCCTTATCACTAGAAAAGCGTATGGTGGTGCATATATCGTTATGAACTCGAAACATTTAAAAGGTGACATAAATTATGCTTGGCTAACTGCTGAAATAGCTGTAATGGGCCCTGAAAGTGCAGTTGAAATTATATTTAGGCATGAAAAAGACCAGCAAACGTTAATCAAAGAATATAAAGAGAAATTTGCTAATCCATTTTTTGCTGCATCATATGGATACATTGATGACATTATAGTGCCAAGTAAAACAAGGCATTACTTTTGTAAAGCATTAGAGCTACTCAAAAACAAGAAAGTAGAAAGGATATGGAAAAAGCATGATAACCTGCCTCTGTAACTTTCTTTTAGGCCTTGCTTGCAAGTTATGCAATATTATAAGTGTAATCAGTGTGCCGTTACCAAGACTCGAACTTGGGACCTCGTCATTACCAATGACGTACTCTACCACCTGAGCTACAACGGCAAGTTTATATATTATGATAATGAATAATACAAAAAGGAATAAGGAAAAAGAAGAGGAGAAAAAAAGATTAGCGAAAGCTTTAAAGCAAAATATTTTGAAAAGAAAAAAGCAGCAACAGAGTAGACAAAGCAGACCCCTTTCAAAATTTGTTTGTGGTGAGGAATTTTTAGGAAGAAGCGCCGCAGAATACCCAAACGTATTTGAGGAAGCTTTAACGACAAAATTACCATCAGAAACTTAAGTTTTGAAGGAGGTATCATGCCAGAACTACCAGAAGTAGAAGTAATCTCTAACTTTTTGCTTGATAAAATTAAAAACAAGCAAATTAGCAATGTTATAGTTAATAATTGGAATTTACGTGCCCCAATAACAAAAAATATTGATGATATGCTAAAGGGCAAAGTCATACGCAACATCAAGCGTAGAGGTAAGTATACGATCTGGAATACAGATGGTAGTATGGCTGTAATCATACATCTTGGCATGAGCGGAAAGCTTATATATGCTGACCATGATCAAGTGCGGAATAAGCACGATCACGTGGTATTTTTATTTTCCGATAATACTTCAATAATCTTTAATGATCCAAGAAGATTTGGATTAGTTATTATTTTAAGCAAAGAACAAGAAATAAATTTTTTTGATGGTTTTGGAATAGAGCCCCTTACGGATGAATTCAGTGGAGACTATTTACAGGAGTTGCTGAAAAACAAAAAAGTGAATATCAAATCAGCATTAATGGACAATAAATTAATAGTTGGCGTAGGCAATATATATGCTTCTGAAAGTTTGTTTAGAGCCCGCATATCACCACTCAGGTCAGCAAAAGACTTGACCTATAGAGAGTGCGAAAAACTTGCTGCTGAAATAAAAAATACTCTGAGTGATGCAATTGCTGCAGGCGGTTCAACACTGAAAGATTATGCACAGCCATCTGGATCTGCTGGATACTTTCAAAATAACTTTTACGTATATGGTAAAGTTCAAAAACCTTGCAAAATCTGCAACAATATCATAACACTTATACGACAAAATGGCCGTAGCACTTATTTCTGCAACGTATGTCAGAATTAAGATTTTATTTTTGAATATGACATTTTTACCTGAAAAAGATCCGATTAACTTGTTTTCAAAGTGGTATGAAGAAGTACTTAATTCTCCGTGTAAACAACCAACTGCAATGACGCTAGCAACTTGTAGCAAAGACTGCATTCCATCTGCAAGAGTAGTATTACTAAAGGAATACAGCAAAGAAGGTTTTGTGTTCTTCACTAACATAAATAGTAGAAAAGGAAAAGAATTGACCGAGAACCCTAAAGCTGCATTAGTGTTTCACTGGATAGAATTTGCTAGGCAAGTGCGAATTGAAGGAGATGTTAAACTTCTAAACGATGAAAGAACTGACAAATACTTCTCTTCTCGAGCGCGCGATAGTCAAATTAGCGCATGGTGCTCAAAACAATCGAGCATTCTGAAAGATTGGCAAGATTTTGAGCAAGCTATAAAATTGAAGGAGAAAGAATTTTACAATACACAAGTTTCTCGTCCTGACTTTTGGGTGGGATTTTGCGTAATCCCAAAAGTAATTGAATTTTGGCAAGAAGGTGAATATAGGAGACACACTAGGTTTAGATATACTCTTGTTGAGGGAAGCAATTGGAAAGTGGAACAATTATATCCCTAGCTACATTCGTTATTGGAAAGCTGAAGGAAGGTATCCGTTCAGCAGAGTGGCAAAATAGGTAGACAAAGTGCTCTAAAAAGATAGTCATAGAGTAAATGTGAGCTTACAATAAATGGTGTCATCCCAGTGCCCAGACACTGGGATCGAGAAAAATTGACTGTAAACAGGCACACTATACAACATTTTCGATCAAAAGCTGGATCCCAGTGTCTGGGCACTGGGATGACAAGAAAGGGAACACTGGAATTTTTGTTTCAGTATTTGTACATTAGCCATGCATCTGAACAGATACGAAGGAAGTTAGTGGCGGTCACATACTCTTTCATCACAATGATAAAGAAGCTTACCTTTATCTCTGACGTATTTTAAAGGTAACCGTTCACGGAGATAAGGTGGTTTACAAAGTAAGTATAAAAGTGTAAAGAGATAGGAAGCTAAATATGGAATGGGTAAATGACAACAGTGCTGCAAGAAAAGGTTGTAGCAGAAAACGCTAATCTCAAGGAAGAAATAAAAGCACTGATCAGAGAAAATGATAGCTTGAAAGCAAAAATAGTTGAATTAGAAGACAAATTGGGCTTAAATTCGCAAAATTCATCGCTGCCACCATCACGAGATATATATCGTAAGAAAGCAAAAAAGAAAAGTGATAAAAAACCAGGAGGTCAGCCAGGACATAAGGTGCATAAGCGTGAATTAATGGCTGCAGACGAGGTAGTGAGATGCACAATTGATACAATTTGTATGTGTGGAGGTAAGATTACTTTAGAAGATGAAATTATTCATCAGAAGGCAGAGTTGCCAGAAATTAAGCCAATTGTAACTGAGTACAGGTTGCAAAGAGGACATTGTAGAGTATGTAATAAAAGAATTACAGCAAATTTACCCGAAGGTGTTGCAAGAGATTTTCTAGGACCCAATGCTAAAACAGTTATAAGCAGCCTTAGCGGCTTTTTTATTAACTCAAAAAGAGAGGTACAGCAAATTTTGGGCAGTATTTTTAATCTAAATATAAGCCTTGGTTTAGTCTCAAATACTGAACGCAGGGTATCGAAGAAGTGTGCATCTGAATATGAGAAAATGAAGGAAGAGTTGCAAGGAAGCGAGTATTTGCATATAGACGAAACAGGGCACAGAAATCAAGGAAAGAGAGGCTGGAGTTGGGTAATAACAAACAAAGCGTTGACACTTCTGAAGGTAAGCGAGTCTCGTGGTAAGAAGGTGTTGAAGAGTTTACTGCCAGAATATGATGGTATATTTGTGAGCGATAGATACGCTGTATACAATTACTTCAATCGTGAAAATAGACAGATATGTTGGGCACATCTGGCAAGAGATTTTGAGAGATTTGCCCATAGTAAAAATGTTGAAGTGAGCAAAATTGGCCAAGCACTAAAATCGCTCAGCAATAAGGTGTTTGTAGTAGATAAGGCAAAAAAACAAAATTTGATAGATAATTTGAGATTTTATCGACTGGTGCGAAAAATTCGGAAAAGGGTAAAACATTTTTTACGTAAAATGACGAGGGTTGCAAATAGCACTCAAGCTTCAAGAATGGCCGCTAAGATGTTACGATCTGAGGATATGATGTGGAAGTTTTTAAGAAAACCTGAAGTGATAGAAACAACTAATAACCTTGCAGAACGGCAAATTAGACGGTACGTAATTTATCGTAAAAACAGCTTTTTCACCTGGTCAGAACATGGAGAAAGATTCGTGGAAAGAATGTTGTCGATATTTTTGACATCACGTCTAAATGGCCAGAACCCCTTTCAAAAGCTACAGAATCTAGTAGCTGTCACTGCTTAGTTCTTTAATTCATTCTCACAATCCGTGAACGGTTACTTATTTTATATGAATGCTTTTGTGACCCTTGTTGTTCTAATTTTCCATTACCTACACTTTCTATTTGCTCTAGCCCTAACATAACTCCTCCATTTCACATAATAAAGTTAAGATAAAATATCTTGACTTGAGAATATTGATATAACCTACAAAGTCAATAGTTAAATTGCAAGATTTCGGTTATAATTTACTGTGTATAGAAGGTGCTCTTAAATTATGCTAAAAATCGCTATAGTAGGCCTACCAAATGCTGGTAAATCAACTCTTTTTAATAGATTGGTGGGAAGAAAAGCAGCGGTGGTCAGCAATATTCCAGGGGTTACACGAGATAGAAGAGAAGGAATAGGCAGAATTAGCGATTTAGAGTTTAAAGTTATAGATACAGGAGGATGGAACGACCAAACTAATTTTTCACTACAAGTTATTGAGCAAATAGAGTTTTCTTTATTGAGTGCAGATATAATTTTCTTTCTTGTTGACGCAAAAGTGCAAAATGAGCAAAACAAAGAATTTGCAAAGTGGCTGAAGAGAAAAATAAATAAACCTGTGATACTGATAGCAAATAAATGCGAGAGTCATAAGTCTGAAAATGTTGATTATTTGCAGTTTTTTGATTTTCTTGGCCCGGTGTATATCTCTGCCGAACATAATCTTGGCATGGTTGATCTTTATGATGCATTAGCTGATGTTATTGAAAATTTGAACGAAAACACTGATCTATTGGGCAGTGAGTCCAGTAAACTTAGAATTGCAATCATCGGTCGCCCAAATGTCGGAAAATCAACTTTTTTAAACAGCCTACTTACAGAAAACAGAGTAATAGTGAATTCAGAGCCAGGCACCACACGTGATTCTGTAGATATTGTATATGATCATAATGGGGAGCTAATTACTCTCATTGATACTGCAGGAATCCGCAGAAAGGCGAATGTTATAGATGACTTAGAATCAAGATTTGTTGAAAAAAGCTTAGAATCAATCAAGCGCTCTCATGTGGTAGTTTTAATGCTAGACTCCCTAGTTGGTATTGAGCAGCAGGATTTATCAATTGGTGAAGCTGCAATTAAGGGAGGGAAAGGGATTATTGTTGTTTTAAATAAGTGGGATTTAATAGGTAAGGATGACAGAAGTAAGTTAATAAAATTTGTCAAACAACAGGAAGTGACTCGGTTATTCTTGGAAGTGCCAACTGTAACAATTTCTGCATTGAAAGGCATGCGCTGCGGCGATGTGATAGATAAGTGTCTTGAAGTGAGTGAATCTTTGAACAAGAAAGTCAGCACTGCAAAACTGAATAAGTGGCTAATTGATGCTTTAGATAGGCACTCTCACCCGCTTGTAAAAGGTAAAGCAGTTAAAATGAAGTATATCGCTCAAATTGGTACTAAACCTCCAGCTTTTTCTTTGATATGTAACATACCTGAAAGTGTTGATGAAAGTTACAAACGCTATTTAATTAATGACCTTAGAAAAAATTTCTTTGCTGAAGGTGTGCCAGTCAGATTACTTTTGAAAAAAAATAAAAATCCCTATGCAAAATGAATACTCTGCTTTATACTTTCAGGGGTCTTTATAATAATTTACTTAAAGTCGTGTGTAATAACTCCAGAATTCCTACAATCTTTCTGCTATCAAGTGCTTTTGCTCTAATTTTTGCATATGTGCTAGAATATTTTTTCAACATGCTGCCATGCAAGTTATGTACATACGAGCGGGTAGTTTACTATGTTGCAGGTTTACTTGCAGTAGTATGCATGCTTAAAGACAACAAAATTCTAATCTATGCAATGTTTTGCAGCTACCTCATAGGTGCAGTAATATCTTTTTATCATGTAGGTCTTGAACTCCACTTATTTCATGATGTTTTAGGTTGTACAGAGCAAGCAAGTGGTAACGTTAGTATAGAAGAGCTCAGAAATAATCTACTAAATCCTAATTACTCTCCATCTTGTGACAGACCTCATTACGTTCTAGGTGTTTCCTTAGCAACATGGAATTTAATTTATCTCATAGCAGCTCTGTTCGTATCAGGTAAGGTGTATTGTGGAGAAAGAAAGAAATCTAAATAATTTAAGGTACAGCAACAATCAGTTCTTGCAACAGGCAATTAGAGTAAATCATGCTGGGGAATATGGAGCTATTTGCATTTATTCTGGTCAAAAATTTATTCTTAAAAAATCTTCTATAATCAATGAAATAATTGAAATGGAAGAGCAGGAAAAAAAGCATTTTCACTATTTTAATGAGAAAATCAAAGAGCAAAAAGTTCGTCCTACTGTTTTGTTGCCAGTTTGGCGTGTTTTAGGAGTGTCACTTGGCGTTGCAACTGCCATTATGGGCAAAAAAGCTGCTATGGCTTGCACTGCTGCAGTTGAAGAAGTTATAGGGGAGCACTACAAAGAGCAAGTTTCACATTTAGAAGATGGGGAATTAAGAGAAACTATAAGTAAATTCCGCGATGAGGAGCTAGAACACAGAGATATTGCAATTCAGCACAATGCTGAAAGCGCATTTGGCTACAACATTTTATCTTCATTCATAAAAACAGGCTGCAAAACTGCTATTTACTTGTCCAAGTTAATTTAACTAAGCAGCTTTCTTAAAGTGTTTTTAATGTTATGATGACAACAGAAACCAGGAAGGAATTCAAGTGTAACAATTATTTTATAACTATATTTACATATCACCATTATTAATCAATAATTAGTGTTTGTAAATTAACTGTGTCTAAAACATAGACCACAAAGGAAGGGAAAATGCGTTTTAAACTAGAAAAGGAAGATGCCCCAGGTAAAGACTGTAGTAACGCACCTCGTTATGTGATAACTACTAAAGTAAGAGTAAATAACGAAACAACACTTAGTCTACCTACTACATCTTACGTTATTATCGATGAGCCTACTTATCAGAATTTTAAAGTGTTTGATGTTAGGTGTAACACAGTGAAGGTACTAACCAGTTTATCTCAAGGGCTACAATTAAAGCTAGAAAAAGTAGGAGATGACAACAAGTTAGCTTTAGTTACTGATTCAGATGAACCTTACTATTATTACTACAATGGCAATGATACTTGTATAGATACTATTGATCATATACCTCAGTCCAGCACAAATGGTACACACGTTCGTGTGTATGATTATGACACATGTTCTATAGCGTTTAAATCGCTTGGAAGTAGTAGGGTTTTAATAGATCCACAAGATGTAATAAGTAGTAAAAATATGAGTCTTATTGGCAATAGACTTGATATACGAATTGGAGACAATTTTTTTAAGGGATCGGAAAATCAATTATACCAATCTTACAGGAGTGTTGAGGTATATAATTCCACTGGTAGTAAGGTTGGTATGTTGAATAATGTTGTTCCAATATTCGATCGGAGAAGTGATGATTTCAAATTATTTCCTTTTCATAAAATAAAGAGATTGAATGTGAAAAATAGCTATTTCGCAACAGAAAAGTTAGGCAGCAATTATGTTGGTTGCATATCGGATGAAAATGGCGAATGCAAAAACTTCTATTCGTTAAACCCTAATTCTTTTGGGTATAAATACGATCATAACTTAGCTTTATATCCTTATTATTATAACTTAGAAAATTTTGGTAACTTTTTGGAGGTTGATGTGGTGAATACTAGAGAATTTGAAGACTTAAAAGCAGAAGTTCAATCTTTAAAAGAGCAAATTAAGCAATTAAGACATAGAGAACAAGTAGAAGGAATGCCTAGACTTCCAGGTTTTCCAGGTCAAAAAGGTGAGAGAGGTATTGACGGTTTTCCAGGTTTTCCAGGTCCTAAAGGTGAGCCAGGTTATGGTTGGCCAGGTCCAAAGGGTGAGAAAGGTGTTCCAGGTCTTCCAGGCCCAACGAGTGAACCAGGTTATGGTGGGCCAGGTCCAAAGGGTGAGAAAGGTGTTCCAGGTCTTCCAGGCATTAAAGGTGAAAGAGGTAATCCTGGAATGGATGCAAAGCCCGAGGATGTGGCAGCTATTTTATTATCAAGTGAACTAGAAAGATTCGGAAAAGCGCTGTTTAATACACCTATAACTGAATTAAAAGGTAAAACACTTAATAACTATGTTACTCAAGACCTGCCGAAGGAAATTGCAAATAATAAAAACTTAAAAAAAAGTATAAAGGGTGAAAAGGGCGATCAAGGATTAAGAGGAGAAGTTGGTTCTCCAGGTCCAGTAGGTCCTAAAGGTGAGCCAGGTTATCCAGGTTCTAAAGGTCTAAGAGGTGAGAAAGGTTATCCAGGTCGAAAAGGTGAGCAAGGTCCTCTAGGTCGTCCAAGTGGAGCGAAGGGAGATAGAGGTGAGACAGGTCTTCCAGGTTTTCCAGGCAGAAATGGTTCTCCTGGTCATAAAGGTGAGCCAGGTTATCCAGGTCGAAAAGGTGAGCAAGGTCCTCTAGGTCCAAGTGGAGCGAAGGGAGATAGAGGTGAGACAGGTCTTCCAGGTTTTCCAGGCAGAAATGGTTCTCCTGGTCATAAAGGTGAGCCAGGTCTACAAGGGTATCCAGGTCCCAAAGGGGATCAAGGTCATCCAGGTCTAAACGGGTTGCCTGGAGAGAAAGGTGACAAGGGTGATCAAGGTTATTTGAGTTACGGCTATCCAAGCCAAAAGGGTGAGCCAGGTGTACCTGGCTCACCAGGACTAGATGGAATGCCTGGAGGACCAAAAGGTGAAAAAGGAGAAACTGGTGGCCCACAAGGTCCAAAGGGAGAAAAGGGAATGCCAGGGTTGAGTATAACGAGTCCAAAAGGAGATCGTGGAGAACCGGGATTGAAAGGCTCAAAGGGGGATAGGGCCACAAGGCCCAAGTGGAGCAAAGGGAGAGAAAGGTAATGAAGGTAGTAGTGGTCCTAAAGGGCTGAAAGGTTGGAAAGGTGAATCTGGTTTGCAAGGTAAAGAAGGAGCGCAAGGTAAAGCTGGTAAAGATGGAACCCCTGGTCCTAAAGGACTAGATGGACCTCCTGGTCTTAGAGGTCCAGTAGGTCCAAGAGGCTTTAATGGCACGCAAGGAGAAAAAGGTGCTCAAGGTCTAAGTGGAACAAAGGGAGAGAAAGGTATTAGTGGTCCTCAAGGGCCAATAGGTCCAGAGGGTAAAAAGGGAGAACTGGGAAAAGCTGGTCCCCAAGGACCAAGAGGTTGGAAAGGTGAACCTGGTTCACAAGGCGAACAAGGTAAAACCGGAGCGCCGGGTACGGCTGGACTAAAAGGAGAAACCGGTCTACAAGGCTTTAATGGCACGCAAGGAGAAAAAGGTGCTCAAGGTCGAGTAGGTCCTAAAGGTGATAAAGAAGATTCAGGTCCAGTAGGTCCTCAAGGAGTTGCTGGAGCGCCAGGTGTGTCTGGTAATAAAGGGGATACTGGGTTGCCAGGAATGCCTGGAGAAAAAGGTGACCAAGGAAATGCAGGTCCAAGAGTCCCTCAAGGAAATAAAGGTGATCAAGGTTTAGTAGGTCCACAAGGTTTCAAGGGAGATAAAGGAGAACAGGGTATACAAGGTCCTAGAGGTTTCAAGGGCCTCTCTGGTTCAAGAGGCGCAAAGGGTGAACAAGGGCATAGTGGCATGGATGCAAATCCTGAAGAAGTTGCAGATAAGCTAGTCACTACTAGAGCCACTGGGTTTAAGGAGATGATACTTAACTTCACTGATTCCAGTGGAAAAATGTTAATGGAAGAACTTGCAGGCAGTTCAAGTCTGCATACTGGGGTTGCACAAAAATTAATTGACAATGAAACCATTGCGAATAAAGTACTTGAATATCGTGATAAAGGTGGAAATTTACTGCTAGAGCAACAGATTATAGGAAGACTTTATGATGAAAATATTCACGAAGGAATAGCTAATAAACTAATTGATAACAGAGCTCAAGAGTTAGCAGACGCGTTACTAAGTAGTGCTGACAATGATACATTGGTAGAGAAACTTGCAAACAGTACTGAGCTAACAAAAAGCATTTCAGAAGAATTAAGGAAAAATCCAGGAAAAGTTCAAGGACCAAGTGCGTCCAGAGAAGGCAAGTATTGTTCAGTAGGAGATAGACCTACCAGGATAAAAGTCGGAATCCTGTAGCTTGGGTAGCAGCATGGAGGGAAACCAAAATGTTGAAGCCTACCGACAACATTATCGTAGGATAATGGCGAATTACCAGGCCGTAGCGAAAGCGAATACACAGATTGCCTCGAAAGGAATATTCTGAAGGTCGAGCCATCTTGGTACTGGTGAAGACAGAATAGACCAGACGAAAAACGAATGAAACGATAGGTCTACTTCAGCGGGGTGTTAGTAACGGCATGGCAATGAGGACATACAAAGCAACTGGAGAAGCCCTCCTCATCCCAAGGAGAAATACCTTGGAGAGGTAGGTTCTATAACTGGAAAACAGGAAGTGAACTGAAGATGAGAGGGTGGCAGATGGGTGCGTAGTAGTGAAGAAGTGAGGTAACGCTCATGGAGCAAAGGCACCCTGCTAGTAGAAATCTTTTAACAAAAGGAAGGTAAAGGTAAAAATGATAAAAATGCCAATAAAATTACAAGACCTGAGAAGAAAGATATATATCAAAGCGAAAGCAGAACCGGAATGGCGATTCTGGGGAATCTATGTTCACGTCTGTAAGATGGAGACACTGGAAGAAGCATATAAGCTAACAAAGAAGAGTAATGGGGCACCAGGAATAGATGGGATGACATTCGAATCGATAGAGGCAGAAGGCTTAGAAAAGTATCTTCAACAAATAAGACACGAACTAATAACCAAGACCTATAGCCCAAATAGGAACCGGAGGAAGGAAATACCAAAATCTGGAGGAAAATTCAGAAAGTTGAACATACCCTGCATCCGGGATAGAATAGTGCAAACAGCACTGAAGCTAATACTTGAACCGATATTCGAATCAGACTTCCAAAAAGGATCATACGGGTATAGACCTAAGCGTAATGCGCATGAAGCAGTACAAAAAGTAACGGAAGCAGCAATCAAAGGCAATACAAAAGTAATTGACGTAGATCTGAAATCCTACTTCGACAATGTGCGACATCATATTCTGATGGAAAAGATTGCCAAAAGAATAAATGACAAAGAAATCATGCGCATGATTAAGCTAATCCTCAAAACAGGAGGAAAACGAGGAATAGCACAAGGATCACCACTTTCGCCACTACTAAGCAATATATACCTAAATGAGGTAGATAAAATGTTGGAGAAAGCAAAAGAGGTGACCAAAGAAGGAAAGTACCAACGTATGGAATATGCCAGATGGGCAGACGATTTAGTGATACTGATTAGTGAACACCCGAAACGGGAATGGCTAGAAAGAGCAGTATACAGAAGGTTGGAAGAAGAATTAGCAAAACTAGAAGTGAGCGTAAATGAAGAAAAGACAAAAGTTATCAACCTAAAGAAAGGAGAAACATTTAGCTTCCTAGGGTTTGATTTTCAAGAGAATATCACAAGACAAGGAAAATGGAATGTCAGGAAAACACCGCAGATGAAAGCACGAACAAACCTGCTACGCAAGTTGAAGGAAATATTTCGGCGCTATAAATCGCAACCGATAAAAAGAGTGATACATGACATCAATCCGATATTGAGAGGGTGGGTAAACTACTTTAGGATAGGGAACTCTGGTCGAAAGTTCAATTACGTAAAACATTGGGTGGAAAAGAAGGTAAGACGCAACTTAATGCGAGCCAGGAAAGCAAAGAAAGGGTTTGGGTGGAAGAAGTGGAGTAGCGAATGGATATACAAAACGCTGGGTCTATATTCAGACTACAGAATAAGGTATTACAAACCGAAAGCATCACCAGTACAATATGTGATAAACTTTGGTAAAGAATCTGCTAGGAAAGCGTAGTGCGGGAAAACCGCATGCTGCGTTTGACGAGGCGGGAGCTGGAAACGTTAACATGGGAATTTGGATTGAGGCCTATTGTGAAAACAATGGATCAGCCACCAAACCCTAAAGTAGGCGCGCCAGTTCTCGACCCTACAGATACGGCGAAAGGCGACATCATTTTTGGGATCGAGAAACTTCGAAAGAGCCATAACGAACTAACCTAAAAAGCATTAATAATTATACATAATTCTGAAAAAATATTCAACTTCTTTATTTTTAGTTTATTTTTTTAAGTTTTGAATGCGTTGATGAAAAAAAATGTCTCCCATAGATGGCTTTAGAATGCTACTACGCACCTTAGATGTTTTGTACATCTTTTTATAACCCCCTCATAAAGTGCCTAAAAACCCCGGCAAATGAATTCATGAGCTATAAAGAGCTTTAAAAACACTTATTTTTGGTGCAAGAGCCTAACAAAAGCGCGAGCGTCATCGAGCTCTCACATCTTTCATAATAAAGAGCTTGAAGTCAACATTTTCATAGTAAATTTATGCTAACCTGTGTAATAATGTGTAGTTTATTTCTGTTAGCGGCATGGCAAAACGTACTACTATCTCCATAAGATACGAAATAGCGCAGAATGTAAGAAGCTGGATATTAAAGCGAAAATATACCCAAAAAGATTTAGCAAATAAAACAGGTATAGAATACTATACGCTACTAAGGTATGTAAAAGGAAAATGTGGCATTCCAACTGAAAAGTTAAAACGTATAGCAAAGGCATTGTCAGTTCCTATTAGTAATCTACTTCCTCCACCAAGAGAAGACAGTTGTTTTGATAAAGATAAGGCGCAAGAGACGTACGATTTCATGGGAAAATACATGAAAACGATAAATTAAGTGAAGTAAGATTTGTAAGCTTAGATAATTCTTTTACACCTTCATCACCAATATTGTTATTCGATAAATTAAGTGAAGTAAGATTTGTAAGCTTAGATAATTCTTTTACACCTTCATCACTAATATTATTTTTTCCCAAGTTAAGTGAAGTAAAACTTGTAAGCTTACCATTAGCTAAAGCTTTCGCACCTTCATCACTAATTTTGTTATCATTTAAGTGAAGCAAAGTAAGATTTGTAAAATTACCTTCAGCTAACCCTTTTGCACCTTCATTACCAATATTGTTACCATTTAAGTGAAGCCTTTCAAGATTTTTAAGATTACCTTCAGCTAAAGAAGATCATTAGAGGGAAAAGAGGAGCTTGATGATTTGGAAGAGAGCTTAATTGATGAAAGATAGCGCTATGTGTTTCCAAAATTGTGCATAAAAGTAAAACAAAACGAAGGTTAACAGTTGCGTCTTTTTCGCAAGAATAGCTGATAAATGGATTTATGGAAAAAAGGAGTGCCTGAACTATGAAAACATTTACAGGAGAAACTATGAGAAAAAGAACATTAACTGTTACCTGTCGATATGAGCCTGATGAGTTAGCAGATAAACGCTTATCGGATGTATACGGGCAACTGATAGAGAGATTGATAAAGAGAAAAAAAGAAAATAGAGAGAAAGAAACAAATGAAAGTAGTGAGTTTATATGCGAGAGTGTCATCGTGCAAAAAATTAGTAACCGTTCACGGAGATAAGGTGGTTTACAAAGTAAGTATAAAAGTGTAAAGAGATAGGAAGCTAAATATGGAATGGGTAAATGACAACAGTGCTGCAAGAAAAGGTTGTAGCAGAAAACGCTAATCTCAAGGAAGAAATAAAAGCACTGATCAGAGAAAATGATAGCTTGAAAGCAAAAATAGTTGAATTAGAAGACAAATTGGGCTTAAATTCGCAAAATTCATCGCTGCCACCATCACGAGATATATATCGTAAGAAAGCAAAAAAGAAAAGTGATAAAAAACCAGGAGGTCAGCCAGGACATAAGGTGCATAAGCGTGAATTAATGGCTGCAGACGAGGTAGTGAGATGCACAATTGATACAATTTGTATGTGTGGAGGTAAGATTACTTTAGAAGATGAAATTATTCATCAGAAGGCAGAGTTGCCAGAAATTAAGCCAATTGTAACTGAGTACAGGTTGCAAAGAGGACATTGTAGAGTATGTAATAAAAGAATTACAGCAAATTTACCCGAAGGTGTTGCAAGAGATTTTCTAGGACCCAATGCTAAAACAGTTATAAGCAGCCTTAGCGGCTTTTTTATTAACTCAAAAAGAGAGGTACAGCAAATTTTGGGCAGTATTTTTAATCTAAATATAAGCCTTGGTTTAGTCTCAAATACTGAACGCAGGGTATCGAAGAAGTGTGCATCTGAATATGAGAAAATGAAGGAAGAGTTGCAAGGAAGCGAGTATTTGCATATAGACGAAACAGGGCACAGAAATCAAGGAAAGAGAGGCTGGAGTTGGGTAATAACAAACAAAGCGTTGACACTTCTGAAGGTAAGCGAGTCTCGTGGTAAGAAGGTGTTGAAGAGTTTACTGCCAGAATATGATGGTATAGTTGTGAGCGATAGATACGCTGTATACAATTACTTCAATCGTGAAAATAGACAGATATGTTGGGCACATCTGGCAAGAGATTTTGAGAGATTTGCCCATAGTAAAAATGTTGAAGTGAGCAAAATTGGCCAAGCACTAAAATCGCTCAGCAATAAGGTGTTTGTAGTAGATAAGGCAAAAAAACAAAATTTGATAGATAATTTGAGATTTTATCGACTGGTGCGAAAAATTCGGAAAAGGGTAAAACATTTTTTACGTAAAATGACGAGGGTTGCAAATAGTACTCAAGCTTCAAGAATGGCCGCTAAGATGTTACGATCTGAGGATATGATGTGGAAGTTTTTAAGAAAACCTGAAGTGATAGAAACAACTAATAACCTTGCAGAACGGCAAATTAGACGGTACGTAATTTATCGTAAAAACAGCTTTTTCACCTGGTCAGAACGTGGAGAAAGATTCGTGGAAAGAATGTTGTCGATATTTTTGACATCACGTCTAAATGGCCAGAACCCCTTTCAAAAGCTACAGAATCTAGTAGCTGTCACTGCTTAGTTCTTTAATTCATTCTCACAATCCGTGAACGGTTACAAAAATTAAGCATAATACGACAAATACAAGTTTTCTTGTCGTTTTAATCTGCACAGATTGCGAAGTTAAATGAAATAGCTTCAGTTTCATGATAAGGGGGCTGACGAAACTTGTCAAGTAAGTTTTTTCGTTTCTGCGGGCTACTTCTTGACACCAGTGGTGTTAAGTATTCGTACAGTTATTGGTATTATTAAGATACTCCCTAATCTTCTTTAAATCCTCCCAGGCTAAACGTTTTTGCATTGGCTGACGCAGTAGGTAAGCTGGGTGAAATATAGCAGCTGTAGTGATTGAGTGAGATAAATATTGGTTAGTGTACGTATGAAATCTACCACGCAAATTCGATATAGTTTTTGTGCTGTCAAGAAGGCTATAACACGCAATTCCCCCGACCAAAATTAGAATTTGCGGTGAAACCAGTGCAACATGCTTCTCAACAAATGGTCTGCACATATCAAGCTCTAGGTCGGTTGGCTTTCTATTGCCAGGTGGGCGCCAAAATACGGTATTGCTTATGTATACCTTAGTGCGATCAAGATTGATTGCATTTAACATTTTATCGAGCAACATTCCACTTGCACCACAAAATGGTATGCCTTGAAGGTCCTCATTTGCTCCTGGAGCTTCACCAACGAGCATAATTTTTGCGTTTGGATTACCATCGGAAAAAACAGTATTAGTTGCAGTTTTTTTTATCTCACAACCTTCAAATGATTCAACTGCACTTCTTAGTTCATCCACACTACTACATTTACTTGCAAGTTTCCTTGCTTCAATTATCCAATCACTTGGAAACATGTCTTTTCCATCTTTAGTGTCACCCCAGCGCGTATCTGCATCTTTCTTCTGGGTCCCAGTTTGGATAACAGAGGGTTGCACACCCTCTTTGCTCTCCAACTTTTTTTCCTCTTCACCCTCTGTTAGTGTGCAATCAACGCCCACTTCATGGTAAAATTTTAATAATTCTAGGTCTTCATTGCTCATAATGCTTTTTAACCTTTTGTGCTTTTTTCATGGCCATATCATACTTTAATTTAGATAAATGTCTAATATATAATATGCCATTTAAGTGATCTAGCTCATGCTGAATACACCTTGCGAGCCAGCCGCAAGCTTTTAGCGTCTGTTCCTCATTATTTAAATCCTTATATTTCACAGTCAAATATTTTGGACGCTTAATTTCGTAGCTTTGCTCTGGAATTGAAAGGCACCCTTCTTTGAGAATTACTTGTTCATCGGATAATTCCGTAATTTCAGGGTTAATCATGTAAAATTTGCCAGTCGATTCATACCCTACTGGCTCGTCTTCAGCTCTCTCGAGCTGAATGTCCATAACAAAAACTCTCCTCAGCACTCCAACTTGCACTGCAGCAAGGCCAAGACCTTCTGCATCGTACACAGTTTCGAACATGTCGTTTACTAATTCTTTAATTTTATCGTTTATATCTGTTACTTCACTGGCACGTGTGATTAGTCTTTCATCAGGGGCAATTACAATTGGTAATATGGACATAAAAATTATAATTCTATGTTTTGCTTTTCCTTTTGTCCAGAATTTAGTGTATATTAAAATGTTGCTATATCTATAATAGAAATATAAATTATTAAAGAAAGCTACAATTTAAATGAAATTGCGTAATAAGGTTAACTAATGTACTCTGCAGTAATAGCAAAACCAAAGAGAAACGTTTTTGCTGTTTTAGACATAGGTACAACAAAGATTATTTGTCTAATCGTTAAAATAAATGGCAACTTCAGCTATAAAGTGACAGGAACGGGCTATAAGATTGCAGAAGGTGTAAACGGTGGGTCGATAACTAATGTAAAACACGCAAATTACTCCATCTCATCAACTATAGGTTTAGCTGAGCAAGTGTCAGAGGAAACTATAGACCAGATATATGTGAACATTGCTGGATGTGGCATCTCATCTTTTAATGTACATAATGAAATTATTGCAGCTAATCATGAAATTTCTGACCGGGATATAAAACGTGTAGTTTTTCAGACGTTTGAGAAATATATTGAAGAAAATGTTATCATTCACAATATACCACTGAAATATCACTTAGATGACATGACTGACATAAAAGAAGTTGGTGGATTGTACGGAAAAAGACTATCTGCTGATGTTAATGTTGTCACTGCTTCGCGTCCAGCGCTTACCAATATTGAAAACTGTATTACCAATAATGGTGGATTAAATATGGCAGGTTGTATTGCTTCTGCATATTCTGCAGGTCTTGCCTGTCTGAGTGAAGATGAAAAAGAGCTCGGGACTGCTATTGTTGATATAGGCGGTGGGTGCACTGCAATTGGAATTTTCAAAAGAGGGAAACTTGTGTATGCAAGCAGCGTTCCAATTGGTGGCGTTCATATCACTCGAGATATTGCTTACGGGCTATGCACAAGCATAGAACGTGCAGAGTATATAAAAATACTGTATGGTAGCACTATCGTAACTTCAATAGATGAGAACGAATATATTACAGTCCAAAATAGTGAAAATGATGAACCTACTCAAGTATTCAAATCTGAGCTTATTAACATCATAAGACCAAGAGTTGAAGAAATACTTGAAATGGTAAGAGAGCAATTTCAAGAGCAGAAAGATCCAATTAATAAAGTAGTGATCACAGGTGGAACTAGTCAACTCACAAGCATGAAGGAAATTGCAGGCTATATATTCAATAAGCAAGTTCGAATTGGGTGCCCTGAGTCTTGTAGCGGTCTTGATGGCGAATATGATAAAAATCCTGTATTTTCTGCTGCTATAGGTTCTATAAAGCTAATAGTTGACACTTTTTATAAGAATAACTCTGGAATGCTCGGTCAAGATGGTAAAATAAGTAAGTTGTACCATTGGGTTAAATCAAAAGTTACAGTTTAATTTTACTGAATGAAATTCTTATATCTGTCAAAGGAAACATTATGAATAAAAAACATTGTTTCAAAATTAATAAACTTGTTCGTGATCATACAACTGAAATTATACGTTCCCATGGAATTATTGTTTATGAGAGGGTGATGGAAAAAGATGAATACATTGAACGTCTCAAAGATAAACTTTTAGAAGAAGCAAAGGAAGTTATTGCCTCTAAAACCTCAGATGAAAACCTTGGAGAGTTAGCTGATTTACTTGAGGTCATACATGCATTAGGCAAAGAAAGTGGACTATCTATAGAACAAATTGAAGAAAAGCGTATCTCTAAAAAACAAGAGAGAGGTGGTTTTGAGAATCGTATCTACAATACTTACATTGAGGTGAATTCTAATAGCATCGATTACTATCACAAAAAACCTTCAGATTATCCTGAGATAGTAGTTGTATAGTTCAGATTATTAAATAGACTTCTTGCTTGACCACCTTTCATACAAATGACTTGACACTAGGATCCATAGGGCTTATTTTCATAATACGTAAAGTTATTACATTTATATACTTGCAAGTAAGCGTATCAATTACAATAAGACATGGAAAATATGAACATAACTATACACTCACAAGAAGATTTTGAATTTATGCGCAAGGCTGGCAGGCTTGCTGCTGAAACTCTTGATTTCATTGCACCGTACGTAAAGGTAGGGGTGACAACTAATGAGTTAAATGATCTATGTCATGATTTTATAATTAATGCAGGTGCAATTCCAGCACCACTAAACTATAGGGGGTATCCAAAATCGATTTGCACTTCAAAAAATGCAGTTGTGTGCCATGGTGTTCCCGATGATAAACCGCTTAAAGATGGAGATATTTTAAATATTGATGTCACGGTGATTTTAAATGGTTGGCATGGTGATACAAGTCGCATGTTTTGGGTTGGCAAGCCATCAATAAAAGCAAAACGTTTGTGTGACGCTACTTATCATGCATTGATGGAAGCAATTAAACAAGTTAAACCCGGCAATAAGTTAAATGAAATAGGGCTTGCTATAGAGAAATATATTAGAGATTTTGGATATTCTATCGTACGCAGCTACTGCGGACATGGTATAGGAAAAGTCTTTCATGCTCCACCAAATGTAGTGCATTTCTATGATCAAGATGAAAATCTCATCTTGAAGGAAGGTATGTTTTTTACAATAGAGCCAATGATTAATGCTGGAAAACATGAGACTCTGCTCAGTAAAATCGATGACTGGACAGTGACAACACGCGATCTTTCACTTTCTGCTCAATTTGAACATACGCTCGGAGTAACTAAAGATGGTGCTGAAATATTCACATTATCACCTAAAAATTGGCACTTCCCACCATATAATTAGATTTTTTTAAACTCTGCTATACTGCAACTATACTTGGATCTTGAAGAAAGCTAATCCTTAATTTGCGATATAGCAACTAGCCCAATTAATGCACAGAAAATCATGTAAAAACTAGCTGAAGTCTCTTGTCCTGTAACTTTGATAATTGTTGTGCATATAAATGGTGCAAGGCCACCAAAAAATCCAGCAGCTATATTTCTTGACAAGCCAAATCCGCTGTACCGAACCTTTGTTGGAAATAATTCACACATAAATGCACTGACAGGACCAAGCGATGCAGCTATTGGAATTATAAAAAGAATATGTGCCGTAAAAGTGAGTAAGTAATTGCCACTACATAACATTGAGAAAACTGGATAACTCACTATTACAAAAGCTATAAATGAAAATTTCATAACTTTTTCTCTTCCTACCTTATCAGAAAGTATTGCAAACAATATTGTCAATCCTCCGAGCGCAATTTGACTCAGTATTTCTACCATATGGTTAAAATGAGTATTTATTGTTGATGTAAGCACATTGAAAAATACCAGATATATGTAAAGAGATGAGTTTTCAACTATATCAACCCCAACTGATATCAGAAAAGGTTTTTTATAGCTATTCAATAACTCTTTTAATGGCAGTTTAGATGGATTTTTCTGTCTTTTATACTCTGGGCTTTCATCAAGTATATATCTCATATATATGCTGATTAATCCCATTGCTAAACTGAAAATGAAAGGTAATCTCCACCCCCAAGATTCAAAATCAGATACTTTTTTGCATATGAGTACTGCTATCAGGCTTAATACTGAACCAAAAATTGCGCTTAATACTTCAATGCTGCCAAAAAATCCTTTTTTGTTTTTAGGAGCGTGTTCTATTAAAAATGGTGCATTTCCTGCTTCTCCTCCAAGGGATATACCCTGCAATAATCTTAAACAAACTACCAGCATTGACGCTAGTATTCCAATGCTTTGATAACCTGGAACAAAAGCAATTAATACAGTTGATAAAGTCATTAATATAATCGAGAGCAATAAGGCAACTCTTCTGCCATGCTTATCACCAATGTGACCAAATATAGCAGCGCCGACTGGTCTCATTAAGAAACCCACTGCAAACACTCCAAAAGCCTTCAATACGCTGGTTAGTTGATCATCCGATGGAAAAAACACACCACCTATTATGTTTATTAAGTGGCCAAAAAGCATGTGGTCATACCACAATAAAGTGTTACAAATCAAACTTGAAAATATTACTTTTGTTATTTGCTGCATAATTTTCTATAGTTTGTTTAGTATTTAGTAATATACATTACTTTTTTTTATATAATAGAAAAATTTGAACATTATATTAATAATAGTATCTTATTAAATCTTAATATTTTTATATCATTGACTATATTCAAGTATTTTTATATTATTGCCTATATATTTCCATATGTTTTAGTGGGAAGCTATTTTTATTTGTATGCACAGAGTCTTTTGATGGAGCACTATGACACACACTCCAGTTTTGTTAAAAGAGATGCTATCACTACTATCACCGCAGGATGGTGGTATATACGTGGACGCCACATTTGGAGCTGGAGGGTATAGCAAAGCAATATTGGAGTCAGCTGATTGCAAGGTATATGCAATTGATAGAGATGAAACGGTAACTAAGTTTTATGATGATTTAAGCATTAGATATCCCGATAGAATAAAACTATTCATTGAGAAGTTTAGTAATATTAAAAGTATACTAAGCAGCGTTGAGCCATCTCCTGTCATCCCAGTACTTGATACTGGAAAAAATAACTGGTCACGCGCTGGAATGAAATCAAACGGAGTGGATGGGGTGGTTTTTGACATCGGAGTTTCATCTATGCAGCTTGATAACGGAGATAGAGGGTTCTCATTTTTACATGATGGTCCACTCGATATGAGCATGGATAACTCTTCTTATATAAACGCTTCAACGTTTGTTAACGCTTTACGCGAAGAAGAAATTGCAAATACTATATATAACTACGGAGGAGAGCATCATTCTCGCAAAATCGCAAGAGCAATAGTAAGTGCACGGAAGAAGAAAACTATCAAAACTACATTTGAGCTTGCGAACATTGTACGTTCTGTGGTGTTCCGTGGAAAAAGCAAAATTGATCCTGCAACCAGAACATTTCAGGCAATCAGAATATGGGTAAACGATGAGCTGGGAGAACTTGAGAGGGGCATTAAAGCTGCATCTGAAATTTTAAATGAGAATGGCAAATTAATTGTTGTCACCTTTCATTCTTTGGAAGATCGTATAGTCAAAACTTTTTTTAAAGATCTATGTGAGCCAAGATCTACTGATTGTAAGACATTCTCTCTTCTAAATAAAAAAGTGATCAAAGCAAGTATAGAAGAAGTAAGTGCAAATCCGCGTTCACGCTCAGCAAAACTAAGAGCTATACAGAAGTTGTCATGAGAACTTTCTGCATCATCTCAATAGTTATGTTTTTTCTTAGCATTGTAGGACTATTTAAGATAAAACTACATGTTCAGTCATTAAATAGAGAGCTAATAAAAATAAAAAGTGAAATTAGTTTAGTACAAAGTGATATAAAAGTTTTACAAGCAGAGTGGAGCTATTTGAATAATCCAAAAAGACTTGCAAGCCTTGTAAAGAAATACCTAAAAAATAACTCTTTAATACTGGCTAGCCAGGTTAAAAATCTTGACTCTTTAAATGGCCGCAGTGTGTTAGCACAACTTAAAACCCAGAGTTAAATTGGTTATACTAAGCTTTATCTTTTACAGATAAGCACACCACAATAAACCTTACTTTAGTATGAAATTGCTTGCGTAAGATTTTGGCAGCCTCTTAACATTTTTTGGCATTTCAATTACGTATTTAACGTTGCGTTTTTTTGCGTAGAATACTGCTTTTTCAAGAGAATCAAACTTTAATACAATCTGTTTTTTTGGATCTTTTGAGCCAACCCACCCCATTAAAGGTTCAATGTAGTAAGAACCAGATTCAATTTTTAGGTGCCAGAGATTTGTATTACCTAAACCAGATTGTGTTGCAGTTTTTGTTGGTTTATAAATCCTAAAAACTACTTTATCATCAATGCCCATAGTTCTTGTTAAATAAGCTTAAATATACATCTAAATAAATCCTTTCACAAACAATTAGTATGAAAGAATGAAGTTTGAAATAAATATTTTTATGTTATATTATTATTAAATTATATTAAAAGGATTAGCTGAATAGGAGTAATCGATGACGCAACAAGAAATAGTAACAATTAATGCAGAGTTACGTGATATAACAAAAACAAAAGCGATGCATTCTCTAAGGAAGAAAGGAAACATCCCTGGAATCATATATGGAAAGGGTCATGATAATGTAAATTTAACATTGTCTGCAAAGGAATTCACGAAGCAATATAAATCAGGCTCTCTTTCTGCACATTTGATAGAGCTGAATATTTCGGGCAAAAAGGAATATGCTCTTGTTCGCGATATCCAATTGCATGTAGTAAAGGATACTGTGCAACATGTTGATTTTCAATTTGTTGATAAAGGCAGCGAAATTAAAATAGACATACCTCTATCATTTGTGAATGAAAGTAAAGCTCCAGGGATCAAGTTAGGTGGAGTGCTTAATGTTTTGTGTCGTTCTATTGCTGTTAAATGCTCTCCTGATAAAATACCTCAGGTTATAGAAGTTGATTTATCCGGTAAAATGATTGGCCAGTCTATACATATTAATGATGTAAAATTACCAGAAGGTGTTAAGTTTGTAGCTCATGAAGAAGAAAATTTTACTATTGTTACAATTTCTGCTGCCGATAGTGACGTTGAAGAACCTCAAGCAGAAACAGAGTAATAGTGCATCTGATAGTTGGACTTGGTAACCCTGGTGGTCAATATGAGTTAACTCATCATAATATCGGCTTCATCGTAGTTGATAAAATTTACAAATATTGGAATTTCCAGTCGTTTTCTAAAAAAGCCGATTATCTAATAACCTCTGGCATAATTAATGATAATAAAATCATGTTAATAAAGCCTTATTCATTTATGAATAATTCAGGCATCCCTGTTGCAAAAATACGAAACTTTTACAAATTATCGCTAGATAATATCGTTGTCATACACGATGACGCTGATTTGGAAATTGGAAGAATAAAAATAAAGAAAGGTGGTAGCTCTGCTGGACATAATGGACTTAAATCCATAGATAGTTTTATTGGTAATGATTATTGGCGCTTGAGATTTGGAGTGGGTAGACCTGAAGATGAAAAAAGCTTAGCAGATTATGTATTATCAAAATTTTCAAATTTTGATAACGTTACTCCCTTAGTGGAAAAAATAGCAAAAAATATACACTTAATGCTGCAAGGAGATAATACAGCTTTTATCAATTTGATTGTATAATATTATGAAACACAAAACTAAATTTCACACAATTAAAATAACAGATTTCTTGTACTACCTCCCAAGCCACAACTGTCATTCAGTGGAAACAAAAAACTTCCTTGACAAACTCCGCCAGCCCCCTTATTATGACAATAAGGGTATTTATGACTCAAAACTTGTTTTTGACCTGCAGGCTCAATGACAAAATTCAGTAAAAAACTTAGGGTATTTTTTGGCGGATTACATAAAATTATAGCGGCTGCATGTCTTTTAAATTTTTTCTACATTCAGCCAAATCGCGCTTATTTTAAGCGTTAGCACATTATTACAGCGCCAGTTTAAATTATTATAGGGTCAAAACTCGCACCACGGGAGTTCTTTGCCTTTTTTTTCTGCCTGGTAAATGTAACCGTTCACGGATTGTGAGAATGAATTAAAGAACTAAGCAGTGACAGCTACTAGATTCTGTAGCTTTTGAAAGGGGTTCTGGCCATTTAGACGTGATGTCAAAAATATCGACAACATTCTTTCCACGAATCTTTCTCCACGTTCTGACCAGGTGAAAAAGCTGTTTTTACGATAAATTACGTACCGTCTAATTTGCCGTTCTGCAAGGTTATTAGTTGTTTCTATCACTTCAGGTTTTCTTAAAAACTTCCACATCATATCCTCAGATCGTAACATCTTAGCGGCCATTCTTGAAGCTTGAGTGCTATTTGCAACCCTCGTCATTTTACGTAAAAAATGTTTTACCCTTTTCCGAATTTTTCGCACCAGTCGATAAAATCTCAAATTATCTATCAAATTTTGTTTTTTTGCCTTATCTACTACAAACACCTTATTGCTGAGCGATTTTAGTGCTTGGCCAATTTTGCTCACTTCAACATTTTTACTATGGGCAAATCTCTCAAAATCTCTTGCCAGATGTGCCCAACATATCTGTCTATTTTCACGATTGAAGTAATTGTATACAGCGTATCTATCGCTCACAAATATACCATCATATTCTGGCAGTAAACTCTTCAACACCTTCTTACCACGAGACTCGCTTACCTTCAGAAGTGTCAACGCTTTGTTTGTTATTACCCAACTCCAGCCTCTCTTTCCTTGATTTCTGTGCCCTGTTTCGTCTATATGCAAATACTCGCTTCCTTGCAACTCTTCCTTCATTTTCTCATATTCAGATGCACACTTCTTCGATACCCTGCGTTCAGTATTTGAGACTAAACCAAGGCTTATATTTAGATTAAAAATACTGCCCAAAATTTGCTGTACCTCTCTTTTTGAGTTAATAAAAAAGCCGCTAAGGCTGCTTATAACTGTTTTAGCATTGGGTCCTAGAAAATCTCTTGCAACACCTTCGGGTAAATTTGCTGTAATTCTTTTATTACATACTCTACAATGTCCTCTTTGCAACCTGTACTCAGTTACAATTGGCTTAATTTCTGGCAACTCTGCCTTCTGATGAATAATTTCATCTTCTAAAGTAATCTTACCTCCACACATACAAATTGTATCAATTGTGCATCTCACTACCTCGTCTGCAGCCATTAATTCACGCTTATGCACCTTATGTCCTGGCTGACCTCCTGGTTTTTTATCACTTTTCTTTTTTGCTTTCTTACGATATATATCTCGTGATGGTGGCAGCGATGAATTTTGCGAATTTAAGCCCAATTTGTCTTCTAATTCAACTATTTTTGCTTTCAAGCTATCATTTTCTCTGATCAGTGCTTTTATTTCTTCCTTGAGATTAGCGTTTTCTGCTACAACCTTTTCTTGCAGCACTGTTGTCATTTACCCATTCCATATTTAGCTTCCTATCTCTTTACACTTTTATACTTACTTTGTAAACCACCTTATCTCCGTGAACGGTTACTTTCACAATCTCTTATCCATTTTCCTCTAAACTATACACCTAAGTGGATATACAACTGAACGTAACCATTCCAAGTAGCTGACACTGGGTCGCACTACTTCACCAATAGCACTATCTTGCTAAACATAGTTTAGTTCGAGTGGCTGAGGAGGGACTTGAACCCCCGACCAAGAGATTATGATCCTCCTGCTCTACCAACTGAGCTACTCAGCCTAATTGAAAACCTTGCTATATATGTGACCTACATGCTTTGTATAATATTTCAAATCAAACAAAGATTCAAGTTTTTCCGAGTTAATAACCTTAAGTAAAGGTTTATCTTGTTTCAATTCGGCCAGAAAATCACTGTTGTTTTGTTTCACTTTCATTGCATTGCTCTGAACAATTTTATACGCCTCTTCCCTCGCCAAACCACTATTTACTAACTCAAGCAATACACGTTGTGAGAAAACTAAACCTTTTGAAGAATTTAAGTTCTTTTCAATGTTTTCCTTATTGATTACCAATTTATCTATCAAATCTGTTAATCGCACTAAAGCAAAATCCATTGTTATACAAGCATCAGGAGCAATGCATCTTTCCACAGACGAGTGTGATATATCACGTTCGTGCCACAATGCAACATTTTCTAACGCAGGAAAAACATAACTGCGTATTAAACGTGAGAGTCCCGTCAGATTTTCACTTAAAATAGGATTACATTTGTGTGGCATAGCAGAGCTTCCCTTCTGCCCAATGGAAAAATGCTCAGAAATTTCGCCGATTTCAGTTCTTTGCAAATGACGAATTTCAATTGCAATATTTTCTATTGAGCTTGCAATCACTCCCAAAACCGAAAAGAACATGGCATGTCTATCACGAGGAATGACTTGAGACGATATGGTTTCAGGTATGAGTCCCATTTCTTTTGCTACATATTCTTCAACAAACGGATCAACATTTGCAAAATTACCTACTGCACCTGATATTTTACAAATTGAGATCTCTTTTTGCGCGCTAATTAATCTCTGATAATTGCGTTTAAATTCAGCATAAAATCTAGCAAATTTTAATCCAAGAGTTGTTGGTTCTGCATGCATTCCATGACTGCGCCCAACACAAACAATATCTTTATAGTCCTCAGCTTTTTTTTTCAATACTGCAAGTAAATTTTTTAGATTCCCGAGTAAAATATCACATGACTCTTTCAACTGCACCGCAAGGCATGTATCCAAAACATCAGAACTTGTCATTCCATAGTGGAGATAACGAACATCAACTCCCGCTTTTTCAGCAACATATGTCAGAAAAGCTATAACATCATGTTTTACAATGGATTCAATTTCGTTGATACGTTCAATATCAAATTCAATAGCACCAGAGAGCTTCTGAGCAACACTATTTGGAATCACTCCTAACTCTGCTTGAGCTTCACACGCTAATTTTTCTGTTTTAAGCCATATATTAAATTTATTATTTTCCTCCCAAATGGAAGACATTTCTTTTTGGCTATAGCGCGGGATCATTAAATGACCCCCGTCTTATCTTTGAACATGCTAGATCCCAGTGTCACGCACTGGGATGACAGAAAAAAAAGGCACTGGAATGACAGGAATAGTTGATATATTTTATTCACTGCTATTTGTTATTTGTATCTTCTTGCTCCACTGCTTCACCTTCTTGTTGCTCAGACTTCTGATTTTGCAACTTTACTTGCCTTAATTCATGCGCATCTGTTTCGGATTTCACGACGTATATAGTAATTGGTACTACTACTTCACTATATAATTCTACGTTTACTTGGTATTCACCCAAGTTTTTGATGCTTATTCCACCAAAAGATAAACTACGATGATCTATCGCATGTCCTTCTTGTAGTAAAACTTTCGCAATTTCACGTGTTGTTACAGAACCAAAAATTTTACCATCCTCTGAAGCTTGCTTTATCAATACCACAAACTTATCATGTAGTGACAATGCAAGCTCTTTTGCTACATTTAATCTTTTTATATTCTCTTCTTCCAGTAATAAACGTTGCTCCTCTAGCTTTGTTAAATTTTCCTTGGTAGCTTTCACCGCTTTTCTTTGTGGAAAAAGAAAATTACGTGCATAACCTGGTTTAACTTTGACAACTTCACCAAGCTTACCTAAAGTCCTTATATTTTCCTTTAAAATTATCAACATAAATTACCTAAACTTTTTTAGTACAGTAAGGAACAAGAGCCAAAAAACGTGCCCTTATGATCGCTAAGCGTAACTTCCTTTGTTTTTTTGCACATACGCCTGTTAACCTTCTAGGTAATATCCTACCATAGTCAGAGGTAAACTTGGATAATAAATCTGTATTCTTATAATCTATGTCTTCATCTTTAGACGTAGCAAGAGGGCAAACTTTAGAACGCCTAAAGCCAGTCCTATTATTTACAGATACGTAGGAATTATTAAAACTATTTCGTCTTTTCATCATTATGCGTTTTGCTCCTCAATTTGTTTATTCATCATATAAGATTTACCTTCAAAAAATTTATCAACCTGCACAGACAAGTGGCGAATAACGTTCTCATTAAGTTTCATTCTACGCACAAATTCATCCAGAATGTTTGCAGTAGAACTTATGCACATTATACAATAATGACCGCTCTTCATCTTATTTATTGGATATGCAAAATCCAAAAGACCCCAATGTTCATACTTGATTAATCCCGATGCTTCAATGTTTTCCAAAAGCATCTCCAATGCTTTGCTCGATTGAGTTGGACCGTTTATTCTAAAATCTTTCAAAATATCTTGAAAAATCTTTATTAGATGTTCTGAAATATTTCTCTTCAAAGCATTTACTGCATTATGGATAAACGCACTTTTAGTAATTTGCTCACTGCCTCCTAGAAATTTTATAAAATCTTGCGTTATTCCTAAATCTTTTAGGTCATCTTTCAACTCTTTATCGATTTTTGACTTCACTTCTTTCAAATTTGAAAGATCTTCTTCCAATTCAACCCATAAAATTTTTGTAAGATCTTCCAAGAAATCAGAATAAGCAACTAGACCTTCTTTAATGTTTTCAGCACGCGTTTCTAACTCTTGTTTTGTAAGCGTACTATTTTGCCTTTCCATAAGACTCTTGATCTTCTGGAAAATAACATCTGCTTTAATATTTTTCAATGAAACAGCTAGCTCTTGGACCATCTCCTCTACTTCTTGCTGTAATAATCCTTGTTGTGCTATAAAAGTAAATTCATAAAGATTCACTATATCTTCCTTTAATACCGATTAAATATTTCATTATATAAAGCTTTTTTATATAAGCAAGTTATTTGTATTAATTTCTACGCCTTTAATCCAGCTTAAGTTAGATATTTCATAAATAACTTGAGGAGCAATTGAGTATGCACCTGGTAATAAGATGCTCACTTTATGTTTTTCGAGAAGAAGTTTTAGCATTATTTTGGTTCTGCCTTTATCTTTCAATATTGCATTTAATTCCATAGCGGCTTTTTGCGAATCCGTGCACTCAGTGGTGAGAACTAATTCCTTTATTGTAGAAGCGATTCTTTTTGTAAACTCAGATATATCCTTGCCTGCTAATCTTGTCGTATTTTCCGAAGCTTCAAGATCAATTATCACAAATGTTCCTGGTGAAAATAAATCTCTTTTTTCTTCTATTATTTCATTATTATAAAATGCTATTTCAGAAACGTTATGGGGATCAGAAAGTGTGAGTATAACAAACCTTCCACGCTCTGAAGTTCTCATACGTGCATTTAATATTACCCCAGCAGTTTTTGCTGTTCTATTTTCTCCGATAAACCCAATATTTAACTTTTCCAGAAGAATTCTAAATTTTTCAAGTGGATGATTAGTTAAATAAAATCCTAGTGAAAATAACTCATGCTCTAATTTTTCCTCTTCATCAAAATTTTCCACATTCTCAAATTTCGGTTTGAGGACATCAAGACTACCAAACAAAGCAGCTTGACTTGATTCCCTATCCTGTTTGTTTTTATTTGCAAAGTAAATCAGCATGTCCATTGACTCATATAGCTGCTTTCTGTTCTTATGCACGCTATCGAATGCCCCGGATTTAATTAGGCTTTCTAGCGCCCTCTTATTTATTATATGACCTGAATTTTGAATGAATTCCCATATGTCCTTATAAGCGCTTGAACGTGTGTTCACTATTCCTTCTGCTATAGAAAAACCAACATTCCTCAAGGCAGCAATACCATAACGTATGCACTCACCCTCTATTGAGAATTCAGCTTGAGACTTGTTTATATCAGGTGGAAGAACGGTAACGCCACTAAACTTTGCTGCATGATAAAATAAATTCAGTTTATCTCTATCATCAATATTTAGATTCATTAGTGCTGTAAAAAATTCTAATGGATAATTAGCTTTAAGGTAAGCCGTTTGATAAGATATAACCGCATATGCAGCTGCGTGAGATTTATTAAATCCATAACCAGCAAATTTTGCAACAAGGTCAAAGATATAACTTGCCCTGTCATAATCAACGCCATTCTTCGTTGCCCCTTGGATGAAAAGTGCACGTTGTTTATCCATCTCTTCCTTAATTTTCTTACCCATGGCACGTCTCAGCAGATCTGCTTCCGCTAAGCTATACCCGGAAAGAATACGGGCTATTTCCATCACCTGCTCCTGGTAGATTATTACCCCAAATGTTTCTTTTAACACTCCTTCAAGTAACGGATGAATATAATCTGGCTTTTCAAGTCCATGCTTTCTTGCAACATAAGTTGGAATGTTATCCATAGGTCCTGGACGATAAAGGGAAATTAAAGCGATAATATCTTCAATGCAATCTGGCTTTAATTTGATTAAAGCTTGTCTCATTCCCGAACTTTCAAGCTGGAACACTCCAATTGAATCACCGCTAGAGAGCATCTCATAGGTTTTTTGATCATTCAAAGGAACTGAAGAAATATCGATCTTTTTTTCATCACGATTAATTAAACGACATACATGATCTATTAGTGTTAGCGTACCAAGTCCAAGAAAATCAAATTTTATTAACCCAGCTTTCTCCACATATTTCATGCTGTATTGAGTGATTGGCAGAGCCGAATTTGGATCGTAGTACACAGGAACAAAATTTTCCAACTTTTGATCACATATTACAATTCCAGCAGCATGAGTTGAAACGTGACGATATATTCCTTCAAGCTTTAGTGATATATCAAGAAGCTTTGCAATTACCTCATCACTATCCCGTTCTTTCTGCAGGTTTTGATCAAGCTCTATCGCTTGCGATAAAGTTACAGGATTTACTGGATTAAATGGAACCATTTTAGATATTTTATCCACTTGAGAGTAAGGCATTTGCAATACTCTACCAACATCACGCAATACTGCCCTTGCTTGCAATTTTCCAAAAGTGATTATTTGAGCAACATAACCGTACTTTTTCTGAACATAATCAATAACCAGGTCCCTTTTCTCTTGGCAGAAATCGATATCAAAGTCAGGCATTGATACACGATCGGGATTTAAAAACCTTTCAAATATTAGGCCAAACTTTATTGGATCAAGGTCTGTAATCTGTAAGCTCCAAGAAACAATTGATCCAGCACCAGAGCCTCTTCCTGGACCAACTGGAATGCCATTTGCTTTGCTCCAGCGGATAAGGTCAGAAACTATTAGAAAGTAACCAGCATAGTTCATTGAAGTGATTACACTTAGTTCATAATCTAACCTGTCGTAGTATTGCTCGAAATCGATATCATGTTGTGTGTCATCATCTGGTTTGGTGTCATTCCAGCGCGTGACGCTGGAATCTCTCTGGATCCCAGTATCAAGTACTGGGATGACAGTGGAGGGTGTTCTGGTGACAGAAGAGGATTTTGCAATACGCAGCTTCAATCCTGCAACTGCCTGCTCCCTCAGTTCTTCATTCTCAGTTTTATTTTCTCGACAAGGAAATTTAGGCAAGATAGGCTGCCTGCTTCTTGGCATGTAAGAGCACCGCTTAGCTATCACTAAAGTGTTATGAATTGCTTCGGGAATGTCGCTGAACAGTTCCTCCATTTCTGCCACAGATTTGAAGTAATGCTCGGTAGTTAACTTCTTTCTGTTATTCTCCAGGGCATAACTCCCCTCCGATATGCATGTTAATATGTCATAAGCCTCATAATCAGACCTATTTGGAAAAAACACATCGTTCGTTGCAACCAGTGGTACATTGCGCTGATAAGCAAAATCTATTAAAGCTTCTTCAAGCTCTAGCTCTTTATTCAGCCCATGACGCTGCAATTCAACATATAAATGACCATCGAATGCTGAAAGCAGTTTTTCAACCGTTTCTTTATCTTGCCCCAACAATAGTTGAGCCAAACATCCACCGGTTAAAGCGATCAGACCCATACTTAAATTCAATAGCTCATCAAAATCAACGTAAGGAATATCGCTGTTATTCTTGCGCTTTTTAAAAGACTCACTCACCAAAGTGACTAAATTAGTGTACCCTTGCTCATTTTTTGCAAGCAATAATATAGGTAAATTTTGTTCTGAATGTTTAACTATAATATTGCATCCTATTATTAGCTGTATTCCCCTACTTGCTGCATATTCTGAAAATTCGAGCGAGCCAAACAAGTTGCCTGAATCAGTAATTGCAACCGCTGGCATTTTATTTCGCAAACAAAGGCCTATCAGCTCCTCAATTTTAACCGAGCTTTCAAGCAGCGAATAAACACTATGAACACGTAAGTGTATGAACATAAAAAACTTTAGATCAACAAAAAAGGATAACATTAATTTACCCATGAGAACATAATTTCATGAAAACAAAAGCCTATAAGATTTCTCAAATCTAAGGTTAAAATACAAAAACTTCCTTGACAAACTCCGCCAGCCCCCTTATTATGATAATAAGGGTATTTATGACTCAAAACTTGTTTTTGATCTGCGCAGGTTCAACAACAAAAATTCAGTAAAAAACTCAGGGTATTTATTGGCGGATTAGATAAAATTATAGCGGCTGCATGTCTTTTTTATTTTTTCTACATTCAGCCAAATCGCGCTTAAACTAAGCGTCAGCACATTATTACAGCGCCACTTACAGTAATATAGAGTCAAAACTCGCTACTCGGGGCTTCTTTTGCCTTTTTTTTCGTTTGGTAAATTTCTTAAATATTTATGGCTAAAGTAATTTAGGCCTACCGACAACCGTCATCCCGCTACGTATTAGCGGCTAAGAGATACCGCGAATGAATCGCGGTATGACGGTTCGCGGTGGCATCTCGTCATCCCGCTACGTGTTAGCGCTTACTATTACCCACAAATAAAGACATGGTATTGTATTTACTCAAATAATTTAATTTTATTAACCTGAAAGCTTATTGGATTAAAATTATTAAATTAAGAGTTATAATTTTAGCAACTAAAAGCTGTAAATTGCACCATATAAACAGTTATTTCAAGCAAAAGTTATGCCATTAAGAGCTATGCAACAAACATTTATATTTGTGGGTAATAGTAAGGTGTTAGCGGGATCTAGAGATACCGCGGCGGTATAATGGTTAAGTAATTCGTCATCCCGCTGCTTGTTAGCGGGATCTATGCTAAGGAGATACCGCGGCGGTATGACGGTTCGCGGTGGCATGACAATAACTTCGTCATCCCGCTGCTTGTTAGCGGGATCTATGCTAAGAGATACTGCGGCGGTATGACGGTTAAGTAGGGTGTCATTCCAGTCTGGAATCTAGTTCTTATTGTACATTTACTTGGTGTAGAGTTAAGTTTCCTGGATCCAAGTAGTCTGGGCACTGGGATGACGAGAAAGGAGCACTGCCATTATAGAGTAAAATGAGATCCCAGTGTCTGGGCACTGGGATGACAAAGAAATAGGCACTGGGATGACAAAAAAGGGGCTACTCGGATGACAAAAAAAGGAGCACTAGAATGACAGGAGAAGGGGCTACTCGGATGATACTATTATAGAGTGAACCAGTGTCAGCTACTCGGATGACAAAAAAAGGAGCTACTCGGATGACATCATAGGGGCGCTGGAATGACACCATCACAGAGTGAACCAGCGTCATACACACATCCCTTTGGTGACAATGTTTGTTGATGCAAGATTATACCTTGAAAAAATTAAGTTTTAGTGCTATTAAATAGTTGTAAATTTTGTCCCTGTGGTAGCTTTATGAATGTTGAAAGTAAGAAAATACATGATACTAAAATAAAATTACCAATATTTCTTGATTATCAATCTACTACTAAAGTGGATCCCCGTGTTTTGGAGGTAATGATACCTTATTTTGGTGAGTTCAGTAATGCACACTCTCGCAGCCATTCATTTGGTTGGACTGCTGAAGAAGCAGTGGAAAAAGCAAGGAAACACATCGCTGATCTGGTGAACGCAGATAGCAAAGAAATTATCTTTACCTCAGGTGCAACTGAGTCAAATAATACAGCAATCAAGGGCATTGCTCACTTTTACAAAAATAAAGGAAATCATATAATAACTGTCTGCACGGAGCATAAGTGTGTTCTGGATTCTTGTCGGCATCTGGAAAATGAAGGCTTTAAAGTTACATATTTGCCTGTTAAGCAAAACGGAATTATAGATTTATCAAAGCTTGAGGAAGCAATTACTGATAAAACAATCCTGGTTTCAGTGATGATGGTAAATAATGAAATCGGAGTAATTCAGCCTGTAAAGGAGATTGGTAAAATATGCAGAAAGCATAATATATTTTTCCATACAGATGCAGCTCAAAGCTTTGGAAAAGTTCCAATTGATGTTAATGAGATGTGCATTGATCTTATGAGTCTCTCTAGCCACAAAATTTATGGACCTATGGGAATAGGCGCATTATATGTCCGTAGAAAGAATCCTCGTGTTAGGCTGATACCATTGATTAGTGGTGGTGGACAAGAAAGAGGTATGCGTTCTGGAACAGTTCCAACACCTCTTGCAGTTGGTTTTGGTGAAGCGGCACGTATCGCTAAAGAAGAAATGGAAACAGAAGCAAGCAAATTGGAAGGACTGAGAGATATTTTGTACAATAAGATAAAAGAAGCATTTCCTGATATCGTTTTAAATGGTGATTATGAAAATAGAATTCCTGGCAACCTAAACTTGAGTTTTCCCTATGTTGAGGGTGAGTCTCTCATCATGGCAATCAAGGATTTAGCAGTAAGTTCTGGTTCTGCGTGCACGTCTGCGTCTCTTGAGCCTTCCTATGTCATACGGTCGCTAAATAATGGCCACGACCTTGAGCATTCATCAATTAGATTTGGCCTAGGCCGATTTACAACTAAAGAAGAAGTTTTGTACGCAGCAGATCTTGTTGCTAAAAATATTGGCCGACTGAGAGAAATGAGCCCACTTTGGGAGATGGTACAAGAAGGAGTAGATTTGAACACCGTGAAATGGGACTTTCATTAAGTATATCCATTCAGCCAGTCCAACTGCAAATGCACTTTGAAATTACTCTGTAACCATTCACACTTAATTCTGCAATTCTTTGATCTCACTCATAGCTGTACGAACATTCGTTTTTGAAGGTAAATTGCACAGCAAATGGTGTCATCCCAGTGCCCAGACACTGGGATCCAGAAATTTTGCTTATAACTGAGCTGATGAGCTAAAGGTAGTTGTCTTACGCTAAAACAAACGTTTTTAATTAAGTTGCATAGAAGCTGGATCCCAGTGTCTGTACGACTAGTACAACATTGCATAATTCTATTATGCCCATTTTGATCAAAATTTGCAAGACTTTTTATGCGAAATACTATATGCAAGTGATTGTGATTAATTTCAATTTGATGAATTAACATTCTAATAATATTTTGCTTAGTCTGCCAATCTACCAGATCAAGTTTTGATTCAACACTTGAGGAAAAGTTTTTCAAGCTATCTGTAACGAGGCTCAATTCTTGTTGTAATTTCTTTTGATCAAGTACTTTTTCTTTTTCCTCCTCAATTTCTTTTAAATGCTGTTTCATTGTTGTAATTCTTGGCTCAAATTCTTCTTGGCTTATAAACCCTTTGGCATAGCTATCTATAAATTTTTTTATACTTAATCTTAACTTACTTTCTTGCTTTTCACGTGTTTGATTATGTAGAGGTTTTTTGTTCTCTGACAATCTACGTTGATATTCATTTGCAATCCTATCTGGCTCTTTTAGTATACTCTTGACTTCTTCCCATATAACTGCATCTAATACATCAGTGCGTATTGATTTATTGTCACATATTCTGTTGCCATTAAACCTGGAGCCAGAACAACGGTAGTAAGAATAACGTTTATTTCTACTATATACACCACAATAAGTATATTGGCAACGCTGACATACTGTTAAACTCCGCAACAAAAAAGTTTCTTTTCTTTCTCGAGCTCTTGCCCTTTGCCTATTTTCAGTTAGCTGTACTTGCACTGAATCAAATAAATTATCACTGATTATTTGTAGGGTCGAGAACTGGCGCGCCTACTTTAGGGTTTGGTGGCTGATCCATTGTTTTCACAATAGGCCTCAATCCAAATTCCCATGTTAACGTTTCCAGCTCCCGCCTCGTCAAACGCAGCATGCGGTTTTCCCGCACTACGCTTTCCTAGCAGATTCTTTACCAAAGTTTATCACATATTGTACTGGTGATGCTTTCGGTTTGTAATACCTTATTCTGTAGTCTGAATATAGACCCAGCGTTTTGTATATCCATTCGCTACTCCACTTCTTCCACCCAAACCCTTTCTTTGCTTTCCTGGCTCGCATTAAGTTGCGTCTTACCTTCTTTTCCACCCAATGTTTTACGTAATTGAACTTTCGACCAGAGTTCCCTATCCTAAAGTAGTTTACCCACCCTCTCAATATCGGATTGATGTCATGTATCACTCTTTTTATCGGTTGCGATTTATAGCGCCGAAATATTTCCTTCAACTTGCGTAGCAGGTTTGTTCGTGCTTTCATCTGCGGTGTTTTCCTGACATTCCATTTTCCTTGTCTTGTGATATTCTCTTGAAAATCAAACCCTAGGAAGCTAAATGTTTCTCCTTTCTTTAGGTTGATAACTTTTGTCTTTTCTTCATTTACGCTCACTTCTAGTTTTGCTAATTCTTCTTCCAACCTTCTGTATACTGCTCTTTCTAGCCATTCCCGTTTCGGGTGTTCACTAATCAGTATCACTAAATCGTCTGCCCATCTGGCATATTCCATACGTTGGTACTTTCCTTCTTTGGTCACCTCTTTTGCTTTCTCCAACATTTTATCTACCTCATTTAGGTATATATTGCTTAGTAGTGGCGAAAGTGGTGATCCTTGTGCTATTCCTCGTTTTCCTCCTGTTTTGAGGATTAGCTTAATCATGCGCATGATTTCTTTGTCATTTATTCTTTTGGCAATCTTTTCCATCAGAATATGATGTCGCACATTGTCGAAGTAGGATTTCAGATCTACGTCAATTACTTTTGTATTGCCTTTGATTGCTGCTTCCGTTACTTTTTGTACTGCTTCATGCGCATTACGCTTAGGTCTATACCCGTATGATCCTTTTTGGAAGTCTGATTCGAATATCGGTTCAAGTATTAGCTTCAGTGCTGTTTGCACTATTCTATCCCGGATGCAGGGTATGTTCAACTTTCTGAATTTTCCTCCAGATTTTGGTATTTCCTTCCTCCGGTTCCTATTTGGGCTATAGGTCTTGGTTATTAGTTCGTGTCTTATTTGTTGAAGATACTTTTCTAAGCCTTCTGCCTCTATCGATTCGAATGTCATCCCATCTATTCCTGGTGCCCCATTACTCTTCTTTGTTAGCTTATATGCTTCTTCCAGTGTCTCCATCTTACAGACGTGAACATAGATTCCCCAGAATCGCCATTCCGGTTCTGCTTTCGCTTTGATATATATCTTTCTTCTCAGGTCTTGTAATTTTATTGGCATTTTTATCATTTTTACCTTTACCTTCCTTTTGTTAAAAGATTTCTACTAGCAGGGTGCCTTTGCTCCATGAGCGTTACCTCACTTCTTCACTACTACGCACCCATCTGCCACCCTCTCATCTTCAGTTCACTTCCTGTTTTCCAGTTATAGAACCTACCTCTCCAAGGTATTTCTCCTTGGGATGAGGAGGGCTTCTCCAGTTGCTTTGTATGTCCTCATTGCCATGCCGTTACTAACACCCCGCTGAAGTAGACCTATCGTTTCATTCGTTTTTCGTCTGGTCTATTCTGTCTTCACCAGTACCAAGATGGCTCGACCTTCAGAATATTCCTTTCGAGGCAATCTGTGTATTCGCTTTCGCTACGGCCTGGTAATTCGCCATTATCCTACGATAATGTTGTCGGTAGGCTTCAACATTTTGGTTTCCCTCCATGCTGCTACCCAAGCTACAGGATTCCGACTTTTATCCTGGTAGGTCTATCTCCTACTGAACAATACTTGCCTTCTCTGGACGCACTTGGTCTTGAAAAAAATATTGTTGATAATGATAAGGAGCTTGCAAAAGGCTTAAACTTAAAAAGAGTCATGGGTAAAGGAAGGCCACAAGATTTTGAATTAATACAGTTATTGATAGAGGAAGCAGGTACAGAAGTTGGCACAAGCAAGCAAGAAGAGGATTTTAGATCTTTCGAAACAAGACTTCAATCATTTGTGGATCAGATTCCATCTTATTTACACTCTGTAGAAAAAGCAGGATTTTTTACGCACTTATTCTTAGGGAGCTTTTCTACTTTGCTGGATACAGAGATTGCGGAGAAGTTAAATATTAAAAAGGTTTATTTTAGTTTTGATACTTCGAAAACTTTAAAGGTAGCTATTGTTAAAAATGGTCAAATCGGAAATGCTGAAGACGCTATTAATAATATAGATTTATTTTCCATTTCAGAAGGTAAGCGCGGCCATCAGTTTACCGTTAATGAGTTGGAGAACATATTAAGAAATAATATAGATAGGAGTAAGATTAGAGATCGGAACGTTGAGCAAAATATTAAGAATGAAATTCAAGATAGAATAAAATCCAGATTAGTACAGATCTATAAAGGAAAGGATGGTATTTTTGTTAATATGGAAGTTAGGGAAATACTTGATTCTCCTGCTAGCAAAGAATTTCATAAAATAGAAAAAGGAATATGGAGTAATCCGGAAGGTGAAATAGCTGGTCTAAGTGGCTTTGATGAGAAAATAATTGCAAGATCTCTTGGGAGAGTTCTTGGAAAGATTAGTGAAGTTCATTCTAAATATGAAAACTCATTAATCTATGATAAGAGTGCACGTGAAGCAGCGCATCATGGATTTATGGTAGGCGTTTTCATGAATTTCCACTATAGGTATAATCTTAGAGTCTACCCAGAGCAATTTGCAGGAAGGGGTTATGCAGATATTATCTTGTTAGCTCGTGGTCCTGATCGTGTATTAGATTCTATTCCCATTATTATTGAGTTAAAAGCAGGGGCAGGTACTAATGCTACTCCAGATAAGGCTTTGCAGCAAGCAGAAAAGTATGCACAAGGTTTTCAACCAAATGTTCAGCGAGTTCTAACCACTGCAGATGACATTTTATGTGTTGGTGTCAATCTTGATAATCCATCTCCTATCTCTGATATTAAAGTATCAAATCGTGGGGAAGAAATAATTCCTCTTTTTCAAGATATGCTAAAATCTGCTGATGACTGGGATACGCAAAGGATTGGAACAATAGAATTAAAGGGACAGGTGAAAGATAATCTAGAACGTATTTATCATACCTTTCCTGGTACACCTGAGAAGGGAGATAATCATTATTTTAGTAGATTTTTACTAGGGCAATCACTATTGCTAAATAGAGTTGAAGATTTAAAAACTGGTTTTAAAAAATACATTTTTATCTATGGAGATAATATACCTACTGAAGTGCATCCTAATCTTCGTGAGCTTGGACGTCCAGCAGCTAAAAGAGCCAGAGAAAGACTGTCAACTAATCTTGATGCAAGCCACGCAGTTGTAACAATGGCGCTTATTCCAGAAAATACAGAGAAATTGGTTTATGTAATAAATATTGTTGAAGCTAACAGAAAGGATGTTCTGAACGGGCTGGATGAAGTGCTCCCTCTTGATAGATTAAATAGAGAAATAGGGAATAGGGAAATAGTCGAATTAAATCTTAATTTTGATACTAGATACAAGTCAGATTTTAAAAGATATCTTACTATTTGGGCTGAAAAATATAATTCTTTACAAGAGTACAACAACGGAGCTGAGAAACTTCGAGGTACTTTTAAAGAAGTTCCTTATCCTAATGAGTTAAAAGAAACATTCGATAAAGCACTAGATATCCAATCTTTATCAATAGGAGGATATAGTAGATTATTAGAAAAAATTGGAGAAGGAATATTCCCTTTTAAGAGTCTCGTTAATAAAGAAGCTCATTTTCAGGGAATATTGAATGGAGCGTTTAGTTATTATAGCGACCTAAAATTACAAGAATCACCAGAAACTAGATCACTAGTTTTAACTGAGTTTCAAACTGGTAGAGGGGAACGCATTGATATGCTAGTTCATGGTGTTAAGTTTGTGGCTCAAGGTGGAAATGCTGAGGAGTACACTCCAGTAGGGTTAGAACTGAAGGCATCAAGGCAGGGCAAAGGAGCTCAAGCTTTATTGAAGGAAGCAAATGATCAAATAAATGAAGAATACAAAGAAGGTGTTACCTACAAAACACTTACAGATGGTGATGAGGTAAAATTTATCGGTGTTGTTTTTGATAAAGGATCTAATAATCCGAATAAACTTATTTTAACAAGTAGGACAACTAAGGAAGGATTTATTCCTGTTGAAGTAGTTCATAGTTCAGTTCATATGTTACCTACTGTAGGGCAGTGTTCTAAAAGAGAATCTTCATCACCAGAGTATCCACCAAGTAAAAAACCAAGAAGAGAAAGAAGTGTAAGTATGGCCTGCATAGATTCGTTTGATGAAGAAAAGATTACAGAGGAAGAAAAAAAGCAACTTATTATACCAAATCTCATAAATAAGTAGGCAAATAACTAACAGAACAAATGGTTTTGATCGAACTTTCCGTAATATTACGAATGAATGCACATACAGTATCCTCCAATAAACTAACAGAGTCATATATTCTATTTTTAATGAGATTGTCTTTCAAATATTGCCATAAACGCTCTACTGGATTTAACTCTGGTGAATATGGAGGTAAATAGATTAAGGTAATATTTTGTGGTATTTTTAAACCTTTGGATCTATGCCATCCTGCACAATCCACAACAAGAAATGCCTCCCTTGTTCCTAAATATTGTGACATCTGCTCAAGGAATATATTCATACAATCAGTATTGACGTTTGGTACGAATAAGCTAGAACTCTCTCGATTTCTAGGATTAACTGCACTATAGAGATAAAAGTTTTGCCTACCTAATTTTACCTTAACCTGTGTCCTAATGCCTTTTTTAAACCACCCGTGTCCAATCTTTGAATGTGTGCCAAACCGCGACTCATCGAAGAAAAATAGCTCTTTTTCGGGATACGTGACAATAGTTTCATTAAGATTTTTTTTTAAACTCTTCTTGTTTATTTTTATCCTGTTTATTGTGCACAGGCCTTGGAGTAATATACGAAAAACCTAACTTTTGCATCAGTCTATGTGCTGTAGACTTACTTACCTCAATAGAAAACATTTTCTCAATTATGATTTTTAATTTCTTAGCCGTTAGGTTGGCTCCTTCTTCTGCTATGACATTTTTAATTTCTTCTTGCTGCTTGTAGCTCAACTTCGGCTTTACTCCACGTCCTGGTTGTATTTTAAACGCATTGACTCCTCCTTCCTTAAATCTTGTAATCCACTTCATCAATGTAGTTCTAGTAATTCGGTATATTTGAGCAACTTTTGTTATTCCATATTCTTTTGCAGATATTATTGCCTGTAATCTTCTTCCTATCTCTCCTCTTATGCCGTGCTTCTTTAATTCCAGGTTACACTTATTATATAATTCTTCTCCTATTGCTTTACTTTTTCCTGCCATAACTCCCCACTAATTCTTAAATTATTCTATTTTAGAAATTTTTCTTTATTCCTCTATTTATTTTTAGGAATTGGTATAACATCAAATACAATATGCAAAATAGTAGGCTATATTCAAAGCTTAGGTGGACCGATGATCACAATAGTGATAATTGGTGCAGCATTGCTTGCGATATTTGGGAAAATGCCGTGGCCAGCGCTTTTTGCACTCGGTGCATTCACCGCTGTATTCTTTGGTGCTCCTGTAGTTGTTTCAAAAATAGTACCAGGTGGTGTAATTTGTAAGGACGGTAAAGTTGCTTGCCCTGATGGTACAAGATGGAGAGTGAGAAGGAATAAATGTATCTAATAGATATTAAAGTTCCAGGAAAACACTAGTAAATGGTACTTACTGCATCATTTACTCAAATTTAATCAATGTGATAGATAATCAAATATGAAACAGAAATTATAGGAGGCGTAATGAAAAATTTTCTTCTACTTGTAGCTTTAATTCTCTCCTTTGCGTTTGATGCAAATGCTGCAAATACTTTTGTTGATAAAAATGATACAACATCATCAGTGATATGCAAGATAATAGGCTATACTCATGGCATAGGTGGACCAATGATCACAATAGTGATAATAGGTGCAGCGTTGCTTGCAATATTCGGCAGAATGCCGTGGCCAGCGCTTTTTGCACTTGGTGCATTTACTGCTGTGTTTTTTGGCGCTCCTGTAGTCGTTTCAAAAATAACACCAGGAGGTGTGATTTGTAAAGACGGTGCAGTAGCGGATAATCCATAGAAATTATAGGAGGCGTAAACGTAGTTTTCTTTACTTGAAAGTGGTAAGTTTTACCACTTTCAGTATCTATAACCATCTAATAAACTCTCCTTTTGTAATCATATTAGTTAAAGTCTGGATTCCAGCGTCACGCGCTGGAATGACAAGGTTATCGTCATGCTGCCGCATACCGTCACGGTATCTCTAGATACCGGCTAACAAGCAGCGGGATGACGGTTGTCAGGGTAGCTGTCATCCCAGTGCCCCTTTTTTTGTCATCCGAGTAGCTGACACTGGTTCACTCTATAATAGTATCATCCGAGTAGCCCCTTCTCCTGTCATTCCAGTGCTCCTTTTTTTGTCATCCGAGTAGCCCCTTTTTTGTCATCCCAGTGCCCAGACACTGGGATCCAGGAAACTTAACTCTACACCAAGTAAATGTACAATAAGAACTAGATTCCAGCGTCACGCGCTGGAATGACATCATAGGGGCACTGGGATCCAGAAGACTTAATTTCAACCAAGTGACTGCATAATAAAGGCTAGATCCCAGTGTCACGCACTGGGATGACACCCTACTAGCGGAAGTTACTCTCAAATGTTTGTTCATGTTGCTATAAATATTAAGAAATTTACCAAATAAAAAAAAAGGCAAAAGAAGCCCCGTGGTTATTATCTGCTTTAAAATATTGGCGTTTTTTATGTTTTAAACGCTTGACAAGCAAGATTTAGCTGCTTTTAATTGCAACTAACCTACGCTGCAAATGTTTAAGAAATTTACCAAGCAGAAAAAAAGACAAAGAATCCCCGAGTTAGCTAGTCCTTTACTATCTTTGTCGAGTATTGGCATTTTTTGATGTCTTGTAACGCTTTGTAAGCGCGTTCAGCTTATTTAGATAAAAATCTAGATGTAGATGAAGTTTTGTAAAGACATACAGTATCTATATACTGCAAAAAATTAAACATAAGACGCCGATACATTAAGTAATCCTTACCTTTTAATCTGCAGATTGGCGAAAGCAAATACAATAGCTTCACTTCCATGATAAGGGGGCTGGCGGAGTTTGTCAAGTGATTTTTGTCTCTCCATGCTACTTGGGTGACACCAACAGTTGTATTTTATATTATCTTTTTGCTCTACTAGCACTCAAGTTTCCTATTTAAAATTTTTAATATTAAATTCAATTCATTTGGATTATTATACCGTATCATAACTTTACCCTTAGAATTACTGTCATTAATTTTGATCTTTAAACCAAGTTGAGAAGATATAGCACCTTCTAGTGCTGCCATATCTTGATTTTTGGTATATCTCTGCTCTTTTTGGTTGTTACTTTGATGTAAGTCTTTTATCAATTTTTCAGTTTGCCTAACGCTTAAGCCTTGGGAAATTATTTTTTCTGCAATACTTTCCGCATTTTCAACATTAATCAACGCTCTTGCATGGCCCATAGATAGCTTTTTTTCGTTGATCATTGTTTTTACTCCATCAGGAAGTGACAACATCCGAATCATATTGGTTATGTGACTGCGGCTTTTGCCTATAGTTGAAGCTAATTCTTCATGTGTATAGGAAAACTCATCTATCAGTCTCTTATACGCTTCACCTTCTTCTATTGGATTAATATCTTGCCTTTGTATGTTTTCAATAATGGATACTTCCAAGCATTCCTTGTCGCTCAGATCTTTTATGATAACGGGTGCACTATCAAGATTTGCAATCTTGCTTGCTCGCCAACGACGTTCCCCAGCTATTATTTCGTAACCATCATCATTTGAATCTTTGCGTACCACGATAGGCTGTATAATGCCACTTTTCTTTATCGAATTTGCAAGTTCTCTTAATGACTCCTCGTCAAAATGTTTCCTCGGTTGAAATTTGCTTGGGTGCAGTAATGAAATAGGCAAATACTCTTGTCGATCTTCTTTATTATCATAATTATCGCCTATGAGGCCGGCAAGACCTCTGCCGAGGCGTCTATCATCCTTCATACCACGCCCTCACTCACTAGCTTCTTCTCCTTACAACTGCTCGCGTGCTTTTTTAAAATTTCCCTTGCCAAACTTATATATGCTTGTGCACCAGGACACTTAAGATCATACACAATAGCGGGTTTTCCATGAGAAGGCGCTTCTGATAACCGTACGTTACGTGGAATAACAGTCTCATACAATGGGATGATAGTTTTGTATACTTTATCATTTAAATACTGGCAAATATCGTTTTTAATCTGTTCACTGAGTTTGTTGCGCCTGTCATACATTGTTAACACGATCCCTTCTATTGCCAAAAAAGGGTTTAGGTTATTCCTTTTTATCAGTTCTACAGTTTTAACTAAATGGCTTAATCCTTCCAGAGCAAAAAACTCACACTGAAGAGGAACAATAATAGAATTAGCAGCAGTCAAAGCATTTATGGTTAGAAGCCCAAGTGATGGAGGGCAATCGATGATTATATACTCATAATTATCGCGTATCTTTTCTAATGCGCTTTTTAGCACAAATTTTCCTCGCTCAAGTTGCGATAATTCAATTTCTGCAGCTGACAGATCAACTACTGACGAAATTAGTGATAAATTTGGAATTTCCTTTATATTGAAAATTGCCGATTCTATCAATTTATTTTCGCTGCTCAGTAGTATTTTGTATATATTTTTTTCTTCCCTACTACGATAAGAAATCCCGAGTCCGGTGCTAGCATTTCCTTGAGGATCAAGATCTACCAATAAAGTGCTTTTTCCCACAGCAGCAAAGGCTGTCGATAAATTTATACTAGTTGTGGTTTTGCCAACTCCACCCTTTTGATTTACTATTGCAATAATCTTGCTCACGCCTTTTATCTTATGTATAAAATAATTCTATTGTATATATGCAAGAAACTTTTGCATTAGAAAATTTTTTTGTTGCTAATCACACTAAAATTAGACTGTCTTTTTTGCTTTGTGTAACACACTTTGAACCTTGTTTCCTAATTCATTCAGAGTGAATGGTTTTGGCAAAAAGTGAAAATCTTCTATATTGATGTCATCACTCTTTAAAAAAGCATCTTCTGCATACCCAGAAATAAAAATAACGTTAATATTTGGCCTATGGATCAATGCTTCTTTAACTATTTCTGGACCACTCACCTCTGGCATGATTACATCAGTGATTATTAGATCTATGTGTTGATTTTTTTTACTGATTATTTCTAGCGCCTCGCTGCCTATGCTCGCTTCTATTACATCAAATCCTTTTCTTTTGAGTGCTTTAGAGATGAATTCCCTTACTGAATTTTCATCTTCAATCAATAAAATTATACCATTACCTTTAATTTCACTTACTACCGGTCTTTCTATTTCTTCACTATCTTCCTCTATCAGATTTTCATCTGATATGTAAACCATGGGCAAAAATATGCTAAATTTAGTTCCATGATTTACTTTGCTAGCAACATAGATGTATCCTTCAGTTTGTTTAATAATGCCATATACAGTAGAGAGGCCAAGACCTGTACCAGAGGTAATATCTTTGGTAGAAAAAAATGGGTCAAATGCCTTTTCAATTGTATCACTTGTCATTCCACATCCAGTATCAATTACTTCAATCACAACATAATTTCCATGTTCGATCGTTTCCTTGTCTGGAGAAAACATGTCCTGAGATGTAGAATTTAATGAGTCAATCTTTTGATTAAAGGTTCGTATAGTTAATTCTCCGCCCTTTTCCATAGCAGCACTAGCATTGACTGCTAAGTTAAGTATAACTTGCTCTAATTGCCCTTGATCAGCCCTAACAGCACCCAAGTCTCTACCATAATAAATATTAAACTTTATATTTTCACCTATTAATCTTTTTATCATTTCATAAAGATTAGCTATAGTACTATTTACATCAATAATTTTTGGCTGCAAGGTCTGTCTTCTTGAAAAAGCAAGCAATTGTCTTACTAAATTTGATCCACGCTTTGCATTTTGCTGTATCTGTATTATATCTCCAAAAGATGGATCACCAGCTGAATGTTGGAGTAAAAGCAAATCGCAAAATCCTATTATCCCAGTCAATATATTGTTGAAATCATGCGCAATACCACCTGCTAACTGCCCTATAGCTTGCATCTTTTGATAATGCTCAAGCTTTATCTCTAGGTTTTTGTGTTCAGTATTGTCAATAAAATAACAAAGTATGAAGATCATTTTATTATGAAGAAACTTATTGAAATATATTTTTATGTTATTATCGCCGTTGAGCTGTACATCAAAGGACGCATTATTTATTCTATTACTCGAAAAATATTCACGTATTTTCACATGATAACTATCTAATATCAATGTAAAGATTGAATTATTATCTGACCCTGCAAGCTTTATTAGTGCCGTATTTTTCTTTACAAAGTTGCCGTTTATGTCACATTGTGCAATAGCAATTGATGAATTTGCAAAACAAGGGTGTAATTGATAATCAACAATATTTGATTCGGTTGGTGTTATAAAGCCATATATATAGCTATGGTTGTATTTATCACAAAATATAGCAGTGCTCATATAAGCCTTGAATGGAATACCACTTATAGTAAAAAACAAAATTTCATTATCGGTTGTTGTATTGTTATATTTAGATTGAGATATAAAATCACTGATTGAGCTACCTTTTTCCAGTTTTTTCAGTTCAAATATATCTAAAAATCTTTTATTTACAGATAAAATCACCCCTTTGGCATTTGCAATGTAAGTTCCTATACTGTGTTTTTCTATTAACTCTTCATATATCTGCTCCTTGTTTATCTGTGTTGCTTTTAACACAAAATACCCATCTGGCCTTGCTATTGGCACTAATGATAAATTTAAAATCTTATTACTATTTATAGCAATTTGGGGATTATCTGGTATCGGCTCAAAGAGCAAAAGAAAGTTAGATACTCTATTCTTCTTGTTTAAGGAAATGCATACTTGTACAGAAGAGTTATTTTTTAGTGCATGATAGAGTACTTTTTTGTCTTCTTCTGAAACATCTCCTATTTCAAAAATCTTGCCTAACGTAATGTCATCATCTATATGATCTTTAAACCTTTCGTAGAACCTTGCATCAGCATAAATAATACCCTCATCTCTATGTAAAATAAGGCAAAATTCTGTATTATGATTTAGTGCATTTGCAAATATTGCATTTTGAAATTCTATAGTATTAAGTAGGTGTCTGTAGCGTTTTACATTATATATCATAAAGAGAGTTGTTAGAATGCTAACTAATAAATTAATCTCTATATTAATATGCTGACTATATATATCAAAAAAGTAGAGTATCGATATTGCTACTGGAGGTAAGAGCATAATAACTGCCATCACAACAATTGACATTCCATAATTTCTTAGTATGAAATCAACCCTGTTCTCTTTTTTGTTATCTATGTATCTTTTATTCATTATTGTTACTTAGCATCGTTGTACATACGAAAATGTTTTATTATATTGATTTAATTATTATAGATTTATTAACGTCTTTGATAGATAATTATCATCCAAATCTAATTAAGTTCCTTAAATATCAGATATAACAATGTTAATAAGCTAGCGAGAGGATATTATGGAAAAACAAAGAACACAAGCATTTAAGTGGTTCTGTGCACTAAGAGATAAGATCATAGAATCTTTCTTATTAATTGAAAAACAATCATCCGCAGAGCCAAAGATCGAAAAAAGAAAGTGGGATCGCCCAGGTGGTGGAGGTGGTGAATCTACAATTATTTTTGGCAATGTTTTTGAAAAAGTTGGAGTAAACGTTTCAAAAGTACACGGAAAATTTGCAGATTCAGCCATTAATGAAATTCCTGGTGCAAGTGAAAGTAACGGAGAGTTTTGGGCAAGCGGTATATCTTTAGTGTCTCATATGCAATCGCCCCTTATCCCTGCAGCACATATGAACACAAGGCTGATATATACTTCAAAACAATGGTTTGGTGGAGGGATGGATTTTACGCCAATATATAAAAATGAAGAAGATTGCAAGTATATTCATGAATCAATCAAAATGACATGTGATAGATTTGACACCGGATATTATCCAAAATTTAAAGAGCAATGTGACAACTATTTTTTCTTACCACATAGAAAAGAGCCGCGTGGCATTGGTGGTATTTTCTATGATAATCTGAGTTCTGGCAATTGGAGAAATGATTTTGAGTTCACAAAAGCAGTAGGTGAAGCCTTTTTGGAAATTTATTTGCACATCATACGTAAACATATACAAAAATCTTGGACAAAAGAACAACGAGAAAATCAATTAATAAAACGTGGCAGATATGTAGAATTCAATCTGTTATACGATCGTGGCACAAGGTTTGGTTTAATGACTGACGGCAATCCAGATGCAATTATGATGTCAATGCCACCACTTGTTAAGTGGTTATAGAGAGCTGCCATTAGCAGAAAATAAATCATCATAGTTTAAAGTTGTACCATGATAGTGAGCTTTTATATAGGGGGTATAATCATGGGTATAATAGATAATTTTTTAATTAAATCTGTCAAAAACAATGACATAAAAGGTGTTAAACTGACTCTAAGTCTCTACAATGCACTAAATAGTTTTAGAAAATTCTTTTCAAAGACTATGTCTTTCAAGAATACAGGATCATTTGATATAAATAATAATCAAGCTTTAAATCAGGCTTTAGGATATGCAGTAAAAAGCCTTGATTATGATGTAATGGAATTACTTATTAATGCTGGCGCCAACGTTAATGCAATAGGCAGCAACGGTATAAGAAGTGTAATCTATAAATACGAAAGAGCACTTGCTCATGAGAAAGAGGTTATGCCGGTCCTAGGCAAGGAGTATCTCAAAGACTATAAGGAAAAATGTTGTTTAATACTTGGTGAGTTAGTAATAAATGGTGCAATGCCTCGAAATGTTGCAGAAAAGGAAAAAATATTGAACATTTTCAAAGAAAGAGAGGGTTTTGATGAGTTTAAAGAAGTAGTAAAGTTGAAACTTGAGGCTAACTCAGTTGGTAACATGATACCACCTAAAAAACCTCCTAGAACCTTTGAATATGAGCCAATAACTATGTATGCTGAGGTGAGCAACAATGTAATACCACCTCAAAAACCTCCTAGAACTTTTGAGTATGAGTCAAAGAGTACTGGCCATGGTAATTTTCTTTTAAAAGAGTCTATTTACGCTGAGGTGTATGACACTAAGGTTAGTAACTCATTAGGGGAGTTGAACATATCAGAAAAATCTATTTATGCTGAAATATATGATTCACATAAAAAATCTACTGAAAATTCATCATTGGACGATAGTGGTTATTTGAGTATATCAGAAGAACCTATTTATTGCACTATAGATGATCTTTCAGAACAAAAAAAGCCTGCTAGCCTAAAACAGAAAGAGCCAGAACAATCGTCAGAACCTATTTATGCTAGGGTAGATTTGTCCAAGAAAAGAGCAGAAAAAAAAGCAAAAGATGTAAAAGCCAATTCTGGAACTTACCATGGGTTAGTGCAGGATAAAGTGAATGATTGGCAAGAGCAAGTGAAGCTAAGTGCTAATAAGCCGATAAGTCAGCAACAGACTAATGATCAAAAAATTAAGACCAAGGCTGGCTTTAGTGTAGAAGAAATAAAGCAGAAATATGAGCGTAGAGATTCTGGCTACGATTCTGGCTATGATTCCGATACAAAAGTTGAACAACAATTAGAATTAGGATCTAAAACTCCTAAATCTGAAATAAATTCAGTGAATATTAAATATGGAATAGAGAAAGACGTTTGCGCCATAAAATAATTGACTTTATGTGCATAATCAATATAACTTGAGTTAATTCGCATTGACTCTTTCGTCTAGTGGTTAGGACACCACCCTTTCACGGTGGTAACACGGGTTCAAATCCCGTAAGAGTCACTCAAGTAGAATATAATTAAAGTTTTGAATGGGAAAAATTAGGCTTTATTTTGAAGAAGCTTTATCACAAGGCGTGAGTTTAGCACTTAATCCACAACAAAGTCACTATATTTGCAATGTAATGCGGCTTAAGAAGTATGATAATCTCTCTCTTTTTAATGGAAAGGATGGAGAATGGTTAGGAGAAGTAGTTAATATATCGCGTAAATTAACAAAAGTTACACTCAAAGAATGCACTAAACAACAGCAATATGAGGAAAATTTATACTTATATTGTGCCATGGTAAAAAGTGGTGCTTTAGGCAACATAGTAAGACAGGCAACTGAAATGGGAGTAACCTGCATTCAATTTATTTCAACGGAACGTACAGTAGTAAAAAACATTAACCTAAGTAGAGCAAAATTACAGGCAATCGAAGCTGCGGAACAATCCGGTAGGATGAGTATACCAGAGATTTTGCCTCCTATTAATACCAATTCCTAAAAATAAATAGAGGAATAAAGAAAAATTTCTAAAATAGAATAATTTAAGAATTAGTGGGGAGTTATGGCAGGAAAAAGTAAAGCAATAGGAGAAGAATTATATAATAAGTGTAACCTGGAATTAAAGAAGCACGGCATAAGAGGAGAGATAGGAAGAAGATTACAGGCAATAATATCTGCAAAAGAATATGGAATAACAAAAGTTGCTCAAATATACCGAATTACTAGAACTACATTGATGAAGTGGATTACAAGATTTAAGGAAGGAGGAGTCAATGCGTTTAAAATACAACCAGGACGTGGAGTAAAGCCGAAGTTGAGCTACAAGCAGCAAGAAGAAATTAAAAATGTCATAGCAGAAGAAGGAGCCAACCTAACGGCTAAGAAATTAAAAATCATAATTGAGAAAATGTTTTCTATTGAGGTAAGTAAGTCTACAGCACATAGACTGATGCAAAAGTTAGGTTTTTCGTATATTACTCCAAGGCCTGTGCACAATAAACAGGATAAAAATAAACAAGAAGAGTTTAAAAAAAAATCTTAATGAAACTATTGTCACGTATCCCGAAAAAGAGCTATTTTTCTTCGATGAGTCGCGGTTTGGCACACATTCAAAGATTGGACACGGGTGGTTTAAAAAAGGCATTAGGACACAGGTTAAGGTAAAATTAGGTAGGCAAAACTTTTATCTCTATAGTGCAGTTAATCCTAGAAATCGAGAGAGTTCTAGCTTATTCGTACCAAACGTCAATACTGATTGTATGAATATATTCCTTGAGCAGATGTCACAATATTTAGGAACAAGGGAGGCATTTCTTGTTGTGGATTGTGCAGGATGGCATAGATCCAAAGGTTTAAAAATACCACAAAATATTACCTTAATCTATTTACCTCCATATTCACCAGAGTTAAATCCAGTAGAGCGTTTATGGCAATATTTGAAAGACAATCTCATTAAAAATAGAATATATGACTCTGTTAGTTTATTGGAGGATACTGTATGTGCATTCATTCGTAATATTACGGAAAGTTCGATCAAAACCATTTGTTCTGTGAGTTATTTGCCTACTTATTTATGAGATTTGGTATAAACTGACTGTATCTGTTCAGAGGAGTGGCTAATGTGCAAATATTGAAGCAAAGTGCGTGACTCACAGCTGTACGAACATTGCAATATGGCACATAGTAAACGATGTCATCCCAGTGCCCAGACACTGGGATCCAGTTTTCCATATAATCTCATCGAAAATGTTGTAATCACTTTCTGTGCTAGTTTGCTTGTGAACAAGCAAACTTTTCTGGTTCCCAGTGTCAAGCACTGGGATGACATCATAGGGACACTGGGATCTAGGGAATGTTCAAAAAACTGTGTCAAATCAACTCATACACTTCATTACCAACTTCATGATGAAGTTCTGCAGTTGGATGGAAATAATCAAAAAAGAAATAATCCTTTAGTGTTTCTTCGCTACACCCAGGGTTATAGTGAACGTCAAGTTCCCCTTTAAATATCAACTTTAAGAGTATTTTTATATTTTCTTTAAATCTCCCAATTTAGTCTGCAATGTTCGATGTGCATGCATCTTGACAATTTAAACCTTTGCTCTTGTATTCGCTAAGCATACTTTTCATTTTAGAGTTAAGATCAAATGCTTTTATTTCAAGATTTGTACTTTTCTTCATATAATCTAAGCCATTAGCCAATTTTGCATTGAAACTCTCTGTGAGCTTCGTAGCTAGTTCCCTTGCTTCTTCATCTCTATTAAAAGCTGGTATTGAGCCAACTTCAGGTGCGTTTGCAACAACTACATGCTTAACACCATGTTCATTTAGAACCTTAAGTGCATTACATATTTCACTCACTGCTTGTTCCAACACTTCTTCCGCTTTAGTACCGTCATAAGCAGTGGCAACCATAACATCATTTCCGCCGATTATGATGCAAAATAAATCTTCTCTACCTATATCTGGATGATGTTTAATTACCGCATCTAGCTGGTTAGCTAAACGAAATTTATTGAAGAAATAAGAAAAAATAGGGTCAAAAATTTCAGACGCTGTTGCACATGAAACTGCATAGTTTTGACCTTGCTGTTCGTGGCATCTACCAAAAAATGAATAACTCCACCCAGGTTTAAATTTGTCTAAATCTAAATATTTTGCTACATATTCAACAGCAGTAGGGCCATTGCTAAAAGATCCTCCTTGATAAAAAGGGTCATCAAACTTTACGCTTTTTGCAAAGGATAAGTTATTTAAAATTCCAATGATTGCGCCATTATCGGATAAACTATCACCCAGAACATAAAAATTTCTATACTTTGAATTAGAATTGTCATTTTTGTTTGTCATAATATTTACCGTAGATTAGCATGTTGTTTCATTAGATTCATAAAAAAAAATAGCGGTGCAACTTTTTTACAACCCCCATTTTAAACTTTATTGTGCATTTCCTTCATATCATACCTTTTTGAAAAAACGTTTTATTTTAAAAACGCTCTGACTTTTTCTCCACTTTTTCCGGGCAAAATCAGCTTCTTCTTAACTTGACACGTATACTTAAAAGAACCCTCTAAGTTTTCTAGCGCGGCTTGGATGTTTCAACTTGCGCAGTGCTTTTGCCTCTATTTGCCTAATTCTCTCACGTGTTACATTAAAAATTTTTCCTACTTCTTCTAAGGTATGCTCCTTCCCATCTTTACCAAGGCCAAAACGCATTCTTAGAATTCTTTCTTCCTTTGGTGTTAAAGTTGCAAGAACATTGGTTGTAATGCCACGCAAGTCAGCAAGTATTGCAGCATCCTCTGGTCTGGAGACTCGCTTATCTTCTATACAATCACCGAAGGTACTACTATCATCCTTTCCTGTTGGAGCTTCAAGACTTACTGGGTCCCTTGCTATTTTCATAACTTTGCGTATTCTTTCCAGTGGCATTGTCAGTTCTACACTTAATTCCTCTAACGTCGGCTCTCTTCCCATCTCATGAGTCATTTTTCTTAATGCTCTGTTGATTTTACTGATAATTTCTACCATATGAACTGGTATTCTAACTACTTTAGACTGCTCAGGTATTGCCCTAGTGATTGATTGTCTTACCCACCAAGTGCCATAAGTTGAAAATTTATATCCACGTTTGTAATCAAACTTATCCACGGCCTTCATAAGACCAATATTGCCTTCTTGTATCAAATCAAGCAGATCAAGGCCTCTTTTTGAATACTTCTTAGCAATGGAAACTACTAGCCTTAAGTTAGCCTTAATCATCTCTTGCTTTGCTTCAGAGACTTCTCGTTCGTGTTTTTGTATTCTCCTGATTAGCTCCTTAAATTCTTGCACGTTATCTTCCTGTATATGCTGCTTAATACCGTTCAAAGTACTAGCTATATGTTCAGAGTTATCGTCTATAAACCTTAAAAATTTGTTTTTTAATTCACCTGTAAAAGAGGACTGATTTTCATTGATCTTTAAAAGACTTATCTTTTTCAATTCGTGCTTTAAAAGCACGTCATCATAAACTTTATAGAAACTTTCTCTATCGATATCGTATTTTCTAGCCTCAGCAATAAGATTAGCCTCTTCAAGCGTGATGGATCTATTTATCTTATAAAGTTCTTGTGTAATTCTGGCAACAGCAGCATCACTTAACTTAATTTGTAATGCTATAGACCATATTTGACTATATAAATTCTCTAGTTCATCAGAGGAATCTTTAGAATTTTTTCTTAATACCAATGCTTCATTTGTTAAAGTAATTATCTCATCCAATGCAACTATGACCTTTGGCAATAAGTCACTTTCCATTTCAAGAATAGAAACATTTAAATTCGCTGAATTTATATCTTCATTATCACCGTCTTTCTCATCATCACTTTTTTTACTATCTTTCTCATCATCACTACAGTACTCAGCATCTTCAGAAACATCCTCAGAATCCTCAACATCTTCAGCACTTTCTTCACTCTCTTCTTTGGGTACCACATTAAAGTCAGAGTTATAAATTGCATCCAGATCTATAATTTCTCTCAGTAAGAGAACTCCACTACTTAAATCATCACGCCATACTTTTATCACCTTTAATGTTACTGATGTTTCAATTATTGCACGTAACATGTTATGCTTTTCAGATTCAATTTTTTTTGCTATCTCGATTTCATCTGCCCTTGACAAAAGCTTTACAGAGCTCATGTCTTGTAAATAAATCCTCACTGGATCATCATTTTGTACTAAAGTTGCAGTAATATTTGGCGATGTGTCATCATCATCAAGTTTACTATCATCACTGTTGGAAGGAATATCTTCTTCATCTTCGCTACTTTCAAGCACATTAATTCCGGAATCCTGCAATAAAGATATAGCATCATCTATAAAATCAGACGAAAAATTTTCATCTGATAATTTATCATTTATATCATCAAAGGTGACAAAACCACCTTTTTTTATACTTTTAGTTACAAGATCTCTGATAACTTTTTTCTTATCTTCTGCATCATTAATAGTTGACATCATTACCTTTATAGTTTATAATTTTATTTCTTATTAACAAATAAACTTACAACGAGCAAGTCTATAATTTTACTTTTAACTTGTGGCTATTCGTTACTTCATATAGTTTAAGATACTGTTAATTTATGTACACTTGTCTTGATCAATTGTTCCATACTTTTCTTCCATTTTTACTGCTATGGACAATCCAACTGAAAATGTTGCAATTCCAACCACTATAGCAGTAAGCATTAAAACATGAGGTATAGGATTGCTATATGAATAAAAATTTGAAACCAATATAGGAGGCAAAGAACTTTTTATATATCCTAGAGATATGTAAAACAACAAAACAGATGCTTGGAAGACGCTTACCCCTATCATTTTCTTGATTAAATTTTTATCGTTTATAATAATATATAAACCTAGCACCATTAATACAATAATAATCGTATAATTATATAAAGTCATTGTTTTTTCCTACGAGCAAAATTCATATATATAATTAACATAGAGGAGCAGACAGTAAATGCTACACCTAATTCCACCAAAAAAATACCCAATTTTTGACCGGTTCTATTATTGGCTGACAAGATATCATAAGATAAAAAATTTTGGCCAAGTAAAGTTGTTGCAACGCCCGTTCCTCCATAAATTAAAATACCTAACACGTTAGTCAATCTAATCACAGAATAAGGTATTGCTTTTAGAGTTGTAGATACACCAAATAGCATTGAATATAATATTATCCCGGAGGCAATAATTATTCCTGCTTGAAAACCTCCACCCGGAGTGTAATCACCGTGAAATTGTATGTATAAACCAAATAAAATGATAAAAGGTATCATCAAAAATGTTACTGCATTTAATATCGGATCTTTAATCATTGTCTTTTTCTTCTTTTAATATCAACGTTATACAAAGCGCAGCAGTAAAAACTACTATAGTTTCTCCAAACGTGTCATAACCACGAAAGCTTGCCAAAACAGCTGTCACTATATTAGGAATACCGGTAGCTTTTTCGGTATTTTCCACATAATAAGGAGCAACATGCAAGTGGATCGGAGCATTGTGGCTGCCAAAATCTGGCAATTGAATCATAAAATATGACAAACATACAGCCAGAAATAACATAAAAAAAAGCGTTATAGGGTTATGAGATAGATTTACTTTATGATTCTTTATCAAGGAGAGTGCTGCAAACGTAAAAATCGTACTGAGCCCCGCACCAACAGAAGCTTCAGTAATTGCAACATCAGGTGCATTCATAATTAAGTATATAAGCGCAACAAGTGAACTAAATACACACATTAGAACAGCACTTACGACTAAATGTCGCGAGAAGACTATAAAAACCGTAACTGTTAGTAACAACAAAAGTAGCACTACATTTAATATTTCTAATACCAAATCTCATAAATAAGTAGGCAAATAACTCACAGAACAAATGGTTTTGATCGAACTTTCCGTAATATTACGAATGAATGCACATACAATATCCTCCAATAAACTAACAGAGTCATATATTCTATTTTTAATGAGATTGTCTTTCAAATATTGCCATAAACGCTCTACTGGATTTAACTCTGGTGAATATGGAGGTAAATAGATTAAGGTAATATTTTGTGGTATTTTTAAACCTTTGGATCTATGCCATCCTGCACAATCCACAACAAGAAATGCCTCCCTTGTTCCTAAATATTGTGACATCTGCTCAAGGAATATATTCATACAATCAGTATTGACGTTTGGTACGAATAAGCTAGAACTCTCTCCATTTCTAGGATTAACTGCACTATAGAGATAAAAGTTTTGCCTACCTAATTTTACCTTAACCTGTGTCCTAATGCCTTTTTTAAACCACCCGTGTCCAATCTTTGAATGTGTGCCAAACCGCGACTCATCGAAGAAAAATAGCTCTTTTTCGGGATACGTGACAATAGTTTCATTAAGATTTTTTTTTAAACTCTTCTTGTTTATTTTTATCCTGTTTATTGTGCACAGGCCTTGGAGTAATATACGAAAAACCTAACTTTTGCATCAGTCTATGTGCTGTAGACTTACTTACCTCAATAGAAAACATTTTCTCAATTATGATTTTTAATTTCTTAGCCGTTAGGTTGGCTCCTTCTTCTGCTATGACATTTTTAATTTCTTCTTGCTGCTTGTAGCTCAACTTCGGCTTTACTCCACGTCCTGGTTGTATTTTAAACGCATTGACTCCTCCTTCCTTAAATCTTGTAATCCACTTCATCAATGTAGTTCTAGTAATTCGGTATATTTGAGCAACTTTTGTTATTCCATATTCTTTTGCAGATATTATTGCCTGTAATCTTCTTCCTATCTCTCCTCTTATGCCGTGCTTCTTTAATTCCAGGTTACACTTATTATATAATTCTTCTCCTATTGCTTTACTTTTTCCTGCCATAACTCCCCACTAATTCTTAAATTATTCTATTTTAGAAATTTTTCTTTATTCCTCTATTTATTTTTAGGAATTGGTATAACACCTTAACCTTCTTTAACAGTTTTTTTCTTAACTTTATAATAAGTGCGCGCTAAAATATAGCCATTAGTTGAGCTAGCTACCCATATTATAAGAATTAATAATATTATTTTAACAGTATTGATTGAAAATCCATTCTGCAAAGCAAAACCAATTAACAATAGCGTTGCACCGCTAGAATCTGTAATACCTGCTGCATGTAACCTAGTATAGAAATCAGGAAATCTAATTACTCCCACACTTGAAATGATTACTGAACAAATGCCTAAAAATATAAGAACGGATCCTATCATAAATTATTAAAACAATATTAATCTCATTAGTGCTATAGTTGATATAAAGCTAACGCTAGCATACAACAATGCTATATCAATTAAAAAAAAATTATTCAGAATGATTGATATTGCTGTTATGAGTACAACTACTTGCGTTGAGAAATTATTGAACGCTAAAACCTTATTGTACACATCACTTGACTTAGACACTATGCGGCACAACATTATACTCATACAGAACAACAGTGTATAGATAGCAATGTGAAGCATTTAAAGACTATGTAACTTCAGTAGATTTCTAAACGGATACTTCTTCATCGCCATCTTGATCATTTATTTCATCATCTATTTCACCATCCACTTCATAATCTTGGCTTTCTTGACTTGCATCAAGATCTGTGTTAAATTGACCATCAGAAAAATTTAATAAATTCGCTAGCTTACTTGTATTACTGCTGTAAACATTATTCATATTTCCTTTCATGTACTCCTTGCATCTACCTACCAAAAGGTTAAATAGCTCATGAGTATCCACCTGTTTTTCTGCTATTTCATATAAGGAAACTATGGTGTTTTTATGGTCTTTAAACTGAACTGTTTGAACTGGATTACTTGCTCCTGTATTTAAATCATGTGTTCTTTGACTTGCCAATAGAACCAATTTGAAACGGTTACTTACCTGTTCTGTACACTTTTCTACAATAGACTCAGCCATAAGATACTACCTTAATAAGTTTTATACTATATCACAAAAAACAAGTTGTCAACTTTGTATCTATTGCGATTCAACTTCATGTTTTACTTTTTCTGCCTCAGATTTTATTTCTTGGCTTTCTGTCATCGTGATTGTTATTTCATGATCAAGTTTTTTTAGAAATCCTAACAATCGCTCTAAAGAAAAACCATCTATTTTACCATTTTTAATTTGTGATACCTTTGGCTGATCAATACCAAGTTTCTCAGCTGCAAAAGCCTGAGTCCAAGCATTTTTTTCTATAATTTTATTTATTATATAAAGCAACTTTGTTTTTATTGCTGCACTGTCTAAGTTATTTAACGATATTATTTCCATAATTCTTACACTCACATATCAATTAACTTTATTAAATATTATAGCATAATATTTAATATACCAAGGTATTAATATCATATAACTTGTCAATAATTATATGATATCAAATTTAAAACTTTAAGTTGATTGTATATTAATATTTCAATCAAATTTCTAGTAATTTTAAATTACCATTTTACCAGCAGCCTCTCTGAAAAAATCATTTACAGAAAGAACAAGCTAAAATTACAAAGCTTGAAATACAAAAATAATTATTTTATAAATTTATCTTACATAAGAAGTTTATATCTCTATATCTTAACATAGATATTTATTTAAATTTTTAAAATTTCTATTTTAACGAGAATTCTATATACTATATTTATAATATAACTTAAATATTTGTTGCTTTTTAGCTGGAACACTATTTAGTTAGTAAGTAAAATTGTGTTGAATATGACAAAAATAAAAAAAGATGTTGCTGTTATTATGGGAAGTGAGTCAGATTACACCACTATGGTCCATACCGTCGATATGCTAAAAGCATTAGAAGTTTCACATGACATATTCATAATATCTGCACATAGAACACCAGAAAGGCTCTTCAATTTTGCTAAATCTGCACAAGAAGAAGGTTTTAAGGTTATTATAGCTGGTGCAGGAGGTGCAGCTCATTTACCTGGTATGGTTGCGTCATTAACTTGTTTACCAGTTATCGGCGTTCCTGTGCATAGTAAACAATTAAATGGGCTGGACAGTCTACTCTCTATAGTTCAAATGCCAAAGGGTGTTCCAGTTGCAACCATGTCTATAGGAGAAAATGGAGCATATAATGCTGCCATTACCGCCGTATCTATATTGTCAATTTCCAACAGTGAAATTGCAGGTAGGTTAAAAAAGTGGAGAGAGAGACAGACCAAAGAAGTAAAAGAAAAACCAGTTTCATAATAAATCTATGGCAATAATTCTTTTAGACACAAAAACCATAAACCGTATAGCAGCGGGGGAGGTGATAGAAAGGCCTGCAAGTGTAGTAAAGGAATTAGTGGAAAATGCAATAGATGCTGGAAGTTTAGAAATAGAGATCAAAATAGAAAGTGGTGGGCGTAACCTTATTATTGTGACAGATGATGGTAACGGAGTAGAAAAAAACGATTTAGAACTTGCGTTTATGCGCCATGCTACTTCAAAATTGAGCGATAGTGAGTTGATAGAAATCAAGCATCTTGGCTTTAGAGGAGAAGCTCTGCCTTCAATAGCAGCAGTAAGTAGGATAAAATTATCGTCTAAAGCAAGCGGAGCAAGTGAAGCATGGTCTATAAGTTATGAGGGTGGAGAAAAGATGGGGGAGCTAACTCCTTACTCTTTATCACAAGGGACACATATTGAAGTACGAGATTTGTTTTTCGCTACCCCAAATAGACTAAAATTTCTAAAAACCGAAAGAGCAGAAACTCAAAGCATTGTTGATATTGTAAATAACCTAGCAATGATTAACTATCATATAGGGTTTACTCTCACTTCAGGTAATAAAAAGCTCTTAAAATACGCTAAGCAGACTTCGTTATTTCATAGATTGTGTGAAGTAGAAGAAGAATTTCAGGGCAATTCTTTGGAGGTCAATGAAGAAGAAGACGGCATCAAACTTACGGGACACATCTGTAAGCCAACCGTCAATCGTGGTAAGTCAACTCAGATCTATACATTTGTTAATGGAAGGCCAATTAAAGATAATTTACTTATTGGTGCGGTTAGGTATGCATATCATGATTTTATTCCAAGCGATAGGTATCCTTTTGCAGCGTTACATTTAGAGATACCTTATGATCAAGTAGATGTAAATGTGCATCCAAATAAGTCAGAAGTAAGGTTTCAGAATAAGAAGCTCATATATGAGATAGTGACAAGAGGATTAATCAAAGCGTTGTCAAGAAGGATAGGCACCTTTGATGTCATTTCAGCTAGTGACCAGAAAACTACTAATGCAATAGAGGGTTTTTTGAAAGGTTCATTATCAGATTCTTTTGATAAATCTGATGTTCAAAATGAATTTTATGAAAGAAGGCCAAGTCCTTTTGAAAATCAACTAATAAAAGAATTTGCTTCTCCAAATGAAAAAGCAAAAGGCTTATCAGAACAGTCAAAATCGTTTGATTATACCGGCATACAGAAATCCCCATCACAAGCGGAAATTATGGTTCTAGAAAAAAAGGTGTTAGAGCAAGTTGATTTGATAGAGAGCCACCCGCTCGGGTTTGCACGCTGTCAGGTCTATAATACTTACATTATTGCCGAGGTAAGAGACAAATTGATTATAGTTGATCAGCATGCAGCCCACGAGAGATTAGTATATGAATGCCTAAAACAAAAATCAAGTATAAAAAGACAAAAACTACTTCTTCCTGAAACGGTTGAAATCAAAAATCAAGCTGGAATGGAGATGATTGAAATCTATAAAGATAAGTTATTTGAAATGGGTTTTGATATTGAGATCAAACCAGAAAATAAAGTGATAGTAAAAGAAATCCCTGCAATTTTGGGAGCAATAGATGTGAAAGAGATGCTAATTAATATAGTGGGTAGATTAACGGAAATAGAAGATACATTGCTAGTAGAAGACAAAGTGAACAAGATATTGGCTACTATCGCTTGTCATGGATCAATTAGAGCAGGCAGGAAAATGAGGTTAGAGGAGATGAATGAGCTGCTGAGACAAATGGAAAAAACTCCATATTCCGGGCAATGCAACCACGGAAGACCAACTTATATAGAAATGAAACTCAGTGATATTGAAAAACTTTTTGAGCGCAGGTAATGAGGTTGCCATAAATATGTAAGTGCTCTTTCCTCGTCATCCAAGTAGCTCATAGAAACGGATTAAACAAAAAAACTTCCTTGACAAGCTTCGCCATCCCCCTTATTATGATAATAAGGGTATTTATGACTCAAAACTTGTTTTTGATCTGCGCAGGTTCAACAACAAAAATTCAGTAAAAAACTCAGGGTATTTATTGGCGGATTACATAAAATTATAGCGGCTGCATGTCTTTTTTATTTTTTCTACATTCAGCCAAATCGCGCTTATTTTAAGCGTTAGCACATTATTACAGCGCCACTTACAGTAATATAGAGTCAAAACTCGCTACTCGGGGCTTCTTTTGCCTTTTTTTTCATTTGGTAAGTTTCTTAATGTTTATAGCTCAAAGAGAGGTGTCATTCCAGCACTTGATGCTGGAATCCAGGAATTTTATCAAGTATAAAAGTTATGTTAAAATGCACCATTTATGGAAAACTAGATCCCAGTGTCTGGGCACTGGGATGACGAGAAAGGAGCACTGGAATGACATCATAGGGGCGCTGGGATGACATCATAGGGGCGCTGGAATGACACCCTTTCCTAGATGGAGATAAATTACAATGTTTGTACAGTTATGGGATTGCGCAGTGGATGCAGTTTAACATAAAAAGCTTTGCTTTTTGAAATTTTGGGTTATACTTAACTTCAACACTATTAGCAGGGGTAATGATCATGAATAAAGAAGAAGCTTTAAAAATTTTGGAACTAACAGATAGCCATGACGTTATCTCTAAAGCCAGAAAGAAATTATTTGATAGTGAAAAAAACTTAGATGTATTAAAAACGCAGATCGAGGCATATAAATCGCTTACCGATAGTCAAGCAGAAGCTTTTTCGGATCTTGTAATATCAGCTATTAACAGTAATGAGCTAGATTTTTTGGGATTATTACTAGAGACAGTAAAAAATGATGATAAATTTAACTATTTGAATACAGAAGGTACTGGTGGCAGTATACCATTGAACTTTGCATTAAGATATACAGGTTATAAGAATGAGTCAAGAGTTAAGATCATAGCTTTGCTTTTAGAGCATGGTGCTAATCCTAATACGAGAGATCGAGAAGGTAAATCATCATTACACTATGTTATTAATAATAGTGATGGCGTTTCTTGCCACAAAGTTACTGAATCACTTTTAAATAAAGGTGCTGACCCTAATGCAAAAGATAGTCAAGGTAAAACACTGTTGCATTACTTATTTGAAGATAAAAGTCACGATCGTGTTGAAATTGCAAAATTGCTGTTGAGGAAAGGCGCTAACCCAGACTTAAAAGATCATTACAATAAAAGACCAGTAGATTATGCTGAACACAACAGTAAAGTTGGGCAGCTATTTGGTGCCGTTGATCGTGATACGGTGTTACTATACTCTGGTGGTATAGTGATTTTTTCGCTTTTTAGTATCTGCTGCGCACTTGAGGCTGCAGTTGGAGATTTCAGAAAAGCAGATAAAATCGGGTTTGCCATTTTTACAGTAAGTACTGCTGCTGTTGCATTATATTGCGCATACTGTGCAATAAAAACTGCGTTTTTTTCAAAACCCTCACCAGATTTTACCGAAGCTAGAGCAGAATTTCTTAATAGTCAATCACCAAATCCAGCAGGTGCAGCTTAATAATTATAGCTAAAGTAATCTAGGTTTACCGTCATTCCGCTACTTGTTAGCGGATGAGATACCGTGAATAAATCACGGTATGACGGTTTCGCGGTGGTATAGTAATTCGTCATCCCGCTACTTGTTAGCGGGATCTATGCTAAGAGATACCACGGCGGTATGACGGTTCGCGGTGGTATAGTAATTCGTCATCCCGCTACTTGTTAGCGGGATCTATGCTAAGAGATACCGCGAATGAATCACGGTATGACGTAGATTGCTGATAAATCGTCATTCCGCTACTTGTTAGCGGATGAGATACCGTGAATAAATCACGGTATGACGTGTTTAGCCATAGAAACTAAAAAAGTTCTTTTTTAAAAAACTTAAGTTATACTTATAAGTGTTTGATATCTTATATAGTAATTATGTCGAGTTTAAGCTGCCTTTATGGCGATAATGCAGAATTTGTGGAAGAAATGTATAGCCGTTATCTGCAGGGCGATAAATCAATCGGGGAAGATTGGTATAGAATTTTTTCAAGCAATTTAGAAGTTAATAAAGCAGAGCCCTGCAATGCAACTAAGGTAGATGATTCAGTTTCTAGTTTAGCAAATTTCTTCAGGTCCTATGGTCACTTTTTTGCAGACTTAAACCCATTGTCACCAAGTGAAAATCAAGAAATAGATTACCAAAAATATTCAAATCTATCTCCGGCAAGTGACGCTGAAATCTATAGAGATATTTACTGCAAGAATATCGGTTTTGAATTTATGCATATCTCCTCTTATGAGGAGAGAATATGGCTGCAGGACAAGATCGAAAATCAAACCTATACGCTGAGTTCACAAGATAAAAAGGAAATCCTGAGGCACTTGATCGAATCTGAGATGTTCGAGCAATTTCTCCATATGAAATTTCCTGGATATAAGCGTTTTTCTATCGAAGGTGGAGAGTTAGCTATTGTTGCGATTGAGAGAATTATTAGTGATTCTGCGGCTTTTGGCATTGAAGAAGTAGTTCTTGGCATGGCTCACCGCGGACGACTTAATGTTCTGACCAAAGTTATGGGCAAAGAATATGCGGCAATGCTATCTGAATTTCAAGGCAACCTTGCATACCCAAGTGGTCTTGAGGTGTCTGGTGATGTTAAATATCACCTTGGCTATTCTTCTGATCGAGCACTTACAGGTGGCAAAAAAATACATTTAAGTTTATGCCCTAACCCATCTCACCTTGAAGCGGTGAATCCGGTTTTGGCTGGAAGAATAAGAGCAAAACAGAATATAAGGTCTGTGCTTGGCATATCAATTCATGGTGATGCGGCTTTCATCGGTCAAGGTGTCGTTGCCGAGACCTTGAGCCTAAGCAACATTGAAGGTTATAAAGTGGGTGGTATTGTGCACATTGTTATAAACAATCAAGTTGGTTTTACTGCTAACCCATGCTGCGCACGATCCTCTTTTTATTGCACTGACATAGCAAAATCAATAGAAGCTCCGGTTTTCCATGTGAATGGAGATAACCCGGAAGCTGTGAGTTTTGCTGCAAGTCTGGCGATGGAATATAGGCAGAAATTTAAAAAGGACGTAGTGATTGATATAATATGCTACCGCAAATACGGCCATAATGAAGGCGATGAACCGAATTTCACTCAGCCACTTATGTATAAGCTGATATCAAAACATAAAACTCCTGGAACATTGTATGAAGAAAAATTGACTGCAGAGAAAGTATTGGATGGCGATGAAGTAAATAAATTGCGCAGTGAGTTCAGGGCAAAATTAGATAAAAGTCTTGCTGAATCAGTGACTTACACTCCAAAAAAAGCTGACTGGTTCGGTGGAGTGTGGTCAAAATTAAGAAGAGCAAAGCTGAACGATTTGAGCGAATACTACACGGATTCTGGTGTTCCGCCAGATGAGTTGAAAAAATTGGGTGTGCATATAAATAGCAATATTCCAAGTAGCTTTAACATTAACAATAAGGTTAGAAAAATACTCGATGGAAGAATAGACAGCATAAATTCTGGTAGCAATATAGACTGGGCAACTGCCGAAAGTCTTGCATTTGCGTCACTGCTTACAGAAGGAATAGGAGTGCGTTTATCAGGACAAGATTCTGGTCGTGGGACTTTCTCGCACCGTCATTCAAGGCTTGTTGATCAGGCAACAGAAGAAGCGTTTATTCCGCTAAACAATATAAATGAAAAGCAAGCTCACTTTGAGGTCATAGATAGCGCTTTATCAGAGTATGCTGTAATGGGCTTTGAATATGGATATAGTCTTGATTCTCCGTATTCACTGGTGCTCTGGGAAGGACAATTTGGTGATTTTGCAAATGGTGCACAAATTATGATCGACCAGTTTATCGCATCTGCAGAAACAAAGTGGTTGCGATCAAGCGGTCTAGTTCTATTGTTGCCCCACGGTTATGAAGGGCAAGGACCTGAGCATAGCTCCGCACGTATAGAGAGATTTTTGCAACTCTGCGCAGAGGATAATATGCAGGTAGTTAATTGTTCCACTCCGGCGAATTACTTCCATGTCTTACGCAGACAAATGCATAGAGACTTTCGTAAGCCTTTAGTAGTGTTTACACCTAAATCACTATTGCGTCATAAAAGAGCAGTTTCTAACCTATCTGACTTTGAAGGAAAATTCCTCACGGTAATTCCAGAATGTAGAACAGGTTTAGTTTCAAATAATGAAATACGTAAAGTTGTAATATGCAGTGGTAAAGTTTATTACGATATAATTGAAATGCTTGAAACACAAAAAATAAACGATATAGCAGTGATACGTTTAGAACAATTCTATCCGTTTCCGGCCGATAAATTAAGCAGCGAACTTGAAAAGTACAAGAACGCTGAAATTATATGGTGTCAAGAAGAACCAAAAAATATGGGGGGATGGTTTTTTGTCAACCCATTGATAGACGAGGTGTTATCTGACCTCAATATTCAAGCAAAAAGACCTAAGTGTATCGCAAGACCTGCTGCTGCATCTCCTGCATGTGGTTATGCTAGTGTTCACACTCAGCAACAGGAGGAAATTTTAAAGCAGCTTAATTAAACTTCACCTCTACTAGTGGAATGTTATTCCAGCTATTGCTTCCATAGTCATCAATAGAAGCGTTTAAGTAATCTGTATCAAAGCGCACGGGCACATCAAATTCGAAGCTCGCAATGATTATCGCATCTTTTACTGGTGGCTTCATAAATGTTATTTCTCCCGTTGAATAATTTACTGAATATTCACTCTCTTCTTTACCATTTAAATAAATCTTTACTGTCCCATGTACTGGCTTTTTGATCATGCGTATATGCTTATCTTCCCCACTTACATAAGTTTTGATTAGCTGAAAAGTCGTTTTTTTGTTATCTCCTATACCAATCTTTTGATTAATGGCTATAAAATCTGACCAATCCTTAAAACGAAACCCTATTGCTTTACCTTTTCGTGCATGAAAAAATGTTATGAGTTCTGTTAGCTGCTCGTTTGATCTGACCCCGTAAGCTATGTTGTATCTAGTGCGTGCATGAGACCAATTGATGTTGCGCTGTTCACAACCGTTATGAGTTGTTACAACGTCAGTGGAAAATTCCGGTCCTCCAGTGGAACCATAAGATATATTTTCTGGAAATCTAATTTCTGTGAATGACATATGTCCTCCTATGAAAGTAAAATTAAAGTAATTTGAGCTAAATAACACCAGGTCATCCTGATTAAAAAGTACAATTATTGATGTCTGTGCTTGAGAGAAAACTTGCTAATTGAATGGTATCTTAAGTGTAATTTAAGCACCACGCCTACGGTACATTGTACTCAGGTTCGTTTACGTTGTCAAGTAAAAAAATAAAATTTTATAGCAAATTAATCGCTGAAGCTAGTTTTTGCTTGTGACTTAATTCATCTACTTTTTTGCGTAATACATTCAAATCAGTTGCTCCTACAAACAGACTATCCCCAATTATTAAAAAAGGTGTGCCCCCTACTCCCAAATCTCTTACTAGGAGCTTACTGCCATTTATCATTTGCTCAATTTTGTCTGCATTATTTTTCATGGAACTATTAAAATTGTCCTCATCAATCCCTATGCTTTTCACTATATCCAATATGCTTTCGTCTGAAAATCCTCCTTTGTGACTTAAAGCAGAATAGTGAAAGTCGAAATATTTTTCTTTATCAATAAAGTAAACAGCTAAAGCGCTTTTTGCTGCCCTTAAAGAGTCATTACCAAGTATTGGAGCATCCCTAAAGATATACTTAATTTTACCGTCGTTAATTAACTGTTTTATATCGTCTTTTATAGTCTTGCAATATCCACAAGAATAGTCAAAGAAACCTACAGCTATAACACTACTATTTTCATTTCCGGAGTAAGGATAAGTAAGGTCAAATATTTGATCCTTGTATTGTGAAATTTTACTTTTGGTCACATTATCTCGAGCAGCGTAACTACTTTTAATCGACTCCTCTTTGAGAGTTTTTACGATCTTATCAAAATTTCTACTTATATAATTATCTAATTTCTCACCTATATAATCATCGCTTAGCATTTGGCTGCGATTTGAAAGCCAATTGTTTATTACTGGTAAACTTGCTACTGCCAGTATAAGGATCAATAAAAACGATATTCTAGACATACAATTTATTTAAAAACCTACAACATAAAACTTTAGTACACATTTATCTGTATATTAAAAGAAGCATCTAATATTAATATATGAAAACATTTATATCAAGTGTATTTTATAACCAGTTTTGCCTCAAATGCAAACTTTACGTACAATGGAACTCAAGCACATTACTGAAAAGCTCATCAGAAGACTTGGTGATGCAAATGACCAAACCATCGCCAGAATAGCCAATTATGAGATGCTCTATCTTTTACCGCCGCGTATAACAACTGTAAACATGGCGGTAAAAAAAGTTGATCATCTTATAACCGCCGTGTATAATGCTAACAAATGCGGCGGTAAATTATATGAGCGAACCAATAATTGGTAGAGAAAAGGAAATAGCCATTCTAGAAAGTAAGCTTCTCTTTTCCCCATTTGCTGAGTTTATTGCAGTGTATGGTCGGCGTCGTGTGGGTAAGACGTACCTAATAAAACAATTTTTCAGTAAACATGCCGATGTTTTATTTGAACAAACAGGTCTTAATAATGGTACTATGCAGGAACAACTTGCAATTTTTACACAGTCGTTATCAAATACTTTTTATAAAGGTGCAAAAATGGCTTTGCCTGAAGTGTGGCTGGATGCATTACAACAATTAACACTTGCTATTGATAACACACATGAGAATGAACACATTGTCTTATTTTTTGATGAACTTCCATGGTTAGCTACAAGAAAGTCTCGTTTTCTAGAAACGTTAGAATATTTTTGGAATATACATTGGACAAACCGAAAGAAGCTTATCTTGGTTGTATGTGGTTCAGCAGCTTCTTGGATGTTGGAAAATATAATTTATACCAAAGGGGGGTTGCATAACCGCATTACCGCAAGGATACCTTTGCAGCCTTTTAACTTACGTGAAACTAAAGAGTATCTAAGATATTTAGGAATCAACCTTAATCACCAGCAGATATTACAGATCTATATGGCTATTGGAGGAATACCACATTACCTTAAGGAAGTAAGTAAAGGATTATCAGCAGCACAAAACATTAATATGATCTGTTTTCAGAAGGGTGGTTTGTTATTTGATGAATTTGATATGTTGTTTCACTCCTTGTATGAAGAGCCAGAGACATATCTAAATATCATTCGTGCGATTGCAAAAAAGCCAAAAGGGATAAGCAGAAAAGAACTTATAAAAGCGACTAAAATCACTGAGGGTGGTCGCTTAACTGCTAAATTAAGGAGTTTAGAAGAAGCAGGATTTATTGGTGGTTTTTTACCATTGAACAAGGGAAAGAGAGGAGTATATTACAGGGTAATGGACGAATATGTATTATTTTATCTAACGTGGATTGAGCCGTTTAAGGAAGTAACAAAAAGGGCAATAATAAGTGATGCTCACTATTGGGAGTTAGCAATAAAGAAACCAGCTTGGCAAACATGGACAGGGCAAACATTTGAAGCAGTGTGTTTTAAACATGCCAATGTAATTAGAAAAAAATTAGATATAGAGCATATAGCAGTTATATGTGGAGATTGGCAATATCAACCAGAAAAATACAGTAAAGAGTCTGGTGCTCAAATAGATCTAGTTTTCGATCGAGAAGATGGATGTGTAATGCTCTGTGAGATAAAATATAGTGATAAACCTTATACAGTAACAAAGGAATTTGTCGAACAATTAAAAAGAAAAGAAGCAATTTATAGAGAAAAAACGAAATCAAAGAAGCAAATATTCTGGGTGTTAATTGCTGCAAATGGAGTTTCTGAGAACCAATATCTAAAAGATACGATACATCATGTGATTACACTAGAAGACTTGTTTTAAGTTATTTTAAATTTTAATATGTACACCAACTTACGCGACTTCATTAAAGCCTTAGAAGAAAAAAAAGATCTGATTAGGATTAAGGAGGAAGTTTCAACAGTTCTTGAAATGACAGAAATTCACCGTAGGGTTTTGTCAAACAAAGGGCCAGCTATAATTTTTGAGAATGTTGTTAAAGAGAATGGTAAAAGCTCGATCCCTGTTTTGGTGAATTTATTTGGTACTATTAAGAGGATTGCATTGGGGTTGAACATAAACCCTGGTGAACTAAGAGATCTTGGTAAACTTTTAGCATTTTTGCGATCACCTGAGCCACCAAAAAACTTCAAAGATGCCGTGAAAATGTTTCCTTTACTAAAAGTTGTATTGTCGATGCGAAGTAAAGTTGTGAGCAAGGCTCCATGTCAAGAAGTGGTGCTAACTGGGGATGAGGTGGATCTTAGTTTGCTACCTATTCAAACATGCTGGCCAAATGAACCTGCACCACTTATCACCTGGCCAATTGTGGTGACAAAAGGCCCAACGGAAGACAAGCAAGATAATTTCAATCTTGGAATATATCGTATGCAGGTTATAGATAAAAAAACGACTCTAATGCGCTGGCTTGCACATCGTGGTGGTGCAGGTCACCACAAACGATGGAAAGAGAAGGAACAAAATATGAAATTTCCTGCTGCTGCTGTGATCGGTAGTGATCCTGCAACAATTATTGCTGCGGTAACTCCAGTGCCAGAAACATTGTCAGAATACCAATTTGCTGGGTTGCTGCGCAAAAAACCGCTTGAGCTTGTAAATTGTAAGACTATTCCGCTTCAAGTGCCAGCTCATGCAGAGATTGTTCTGGAAGGCTATGTAAGTTTGGATAGATATCAAAATGAAGGGCCATACGGAGATCACACCGGCTACTATAATTCTGTTGAGCAATTTCCAGAATTTAATATTACTGCAATTACTATGCGCAAAAATCCAATTTATCTCAGCACTTTCACTGGCAAGCCACCTGATGAACCATCAATTCTTGGTGAAGCGCTCAACGAAATCTTTGTGCCCATTCTTATCAATCAATTTCCAGAGATAGTGGATTTTTATCTACCACCAGAAGGTTGTTCATATAGAATAGCGGTGATATCGATAAAAAAGTCTTATCCAGGGCAGGCAAAAAGAATTGTTATGGGCATACTTTCTTTTCTAAAGCAATTTTTATACACGAAGTTTATTATCGTTGTTGATGATGATATAAATGTACGTGATTGGAAGGAAGTGATGTGGGCAATATCAACGAGAATGGACCCTGTGCGTGACACAATCACAATAGAGAACGCACCTATTGATTATTTAGATTTTGCTTCCCCTGAAAGTGGCCTGGGAGGTAAGATGGGATTTGATGCAACAAATAAAATCCCGCCTGAAACCAAACGAGAATGGGGAGAGAAAATTAAAATGAGTGAGGAAATAGTAAGAAAAGTCACGGAGAAGTGGGAAGAATATGGATTGACAGGTGATTAAATTATGATGTAGCCTATCGCCGTATATCCTGGGGTGGGTTGTTGTGAGGCTTTTTCACTTTTTATTCTTGTTAATGTGTTTTTCTCTGTATTACTATGCGGGTTTTATATTTTCGCCCTGCCCAAAAGCTACGGTTTGCTTTTCACCTGGAGAAGATTGTGCTGTACCGATAATCAGCGTAATAGATCAGTCTAAAAAATCTATCTTAGTTCAAGAATATACATTTACTCTTGGAACAGTTGCAAAATCTTTGATTAATGCTAAAGAACGCGGTGTTGATGTTAAAGTCATCTTAGATAAATCGCAACTCTACTCAAAATATAGTGTTATAAATGAATTATTTTCAGGTGGAGTACCAATTTGGATCGATGATAAGCCAAAGATTGCTCATAATAAGATAATGATTGTTGACAATCAAAAAGTCATCACAGGGTCATTTAACCTTAGTAAGACAGCTAAAAAAGGAAATGCTGAAAATTTATTAATTATTACAGATTATCCTGAATTGATTCAGCAGTATGTGAAAAACTGGGAGGCACGAATGTCACAATCTTATAAATACGCTCCCAACTAATCGAGAGCGCTTGCTTAAAATCAGTTCTAAAAACAGCAAGAGAGAGCTTTTTTGATTGATTGGCATAATGATTATGATATAATGAACTAAAAGTTTAAGGAATAAAGTAATGGATTATATAAATGATGCTGCCGGTAGCTACACTGCCATTCATGATTTTTTTCAAAACAACGGTGTTGGAGATTACAAAGTTCAATGCAGTTATGGTGGGGTGCCGTATGCTACTGATGAGTACGTGCATTCTGGCGATAAATTTTGGAGTAATAATTTCATAGACTCACATTTTGGCAGGGAAATAAAAATGTATCCTCAAAGTGAACTTTTAGCTAAAGAATATGCTGGAAATACGTTGCCAGTTTCAATATCACTAGATAAGGATTTAATAAAAATGAAGGAATGTCAGAAAAAAACGAAATTTGTGGAACTAGAAAGGGAGTCAGGTGATTTAGTGTATGATAAGCAAAAGCATGTAAAGTGTTACACAACAAAGCTATCATATGATGATGTACATATTTACAATAACGATAAAGTTTCAACATTTAGCATAAAATACGACGTGCCAAATGATCCGAAATACAGTTTAAATATAACATTTACAAAGGTTAATGATAATAAACCAGGATTTTGGCAAAAATTTAAAAACATGTTTTAACGTGACCATTCACTAGACTTCTTTCAAAATTGTTAGAGGGAGTGTAAGATCAAGTATTTGAAAGCATGAAATATAAGGAAATAGAAAAGTTAGAAGGAGAAAAGTTTTGACGTTTAACAGGAGTAAAAAAGTAACCGTTCACGGAGATAAGGTGGTTTACAAAGTAAGTATAAAAGTGTAAAGAGATAGGAAGCTAAATATGGAATGGGTAAATGACAACAGTGCTGCAAGAAAAGGTTGTAGCAGAAAACGCTAATCTCAAGGAAGAAATAAAAGCACTGATCAGAGAAAATGATAGCTTGAAAGCAAAAATAGTTGAATTAGAAGACAAATTGGGCTTAAATTCGCAAAATTCATCGCTGCCACCATCACGAGATATATATCGTAAGAAAGCAAAAAAGAAAAGTGATAAAAAACCAGGAGGTCAGCCAGGACATAAGGTGCATAAGCGTGAATTAATGGCTGCAGACGAGGTAGTGAGATGCACAATTGATACAATTTGTATGTGTGGAGGTAAGATTACTTTAGAAGATGAAATTATTCATCAGAAGGCAGAGTTGCCAGAAATTAAGCCAATTGTAACTGAGTACGGGTTGCAAAGAGGACATTGTAGAGTATGTAATAAAAGAATTACAGCAAATTTACCCGAAGGTGTTGCAAGAGATTTTCTAGGACCCAATGCTAAAACAGTTATAAGCAGCCTTAGCGGCTTTTTTATTAACTCAAAAAGAGAGGTACAGCAAATTTTGGGCAGTATTTTTAATCTAAATATAAGCCTTGGTTTAGTCTCAAATACTGAACGCAGGGTATCGAAGAAGTGTGCATCTGAATATGAGAAAATGAAGGAAGAGTTGCAAGGAAGCGAGTATTTGCATATAGACGAAACAGGGCACAGAAATCAAGGAAAGAGAGGCTGGAGTTGGGTAATAACAAACAAAGCGTTGACACTTCTGAAGGTAAGCGAGTCTCGTGGTAAGAAGGTGTTGAAGAGTTTACTGCCAGAATATGATGGTATATTTGTGAGCGATAGATACGCTGTATACAATTACTTCAATCGTGAAAATAGACAGATATGTTGGGCACATCTGGCAAGAGATTTTGAGAGATTTGCCCATAGTAAAAATGTTGAAGTGAGCAAAATTGGCCAAGCACTAAAATCGCTCAGCAATAAGGTGTTTGTAGTAGATAAGGCAAAAAAACAAAATTTGATAGATAATTTGAGATTTTATCGACTGGTGCGAAAAATTCGGAAAAGGGTAAAACATTTTTTACGTAAAATGACGAGGGTTGCAAATAGCACTCAAGCTTCAAGAATGGCCGCTAAGATGTTACGATCTGAGGATATGATGTGGAAGTTTTTAAGAAAACCTGAAGTGATAGAAACAACTAATAACCTTGCAGAACGGCAAATTAGACGGTACGTAATTTATCGTAAAAACAGCTTTTTCACCTGGTCAGAACGTGGAGAAAGATTCGTGGAAAGAATGTTGTCGATATTTTTGACATCACGTCTCAATGGCCAGAACCCCTTTCAAAAGCTACAGAATCTAGTAGCTGTCACTGCTTAGTTCTTTAATTCATTCTCACAATCCGTGAACGGTTACGTAAAAAAAGCAACATTTGAGCGAATGGTAGAAAACATGATTTTCGGATGTTTAGAAAATCAAAGGTAGCAGTATTGCCACAAACTAAAATCTTAGCTGATGCCGGCTACAGGGAAATGCAGAAGATACACAAAAATGTTGTATTACCGCACAGGAAAACGAAAAAGAATCCGTTAAGCAAAGAACAAAAAAAAGAGGTAACCGTTCACGGATTGTGAGAATGAATTAAAGAACTAAGCAGTGACAGCTACTAGATTCTGTAGCTTTTGAAAGGGGTTCTGGCCATTTAGACGTGATGTCAAAAATATCGACAACATTCTTTCCACGAATCTTTCTCCACGTTCTGACCAGGTGAAAAAGCTGTTTTTACGATAAATTACGTACCGTCTAATTTGCCGTTCTGCAAGGTTATTAGTTGTTTCTATCACTTCAGGTTTTCTTAAAAACTTCCACATCATATCCTCAGATCGTAACATCTTAGCGGCCATTCTTGAAGCTTGAGTGCTATTTGCAACCCTCGTCATTTTACGTAAAAAATGTTTTACCCTTTTCCGAATTTTTCGCACCAGTCGATAAAATCTCAAATTATCTATCAAATTTTGTTTTTTTGCCTTATCTACTACAAACACCTTATTGCTGAGCGATTTTAGTGCTTGGCCAATTTTGCTCACTTCAACATTTTTACTATGGGCAAATCTCTCAAAATCTCTTGCCAGATGTGCCCAACATATCTGTCTATTTTCACGATTGAAGTAATTGTATACAGCGTATCTATCGCTCACAAATATACCATCATATTCTGGCAGTAAACTCTTCAACACCTTCTTACCACGAGACTCGCTTACCTTCAGAAGTGTCAACGCTTTGTTTGTTATTACCCAACTCCAGCCTCTCTTTCCTTGATTTCTGTGCCCTGTTTCGTCTATATGCAAATACTCGCTTCCTTGCAACTCTTCCTTCATTTTCTCATATTCAGATGCACACTTCTTCGATACCCTGCGTTCAGTATTTGAGACTAAACCAAGGCTTATATTTAGATTAAAAATACTGCCCAAAATTTGCTGTACCTCTCTTTTTGAGTTAATAAAAAAGCCGCTAAGGCTGCTTATAACTGTTTTAGCATTGGGTCCTAGAAAATCTCTTGCAACACCTTCGGGTAAATTTGCTGTAATTCTTTTATTACATACTCTACAATGTCCTCTTTGCAACCTGTACTCAGTTACAATTGGCTTAATTTCTGGCAACTCTGCCTTCTGATGAATAATTTCATCTTCTAAAGTAATCTTACCTCCACACATACAAATTGTATCAATTGTGCATCTCACTACCTCGTCTGCAGCCATTAATTCACGCTTATGCACCTTATGTCCTGGCTGACCTCCTGGTTTTTTATCACTTTTCTTTTTTGCTTTCTTACGATATATATCTCGTGATGGTGGCAGCGATGAATTTTGCGAATTTAAGCCCAATTTGTCTTCTAATTCAACTATTTTTGCTTTCAAGCTATCATTTTCTCTGATCAGTGCTTTTATTTCTTCCTTGAGATTAGCGTTTTCTGCTACAACCTTTTCTTGCAGCACTGTTGTCATTTACCCATTCCATATTTAGCTTCCTATCTCTTTACACTTTTATACTTACTTTGTAAACCACCTTATCTCCGTGAACGGTTACCAAGGAAGTTGGACGTCGTGTTGTTGATGAGATGCTCTTCTGCACAGGTGATGAGAATGGAGAGCTTTTGACCCCTTCTGGAAGGTTTAAATCTTCCGCTGTACCAACCAATAATCTTGTATCTTGAAAAAAGCATCTAGTGTTTTAAGCTTAAACATTAGATGGAGAAGGGAAAATTTTGTCAATAATCTTAGATATAAAATCTGTGGTAAAGTCAAGAATCCCTCCTCAAAAGTAGAGGCTGGACGGTATCGTAGAAAGACCTAAATGGTTCTAATTCTGTATTCACAAGGTTAGCCTTACTTTTCATTTTTAATGGTAACGTATGGGGTTATATATGATCAACAACTTTTTAGGCATAGACGTATCAAAAGATCGCTTTGATGTTTTTCTCTCATTCATAAGCAAAAAAGGAAGACGTAAAACTAGAAAAAGGAGTTTTAAAAACGAGGATTCTGGGTTTCAAGGTCTACTTAGCTTTCTACAAAAACATAATGTAGAAGAAGTAAAAGCCTGCATGGAGGCTACTGGTTGTTACAGCGAAGCTTTGGCTGAGTTTCTGCACAACGCTGGACATTTTGTTAGTGTTGTAAATCCTTATTGCATAAAATCTTATGCGAGGAGTAAGCTTATACGACAAAAAAATGATCAGACTGATGCAGAAATTATTGCTGATTACTGCCAAAGACAGTCGTTGGACACCACCTTCTCCTGAGTTAAAAAAATTAAAACATCTTTATCGTTGCTCGGCTGCGTTAAAAGATGAGTTAACATTAGTAAATAACCACTTAGAAAAAAAAGAGAGACTGCCCAAAGAAGTTGCAACTGCTTGGGAAGACCTTGCAATGAACATAGAGCAAAAAATAGAAACAATAAAAAACTCCATACGTGAATTATTAAAGCAACACAAAGAGTTGTTGGAAAATTTTCAACTTCTATTGACTATTCCAGGAATAGGGGAAGAATCAGTAATAGCTATTTTAGCTGAAGTTCCTGACATAAAAGCTTTTAGAGATGCCAGGCAATTGGCAGCATATGCAGGAGTTATACCGAGAAATATAACATCAGGTTCATCTGTATATGCTAAACCCAGAATAAGTAAATCCGGTTCACAAATATTACGTAAGGCACTTTTCTTTCCTGCTATAGTAGCTAAGAATCACAATCCTATTATTATGACTTTTTGCGAAAGGTTGAAAGAGAAAGGTAAGCATAATATGGCTGTTGTGGGAGCGGCAATGCGTAAGTTACTCCATATTGTTTTTGGTGTTTTAAGTTCAAAGAAGGCTTTTGATCCAGATCATATAAAAAACCGCAAAACAAGGTTATCGATAGAAAGCTTGTATATTTGATAGAGATTAAATGTAAAATTTGTATGTCAATACTCACACAATCCGGTAGAGCAGCAATAGCGGCAAGTATAAAAGAACAGCCTATACATCTTGCTTGGGGTAGTGGTAATTCAAATTGGGAGAGTAGCCACAGAGCAGAAAAAACTTTTGTTAAGGATAGAATAACGCTCAATCACTTCCCAGTTAAAGAGGTAAAGATCTTTCAAGGTTCAACAACCTACAAGCCCAGCATAGATTACACGATTGACAGCAATACTGGTACTGTTAAGCGCCTTGAAAATAGCTCTATTACAGCGGAAAGTACAGTTGCTGTAGAGTATATTCGAAGTACACCAGCAGAGCCCATTACGTCTGAAAAACTGCTCAATGAACTTGGAAGACGCATTGTTGATGAAGTCCTTTTTTGCACAGGTGATGAAAATGGCGAACTTATAACTCCTTCGGGAAGGTTTAAATCTTCAAATATGCCAACCAATAATTTATATCTCAAATTTACCTTCGATTTCACGGATGCAGCAAATCAAGTGATCAGAGAGCTAGGAATTATGGTTGGCACCAAAGTAAAAGAAGCTTTACCAGCAGGGCAAAGATATTTTGAACCGCAAGATATTATTGATCCTGGAATATTATTGGTTTTAGAGTACACTGTGCCACTTATCAGAACCGCAGCTACAAGAGAAACTTTTTCCTTTGTTGTAACATTTTGACATATGACAATAGTCTATTTTTTGAAAGAAAAATACTTCGATCAGAAGAATCAACAAAATCTAAGTTTATTATTCAACATCCTTGTAACTTTTTTATTGACATGCAAGACGGTTGTAAGTTGGAAATGTGATATAAAAGAGGCAAGAAGGAAGATAACCTATAAAAATGTGGTTATCACAGGCTTGAGCGACCGTGAGACGGTAGTATTACACATACGTAGATATCAAGGTACTCAAGCCTATCCTTCGAGACGTTTGAATAGTTGTTTGGGACATATATATGCACCCGTTTACAATCTTAAATTTTAACTTAAACTCTCGAGGTTCTTTATGGTTACATCTTATCAAAATTTTATTGGCATTGATATCGGAAAACTTGAATTTTTTACTGCAGTTAATGAACAAAAAGGTGTCATCAAATTTGACAATAGTTGTGTTGGTTGGAAACAATTCTACCAAAAATTTTCAAATATCTTGCCCAACTCCATGGTAATTTTAGAAGCTACAGGAGGTTATGAGCTTGGCTTATTGTATTTTCTTATTGATAGAAACATTGCTGTGCATCGTGCTAATACTCGTCAAGTTAAAAACTTCATTCTATCTCATGGAACTTTGGCAAAGACCGACAGTCTTGATGCAAAAGCGCTTGCCCAATATGGTTCTGAGCGTTGTGGACATTTGCAGCTATTTACACCTATCTCAAAAGAACAAACCACCTTGTTTGCACTTTGTCAGCGTCGTGACGATATTACGAAAATGCTTGTTCAAGAGAAGAATAGGCTAAAAACTCCTGGAAATGATTACATTAAGGAAAGTTGTCAACAAGCTATTGAATTCCTCAACAACCAGGTAGAAAAGCTTGATCAAGCTATACAAAAAATAGTCAATGAAAATCCTGAATTGCAACGATGCCAAAAAATTCTTGAAACAGTCCCTGGAATAGGTAGAAAAACCTCTCAATGTTTATTGTGTCTCATACCGGAACTTGGTTCTTTAAATAAAAGGCAAATTGCAAGCCTTGCAGGTGTTGCGCCTCATCCTAAGGAAAGTGGTAAAGCTATTGGCTACCGAAGGATTATAGGTGGAAGAAGTAACGTTCGTTCAAAGCTTTTTACAGCTGCCATGGCTGCTGCAAGGTCCAAATCTGCACTTGGTGCCTTTTATTCTAATACCAAACTTCGTTATTGGGAAGACAAATAGAATATACGATAAATTCACTTAAACCTCCATTTATAGGCGGAAAGCACTCTTTTTCATTTGTCTCATTATTATTGAGAATTGGTATAAGCTTATTGAAAGTGGTAAGAAGAAGATGGCGGCTATAACAGCTCTAATGCGTAAAATAATAGTGATTGCTAATGCAAGGCTTAAAGAAGCAGTTAATTTGCATATTTAAAAATTTTAGCAATAACTGAAATTGGTTAATGAATATGCGCGTCCACACACATTAAAAGCGCATATTCATTAACTTAAGCAGAAATTGCTGTGGTGGCTGTTTGATACAAAATTCTGTTTCTATAACAAATGGGTTTTTATTGCCCATATGAAGTTGCAAAATTACAAATAAAAAATTTTTAAAAAAACATAGTTGATATCTTGTATCTTTTTTCTGTTTAGGTTATGCAAGAACCCATGCTTGACACTTGGATTTAGTGCAGCTACCCTAAATTGGAATTGCTATTCTTGGCTGAAAGGAACACATTTTTAGAATAATGAAAACAATCAGCACTTTAATTCAAGAAGGATCGGAGTTATTATCGTCACATAAAGTTGAATCACCACATTTAGATTGTGAAATCATCATGCAGCACGTACTTGGAGTGGAAAGATCATTCATAATTATGAACCATGCTGATCAAGTGCCGATGGAGAAAGAACTTTTATTTTGGAAATTAACAAAAAAAAGAGCGGAAAGATATCCAATATCGCAAATAATAGGTAATCGTGAATTCTGGAGTAAAAATTTTATAGTTAACCAGCATGTTTTGGATCCAAGACCAGATAGTGAAACATTAATCTCAACAGTGTTAAAATATTACCCAAATAAAAAGCAGAGACTAAAAATTGCAGATTTTGGTACAGGCACAGGTTGTTTATTGATATCCGTACTTAGTGAGTATGAAAATGCCGTTGGTATCGGTTTTGAAAAAAGCTTGGAAGCATACAAAGTTGCCTATCAGAACACAAAGAAACATAATCTCCTCAGCAGAGCCAAAATATTTCCAAGCTCATGGACAGAGTGCAGCGATTTATTTGATCTGATAATTAGCAATCCTCCATATATAAAAAGAAGCAAATTAAAAGACCTGCAAGCTGAAGTGCAAAAAGAGCCAAGAATTGCTCTTGATGGTGGTATTGATGGTCTGAGTTGTTATTTGAGTATTTTTCCAATATTGAGAAAGTGCCTTAAAAAAAATGGGTTTGCGATATTGGAGATAGGTGAAGATCAAAATGATATTGACAAAATAATACCCTCATACGAATTAGCTTTTCAAGAATACGTATATGATTTGGCAGGAATGAAGAGAGGCATTGTTATGCACAAAACATAGCTAATGTTTTCTTGTATTATCTCCTTCATCCCATATTATCCTATGTCATTCCAGTACCCTCTACCTCGTCATCCCAGTGCGTGACACTGGGATCTATATTTAACGTAACCGTTCACGGATTGTGAGAATGAATTAAAGAACTAAGCAGTGACAGCTACTAGATTCTGTAGCTTTTGAAAGGGGTTCTGGCCATTTAGACGTGATGTCAAAAATATCGACAACATTCTTTCCACGAATCTTTCTCCACGTTCTGAACAGGTGAAAAAGCTGTTTTTACGATAAATTACGTACCGTCTAATTTGCCGTTCTGCAAGGTTATTAGTTGTTTCTATCACTTCAGGTTTTCTTAAAAACTTCCACATCATATCCTCAGATCGTAACATCTTAGCGGCCATTCTTGAAGCTTGAGTACTATTTGCAACCCTCGTCATTTTACGTAAAAAATGTTTTACCCTTTTCCGAATTTTTCGCACCAGTCGATAAAATCTCAAATTATCTATCAAATTTTGTTTTTTTGCCTTATCTACTACAAACACCTTATTGCTGAGCGATTTTAGTGCTTGGCCAATTTTGCTCACTTCAACATTTTTACTATGGGCAAATCTCTCAAAATCTCTTGCCAGATGTGCCCAACATATCTGTCTATTTTCACGATTGAAGTAATTGTATACAGCGTATCTATCGCTCACAACTATACCATCATATTCTGGCAGTAAACTCTTCAACACCTTCTTACCACGAGACTCGCTTACCTTCAGAAGTGTCAACGCTTTGTTTGTTATTACCCAACTCCAGCCTCTCTTTCCTTGATTTCTGTGCCCTGTTTCGTCTATATGCAAATACTCGCTTCCTTGCAACTCTTCCTTCATTTTCTCATATTCAGATGCACACTTCTTCGATACCCTGCGTTCAGTATTTGAGACTAAACCAAGGCTTATATTTAGATTAAAAATACTGCCCAAAATTTGCTGTACCTCTCTTTTTGAGTTAATAAAAAAGCCGCTAAGGCTGCTTATAACTGTTTTAGCATTGGGTCCTAGAAAATCTCTTGCAACACCTTCGGGTAAATTTGCTGTAATTCTTTTATTACATACTCTACAATGTCCTCTTTGCAACCCGTACTCAGTTACAATTGGCTTAATTTCTGGCAACTCTGCCTTCTGATGAATAATTTCATCTTCTAAAGTAATCTTACCTCCACACATACAAATTGTATCAATTGTGCATCTCACTACCTCGTCTGCAGCCATTAATTCACGCTTATGCACCTTATGTCCTGGCTGACCTCCTGGTTTTTTATCACTTTTCTTTTTTGCTTTCTTACGATATATATCTCGTGATGGTGGCAGCGATGAATTTTGCGAATTTAAGCCCAATTTGTCTTCTAATTCAACTATTTTTGCTTTCAAGCTATCATTTTCTCTGATCAGTGCTTTTATTTCTTCCTTGAGATTAGCGTTTTCTGCTACAACCTTTTCTTGCAGCACTGTTGTCATTTACCCATTCCATATTTAGCTTCCTATCTCTTTACACTTTTATACTTACTTTGTAAACCACCTTATCTCCGTGAACGGTTACTATTTAACTAGATCCTATGGTCAAGCCATAGGATGACAGGAACGGTTTTATGCATTTTTTAAAAGGGCAACATGTTTAAGCTTTGCTGGCAAAGTGGAAAGTAAGGCCAGCCTCTATGCCGTGTGTGTGAAATAGTTGATTACCTACATTTATATTCTCTTTTAGTGCATCTTTTTCATCAATAATACTAGATGTACCATTTGCTTTTTTTACTCCTTTCTGCATTGCTTGAAATGTAAAGTTGTTACCCATAACACCAAAACCTCTATATCCGATATGCATATTTACATCTTCATTTATGCGATAATCAAGGCCAGCTTTTAATTGACCTGCGGGTCTTATTGACGGTTTTTCAAACATCGTCATTCTTGTTGCACCGATTCCAATACCAACGTAAGGAGAAAAAGAGAAACGGTCACTTTTCCAATGATGATAAATATTTGCCATTACAGATATGTTCTCAATTTGGTCATGATTCACTATAGCACCATATAAATGTTTTTCTTCTGCACCATTTTTATCTTTAACTACTTTTACGTATGACGCAGTCATTTGACTGCTTGCTAAACCAATATTATCCACTTTTACAGAAGAATACATCCCTTCCAATTCAGCCCTATAGCTGTTGTTACCCAATTCTCCTGTGTAACCAAGTGCCACATTTGCAGCAAAAGGTGGATTGTAATCTCCTTTATACTTACTTAGTAATTGACCTTCTGTATTCTGAGCACTCCTGTCATTTATAGACAAATTTTTGATACCTGTAGTGCTTGTTTTTAGTTCACCCGTACTATTAAAAAATTGACCATAATACCCACTGCCGAAGTAAAATCCTTCTGTTTCACTTGCAAAAGATTGTTGTGACAACAGCAAAGCAAGTGCTGTAACCGCTAATGTTTTTTTACTAATCATTACTACTCCCCTAGTTAAAATAGCTAATCTAATACTAATTAATTAAAAATGGCTTAATATGAAAAACCTAATTATTTGCATAACTTGCACTTTTCTGAGCTAAAAATAGGCAAAGTTAACCTTTATTTTTGATCATTTTTTAATTTATCGTCAATATCCTCATCTTCAAATTCATCCTCCTCGTCTTCGTCATCAAACCCATCATCGCTCCTCTCGTCATCAAACCCGTCATCATCATCTTCAAACTTATCGTCAATATCTTCATCATCAATATCTTCGTCTGCAAATTCATCTGATTCATCATACACTGCATCCTCTGTTTTAGTTTCAGCAGGATAATCAACTGAATTAGGCCCCTCAAGAGCATTATTCCCCTCGTTATTAACCTTATCTTTGCTCGCAGCAGCAGAAAGAACTTTGTTTGGGTCATATGGTTCTTGTGTAGGCACACGAGTTTGCTTGAGCAGTCTTTTTGTGAAGGTGCTATCACTATAGTACAAAATTTTCTTTGATTTAATTGGGTAAGTTGACTCTATTAAAATTATCTGATCGTCGCGTGGCAACATAATAACTTCTTGAGGCAATAGCAATGCCCTCTGTGTTTCAGAGATATGCAACGACCTTGAAGCAGGATTTAAATCTAAAAATTTAGGCTTATTCAACGATTCTTGTTGTACAGTTTTGTTTCCTATAAGTTGCGATATTAAATTAGCTGTTTCAATATTATTGGCTGCAAAAGTTATTCTGTAAGTCGAGTTTGACAAAAAGGAGTTCATTCCTGCTTCTTCGTATATTCCTTTGAGCTGCTCAGTATCTTGAACAATTAAGAATAACCTAACTCGATAACCACGAAAATATGCAATACCTGTTTGAAATTGCTCCATTTTTCCAAGTGTAGGAAACTCATCCATTAAAAACAATACGCCATAAGGCTCGTCATCCGATGGCAATTTTCTACATAAAAACTCAGTTGCCTGTTGGTAAAAAACCTGCATTAAAGGCCTGAGCCTAGTCAAGTTGTCAGGAGTTAAACCAACATAAACTGTAGTTTTCTTCTTTTTAAAATCTAAAATATTAAAATCACTTGACGCAGTTGCAGTATCAATCAATGGGTTTGCCCACAATTCAAGCGATGAGTTCATAGTTGATACAACACCCGACCTTTCTTTATCAGCTTTTTGTAAAAAAGCTGCAATATTCATATATGCTACAGGGTGTAGTATTTTACCCATTGTATCAAGAGCAACAGCAAGATTATAAACTACGTCATCACTACGCATCGTACGCACAACTTCACCAAAAGATTTAACTTTCTCTGGTGCAGCAAGTAAGTATAATACCACTCCAACAAATAAGCTTCTTGCTTCATTTTGCCAAAAGTCTTGTTCAGGCATGATGAGGTTAGCTATTTTTTGCACATCGTCAACCATCTGCCCAGGTTTTTTACTAATCCATTGTAATGGATTGTAACAGTGACTTATTCCATCTGGCTGCGCTGGATTCCATACGTATACTTTTTGTCCTTGTCGTTCTCGCCAACCACTTGTTATTTCATAGTTTTCTAATTTTATGTCGTGTACAATTACCGAGTCAGTCCAAAATAATAAATTAGGAATTACAAAGCCAACACCCTTACCAGAACCTGTAGGTGCAAATAACAATGCATGCTGAAACCCATCAGCAATAAAGTATCCTCTTTTATCTTTACCAAGCAATAATCCCTTTTTGCTTCTTAATCCTGCTTTTCGTATGTCTTTCTCTGATGCCCACTGCGAGTCTCCATGAAGTGATTCTTTCTTTTTAAATGGTCGCCACTCAATTATCCTTTCTCTTAAATTCCATAAGATAATCATTAAAACAACAATAGGCATTGTAGAAGATAGAATTAATTTAAATTTGAGCTCAAGGCTATATAACTCTGGGTGGTGCCAACAATATTGTATATGATCAAAAATCGTTGGCCAAAGAGCTTGAGGGAAAGGCGTCAAACTAGGATTAATTGCCTTAAAATCCACAGCATCCGGACCGTCAACTAATAGAAAGAACAATATACCAGATAGATAGAAGCAAAACTCAAGTACGCTAAAAGCTACTACACCTCCTATGAGAATATTACGTAGGTGATTTCCATTACTCATAAACTACTCTTTTTTAACTTATGTATAAATTTAAGCATTTTCGCTTGCAGATCTAGTAAATAATATCTCAGAAATGCTTCTTTTGCCCCCACCGGTTCTTTTTAGCTGAATAACAATATCAATCACATTTCTAATGTATGGTATAATTTGGTCTGGAGGAATGCCAAGATTTGCCTGCATAACCATCAATTTTATTTGCTCAAGGGCCATTGTTGGACTATCCGCATGAAGGGTTGATATTGATCCAGGGTGACCAGTATTTATCGCCCTAAGAAAACTAAAAGCTTCCGCTCCACGGAGCTCACCAACTATTATTCTGTCTGGCCTTAAACGTAAGCACGCCTCTATCAAATCTTGAGTGGTTACTTTTGCTCTGCCCTGCCCTCCTTTGGAGGCAATCAGATGCACTCTATTTGGATGATCGTTCAAAACGATTTCCCTTGCATCCTCAACAGTAATAATTCTTTCCTCAGTTGGAATAGCACGCAAAGTAGCATTAGTAAAAGTAGTCTTACCAGTGGAAGTTCCACCGCTAATTATAATATTTTTCTTACTTATTACAGCGTATTCTAAAAACTCTTTTATTTTTTTTTGCCTTAACAGTAAATCCAAATGACGGTCAACTGGATTATCAGTTGCTTCTGTAACAGTTTCAGAAAAAGCCCCCATTTTTTCGTAATCATCGAGTGCTAATTGCATGCTAGAAGGCTTACGAATCGACATGACTACTTTATCAGGTTCACATGCTGGTGGAAATACTATCTGTATACGATAACCATTTGGTAATGTTGCCGAAAGTAAAGGTGCTTCTTCGCTAAGTTTTTGTTCTGTAGCTTGAGCAATCAGTCTGCCAAGAGATTTCAAATGGTTAAGATCGAATACTTCTAATTTTTCACACCTTATTTCACCGCGATTTTCAATCCATACTTCCTTTGGCTTATTTATTGATATTTCATTTACGCCTTCTTCTTGAAATATGCCTTGTAATGGCTCCAAATATGTATCAAGTGCAGCATAATTCATTTCATTGATTTAATATTGCCTGTGAAGGAAATACTATATCTTGGTTAACAAATACTTTCAATGCGGTGCCTTGATCGACATAAATAGTTGGTTTTTTATCTGTATACCCGCCCATTATATCTCGCATGTCTTTAGAAAAATCATTGATTGACTTCCCGATTGCTTCATCATAAACAGATTTGCTTCTTTTCTGAGTTTGCCTCAACAGTTGACGTACATCGTCTAAAGTTATACCGATATTGTCACTAGTAATTGCATCAACTCCACTAGCTCCAGAACTTTTTATCACACTTACTATTTCTTCCTTTATTATTCTCAGTAAATCCTGATCACTTTTAGCATTCCGAATTTTTTCAATAGCCCTAAGACCCAATTTCCATTTTTCGTCTCCTACCCTCCCAACTTCAGTTTTTATAGCATCCTCCAATCTCTCAACAATAGCCCCTTTGAGAGAAGAGATATCTATTTCAGTTGCAGTGATGGATCTCACCGCATCCATAGCAGTTAGCGTATCAATAAGATTAGAGGCCTTTTGCCCTATAACAGCCGAACCAATTGAAACACCAGCAAGTGCCACTGAAGAGAATAATGCACTTACTATTTTATTATCAACTATTCCAGCTATTCCTGCTCTGCCAAGCTCGTCAGTACTAAGTGATGAGATAGCAATATCTATTCCATGAGGAAGAATGACCCTACTCCAGTTTATATTTACACGAGCTCTTGCGACATTCGAGTCAAATGAATAACTGCCTATCAATCTTGAGCCTTTAGGTATTAAAACTGTATCACCAGTTTCTGCATAAACATCTCTACTCACCATAGCACGCAGCATTCCTTGCAGATCAGAGTTTATTGCAGTTTCAAGAACAGCATCAATAATTTTACCTTGAGTAACCATTAAACCAAGCTTTCCTACTCTGGTAGCTTTGCTCGATTGTGCTGAAGTGTCAGATAAAATAGCATCAGCAGCCTTATTCTCTCCACCATCACTTGAAATTGTTAACATTTGTGCACTACGTCTGTCTCTAGGATAACCGCTACCCCCTATTGTAGGAAACGAGGTAGGTAAATTGCCCATAACATTACTAGAAGGAAAATTTTGCTTTGGCAAAATAGGTATATTTGACACAGGAGTTTCTTTTGGTTTCTCTTCTTCTTTTCTAATTTGTTTTATTTCTGGTATGATTGGTGGTGTAGGAAGAGGGGGTAAGGGTGGTAAGGGATCAGTTATTATTCTTTCAGGAACCATTACATTATCTGGAACTTGTTCCAACTTTCCCTTCAATTCTTGAACATTTTGCTTTGTTTCCTCTTTTTTAATAACTTCTGAACCCTCTTTATGAGAAGGACTAAAATAGAGATAATACACTCCACCAACCAGAAGCACTAAAATAATGACCATCAATGCCCTATGACCTTGATTAGAGCCAACTGTTACTACCTTGTTCTCTATTTCTGATTCATCTTCTGAATTGTTACGCCTTTCTTTATTCATATTGCATATACCACAGCTAAAGTGACCTATTTATAATTTCAACTTCACCATCTTCATAACGCATAAATAGCTTTTTATGTACTCCTTTTATTATAACATAATCATCAAATAACAGCCTTTTACAAGGTTTATCCTCCTCTTCTACAAAAATCTGAGGTATTTTATTATTATTTCTAAATTTTAAATAGGTTAAATAACCATCATCAAATAGCTCAATCGGAACTATATCCGCATTACTACCTTCATCAATATATGTATAATTGTACTTCGTATCATTTTCTTGTATTATTTTTTCTGGCTTGTCTGTAGTATATTGCATTTGAGTAGGTAAAGAAACCTCATCTAAATCAACATCAAATTCACCTTCTTCTTGAGGATAATAAAAACGTACTACGTAAGATATATCCTTTTCAGCAGAATAATCGTGACCCACTTTCTTAGCATCAGTATCTGGGTATTTATCGTAGTTTGGCCTTGAGATTAAATCAAAAATGTAATTTCTTTTTTTAGTTGTTGTAATAATCATGTTAGTGCGACTACTAACTTCAAATGGCATGATAAGCAATTTATTGTCATAAGGATTAATTTTCCAACTTGATGCATCACCAACAGCGATATTTTTAACTTTTTCTCCTTCCGCAAATTCAATATAAGAATAGTAACCCTGACTAAAAACCACCGTAAATACTTCATTAGGGCTATACACAAAAGTCTTTATTCTACTATCTACAGAAATAGGCTCATTATAATTAATGGATGCGTTTAAATTGCCACTTACAAGTAAAGCTAAAACTAATAATATCCTATACATATTCATCATCTACTCTATATGAAATAACTTGAAATCCTAATGGGTTAATATATCTTTGCTGATCATCCATTTCAAGCGATGCATATCTATATGACATAATAACTATCTTATTTTTTCTTGTGGAACTTCCATCTTTCCGTATAAATTCCACAAAAAACCTCACCTGAAGAGCATCGTTACCCAATTTTTGAATTGAGCGAATTTTAAATTCACTTTTGGTATCTGAGTACAAATTAAAAAGATCATCCATATTCTGTGATCCTACATAATTTCTAAATTCATTATACACATTAGGTGAGGAAAACAACCTCACCTTTGTATAATAGTTATAATTATAATGATATGGATCAAAAACCTCCCTTGCTTTTATATACTCTGAAATAAAATAATCGTTTAGCGCTTCATTTGCAGAATATTGTTTTACTGTGACAGGATCAACCAATTGCACTATTCCTGATTTCTTGTCAATTTCTATAACAAATGGCTCAATAGTGCTACTTGTGCTAATTTTAAATATGACTAATATGCTGATAGAGATCGTTGCTAATAATATTAATGCAAATAAAAGTAGAATATTCCTTTGAGCAATAACTGTGCTGTAGCGGTTTGAATTCCAATCTATATCCTTATCTAAGGATTCAGTATTTTTTTCTCGTTTAAAAAATCTTAGCATTTTAGTATTCCTAAAAATCTTAACTTATGTTAATAAACATAGCAAATTAACAAAGTAGTTACAACAAAAAAGCTAAAAAACTCTTAATCTATGGCCTAGCTTACCAAACTTTGTCTCCATATATGAATCGTTATATTTATTACGTTCCACAATAAGTGGTAGACACTTTGTAACTCCTATACCACTACTTTCCAATTCTGACAATTTCCTATCATTGTTTGTAAGTAATTGGATTTTGTTAATGTTCAATTTATTAAGCATTTTAGCTGCAACAGCAAAACTCCTTTCATCATCTTCAAAACCTAATATTCTGTTTGCATCAACAGTATCAAGATTATGTCCTCTTTGCACACTGTACGCTCTTAACTTATTAGTTAAACCAATGCCTCTTCCATCTTGCATCAAATACAATATAATACCACTTCCAGAGTCAGCTATCATTTGAATTGCTTGATGTAACTGACTTCTGCAATCGCATGATAAGCTATCTAACAAGTCACCCGTATAGCACGAAGAATGAATTCTTACTAATGGTTCGCCATCTTTATCTGGATTGCCAATGATAATTGCATGATGTTCTCTTCCACCACTTTCTGTTCTATAAGATATGATATTTACTTCTTGAGTCTGTTTTAAAAATAATGATGTTTTGCACACTTCATATACATCCTGATTTTCTTGAAAATTATTTATGAATGACGTGTCCAGTGCAATAACGTCATTTTTCTCGCACCAATTTCGCATTTCATGGTTATTCTCAAAAGTCATATCAGCCACTAACGCGTATGGCAATAATTCTGAGAACTTAAGCAAGGCAATAGCACATTCATCTATTGTCTTTGAGCATTGCAACTCTCTTATGCAATCTTCCTTTGAACAGTTTATTAAATGGAGCAGTTCATCAAAATTATTCACCAACAGACGTTTGCTGTTATGTTCTTTATTCTGAGATATGTATTTTACCTTACTTGAAGTTAAAGTAACATATACATTACTTGATATAAGCTTGTATTGATTAAATAAATCTCTTTCTAAAGCCTCAGCAGCAGCAAACAATAGGTAATTACTTTTATCATATATTACAATTGGCCGGCCGCGCCTGATTTCGCTGATAGCTCTTTCTACCTTATTGCTACTCTGATTTCCTATAAACATTTTTACCCATATTAAGCAGCTATGAAAAAACTGGTGCGGCCGAGAAGACTTGAACTTCCAAGGCCTTATGAGCCACAGCGACCTCAACGCTGCGTGTCTACCAATTCCACCACGGCCGCACTATATTCTAGTTTTTATATAATTATTTTAAATTATTTAATCATTTTAGAATTTTTCATCTAGAGTGTCAATCTGATACTAGAATAATTTAGAAATTACTTGTATAATTTGATTATGAATTTTGTGATTATAAATTTTAATCATTTAAGACAACCTTACTACTAATTTTTAACTTAGGTTTTTATACAAATGAATGTAGCTAATATCTTTATTTTTTTAGCTCTATCTCTTATAACCAGCTTTCATTCTGTCCATGCACAAATATTATACACATGGTCTCAAGTTATCCCAGAAAATAAATTAAGCATACGTGCAATTACAGACAATGACATGTGTCCCATTGTTTATGTCGATGGCGAGGAAATAGAAATGCTGAATCGCAGCTCAATTAACAATGGTGATCATAACGAAACAGTTTGTGAACTGACAGTACAAACAAGTGCCAAAAACATTAGTATTGAGGATCTACGAGTTCCTATATTACCAGAAAAGGTTAATAAAATTGCTTTTATTGGTGACACGGGTTGTAGAATAAATATGTTATTTCAGCAGGAATGTAATTCGGTAGATAGCTGGCCTTTAAAAAAAAATTTAGATTCAATCGCCCTTCATAAACCAGATTTAATTATCCATGTTGGTGATTATCATTATAGACAAACAAAATGTAGAAATACAAAAAAGTGTGGCGATATTTATGGATATAATAAAAAAGCTTGGTACGCTGATTGGTTTGAGCCTGCAAAGGATATTTCATTACAATCCCCTTTCCTTTTTGTTCGTGGAAACCATGAGAGTTGTAATAGAGCTTATGAAGGATGGTTCAGGTATCTAGATTCATACCCCTTTTCGTCTGAAAAATGTGGAAACTTCGTTTCTAGTTGGTCCTTAGATGCTGGACCGATGAAATTTTTTATCTTCGACTCTTCATCCGGTGAGGATATTTTTACAACCCAAAGCACAATTGATGCTTTTGAAAGGCAATTTGATAAATTGATACAAGATAAGCCCACGTGGTTTTTAACTCATAAACCGCTTTGGAGATCTCCAAAAAAAGAATTTTTGACATTAAAAAGCCATGGTAATCTTACACAAATTGAAGCTTTTGGAGATAAATTTCCAAGCAATGTCACTACCATAGTTTCTGGCCACATTCATATAGCCCAGATTTTATTAATGGATAATGTTCCAGACCAGATTATAGTTGGAAACGGTGGTGCATTATTACATGCTCAAGATCAAGAGCCTGTTTATCAAAATGTAGAATTTGACTATTCAAATGGTAGAAACTACTTAGCACACGAGGTTAGAAACTTTTTCGGTTTTGGCTTTGCAATACTAAACTTAGATGATCACAAATTTACCTTCTATAATCAACACAATAAGGAAATGTATTCTGCGAAGCTAACAGAAGATTTTAAACTTAAACGGATTAAAACTATAGTCGATTCATTTTAGGACTTGTTATTAGCTATTTTAACAACGCTACTTAAACATTTTTTTTAATCGATTGATTTCATCAGCAAATTTTGAGTCGGTCTTTATAAAATTTTCTACTTGTTTTACTGCATGTATAACGGTAGCATGGTCTCTGCCACCAAAGTTTCTCCCAATATCTGGTAGGCTTTTTTGCGTAAATTTTTTGGCAAAATACATAGCTATTTGTCTTGGCCTTGCAAGACTGCGAAGTCTTCTATTGGATTGCATATCTGCAACCTTTATATTGAAAAATTCAGCTACTTTCTTTTGTATTTCTTCTATTGTGATTGACCTATGATTTGACCTAAGAAGATCGATTAGGGTTTCACTAGCTGATTCTACCGTCATACTTCTTCCAATTAATGAGGTATGGGTAACCTTATTTAATGCTCCTTCTAATTCTCTTATATTAGATTTTATGTTCCTTGCTAAAAACTCTAGGACATCTTTCGGAACATACATATTCATCTGCTCCACTTTTGCCTGCAATATACCAAGCCTTAATTCAAAAGTTGTTTCATTAATATCTGCCACCAACCCCCAACCGAGTCGTGATCTTATTCTTTCTTCCACTCCATCAAGATCACTAGGAGACCTATCAGCTGATATAACCAATTGCTTATTTTGGTCTATCAATGCATTGAAAGTGTGAAAAAATTCTTCTTGTGTACTATCTTTACCACTGATAAATTGCACATCATCTACCATCAATACATCTACTGATCTAAATTGCTCTTTAAATAACATAATATCTTTGCTTCGCAGCGCTGTAATATATTGGTACATGAATTTCTCTGCTGATAAATATACTACTTTTCTTTTTTCTGATGGGGAATTGACTATGTCCCAAGCTATAGCATGCATTAGATGTGTTTTACCAAGTCCCACTCCACCATATAGAAACAAAGGATTGCTGCCTAATATTGGATCTATAGATTCTGCCACACGCTTTGCCGCCGTAAATGCTAATTCATTTGGCTTTCCCACTACAAAATTATCAAAGGTGAACCTTGGATCCAGCGGCGAACCAAGATTATGATTACTTTCCTCTCTGTTTTTTAGTATAACATTAAAATTTGAATTCCTTTCCTCAATTACTTGAATATCAATAGAACGTATGCTTTTATCTTCGCTTTGCCATAATGATAATATTTTTTTCATGTAATGAACTGTAATCCACTCTTTTATAAACCTTGTTGACACGGATAAAAGAACTTCCCCATTTCTGCTACTGACAAATTTTAGCGAACTCAGCCAGCTGTTATATGTTGCTTCTCCATAAAGATTATAAAGACAATTTTGGATTTTTTCCCAAGTAACATTGTGATCCGTTACTGTAATAATCTGATCAAAAAACATAGTAGAAACCTTAGGGCTAGTTAAGTTCATATACCATACCAAGAAAAAAGCAACAATTAGAAAAATATAAGATAATCAATAGCTTACTGCAAAATGAAAAGCTAATACTACTTAATACATACTAAAAATTATGGTGATTTTTTGATGAGTTGTAAAGGGTATAAAAACACTAAAATTGATCATTTTTATTTCAAAAAAATGAAAAATTTGTAAATGTCGCTTGTATCGAGGATTAGAAGCATGCTATTAAAAATAGTAATACATTATGTATAAATAAGATGTTAAATTTACTGGCAAATAAGTAAAGTATTCATATAAATATAGCTAACCTAATATAGATTTACTGAAGCAAATTTATGATTATATTAAGTAATTTGAGTTGTCATGCTGTATTCGGTATTGAACTAGAGTTTTACATTGAAGGAATAGAAAAAGAATATTTATTTCTAAATAGCATCAAAAATAAAATAGCATTTCTTGAATTTTCTTGCGAGAAGGAGAATTCTACACATCAATATGAGATAAAAAGTGGTTGTTATACGAACTCCGACAATTTAATTAAGCATTTTGAGTTAGCAAAACAATTACTTACTGAAGTAGCACAAAAACTTGGTGGGAACGTTTCTTTTAAAGCAAAGCCTTATTTGGATAGAGCAGGCAGTGCATTAAATGTGCATGTTAATCTCGTGAATTCAAATAACGATAACTTATTTTATATCAATGAGCAAAAGTATAGTGATTATTTGATTCATAGTATTGGCGGATTATGTGCAATGATGAAAAAACATATGTTGTTTTTTGCTCCAAATGATGATTCATATTTAAGATTTCAGTACCCGGATATTCACACTCCAACTACGATTAGTTGGGGAGTAAATAACAGAACTGCTGCGATAAGAATTCCCTATTTTGGCAACGATTCCAAAAGATGCCGCCTAGAGCACCGTGTTCCTGGAGCAGACTGTAACCTTGAAAAAGTACTCACAGCAATAATTGAAGGTATAGTTTTTGGTATAGAGAACAAAATTGCTCCGCCAAATAAGGTCTACGGCATTGCATCTGATTCTCAATATAAGATGGAGAGCTTAATACAACAACTACATGTTAAACCCTAACCCGTTAAACCCCTTTGCTGGCCGTTCTAGCACTTCCCTCACATCATTATTTACCCCATGCTGTAATAGCCACTCTGCAGGAGATAGTTTTCTCTCAGGTTTAGATTCTATACTAATATTTGCACTTGGTCTTTCAGGAAGTGGATTACCAAGCGCATCCATGTGTTTAGGTAAAGGTTCCATAACAATATTTGTAGCACTAGAAACGGAATGACTATCTTTAGTATCAGCGCTTTTAGAAAGTGAATTACCTTTGAAATCCATATGTTCAGGTAGTCCATTTTTCATTTCTTCTTGTGCTCTTTTATTTTTTAATTCTTCTGCTAGCTCAGTTTCAGTTCTTTTTGGTTCTTTTACGGATATTTCCGTATCTTTTTCTTCACCTTCATCTTCTGAAACACGAGTAATTTCAGCTTTAGTTCTTATTTTATGAATCAGCAAAAGTAATAAGTAAGTAACTGCAGCAGCAGAAACGATAATGGCTATCTTTGCGGCAATGTGGATTGCTGTTAAAAATATTAAAGCTGATAAAGCTCCAGCTAATTCCAGACACAATAACTTTTCTCTTGCCTTTTGTTACATTTAAAATTGCCACCATAATAACCTCTCAAATACTGTTCTAGAATTATTATACAGAAATTTTCTTATACTTGCAATTTTGCGAAAATTTTAATTATTTGCGTAAAGTTTTAAAGCTATACAAGGATTAATTAATATGCAACGTATCTCGACTATAATATTGTACAAACACACATATTTAGTTAACATTCAACATGCAGAGCTTACTCATAGAGCGAAACAGGGCGGTGGTATTATTACTTATAGTAATTTTTATCTTCGGTTCATACGTTTATGTAAAAATGCCAAGGGAAAGTAACCCTGATATACAGATTCCTATAATCAGCGTGTTTGTTGGACTTCCTGGGATTTCTGCTCAAGATAGTGAAAAGCTATTAGTGCTGCCTATAGAAAATGAACTAAGATCCATCGAAGGTGTAAGAGAATTGAGAGCTTTTGCAACTAATGATGGTGCTCACATGATACTCGAATTTGGAACAGAGTATGATAATAAAGAAGTGCTCGATAATGTCCGTTCAAAGCTTTCAAACATAAAATCGAAGTTACCTGTTGAAGCGGAATCTCCGATAATCAATGAAATAAACTTGAGCTTATTTCCGATACTCAATGTCGGCTTAATTGGTAATTTGCCAGAAAGAGCCTTAACTGAAATAGCACGCAAGCTAAAGAAAGAAATAGAATCTCTGCCAAATGTTCTCAAAGTTGAAGTGGCAGGTATGCGTAAAGAAACAGTGGAAGTTATAATTGAGCCCACAGTTCTAACAAAATATAACATTCAATCAAACGAAATATTCCAAGCTATATCAAGCAATAATAGACTAGTGGGAGCTGGGTCACTGGAAAATGATACCGGTAAATATTCGATTAAAATATCAGGGTTATTAAAAGATATAGAAGATATTATGAATATTCCTATTAGATCTCAAGGCGATGCAGTTTTGAGAATCAAAGATATAGCAAAAGTATACCCTAGGTTTGAGGATCACCAAGGGTTTGCTCGCATTAATGGATTACCTAGTGTCGTGCTAGAAATTTCAAAACGTAACGGAAAAAACATAATAGACACAGTAAATCAAGTAAAATACTTAATGGATAAGGCAAAAGATCAATTACCTGAAAATTTAAAAGTGGTGTACTTAAATGACCAGTCAAAAAACGTCCGCGATGTGCTTGATGACTTGGAAAACGGCATAATATTCGCTGTGTTGTTAATATTGATCATAATGATGCTTTCTATGGGAACAAGGATTGCTATTCTTGTGGCACTCTCGATACCCGGTTCCTTTCTCATTGGGATAATAGCTCTTTACTTTATGGGCATAACCTTAAATATCGTTGTGCTCTTCAGTTTAATCATGGCTGTTGGCATGCTGGTTGATGATGCAATTGTGATCAGCGAATATGCCGATAGAAAGATGATCTGCGGAATGGACAAAGTAGAAGCCTTTCACACTTCAGTTCGTGATATGTTTTATCCGGTTCTATCATCGACGTTAACTAAATTAGCAGTGTTTTTTCCTCTATTATTCTGGCCTGATACTGTTGGTAAATTCATGCAGTACATACCAATTACAATAATTCTAACTTTGACTGGATCGCTCATTATGGCTTTGGTTTTTATACCAACACTTGGTGCAATATTTGGTAAGCCTTCAATAACTTCAAAAAAAGAAATAAAAAAAATGAGTGCTATAGAAAGTGGTGAGATAAAAAATGCTGGGCCTATAATAAGAGCTTACATACGCATGCTAGAGAAGGTTTTAGATCATCCTAAAAAATTCATATGTGCTACTGTATTCGTCCTGTTTTCATTTAGTGTGCTGTACTTTACCTTTGGTCCTGGAGTGAAGTTTTTTCCGAAAGTGGATTCAGATAATATTTTAATCAGTGTTAAAGCAAAAGAAAGCTTATCAGCCAAAGAACGAGATCTGATACTCAAAGAAGTGGAAGAACGCATTTTGAGCGTTGAAAAAGAAATTCATGTTTCTTATGCTAGATCAGGAGCATTTTCAGACAATGTTATCGCCAGAATTCAACTAGAACTTATGGATTGGCGCTTCAGGCGCAAAGCTAAGCACATATTAAACGATATAAGGAGCAGTGTGCAAGACATGAAAGGAATAATAATTAATGTTCAAGAGGAAAAGTCAGGACCGTCGGCTGACAAGCCAATACAAATTAACCTCAGCGGAAGTGCATCCAATCTGAATTTAGCAGCAGAGAAAATTCTAAAAATTATGGACCAACCTTCATCCGGGTTTATAAATATTCAAGATAGCAGATCAGCACCTGAAATAGAGTGGAATATGAGTGTTAATAAGAGTAAGGCTACAAGTTCTGGAGTAAGTGTTGCAACCATTGGCGATTTTATAAAGATGGTTACAAATGGAGTGTTGATTGGAAAATATAGACCAAATAACACGGATGAAGAAATCGATATTGTACTCCGTTTCCCCAGAAGGGACCGCAACATGAAGACTATAGATAATCTTTTTATCAATACAGTTAATGGCCCGCATCCTATGAGCAACATAGTAAAATATGCTCCCGAAAAAAAGGTAAACAAACTAAATAGGATTGATGGATTACGTACAGTGACAATTTCCGCTGATGTGGATACAGGCTATCTTGTTAATGAAAGAGTAAAGTTCATTCAGAATTCTATTGCCCAGGATTGGGACAAGGGAGTAAAAATTGACTTTAAAGGCGACAAAGAAGATCAACAAAAATCAGGAACATTTTTGTTAAAGGCTTTTATATTAGCAATTACACTAATGATATTGGTATTAGTGACACAGTTTAATAATGTATACCATACATTTATCGTAATGACAGCAGTGTTTTTATCCACAACATGTGTGTTTTTTGTTTTCTTTCTTATCCAACAAGTTTTCGTAGTTGTTATGTGTGGAGTGGGGATAATTGCTTTGGCAGGAATTATAGTAAATAATAACATACTATTGCTTGATGCCTTTCATCACCAAATTAAGGTACACAAAAATGACATCAAGCGATGTGTAATAAACGCTGCAATTTCTCGCGTTAGGCCAATATTGCTTACCGTTGCAACCACAGTTCTTGGTTTAATACCGATGATTACCAGGTTAAATATCAATTTTTTTACGCTACAAATCACATATGATGCTCCATCAAGCCAGTGGTGGGTTGACATTTCAACAACCATAGCAAGTGGAATATTGGCTGCAACGGTCTTAACTTTATTCTTTACTCCGGCGTTGCTTGTCATACAAAGACATGAAAAAACTTGACTTAAATTAGCAATCATTTAACATTTAAGATAGCGTTCTTTGCCCGTTGAAGCTATAATTATAACTAATTACATTGGATTTATTTATTATGATTGCTAATCGTAAAAGCAGTGTTAAGCAGAAAAGTAACAAGAATAACATAGTTGGAAGCCTTGATGTAATAAAAACAGCAGGAGAACTTTCACTTCAAAAAGGTTTAGATTTTAATGTTGTAATAAAGGCACTAGAAAGTGCTATAGAAGCAGTGGCTTATCAAAAATATGGTAGCAAAAGTAAAATTGTAGTTAATATAGATAGAAATACAGGCAAAGTTACTTCATACAGAAAACTAAAAGTTATTGATGACGAATCAAATGAAGAAGAGAACACTGAGTATGAATCAATTACGCTGACACAAGCTAAATTAATAAAAGGAGATGCAAAAGTTGGAGATACTGTTAGTGAATTGCTCTCTCTTAACACTGATCTTGCTTCAGCAAGGATTGCCCAGCAAAAGATTGCTCAAATAATTAAAGATGAAGAGTCAAAAAAGCAATATGAGGAATTTAAAGATAAGGTGGGAGAAATAAGGTATGGTATTGTTAAACAAATAGAATATTCAGATCTTATTATAGACATAAATGGCACTAGGGCATATCTTCCATTGCGAAATTTGACCGGTGGTGAATCATTTCGTGAAGGCGATAAGGTTAAAACTTACATACAGACCGTTAAGCGCTCTGATGATGGACGTCAAATTATTCTTTCTAGGACTCATGAAGGCTTTTTAGAGGCATTATTAAATCAAGAAATACCAGAAATTGCTGACGGGTTAGTAACAATTAAAGGTATAGCTAGAGACGCCGGCTCAAGGTCTAAGGTTGCTGTTTTCTCTCCTGACAAGAACATTGATCCAGTAGGTGCTTGTGTTGGAGTTAAGGGAGATAGAATAAAAACTATTATACACGAATTAAATGGTGAAAAAATTGACGTTATAAATTACTCCTCAGATTTGGGTCAATTTGTTATTAAAGCCATTACTCCTGCAGAAGTATCGAAGGTTATTATTGATGAAAATGAAAATTGCATAGAGTTAATAGTTGCTGAAGATCAATTGAGTTTAGCTATAGGAAAAAAGGGCCAGAATGTAAGATTAGCTTCAGAGCTTGTTGGATGGAAAATTGAGATATTAAGCACTCAGCAAGAATCAGAAAGGCGAAGTAAAGAACTTAGTCAATGTTCAGCTTTATTTGCTGAAGCTTTAAACTTAGAAGAGATTATGGGTCAGCTATTGGTAACAGAAGGTTTTTCAAGCGTAGAAGATATATCCAACGCTTCAATTAAAGAGCTTTCTTCAATAGAGGGCTTTAATGAGGATATTGCAAACGAACTTCATAACAGAGCAAACAAGCACCTGAAAGCAGAAAATGATAGAAAAATAGAAGAGCTAAAAAGTCTAGGTATGGAAGATGATGTAATCAATTTAACTTTATCAATAGACAATAAAATTGCTCTTAGTAAACATGATATTAAGACTTTAGAGGACATAGCAGATTTATCAAGTTATGAGTTTTGCAGCATACTCTCTTCCTCAGCTGATAGTAAAGAAAATCTAAAAGATACAGTAGACTCAATAATCATAGAAGCACGTAAAAAGCTTGGGTTAATATAATAAAATAATATGAATAATGAAGATATCAGTAATAAAAAATTAACGCTCCAAGGCTTAAGCAAGCTTAAATTAGACCTCAATTTAAACTCTTCAGCTAGCCCAAGTACTGGAGCTACAATAGTAAAAAAAAGAAGAAAAAAATCTCATGATGCAGAAGAACATAATTTATTTGACGAGAGTAAATTAGGTTCTTTAACAGAGAAAGAACAAATTTTCCGCATTAATGCTGTGCAGAATGCTGCTTTGCTGAAAGAAAGAAATCAGAGAGAAGAAAAAGAGAAAACAGCAAAAGAAGACAGCAATAAAGAGATTGACGAGAAAAATGAAGCGGACACTTTATCTAAAGAAATAAATAAGAAAGTTTTAAGTAATACTCACTTAGTTGAACTAAGAGAAGATAATATTGACTATGAGAGCGACGATAAAAAGTCTTCTAAAGTCAACAAAGATATATATTCTAAGCATTCTAAACTGGTAATTGCACAGGCAATAGATGAAAAAACTGAACAACCCCCTGTATTTAAGCAAAGATTTGGTATAAGAAGTAGAAAGTCAAAGTTTACTAAGGGTAAAAATATATCAAGAGAAGTTATTATACCAGACAAAATAACTATCAGGGAGTTATCTGTTCGTATGGCAGAAGATAGCAAGAGTGTGCTAAAAATGTTCAAAGAAGAAGTCGGTGAGAGTTATAGAGTAGATGATCTGGTGGATCCAGATATAGCATCTGAAATAGTGGAAAAATTTAATCATACGGCTAAACGAGTGAGCGATACCAACAGAGAAAAGGATTTATTTTTTATAGAAGGCAGAGAAAGCCTGCCTAAAAAACCTAAACCACCAATCGTCACTTTTATGGGACACGTCGATCATGGTAAAACCTCATTGCTCGATGCATTTCGTGAATCTAATGTTGCAGAAAGAGAGTCAGGTGGCATAACTCAACACATAGGTGCTTATCAAATAACGACAAAAGATAAGCAAAAAATTACTTTTATTGATACACCAGGACATGAAGCGTTCACTGCGATGCGTGCACGTGGTGCCAATATTACTAATATAGTCGTAATAGTAGTTGCAGCTGACGATGGAATCATGAAACAAACAGTTGAAGCAATAAATCATGCAAAAGCAGCAAATGTTTCTATTATAGTTGCTATTAATAAAATTGATAAATCTGAACCTGGTGATGTAGAAAAAATAATTAATAGTTTGCCTCAATATGATCTCATCTCTGAAGAGCTTGGTGGTGATATTATGATTGTGCCAGTATCAGCAAAAAAGAAAACTAATTTAGATAAACTAGAAGAGGCGATTTTGTTAATCGCTGAATTAATGAAGCTAGAAGCAATAGAAGATTGTCGAGCACTTGGATGGGTAATAGAATCCAAAATAGATAAAGCGAAAGGAATATCAGCTACATTGATAGTTGAGGAAGGAACGTTAAAGGTTGGTGATATATTGGTAGTTGGTACAACATACAGCAAAGTACGTAGTATGGTTAATCACCTTGGTCAAAGAGAAAAAGCAGCACTACCCTCCGCTCCAATTGAAATTACTGGTCTAAATGGTGTGCCAAATGCTGGAGATAAATTTGTTGTTGTAAATTCTGAAAAGCAGGCGCGTGAAATTGTTGAATACAGGCTAGAGTTGATCAAGAAAAAGAAAGAAGATTTAGACGACAATAATTTAGATATATTCAGTCGTAATAACAGTGAAACAGAAGAACTATCTGTAGTTTTAAAGTGCGATGTAACTGGTTCTATTGAAGCAATATCAAGTTCAATTGATAAACTCGGTAAAGACCAAGTGAAATTAAATATCCTACACAAAGCAGTAGGAGGGATAACAGATTCAGATGTGCTGCTTGCAGAAGCATCAAGTGCAGTAATTTTAGCTTTTAATGTAAAAGTGGACTCAAAAATAAGGGACTTGGCAAAACAAAAAGGTGTAGAAATACATACTTATAACATAATATACGAGCTCATTGACGACATGAGAATGTATTTAACTAAAATGTTAAAGCCTGTTACACGAGAGGTTCGTGTTGGTTCTGCATCTGTGAGGCAAATATTTAACGTATCTAAAGCTGGTAATATCATTGGATGTTACGTAAGTGATGGAGTCATAAGAAAAGATTCTTTAATTAAGGTAGTGCGTGGTGGCAAATTGGTGCATGAAGGAAAGTTAAAAGCACTACGTAGATTTAAAGATGATGTTAAAGAAGTAGGTGTAAACTTTGAATGCGGAGTATCACTAGAGGGTAATATCGATATTAAAGTTGGAGATATTTTGGAAGCTTATCAATTAGTGCAAGAAGAAAGGGTGTTATAGTAGATGGATATGAAAAAGGAAATTAGAAACCTAAAAATAGCATCGGTATTGCATAGAGCAATATCAAGAGTCCTAATGGAAGGTAAGGTGTTCAATAAAAATGTAGCGGTATCTGACGTAAAATTAAGTAAAGATTTGAAAAAAGCAGATGTATATATTGTGTTATCTTCATTGAATATCCAAGTAGCTGACTACTCAGATTCAGAAAAAAGTACATGGATTTCAGCATCACGCACTGGAGATCCTTCTGAGGATAATTGTGATATTAACACTGTTGTTAATGAAATGAACCAATCTGCATGGTCAATACGTAAATCTATATTGTGTTATGTTGATTTGCGATTTATACCTGAGTTAGTTTTCAAGCCTGATTTAGCGTTCGATAATTTTGTTAATGTAAGCAAAATATTACATAATCACACTTAATTAATGTATTTCAACCGTTACTTTTCATTAATGAGACTGCACAGTTTAACAGGTTTGTGGCTTGTGCTATTTCCCAGTTTGAGCGGTATTCTTTTAGCCTCAACTTCTCTATCGTATCAGGCTCTTTTTCTCCTTGTTTTATTTACTATAGGTGCATTTTTAATGAGACCTGCAGGGTGCATAATCAATGACATTTTCGATAGGGAAATAGATGCGCACGTTGAACGAACAAAATATAGGCCACTTGCAAGTGGTGCATTAAACATAAAGCAGGCTTTGGTTTTACTCTCACTGCTACTATCTATCGCCTTGGTAATTTTATTGTTAACTAATAAAACCACACTCATACTTGGAATAATCTCAATGTGTATGATAGCTACTTACCCTTTATTAAAGCGGTATGTTTGGTGGCCACAATTGTTCTTAGGGTTTACCTTCAATATGGGATCGCTCATGGGCTCAGCAGCAATAATAAACCAGATCAGTATAGAATCCTTGCTGTTTTATATAGGATGCGTCTTTTGGACACTTAGCTATGACACCATATACGCTCATCAAGATAAAAAAGATGATGAAAAACTCGGAATGAAATCTACCGCATTATATTTTGGTGATACAACAAAATCTTGGTTGAAAAGATTTTATTTAATATCTCTTATGACGTGGCTATATGCTGGTATCTTATCATCATTAAATAACATCTTTTATATTGCTCTACTTGCTGTAGGGTTCATATTTCACCGCCAATACAAAAATTTCAATCCTGACGATCCCAGTCAATGCATGTCCATATTTAAAAATAATTCCTACGTAGGGTTGCTTCTCTTTTTTGGCATCCTTTTAGATAGAATTATCACCTAGGTCTCAAGAGTTTTGGCTCTAATGAAGTAAATAAACTCAGGTAGCTCGCAGAAACGAAAAAACTTACTTGACAAACTCCGCCAGCCCCCTTATTATGATAACATCGGTATTCATGACTCAAAACTTGTTTTTGACCTGCAGGCTCAATAACAAAATTCAGTAAAAAACTTAGGGTATTTTTTGGCGAATTACATAAAATTATAGCGGCTGCATGTCTTTTAAATTTTTTCTACATTCAGCCAAATCGCGCTTATTTTAAGCGTTAGCACATTATTACAGCGCCACTTACAGTAATATAGAGTCAAAACTCGCACCACGGGGCTTCTTTTGCCTTTTTTTCGTTTGGTAAATTTCTTAATGTTTGTAGCTAAAGCAATTTAAGAGACCGAAAATGGTGTCATTCCAGCGTGTGACGCTGGAATCTAGTCTTTATTATGCAGCCACTTATTTAAAGTTAAGTTTTCTGGATCCAAGTAGTCAAGCTACTCGGATGACACCTTGACGATTTGAAGAATCGTCATCCCGCTACGTGTTAGCGGGATCTATGCTAAGAGATACCGCGAATGAATCGCGGTATGACGGTCTGCGGCGATATGACGGTTCGCGGTGGCATGACGATAACTTCGTCATCCCGCTGCTTGTTAGCTGGATCTATGCTAAGAGATACCGCGAATGAATCGCGGTATGACGGTCTGCGGCGATATGACGGTTCGCGGTGGCATGACGATAACTTCGTCATCCCACTGCTTGTTAGCGGCTAAGAGATACCGCGGCGGTATGACGTAGGGAAACCTTTCTTGGTTAGCTACAGCAGCTTGCAAACCATTCAGAAAAGGGAAGACAAAACTATAAAAAACCATAGGCGCCAGATGGTTTTTAGCTAAAGTCAAGTGTCTGGAATTTTAGACATAGAATCCCCCATATGAACAAGATTCAGAAAAAATGCAACGTACATTGGGCAGAGATTAAGTATATGTATACACGCTGAAGAAGATACGCCACATTTTTAACTGAAATTTAGATGAAAAGTCTGCAGACGGAGATAGATTTTGAGCTCTCTAAATATCTCTAATTGTCATTATAATAAGGCTTTGAATATGCAGAAGTAATTTTTTTAGTTAAAATAAAAAAGTTTTCTGCTATAGCACTACTAAGCAGCAGAAGACCTTGCATGACCTCCAAAAAATGCTTTTACTCTTTCAAGATAAGTAGGTGGTACTGGAGGAATTTCTATACCATCTATAACAGCGCTTATTGCTTCTTTTACATCGTCGCTTGTAATTAACTCTTTTAATTTATGTTTTATAGGGCCTCTTCCAACATCTTGCCCATACCTATTGTAATAATCCACATATAATTCATTAAAGACAGATTGTTTTGCTTCTTCTATCAGTTTACTGATGTTGCTTTTTATTTGAGGATCCATATCACCATCAGAATAAAAATTATCAAAATTGTCCTTTAAAACTGTAATTTTTTTATTGTTACAGCTTCTAAGGAATTTTTCCGTAATGCTTGGCATTCTCTCGTACACTTGAGAGTTTACTGCAACTGTAAAGTTATTTTTAGCTTCAAGACAACTAAGTGAATAAATAATACGATTAAACATTCCAAGATGACATGCACCATTTCCTTCTTTTAAACGCATCAGTAACATGCACTTTAGAAAATCTGTATCTAACTTTTGATCCGTAGCTGCAGTCAAAACTAAATTTGCAGTTTGTGTAAGTGTCAGACTAGTTCTTGATTCTTGCCAAGTTGCCCGGTTGGAGCCATTAAAATTAAGATAAAGTTTTAATTGCTCTTTTTCTTGAGTTGTAAGCTCATCTGAATTATTTATGTAGTCTTCAAACTCTTTATTGAGTACATTTGGTTGAGCTCCAAATTTCTCTTTTAACTCTTGAGCGCATTGGAAAATACTATGTTCAAAACTACTCGTGTGAACACTCTGACTACTAGTGCCCACATCACTTACATTAAACAAAAAGCTTAGCTGCTTTACATTCAAACCCAAAGGTGAGAAAAGCCTCACTAATGGATACTTTATCAATTCAAGAAGTGCTACTGGGATTAATAATATAGTATTGATAAGCACTAAACATATTCTAGCACCTATTGCTCTACTACCAACATTCTGCTGAGCTCTGATACCTTCGATGCACAGTACAAAAATGGTAATTGAATGCAATATATTAAATATATAGAGAAAAACAAAATTTTATCTTTTAATCCTATTGTCGGGTCATTATATACTTCAGAAAAAATACTATCACCACTATTTTCATTTTTGAAAGACTGATAGCTGCTTGTAATCTTTTCTGTAAAAATAGAACAGAGCTTATGTATGCCATAGCATGCAACACAGGCAGCAAGAAAAATTGCGAGTGTTCCAAAAAGAGCTAATGCCTCACTTGAGGTTTTTGCAAGAAGGAATGCATAAAGCGCATTAATAAAGATCTCAAGTAAATATTCAGATAAAAACAATGCTCCAATAGCGGAAACAAATAGTAAAATATACCCACAAACAACCAAAAATATTTTTAACCTCAGATTCATAACCTTCACTTAATAATTTGTTAATATAATCTATTTTAGAAATAAATTGAGAAAAATGCAAGTTTTTATAAAGATCGATTGAAATTTCTGAGCTTCAGTTATATCGTTAGTCTATTTAGATAAAAATTATTGTGTCAAATAAAATAGGTTTTTGGGCTATTTTTGCCTTAGTGATTAGCAGCCAAATTGGCTCTGGAATTTTTATGCTTCCAATTAGCCTTGCTCCATATGGCATGTACAGCCTTATAAGCTGGGTGATATCAGGGCTTGGTGCTATATCTCTTGCTTTGGTTTTTGCCTTACTCTGCGCAAAATTTCCAGAAACGGGTGGTCCTCACGTTTATGTAAAGCATGCTTTTGGCCCTGCTGCAGCTTTCTTTGTTGGTTGGACGTATTGGGTGATCTCATGGGTTAGCACGACAGCAGTAATCGTTGCAAGTATTGGCTATCTTACTTCGCTTTTTCATGGAGATATTCAAAATATACGCTTATTTTTAGAAATACTATTATTTACGATCATTACACTAATAAATTTAAGAGGTGTCACTGCTGCTGGATGTGTTGAGCTTTTATTGATGACTGTCAAAATTACCGCACTGCTTGCTATACCAGTAACAGCGTTGTTTTTCTTTGATAGGAATAATTTTATCATAAGTGAGGAAATATCAACCCTCACGATGTCTCAAGTCCTTGCTCGCTCTACACTACTCACTCTATGGTGTTTTATTGGACTTGAATCAGCAACAGCACCTGCAGGATCAGTCAATGATCCAGCAAAGACTATACCAAGAGCCATAGTACTTGGCACAATCTCTGTTGCAGTTATATATTTCATTAATAGCCTTGCAATCATGGGATTGATAAACGGCAATGATCTAGTTAATTCAAAAGCGCCGTATGTTGACGCAATAAAAATTATGTTTCCTGGTAATTGGCATTTGATCATTTCTATTGTTGCTTTTATTGTTTGTGTTGGCAGTTTAAATGCTTGGGTACTAGCTAGTGGACAAGTGGCCCTTGGCCTTGCAGAAGATAAACTGATGCCACAGTTCTTTGCTAAAAGAAACAAGCACGGTTCTCCTTTCTGGGGCATAACAATCAGCTCCGTTGGCACTTCAGTTCTACTAATTCTCACTTCAAGCAACAATTTTGCTAAACAGATCACATCAATCATCGACTTTTCTGTAGTTTCATTTTTATTTGTTTACCTTGCATGCAGTCTTGCTTTTCTCAAGGTTATTATAAAGGAGAAAAACTATTACAAATTTTTAATTGGCAGTATAGCAACAACCTTTTGCTGCTGGGTAATATTTGAAACTTCTGTGAATACCTTGCTGATCGCAAGCTTATTCACCGCAAGTGGCATACCCATTTATTTATTTTGGTACTGCAGAGCTCCTGCACAATAAAATAGAGTTTAACGACTTTTCTTATTGTCCACTTGTTCAACATTACCCTTCTCAAGTTTACTATCTACTTCTTTTGCGTGTTCATCATCTACACTAGTCTCATCTTTTATCTTACTGGAGTGACCTGCTTGCGATTTTTCATATGCTTCCATGTTGTCATATATAGGGTTACTGATGATTTCTATTTTTTCAGGTGTGAAAATCCTTGCTAAAAATCTCCCTATTATTGGTATTGATCTTAAGAAATCTCTTAGCTTTGAAGATTCTTGTCTTTTATTTAGGAACTGTTGGTCTATTTTAAGGTTTTTTACACCATATTTTTTATCATCAAAATTTATTGCAGGCTTTCTTTTTTTCGAAAGAACATTTTGAGCCTTTAATCCATTGGTTCTTTCAGGCTCTTGAGGTGTAGACATTGCAAGTTTAACCTTAGTTTCATCGTATTCTTTATTCATCTTTCACTTTATTATGTAATATTACTAATATTGCATAATAATAGCTAAATTACAATTAATTGCAAGGTAAAAATATTAAAACAATTGTAAATTTTGTCAGTGAAAATATAATATAATTGTAAAGTTAGAGGTTCATCTATATGGGATACAAAATTGCTGTTATTGGAGCAACCGGAAGAGTAGGGCGTGAGGTATTAAGCACGCTTGCTGAGTTTCAAGATGAGGCAATAGATTCTGTTATTGCACTTGCGTCGAAAAAATCAGAAGGTAAGAAGGTGAGTTTCGGTAATGAAGAATTAACTGTCTTGTGCCTTGAGGATTATGACTTCATTGGAACTAATGTAGCCATTTTCTGTGCTGGATATCATGTTTCTGAAAAGTATGTACCAATTGCAACACAGGCTGGGTGCATCGTGATAGATAACAGTTCCCATTTTAGAATGAAAGAAGGTGTGCCACTCATTATTCCGGAGATTAATAAAGAAAAAATTATGGAATATAAAAACCACAACATAATATCCAACCCAAACTGTACTACAATACAGATGCTGCTAGTACTACATCTATTACACCAGAAAGCAAAAATAAAGAGAATCGTTGCTTCAACTTATCAATCAACTTCTGGCGCAGGCAAAGCAGCAATGGATGAGCTCTATGACCAGACAAAAAAAATCTTCATGAATGAGACTAAAAAGCCCGAGATATTCCCCAAGCAAATAGCGTTTAATTGCATTCCCCATGTAGGGAAATTCATGGAGAATGGTTCTACAGAAGAAGAATGGAAAATGCAAGAGGAGACAAAAAAAATTTTAGAGGAAGATATAAAAGTTACTGCAACTTGTGTAAGAGTACCCGTCTTTATCGGTCACGCTATGGCAGTAAATGTAGAATTTGATCAACATATCACTGAAGAACAAGCTCGTGAAGTGCTAAGTGAAGCCGAAGATAGTGGAGTTTTAGTGTACAACAGGCGTGAAGACGGTGAATACATCACTCAAATTGATGTTGTACAGGAGAATGCTGTATATGTATCGCGTATTAGAAGAGACAATACTGTTGAACACGGATTAAATATGTGGATAGTGGCTGATAATCTGCGCAAAGGCGCAGCATTAAATATAGTGCAGATTCTTGAGATTTTGATAAGAGAGTATTAAGTGCATATAGAGTGCACGTACGTTGTAATTCGAAGGAAATTTGTATACCACATGGCAGCGTGTGACGCTAGGCCCTAAAACTTCCTTGACAAACTCCGCCAGCCCTCTTATCATGGTACTGAAGGTATTCAGTTATCTTCATCTGTGCAGATTAAACAGCAAAAAAAACAACGTACTTGGCGTCTTATTTTTAATTTTTCGCACTATGTGCACCTTATGTCTTCACAACATTTCTAGCTATATAAGCCGAAACGCGCTTACAAAGCGTTTAAGACAGTAGAGAACGCCAATTTGCAGGATTAGAAAGTGACAACTAGCTAACGCGGGGTTTCTTTTGCCTTTTTTTCTGCTTAGTAAGTTTCTTAAACATTTAAACTAAGGTGAGTTGCATTTAAAAGCAGCTAAATTGCAGTGTTTAAGACTTAAAAAACGCCAATACTGAAAATAGACAATGACTAGGGCTTCTTTTGCCTTTTTTTTCGTTTGGTAAATTTCTTAATATTTGTGGCTAAAAGAGCCCAAGAGAGGTCAGTGCTCCTTTTTTTGTCATCCCAGTGCGTGACACTGGGATCTAGGAAACTTAACTGCAAGTAATGCATTGGGTTTTGTGAATATGGGTTTTGCGTTATAGAATGAAACACTTTTGGTGAATTTGTAAAGAGAACTAGATCCCAGTGTTAGCTACTTGGATGACATGGGAAGGTATTAGGACGACACCGTCATAAAGTAAAATGAGATCCCAGTGTTAGCTACTTGGATGACAGGGGAAGGTATTTGGATGACACCGTCATAAGGTGAACCAGTGCTCCTTTTTTTGTCATCCCAGTGCGTGACACTGGGATCTAGGAAACTTAACTGCAAGTAATGCATTGGGTTTTGTGAATATGGGTTTTGCGTTATAGAATGAAACACTTTTGGTGAATTTGTAAAGAGAACTAGATCCCAGTGTTAGCTACTTGGATGACAGAAGAAGGTGCTGGGATGACAGGGAAGGCACTGCCGTCTTGGATGGAAACCAGTGTCAGCTACTTGGATGCATCCCACCATGTCATTCCAGTGCTTGGCACTGGAATCTAGTCTTTATTATGCAGCCACTTATTTAAAGTTAAGTTTCCTGGATCCCAGTGTCTGGGCACTTTAGACAATGTTACAAAAAATAATATCATAGAATTCAATAGGATAATTCCTAGAGAATTACTCATCTACAAAAAGCCAAATCGTGTTAATGCTGTTTAGATGTAAAAGATAAGCTAAATCTTTACAGGGAATTTAAAACAGTAGAATACCTTTGATTGAAAAAAAGAACCAAACTAGGCAACTTAACCGGTTTTCTATTTCAACTACTACAACTAAATCAATAAATCTTAATAGGGGGAAAAACATTATGAAAACGTCAAAATTGACATTAGTATGTGACATATATGAATTAACAAATAAAGATGAAAAGAATATACAAAAACTAGCAAGAAAAATAGAAGAAGGGGAAGGTGTTGCCGAAAAGTTTAGAAATAGAATATTCAAAAAGTCCAGCTATAACGCAAGCACGATTCTTTTAGCAAAAATAACTTACAAATATCAGGGTAGAGAGGAGACATTATCACTACTACATTATGCTATAAGTCATAAAAATAATCAAGCTGTAAAGGATCTTTTAGAAGAAGCCAAAAAACAAAAACTATTAAAGGAAGTTCTGAATGAAGAAATGACCACAAAACATTCAGATGGTCGGGAAGAAACTCATACAATACTTACAGATGCTATATCACGTAGAGACAATGACATTATGAGAGTAGTGTTAAGAATCTCTGAGGAAAATGGTATTTTGAAAGATATTCTAAAAAAGAGAATAATTATAAAACATTCAGATGGCGAGGAAATGATTTACACCCCATTCACCTATGCTGAAGAGTGTGAAAATAGTGAAGCTGTAGAAGAAATCTTAAAATTTTCTAGAGAACTGGGAGGTGTGCTTAATAAGAGAACAACTATAGAACAACAAGCACCATTTCTTACTGTTGTAACAGAGACTGCCACCAATGCTAGTACTACAACTGCACCATGCGATGAAGATAGTTTGAGTCTTAATGCAACAACAACTACAGAACATAAAGATACTGCTTCTGTAATTGATAGTACCAGAGCTACTGATATGCCAGCTAACGCATGTGAAATAGTAACTGAAGTATGTAGTTTTGATGTGGAGCATAAACCTGTAATTGATAAAGCTACCACTGACACCGGATTATGCGAAGATGTCAATAAAAGTAGTGAAGGTCTTCAGCCTATATGTGAAAACAGCGAAAAAGTCCAGCAAACTTCAGTGAAGACTGATGAACAAGAGTCAAATGCTTCCAATGACCTATCTCCCAAACCTCGTTTTGATGATAATGCTACAGATAAAAGAGAAAAACCATTAACAACGCAAGCAGTCATAGTTGGTAGTGTTGGTGCGGCGTTACTAGTCAGTAGTGTTGTAGCTTATATATTGAAAATGTATGCTATAGCGGTGATTGGGGGAATAGTTGGATTAGCTTGTGTGAGTTATGCGTTGTATAATGCTCTAAAGCCAGATACGAAACTTGAAAAAGTAGAAGATGTAGAACAAACTGACGTTAAACCTTTCTTTAGTCCAAGTTTATGAAGAAAGTTATTAAAAAAATTGTATCATTAATTAGTAAGGATTTATGGGTTTAGAAAGTTAAACTCTCATTTCTACCATCAAAAGATATTCTAGAGCTAATTGCCTTACCAAACGTAAACATAGCCATTGTTTCCCTTGTTTCCATTCTTTTCCTATAATCGCCATTTAGGTCTAAAACATGATGAGTAATGCCTTGAATAATCTCCCCAGTTTTTGCATCTATTGCTAAAGATGAGCTTTCCAAGATTTTACTAATTTCCATATTTTCTCTAGAAGACAAAACATCCCTTATGAGTTCTAATGTACTATTGTTGTCTAGCCATCCAGTTGAGAGGTTAATTATAAAATTTGCCTCATCAACATTCTTAGTCAGCTGATAATCAATCATAGATATTGTTTGTGGCACGTTAGTTAATGCATCAATATGGGTTAAAGCAGCTTCACTAGTGTCTGGATTGTAGAAAGTAACAATTACACATGGACCTGCACCAAATGTTCCCAATATATGTTTTGTAGAGTTACCGTTAGTAATGCCCACTTCACCTTGATTGATAGCAAAAGAATTGTCTACTGTTATTTGAGCATGCTGCCCTGATGTTGATACAATATTGGAATCATTAGTTGACCCAATTGGTATACAATCCTTTATTGAGCTTTGTATATTATTTTCGTGTCTTTTTACTACCATAATACCTCTCTAGACATACTGCACATTTATCATGCCTTTTAGTTTATAGCACAAAAATCATTAAAAACCAATGAACACTAGAAGATAGATTTGCGTTGCTAATAGCACTAATATATCTAGTGTTGCTGTACCAAATAGAGGAAAAACTTGAGCATGTACCTCAAGCCCAATTACCGCTTCCCAGTCCTCTTTTTGTCATGTATTTAATTTGAATGATGATTTTAATATTCTGCGAAATTAACACAAAAAGTCAAAATAAAACTCATATTTTACTTTAATTTTTTAACCTACCAGATTGAATTTCAATTATTACAATATCTACGGGAAGACAATAAAGAAAGTGATATAGCAAAAGTATTTTTAAAGAATACTATTCAAAGTCCTAAATAGACATCGAAGTCAATCTATTAATATCCTTGCTATTATTAATAACAAATAAATATTTAAAAAATTTCTTGACTTCCGCTAAAATAGATGGCTTTATGCCAATACTACTAAGAAAACAGTAGTAAACATTTGGAAGAATTGAGTCTTTAATGAGTGGGAATTTTTATGAATAATAGCAGTAATAACAACAAACGTGAAAAATTAGAATCAGGAAGCAACAATATAATAGCACGGCTTCTATTGAGGACCCCTGAGCAGCTAAAACTATATTGTAAACTACTTGATAATGAGAAAAAGCAAGATCTTTATCAAAAGGTGCTGAAGGAAATGCGTAAAAACCCAGAAGTGAGTCAGTTGAAGAAGCTGAACGAAATAGCTGCTGTTATAGAAGAGGCCATTGAAGAGGGAAGAAAATGAGGTTATTAATTAATATATATAAGATATTAGCATAATTATGAATGCCCTCATGAGAGAGAATGAGCAGTGCATGTAGGAATTTATAAGGGTTTTGCAGTTAATAAAAAAATAATGTTTGTGTCTGTAGAATGTAATAGTTTTATTAATTTAGTGGGGTTGGTATGTGTAATACCAATTCCTAAAAATAAATAGAGGAATAAAGAAAAATTTCTAAAATAGAATAATTTAAGAATTAGTGGGGAGTTATGGCAGGAAAAAGTAAAGCAATAGGAGAAGAATTATATAATAAGTGTAACCTGGAATTAAAGAAGCACGGCATAAGAGGAGAGATAGGAAGAAGATTACAGGCAATAATATCTGCAAAAGAATATGGAATAACAAAAGTTGCTCAAATATACCGAATTACTAGAACTACATTGATGAAGTGGATTACAAGATTTAAGGAAGGAGGAGTCAATGCGTTTAAAATACAACCAGGACGTGGAGTAAAGCCGAAGTTGAGCTACAAGCAGCAAGAAGAAATTAAAAATGTCATAGCAGAAGAAGGAGCCAACCTAACGGCTAAGAAATTAAAAATCATAATTGAGAAAATGTTTTCTATTGAGGTAAGTAAGTCTACAGCACATAGACTGATGCAAAAGTTAGGTTTTTCGTATATTACTCCAAGGCCTGTGCACAATAAACAGGATAAAAATAAACAAGAAGAGTTTAAAAAAAAATCTTAATGAAACTATTGTCACGTATCCCGAAAAAGAGCTATTTTTCTTCGATGAGTCGCGGTTTGGCACACATTCAAAGATTGGACACGGGTGGTTTAAAAAAGGCATTAGGACACAGGTTAAGGTAAAATTAGGTAGGCAAAACTTTTATCTCTATAGTGCAGTTAATCCTAGAAATCGAGAGAGTTCTAGCTTATTCGTACCAAACGTCAATACTGATTGTATGAATATATTCCTTGAGCAGATGTCACAATATTTAGGAACAAGGGAGGCATTTCTTGTTGTGGATTGTGCAGGATGGCATAGATCCAAAGGTTTAAAAATACCACAAAATATTACCTTAATCTATTTACCTCCATATTCACCAGAGTTAAATCCAGTAGAGCGTTTATGGCAATATTTGAAAGACAATCTCATTAAAAATAGAATATATGACTCTGTTAGTTTATTGGAGGATACTGTATGTGCATTCATTCGTAATATTACGGAAAGTTCGATCAAAACCATTTGTTCTGTTAGTTATTTGCCTACTTATTTATGAGATTTGGTATTACCTATTAAAACATATCATATAACCAGTATATTAGCTAATTATATAAAAAACAGTTAACATAACTTGTGGTAAAGAGTGTTTATCAAGAGCGTCCTATTTATATTTTTTTTATTAAAATGCTATTTACTTACTTAAGTTAAAATATATAATTATATAAGAGATGAAAGATAGCCCATTAGCAGTAGTATTCGATTGGGATAATACCTTAGTTGACACTCAAGATAACATTTTTAATGCTATTAAGCATACCATAAACTCAATGGGGTATAGTAATAAAGCTGCTGATAGAAATTCCCATGAGTCGAGAAAGAGCTATATGGTCAATTTATTTGGTGATCAGTGGAAAAAAGCAAATCAGATATATCAACAATATTTAGATGATGCACTATTGCAAAACATTGCTCTGAATCAAGGAGTAGAGAAAATGTTGCAGACACTGAAAAGCCACAATATTTATCTAGCAATAGTAAGTAATAAGAAAAATACTAATTTACGTGAAGAAGTTACCTATTTTAAACTGGATTCTTACTTTGAAAGAGTGGTTGGGTCATGCGATACCGCGGAAGATAAACCATCTGCAACCCCACTGCTATTTGCACTAGAAGAGAGTACGTTGCCTATAAATAGAGAAAATGTGTTTTTCGTTGGTGATAGCATCACAGATGTTCTGTGTGCACAAAATGCCAATTGTTTACCTATTATATACGGTCAATCAATAAGCGGTTATGAAGATTTGTTATGTTTTCAACATTTTGATAAGCTTACAGATTTCATAGTAAAATATTTGGAAGATAGGTAATGACCGCTGTTACAGAGATTGCCAGTATAATAAGACGCTTTTGCGCATATTTAATAGATGTAGCAATTTTATTAATTCCAACTTTATTAATTATACTGCTATTAGAGGATTCTCCGTTGATCTTACATCTATCATACATGTGTGTAAATTGTAGTTACTTCACATATTTTATATCTTCAAAGGCCCAAGCAACTCCAGGTCAACAGTTAATGAATATATGTACTATCAATTTAGATAATTCTAAAATAGACTTGAATTTAGCGTTTGACAGAAGCACTTCCCAGTTTTTTCTTCCTTTGTTAAATAGTGTAGTAGTTGTCCTTACTGAATTTTTGCAAGATCAGGAGGTATTAGTGAATGTCTTGAGTGCATTGAAAGTAATTATAATGCTGCTCACTCTCTGCTGGTATCTAGTTGCTTGTTTTTCTAAAAAGAAACAGACATACCACGACATGCTATTTAATACGGTTGTTATCAAAGGAACTATTAAATGAGTTGCTATAATCATCGTTATCATATAAATTATGCTGATAAATTGAACTAAGGGAAGATTATGAATGAAGAGATAGTAAAATGTTTGAATAAATTATTGAACAATGAGCTGACTTCTGTACGCCAGTATCTTTTGCATTTTGCGGTTCTCAAAAACAATGGAATTAATAGACTTGCAGAAAAGGTAAAAAATGAGCTTAACGAAGAACTTGAACATGCAAACAAGTTGGCAGAAAGGATTTTATTGCTTAAAGGCGTACCAAATTTTCAAGATACAAATGAAATATCAAAGTATGATGGAAAGTTTGCAAAAGACACAATACAGAAAATCTTAGAGGCTAATTTAAAATTAGAGGGAAAAGGTATTAAGGATATCAAAGAAACAATTTCTATCGCTGAGAAAGAAAAAGATTTTGTTAGTGTAATGTTATTAGAAGAGATGTTAAAGAATGAAGAAGAGCATTTCCATTGGATTGAGAAACAGATAGACCTTATTGAACTAATGGGTGTTGAAAACTATTTAAGAACACAAATATAGAGTGTTAAAAAAAACAGTATTTATTTTAATTATACCTTGCTTGCTTCTTTTTTTATTAGGATTATGGCAAGTATTCAGATTGAACTGGAAGAATAATATTATTAAAAGTATGAGTCTTCCAGTTGTTCATCTATTGCCCAATAACGACCTTGAAAAATTTAACTATAGGCATGTCAAGATCGATGGGATTCTAAGTGACATAGAACTATATGTTTTTGCAGGGCAACACGGCTATCACGTGCTGTCTCCTATGTTGCTCACCACTGGACGTTACATGTTGGTGAATAAAGGAATAGTCAGAGAAAAAAAGGAGAAAAAAGTAAAAATTGAAAAAGTAGTTGCAGATGGAACTTTATATTGCGATAGCAATAAAAGCAAAAATTGGTTTATCAAGAACGATACTGCTTCGAATACATGGTTTACCCTGAGTACAGAGGAAATTTCCAATGAGTTAGGTATTAAGCTAGAGAAGTGTGTATTGTGGCCGAACAATTTTGGCAGCAAAGTAGCTATACAGCCAATGAAGCATTTGGAATATGCAATCACTTGGTTTGCACTTTCCTTAACTTGGTTGATTATGTGCGTAATTTACTATAGGCAAAACCTCAATAAAGCTTGAAGCTTTCTGTACATAAAATTAGAAAAGTAGTTATTCATCTTTATCACTACCAAGGTCTTTTAACATACTGTAATTGCCTTTTCTAAATCTACTTTTTAAAGACGTAACTCCACTTTCGCTAATACCACTGAGGCTCAGTGCAGCTCCACCTAGCTGCAATCCTATCTCAGATGTTTCAGGAATAATTTTACTAGCTCCTAGATCTCTATAAACCTCCACATTACTCAGATCTGGTAAGCGTATTACAATATTTACATGCGGAAAATTTGCAGCAACTAAGGAAACAACTTTTTTTATAGTAACTTCATTCTTTATTGAAATAACGAGAGCTTGAGCTCTTTCTATTCCTACTGATTTTAAAATTTCACATCTTGTAACATCTCCAAGATATATAGGAAAACTATCACTTTTTCCTTCTTTGACTATTTTTGATTGAATATCTACAACAACGTAACTTAAATGCTCTGCAGTAAGCATTTTTGTTACCATATATCCCACTCTACCAAATCCAGCAACTATTACATGGTTATAAAGATCTTGTGTATCTGTTTCAACAGCTTCATCATCTAATATTATTTTCTCAGTGCTAAATGAGTTTGCTATCCAATCTCCAAGCCCCGATAAAAGAGGAGTGAAAGCCATGGTTACTGTAGTTACCATCATAAGTACTTGAGCGATTTCACTTGGTAGCACATTTAGTTCATTTGCTAAGCGAAATAAAATAAACGCAAATTCACCGCCTTGTGAAAGCAGTAACCCAGCTTGTATAGCAGGTGCACTCTTAAACCCAAAAAATCTACACAATATATATATGATAGATGTTTTTAAAACGATAAGGATAATCGATAATAAAGTAATTAGTGGTAACTTATTGAGTAAAAGTTCGGTATTGATAGACATACCAACAGTCATGAAAAATAAGCCAAGAAACAAATCTTTAAATGGCAATACTGCGTGTTCTACTGAGTGTCTGTATTCTGTTTCTGCAACTAACAATCCAGCGACAAATGCACCTAATGCCAACGATAAATGGAATTGCTCAGTAATAAATGCTGCTCCTAATACTATTAAAAGCGTTGTTGATATAAAGACCTCATTACTTTCCATTTTAGCAATAACCGAAAATAAAGGTCTAAGCAATAATCTACCAGTTATAAATATCAGCACTAATGCAATAGCTGCTTGCACCAATGAACCTGCCAATGAGCTTATCAGGCTGTGCTCAGAATTGCCAGCAAGTAAAGGTACCAATACTATTAATGGTACCACTGCAAAATCTTGCATTAATAGTACTGCTATTGACAACCTACCAACCTGACTTGCTTGAGAACCTTTTTCTTGCAGAACCTGCAACACTATTGCTGTTGAGGATAGCGCAAGCCCACCACCAATAACTGTTGCTATATTCGTATTCACTCCGAAAGCAAGAGCGATGCACCATATTGCTACCATGGTAACTATAACTTGAAGAGAACCGAACCCAAATACATGAATACGCATAGCGATCAGGCGTTCAAATGTCAATTCAAGGCCTATAATGAATAATAGGAAAACTACACCAAATTCTGCAAGATTATCCATTGCTTCAGCTGAGTGTATCAGATTAAATCCATGAGAACCAATAACTGCACCTGCAACGAAGTAACCGAGCACTGGACTAATATTCATTTTCCAGAACGCTATGACTATAAACACAGCAGCAGAAAGTAAAATTATAATATCAAACAAATGCTGAGAGCCACTGTGCATGATATTTAACCTGTAGAATTAGACCATTTAATTGAGCAGCCAATACTTGATTTTTGGTCAATTGGAGAATTACCAGTTTCTGCAATAAATTTCATAGCTTGAAATAAGTCACTACTTCCTACTTCATAGCTTTGAACCTTTTCTTTTTTTGTGTCATTAAAACGTCCACGATAGCAAAGGTTTAAATTGGAATTAAAGCCAAAAAAGTCAGGAGTGCAAACAGCCCCGTATTCTTTAGCTATTTTCTGTGTACTATCAATTAAATATGGAAATGTAAACTTATTTTCCTTGGCAAAATTAATCATATTTTCAAAGGAATCTTCTGGATATTCATTTACATCATTTGACATTATTGCAACGGTGTTTACCTGATAATCTTTTTTCAATTGATTAACATCGCTTACCAGATTGCTAATAATTGACTGAACGTAAGGACAGTGATTGCATATAAACATTACAATAAGACCATTTTTTCCACAACAGTCACTTAATGTATAGTATTTATTGTCTACTCCCAAAAGATTAAAATCTTTTGCAGTAAAACTAAAATCGACTTTAGGAGTATTCAGAGCAACCATAGACTATTATTATACCATATGTAATTTACGGTCTTATTATTTAAATGTCAAACGGTTTCTATGTATACTGTTTGCATATTCTTTTTTAGTATTATAATTATAAAACTTATGTTCATAACTTTCGAAGGAATAGACGGCTCTGGTAAAACAACACAATCTAAGCTACTTGCAAATCATTTTAAGCAAATTCACGGCGAAAATAATGTAGTGTCGACTCGAGAACCAGGTGGCACTGATTTTGCAGAAAAGATAAGAGGAGTGTTGTTAACAAATAATATTGATCCTATTTCTGAACTCTTGCTACTTATCTCGATGAGGCACGAACATATGAAAAAATTAATATTACCAGCTCTTGCAGAAGGGAAAATAGTGATTTGTGATCGGTTTATTGATTCAACCATTGCATACCAAGGATATGGGTTTGGAGTTGATTTAAAACTAATAGAAGATTTGCACAGGTTGGCTGGAGTTAGATATCCAGATATTACATTTATTCTAGATATTGATGTTAAAGTTGGGTTAAGTAGAGCGAAAGACAAGAATAAATATGAAGAAATGGATGTTAATTTTTATAATAAAGTTGGAAAAGGGTTTAAAGAAATCGCCATAAAAGAGCCCGTTAGGTGCCATGTCATCACTGAAATTGAAACAAAAAATGATAATCAAGTACACACTAAGATTATTGATAAAATCACTATTGCAAAGACTTAACTATATTTATTTAACCTCTACTAATTTAAACCGCCCCTTTAACTTGTGATAGAAAATTATTAATTTTAGATAACGTTATTTCACATGAATAACTTTTTGTTTGAGTAGCTAAAAAATTCTGTATTTCGTTTGGATCTTCTTCACTTATTATCTTATATGCTCTTGCGGAATCCATTAATTCACTTCTATTTTTTTTATTACTTACTTCAGTAATAGTAAAAAATTGATCAAAATGGTCTAAGAGGTCTTTATTTTTTATTGAAGACACAATATCGTCAATTTCTTTCACAGATAATGCAAGTTCGTGTGCTTTAATACGATCTTCAAAACAAAGATTAACAAGCGCGTTGCAAAACCTATCTCTCGTAGTACTTCTCACTTCTGCTAATAAGGATTTAATATTTTCTTGGCAATACACTCTCTTTACTGATTCAGCTGGTTCAACCATACCAAGAACATTCTTTACCAAAGATTTTTTTTCACAACTAAATATGAACATGTAATAACCCATAGATAGAGTAAAGAACAAGAATACGGCTGGGAGCAAAAATGGCACTAGTACATTTTGTGATACAGGAAAGATAAACCAGACAGCAGTTGCTGCTGATACAACAAGAAATAGCCCTAATAAAGTTAATTGCGCTCTTTTTTTATACTTATGATCAATGACTGCATTTACACCAATAGAAGCTACGTCAACCATTACTCATACCTCATTAAACAGTAATACTAACTGAATGATAGCATTATCGTGATGAAAATGCAACATTATGAATATTCTAATACAATTTATATTGACAGTTACAATTCTGAATGTTTTATTGCAGCGTTAGCTGATTAGCATTTTAAGCTAGGGTCAGATCTAATAGAGAGAGGATTTTTTTATTTTCTCATTCTTCTCATTTTCCTCTCTAACAATTTTTTTTCCGCTTAATATGTCCTTTATTTCATCTCCTGTTAAAGTTTCAAACTCCAGTAGATTTTCGGCAATGAGATCTAAGCCTTTTTTATGCTTGGTCAAAATGTCTTTCGCTTTTTCATAGCAAGAAGACACAACTTTCTTCACTTCTTCATCTATAAGTTTTAATGTATCTTCAGAAATTATCTCAGAACCATGCATAGTTTGTTCGCGATTGTGATAGATCGGACCTATTTTGTCGCTCATTCCCCATTTTGTTACCATAGAACGTGATAAATCTGATGCTAGTTTTATATCTGAAGATGCGCCGCTTGTGACTTTATCATAGCCAAAAATTAGCTCTTCTGCCACACGTCCACCCATTCCAACAGTTATATCTGCTAGAATCTTTTCTCTTGTGAGGGACACTCTATCTGTTTCTGGTAGTCTCATAACTAAACCGAGTGCCCTACCGCGTGGAATAATTGTTGCTTTGTGTATAGGATCAGAAGCAGGCATATTAACAGCAATCATCGCATGGCCAGCTTCATGGTATGCAGTCAGTCTCTTTTCCTCTTCTGTCATAATGAGAGATCGCCTTTCCACACCCATCATCACTTTATCACGTGCATATTCGAAATCATCCATGGTAACAATCTTCTTGTTTCTTCTTGCAGCAATAAGCGCAGATTCGTTCACTAAATTTGCTAAATCAGCCCCTGAAAAACCAGGTGTTCCTCTTGCAACTGTTTTCACATTTACATCAGGGGCCATTGATATTTTCTTTATATGCGTATTTAATATTTTCTCGCGCCCATTTATATCGGGTAAAGAAATAGTAATCTGCCGGTCAAAACGACCAGGCCTAAGCAGTGCTGGATCTAAGACATCCGGACGGTTAGTCGCAGCAATTATTATTACGCCCTCATTAGACTCAAAGCCATCCATCTCAACTAATAACTGATTTAATGTTTGTTCTCTTTCGTCATTACCACCACCAAGACCAATGCCACGATGTCTACCCACCGCATCTATCTCATCTATAAAAATTATACAAGGAGCATTTTTCTTGCCTTGATCAAACATATCACGAACACGGCTCGCACCAACACCAACAAACATCTCAACAAAATCAGATCCAGAAATGCTAAAGAATGGCACATTAGCTTCTCCTGCAATTGCACGAGCAAGTAAAGTTTTACCAGTTCCAGGAGAGCCAATTAAAAGGCACCCTTTTGGTATTTTTCCACCTAATATTTGAAATTTTTGCCTTTGTTTAAGGAAATCAACGATTTCTACTAGCTCTTCTTTTGCTTCATCAATTCCGGCAACATCATCAAATGTTACTTTTTTCCCACTAGTCATGAGTCTAGCCCTTGACTTGCCAAAGCTTATAGTTCTGTTGCCCCCCGCTTGTGTTTGTTTAAGAAAGAATAGCAAAAAGCCAATAAAGATAAATGTTGGGACCCATGAGATAAGTAATCCACCAATTACGCTCATGGCAGAATCTCCAGTTGAAAAGGAGAATCTCACTTTTCTATCATGTAAATTTTTTATTAGGTCGCTATATATAACACCGCTTGAGTTGAAACTTGAACCATCCCTAAACTTGCCCTCAATGCTCTGGTTTTTTATGACAATATTTTCTACATCATTGTCTTCTAGTCTAGTTAAAAATTCCGAAAAAGGTATGGTTGTTTTACTTCTACCTACATTTCCGCTGAACTGAATATAAACAACTGAAATAAGAACAATAATTACTAACCAGATCAATAAGCCTTCTAAAAATTTTTTCATTTCTATTTCTAACTAAGTACTAATCAAGCTTACCAAATTTTGTTTTATCGTGCTATTAATAATGCATTGAACCTTATCGTCATTGGTATTTTTTTCGTTATAATTTACATCAGGATAAGCAAGCACCTTTCCATCTTTTTGTACTGTAGGCAAAGAATAAAAGACTTCAGGGCAGCAGTTGTAATCCTTCAGAAATTCAGGAACTTTTTGTGTTTTTTTTAATGGAGCGATGATAACTGAACACTCTTGATTTCCGAGTATTGTGCAGCTAAATCTGTTATCCCATTGAGTAGGTTCATTTAAAGGTAGGTTTACGGTAATTTCTTGTATCTTTGACGATTCTCTAATTATTAAGATATTTTCTCCATATTTTCTTATTTTGCACCCAGAAAGTGTACAGTTAACATTACTATCCTTTTGCAATATTTTATTAAATATCGCAATAAGGCTATTGTACCTTGGTTTATAATGTTTACTGGCAATTGCCATTATAGAGTAAAGAAGAAGCCTCAATGCTATTTCCTCTGGCAATTGATAAAATTCACTTAGTTTAATTTCAATATAACCAAGATCATGAACATTAACACAGTCATTAAATGCAAGGCGTGTGTAGTGCATCAACGCTTTTGCAGCTCTTTTCATATGAAGGGCTGTGAGGCATATTCGCTCTGTTAAAATCTCTTGATTGTCACTTGCTTTAAGTAAGCTACGGTATAAAGTTCGCCTGTATTTTAAGTTATAGTTGCTTCTATCTTCGATCCATTTTAACCGGTGAAGCTTAGCGTACTTTTCTATTTCACTACGACTAAAATTTAACAATGGCCTAAATATATAAATACCATTTAAGAAAGATTTGTAATCCATTGATGATAATCCATCTACGCCACTACCTCGCTCCAATCTTAATAAGAACGTTTCTGCTTGATCATCTTTGTGATGAGCAACGAGCAAACATTTAACATTATTGTTTTTACAACACTCTGCTAGTAACTTATATCGTGCTTTTCGTGCCTGTAATTGAATATTACCTTTAATATTTTGCTTCTCCCAATTTAATATGAACGATTCCTTTGCTCCAAGTTCTTTTGCATAACTTGTAACAAAATCAGCTTCTTTTTGAGACTCTGAACGTAACCCATGATTTACTGTTAATGCTATAGGAAGTGAAAGCTTGTTTTTTTTTGCCCAGTTAGTCATTAAGTGCAGTAAGACTATACTATCTACACCACCTGATACTGCAACTGCGATTTGGTTATAGAAAGCAAAGCTATTAGCTATATTTTGAAATAATAACTCTAATTTCATTATGTTTCTTGATGGCAAGATAGTCTCTACGTCATACAGCGACTTATTTGTGGTATATATAGATCCCACTAACAAGCAGCGGAATTGCTCTCTTTTGTCATCCCAGTGCTTGACACTGGGATCCAGGTTTTAATGCAAGAAACTATTTCTTTATTCCAGAAAATGAAAATTCCACTCTACGATTTTTAGCATGCTCTTTTTCATATTTAGAATTTCTAGAATCATCTTTTACATTAACCAAAGGCTCAGTTTCACCCTTAGAAGCAGTTTTTATTCTGTTTTCTATGCAGGGTGCACAACTAACCATAAATTTTTTAGCTGCATCTGCCCTTCTAGCGCCTAGCGCAAGATTATATTCATGAGAACCACGGTTGTCAGTATGACCAGTTAAAGTAACCTTCGCGTCAGGGTTATCTTGTAACACCTCCATTACGTCAAGTAATGCATCTGCGCTTACTTCAGTAATACTAGATTCATCATAACCAAAGAAAACTCTTTTATCACCTATCTGCTTAACAACAGAATTCATTTTATTTGTTGTATTTGCTCCTTTTTTTGGGCAAGAACTTACACCAGTAAGTAGCAAACAAAAACAGCACATTATAACCAGTCTACTCCACATTATTAAACCTCCATAAATTTTAAAATAGTGCGTAACTTTAATTTCAGTAGCTAATAATCTCTCCATATTGTAATATAGTCAAGAGAAATAAAATACTAAATACTTTTTCTACACCCTTACAATTAATTTTCTTATAATATGCTGGACTCTGAGTAGAAAAATCCAATAAAGGAATAAAAAGTACAATTTTTTATTGTACTTTAAGCAAATATACTTTTAACTTTATTATTAATCTATTACGATATTAAAGAGATGTTTTCTAAAACAATGAACAAATTATGAAATCTTATAAGTTTTTAGAGGAAGTATTATATAGGGTAAAGAATATCGAAAATACGCTAAAAGTACTAAACCAAAGCCAATTGAATATAGAGGACAAAGTTGAACAAATGAGTCTTCTAGAAGAAATCAGACATGAAATTATCTCTCATGATGCAATAAAGGAATCATTAGCAGATGCTCTTGGTAACAAAAAAAGTGCAAATACTCAGCAGCTAAAGTTAATAGAGAGAATACATAAAAGCAACAGTGCTGTTCCTATTGATTTAGTAAAGTCTTTATCCAAAGCTAAGGTTGAATGCCAAAATTTATGGAAGCTATCTCATTCTGAAACCAGTAACTTAGAAAAACTAAAAGAACGTTTTACTGATTTAATCACACTCATTCGCGAAGTAGCTTCTATAAAATCGCAGCAATTAAAATGCTCAAAATACGACTCACTGCTTGCTGACTATGACTCTGATATCACAGAAAAGAATATAAGGGAAGTATTCCCCAAGGTAGGCAAATTTTTTAGCGAAAATGTGGATGAAATAATTGAAAAGCAGAAAAAGGATAAGGTTACTAATATACAAAGAGTTGCTACTCAGAAGCAGATTGAACTTGGCTCGTTATGTTTACAGCAAATGGGTATTGCACTAAATGAGATTCGTACTTCTTATTACTACCCTATAGATTATGATGAATCTAATTTTTGTTATGGTTTATTTTCACTTTTACGGCATAGTGGTTATGCGATTTATCAAAAATGTTTAGCGCAAAATTCTATAAGTAGCCCAATTACGAGACATGTTATGTATGAAACTCAAGGGTTATTCATGGAAAGGATGATTGGAACATCCAGAGAATTTATTGAGTTCATTCAACCACACATAAAAGAGAAATTTGCTATAAAAGGCAAAACTAATAGCAGTGTTGAAAATTTGCACTTGGTTTTCAATGAAATAAACCTTTCCTCTTCTTTAAAGAACGCAGATGAATTTAGTCTGTTAGCTCATATTATGTTGAGAACTAGGTTAGAACAGGATATAATAAATGGTACACTGGAAGTTAAGGATCTGCACGATGCGTGGCTGGAAGGTATGAAGCACTATAAAATTCCAGTAAAAGCTAAAAATGAGCTGGACACTTATTTTCAAGATGAATATTGGGCAAGCGGTGTTATGGGCTACTTTCCTATAAAAATTATTGCTTTAATTGCTGCTGTGCAGATTTTCTCTTTCGTTAAAAAGAATCATTACGAATCATTAAGTGCTATAATAAAAAGAGATTTTAGTTTACTTATCAGTTGGTTATCTCAAAATATATACAGTGCAAAGTGTGGCCTGGAACTGCTAAAAAAAGTAACAGGCAAGGGTTTAGACGTTGAGTGTGTTACTTACTACCTATCTGAAAAGTATAATTTGTCTCAATAAATGGTTTTCTTGAGTTATATATGAATTTTGTTCGAAAGTTAACCGGAAAGTTTTATAGCCTTTTTACTTTCAAAGGTTTGTTTGCTAGCGATATTGCCATAGACCTTGGTACTGCAAACACTTTAGTTTATCAGAAAAATCAGGGAATAGTGCTTGATGAGCCTTCAGTTGTAGCAAGAGTAAAAGAAAAAGGAAGCTACGTTCCTTATGCTTTTGGTAAAAAAGCTAAAATGATGCTTGGAAAAACGCCTGGAGAAATAGAGGCGATAAGGCCCTTAAAGGATGGAGTTATTGCTGATTTTAAAAGTGCGGAAGAAATGCTAAAATATTTCATACGCAGTGCAAACACAAAATTCACTGTTAATAAACCTAATATTATCATATGCGTTCCATCTGGATCCACGCCAGTTGAAAGGCGTGCTATACAAGATGCAGCAGAAAGTGCTGGTGCAAATGAAGTATTTTTGATTGAAGAACCAATGGCTGCAGCAATCGGAGCTGGGCTCCCAGTTACTGAACCTGAGGGTTCTATGATCGTTGATATAGGAGGCGGTACAACTGAAGTTGCAATTATTTCTTTAGGCGGAATTGTTTATTCACGTTCTGCCAGAGTAGGTGGCGATATTATGGATGAAGCAATAAAATCGTATATTCGTGAAAATCATAAGTTATTAATCGGTGAAACAACTGCTGAAAAAATTAAGAAAAACGTAGGTTCAGCCAGTCTGCCAGGTGAAAATAACAAAGAGGGAATGATAATTAAAGGCAGGGATTTAGTGAGTGGCATGCCAAAAGAAATGCTTTTATCAGAATATCAAGTTGCAGAAAGTTTAATAGAGCCTGTACATCAGATAATTTCTGCTATTAGGACTGCACTGGAGAGCACTCCACCTGAACTTTCTTCTGATATAGTCGATAGAGGAATAATTTTATCCGGTGGTGGTGGATTATTGCCTAACTTGGGCAAAGTTATCAGTGAAACAACAAAATTACCAGTTCGTGTTGCAGATGACCCACTTTGTTGTGTTGCCTTGGGTAGTGGAAAAGTGCTTGAAAACATGGATTATTTTGGCCATGTTTTATTCAAGCAAGATTAAATTGTTTTTGAAGGTAGTTTATCGAATTGTTTTGATGGAATTATGTAATATAAATGAGATCCCAGTGTCACGCACCAAGTAATTTGAAGGCAACTTCCAGCAGGAAAGGGTGTCATCCGAGTAGCTGACACTGGGATCCAGGAAACTTGATTACAAATAAATATGCTGTTTTAATGAATTTGCATAAATAGACACTAGATTCCAGTGTCAGCTACTTTCATGACATCATCTACTATGTAAATTGCCCCCAAATCAAAACTTTTGCACAGTTGTATGTTGGAATGACACAAGATTTGCGTTTATAAATTAAGGCGATTATGCTAAAAGAATTTAAAATTGAACCTCTGCTAAAAGATAGAGCTCCGCACCAGACCAAGGCTATTGTTGCAATGTCCGGGGGAGTTGATAGCTCCGTTGCTGCAGCACTGCTATATAACTTTGGGTACCAGGTGATAGGTGTGACTCTTCAACTCTATGGCACCGACGGTAATGCTAACGCAAGAAAAGGTGCATGTTGTGCTGGACAGGATATTTACGACGCTAAGCGCGTGGCTGAAAGTGTTGGCTTTCCTCACTATATTTTAAACTACGAGGAAATATTCAAAAAGGAAGTAATAGAGGATTTTGCAAGTACCTATATGCGTGGGGAAACTCCCATACCATGCGTAAGATGTAACCAAACGGTAAAATTTCGTGATCTATTGCAAGTTACAAAAAATCTTGGTGCGGATGTGCTTGTAACAGGACATTACGTGAGAAGATTAGAAAAAAATGGTGAGGTAAAGTTGTGCAGAAGCATTGATAAAAGTAAAGATCAAAGCTATTTTCTATTTGCTACAACAAAGGAGCAGTTGAAGCTTTTGCGATTTCCACTAGGTGGGTTCTATAAAAGTGATATAAGAAAATTAGCAAAGTATTTCAGCTTACAAATTTCTGAAAAGCCGGACAGTCAAGATATATGCTTTGTTTCCGAAAGCTATAGTAAAACAATAGCTAAATTAGCTCCACAATCTGTACAGAAAGGTAAAATAGTAGATGTTAATGGAAAAGTGCTAGGCGAGCACAGTGGCATAGTAAATTTTACAGTGGGGCAAAGAAAGGGCTTGGGTATCGCACACAATGAACCTCTTTATGTGATAAAAATTAATACAGAAAATAATGAGGTTATAGTAGGTCCGATCAACGCATTAATGCAAAAAAAAATATTGATCAAGGAGTTAAATTGGTTAGAACAACCAAAGGAAGGTATGGAAGTAACTGTGAAGCTGAGATCATCACATGCGGGAAGTTTAGCAACAATACATTCAACTGACGAAAAAAATAAAGCCTGTGTCATTTTAAACGACGATTACTTTGGCATCAGTCCAGGTCAAGCCTGTGTGGCATATAAAGGTGAACAAGTTATCGGTGGAGGATGGATATGCTCTTAACTGGGTGGCTTAATTTTTTTATGCAGAATGTAAACGTACAATAATATTTATTGCTATTTTACCCTATATCCTTTATACTATAAGGGTAATTATTATACTACAGGTTTCAGCAATGGTTAAGGAAGTTGAAGAACTAATAAAAATTGTTGGTAAGGGTAATTTATTAGAGACTTTGTTTATTTTTTTAGGTGGCTTTCAACATGCTGACTTAGATCGTAGTATGGACCGCAGAAATCATTTTGGTTTGTCTGCATTCATTAAAAAAGAGGGGGAGCCATTAGATGAATATTTTAACTTAAAGTTTAGTCTACAAGGGCTGTTTTTAATTTATGCTCAAGCTTATAAGATACTTAGTGAAAACAATAACCTGAATACTAAAGATGTCATAGATAAAATATATGAAGTTATTAAAGGGTCTGAGTTAAATAGAGATATAAATGAAGTAGTAGAAGTAGATGGAAGTAAATTAGATTTACTTAACATCTTAGCAAGTCCAAAGAGAGAACCAATATTTAAAACAGAAGAAGATTTTGAAAATAAAGTGCTTACTGACGTTAAAAAATTATTAAATGAAAAATCTGATAAAAAATTTTTTTTTAATAAATTTGTTATCGACTGTTACTATTCTATTCATCAAGATATAAAGGTAGATAAAGATGTAGCATTGTTCTTGTCTTTGGGTAGTCACTATAAAGAACTTTCACCATCTAACAAAACAGTAAGAAGAGAAGTACTAGAGATATGTGAGAATCAGTTAATAGAGAGCTATATAACCCTCTTAGCTAGGACATTACACATGATCGAGTTATCAAGTAGAGATAAATATACAATCAACCATGAGAATGTGGATCGACAAGAGAAAGAATTAAAAATGGATGGATTAATATATCCTATAAATACAAAAAACACCCTAGAGCAACTGTTAAAAAACCAAAATAGTGATGAATTTGAACAATTAGTAACGAGCCCTAAAAATATATACTACTCAATGCCGCAAGAAGAGAATAAATGTAGGCCAAATTTCATTGTCAGCAAGAAAAATCATAAAAACACAGTCTGTAAACTTATTTTGGGTATGTTTGTATTATCTGTTGGGTTATATGTTGCTGATTATTTCCTTATGGAGCAAAAATTGCTCAACTCAATAAAAAATGTTTTGCCACAAGATAACCTTACTAACCTGATAGTTGGTGCGGTGCTTACTATTGTAATAGTATATGCTTTATTTCAATTATCACAGGAACCACCACTTTCAACAGTCAATGGAATGACGAATGAAAATTTAGAACAGCCCCATGCAAAACAAGCTTAGAACTACATAAATGTAGCAACTTAAAAGCACATATTGTATAATGCTTATTCTTAAGTTAAGAGGTGATTTATGGATTTAAGTAAAATAACAGCGGGACCAAATGCGGTGAATGTGGTAATTGAAATAAGTGCAAATGCTGAGCCTGTAAAGTATGAATTTAATAAAGAGCTTGGGTTGTTACAAGTTGACAGATTTTTGTCTACCTCAATGACTTATCCTTGCAATTATGGGTTTATACCAAATACCTGCGCAGGTGATGGTGATCCTGTGGATGTTTTGGTGCTAACTCAATTTCCCTTAGCATCTAGTGTTTTAATATCGGTGCGTCCAATAGGCGCATTACTCACTAAAGATGAAAAAGGAGAAGATGAAAAGATATTAGCTGTGCCTGTTTCCAGTGTTGATAGCTATTATGACAATATAAAGGACTATTCTGACTTATCTCAAAACCTACTAGATAAAATTGCTCATTTCTTTTCTCATTATAAAGATCTAGAAAAGGGAAAAACGGTAGCAGTTGGAGAATGGGTTGGTATAGAAGAAGCAAAGAAAATCATTGAAAAAAGCAGAAATTAGTTTGTGTTGATTTAGCCAAGATCTAAAAATTACACTGTTTGAAAAATGTTGTTGTTTTTAATGTTGCAATTAAAAGCATTAGACAGGCGGTAGAGGTCTTGGTATTATATAATCTTTAGGTTCTAAATTTGGAAGGGTGGCCGAGCGGCTGAAGGCGGCGGTTTGCTAAACCGTTATACGATTGAAAAGTCGTATCGAGGGTTCGAATCCCTCTCCTTCCGTATACTGTTTTAGCACGGTTTAAATTCGCTATGTTGGCATATTTTTAGCCTGTTTACCAGCGTACCTGATTTTGTTGCAATGGTTTTCATTTCCATTGTCACTGAGATCACTACTAAAAAGTTGGCTAGCATTATTTATTATAGAATTGGTTATTAACCTTACTTATATGCATAAAATACTAATTTTACTGTTGATAGTGTTGCCACTTAGGTTGCTTGCAACCGAGATTGAAATTGTTGCAGATGTAAATGGTGAGCCAATTTCAAATTTAGATATCGAAAAACGCATCAACTTTATAAATTCATTGTTTGGCACCCAAAGTGTTAATCAAAAAGAAGCAAAACCTCAAATTCTTAGGGAGCTAATAGACGAAATTATCATTATCAATGAAGCGCAGAGGCTGAATATAAAATTGAGCAACGAGGAGTTAGATAATGCTATCATATTATTTTTAACCCAAAGTTTTAAACTTAAGGCTAATGAAGTTGATCAATACATAAAAAAGCATAATATAGATCTTAGTATTTTAAGAAAACAAATAAAATGTCAGTTACTATGGAGCAAAATTATTGAAGTAAGAATTGTGCCATTTATTGATATAAGCGATAAAGAAGTAGATGATGTAAAAAGGCAAACAGAAAAGCCGGATTATCTTATCACGTTCCAAGAGTTTATAATTCCTGATCAAAAAGACAAGGATGTTTATGGCATAGCTGAAGATTTAGTAAAAAAATTACGTAATAGTAATAACCCGGAATCTCCAATAAAGATGCGTAAAGCAACAGTTAATTTAAGTCAGCTCAAAGATAAACTTAAGAGCGTTTTAGAAAGACTAGAAACCGGCGATATAGCAGGTCCATTCAGTTTCAGTGAAGGTTACTCTATTATAAAAGTCATAGACAAGGTACAACTTAATTATGCACTGCTGGAAAGCACTTTAAAATTAAAACAGATTGTGGTTGAGGGTTCAGAAAGTTTATTGGATAATTTTCAAGAGCAAAAGGTCAATTGTTTAAATTTTGACAAATTAGTAGATGATTTTAAGTTGCCAAACGCAAAAGAGTTTGAAATAAAAATGCGAGATTTAAATCCTGATTTACAGATTTTATTTAGTAAAACAAGTGTGAATGAAATAGTAGAATTAAGAGAAAATGGCACTGCAAAGTTAATGATGTTGTGTGATATCAAGAGTAATGCAGCGGATATAGAAGCAATTAAACAGCAGATGTACCAACAAAAGATTATGATACAAAGCAACTTGTTATTAGATGATATGCGTAAAAATTCAGCTGTCAGTTATCGGTATAGTTGAAGTCAGAGAGTGTCCTTGTCTCTGTCTTTGTGTACGAAAATTACTTTGTTCTATAAAATTTCAAAAAATTTGAACAAATATAGTTAAAATAGCACATGAAGAATATAATGCTAATTGGTGGTGGAGTTGGAAATGCAGTATTATTTTCGATAGGGAAGGCGTGTCTTGAAAATAATAATAAGGTTTTGTACTTTGCTGGCTATAAGAAATTAAGTGATGTATTTAAACGAGCACTGATAGAGTGTGCATCAAATGCAGTAGTTTGGGCATGTGAAGAAGGATTGATAGAAACAAGCAGAGATCAAGATAAATCCTTTCATGGTAATATAGTTGATGCAATAGTCTCTTATCAACAAGGAAGATTAGGTATTAATTTAAACACTATAGATAAAATTATCACTATTGGTTCTGATAAAATGATGAAAGCTGTGAATGAAGCTAGAAAAACAATTTTAAAGCCATATCTGAAGTCAAGTCACATAGCAATATCGTCAGTTAATTCTCCTATGCAGTGTATGATGAAAGAAATCTGCGCTCAGTGTGTTCAGCAACATATAAATACGGAAACAGGAGAAAGGAGTTTTGTTTATAGTTGCAGTAATCAAGACCAGGATATGGAATTTATTGACTTTGATTTTTTAAGTGAGCGCTTAAAGCAAAATAGTTTACAAGAAAAACTCACTGCGAAATGGATAGATCATGTTCAAAGATATTAAACAGCACAAAAAGGAAATAAGAGAGCAATATAGAGCTATAAGAAAAGATATTGATGAAAGTTATTCCAGTTATGCGGCAAGTTCCCTTATTAATTTCTTTAATCAGAACTTAAGTTACGTTAAAGGCAAAACAATTGCGGCTTACATTCCAATGGATGGGGAAATAAATGTTGTCCCTTTGATGTGTCGTTTGCTCTATTTAGGTTATAAAGTAGCAATTCCTGATAAAAATCAGTTGCTAAGATTTGAGGGATGGAACGAAACAAATGAAGATGTAATTCCCGACACAATCATTACTCCTGTTGTTGCTTTTGATGATCATTTTAATAGATTAGGTTTTGGCGGTGGTTGGTATGATACAATGATAAAAAAATTACGGCCGCTTGGAAAAATATTTATAGGTGTAGCCTATGAGAAACAATATTGTAAAGATTTACCTGTAGAAAAACATGATCAAAAATTGGATATTATAATCACTGAGATGTGTGTTAGATGTGGAGGTGGATTGCTCAAAAAAGTGGATAGAAAGGAGTAGATCTCTATTTTTCCCATTCCCTCCCCAAGCCATCAGAGGGTTTTATTTTCTTCTTCACTCACTCGTTCAGCACTTGAACTACCTAATTGAGAATCTGGCTTTATTTCCTGAGCTTTCTCATTAACTTTTTGTTCTACCTCTTTTATGTCACTACCAATTGCCATAATTGCAGATTGAAATTCACCCATAAGAATGTGAAATCCTTTCTTTTTAGATTCTTCCGTGTCTTTAGATCTTTCCATATCTGCTACATGAGTACTGAGGCCCTTTTCCAGAAGTCTGCTCATATCATCTTCTGAAAAATTTTGAATGGTTCCATTCTTTACTAACTCTTGTATAGCAGATCGCTGCCTTTCATTTTGAAGCATTTCTAATATTTTTTTCCCATCATCAAGACCTTTTTTAGCGTCAACGCCTTCGTTATCTTTAAGACTAATGTTTGCAATAGTTTCAAGCACGTTTGTTCTTAATCTACTAAAGTTATTCTCTCTTGCTTGAACTGTAGGTAATTTATCTATTAAATCCTTATATGAACTTTTCACTGCTTTTCCTGCTTCAATCGCTCCTTCTTTTATTTTTTCACCCGCCCTTCCTATACCTATTCCTACATAACGTGCTCCAATAGCTACAAGCGCTATTAATGTAGCAAGCACAATAAGCGGAGAAAATGCTACTCCCAATACTATTCCTGTAGAAGCTATTCCAATTTTTTTATTTGCAGATGCTGATTTAAAATAATTGACTAGGTTGTCCAGCGGACCTTTATTATTATTTATAACATTACTTATTGTTTCACGCTCAACAGATTGTAGCGCCTTTTCTATTATCTCTGGCCCAACATCTTCTGGCTTTAAATTCTCAAGCGCTTCTTCAATTAATTTTATAAATAATTCTTTATTTACCTCCTTTTGCAAGCCTTGGTCATTAATCGCTAAACTTAAACCTTCGAGATTCATTGTTTCAACTTGTTTTGATAGGGCTTCAAACAACTTCCCTTTTTCTTCCTGTGGGGATTGTGCAATGCTTTCTATTATATCTGAAATAGCTTTTCTTAGTTCTGGGTAGTCATTATCAAAAAACGTACTGTTTGTAGGTGCCATATTCAACTTCATCAACTATAAATATGCCTAATTATATATACTAATTATTAATTATATTATAATAAATATGAGATAATTAATATAATAACCTCTTTCCAAATATAGAATTTGTATTAAAATATCTAGATTACATGAAATTAAGGTACTTTATGGGTGAAAAAAAATTAAAAGCTGCTGTGGTTTTATCAGGGTGTGGTCACCTTGACGGTGCAGAGGTAAGAGAAGCGGTTTTAAGTTTGCTTGTGCTTGATCAGCAGGAAGTGAATGTTAAATGCTTTGCACCTGATATCAATATCACACAAGTTATGAATCATAAAACAAAAGAAGTAGTGAAAGAAAAAAGGAATGTACTTGCAGAAGCAGCAAGAATCGCAAGAGGTGAAATATATGACTTAAAAGAAGGCAAAGCTGAAAATTTTGACATGCTAGTTGTACCTGGTGGATACGGGGTTGCAAAAAATTTATCTGATTTAGCTGAAAATAAAGACATGGTGACAGTAATGCCTGAATTTGAAAGATTAGTTTCAGAATTTTTTGTTACAAAAAAGCCGATAGGAGCGATATGCATATCTCCAGCCATCATTGTTTCAATTTTAAGTAGCAAGATAGGTAAAGAAGAAAGTAAGGTTAAGGTAACTATAGGAGATGACAGAGAACAGTTGATAGAGAAGCTTGGTGGTGAACACATAAAGTGTGATACAGGATTATCAATAGAAGACGAAGAACATAATGTATTTTCCTGTTCTGCTTATATGCGTAGCGACGAAAGTATATACTCTGTATATCAAGGGATAAAGCATATGATTGACAGCATGGTAAAAAAGATTAACAAAAAAACTAAACAGCCATTCCTCTAAGATGTAGTAATTTAGACTTCCTTACACAATTAACTGTTGAATTTTACATTCCTAGCTGTATTATGGTTATATAGCTAAAGTGCTCTAGGTTTACGACTATTACTTGTTAGCAGCGTGGCGTAGGGCTGCACTAGCTATATATATTTAGCTCTTTTTTTATAAACGCAAGGTGTTTTATATGTCAGACCTTTTCTATATTGAAACTACGTGTTGTGTGGACGGTCAGTGTGATGTCTATACAGGGGAAGTGAGTTTTAATGATGTCATGTTAGGCAAGTTCAGTCTAAATTCGTGCAGCGGGAAAGAAGCTATGATAAATCTAGACGTTATTACATTCGATATTAATATCGCTATTGATGGTCAAAATGGAAAGACAATAGAAAGAGACCTTAAAGGTCTTGAATTTGTAACTAAAGATGATGGTTCTTGGTATATTAATAAGAATTTTGGTAATGATAGATTTGAAGTTATAGTAAAGCAATCATAATTTTACATCTCAGGTGTAACATTTAGTATAGGTGCTATTCTATTTATAATGTTCTTTACTATAGGCGCAGCAATTATTCCCCCGGTGTAACCGTTCACGGAGATAAGGTGGTTTACAAAGTAAGTATAAAAGTGTAAAGAGATAGGAAGCTAAATATGGAATGGGTAAATGACAACAGTGCTGCAAGAAAAGGTTGTAGCAGAAAACGCTAATCTCAAGGAAGAAATAAAAGCACTGATCAGAGAAAATGATAGCTTGAAAGCAAAAATAGTTGAATTAGAAGACAAATTGGGCTTAAATTCGCAAAATTCATCGCTGCCACCATCACGAGATATATATCGTAAGAAAGCAAAAAAGAAAAGTGATAAAAAACCAGGAGGTCAGCCAGGACATAAGGTGCATAAGCGTGAATTAATGGCTGCAGACGAGGTAGTGAGATGCACAATTGATACAATTTGTATGTGTGGAGGTAAGATTACTTTAGAAGATGAAATTATTCATCAGAAGGCAGAGTTGCCAGAAATTAAGCCAATTGTAACTGAGTACAGGTTGCAAAGAGGACATTGTAGAGTATGTAATAAAAGAATTACAGCAAATTTACCCGAAGGTGTTGCAAGAGATTTTCTAGGACCCAATGCTAAAACAGTTATAAGCAGCCTTAGCGGCTTTTTTATTAACTCAAAAAGAGAGGTACAGCAAATTTTGGGCAGTATTTTTAATCTAAATATAAGCCTTGGTTTAGTCTCAAATACTGAACGCAGGGTATCGAAGAAGTGTGCATCTGAATATGAGAAAATGAAGGAAGAGTTGCAAGGAAGCGAGTATTTGCATATAGACGAAACAGGGCACAGAAATCAAGGAAAGAGAGGCTGGAGTTGGGTAATAACAAACAAAGCGTTGACACTTCTGAAGGTAAGCGAGTCTCGTGGTAAGAAGGTGTTGAAGAGTTTACTGCCAGAATATGATGGTATATTTGTGAGCGATAGATACGCTGTATACAATTACTTCAATCGTGAAAATAGACAGATATGTTGGGCACATCTGGCAAGAGATTTTGAGAGATTTGCCCATAGTAAAAATGTTGAAGTGAGCAAAATTGGCCAAGCACTAAAATCGCTCAGCAATAAGGTGTTTGTAGTAGATAAGGCAAAAAAACAAAATTTGATAGATAATTTGAGATTTTATCGACTGGTGCGAAAAATTCGGAAAAGGGTAAAACATTTTTTACGTAAAATGACGAGGGTTGCAAATAGCACTCAAGCTTCAAGAATGGCCGCTAAGATGTTACGATCTGAGGATATGATGTGGAAGTTTTTAAGAAAACCTGAAGTGATAGAAACAACTAATAACCTTGCAGAACGGCAAATTAGACGGTACGTAATTTATCGTAAAAACAGCTTTTTCGTAACCGTTCACGGATTGTGAGAATGAATTAAAGAACTAAGCAGTGACAGCTACTAGATTCTGTAGCTTTTGAAAGGGGTTCTGGCCATTTAGACGTGATGTCAAAAATATCGACAACATTCTTTCCACGAATCTTTCTCCACGTTCTGACCAGGTGAAAAAGCTGTTTTTACGATAAATTACGTACCGTCTAATTTGCCGTTCTGCAAGGTTATTAGTTGTTTCTATCACTTCAGGTTTTCTTAAAAACTTCCACATCATATCCTCAGATCGTAACATCTTAGCGGCCATTCTTGAAGCTTGAGTGCTATTTGCAACCCTCGTCATTTTACGTAAAAAATGTTTTACCCTTTTCCGAATTTTTCGCACCAGTCGATAAAATCTCAAATTATCTATCAAATTTTGTTTTTTTGCCTTATCTACTACAAACACCTTATTGCTGAGCGATTTTAGTGCTTGGCCAATTTTGCTCACTTCAACATTTTTACTATGGGCAAATCTCTCAAAATCTCTTGCCAGATGTGCCCAACATATCTGTCTATTTTCACGATTGAAGTAATTGTATACAGCGTATCTATCGCTCACAAATATACCATCATATTCTGGCAGTAAACTCTTCAACACCTTCTTACCACGAGACTCGCTTACCTTCAGAAGTGTCAACGCTTTGTTTGTTATTACCCAACTCCAGCCTCTCTTTCCTTGATTTCTGTGCCCTGTTTCGTCTATATGCAAATACTCGCTTCCTTGCAACTCTTCCTTCATTTTCTCATATTCAGATGCACACTTCTTCGATACCCTGCGTTCAGTATTTGAGACTAAACCAAGGCTTATATTTAGATTAAAAATACTGCCCAAAATTTGCTGTACCTCTCTTTTTGAGTTAATAAAAAAGCCGCTAAGGCTGCTTATAACTGTTTTAGCATTGGGTCCTAGAAAATCTCTTGCAACACCTTCGGGTAAATTTGCTGTAATTCTTTTATTACATACTCTACAATGTCCTCTTTGCAACCTGTACTCAGTTACAATTGGCTTAATTTCTGGCAACTCTGCCTTCTGATGAATAATTTCATCTTCTAAAGTAATCTTACCTCCACACATACAAATTGTATCAATTGTGCATCTCACTACCTCGTCTGCAGCCATTAATTCACGCTTATGCACCTTATGTCCTGGCTGACCTCCTGGTTTTTTATCACTTTTCTTTTTTGCTTTCTTACGATATATATCTCGTGATGGTGGCAGCGATGAATTTTGCGAATTTAAGCCCAATTTGTCTTCTAATTCAACTATTTTTGCTTTCAAGCTATCATTTTCTCTGATCAGTGCTTTTATTTCTTCCTTGAGATTAGCGTTTTCTGCTACAACCTTTTCTTGCAGCACTGTTGTCATTTACCCATTCCATATTTAGCTTCCTATCTCTTTACACTTTTATACTTACTTTGTAAACCACCTTATCTCCGTGAACGGTTACTTGTAAGCGCGTTCAGCTTATTTAGATAAAAATATAGATGTAGATGAAGTTTTGTAAAGACATACAGTATCTATATATTGCAAAAAATTGAACATAAGACGCCGATACATTAAGTAATCCTTACCTTTTAATCTGCAGATTGGCGAAAGCAAATACAATAGCTTCACTGTCATAATAAGGGGGCTGGCAGAGTTTGTCAAGTGGTTTTTTTGTTTCATCCAATGCGCTGCCAAAAGTTTGTTATGCAAGAATGCATAGTATCTTAGCCATTTCTCACAGATTCATTTAAACTTAATCAAGTAGGAGTATTATTAACGCGAAAAGGGTTCAATTAGAGACTTAAGTGATATGGCGCGTGAGGAAGATATAAACCAATTAGTAGAAAATGGATTTGATATTAACTCAAAAGATGCAAGTGGAATCACTCTCTTGCATAAGTTCACAAAAGAAGGTGATTTAGTTGGAGTAAAATCATTGCTAGACCACGAAGCTGATTTTAATGTCGTAGACAACGAAAATAGAAACCCACTGCATTACGCCATTATGCATGGACACAAGAAAATTGCTAAACTTTTTGTTAATCAACTGACAATCAATTCCAAGGATAAAAATGGATTCACTCCACTGCACCTTGCTGCACTACAAGATGACACGGAATTAATAGATTTTTTGATAACAAAAGGCGCAAAAATTAATGAAAAAGACGCTAAAGAGGGCTATACTCCTCTTCATATAGCTTCACTATACGGTTCTAAAAAAAGCGTCCAAATTTTAATTGATAGCGGAGCAAATCTCGAATGTGAAGATAACAATTTTCGCACTCCTTTGTTTTTAACTATCTATCAATGCACTGCACATTATGACAGCAGAGCAGAAATTATAGAATATCTGATAAAGAAAGGTGCAAATATAGAAGCCAAAGATGCAGAAAATAACACTACGCTTTTCCTAGCAGCGTATAACAACAAAATGCAAATAGTTAAACTTATTGCAAAAAGACAGCAAGCAAGTAACGATGAAATTAAACTTAAAGAGTTTTTTTGCACAAAAAACAACCATGGTTTTGATGCATTAGATTGCGCTATTGAGCATAATAATAGAAAAATGGTAACATTTCTTGTATCAAAAGGAATAGATGCAAATGATCAAGATTTTAATGGCAACGCCAGGCTGCATAAAGCTAGCCATAATGGTAACACTAAAACAGTTAAGCTCTTATTGAAGCTTAAGGTAAACATTAATGCTGTTACTAAATGTAACAGAACTCCCTTGCTACTGGCAGTTAAAAAAGGCCATACAAAAATTGTGAAAATGTTATTGGAAGTTAGAGCCAATATGAACATTTGTGAGCAACAAGGTTTTGCACCTCTACATCTTGCTGTTCAAAAGGATTATTTTGATATAGCTCAGCTGTTAACAGAAAAAGGTGCAGACCTTAACATTAAGTGTAATAACGGTCATACCGCAATAGATATATTCATTAGCAAGGCTCATAGCAAAAAAAACATCGAAGAAAATTACAAAAAATTTTGTAGATTTTTGATGCTTTACCTGAAAGAGCTACATAGTAAACACAAAGCCTGTTGTATACTTTCAACCCTAGCTCTAAGCTTAACAATTATAGGCTTGCCATTTATTTTTAAGCCTATTATTAAATATAGAGAAAGAAGTAAAATATATAAAAAAACTAAGGCTATGCTGGAAAATTTACTCTACATTTAAGTACAAGAGGGGCGTACAAAAAAAACATATAGCCAGTGCAGGTCAAGCTAATATATGACAATTATCTGTTGAATGAAAATGAGATTAAATACATTTTTAATATTTTTATAGAAATCTATTAGTATAGATCTATATGCTGTTCTAATGGCTATTTTTAAATGCTTAATACTCCTCTTCATTATTTCTTGCACACACCTGCCTACTAAGCAACATCTCACTAATATAGGCAACGAAGATCATCATGATATAGGTGAGCACGATTATTCGTTGCAGCAATACAACACCTCTTTGGAGATTAATGAACCGGCAATACCAGAAATTATGCCTTTACCAATAGAGTTTCCCGATCTCACAATCAGTAATCAGCTTATTTCTATTAATGTTAGTGAAGAAGTATCAGTAAAAGATTTGCTGATTGAGATAGGAAAACTTTCTGACGTTAACTTGGATATAGACCCAAAAATATCAGGTAATATTATTTTAAAGCTAAAAGATAAGAATATAAATGAAGTAATTCAGAGTATAGCAAATAGCGCCAAATTGCGTTACTCAACAAGCAATGGTGTAATTAGAATTGAGCAGGACTTGCCATACGCGCAAAATTATTATGCAGACTTCATTAATATTCAACATTCTGCTCAAAGCAGTTTCGTCATTAGTAACAATATTACTAACAGTGATGGAAGTCACACTGATAGGGACTATAACAATGTTATGAAGTCTCAATACAGTAGTGACTTATGGAATTTATTAGAAAAAGGCTTGAATGCAATAATGGATGTTAACGGGGTGGATGATGGCGAATTCCTTTCATCCAACAGAGAAGCTGGTGTTATTATTTTGAATGCTAGAAAAGATATCCATAAAGCTGTTGAAGAATATATTAATAAGGTTAAGAAATTAGCGTCTTCTCAAGTAATGATAGAGGCAAAAATAGTTGAAGTTGTGTTAGATGACAAATATCTTTCTGGTATAAACTTAAATGACTTACGCGATGGAACTAAGTCTATAATAAATCAAGATAACTCCATTATTAACCTAGCAATGAACTTTGGTGCGAGTGATCTAGGAGATTTAGTAAAAAATTTAGACAAATTTGGCGCTTCAACTGTAATTTCAAGCCCTAGAGTACATGCTATAAATAATCAGCAAGCGATGATTTCATTTACCAAAAACCATATTTATTTTACTTCCGATATACAAAAAGATACTAGAAACTCTAATCAGACCTTAATTACCAAGATGAATAGTGTCCCAATAGGTGTTGTGCTAATAATCCACCCAAGCATTAACATTGATACTAGTGAAATATTCATGGATATACATCCAACTTTATCAAGAATTAACGGCTACATTAAAGATCCAGATATAGAGTACATCGCACAGCAGAGTAAAATGAAATTAAATAGCGACATTCCAATTGTTGAAATCAGAGAAATGAACTCTATGTTAAAAATTAAGAGCGGTGAAATTATGGTAATCGGCGGGCTTATAGAACATAGAGAAGATAAGCAAAGCTTTAAAGCTACATTACATCAGAAGTCAAAAAGGCTAGCGAATAACATTAGAACAGTAGAAACTGTCATTTTTTTAAAAGCAACAATCGTACCAACATTTGGTTTGTTAGATAGAAAAGATAAGAATTTATATATATATTAAATCACTACTAAAAATTAAATATCAAACCAACTTCAATATTATGAGTAGATATGTCATCTGCAACAGGTATCGGAACGCTAAAGTAACGATAGCCGAGAAAGGTTTTGACTTCTGGGATTATTGAATAGTTAATACCAAGCTTTATTTGATAAGCAAACCAAGGAACATTAAGTGGCATTGAACTTTGGTGTGATCCATTAATTCTTTTTAATCTAAAAACTGTTGGTCCTATACCAAGGCCGATGTATGGAGCAAATTGCGTATCCTGAAAGCTGGGATTATAATATAAGTTTAACAAAAACGCAAATATACTTGCTGATTTATCAAATACCAGAGGAGAATTACTATTTTCAATATTGGCTCTAGAATACATGGCTTCAAAATCAACTCGGCCATTTTCTCCAGCATAGTAACCTAAAGATATGCTGTTAACCCATTGGAAATCAATTTTACCATTAAATTCTTTTATGCTTTTAATTTCATTTGCCACTATATTTTTTATCATAAAACCATAATGACTTTTAACTAAAGTTAGGACTCTCTCCCCTATTGCCTTTATACCCTTTACAAATGTTTCTGAATTATCATGGTATACCTTACCACCGTTAGCACTAACATAAAAATCAAGTTTTTTTGATTTTTCTTTTGTAGGCTGCTCATTATCAGCTTGATCTGCAATACGTGACCACATATTTTTCTGATCAGCTACTTGGAGAATAGAAGGTTGTTCAGTAGGACTACTTTCAAGTTCTTGATATTTTAAATCATTTATTAGTATTTTTTTCTCAGTAACCTCTTCAGAATGCATTACATCTTCATTATTGTCCGTTTCTAGTTTTAAGAGTTGTACTTGCTCAATGTGTGTATTACTAATATAAGTAATAAAAAAATAGACACATGGAATGAAAATCAAAAATAAAGTAATAGATATTTTAGTTATCACAAATGAACCCATAATTATCATTTATAGTATAACTACTATATCATATATTTCTTTAATGTACAAAAATTAAGAAAGAATATTTCCAATTAGATAATTATTTTCCACTCCTTTAACATTAACTTTCACAATACTCTTGGCTTGAGCTTTTGATTCAAGCTTTACTAATGCAAAATTTTCTGTTCTACCGACATTATTTTGCTCAACCAGAACACTTTGTTCAGTGCCTATCAAAGATTGATAAAAGCTACTCATCATTTCTCTATTCATTTCTCTTAAATTTTTTACTCGTTCTTTACGCACATTCTCTGGTACTTGTGGCATTCGTGCAGCAGGTGTATTCTTCCGCTCTGAATATGGAAAAGCATGTAGGTAAACTATATTTGTTTTTTTCAGTAAATCAACTGTATCCTGAAACATTTCATCAGTTTCTGTTGGAAATCCAGCAATAATATCAGCGCCAAATGCTATATTAGGCCTCAAACTCTTCATTTTATGACAAAATTCTATTACTTGTTCTCTGTTGTGACGACGTTTCATTCTCTTTAGTATTAAATTATTGCCAGATTGTAGACTCAAGTGTAAATGAGGCATAAGTTTTGACTCATTAGCTATTAAATCCATTAATTCGTCGTCAACTTCAGCAACATCGATAGAGGAAAGTCTTAGCCTCTTCAACTCTGGTATATCTTTTAAAACTCTCCTAATCATTGAACCAAGTGATGGCTTAGCAAACAAATCTGTACAAAAGTCAGTAATATCAACACCTGTAAACACTACTTCTTGATATCCATTTTCTACAAAGATCCTAATTTGCTCTATAATACTGTTTATTGGCACAGATTGATTATTCCCTCTTGCCTCAGTAATTGAGCAAAATGTGCAGCTATGATTACAACCATTTTGAATTTCAATAAATGCCCTTGATTTATCTTCAAATCCATTAATTAGAACAGGTTCTGATTTGTTTACTTGGTTATCACTGACTAAGATTTTATCGTCATTTAGTAAGTAATTTTCAGCTTTTAGCTTATCTTGATTACCGAGCACTTTACTTACACCAGGAATGCTACTGTAAACTTCTGGATCCAACTGAACAGCACAACCAACTACGATAATTTCTTTACTTGGGTCGTTTTTATAGATCTTACGTATTTTTTGCTTTACTTGGCGTTCTGCTTCGTTTGTCACTGCACAGCTATGTACCACAACAACATTTTTTCTTTCTGCTTTTTTTAATGCTTCTTTGATTAACTCACTCTCGTAAAAATTTAGACGACAACCAAATGTTATCACTTCATTCATGCTAGTATTTTTTAGACCTTACAATTTAAATTATATCACACATCCAAGCAAAGTCATTAAGCCTCTTGCATGACCATTGTTTTGGTAGATAAATGCTATGCAAGCAGCAGACACTGGGATGGCTTTGTTGCATAGCAACGTAAGTTTTTTCCAGAGTAAATAATTTTATGCGACTATTTCAAATTTAGGCATACCAATTACGTTGCAAATATCATTTTATAAACCCGACTGTTTGTCTCAAACCTATTCTGAACAGATGGGTTATTATATGTATCAAAATTACCACTTTGTTGCTGTAAATATTGTTGCCACCCTGCATTTTGGCCCAATTTCATACCAATTTTCTATGGCTTCGTTGATATCATGAAAAATATTTCCTCTTTTTTCTAGAAACTTGTTATATTCGTTTTGGTTACTGACTCTCATTTTTTGTGGCATATTTATCCTTAAATCGTCATTTTATAATGAATTTAGTCAGTAATCACTAGTTTTTCTGAACGCTATGCAACAAAGCCACCCCAGTGTCATGCTACTTGAATGACAAGAAAAAACCCACTGGGATAACAAGATTGAGATAGACTAGAAATTAAACGCTACTCCAGCTTCTGCACCAACAGTGCTGTAAAGAACTTTGAGTTCCCCTTTGCCGTCTTCGTGAGTTTTATCAAAGTTAGCACCATAAGAACCGAAATAGCGAGCTCCAGCGTAAAGTTTGACTTCTGGAGTTACATCGTAACTAACACCAGCTCTTGCTTGACCAGCAAAAGCAAATTTACCATTTTGACTACTCACAGCAGTTGCCAAAGGTGTGCTAATATACGCTGCACCAACACCAACACCAACATATGGAGTGATAGGCATATCTTCAATTGCTATATCGTAATAAACGTTAACTAGTCCTGAAATTGCTGTTAAACTGTCTGCAACAGTATCTGGGTTAAATGCTGCACCTGTAACATTATTTTTGCTTAGTTGCGAATAAACCCCTTCAACATCAACCCTGATGTCGTCCATTTTGTAACCAAATGCACCACCACCAGCTATAAAAGACGCTTTTAATGGACTGTAATCATTATTGTCTTTCTTATAGGTAATACCATCAACTTTTGTGAAAAGAGGTAAAATTTCACCGTTGTATTGCAAACGAACGTAGTAGCTAGTTTCTTCATCACTTATTGGACCAACAGGATCTGAAAAAGCAGAGTTTGATAAACTTAGCAACGTTGCTAAAGCGGCTGCTGAAAAAAACTTTTTATAATGCATAATTGTCCTCGTAAAAAAATTAAAATTCCACTTTAGCAGTCTAAGTAACAACTAAAGTTAAGTCAAGTGCTAACTTAATAACACAAAATATTCTACATTTTAACTAATTTTTGGGAAAAGACAAAGATTTTATTAATGAATAAATAGAGTTACACGACTTTTTTACTCTTGATTTTTTGGTATAGCTAACACAGGTAAGATTTACTATCGAAAGACCTCGTCATCCCGCTGCTTGTTAGCGGGATCTATAGCTAATACCAAATCTCATAAATAAGTAGGCAAATAACTCACAGAACAAATGGTTTTGATCGAACTTTCCGTAATATTACGAATGAATGCACATACAGTATCCTCCAATAAACTAACAGAGTCATATATTCTATTTTTAATGAGATTGTCTTTCAAATATTGCCATAAACGCTCTACTGGATTTAACTCTGGTGAATATGGAGGTAAATAGATTAAGGTAATATTTTGTGGTATTTTTAAACCTTTGGATCTATGCCATCCTGCACAATCCACAACAAGAAATGCCTCCCTTGTTCCTAAATATTGTGACATCTGCTCAAGGAATATATTCATACAATCAGTATTGACGTTTGGTACGAATAAGCTAGAACTCTCTCGATTTCTAGGATTAACTGCACTATAGAGATAAAAGTTTTGCCTACCTAATTTTACCTTAACCTGTGTCCTAATGCCTTTTTTAAACCACCCGTGTCCAATCTTTGAATGTGTGCCAAACCGCGACTCATCGAAGAAAAATAGCTCTTTTTCGGGATACGTGACAATAGTTTCATTAAGATTTTTTTTTAAACTCTTCTTGTTTATTTTTATCCTGTTTATTGTGCACAGGCCTTGGAGTAATATACGAAAAACCTAACTTTTGCATCAGTCTATGTGCTGTAGACTTACTTACCTCAATAGAAAACATTTTCTCAATTATGATTTTTAATTTCTTAGCCGTTAGGTTGGCTCCTTCTTCTGCTATGACATTTTTAATTTCTTCTTGCTGCTTGTAGCTCAACTTCGGCTTTACTCCACGTCCTGGTTGTATTTTAAACGCATTGACTCCTCCTTCCTTAAATCTTGTAATCCACTTCATCAATGTAGTTCTAGTAATTCGGTATATTTGAGCAACTTTTGTTATTCCATATTCTTTTGCAGATATTATTGCCTGTAATCTTCTTCCTATCTCTCCTCTTATGCCGTGCTTCTTTAATTCCAGGTTACACTTATTATATAATTCTTCTCCTATTGCTTTACTTTTTCCTGCCATAACTCCCCACTAATTCTTAAATTATTCTATTTTAGAAATTTTTCTTTATTCCTCTATTTATTTTTAGGAATTGGTATTACCTCACTTCTTCACTACTACGCACCCATCTGCCAACCTCTCATCTTCAGTTCACTTCCTGTTTTCCAGTTATAGAACCTACCTCTCCAAGGTATTTCTCCTTGGGATGAGGAGGGCTTCTCCAGTTGCTTTGTATGTCCTCATTGCCATGCCGTTACTAACACCCCGCTGAAGTAGACCTATCGTTTCATTCGTTTTTCGTCTGGTCTATTCTGTCTTCGCCAGTACCAAGATGGCTCGACCTTCAGAATATTCCTTTCGAGGCAATCTGTGTATTCGCTTTCGCTACGGCCTGGTAATTCGCCATTATCCTACGATAATGTTGTCGGTAGGCTTCAACATTTTGGTTTCCCTCCATGCTGCTACCCAAGCTACAGGATTCCGACTTTTATCCTGGTAGGTCTATCTCCTACTGAACAATACTTGCCTTCTCTGGACGCACTTAGTGATGAAAATAAAGGAAGAGTAATTACATTTTTAAATGACTTTTGCAAAGATGATCAAAAGCATAGCTCTGGCTTTACAGGTGGACAGATTTTACTTTTAGTTCTGAAAGCCTGCAATGATGGAGACAGAGAAGCTGTAAAAAATAAAAAAGACGCGTTAATTACAAATTTGCTTGATAGCCAAACTTTCTCTAGAAAAGAGCGAATCCCTAACACCTGTTTTACCGGTATTGTCTACAGGATGTTAAGTACGCTAGAGGGTATTCATCCTGATCCAGAAATTAGATTTACTCCCCCAAGGGAAATGTTGCTCTCAGAAGCACAAAATAAAGCACGTGAGTTTATGTTAGACAGGTTAAAAAACAAGAAAAACAGTAAAGAAATTCTTAAGGCTTGGCATACAGTTCAAAATAACCATAAAGATAATGAAAATCAGAAGATAGTTGATGATTTTATTTCAGAAGTAAGTATTCCTTTAATGAGAAAATTATTGAGTTTCACTTCTCAATACAGTGAGCAAGTTGTGCTGGCGTTAATGAAAGATATTAGTTCTATAAAGTTAGTAGAATTATTGGATGAGCACTTATCTTTTTATATTGCACAAAAAACAAACACAAGATGTTGTGCTGATCGGAATTTCGAATTAGGAGATGAGCGTATAATAAACTTAATAACAAATATAAAAGAAAAAGTTTTTCTAGAGCTTTTAAACCAAAATTTACTCAAGACAGATTTTTCTCTCAAGGATTCATCTTTGGATGGAGCTAAAAGAATAGCTAACAAAATAATAATAGGAGAAGTCGAGAAATTTAGGTCAGAAGCTGCTGAAAAGGCTAGGAAAGTTAACCCTATAGAAGTTCAAGTAGATGCTACATTGCAAAATCTGTCAGCCTTGCCACGAGAAAAGAAGTGTTGCATTGCGTATAGCAGACTAAGTAGCCAGTATAAAGGTGATGAAAGAGAGATAATGGAGAACATCTTACTAAAAAAATTAGAGATAACGAAAAAAGAAATGAATAAGATGCTAGAAGAGAATGATATACGCAAGCTAAAATTAGCACTTGATGATGCATGTAAGAAAAGTGGAAAAAGCATGGAAGAAATGATAAAAGAAGTAGAAGAAGTGGTCTCAAGTCGTTTCTCGCATGAAGTATCTGTTAGTAATATAGCAGCAGAGTCAGCACGCTTATAAAAATTTATGTTCCTTGCCTTGCAGAAGATTCATAATATTCTTGTAGTGCTTGAGAAAAACTAGTGTTCCTATAACTAGTAATGTTAAAAACAAATTCCTCTGAAAAAAAAAGGACCATGCTACAGCCACTATAGTAGCCGTCAAGGAAGCAAGGGAAGAATATCGAAAGGTAAAAAACACTGCTAGCCAAACAAATATAAACACTAATGCCACAGGTATGTTAAACGCTATCAACACTCCCAGAGTTGTTGCAACTCCTTTACCTCCTTTAAATTTTAGCCAAATAGGAAACATGTGCCCTAAAACTGCTAAAATTGCAGATACATATATATAAAAATCGTTATTATCACAAAATTGTTGTGCTATATAAACGGCGATGAATCCTTTTAAGGAATCCAGAAGTAATGCCAGAGCAGCAAGACATTTATTTCCTGTTCTTGCAACGTTTGTAGCGCCAATGTTTCCTGAACCTACTTCTCTTAAGTTTATCCCTTTTATTCTTGTAATGATTAAGCTAAACGGTATTGAACCTAATATGTAGGATAGTATAAGGATTACGTACCTCTCCATCATTCTAGCATCCTCTCTCTTGTCATCCCAGTGCGTAACACTGGGATCCAGCGAATTTTGTTCGCAAACGAACCTAGTAGATAAATATAAAATTTTACATTAAAACATAACACTATGGTGGAACTATATACAAAATAGATCCCAGTGTCACGCACTGGGATGACAAGAGGGAATTTTGGGATGACAAGAGGGAGTTTTGCTATAACAAGAAGATGGCACTGGAATGACATCTGTTGTTGTACCTTCATATGCCAAAATTTAATTAATTTTATTATTCCTCAGCCTTTTTAGGTAGCACTGAACTTCATCGTTAATCTGATTACTAAACAGTATAAGCGCTGTCATGTTGATGAGAGCTAAACAAGAGAACAAAGTTCCACCGATATTGGCAATAGCCATTATATCTTTAGAAAGAGCAGAAAAAAACGCTACAATTATTACTGCTATGCGATATATCACTATACTTTTTGCACCGAATAAATATAGCCACCCCATTTCACAACAATATACAAACGAAATTACTGAAGAAAATGCAAACAAAGGTGCAGCTATGGTTAAAAGTATAGGAAACCATGAAGAAACAGTTTCAAATGCCTTTTGAGTGATTAATATCCCTTCACCAACACTAGTCTGGTATGCACCTGTTATTACTATCGTTATTCCAGTTAAACAGCAAGTGAGCATTGTATCAAAACACGGTTCTATCATAGCAACAAGCCCAGTTCTTACTGGTTCTTCATCTTTAGTTGTTGCATGAGTAATTGCAGCAGAGCCGACACCAGCTTCGCTGGCAAAAATTGCTCTTTGAATTCCAGCAACAAATGCTCCTACCATCCCTCCGCCAACAGCATTAAAATCTATCATGCTGGAAAATAATATCTTAAATGTGTGACCAAGATTGTGGATATTAAATCCAATAATAATAAGGCAGCTACATATATATATGAGTGACATAATAGGCACTAGTGCAGAAGATACTCTAGCTATCCTTTTAATTCCGCCAATAATCACTAGAGCAAGCAGCGCAGAGATTATGGAAGAAAGAAACCAAGAATGACCATCTACCCAACTTGAATAGCCAGATAATATTGAAACCATTTGGTTGGTTTGAAACGCTACACTTCCACCAAGACCTGATAATACAAAGAATACTGCATATATTGCAGCTAAAACAATACCAAGTTTTTTAAATCCAAATTCCTCCAGACCATTCCTTATATACTGAAAGGGACCACTAAACAATTGCTCCTGATCTTCTGTTCTATGTCTAAATGCTAAAGTCACTTCGGCAAATTTTGCTGACATACCAAAAAAACCTGTAATCATCATCCAAGGCACCGCTCCTGGCCCTCCCATTGAAACTGCAATTGCGACTCCAGCAACAGTTCCAAGGCCTACTGTGCTTGAAAGTGCAGTCATAAATGCCTGAAAATGCGTAATATGACCATCATGGTGATTCGTGTCATATTTTCCACATAAAATAGCAAACGCATGCTTAAACATTCTTATGTTGAGAAATCCAAAACGTAATGTTAGAAACACATAACCAAAAGCTAGTAGAAAGATTATAAATGGCACGTAAAGGATTTTGAAAAACAGCACTTCATTCATGAAGTTATTTATTCCATTCAACACAGCATCATAACTTTCATAAAAACCTGAAGCAGCGTACACATCATTAAACAATAGGCAAAATAACACCATACAAAGTAATCTATAAATCATGTTAATACCCTTTAGAATTGTAATAAGAATCTATTGTATTCAAAACTTCCCTTCTTAGTAGATATATTGCAACAGCATTTGGAATCATAAGGCACATGAACAAACTGTCGCCTAGGTAAGATATAAATTCTATATTTTTTGGTATACAACTAATATACACTGAAACCACTATAAGAATTTGGAACGGTATCAGTATTTTTTTATTACCAAATAAATACAGCAGAGCAACTTCACAGTAGTAACAATAAGCTATTATTGTAGAAAATGCAAAGGAAAACATCATTAGCGGAAAAACTAACTTGCTGAACAAGGGCAAAACTGTTGAAAATACCGAACTAATTAGTGTAATATCACCCACGTTATCAGTGCTATGCATACCAGTAATAATTATCACGATACCAGTCAAAAATGAGATTAATATTGTGTCTATAAGTGGTGCAATCATTGCAACGCATCCAACTTTAATTGGATCTTCTTCTTTTACAGCTGAATGTGCTATAGCTGCTGTTCCGGTACCTGCTTCGTTAGCAAACACTGATCTTCTCACTCCTGCTATTAATCCGCTCAATACTCCGCCTCCTATAGCTGATTTATTGAAGATGTCTTGGAATATTATGGATAGAGCATTCAGCAAATTACTTCTGTTTACATAAATTAAATATATACACATACCCATATATAGCACTATCATAATTGGTGCTAAGCTCGTTGAAACGAAAGCAATGCGCTTTATTCCTCCCAATATTACAATAAAGACAAGCAGGGATATAATAATAGATGCGTTGTATTCGAAGAGGTTATTTGACAATGCTGCTATCTGATTCGCTTGAAATGGTATACCGCCCAAAATCATTGCAATAAGTAGCATAATCGCATAAGTAAAGGCAAGAAATCTACCAGTTTTTGCAAATCCAATTTTTGCAAGCCCGTACTTCATGTAATAAAAAGCCCCGCCAGTTGCATTTTCAGAGCGATAGGTGAATGCAAGCACCACCTCGGCAAACTTTATCGACATACCAAGTATTCCGGTAATTACCATCCAAAAAACTGCACTTGGGCCCCCTATTGTGATAGCTATTGCAACTCCTGATATTGTTCCAAGACCAACTGTTCCTGAAATTACTGTTGCAAACGCTTGAATATGAGTGATTATGCCATTGTTATTACACTTTAGATTGAATAGCGTCTGTATTCCATGCTTGAACAATCTAAAGTTAGTGAATTTGAATTGGATGGTACAAAAAACCCCAGTTGCAATTACCCAAATAATTATAAATGGAATGTTGAATATCTTTATGTACAGAAATGAATTTAACAGTTCACTTATTTTTACAATCATGCTGCTCACTACTTTTTATTACAACTTATAGCTAACGAGCTTTATACGAGTAATATATATAAAGCCCAGTGCTTACTGGAATAGTAAGTACATACACTACACCTAAAATTGGTAGCGTCATCCAGGGCTTACTGATGAAAAATATAATAAGTACTCCAAAAAATGACACAAATATATAGGATAGGCTTTTGGGAACATAAATATATTTTGCAGAGAAAGTTGGAATGTGACTTATCGAAAAAAATGAAATGGCCAGAAAGTAACAAGCTACGTTTCTTGTGTTAAAAAATCGCTCTATGAGAAGTAAGTATTCACTCTCATGAGATTGAAAGGTAATAATTATTGGTAACAAAGAAAGTAAAGCACACACTGGAGCTGGAACACCAGAAAAGAAAAATTTTTCCCAGTGTGATTGTTCTGAGTGTAGCGAAACATTAAATCTTGCAAGTCTTATTGATATGCAGATTACGTATATCATTACTAAAATCCAACCTATGACTTTGATTTCGTTTAGCTTCCAAAAATACAAAAGAAATGCAGGCGCTGCACCAAAATTTAGAAAATCTGCAAAAGAATCAAGCTGGGCTCCAAAATCGCTAGTTGATTTTAGAATTCTAGCTATTCTGCCATCCATTCCATCTATTATTGCTGCAATGATGATAAAAATTACTGAGAATTCCCATTGTTCATTAAATGTAAATTTAAGTGAAGTGAGACCAGAACATAAACCCAATAAAGTTATAAAGTTTGGGAATAATTTAGTAATAGGTAAGAATCTACTGTTACTTCCATCGTTATTCATATAACGTCAAAAGTAAGCTTCTCTTGAACGTTTTCCTTATTTAAGTTTGCTATAATTGTTTCACCACCAATAACAGTTTGCCCTTCTGAAACTCTGACTTCTATATCAGCAGGAACATAAATATTCACTCTACTACCAAATCTTATAATTCCAAACCTTTCACCTGCTTTCACATTCTGGGATACTCCTAAATTACAAACGATACGACGTGCAATTAATCCAGCTATTTGCTCCACAATAATTTCTTTTCCCTTTTCGTATTCAATCACAATAACCTGCTTTTCATTTTCATTACTAGACCTATTGCTCATTGCGGATACAAACTTGCCTTTTTTATAATTCATTTCCTTTATCGTACCAGATATTGGTATACGGTTCACATGGACGTTCAAAACACTTAAAAATATGCTAACAAGCGTGAACTTCTTCTCTTCTCCATTTTCTGCCGATAAAGGACAATTAACTTCTTCAATTTTTGAAATCACACCATCAGCAGGACTTAATATAAGATCCTTATTGTTTGGCACAGCTCTTGTTGGATCGCGAAAGAAATAAGTACACAATAATGTCGGAAACAAGCACGTAACACCAAACCCCCAAGATATAGAGAATGCTATACACGTTACTATAAAGGCAACGACTATAAATAAATAACCTTCCCTGTTTATATTAGGTAAACTAAAACACATAATCTTATTCACAATAACCTATTGTTAACAATTTATCATTTATAATTTCTCATGAAAAGCTTTTTTTAACTGCTTCAGCAAAGTCCTCTTGATACAAGGTAACATTACAGATTAGCACACACCGTCATACTGTAACAACCCATCCAACACAAACTAAGTTTAGATCAGAACACTGATTCTTCTAAAAGTTGCTCACTATCCTCGTCTATTATAATAGAATTATCATGATTTCTGAGTAAATCTCTGATTTTCATTTCTATTTCATTTGCGACTTCTTTGTTTGTTTTTAGGTAAGTTTTTACATTCTCTCTTCCTTGTCCAAGACGTGTATTGTTATATGAATAGTAAGCACCTGCTTTTTCAAGCACACCAAGCTTTGCTCCCATATCTATTATTTCTCCGAGTTTTGATATACCTTCATTGTACATTATATCAAATTTCGCTTCTCTAAATGGAGGAGCAACTTTATTTTTTACAACTTTAACTCTTGTTTCATTGCCTGTAATATTTTCTTTGTCTTTTATTACACCAACTTTTCTTATGTCAAGCCTTACAGAAGTATAGAATTTTAATGCATTTCCACCCGTGGTAGTTTCAGGATTTCCATACACTACTCCTATTTTCATACGAATTTGATTAATAAATATCAATATACAGTTCGCTTTTGAAACGGCAGAGGTTAGCTTTCGTAGCCCGTGACTTAGAAGCCTTGCTTGCAGCCCCATATGTTGATCACCCATATCACCTTCAATTTCAGCTCTTGGAGTTAACGCTGCAACAGAGTCAATAACTATCACATCAACCGCACCAGAACACACTAAGTACTCAACAATGTGTAATGCTTGTTCCCCAGTGTCTGGTTGCGAAATTACTAAATCATCAGTGCTTACCCCAAGTTTACGAGCATATAAGACATCCAATGCATGTTCTGCATCGATAAATGCGCATGATCCTCCTTTTTTTTGTGCTTCAGCAATCACGTGCAAGGCAAGAGTGGTTTTACCAGAACTCTCGGGACCAAATATTTCAATTATACGTCCTTTTGGCAAACCTCCAACACCTAGAGCCGAATCAAGCGCAATTGATCCTGTGGATATTGTGTCTATTTTCTCTACAGGGTTTTGCTTCAACTTCATTATTGCACCTTTACCAAATGCTTTTTCAATCTGGCTTATTGCGTTATCTAATGCTTTTTGCTTATCATTATTTCTTTCTTCTGAGTTGTTTGCCATGGATCATTTATTAACTTGTATAACTTCCATGATAATCAAACGTGAACAACCTGCCAAGGGTTTTTTAATAACGAAGAACGTTATCGTAGAAAAATTAGCTACCTAAATTATATTAAGATAGAAAGTTAGATAGACTCTGCAGTGCGATACAAAATAACGATAGAATACAATGGTAGTAGTTTCTCTGGCTGGCAGAAGCAGCAACATTCTGCTAATTCAATCCAGGAAGCCATAGAAAATGCTATATTTAATTTTAGTGGTGAGAAAGTTACTTTGTACTGCGGTGGCAGGACTGATGCAGGGGTTCATGCTTTAGGACAAATTGCTCATTTTGATATGGAAAAGGAATTTGAGCTTTATAGAATAAGAAACGCAATAAATTATCATTTAAAATCAATTCCCATAGTTGTACTGAATGCAGAAGTTGTAGATGATGCGTTTCACGCACGGTTTTCAGCAAAAAAAAGATATTACGAATACAGAATAGTTAATCGCTATGCTCCTGCCGCTCTGGAGACAGGTTATGTATGGCAAGTGTTTAACCCACTTGATGTAAATATTATGCGTGAAGCTGCTAAACATCTACTTGGAAAACATGACTTTTCAAGTTTTCGTTCAAAAGATTGTCAAGCCGCAAATCCGATGAGAACAATTGATGATATCGATATAATACAAAATGGGAATCATATACACATCAAAATATCTGCTATTTCCTTTTTACATAACCAAGTGAGGATCATTGTGGGTACTTTAGTTGAATTTGGAAAAAATAGAACTAATCCACAAGAAATGCTAAATATATTAAACCAATGCAAAAGAAATGCAGCTGGAGTTACTGCACCACCTTTTGGCTTATATTTGGTAAAGATAGATTACTAATTTAATAAAAAGTAACGTTCTTAGTGAAATAAGTGTCATACCGCCACGGTATCTCCAGATCCTGCTAACAAGAAGCGGGATGACAAGTTTAAGTTCTCATTGGCATAACTACATATAATACACTTGAATCGTCTTCATCAGTGATAATTGTAGCACTATTACCATCGGCTAAGCTAAACTTACATTTATTTTTTATGCAGGATAGAACATCAAGTAAATAACGCGAGTTAAACCCTATTTCTATAGGGGCTTCATTGTAGTCCACTTCTATGGATTCAGTTGCATCATTGCACTCTTGAGAGTTTGAATGCAGAGTCAGCAGCTTTTCTTGTAGTGAGAATTTAATGGATTTTACTTTATCAGATACAACAACGGAAACTCGATCTATAACATCTGAAAGTTTTTTACTTTCAATAATCATATGCTTATCTTGAGATGCTGGAATAACTGCTTTATAATTTGGAAAAGTCCCATCTATTAATTTTGATATTAGAATATATTCACCGCATGTAAACTTGATTTTTCTGTCTGAGAGTTTTACATTAATTTCATTACAGTCGTCCAATATTTTTAACAGCTCCATAACAGTTTTACGTGGAATGATCACACCAAATTCGCCATTGATGTTCCCAGGCTTTGGTCTCTTTATACATGATAAACGGTGACCATCAGTTGCAACGCAGTACAGAAACTGCTCGTCTGTATGTAGATATATTCCATTTAAATTATACCTTGTATCATCTAGTGATACAGCAAATTTTGTTTTAGTTAATAAGTCTATCAGGTCCGTATTTAGTAGAATAAAATCATGTTTATAATTGTCTTCTTCAAGAGCAGGAAAGCTGCTTGAAACTACATTCGGTAAAGAAAAGTTTGCATTTCCGCAAGACATCAATAATTTTCTTTGGTTGTTTACTTCAAAATTGACATCCAAATCAGCGGGTAACTTCTTCACTATGTCATGTAAAGTATGCGCTGAAATTTTTACTTCTCCTTCTGTTAATACGGTTGCAGCAAGTGAGGCAAACATTGAAATGTCAAGATCAGTTGCCATTAATTTTATGCTGCCGTGTTGTGCTTTGATATTTATACATGCCAAAACATCTATTGCATTACGCCTTTCAACCACTCCACTTACTCTGGATAATGTATTTAAAAGACTTGTACGGCTCACGCTAAAACGCATCTGCTCGCACACAGAATTTTGCTTTTTGATTTCTGTATCTACACCTGCAACCTCTGACATTGCTAACTCTCAAAAATATATTTTAAATGATATCCACATCCTATATAAAGTAAAGTGCTATTTATATTTCCATTGAAAGAGTAGTCCAGTTTATACTATAGCTGGGTATTTTGTTAAAATGATTTACTTTGTATGGCATAAACCATGCATTTTTTGATATGCTTTTTGAAAACCAAGTAGGGAATAAGTATCATCAATGGTCACTGTTTTTGTTTTTCCATTAACTACCATTGATAATCCCTGCTTCATTTTTAGAATGAGATCTTGATCTATTTTTGTATGCTCTGCCCACGCAAAACTTCCCTGTATTATAGGCAGTGTATATTTAATTTTTTTGTCGATATTGAGAGCTACAGGCTCCTTATCATACTGAAAACCAGAGGTAACGCTTACCTCATCTGCTTTTTTATCAACATAACTGACCATTACATACGGCTTGCGATTGGTTGTATAATGCTCGCTTTTTGTCTTAGGGTAAGATACAATGTAACACACTTTCTCTCCATCTTCTGATGCAGTATATACAAGCCAGTCTTTGTATTTTTCCCTCAATTGCACATCACTAACCGATGCAAAAGCGCCTATTGAAAAAAATATTAGAAATATAAAAAAACTACGCATGCAAACCAAATTTCAAACTTTCTGATTGTATATATTGTTTTACCTTAGCCATCGCCTGCTCAGCCAACTGTCTTATTCTTTCTCTTGAAACACAATATTTTTTACTAAGTTCATCTAGAGTTTGAGTGTTTTCAGACAAATATCTACTGATAAAAATGTCTCTTGCCCTTTCGTTAAGGCTTGCTAGTGCATTGTTTAAAATTGTTTCTTTTAATTCTTTTTCTTCATGATTCTGATAGGTTACTTCTTGACTGACCAAGTTACATGGGATCATATCTTGCAACTCCCTTTTAGAGTCATCACCTATTTTTATGCAATCGTTTAGCGACTGATCCTTACAAGCCAAACGGTAATTCATCTGCAGAACATCTCCTTCGGATACAGAAAGCTCATTAGATATTGCTTTTATTTCTTCATTGCTTAAAGTCTCTCTGTTTGTATACTGTAAAATTCTTTTTTTTATTTTACGTAAACTAAAAAATAATCTTCTTTGTGCTTGCGTTGTGCCTATTTTCACGAACGACCAAGATTTCAATATAAAGTCTTTTATTGAAGCTTCAATCCACCACACTGCATAAGTTGAAAAACGAAACCCTAAATCAGGATTAAACTTTTTTACTGCATGCATTAAACCCATATTCCCTTCCATGACCAGGTCCATCAACAATAGTCCATAATTTTTGAATTTCATTGCAATTTTCACTACCAAATTCAAATGGCTGGTAATCAATTTATGAGCAGAAGAAATATCCTTATATTGGTTCCAATTTTTTGCTAATCGTACCTCTTCCTCTTGAGACAGCATAGGGAATTTTTGCACTCTAGCAATATATTGCATGAGATTGGTTCTGCTATCAACACATAAGCTTGCCATTGGGGTCAACATAACAACTTAAATTAAAACTTCATATATATAATATATTGATTTTCGAGCAAAAATTCAAGCTTTGATTTGAAAAAAGTACAAACCTTCTATCTAATTGGGATCTTAAAGACGATAAGCCCCAACATCAGCTACCTGGGTAACACTATATATGACATCCTGCCAGCGTGTAATGATGAACATTATAGTTTAAATACGTAGTAATACCAAATCTCATAAATAAGTAGGCAAATAACTAACAGAACAAATGGTTTTGATCGAACTTTCCGTAATATTACGAATGAATGCACATACAGTATCCTCCAATAAACTAACAGAGTCATATATTCTATTTTTAATGAGATTGTCTTTCAAATATTGCCATAAACGCTCTACTGGATTTAACTCTGGTGAATATGGAGGTAAATAGATTAAGGTAATATTTTGTGGTATTTTTAAACCTTTGGATCTATGCCATCCTGCACAATCCACAACAAGAAATGCCTCCCTTGTTCCTAAATATTGTGACATCTGCTCAAGGAATATATTCATACAATCAGTATTGACGTTTGGTACGAATAAGCTAGAACTCTCTCGATTTCTAGGATTAACTGCACTATAGAGATAAAAGTTTTGCCTACCTAATTTTACCTTAACCTGTGTCCTAATGCCTTTTTTAAACCACCCGTGTCCAATCTTTGAATGTGTGCCAAACCGCGACTCATCGAAGAAAAATAGCTCTTTTTCGGGATACGTGACAATAGTTTCATTAAGATTTTTTTTTAAACTCTTCTTGTTTATTTTTATCCTGTTTATTGTGCACAGGCCTTGGAGTAATATACGAAAAACCTAACTTTTGCATCAGTCTATGTGCTGTAGACTTACTTACCTCAATAGAAAACATTTTCTCAATTATGATTTTTAATTTCTTAGCCGTTAGGTTGGCTCCTTCTTCTGCTATGACATTTTTAATTTCTTCTTGCTGCTTGTAGCTCAACTTCGGCTTTACTCCACGTCCTGGTTGTATTTTAAACGCATTGACTCCTCCTTCCTTAAATCTTGTAATCCACTTCATCAATGTAGTTCTAGTAATTCGGTATATTTGAGCAACTTTTGTTATTCCATATTCTTTTGCAGATATTATTGCCTGTAATCTTCTTCCTATCTCTCCTCTTATGCCGTGCTTCTTTAATTCCAGGTTACACTTATTATATAATTCTTCTCCTATTGCTTTACTTTTTCCTGCCATAACTCCCCACTAATTCTTAAATTATTCTATTTTAGAAATTTTTCTTTATTCCTCTATTTATTTTTAGGAATTGGTATAAGAACTGTTCTAGATCAACTTAGGTTTTCCATTCATTCTCTTAAATAAGTTCACTACTTATCGTTCTACAGCCAGAATGTCACACAAACGAAAGTTTAATCTGTGCTTACCGTAGACATGGGGTTTTAAATGCGATACCCATGGATGTGAAGTCCCACCCCTGAAGATTAGAATTCAAGCAGTTTAGCTTTAACCATATTGATCAGGTGTTGCAAGCCGTTATCTTACACATCTTCAGATAACTCTCGCTTTACATACATGCTCTTGTCCTCCTTCCCTTTCGGGTTAAAGTTAGTTGTTCACCTCGAGGCCATTTATTCTGAACCCTGCTTAGCTCTGCTAAGTATTTCTTAATGCGTACCACGGCGCACCCTCTCGACTCACACAGCTCCCATTATTCGGCCCTTGCTACTAATTATAGCATAATCAAGGACTCTGTTTTAATCAATTGCTCATCCCATTTCTGGTTGACAAAACAATTAAAACTAAATCCCTTCGCTCCATCTCCATTACAGAGACTTCTTCACTACTACGAGCTGATCCGCCCCTGTTTCTCGCGTCGGTACTCTCATCCTTAGAGATCAGCTCTTTGGACTTCTCCCTTATCATCGAAACGACAGGTTCCCGTAGTTCCACACAATAGCCTAAAATAGATTCACGCCACCTCTATGCCGGACGCCACCTATCCAGTAAACAAGCTCCCGATAGATTTATCCCAGGTTAGGTTAGACCCCTGGTTTTGACGTCGTCTAGTTCCTTTCGACACTTTATCAGTGGTTCATTTCCATTCGTCTCTCTATTTCATACATGACGCATAATTGCGCCTTTTCCATAACGCTCACTACCTTAGCTCTTTACCAAAGCAGCTTATGGCTGTTTGAAGCCTGCTCTTGTAAACCGGCTCCGAGGGGCCCACCCTCATCTATTGCGTAGCTTTTGCACTTAGTTTGCTCTTACTTGAACATTCTTTGTGTCTCTACGGCACACCTAACCCAAGAAAGGTTTTCCTACGTCATACCGCCGCGGATAGATTCCGCTAACAAGTAGCGGAATGACGAATTTTTGTTTTTCAAATTGTCGGTAAATCTAAGTCAGTTTAGCTATATGTGTTTTCCACAATGACTTATTCTTTTCACCCATTTATATTACAGTTGTATATATTAGAATAATGCTATGTTAATAAATAATCTATATAATACTATTAAATATAATAATTAAAATCTAAATCACTTTCTCTATAAAAGGAGAATTTTACCTTAATGAAAATACATATATATTTAATATTGTTTTTATTTTTTTCTTGCACTCAACTATATGCTGACGAGGAAATTGCAAAATTTGATTTACTTATTGGCGAGATAAATGAAGCAAACCTCACTCTTAAAGGTGCAATAAAGGTTACAGTAGAACCAGGCTGGCACATATATTATAAAGATCCTGGAGATTTCGGTCTTCCCACTTCTTTTGATTGTAAGGGTAACACATTAAACATAGATATTTACTGGCCTACTCCAAAGGAACATAGAGATAAAGTAGGAAGAGAGATATTTATCAGTAACGTATATAAGGATATGGTATTATTTCCCTTTAAGATGAATGTGTTTTCAAATCAAGGGTATATTGACCTTAACTTCCATATAAATTATGCGATATGTAAAGATAGGTGCATCCCTAAAAATGTTGAGATAAAAACCAGGCAACCACTAAAGGATTTCATAGATTCTGATATCAATAAACTTATAAATGAGTGGTATGAAAAATAGGGTTCTCATGGGGTAGGTGTCATTCCAGTGCGTGACACTGGAATCTCATTTACTTTTTTGTTCACTATGTGAGGAACTTGGGCCTACAAGTATATAAACATAATGGTTTCGCATAAAAAATTTAGATCCCAGTGTCACGCACTGGGATGACAAGAAAGGAGCGCTAGGATGACAGGAACGAAGTCATACGAACTCTAATAGAAAATAGGTTAGGTATTCTCAATTTTTGTTGTATACTTAAATAAAAATCTCACTTTTACAGATGGATACAGTAAAGTTTGTTTTATTACTGCCAACAATATTACTCATGCTAGTTGCTGGTGTTTACCTATCGGTTAAACTAAAATGGCTACAGATATTTAGATTGCCGTACGCCCTTTCACTCATTGGAGTTAAAAGAGGGGAAAATAAATTTTCTTCTATAGCCGCCCTGTTTACAATCTTAGGGGGAAATTTAGGAGTAGGAAACATTTCAGGAACTGCTGTTGCTCTAAAAACCGGAGGACCGGGCTCTATTTTATGGATGGCAATAATTATTGTTATCACTTCTGTGATAAAATATGTCACTTGTTATCTAAGTATAAAAACCAGAAAGGAAAAGAACGGACGGTTTATAGGTGGCCCTGTAGTCTACATGGCTGATGCGTTTAATTCTAGAAAAGCTACAATTGTGTTTCTGGTTGTTATGATGATGGTTTCAATAACAGTTGGTAACCTTGTTCAGGTAAATTCTCTATCAATACCACTTAACATGATAGATGTGCCTGTAGTCATTGGTGGCATTGTAATGGCCATAATATTTTTTGTTGTTGCAGTTCTCAGCTTAAAAAAAATTAAAATTTTTATATCGGCTATGATACCGATAATGACGGTAAGTTACCTCACACTTTGCGGTATCATATTATTTAAGTTTAGTGAAAATATCCTTCCTTCTCTAAAATTAATAACAAGCAGTTTTTTTACAACTAGTAGCTTTAACTCTGGTTTATCTCTAGGTTTGATTTTAGAAATGTTGACTATTATTCAAGTCGGAACTTTGCGAGGTATTTTTGCAACAGATATAGGGCTTGGCCTCGAAGGAATCGTACATTCTTCAATTGTTCCTAAGAAAAATAATAATAAATTTATTATTGAGCAGAGTCTAATTACAATAATATCGCCTTTTATAGTTGCATTTATAGTGTTTATTACAACAATGGTACTGCTTGTCACAGATTCTTGGGTCACTGATTTAGAGAGTACTAACATGTGCATATTTGCTTTTAGAAAAGCTATGAATTGGCCCTATATTGACTATTTAATTATGGCCATAATGTTTTGTTTTGCCTTTACTACTATTTTTACTTGGTTTTTTTGCTCAAAACAGACAATACGCTATGTGTCTATGGATAATAAATACACTAAAATCTGGATTGTAATTTTTACCATGATCATTCCGCTTGGTGCGATGGGTAAAGTCCGATTGCTATGGGATGTCGCTGATATCTCGATTGCTGCTTTGTTATTTATCAACATACTCGCTATACTCAAGCTAACTTCTAAAGATCCAGAAGTATTCACTATGAGCAACAGATATTTAAAATTAGGCGCCAACTAAAAGTTGCCATCTGAGTAACAACACAACCTTCCTTAATAAAAATTCAACCAATGCTCGTGATAATTATATTAGCTAGTATTAGCTAGAACTAAAGGCAGAGGGTTATTAGTGAGGGGTATATGAATACTAACAATATACAACAAAAACACATTTATAATGAGCGCGTTCAAGAATTTTTTCCTTTATTTGATGAAATAAAAAAGGAAGACGACCTAATTTATAATGTTAGAGTTGATTTTAACACAGTAAAGTTTTTAACAGAACACGCCGACTGGAATTGGGACAAAGATGAAAACAAAAATAAAGCATGTGGAGTTATTCTTCAGGAATGCGACAAGACAGCTAGACAAGAGCTTGAAGATAAAGCTAAAGAAGAGTTGAATAAATATATTATTAATGCTAATAACATTAATGATGATGTTAAAGATAAAAAAGTTTCAATATACGGTAATCATGCCAGTATTACACTGGAGGATAACAAGAAAGAGTTCAAAATCAGCGAATTTTTAAACAGTGATTTTTGTCAGAAGAATGGAATCTCGGGATTTTCAACGTTGCATAGTGATGGAAAGAGCGGAATGCATGGTTTTGTTGCCGAGGAAGGAGGGAAAAAAATAAGACATTATGTCGTAACCGATGGTTCATATGAGATGACTCTGAAATGGTACGCGAAAGGGGAAGAATGCAAGATCAAAATTAAGATTGATGCTAACGGTGTAGACCTTGTTAAAGGTGATGATTTTTCTCTAGAACGGTTAGAAGCGAATCAAGATGTAAAAATAGGTGGTTTATTCTTGCGTGAAATAAAATTCAGGGAAAAAGGAAAAGTGAATGAGGTGCAACATGACGGAAAAGACAATCAAGCCCTTAACAAATCATCTGAAATCGCAATAAAAAGTAACAGTAGAGATATTGAGCAAGAGGTCAAAAAACCTGTTCAAAAACACCAAGCTACTCATATGAATCGAGAAATTGGGTCTCAGACCCCTTCGCTGCCACCACTTAGAACTACACCTGAAAAAGATGTTTTCAATGAGCAAGGGAGTGGAAGCCAAAAACCAGATGGCTTGCGCGGAAATGAGCAAACACCTAATAATCAGCAAAAAGGTGCAACTTCTGATCCTTCGGACAGTTCTACTTTCACCAAGTCTGTAAGCCACAATCAAGATAATAGGCAAAAAGATGAACGGTATGACAATCCTACATTTGGACATGCTGTACCTGGAAGCCAAAAACCAGATAGAAGTGAGCAAACACCTAATAATCAGCAACAACCTAAAACCCAGCAACAAGAAGGAAATAGCAAAGGCGATCTATTACAAGACATCAGAAATTTCAAGAGAAACAGCTTACGGCGCACTGGTGTTGTTGATGGTAGCGGAGCATCAATGGAAGGAGGCAGGAAAAATGAATCAACGTCTTCTATATTAGAAACATTAAAGGATAAAGTTCCTTACTTGCCTTATTCAAATATACATGAACATGACAGTGATAACCGTGGTGCTAGTGATGCTGAGTGGGAAGAAAGTAAACAGCCACTTTCTGTTCCAAAACCCAATAGCAAAAGTGACTCGGGCTATTCACCTCAAATTCATGCTCAACCTCAAGTAGATCCTGAGCAGCCAAAGAGGAGCTTAGAGAACATTGAACAAAGTGACCAAACTCCACCTGAAAATCTTCTTAAAGAAATCAGAGATAGATCACAGCAAGATAATAGAGGATTAAGGCAAGTTGATCCTACTGATAAACTGTCACAAGATAAAGAAGATGGGTTGCTAAAAGACAGTTCAACAGATGTAAAAACAAACGATTCGGGCTATTCATCTCCAACTCATGCCAATCATGGACAATCTCAAGTAAATCCTGGACAGTTAAAAGCGAGCCTAATGAATGTTGAACAAAGAGATGACACTCTACTTACGGAATTTATCAGTAAGTTGGATAAAGAAACTCAGAAGTTCCCACTAAAACCGGTGGATCAAAAAGGAATTAGTGAACAAACCAAAGAACATTTATTAGCAGCAGGATTGTTAAAAGACAGTTCAACAGATGTAAAAACAAACGATTCGGGCTATTCATCTCCAACTCATGCCAATCATGGACAATCTCAAGTAAATCCTGGACAGTTAAAAGCGAGCCTAATGAATGTTGAACAAAGAGATGACACTCTACTTACGGAATTTACCAGTAAGTTGGATAAAGAAACTCAGAAGTTCCCACTAAAACCGGTGGATCAAAAAGGAATTAGTGAACAAACCAAAGAACATTTATTAGCAGCAGGATTGTTAAAAGACAGTTCAACAGATGTAAAAACAAACGATTCGGGCTATTCATCTCCAACTCATGCCAATCATGGACAATCTCAAGTAAATCCTGGACAGTTAAAAGCGAGCCTAATGAATGTTGAACAAAGAGATGACACTCTACTTACGGAATTTACCAGTAAGTTGGATAAAGAAACTCAGAAGTTCCCACTAAAACCGGTGGATCAAAAAGGAATTAGTGAACAAACCAAAGAACATTTATTAGCAGCAGGATTGTTAAAAGACAGTTCAACAGACATAAAAACAGTGGCAGAACAAGAAAACAATGACACTAATTCAATTGTAGATAAAAATAGTAATCTATATAAATTACTAGAGAAAGATGAAGCACAACTGAAAATTGGAGTAATAGAAGAAGAAAGAAAAGATACTTTAACGGAACACACTGATAGTTATGATCGCAATAGAATTGCATTAGGTAACAGAAATAAAAGGCCACTGGATTGGACTAAACGTATTGCTGAGTCACAACAAGAAAAAGATACCAATAAAGGTATTTCAATATAAATTGAGGTTAGGGAATGTTCAAAAAAGCATACGCGTCAAGTTAAGGCCCAATATAGCACCATTCTGATACAATGTTGAACATTTTTTTTGCATTTTGAATTCTATGGTATTTTGTTTAACATTGAAGCAAGAGTCCAGGCACTGCCTTTGTGTTTGAGGCAAAACCGGCTATAACACTTAACAGACTGCCTTTGCAAACAAATGGTAACCGTTCACGGATTGTGAGAATGAATTAAAGAACTAAGCAGTGACAGCTACTAGATTCTGTAGCTTTTGAAAGGGGTTCTGGCCATTTAGACGTGATGTCAAAAATATCGACAACATTCTTTCCACGAATCTTTCTCCACGTTCTGACCAGGTGAAAAAGCTGTTTTTACGATAAATTACGTACCGTCTAATTTGCCGTTCTGCAAGGTTATTAGTTGTTTCTATCACTTCAGGTTTTCTTAAAAACTTCCACATCATATCCTCAGATCGTAACATCTTAGCGGCCATTCTTGAAGCTTGAGTGCTATTTGCAACCCTCGTCATTTTACGTAAAAAATGTTTTACCCTTTTCCGAATTTTTCCCACCAGTCGATAAAATCTCAAATTATCTATCAAATTTTGTTTTTTTGCCTTATCTACTACAAACACCTTATTGCTGAGCGATTTTAGTGCTTGGCCAATTTTGCTCACTTCAACATTTTTACTATGGGCAAATCTCTCAAAATCTCTTGCCAGATGTGCCCAACATATCTGTCTATTTTCACGATTGAAGTAATTGTATACAGCGTATCTATCGCTCACAACTATACCATCATATTCTGGCAGTAAACTCTTCAACACCTTCTTACCACGAGACTCGCTTACCTTCAGAAGTGTCAACGCTTTGTTTGTTATTACCCAACTCCAGCCTCTCTTTCCTTGATTTCTGTGCCCTGTTTCGTCTATATGCAAATACTCGCTTCCTTGCAACTCTTCCTTCATTTTCTCATATTCAGATGCACACTTCTTCGATACCCTGCGTTCAGTATTTGAGACTAAACCAAGGCTTATATTTAGATTAAAAATACTGCCCAAAATTTGCTGTACCTCTCTTTTTGAGTTAATAAAAAAGCCGCTAAGGCTGCTTATAACTGTTTTAGCATTGGGTCCTAGAAAATCTCTTGCAACACCTTCGGGTAAATTTGCTGTAATTCTTTTATTACATACTCTACAATCTCCTCTTTGCAACCTGTACTCAGTTACAATTGGCTTAATTTCTGGCAACTCTGCCTTCTGATGAATAATTTCATCTTCTAAAGTAATCTTACCTCCACACATACAAATTGTATCAATTGTGCATCTCACTACCTCGTCTGCAGCCATTAATTCACGCTTATGCACCTTATGTCCTGGCTGACCTCCTGGTTTTTTATCACTTTTCTTTTTTGCTTTCTTACGATATATATCTCGTGATGGTGGCAGCGATGAATTTTGCGAATTTAAGCCCAATTTGTCTTCTAATTCAACTATTTTTGCTTTCAAGCTATCATTTTCTCTGATCAGTGCTTTTATTTCTTCCTTGAGATTAGCGTTTTCTGCTACAACCTTTTCTTGCAGCACTGTTGTCATTTACCCATTCCATATTTAGCTTCCTATCTCTTTACACTTTTATACTTACTTTGTAAACCACCTTATCTCCGTGAACGGTTACCAGTATAGTACGCCAATTTGCAGGATTAGAGAGTGAACACTAATTACCACGGGGTTTCTTTTGCCTTTTTTTCTGCTTAGTAAATTTCTTAAACATTTATGACTAAAGGTTAGTTGTATTAAAAAGCAGCTGAGTCGCGGTTATTAAACGTTTAAAACATAAAAAAACGCCAATACTGAAAATAGACAATGACTAGGGCTTCTTTTGCCTTTTTTTTGTTTGGTAAATTTCTTAATGTTTGTAGCTAACATGAACAAACATTTGAGAGTAACTTCCGCTAGTAGGGTGTCATCCCAGTGCCCAGACACTGGGATCCAGCCTTTTCATAATCATCAAAACGTTGTATTTTAACATAAAACGGCTACTTTTATGCTTATCAACTTAATAAAATTCCTGGATCCCAGTGTCAAGCACTGGGATGACAGGGGAAGGAGGCCACTCGGATGACACCCTGACACCCGTCATCCCGCCACGTGTTAGCGGGATCTAGAGATACCGCGGCGGTATGACGGTGTAGATAGTAATTCGTCATCCCACTGCTTGTTAGCGGGATCTCTTGTTAGCGGCTGAGATACCGCGAATGAATCGCGGTATGACATGTTGCTTGGATCAGCTATAGTATTTCTTAAAATTAATAATAAATTTCTTGGCTAGCAAGAAGCTGTAAATTTTTTTGCGAGACCTAAGCCGCTTTTGATATAGCTAAAGGTTTACTGACAATCGTCTCATTCCACTACCTGCTGACTTACTTTCTGCTTAGCATATCCATCAAATCAGATTCTTTGAGTTTACTATGGTCAACTTTACTGAACTTATTTACCACAGAGCTCATTTGATTATACTGCTTAATCAGAAGATTAACTTCAGTTACACTTGTTCCGGACCCCTTAGAAATTCTAAGTCTTCTTTTGCCATTTAAAATATCTGGATTTTGCCTTTCTTTTTCAGTCATTGAGTTTATGATAGCTATATATTTTTTCACTTTATTGTCATCTGGCACACTGCTACTTAGCTTTTTTGTGAATGAACTAGGAATGAATTTCATTATGTTGCTAATACCATCCATTTTACTCAGAGTTTTTAACATTCCCACTAGGTCGTTTAGGTCGAATTTACCCTTTTTTACTTTCTTTTGTAACTTATCAATTTCTTCCTGACCAACAATCTCAGCAGCTTTTTCAACCAATGAGACAACATCACCCATGCTAAGTATCCTTTTTGCAATTCTATCGGGGTAAAAATCATCGAGGTCACTTAATTTTTCACCACAAGCAATAAATTTAATTGGACAATCGGCGATCATTTTCATAGAAAGAGCAGCACCACCACGTGCATCACCATCAACACGGGTAAGAATAATGCCGGTTACACCTATTGCCTCATTGAATGATTTGGCAATGTTGACCGCATCCTGGCCTATCATTGCGTCGGCTACTAAAATAACTTCTGCAGGTGAAGCTATTTCCTTTACGGCTTTCAACTCATTCATCATATTATTGTCAATATGAAGCCTGCCTGCGGTATCTAGTATTAATACATCACAATTATCGTTCTTTGCTGTTGCCAGTGCCCTTTTTGTAATTGCAATAGGCCCCTCATTTATTACTATAGATAAAGTTTGTACGTCTATTTGTTTACCCAGCACCTCAAGTTGTTTCTGGGCAGCCGGCCTATAAATGTCTAAAGAGGCAAGCATCACTTTTTTCTTTTGCTTTTTTAGCTTTAAAGCAAGCTTTCCTGAGGTAGTTGTTTTACCTGCACCTTGTAAGCCCACCATCATAATCACAGCAGGGGGTTTAACTGCTAGATTTAAGTCACTTTTCTCTGATCCGAGAACTGCAACTAAATTATCCTGCACAATTTTAATTATCATTTGTGCTGGAGAAACACTTTTTATGACTTTTTCCCCAATCACTTTATCTTTAATGTCATTGATGAATTTTTTCGCAACTTCAAGTGAAACGTCAGCTTCAATTAAAGCTATACGTATTTCACGCATGGCAAGATTAAAATCATCTTCAGAAATGATTGACTTTCCTCTCAGTTTACTAAATACAGAATTTAAACTTTCAGTTAACGATTTAAACATAATAGCGTTAGTAGAATACTCATTAAAAAGAGAGAAGAAGCTGAAACAAAACTCACTGAGTTATAATCCAGCACTTCTTTAAGTTTAGTAATATTATTAAAGTATAAACCAGCAAGTGAATTAGTCAAGTTTTGCACTATGCTGGCAAACATTTCTCTAGTTTTAGAGACTAACTGATTGAACAGCAAGACAATATGTAACCGTTCACGGATTGTGAGAATGAATTAAAGAACTAAGCAGTGACAGCTACTAGATTCTGTAGCTTTTGAAAGGGGTTCTGGCCATTGAGACGTGATGTCAAAAATATCGACAACATTCTTTCCACGAATCTTTCTCCACGTTCTGACCAGGTGAAAAAGCTGTTTTTACGATAAATTACGTACCGTCTAATTTGCCGTTCTGCAAGGTTATTAGTTGTTTCTATCACTTCAGGTTTTCTTAAAAACTTCCACATCATATCCTCAGATCGTAACATCTTAGCGGCCATTCTTGAAGCTTGAGTGCTATTTGCAACCCTCGTCATTTTACGTAAAAAATGTTTTACCCTTTTCCGAATTTTTCGCACCAGTCGATAAAATCTCAAATTATCTATCAAATTTTGTTTTTTTGCCTTATCTACTACAAACACCTTATTGCTGAGCGATTTTAGTGCTTGGCCAATTTTGCTCACTTCAACATTTTTACTATGGGCAAATCTCTCAAAATCTCTTGCCAGATGTGCCCAACATATCTGTCTATTTTCATGATTGAAGTAATTGTATACAGCGTATCTATCGCTCACAAATATACCATCATATTCTGGCAGTAAACTCTTCAACACCTTCTTACCACGAGACTCGCTTACCTTCAGAAGTGTCAACGCTTTGTTTGTTATTACCCAACTCCAGCCTCTCTTTCCTTGATTTCTGTGCCCTGTTTCGTCTATATGCAAATACTCGCTTCCTTGCAACTCTTCCTTCATTTTCTCATATTCAGATGCACACTTCTTCGATACCCTGCGTTCAGTATTTGAGACTAAACCAAGGCTTATATTTAGATTAAAAATACTGCCCAAAATTTGCTGTACCTCTCTTTTTGAGTTAATAAAAAAGCCGCTAAGGCTGCTTATAACTGTTTTAGCATTGGGTCCTAGAAAATCTCTTGCAACACCTTCGGGTAAATTTGCTGTAATTCTTTTATTACATACTCTACAATGTCCTCTTTGCAACCTGTACTCAGTTACAATTGGCTTAATTTCTGGCAACTCTGCCTTCTGATGAATAATTTCATCTTCTAAAGTAATCTTACCTCCACACATACAAATTGTATCAATTGTGCATCTCACTACCTCGTCTGCAGCCATTAATTCACGCTTATGCACCTTATGTCCTGGCTGACCTCCTGGTTTTTTATCACTTTTCTTTTTTGCTTTCTTACGATATATATCTCGTGATGGTGGCAGCGATGAATTTTGCGAATTTAAGCCCAATTTGTCTTCTAATTCAACTATTTTTGCTTTCAAGCTATCATTTTCTCTGATCAGTGCTTTTATTTCTTCCTTGAGATTAGCGTTTTCTGCTACAACCTTTTCTTGCAGCACTGTTGTCATTTACCCATTCCATATTTAGCTTCCTATCTCTTTACACTTTTATACTTACTTTGTAAACCACCTTATCTCCGTGAACGGTTACGACAATATAGGGTATGAAAGCTCTAAAAGTCCAATCAACATCCATTTTAAAATTTATTCTCGGGTAAAATAACTTGCGTAAAGGAATAAACAATAAAGTGGTACATAATAACAAATTAAATTGCGACAAAATATTTTTTGTGTTGTACACAAAATCGAAAATCGAAGATTTATTGTAAATAGGTAAGTAAGGATTGCCAGTGATTACGCATATAAATGCTAAAATGATCATAGTCATTTTGCCCCCCCTCTCTGCTAACGGTTTTGACTTACTTTTTGCAATAAATAAGTAATAAAGAAACTTTAGCCCCACGCTTAAATGAAGCAGCAAATTTAGAACCTTATATAAATTTTTATACCCTTTTAAGGCAACAGTGTTCATTTCAATTTCAGCTGTGATATATGATTTACTGATAAATCCAGCGGTTCCAGGAAATGCAGCCATTGTAAGTATTGCGATTATAGCACACATGCCTTCCACTGACATCAGTTTACCTACTCCATTAAAACTAATTGTTTTTGTTCGTGAAATAATCGAATTGCTGACCACAAACAATAATGATTGATAAACAAGAGAGAAGATTATATGCAGTATCAAAATTGGTATTGCCTTTTCCGAAGGGCTGAGTAAACCTCCTGCAATAATCAGCAAGCCCATTTGTCCTACAATATTATAGCATAAAAATCTACGAATATTTTGCTCAAGAGAAGCAAATATAATGCTGTAAATTGCAGTGATGGCGCCTACAAGCGCTAATATTTCAGTACAATCTTGCCATAGGTTATAAGTGTGTAAAAGCATCACTAAAAAAGAGACTTTAGTGGTAAATAAAGAGAGATATGTAGTGCCATGTAGCGATGCAGCAGGATATGCATCAACAACCCAAAACGAAAAAGGGAAACAAGCGCAGTTTATCAATAAACCTAAAATTATCAGGTTAGTACTTTGCAGTGCCAATCCTGCTGTTAATATAACTCCAACGAAAAAGTGTACACAAGCGTACCTTATTGCAAGTCCACTATCTCTACAGCCAGCTGCGATAGTAACAAATGCACTGACGGTCATTAATTCACAGAATATTATAACCAATATCATATGTTCAGATAAAACTGCATAAAGTGAACTAATAGTGTAAGCAGCAAAAGATAGCATCTCTGAAAAAGTCAAATTTTGTGCTGGTAGAACAGCTAAAAATGCAACTGATAAAAAAGATATTAGTATGATACGAAAAGATAAATCAAAATCCAGAATTGGGAGAGACCAATTTACTGCAATGCTCAAATTTTCAGGTAATTTTAGAACTATAACTATTAATACAGTCAGTAGAAGTAACAGTGACGATTTATAAAGTTGCACAATAATTTAAGTCAATATGGTTTATGCTATCTCAATATATGAATAAAATCAATTTGCATATTAACCACTAATTAAACTAATTATCATATAATTATATCAGAGTTTAGAGGGTTATAGAGAAACCGGTCAGATTAGGTTTTTAATCTAATCTGACCGATAGCTTTAATAGTGAGGTAAGCTTTAATATAGCATTCTTAATTCACAATGCTACACTCGTGCATAATTTATTTTTAATTTGTGCACGAGCGTTAGTAAATTATTTACTTTTTGAAATAAAATTTGGCATCACTTTAATATCCAGACTTAGTAAACCTCAGTAGGGCTTCCAGTTGGACCCATAAGAATTACTTGTTCACCTTCTTTAAAACATTTACATAAATTAGTGGAACCGCCAGTTTCAAGCACAATAGTGGAAATAATTCCTTTTTTTTTGTCTACTTCAGTGCCGGTTACGGCTATACCTTCCATAGCAAGGTTTGTATTATTGGCTTTTCTGCTATTGGTTTCAAAATTTTGCAACCTAAAGAATTGTCCAGGTTTAAAATTCTTTGCCGCAAGTGGTGCTTTGATCACTATTTCCACAACTTTGTCTGTTAAATATTGAACTTTTATAACCTTTGCAGTGAATTGCTCTTTGATTTTATTGAAAAATTCTTTGTTAGCCAGATCTTCAACGCTTGACCACGCATTTTTTTTCTGGATCTCAGTGTCAGCTACTTGGATGACATCTTTTTTGGTGAAAGTTACTCTTACATTACAACATTCATACAATTGTGCATATGACTCCGAGATTCTAGCTGGAGTGGCAGAAATGAAGCTATTAACTCTATTCAAAAGCTGAGAAATGATAGGGTAACCATTCTTAGCGCTTGCCATAGCTTTCACGACGCTGCCGCTATACGAAGGATGAAGATCACCAAAAAAGCTAATTGTTTTATTGCCTTGCTTATATACTAATATTCTGTCTTTATTCTGCATCTTAGGAGAAAATATTGGATCTATTTCTTTTCCTGATGAATTCAAATGAGTAAAATACCCATTGCTTAATTTAAAATGCTTTTTATCTTCTGTTGCAATAACTGTATTTGGCTCAGTACCTGCTGCTATAAAAATAGAACGTGCTTTCATGCATTTGATTTCGCCGGATTTTGTGTCTATTAGTTTTATTGATTCAGCATGATTATATTTATCCGTCACAACTTCAACTGGCTCTAAGTTTTCAATAAAGTAAATCCCTTCTGACAGTGCATTTTGCACCTCTTCGCTATTTAATCGATAACTTGGCGAATCTTTTAGCTCTTTTCTATATACAACTTTCACTCCCCCCAAACTCTGCATTAACTCTAATATTTTTATTTCTCTACTCTCTTTTTTTGCTAACTTTTGCTTTTCTCGGATCAATTGTGCGTGCGATATAAACTCATTCGCAATTTCGCGCTCTTCCTCTGTCCAATCTTTTTCAACATAGTCTTTTCCATATTTACCAACCAATACCTCGTAACGAAGAAGAAATTTTTCTACTTGAATTGGATAATACGCTAAAGCTTCAGTGGCAGTGTCAATCGCAGTAAGCCCCGCACCTATGACAACTATCGGCATACGAACTTGCAGATTTGCTATAGAATCAAATTTAAGAGCGCCAGTCAGTTGTAACAACATAAGAAAGTCAGATGCCATGCGCACTCCACGAGCTAGCATATTCTTTATTTTTATCATTCGAGGCTTACCTGAGCCAAGCGCCAAGGCGATGTGATCAAAACCTAGATTGAAGCTATCTTTCACGGTAATTGTGCCACCAAAACGAATGCCGCCATAAATTGCAAAATTTTCACGTCTTTCTAGTAATAACCTGATAATTTTTAAGTAATTTTTATCCCACCGAGAAGTAATGCCATATTCTGCCACCCCACCAAACCCACCTGCCGTGCGTTCACTCAATTTTTCGTGTTTGAAATCTTTAATTAGCTGGAAATTATCGATCAAAGGTTCAATCTTTAGTCCATCAATGGCGATAACGTTATGCCCATCATTCAACAAATGATGAGCTAAATTAAAACCAGCAGGACCAAGGCCTACAACTAGAACGTTTTTTCCGGTGTTTTCTCTTGGCAATGAACGCTGAAAATTTAAAGGATTCCAACGGCTGAGCAGAGAATATATTTCAAATCCGTACGGTAAACTAAGCACATCATCCAAAATCCTTGTTTCAATCATTGACACATTCACGGGTTCTTGTTTCTGATATATGCACGAGTTCATGCAGTCATTGCATATTCTGTGCCCAGTAGCCGCACATAATGGGTTATCTATCATCACAATTGCAAGGCTTGCTATGCTGTAGCCTTCGCTTTTCACCAGATTCATTTCTGATATTTTCTGTTCTAGTGGACAGCCATGCAGCTCAACTTTTAGTGGGGACTGTTTAAAAGTATTGTCGTTATTAATTAGCCCCTTTGAGCAGCTGTCCTTATTTTGCTTATGACAGAATATGCAGTAGTGAGCGTTATCTAATGCTTTGTTCAAACTCACCTTTTTGCTTGTTAGATCAAAACCATATCGTCTTTTTACTTCATTTGAATACAGCACTTCAACTTTGTCCACTTCTTTTTTAGAAAATGGCATGAGGTTTTCGTGGTCGATTTTTTTATGAATACTGAATAATATACTCTGTTTATTTTTTACTCTCCACACTGCATATTGTGCCGCAAGTTCTATTTCTTCTTTGTGATTTTCTTTATCTTCAAACCAATGCATCACCTGCTCGGCAAAATTTTTTTCTGTTGTTGGCAAAGTGAGAAAATGACTTAGTTTGTTAGTAATATCTATATTCGCCACATTAATGTATTTCTTCAATGCGTAGCGTTGGACAAATAACCTTTTGCATTTATATATCACAGCAAAGTCATTGTGTTTTTTCTTTAGCTCTTCTATTTCTTTTTCAATGTTGAAAAGTTTTGCAATGAACTCGTCAAATAAATATGAGAGGTCTATTATTAACTGGCTATCACCAATCTGATTTTCCCTTGCTTCAATTAATGAACAAAACAAGCTTTCATCACATGATTTAATATAATTCAAAAATGTCTCATCCAATTTTATTAATCCACTGCAAGTATATAAATTTGAAAATGAGATATTAAGCTGCATTATACAGTATGCACACTGTCTTTTGTATATTACGTATTTTGTAGCATAGCTAAAATCGTTGCTTCTGCAACCTTTTCTTCACCAACACACGCAATACACTCAAATTTACATGCACTTAAACGTGCGTTTTTAACATTAGCTTGCAGAATCAGTGTGTCCCCTGGAGTGACTGGCTTTCTGAATTTTGCATTTTCAATAGACATAAAGTAAATAGCTTTGTTTTCTATTGTACCTTGACTTTCTTTACCAAGAACACATATAGCAGATGCTTGAGCTAGAGATTCAATTATCAAGACTCCTGGCATTATTGGATGACCAGGGAAATGACCAATAAAAAATGGCTCATTAAAAGTCACATTTTTGATTGCTTTTATACTTTTACCAGGATCACACTCTATAACCCTATCTACTAAGAGAAACGGATAAGAATGTGGTAGTATTTTTATAATATCACTGATATTAAATTGCATAAGCCTACTCAATGCCTTTTAAAGCAAATTCAGGTATTTCCTTGTTTATATTGTTTAATACCATATCCGATAAATCAACTTCATCCATAGAGTATAAAACTTGGTTCTTTTTTGAAATAAATAGTACCAAATCTATGTTGTTTTTTTCTGCCGTTTTTTTAGCAACTTCTTTTATCTTGTTAAAAACACTCTCTACTGCATCTCTATAACTTTCTTCTAAATACAACATTTTTTCAGCGTAAGCATCTCTAGCATTTACAGTATGCTTATTAAACTGTTCTGTCTTTTCCTTTTTTGCTTCTTCTGACAAAAGTTCAAATTCTTCTTTTGATGGCTTAAGTTTTTCTAACTCACTTTCAAATTCTTGTTGTAATCTAGAATTCTGCTCCTTTATTTGTTGTTGTATGTTTCGCAGAGCAAGAGATTCATTGATAACTTTATCACTATCAATAATGGCAGCCTTTGTGTTCTGAGGTTGATATCCTGCAAACTTATACCCCACAAATAAGGAAATAATTAAGGCAATAACTGATATAAATAACTGTATATATTTCATTCAAATCCCCGCTTCAATAGAAAATTTAACATTTGGTGATGGTATTATATCATAAGATTCCTTTACTAAAGGAAACCCAAAATCTAATCTAAGTCTACCAAAAGGAGAAGGCATTGAAAAGCCAAAACCTGGTGACACTCTTATAAGCTTACTATCATTATATGGATCTTTATATTTCTCATTTTTATCATCTAAGCCAAAAAGTGTTGCATAGTCAACAAATAATGAGCCTTTGATACCAGCATAGTCATATAGTTTTGGTAGTGGGAAATCTACTTGCTGTGTTAAATTAAAATAAGTTTTGCCTCCCAATGAGCTTTTATTTTTGTCTTCTGCTCTTGGTCCAATGCCGGAAAGGTCAAACCCTCTAATCTCATTACCCCCTTTAAAAAAGTGCTGGCCAATGTTTAGATCTTCATCGGTATAAGAAAAAATATGACCTGCTGCCATCTTAAAGCGTAGTATTATGCTATCGTCAATTTTACTTAATATAGGATGCGTGTAAAAAGACAAGAACTCAGATTTTAGGAAGTTTACATTCCCTCCCAATCCTGAAATATCCTGACTTATACGCAATAAATATCCTTCTTTTGGAGCATAAAGATTATCCAGTTTATTATATGCCAATGTGTATCCTACTGATGAAATCTGATGTTCATCTTTTTGATCTCTTATTATCTGAGAGATATCCTCATCTTTTCCACCCTTATTATCCATGTGTATATGATTATACTTATAAGAATAGTGAAAGGAATTGATGAGATTTTCTGAGATTTTATATGATAATTTTGCTGTTCCTCCCCAGTTACAAGTATCGAAAGTAGTGTTTGGTTTATCTTGTTTTTCATAAAATACACCCATGCCTAGTGACGTATCAGAATCGTTAAAATTATTTTCAACAAACTCTAAATCAGTAGAAAATACGTATTGACTTTTTTCGAGAGCAAAAGAGAGCTCTTTTCCAGTACCAAATAAATTACGGTCTTTGAGGTTAATTTTAATCAATGCTCCACCAGGAAGAGACACACCTCCTCCCAAATACAACGAAGTAGTGTTTTTTTCTTTAACATTTAAGTCAAGATTTACTACATCGTCATTAACTGCGTAACTATTTACTTTCACTGTTTCAAAAAAATCACTACTAATTAGTTTTTTACGTGATTTTTGAATCTCAGATATATTGTATGCATCACCTTCTGCTACACTTAGCTTACTTCTGATCACTTTATCTAAAGTGCGATCGTTACCATCAATTGTAATTTGATTTATATAAATCTTTTTACCCGGCAGCACTCTGTAGGTCACATCTACAACATTGTCACGTTGTGCATACTCTGGATTAACTTTTGCAAATATATATCCTTTCTCATTTAAATACTTGTTTATTTTTTCTACTGTATTATTAATTTTAACTCTATTAAATATCTTATCGTTTTCCTCTGTTATAAAGTCCAATATTTCTTCTTTTAGGCTTAAATCCTGAATTTCAGTTTCAATATTAACCTCATTATTTCCAAACAAATATTGCTGTCCTTCGTCAATCAAAAAAGTCAATTCTATCTGATTGTTATTATCAATCTCAACAATCGGTTGAATATTATTTTGAATATATCCCTTAGACGAATAAAAACGATCGAGCAATTCTGTGTTAATCAATAAATATTGTGGTGAATAACGAGTTCCGCCCTTAAACATGGCTCTAAATAACTTACTAAATATGTCATTACTATGCACTTTAATAGCTTGCTCTAGCTCGTTTTCAGAAAAGTTTTTGTTACCTATAAATCTTATATCCTTAATTTTAGAGGTTTTACCTTCTTTTATTTTAAAAATTAGATTGACCCTATTACTATCAAGCTTATTCAGCTCATATGCAACGTTAACACCAACCTTACCGTTATTTCTATAAGTAGTGATTAAATTCATTAAATCGTTTTGCAATTTTGTTTCAGTGAAAATAGTTAGCGATTTTGATTGAATTACATTATTTAGCAGCTCTTTGCTGTTAAATAATTTATTACCCTTTAATATTATCTTGTTAATTAGTGGATTTTCTTGAATTTTTACTACTAAATTTTTTTTATCATCGATATAAGCGTTAACACTAGCAAACAACTTTGTTTTATATAAACCTTTTATAATCGAATCTATATCATCGTCGTCTACATAGCTACCAGGTTCTAACTTTATATAAAACCCTATTGTTTGATTGCTTACTCGCTCATTGCCAATGCATTTGATATCTTTTATCTGTACTTTTTCCTTATTTTCTAAAGCAACAAGTAGAGCGGGAAAGGAGATAAAAATTACTATTAGTATGTAAAATAGCTTTTTCATATTTATTTTAAAAAAGACTCCTAATATCATTCGAAATTGCAATTGCCATCAGCAAGAACAAAATGAAAGCACCAAAGGTAGCCTCATATTTTTGATATTTCAAACTTAAATCTCTACGTATAACTGCTTCTATAATATAACGAAATAAATGCCCACCATCCAGTAGCGAAATTGGTAGCAAGTTAATCGCAGCTAAATTAGCTGAAATAATTGCCATGAGATACACAACCATAATAAATCCTTTTTTGGCTGATTGCCCTGAATATTTTGCAATTTTTATTGGTCCACCTATTTCACTTGCACTTCTCTTACCAACGATAATTTGAAAGATAGCTTTGATCGTTAAGCACATAGTGTGGTAAGTTTCACTTACTGATAAGCTCACAGCCCCAAGAAAAGATGACTGCTTTAATGTATTGACTGAAATAATCCCTATAGTTTCTCTTTCTATTATGTTGCCAAAAACATCTCTACTCTCAATTGTCAATGGAGTCAGGCTAGTTCTACGCTCCTCATTATTTCTGCTATATTTAATTTCCATTCTCGTCTTGGGGTTCGACATTATCACACGTGAAATATCTTCAAAGTATTTTATTTTATGTTCATTGATTTGTGTAATAGTGTCACCTGGTAATAGGCCAGCTTGTTTGGCTGCACTTCCTTCAATTACATCCCTAATCACCGGTGGAGTGCGGTAATAACCTGCCGTGCTAAAAAATATTGTAAAAGCTATAACAGCAAGTATCATATTTGCAAAAGGTCCTGCAAAAACCACTGCTGCTTTTTTATACCGCGGTTTTGTATGAAATGAATACAACTTTTCTTCTTCAGTTAATTCTTTTTGATCAGCTGGGACACTCGCTGCATTAGTATCCCCTAACATTTTAACATAACCACCCAATGGAACAGCGCTTAGTTTCCATCTAGTTCCAGACTTATCGTTAAAACCAAAAATTTCAGGACCAAAACCTATAGAAAAAGATTCAACTTTAACTTTGCATGCTTTGGCAACAACATAATGCCCATATTCATGCACAAACACTATAACAGAAATGATTAAGGCAAATGACAAAAAACAATATATTCCATCGCTAAATTGATGAATAAGATTAGAAATTAATTCCACCTGTATATTTAGATCTTAAACAAATGTTAAGTATATTAAAACGCGCCTCGCTTGACAAGTATTTAGTTTAACTTTTAAATTAAAAAAAAGTTTAATTGTAATGACAGATACCTCACTACTCAGAAGAAAATTGATGTATAGAAGCTGGCATAGGGGTTGCAAAGAAACCGATATACTTTTAGGGCATTTCGCATTGAAATATCTTGATAAATTTTCCTTGAGCGAACTAATCGAATACGAAAAAATAGTTGATCTTGATGATTACGAATTATATTGTTACATAACTCGTAAGACAAACCTCCCTCCTGGCTTAAATAGTCAGATAGTCAATTTAATTGCTTGCTTTATTGAAGCTAATCCTTTATGCACTCAAGATTAGTGATAATCTTATTTATCTTATCTAGTACCTCAATATATTCTATTCTTTTCTCGTTTCTATACTTTTCGCGCTCTTGATTTGCTTCATCCAACCGCTTTGTTAATTCTAAAATTTTATCCTCAAGAATTAGCGCTGCAAGTAAGAAATTTAATGCATCCGAACCCTTACCTCCAGTTTTTTGAGATACAGAACCAACTAGCTTGTCAAAACTATTAGCAAGACGTAATAAATGGCTCTTTTTCCCACTTTCGCAAGATATTTTGTATGTGTTATTACGTATAACTATTTCTACTACTTGCATATGGTGCTAAAAATTTCTATCGTACAGTATAAACTCAAACCCCTACTTTCATCTTATTTATGGTATAAATTTTTATTCATTTATCAAATCAGATAATTTTTTACTGCTACGAAAATATGTTTTAAAGTATTGATTCTTTGTAAACTTCTGTAACATTAAATGGCTTGTTTCTTTCAAGTTATAACTTCTAACTGAAAAAGAACCAAACCCCCTAATTTCAACTCTATTATGATGCTTCAATGTGCTTGAAAGTATCCCAAAAAATCTATCAACTATAGCTGCTATAACAATCTTATCTAAAAAAGGATGTCTTTTTGCTACCCTCGCTATTATATCAGACTTTGTTGCCATTTATATGAAGCCAAAATAAGTAAACCTTATCACTTAGCAGATAATACTATGTTATATTCTTCAACACCCAATACTTCAACTTCTATTTTTTCTGATATAGAGAACTTTTTATTTTCCGGTAAATGCTCTTGATCTATTAGAAGGGTTACATCGTTCTCAACTTCAACGACTAGTCCATTATCTTCTCTCTTACCTACAATAACCTGTATTTTATCGCCTACCTTAACTTTCTTTATCAGTTCTTCAAGAGGATCATACTCTATTTGTTTTATTCCAAGATAAATTCTTGCCCGATTCACGTTAGCCCTTATTACTTTTGCTTCTATTTTATCACCTACATTATACTTCTTTATCTCATCTGAGCTATTTTTAGACCAACTTAAATCTTTCACATATATTGTCCCTTCTACGTTCTCATCTATTTCAGAATCATTGAAAGCAACAGATACATATGAGCCGGTATTATTCTTCACTTCACCAGAAACAATAGAACCAGGAGGATATTTCTTGATAAATACTTGCCAAGGGTTGTCTACACACCTTTTCATGCTTAAACTCATCCTACTCTTAGCAATGTCAATACTGAGAATTTTTACATATACTTCTTGTCCCCTTGTTACGAGACTACTAACTGGTAAATTACTCTTAACCCAAGTTATTTCTGACGAGTGCACTAAACCTTCAATTCCAGGTCTAAGCTCAACAAACAATCCATAATCTTCTATGCTTGTTACATAACCCTTATGCACACTATCAACTGGATATTTTGACTCTGCATCTTGCCAAGGGCTATCTTCTAGCTGCTTCACACCCAAGGAAATTTTAGCATTTTCCTTATCTATTTTTATAATTTTAACTTTTATAGTCTGGCCACAAGCAAAAACTGCAGATGGATGACTCATTCTACTCCAAGAGATATCTGTAATATGTAGCAATCCATCTATAACTCCCACTACATCTGATTCATGAATACCGACAAATACACCGTAATGAGTGATGCTTTTTATTTTTCCTTCTATTATATCGCCTTCATTTAAAGATTCTAAAAATTTAATTTTTTCACCAGCGTGCAATTTTTCTAACACCAGCTTTCTTGATACTACAATATTACCTTGCTTCTTATCCATTTTAAGCACGATGAACTTTTGTTCAGTTTCAATAAGGTGCTTCGCGTCTTTTACTTGCTTCAAATCCACATGACTCAGCGGTAAAAAAGCGCTTATTCCGTCACCAAGATCAACAATAGAACCACATTTAATTGAGCGTTTAATAACTCCGCTTACTTCAGCTCTTGTAACTGTATCTTCTTCCAACTTATTCCATTTCTCGTCTCTAATTGCTTTTTCACGGCTAAGAACAACATTACCATGATAATCTTCAATTCTTTCCACATAAACTCTAATTTTCGAGCCAATAATGATCTCATCATTACAACCGAGTTCCTTGATCAGAATTCTCCCGTCAGACTTTAAACCAATATCAACCACAACGTCGTTAGGGTTTATTCTTGTAATTACACCTTCTACCACATCTCCTTCTTTAATTTTGTTAACAAAAGAATCTTCAAACAAGGCATTATCTTGATCCTCAAATTGGCCTTGACATATCTCTTCTATAAACTTGTTTGATGATAGCTTTCTGATAGTAACCGGTAGATTTACAACTGGATCATTATTATTCATGCAATGTGACCTTTAATTTAAACTTTATTAGAACTCATATATTATATAATATTAATAATTATTGACAAGTAATTTTTCGTTAATTCATTTCGAGAATTGTTTAAGCTATATAAAATATAGTGAGAAAATTATATATGTATCAAGAATATGCTATTTAAGAATAGCAAGTGGATTAGATCGTTCTCCAGAAGGTCCAGGTTAAAACCGGATGTTGATGAAATATTGGAAAAATATTCTATTCAAAACAGCAAGGAATCTATAGAGAAGATTGTAAATTCACGAAAAAGAATATGGGTAGAAATAGGCTTTGGCAACGGTGAAAATATGCTTTACCAGGTGCTCAATGAACCTGATCTATTATTTATAGGATGTGAGCCCTACTTAAAGGGGGTTTCTCGCTTGCTAACAAACATAGAAATACAAAACATAAAAAACATTTTAATATGGACAGAAGATGCAAGAGAATTGATTGCAAATTTTCCTGACAACAGTGTTGAAAGATTCTTTATCCTCTTTCCAGATCCATGGCCAAAAAGAAGTCACAATAAAAGACGATTAATTAATACGGAATTTTTAAATTTATTAGCAAAAAAAATACTTATAACAGGGGAAATATTCATTGCAACCGATCATCAGGACTATGCAGAGTGGATAGCATCACATATAAAGCAGTGTAACTCTTTAATCTATAGGGAAGACGATTTCACAAGTTATACTCTTACAAAATACCACAAAAGAGCGCTCAAAGATCAGCGTAAAGTAAGGTTCTTTAAAGTAAGTGTTATTAATAATTTGCAGACTATGGATCAATAGAGTTTTTGCATATCTCTTTTACGTTAACTATAGATTAAAAATAATAAAAAAAGAGGGAGAAATAGAGTAAATTCCTTTAACTATTTCTCCTTATAAAGGAATAGCAAATTTTTTAAGTTTCTCTTTAATTCTTCAACCAACGGGCTCCCATGAGGAGAGGAGAGTAAAGATCTTTTTTCATAGATATCTTAACACTTTTTTCTTCTTTTGTAGTTGGCGGACGAGTAAGAAAGTGAACCTTTGGTGCACCACTAATTATTGCCATTGGTGTTTGCTCTGCCCCTTCTCCCATAACTAAAACAGCAGATGTTGCCAGTGCATCAAGAAGATTGACTTGTGTTACTTGCAGTGATTGATTATAAAGATCTGGCTTGCCTATATAGGAATAAAGTGGTTCAAATCCACACCAACCAAGAGCAACGCCCGTAACCCCACGACGCATAGGTGTTACATTACTATCTGTAATCAAAATACCAAGATGTTTTATGCAGTGTTTTGTCTTGAGATAGTTCCATATTGATAGAGCTGTTTTCTGAACATCTTTTGGATATAGAATATACACCTCATTACCATTTGATTCATCAATACCAGCAGATGGAATTAAGATATTATCTTTAATCGTTAAACAGATACTGTGAGCCATATCAACAATTGCATCAGCTTCTCTTTTGATTAGCTCTTCTTTAGAACAAGCAGTTTTGCAAACCACTTGTTTTTGACAAATGGAAATGATTTTTGATGTGATAGCAAGAACAACTTCCTCTCTTAGCAACTCTGAAACATAGCGATCAAGAACTTGCTCTAATACTTCTCCACATTCAATGCGGTGGGTATAAATTGCTTCAATATGCATATTAACGTGTTAGCTTGCATATAGTATAGTCTTTTGTTTTGGTAAGAATAGTTTTATTCCATCTATCAAGAAGTGTTAAGTTGAAATATACATCACCTTCATAAGGTCTGTGAATTTCTGTTATGATAAACTCTGAAATTAGATCATACTCCAAAAAAAGGTGCGCTATTTGTGCTCCACCAATCATGAAGATTTGAGGGTAACTCCAATTACCTTGGATTGACAAGAACTCTTGCATAGAAGAAACAATAGTGCATTCTATGCCTTTATTAAAACAAGGACTTAATTTGTTACGAGAAAAAACAATAGGCTTTAATATGTTTTGTGGTATTGTTTCAAATGTTTTTCTTCCCATAACAATAACTTGTTTGTCAGTCACCTGACGAAAATGATCTAACTCACTTGGATAATGCCAGGGCAATCCATTATTTATTCCAATCACCCCCTTGGGATCAACAGCCATAATTCCGATAATCTTCATTCCTGTAAAGCAGCTTGAGCTACAAAAAATCGCATGTGATCACGCACATTATGCACTCGAAGGAAATCAACCTTGTTGTGCAATGCAGATGATAAAGCAATTGTTTCTAAATCTCGGTTAAAGACAGGTTCTGTAGAAAAAGAAGAAATAAATGACTTTCTAGAATGACCAACCAGAACTTTGCAGCCAAAACTTTGCAATGCTTCTATATTGCGTAAAAGCCAGATATTCTGATATAGAGATTTTCCAAAACCAATACCAGGATCAATAATTATCGAGCTTTGATCAAAACCTAGGGTAAGTAACCTGCTAATGCTCTTCTCTGCCCAATTATTTATGATATCAATTGGGTCAGTGTCGTCTGGAATAATGTTGTCTCTATGTGGTGGTATTGAAAGTGAATGCATAATAACGATGCTACATCCACTGCTAGCAACTGCTTTTAAGGTATTATCATCCAGATCTCCCTTCTGATTGTTTACCCAGGCAATGTTGTAGTGTTCCAAAACATTTAAAATAACGTCTGGCCAGAAGCTATCAATGCTGACTTTAATATCACCAACTTTCATATACTGATTGAGATTATCAAGTACTGGCTTTAGACGTGCATACTCTTCCTCTGGGATCTGCATTAAAGATCCAGGTCTTGTTGATTGAGCACCAAGTTCAACTATGCTTGCACCATCTGATAACAGCCGCAGTGCCTGCTTGGTTGCTTGATCTGAATCATAATAAAGACCACCATCTGAAAATGAATCAGGAGTAATATTGACAATACCTACAAGCTCTGGTGAAAGCGTAAAACTCTTTAAAAAACAATCTTGAATGTTAGGGATATCATAAGCAACAGTACCGAACGTCTTGTTGATTATTGGAGTATTATCCATAGGGTTCAGCATTGCCATCAAGTGAAGCAAAAATGGTCTGTTTATCAATTCTGGGTGAGGAATTCTAAGGTAGGGTGTATCGAGCGTTAGATCATCCCATAACAAAATATCCAAATCAATAACGCGAGGTGCCCACTTTTCATAGACCTGCGAACGGCCAATATCACACTCAATTTGTTTTAGACCTTTTAATAGCTCTTCGGGAGAAGAAGAACAACTTCCATAGACAATCATGTTGAGAAATGGCTTATCCCACTCAGGTGGAGCACCGTTTGGTAAAATGGCCTTAGTTTCTAGAATGATCGAAGACTTTAAATCTTTAAAATAGCGTTCCTTTAGTAACTGAGCAGCCCTTTGTAAATGGGAAAAGCGATTTCCTATATTTGAGCCAATAGAAATATAGATCATTAGTTATCTTCCTGTTCTTGTAATGTATTACAATAAGTAAAGAGAACACCTCCATGCACACCGGGAACGGGTGGTGCAACTTTGTGAGTAGTCACTCTTATGGAAGAAATAATATGTTTTTTTTGCACCAAAAGATTATTAATGGCTCTGTATATATCATGGGTTAAGTGCTCGATTAAATTGAATTGCTTGCTTTGAACGAGAGATTGAATACTCTGAACTACCTCCAAGTAGCATATAGTATCCTCAAGCCGGTCAGTTGTAAGTCCTAAAGGGGGGGATTTAAAGGTAAAATCAATATTAACACTAACTAATTGAGAATGAAACTTCTCTTCTGCACTACATCCTAAATGAACCCAAAGCCGCAGGTCAGATATAAGAAGATTACATTGCATTTTAATATCACTGAGTTTAATCTACTTACAATTAATGACACACACTAGCGTTCATCATCCCGTCAAGAAAACCCCACAAGAGTTTTGCTCCTTTTTTAGCGCCTTGCATGGCTTTCTCTTGCTCTTCTTCGCTTAAGTCTGCAATAAGATTTGCACATTCCTCAGAATGCCATTCATCAGCATGCATATGAACCGTAAAAAATTGAAGAGAACGCTCATCACTTATTGAATAGTGTTTTTTTAAACCTTCAATTTTAGACTTAGAAACCTCTGGAGTTTGACGTTCATAAGCATAAAGTGCACCCAAACCGGAAGCAAAGTCTGATCGTACAATATCAAAGTAACCATCAACTAACTCCTGTGTCTCTTTAATCTGTGCATCCTTATGGAGATCAGACCGTGTTACACCAAGCCCTTCAGCAAAACGTTTCCATAACTCTGGGTGATTTTCATCACCTTGTTCTTCTTCTATCAAATTACCAAGCAAAACCTGTCGCATTTTTAGATCTGGGCACAAAAAATGTATACCACTGATATAACGAGGAAACGCAGCAACGTGGTGATAATATTCTTTAGCATAGGTTTGTAAAGCTTGCAAGCTTAAGCTTCCTGTATTCCATGATTGGTAGAATGGATGATTTAGTAAGTGCAACTCATCTAACTTATTATTCAAAGATTTAGTAAATTCTATTATTTCCTCTATTATATCAACATATAATTCATATACTATAGTTTTCTCATTGTTACAATCATGCTAAGATCAACACAATGGTGGGATTGGTAGGACTCGAACCTACGACCAATTCGTTATGAGCGAACTGCTCTAACCGACTGAGCTACAATCCCTTTTATCAATATTTATAATACACACAAAAGCAAATTTGTCTATTAGCTTATTTCACTATCAACCCAACTTAGCAAATCATTTGTTGCACCAATTTTGCGTGCAATTTCCTTACCATCTTGAAATATGATTAAAGTGGGTATAGATTGCACTCCATACTTACTTGGCACTTCAGTCCCTTCATCTATGTCGAACTTGCAGATCTTAATCTTGCCTTTTCTGTCTTTAGCCAACTGTTCAATACGCGGCATTAGACTTTTACATGGCCCACACCATTCTGCCCAAAAGTCTATCAGAACAAACCCTTTATAGTCAGTGACTTCAGATTTGAAATTTTGATCATTTACTGATATAATGTCATCACTCATAAAATACCTAAACTTAGAACGATTGCTTGTAAAATATAGCGCATCAATCAACAGTTAATCAACTAAATTCTTCTGAAAAATTGCCCTAAAGTGTCTTGCACAAACAAAAAACTTCTCACAAATGGTTATATCTGATGATTAAAGATATCCACGTTTTCCCAACCCATTAAGTCTAACTCAATGCGAGTAGGAAGAAATTCAAAGCACTTTTGGGCCAATTCTTTTCTATTTTCACGTTCCAACATTAAATCTAGCTTTTCCTTTATCTTATGGAGATACAAAACATCAGATGCAGCATAATTTTTTTGTTTGTCTGTCAAATTTTCATTTCCCCAATCAGAAGATTGCTGTTGCTTATTTAATTTGGTATCAAGTAGTTCTAAGCACAGTTCTTTTAAGCTATGATTATCTGTGTAAGTGCGAACTAACCGTGAAGCTATTTTTGTGCAATAGCACGGAAGTGCCCAAGTTTTCAAGTAATAATGTATTATGCTCAGATCAAATCGCGCGAAGTGAAATATTTTAGTTATATTTTTATCCTCTAATATTTTTCTCAAATTTGGCGCTGTGTAATCGTTCTTGAGTTGAACTAAGTGAACATTGCCATCATTAAAAGAGAGCTGCACAAGGCATAATCTATCTCTGCTATGAAGTAGCCCCATTGCCTCGGTATCAACAGCTATAGAGCTTATATCATCTGGTATTGAACTAGCTGGCAAGTCGTCTTTATATAAAAATATTCCCATAAAATTAATACATTTTTTGGCACAATTGAAAACCTATGATAATCAAAAATGAGCCTTAAGTATACGAAAAGATCATAGAAGGAACCACGCAAATTTATGGGCTCTCACATTTTTCGTGTACACGGGGTTTACAAATCGCTGTATATGCCTATAATTAAGTAAATTTAGGTTACTTTAATTGCGGGAGTAGCTCAGTTGGTAGAGCGCAACCTTGCCAAGGTTGAGGTCGAGGGTTCGAACCCCTTCTCCCGCTCTTTACTTTCAAAATCATTTCGTCAAAAATCCCTTGACATATTTCGCCAGCGCCCTTGTTATGACAATAAGGGTATTTATGACTCAAAACTTGCTTTTGACCTGCAGGCTCAATGACAAAATTCAGTAAAAAACTTAGGGTATTTATTGGCGGATTACATAAAATTATAGCGGCTGCATGTCTTTTAAATTTTTTCTACATTCAGCCAAACCGCGCTTATTTTAAGCGTTAGCACATTATTACAGCGCCACTTACAGTAATATAGAGTCAAAACTCGCTACTCGGGGCTTCTTTTGCCTTTTTTTTCATTTGGTAAATTTCTTAATGTTTATAGCTCAAAGAGAGGTGTCATTCCAGCACTTGATGCTGGAATCCAGGAATTTTATCAAGTATAAAAGTTATGTTAAAATGCACCATTTATGGAAAACTAGATCCCAGTGTCTGGGCACTGGAATGACACCCTGACAATCGTCATCCCGCTACGTGTTAGCGGGATCTATGCTAAGAGATACCGCGGCGGTATGACGTAGGATTGCTGTCATCCCGCTGCTTGTTAGCGGATGAGATACCGTGAATAAATCACGGTATGACGGTTCGCGGCGGTATGACGTAGGATTGCTGTCATTCCGCTACGTGTTAGCGGGATCTAGAGATACCGTGACGGTATGACGCAGGGGTTGCAGAGAACTTGTCATTCCAGTGCTTGACACTGGCATCCAGTTTTCTTTATAATTTCCTTTGTGAAAGAACAAAAGTGCTTATTTGTAACCATAGCTGGCTTACCAAATGCTGGGAAGTCTACATTAATTAACAGCATCATAGGCAAGAAAATTGCAATTGTTACACCCAAAGTGCAAACAACAAGGACGCAAATAAGGGGTATTGCAACATGCAACAACACACAAATTGTCTTTACTGACTCCCCAGGAATTTTCTCAGCAGAAACAAAACTTGAAAAAGCTTTAGTCAAATCTGCATGGTCAGCAATCAAGGGTGATGACATCACTTTGTTACTTGTTGATGTAAGCAATTATTTGAAAAATATAGAAAGAATTAAGACTATATTTACGCGGCTGCAGCGCACAAAAGGCAGATGCATTTTGGTTATCAATAAAACTGATTTGGTAAAAAGGCCAGAACTCAAGATGGCGCATGAGCATCTGAATTTGCTTTATAAATTTGAAAAAGTTTTTACGATATCAGCATTAAAGAATGATGGACTTTCTGATTTGATGAATTACTTGTCTGAAGTTGCACCGGTGAGCCCTTGGTTTTATGAAGAAGATCAAATAACCGATTCCTCGACAAATTTTTTATCAGCAGAAATTACAAGAGAAAAATTATTCTTGAACTTGCGTGAAGAATTGCCATACTCTACAGCTGTTATAATTGAACAATTTGAGGAAAAAAAAGATAAGAGTTTAGTCATCAAACAGATTGTATTCGTGTTGAAAGATAGTCATAAAAAAATAGTGCTAGGGAAAGGTGGCAGTAATATTAAAAAAATTAATATCGAAGCACGTGCTGAACTAGAAAAATTATTTGAGTGCAAGGTACACCTCTTTTTATTTGTGAAAGTGCGACCTTGGATCGACCGTCCTGAGGAGTATACAGGCAATGCTTAATTCTTTGTTAGTATTTGATATTGAAACTATACCAGATGTAAATTCCTGCAAAAATTTACTCAATATTAGTGATGATAGTAGTGTAGAAGAGAAAAGGGATGCATTAACAAAATACCACCTGGAAATAACAAACGGGCAAAACTCTTTTCTGCGTCAGCCCTTCCACCAAATTGTAGTTATCAGTTTTTTACTTTGCAATATAAGCCACCAGAGCGGTTATGAGGTGTTCACACTGCAAGAAATAAGATCTGGAGGCACACTAAATTCCAGTGAAAAGGAGCTAGTGAAAGGATTTTTTAACTACATATCAGAGAAAAAGCCAAGATTAGTTTCGTTCAACGGACGCACTTTTGATATACCAGTACTGAAGTATCGTGCTATGGTCCATGGCATTCAAGCAGAATACTTTCATAAAGCTGGTGATAAGTGGAATAGTTACAATCAGAGATATAGTAGTGATTGGCATTGTGACTTACTTGAAACCCTCTCTGATTTTGGAGCCTCTGCAAGAGTAAAAATGAACGAAGTTTGTGCAGCGTTTAATCTTCCTGGTAAGATTGGAGTTGATGGGTCACAAGTTATGGGCTTATACGATAGCGGCAAGATACAAGAGATTCGAGATTATTGTGAAACAGATGTGGTTAATACTTATTTGATTTACTTAAGGTTCATGCATCATCAGGGAAGGATCACTACTGAAAGCTACAACAAAAGCGTGGAAGAGCTGCTTTTAGAGTGCGAAAAAAAAGAATACCTAAAGAAATTTAAAGAAGAATGGCAAATAACTTGTGTTGGAAATTTTTATATTGAATTTAAATGAATAGATGTTATGGAGCAATCTAATAATTGCTCCATAATGGCAGGTATCCGCCCATTGCAATAGATGAGGAATTTTCATGTGCTATTTGCTTAACTTCCAATACTTCAAATTTATCATTTTGGTATTCTTTTTTCACTTTCTCAAAGAAGTTTGATCCACCTAAAATATAACCCCCTAATTTTGCAGCATAATATTGAGCATTACCTAAAACTGCAGAGTTAATTCGGCTTAATATTCTCGAAGGGTAGTAAAAGAGAGAAACGTTATTGTTTGATTGGAAATCATCTTCATCCATTATTTTAATAGCTTCATGATAACCATCCAGTCCATGAAAATGACTTACTAGACCAGAATATCTTTCTGGTGTTGGTACTCTTAATTGTGCGCCTACATGGGAATAACCAAACGAACCAGGGCATAATGCTGGCACTGGATCTCGCTGATGGTGAGTGACCCTTATGGTTTTTTCTTGAAGAACGTCATTATAAAATTCACTAGCAGTAAGATCAAAAACTCTTGGATCGCCAAAAGTTGCAACATGAACATCTTCAGCTCCTTCTGTTTTATTAAGACATAAAGCAGCTATCTTAGCAACAGCTCCTCCCATACTGTGACCTGTGAGATTGATTTTAAAATCTTTGATTTCTGATCCTTGTTTTTCAGCATGAGATTTCAAAATGCCATAAAGATTAGGCCATGAATCCGTAAATGAGTTATAAAAACCACGATGAATTCTTCCACCGTCAGGTAAAAGTTCTGAAGTAGTAAAAGATGCATTTAGATCAGTGATTGCATTATTTAAGCCACGAGTACCATGGTAAGCTATTGTTATTTCTTTATCTTTTATAAAAACATGACCAGCATCTTCTTCGAAGCTATTACCAAATAGAATGATTTCATAACCTTTGCTAATAAGTTCAGCTCTGGTTTTATACATTTTTTCAGGTGATGGAATAATTTCATAACCTTCCGTAGTAACTTCAAATCCAGTTTTGTATAGTCCTTCAGCTAAGTTGTGACATCTTTTTTCACTTAGCTTATTGTCGTCATCGCCATAGCTTATTTTACAGAAATTACTCATTTCCAATAATTTCTCTTTATTAAATCCTGCAATTTCTGCAATACTTTCATCTATTTGGTAAGAAGAAGGTAAAGAATGTGGTTCATTTGGGTCAGCAGGATTTATAAATTCATAATCTTCAATGATCTCAAACTCATCATCCACCTTATATTTGCCGTTATCTGCTAAGATGGAGCTTGATTGTTCAACATCACCTAATTGTGAATCTATACTACTTGCACTAGTACCTGTGGTGCTAAACCAATTGCGTAAAAAACTAAAATCCATAACTACCTCAATCTACTATCAGCTAAACAATTTATTTAACTATAATGTAGATTGATATTATTGTCAATAGTATTTTCTATAATCCTTCTATTGCTAGAATAAAAAAATTTTACTTCCATAGAATAAATATAGAGTTATAATGCACTAACAAGCAAAAAATATTAACCTTTGTGCTAAATTTTGGTTAATATAAACGTTAGGCATATTAAAAAAGTTGTTTTTAAGGTGTTGCACTTTACTTTTGTTTTCACTATAAGATTGCTTTAAGTTGAATTTTCAACATTTTTATATATTTACATTTAAGACAATGATTTCGAAATTTTTTGGGGGCACTTCATGAAAAAATCTATTTATACTAGAACCGCTCTAGTTTCTTTATTAACTTTATGTTCTTTCAGCAGTTTTGCAGCTGACTTTCCTGATGAGAGTATGAAGGAAATAAAAAAGCAAGAGAGCACAAAAACTTCTGGAAAAACAGAAGTTATGAAAACATCAAATAAAAAACTGAAAGAAAAGATGGACAGAATATGTAATGCTGATCCAAGAAAAAAAGCTGAAGAGCTTAAGAAAAAAGAGGAGCTAAGATTAGCAGCCGAGCAGAAGAAAAAAGAGGAGATCAGGCTAGCAAATGAGAAAAAAGCAAAGCTTATAGAGGATTCAAAAGCGAAAGCTCTAAATGCTAAGAATTCTAATATAGAAAAAGGTAAAGTTTCAAAAACTAAGGCTTCTAAAACTAAGAATGCTAAAATTAAAGCTAAAGATGTAAAGAAGGATGTAAAAGTTGTTAACAAAAATACAGAGGAAAAAGGTAAGGCAAGTCCTGTTGTTTCAGTTGGTGGAGTTGATATTATCGACACCAACCAAGGAAAAGATGGCTTAAGAATAACTTTTGGTGGTGTTGTTGATGCTCAAAGCTATGGCAAAGCAGGGCCAAGTGGTGAAGAGTATAAACGTTACAACGTTATGCCAAACAGATCTATAGAGTATTATACTGCCCCTCAGGATAGGATACAAAGAGCAAATCCCGTATTCCCTAGTGGAATAGGAAATATTGGTGATTACAGCAACGATATGGGTATGACTGCTGATGCGATATTACACCTCAGAGCAGAAAATAAAAATGAAGATTTAGGTCTTCTTTATGGTGCTGACGTGCAATTTCACGTCCCAGTTACAGAAGGCAAAGGGGCTTCACAGGGTGTTTACGCTGCAAGGAGCAGGAGTGCACATGTATTTTTAAATTCAAAACATGGTGATCTAAAGCTTGGTTATCAATTTGGTCCTGAGGCTCTGATGAGACTTGATGCAACAAGAATTGCAACTGTTGACGGAGCTGCAGATAGTGACTGGTTCAGAAAAGTGAACTTAGAAGGAAGCGCTGCGAGCTTTCCATTTTATGTAACACCACGTCTTTACACTGAAAGTTTTTCGAGTGAAAGTGAAAAATTCTCTTTCCGCATGGCAGGGAAATACAACAAAGATGCTATGACTACACTGCCATTTAGAGTTGCTTACTACTCACCAAATTATATGGGCGCAAGATTTGGTATCAGCTACTCACCTCGTTATGATAGTAGCTTGTTTACTGTAAAAGAAACAGTTCCTTTAAAGGATAGTACAGACAATGATAAAATAAAACATAAGGAAGAGATAAAACATGTCGGTCCAGACTATGAGCACATAATAAGTGCTGGTGCATCATATGAATATGACTTTGATAAATATAAGGTGAAAGTTAAAACTTCTGCAGTTGGTGAGTATGGTCAAGCGAAAAAACCAAGTAAAGATAAGCATCTTTATAAGGAATTTGTAGAGTACAATGACCTTATGGGTGTTAATTTGGGTGTAAGCGCTGATTATAAGATTAATGAGGATCAAGGCATAAAATTTGCTGCCTCTTTTGCATATCTGGGCAAATCTGGTCAACCAAAAGGTATTGAAATACTGACAAAAGATGCTAATAATAAAATTGAAAAATATGAACTGCTTCCTGATGCTAACAAAAGAATGGAAGGGCTGAAAGCTCAATTTGGTAAAGATAGTATAGATACCATGTATTGGACCGTAGGAGCTGGTTATCAACATGAGAATGTTTACACAAGTTTAACATACTTTGGTAGCAGAATGAATGATGGAGATATGCTTCACGATGGTGCACTTGGCGTTCAATATGATCTTTCTCCTGCATGCAGTAAGAGCAAATTTGTTCCTTACGCAGCTCTTCATTATTTTATGACTAACGAGAAACAAAACGCAAATCATAAGATTACAAAAGTAGGTAGTAACGAAGAGGCACCTTCTAACCAAGGAATTCTCCTTCTTACTGGTGTGAAGTTTTCTTTCTAACCAGCTAGTACACACCACAATTTAATGTGGTGTGTATCTTATTTGTTAGTGTTTATTTGTCAATCAAATAAACATATAGTGTCCTCTCTCCTGTCATCCCAGTGCGTGACACTGGGATCTAAGTTATATGCAAAATTATTACGTTTACATACTTGCAAGCAAGAATAATCGAACTTTATATACAGGTATAACATCAAATCTGATTAAACGAATCTGGGAACATAAGAGTAAAGTTATTTCTGGCTTTACAACAAAATACAATGTACATAAATTAGTTCATTTTGAAGAATTTCAAGATATAAATTCAGCTCTTAATAGAGAAAGACTGTTAAAAAGTTGGAAAAGAAAATGGAAGACTGATTTGATCGAAAAAGAAAATCCAAATTGGGTAGATTTATATGATAACATAGTCAGGTAAAATTAGATCCCAGTGTCACGCACTGGGATGACACCCTATGGTTACTGGGATGACACTCTATAGCTACTCAGATGACGGGAAAAGAACACACTGGCTTATCTACTAGCCGTATAGCTACTTTCAAATTCAATCAATTAAACAGGAGGCCCCTATGCAAACCACACTAAAAAATCATTTAGCTGGAGAATTACTTACCACCGCTACGTGCTGGAAATTAAAGCTCGCAGGTGGAGAAGTAATGGGATTCACTGACTATGATGAAGATTTAAATATTAATAATATACTCTATAAATCTTCAAGTGGATTTACAGCCAGTAGTATAATATTAAACAGCGATTTAAAAACTGATAATCTAGAAATTGAAGGGATATTAAATAGTGGTGATATTAAAGAAGAAGATGTTTTATCAGGAAAGTACGACTTTGCAAATATTGAAATATTTCTTGTGAATTATAAAGACTTGACCCAGGGAACAATGAATCTACATTCAGGAACTTTTGGTAAAGTGAAATTAAGTAGTGGAAGATTTATTGTTGAAATTAGAGGGCTCTCAGCAAAGCTTGAGAGAAGCATAGCAGAATTATACTCTCCTGCATGCAGAGCACAATTTTGCGATGATAAATGCAAAGCCGATACTAAAAAATTTAGTAAAATAAGTACAATCACTAAAGTAATAGACGAAAGAAGATTTGAAGACACGAATTTAACTGAGAGTGATGAATATTATAAGCACGGAGTAGTAAAATTCTTTGGCTCAACAGCATTTGAAGGTGTAGTAAAAGAATATAAAAATAAAGTAGTTACGTTGTTTACTTCGCCTCCATACCAAATTTCTGCTGGGGATAAATATTCAATACTCGCAGGTTGCGATAAAACATTTCCAACTTGCAGAAGCAAGTTTAACAATACTGTGAATTTTCGTGGTGAACCCTATATACCAGGTTTTTATATTGTTTAGCAGTACAATTTTCAATATTATGAATAAGCATGGAAAGGTGGCTGAGTGGTCTAAAGCACACGCTTGGAAAGCGTGCACATATGAAAATATGTCGGGGGTTCGAATCCCCCCTTTTCCGCATATTACTTCTAGAATAGTATAAAACCCGCTATGTCAGCCTCCTTTTACCCCACTTAGGTATGTACCAATATACCTAATTTTGTTACAACATTCCCAACAACATAAATTATTTTAGCTATGCTATCAATAGCATAGCTTTAAAAAGAGTGCCCATATTTTCAGTCAACCTTAAGAATTCACTAAAGATCCTATTCTTTTGTTCATCACTTGCACTTTTCATTAAAGCCTGGGTTCTTTCTTTTATGCCAAAAAGATATAAAAATTCTCTTTGAGTTAAAATCTCGCAATCTACGTGTTTTAATGAATCTTTTAATGCTTGAAAGTTCACAAGTGCAGTAATATCACTATTACCAACATTCTCAAGAAAATTAGCATACTTATGTTGTTTTATCGATTGCAAAGTGCTCTTATATGCGGGGTATACATAACCGTAATCTATAATCAAAGCAGCTCCTTTATTATTATGTATCTTCTTCTCAAGTTTTTTTAATATTTCAACCCCAGTTGAACATATTTCCACCACTGCACCATCGAAACCCCCTGTCATGCAAGTAGCTGACACTGGAATCCATGATTCTTTTTTTCTGGATGCCAGTGTCACGCACTGGCATGACACCAAGAGACTGCCATCATCTTGTTTTGTCACCATATTTTCATACCACCCCTCATCACGATATACAAACTGATCTATCGGAAGAGCGTCAAAGAACTCATTTGCTAAAAAAATGGTTGGTTGTTCTGGTAGGTTGTCAATATCTTTGTGCCAATTAACACCTAAGCCTTTTAATTTTTCCTTTTGTATCTTCCGTAAAGTAGGGCTTATTTCAACTAAGTGGATCAACATTGAATTAAAAAAGCTGCTGTATTTTTTAGTGACTCTTATTATATCGTGAATGAGTGTTCCTTTGCCTGGCCCAAGTTCAACTAGAGAAAATTTTGATGGCTTTCCTAATTTTTCCCATGTATGCATTATCCAAACTGCAATTACTTCACCAAATAATTGGCTGATCTCAGGTGCAGTAGTAAAATCACCATCCTTACCAAGTGGTAATCTACTCGCATAATAGCCGTATTTTTCATGGTACAAAACGGCATTCATGAAATCACTGATGGATATTGATCCTTGACTTTTGTCAATTAATTCGTGTATATAAGTGAGCATGTTATTAATAAATGTTTAACTATAGCGTACCATAATATAAAATAGTAGAGTATTTATATATATAGTATAAACTTAAGTTTGTGAGTAATAGTGCTTCAGTTATGGACGACAAAAACACCGATTATGTTGCCCTTATACCTCAAGATGATAGTATTGAATACAAATTTGAAGAAGCTGTCAATTTTATAGAAAACAAGGTTATAAATGCTGATGGACTAACTTTAGCGGAAGTGTTTCAAGTGCTAGTTCAAATGCTAGATGGTGATCTAGCATTGGTAAAAAAAGTACTAGCATATGCTAATATTATGGCAAAGCATGGAATGAAGGTAGCAAAAGAGTCGCAATTAAGCAGAGCTGATGTTCGCCGAGCTTTGGAAGGTAAAGAAAGTGTTGTCAATAGACAAGATTTTATAAAGAAACCACCTCTTCCACCTGCTATAAAATCGACCAAAAAGAAAAGTAGAGGTCTTTAGATGGCTGAATCTATAAAAAAATTTACTGTACAATGTGACTTCAAAGGACAAAGTTCACCTTTTGCAATATATATAGGAAATCCAAAAAGTGATGCTCATCCAATTCATCATCAAGATTCCTGGCTTGTAAAAGAACGTGGAGGGAATATCCCTAATAAAGTAAAAGAAAGTCTACAAAAATTATATAAACTATCTCAAGAAAATGGAGTCTCTTTCTCAGAGTTATGTGCGTATGCCATTACTGTGGTTAGTAATAATGATAAAAAAAGTGACGACAAGCAGTGAGATAGTTTAATTCCTCAATATTTCATTTATAGAGGTTTTCGATCTCGTCTTTTCATCCACTTTTTTTACTATAACTGCACAATAGGTTGAAATGTTATTTTTAGATGGAATAGACCCTGGTACCACTACAGAATAAGGTGGCACTTCGCCATAAAATACCTCGCTAGTTTCTCTATCAATAATCTTTGTTGATGCTCCAATAAACACACCCATGCCAAGGACTGATCCTTCTCTCACTACCACACCCTCGGCTACCTCGCTACGTGCTCCAATAAAGCAATTATCTTCTATAATGACAGGTGAAGCTTGAATAGGCTCAAGGACTCCACCTATTCCCACTCCACCGGAAATATGGCAGTTTTTTCCTATTTGCGCACAGCTACCAATCGTTGACCAGGTATCTATCATTGTTCCTGAATCAACATATGCACCAACGTTGATAAAACTTGGCATTAGAACAACATTTGTACCTATATAAGCAGATCGGCGGACAAAACACCCAGGAACTGCTCTAATTTTTAACTGGCGAAATTTCTCCTCATTCCATTCACTAAATTTGTTACCGATCTTGTCAAACCAGCAATTGGTATTGTCTATTATTTTGTTTTCTTCAGTGAGAAAATGTAATAATATTGCCTGCTTTATCCACTTATGTACTACCCATTCTCCACTTGATAGCTTTTCTGCTACTCTAATTTTGCCACTATCAAGGAGCTCAATTACCTCTTTAATTGCTATTCTTGCTGTTTCCTTTAGGTTATAGTCATTAAATTTTTCTCTATTTTTCCAAATATTTTCTATCTCACTTTGTGTTTTTTTTAGTTGCAAACCTTCCATTTGTTATATATATTAATATTAAATTTATAGCTCTGTATCATTTGAGCTTGTTACCACTTTATATGTAAGTGCTATGAAAATACAATGTAATAGTTGTACTAAAACTTACTTAGTATCTTCTGAGCAAATTGGTGTATTTGGAAGAAAGGTAAAGTGTACGAACTGCAATCATATATGGCATGAACATCTAGAAGAAGCGTCAAACAAATCGCACTCTGCTAATATACAGGAAAAAAAAATTAGTGGAAGGAATTTTTTACAAAATCTAGCATTTACCACTCTAGCTTTTGCAACAGCTACAGGGTTATGCGTCGTAATTGCTAATGGCATCTTTCCTAGAGAGATGAACAAAGCATACAAAACGATCAGTTCATATAAGGATTCAATAAGCTATAAATTAGGGTACAAAAAAGAACAAACAGAAAATCCAAATGTAAAAAAACTTGTTGTAAATAAGTTTTATCAAGACTACCTTTTTTTATCTAATTTAAGATCTAGTTAAATAGGCATAAACCATCGCCGATATCGGTATCCAGTTCCTATAGCTACTCAGATGATGCAAATAGTATTAGGGTGACAGAGTCTTAAAAATAAGTTATTTTTTAGTAAAAAACAGCTCATGAGTATTAAAATTGCACCTTCTATACTTTCAGCAGACTTTGCAAAATTAGGAGAAGAAGTAAGAAAAATTAGCGATTTAGGTGTAGATTACATACACATAGACGTTATGGATGGGAATTTCGTTCCAAATATTACAATTGGTCCTAGCGTTGTCTCTGCAATACGTAAATATAGCAATCTTCCTTTTGATGTGCATTTAATGGTCAAATCTCCTGGTAACCACATTGAAAGCTTTATAAATGCTGGTGCTGATATTATCACTGTACATGCAGAAGCAGAGATACACCTTGAGAGGTTGATAAGAAAGATAAAGTCATACAAAAATGTAAACGACGCAAAAAAAACGATTCAAGCTGGAGTCTCAATTGTTCCTTCAACTTCCCCAAGTGTGCTTGAATACATAATACATGAGCTAGATATTGTGCTGATTATGACAGTCAACCCTGGCTTTGGAGGGCAGGAATTTATTCATTCACAGTTGAACAAGATATCTACTATAAAAAAAATGATACAGGAGCGTAATCTTAAAACACAAATTTCAGTAGATGGTGGAATTAACTTTTCTAACGCAACTGATATAATAAAAGCAGGTGCTGATATTTTAGTTGCGGGATCGGCGATATTCAAGGCTGAAGATATTAAGAAGGCCGTAAATGATCTTAAAAATCCATCGTGGTAATCCTATATAGCTAGTGCAGCCCTATGTCATACCGCGATTCATTCGCGGTATCTCAGCCGCTAACACGTAGCGGAATGTTGGCAAACCTAAGATCTTTAGCTAGTTAACACAAATTATTTCTATTATCTACCAATTTGAAAAGTAACCGTTCACGGAGATAAGGTGGTTTACAAAGTAAGTATAAAAGTGTAAAGAGATAGGAAGCTAAATATGGAATGGGTAAATGACAACAGTGCTGCAAGAAAAGGTTGTAGCAGAAAACGCTAATCTCAAGGAAGAAATAAAAGCACTGATCAGAGAAAATGATAGCTTGAAAGCAAAAATAGTTGAATTAGAAGACAAATTGGGCTTAAATTCGCAAAATTCATCGCTGCCACCATCACGAGATATATATCGTAAGAAAGCAAAAAAGAAAAGTGATAAAAAACCAGGAGGTCAGCCAGGACATAAGGTGCATAAGCGTGAATTAATGGCTGCAGACGAGGTAGTGAGATGCACAATTGATACAATTTGTATGTGTGGAGGTAAGATTACTTTAGAAGATGAAATTATTCATCAGAAGGCAGAGTTGCCAGAAATTAAGCCAATTGTAACTGAGTACAGGTTGCAAAGAGGACATTGTAGAGTATGTAATAAAAGAATTACAGCAAATTTACCCGAAGGTGTTGCAAGAGATTTTCTAGGACCCAATGCTAAAACAGTTATAAGCAGCCTTAGCGGCTTTTTTATTAACTCAAAAAGAGAGGTACAGCAAATTTTGGGCAGTATTTTTAATCTAAATATAAGCCTTGGTTTAGTCTCAAATACTGAACGCAGGGTATCGAAGAAGTGTGCATCTGAATATGAGAAAATGAAGGAAGAGTTGCAAGGAAGCGAGTATTTGCATATAGACGAAACAGGGCACAGAAATCAAGGAAAGAGAGGCTGGAGTTGGGTAATAACAAACAAAGCGTTGACACTTCTGAAGGTAAGCGAGTCTCGTGGTAAGAAGGTGTTGAAGAGTTTACTGCCAGAATATGATGGTATATTTGTGAGCGATAGATACGCTGTATACAATTACTTCAATCGTGAAAATAGACAGATATGTTGGGCACATCTGGCAAGAGATTTTGAGAGATTTGCCCATAGTAAAAATGTTGAAGTGAGCAAAATTGGCCAAGCACTAAAATCGCTCAGCAATAAGGTGTTTGTAGTAGATAAGGCAAAAAAACAAAATTTGATAGATAATTTGAGATTTTATCGACTGGTGCGAAAAATTCGGAAAAGGGTAAAACATTTTTTACGTAAAATGACGAGGGTTGCAAATAGCACTCAAGCTTCAAGAATGGCCGCTAAGATGTTACGATCTGAGGATATGATGTGGAAGTTTTTAAGAAAACCTGAAGTGATAGAAACAACTAATAACCTTGCAGAACGGCAAATTAGACGGTACGTAATTTATCGTAAAAACAGCTTTTTCACCTGGTCAGAACGTGGAGAAAGATTCGTGGAAAGAATGTTGTCGATATTTTTGACATCACGTCTCAATGGCCAGAACCCCTTTCAAAAGCTACAGAATCTAGTAGCTGTCACTGCTTAGTTCTTTAATTCATTCTCACAATCCGTGAACGGTTACTGTTATGAAAGCAGAAAACAAGAGGAAGGCTGCTACCTTGATTGCATTGTTCTTAAAAAATATTTCCCAATACTCCTTTTTACTTATTTTTTTGCTGTTTTGCCGCTTTTATTTCTTTGTAGATATAAAGAGTTTTAATTTCAGACCTGAAGAATATAGTACCAAGAGAAAAAAGAACATTAACAGGGTTAGTGATAATGCTTAAAGAAACAAAAGTTGCAAAGTAACTAACAAACTTTAGCCTGCTAGATTCCTTTGAAGGAAATTGTAATTGAGAAATACCTATCATAGCTTACCTTCAACATCATTACGCTCTAGTAATAGCATAGTAATTTAAAACGTCAATGTTTAAGTATCTTATTATCCGCACACTCATCGTATTCGATCTCGACTGTAGAGTGTGCTATCTCGAACCTATTTAGTAGTATTTTTTTTATCTCATACAAAATATCAGTGTGTTGTGCATCTTGCTTTACTTTGGCATGCATGGTAATTATAAAATAATTATCAGACAGTGACCATGCATGTATGTGGTGCACATCTATCACTTCAGGTAATTCTGATGTGATCTTACTTTTTATTTCCTCAGTAGATATCACTTCAGGTGTGCCTTCAAGAAGTATGTGGCAAGAATTCTTTAGAATTTTGTAGCCACTATTCAAAATGATTACACTGACAAATACCGATAAAATCGGATCCACCATTTGCCATCCAGTAAACATGATAATTATGGATGCAAGTATAGCAGCTACAGAACCTAAAATATCTCCTATAACGTGTAGTACAGCACTTTTTATGTTTATATTGCTCTCGCATTTACTATGTAATATAAAAAAGACTATAATATTAGAGATCAGGCCAAGTGTAGCAATTACTAACATTACTTTCCACTCAACATTTACCGGAAAAATAAATCTTTTTATTGACTCAATTATAATGATTACTGCAATGAAGAATAAAGTTAAACCATTAACAAATGCTGCAATTATCTGCAACCGATGATACCCGTATGATCTTTGCAAATCAGATTTCTTAGCTGAAAATTTGTGTGCTAACCAGCTTAAAACTAAGGCAAAGAGGTCAGTGAGCATATGCCCTGCATCTGATAGTAGAGCAAGCGAATGTGAAATTATTCCACCTACTATTTCCATAAACATTGTTATCGCAACTATTATTATGGAATAGATTAAGCGCTTGGACTGTGCTGCTGAGTGTTTGCCGTTATGCACTGCTGTCATATAAAATCTTTTCATGAACAAAAACGTGGGTAACACTGGGTTCGAACCAGCGACCGCTTGCACGTCAAGCAAGTGCTCTACCAACTGAGCTAATTACCCATCGTGGTTTTAGTATAGTGCTTTGGTGGAATGAAAGTCAATTTGCTTTTAAATTCTTACCCTATCCTAATGTAACGTTAGAACCTAGATTTTTTTTGTGGTCAAGCTATAGAGCCTATAGCTAGTGCAGGTCAGGTTTTCCTACGTCATACCGCGATTCATTCGCGGTATCTCAGCATAGATTCCGCTAACACGTAGCGGAATGACGAGTTCATAGCTTACCAAATTATCGGTAAATCTAAATTGCTTTAGTTATAGCTATATCTTATATTGTTCATATTAAATTAATTACTTATATTTTTTCACTAAGATATAGATTATACCAATATGAAAATTCACACTTTTTTAGTAGAGATCACCTTATATTTGAAGAGTTAATAAATTAGAGGTTAGAATTATGACAATCAATCAACAAATAAATAAAAATATAACTAAAGAAGAATACTTTAACAATAACGGCAAAGGGTTTAATTCGCCACATGTTGTAGAAGTTAAAGATTTAAATATTAAAGTAGAAGTTTATTCTCATAATTTAAGAGCAAGTAAAATTGCAACAATTGAAAGTGAGATAAAAGAAACAGCTACTAGTTTTAAAGATACATTCAAGTTAGAACACAGCAACTCAGAACAAACATTTAAAATTTATATGTTTGATGACAAGGATGATTACACTCACCTTGGCGGAAGCGAGCGTTTTGGTTCTTACCTTGGAGATGAAGGTGGTAAATGTTACTACAAAGGGGAAGCTGATGTTTTTGCTGAAATGTATGTCTATCAGCAAGGCGGCGTTCATAACCTTCAGCATGAATTTGCACATGGTTTAACTTACTTGGCTACAGGAGGTAAGCACCTACCTACAGTATTAATGGAAGGAATTGCAGATTACTTTGAGCATCATTCAGATCATAAATTCAATTCTCAAGGATCAAGTATCGACAAAACTGAAGCTGAAAATTTGGATTTAGATAAAATTTTAAGTTTAGAATATTCAAAGGACAGCGAAGCAAATAGCCTGGTTTATAAAACAGGTCATGCGTTGATAATGTACTTACAGGAAAAAGATCCTAGTTTATTAAGAGACTACCTAGATGCTTTACGTCAAGGTAACTCAGATGAGTCAAAAAGTTTCTTGAAAGACATAAAAGGACATGATGCTGACTTCAAAAGTTGGCTTGCTGAGAATGATACAGAAACTGCTATGGAAGAAATTAATGCCCTACAAGTTACAAAAGGAGATTTTATAGCAACTGGTCAAGAAATAGTTGATGGAGAAATTAAAAACATATCCTACTATAAAGCAAATATAGAAAAAATAGATGGAGAAAACGTTGGAAGTTTTTCTCCTGTAGAACATGTGTCGTTTTATGATTATGCTCGTGCTGTTAATAGGGCAACAAATGATAACCTCGATATATCAAAGGAATATCATTTCTTAAAGGCAGTAAAAACTGCTGATGGGCAGGTTAAGCTGACTTACTCTGATCAACAAGGTAATGAATATCAAAACAGCTTAGAGTATAAAAATCAGGCTTTAAGGACATTGTCAAATTACGATGAGAATTTAAAGAAAGTTTATGATAATGCATTAAAAGCCCTGGATGAGCAGATTCTCAAGGAATCCAATGAAGTAGGTGAAAAATACCATAGACAAGAGATTTCTTATGAAGAATCTTTAGGCAAATATCATTCAATTCCCTCCAAATATGAGGAATTAAAAGAAGCCTTGCTTGATAAAACCATAAACACTGGCTTAAAACAAGTAAAAGCGACTAAGAACATCGACGTAGAAAAGATGTTAGAAGAAATGATCAATATCGATTCAAACTTGATAAGAGGTACAAATCATATTGACCTACAAGAAGGTAAGATTTTCTCTATCAAAGCTCTTGGTCATGGAAATAAGGGTGCGCTGTCCATATATGATGGAAATACAAAGCTTGGAGAATTATTGAGCGAATCAGGATTTTTTAAGCAAGTTGAAGGCCAAACTAAAGAAACTTTTGTTTTTGAGGACATATTGCACAACTTAAATGTTCAATATGATGGTGGTGCTTATATTGCGGTTACAAAAGAAAATGGTCATTATAAAGCTTCCCTAATAGATGGCAGAACAGTTGAACGCGATGAATACTTTGATGAAGCGCATTTACACGAAAATGAATTGTTGCATCCTAGCACTGGACACATCCAAAAAGATTTAGATTCTCTGCTCCTTAGAGGTACCAAAATTTTGAATCATCAGGATTCAGAGCATGCACAATATTCTGATGAGCAAAAGGCAAATGGAGTAATCGTGGAAAAAGGAAAATTACTGGATAATAAGGGAACAGATAGGACAGACGACGATGTATACGAAGCGGTTGTAAAGCAAGGAGGCGAAAATCTACATGCATTCAAAAATATGGGCTTCTATATTACTGAAGAGGTGAAAAATGAAAGAGGTGAAGTTATAAATGAAAGTAATACCAAGTCTCATTAATAATAAGACAAATTAAAAATAGCCCTTTTGCCTGTAATTGCGGAGTTTAAGCAAATTTATAATATGTCCTATTTGTCTTCCCAATAACGAAGTTTGGTATAACTTGTTCATTCATGATCATGGAAAAAACGTAAGGTTTCACTTGCCAAGCAGTGTTACTCACCTAAAATTAGTGGAAAAAGATGGACAATATAAATTAGCACCGTCTGATTCTAAAGGAAGAGAATACAGTGGCATACCAGATGAATACAAATATATTGACCCAGTATTTGCACATGAATATGAGAAGAGAGATTATTCCCATAAACATGTAAATGTGGGCCTTATAAACTTAGAGAAATATGGCTCTGGCAAACTTTTTGCTATAAAGTACGACCCAAATGATTACCACATACAAAGAAACTCTAGCGGTGAAATAGTTAGAATAAAAGATCAAGCATATTTCACTAAAGTAAAACTATTTGATGGTGATACTGATGAAGAAATTGGAATGTTATCTAATAATTTCCATAACTTCAAAGGGAAAATATTCTTTTCTGCTGACTACAACTACAGTTATAACGATTTCCTCGCATCTGTTTCTCCTCAAGTTGAAATTGAGGACATGGGGAATGGAAGTAAAAAAATAACTTTCGATCAAGGTGATGGTGATATCGGTGACACTAATAGAGGCTACACGGACTATCAGAGAATATTCACAAAAGAGAAACAAACCGAAAGTCCAAAAGGGCAAGTAAGTGAAACTAAGACAGAAGTTGATACATCACACATAAGTCACAATACTACTAATGTTGTTGCACAAGCTGCTGAAGAGAGAACTGTATCAAACGACAATAGTGAAATGCAGTCTGATCAGCCACAAATTCCAACAAGGGCAAAAAGGTCATCTTCAGTGGAAGAGAAAGAGCAGGTATTAAAAGACACAATTCTCAAAATAGAAAAGAGCTACGAGCAGGACTCAGAAGGGAAGCACAAGGCAAATGTAACCATAGATTATCATGATGTAAAAGCCTTGTATGATAGAGCAGAAGGGGAAGATAAAAACTCTGTGTTAAAGTTTTGGCACAAATTGGCTGAATCAGGATATAAGGTTGGTGCTTTGCCGGAAGACAAATACTATTTTGAAAAAGGCAAATTCGTAATCCACGATAGTGGCACAAAGAAGCTTATAGTGTTACCTGAAGATAAGGTGTCCATCAAAATAATGAAGGATGGTGATAGTTATAGTTTGGCTATATCAAGTGGTAATGGCAAAGTAATAAGCAGCATTAGTAAAATAGATAATCCAAATTACGAATTGCTGTCAGATTCAAGTCATTTCAATTTAGGGGAGCAAGATAATATTGTATTATCAGATCAACATCACGAATATAATCTTTATCTAGAGAATGGCTTTGTGAAAATGTTTGATTACACAAGCGACCACATTTATCACGACCACAACTCAGCCTACATCTAATACATACAGGGAGGCAAGTATAGCTGATCCAAGCAACACGTCATACCGCCGCGGCGCTAACAAGCAGCGGGATACTTAACCGTCATACCGCGATTCATTCGCGGTATCTCAGCCGCTAACAAGTAGCGGGATACTTAACCGTCATACCGCGATTCATTCGCGGTATCTCTTAGCCGCTAACAAGTAGCGGGATGACAGCAGTCCTACGTCATACCACCGCGAACCGTCATACCGCAGCGGTATCTCTAGATCCCGCTAACAAGTAGCGGGATGACGGTTGTCAGGCTAGCTGTCATGCGAGTAGCCCCTTCGGTGTCATCCAAGTAGCCCCTTCGGTGTCATGCGAGTAGCCCCTTCGGTGTCATCCGAGTAGCCCCTTCGGTGTCATCCGAGTAGCCCCTTCGGTGTCATCCAAGTAGCCCCTTCGGTGTCATCCCAGTGCTTGACACTGGGATCCAGAAAACTTAACTTTAAATAAGTGGCTGCATCTGGGTCACGCGCTGGAATGACAGATCCGAGTAGCCCCTTCGGTGTCATCCCAGTGCTTGACACTGGGATCCAGAAAACTTAACTTTAAATAAGTGGCTGCATCTGGGTCACGCGCTGGAATGACAGATCCGAGTAGCCCCTTCGGTGTCATCCAAGTAGCTTGACACTGGGAATTTATTTACTATATATGAAAAGTTATTATGTTTATATACTTACAAGCAAGCACAATAAGGCTCTGTATATAGGTATAACGTCAAATTTAACTAAACGAATTTGGGAACATAAAAATAAAGTTATTTCTGGCTTTACATCAAAGTACAATGTGCAGAAATTAGTTTACTTTGAGGTATTTCAAGACGTAGGTTCAGCTCTGAACAGAGAAAAACTTTTGAAAAGCTGGAAAAGAGAATGGAAAATTGATTTAGTTGAAAGGGAAAACCCAAATTGGGCTGATTTGTATGATGAAATTACAAAATAAAATGAGATCCCAGTGTCATGCACTGGGATGACACCGTCATAGAGTGAACCAGCGTCACGCGCTGGAATGACAGATCCGAGTAGCCCCTTCGGTATCATCCCAGTAGCCCCCTTCTTGTCATCCCAGTGCCCAGACACTGGGATCTAGTTAAGTTGATGAGCATAAAAGTAGCCGTTTTATATTAAAGTACAACGTTTCTGATGATGGAAAAATGGATCCCAGTGTCATGCACTGGGATGACAGGAGAGGGGAGTGGGATGACAAGAGAAGAATTCTAAAATGAAAAGTTTCAAGGAAATCTTATGTAAAATCTAGCATTAACGAAAATTATACTATTTTCATGCATGCTATAGTTTTTATAATTAACGGAGAGTGTGATATGGCGGTTGGTTTAACATTTAAAGACAACACCGGAACTAATGTACAAGCTGATACCATTAAAAGTATAGTTTATGAAGATGATGCACAGAATAAGTACACTTTTGGTGTAGATAGTGCTAATAATATTTTCAACACTTTTAAGTATGAAGATCATGGTACTGCTGAAGTAGATTATAGCGCTACAGCAACAAAGTTCATGACTGGAGGTGCAGTTGCTGCATTATTAAGTATTGAAACTAACGTAGATGAAATAAAAGCTAAGACTGATAATATGCCTGCTGATTTAAAAACTGAGTTAACTACAATAACGACTGAGACTAATAAAATCGCAGATATTAAAACTAACGTAGGTGACATAAAAGCTAAGACTGATAATATGCCTGCTGATTTAAAAACTGAGTTAACTACAATAACGACTGATACTGGTAAAATAACAGCTATTGGAGCTAAAGTAGATAAAATAGAAACTAAGACTGACAACATACCTGATAATTTAGTAAATGAGTTAGCTTCACTAGCTAAATCTGTTGATGTCAATGCTATAAAGACTGATACTGGTAAAATCGCAGATATTGGAACTAATGTAGGTGACATAAAAGCTAAGACTGATAATATGCCTAATAATTTAAAAACTGAGTTAGTTAATTTAACTACAATAGGAAAGGCTATAAGTAATAATACCTTAGATCAAACTGCTAAATTAACACTACAAACCACTTTTGATAATGCTATCAAAAAGGCTATAGATGATCCTCAGTTCACAATAGATGTTCAACCTATACTGCAAAAGAATTTTAAGGAAGCTGTTGAAAAAGCTGGAGGCACCAGTGCTCATATATGGTTTAACAATCATGTGATAGATATAATGTCAAAACCAACCTTTGAGATCCCAACAAGTGATGATGCTGCACTTAACTGGACTTGGTAATCCAGCAAGTAGTCACGCTACTTGGATAACACCTATAGCTCTGTCATTCCAGCGCTTGACGCTGGAATCCAGGAAAGTTTGCTTGTAAGCAAGCAAACTTATTTGGTGAGTATAAAAGCATAGCTAACGCGAGCTCTACGCCATACCGCCGCGGTATCTCTAGATCCCGCTAACAAGCAGCGGGATGACGATTGTCAGGGTGTCATCCCAGTGCCTCTCTATAATGTCATCCCAGTGCCCAGACACTGGGATCTCATTTTACTTTATGACGGTGTCATCCTAATACCTTCCCCTGTCATCCAAGTAGCTAACACTGGGATCTCATTTTACTTTATGATGATGTTATGAAAGTAGCTGACACTGGGATCCAGAAGACTTAATTTCAACCAAATAATAAAGGCTAGATCCCAGTGTCACGCACTGGGATGACAGAAGAAGGTGCTGAGATGACAAGAAAAGGAGCACTGGAATGACACCTTCCTGCCCAGTTCATGTTGCTATAAATATTAAGAAATTTACCAAACGGAAAAAAGGCAAAAGAAGCCCCGTGGTTGGCTAATTACTTACATTATACTTTCAAGTATGGCGTTTTTTTATTCTAAACGCTTAATAACCGCGATTTAGCTGCTTTTTAATGCAACTAACCTTTAGTCATAAATGTTTAAGAAATTTACTAAACAGAAAAAAAGGCAAAAGAAACCCTAGGGTAGCTAATTATTCACTATCCATTTTTTAAGTTGGCGTTTTTTAATGTTTTAAATGCTTTATAAGCGTATTTCAGCTTGTATAGGTAAAAACCTAGAAATTTGATAAAGACATAGAGTGCACATAGTGCAAAAAATTAAACATGAGACGCCAGATACGTTGAGTTTTTTTGTCATTTAATCTGTACAGAGAAGATAAATAGCTTCACTATCATGATAAGGGGGCTGGCGAAGTTTGTCAAGGAAGTTTTGCATTTAATCCGTTTATGGCTTAGGTGCCGGCCAGCTACTTGACTCCCGGCTGGGTCGAATTTGTATAGCTACATTGTCGGTAAATCTAAATTGCTTTAATAATTTTGATTGAAAAATAGTTTTTCTATTATATAAATGCTACTTTAGGGTAATCAAAATGGAAGACGATAAATATAGCCTAGGTTTAAGAGTTATCCATTGGTTGATGGCTGTTTTTATTATTGGTATGCTTTGCTCTGGACTTGATATGAAAAGCTTACCACTTAGCAATGAGATTAAGTTCAACATATACGCTATTCATAAGGCTTGCGGTATCACTATTCTTGGACTAATCATAGTACGCATATTTTTTCGCGTCTTTACTTATGTTCCACCACTTCCAGTAAATTTTTCTCGGTTTGTAATCAATGCAAGTAAAACAGTACACTTTGGTTTATATTCTTTAATGGTGCTAATGCCACTATCTGGCTATGTTATGTCTTCTGCTTCTGGCAAAAAGATCAAGTATTTTTTTCATATCCCTTTGTTGATTAATCAAAACAAAGATCTAGCTAACACGGCTAATCAGCTACATTCGATGCTTGCATGTTTTATGGTACTCTTTATAATCTTGCATATACTTGGCGCTTTGAAACACACATTTATAGATAAGCAAAACATTTTTAAACGTATGATATAGGTTATATGTTAAGTATCCTCTGGAAAAAAGGAACAGATTTTCTTGGTAGTGAGTTTGCGATAATGGGTGGTGCTATGAGCTGGGTTTCAGAGAGAAACTTGGTTTCGGCAATCTCAAACGCTGGTGGTTTTGGTGTAATTGCATGTGGTACAATGTTTCCAGACCTATTGAAAAAAGAAATCATAGAGACACAGAAATTAACTAACAAATCATTTGGTGTAAACCTAATTACTATGCACCCAAAGTTGAGTGAGTTGATAGATGTGTGTATTGAAACGAAAGTAAGCCACATAGTGCTTGCTGGCGGATTACCAACGAAGCCTAATATAGAAAAAATTAAGAGTGCAGGCATTGAAGTTATGTGCTTTGCACCAGCATTAAGCCTTGCGAAAAGGTTAGTAAAAATGGGAGTAGATGCGTTAATAATAGAAGGAATGGAAGCAGGCGGGCACATAGGGCCAGTTAGCACTTCTGTTCTCGCACAAGAGATATTGCCTCATTTTAAAAATGAACAAATACCAGTGTTTGTTGCAGGTGGAATAGGAAGAGGTGAAATGATAGTTAATTACTTAGAAATGGGGGCAAGTGGCTGTCAAATAGGTACATTATTTGTCTGCACTAATGAGTCAATTGCCCACAAAAATTTTAAGAAAGTGTTTATTAAATCAGCCGCACGTAATGCAATACCTTCTGTACAGATAAGTGCTGATTTTCCTGTAATTCCAGTAAGAGCTATAGCCAACAAAGCAAGTGATGATTTTATGAAGCATCAAAAAAAAGTTATTGATGAATACCAAAAGGGACAGATCTCAAAAGAAGATGGGCAGCTTGAAATAGAAAAGTTCTGGGCTGGAGCTTTAAGAAGAGCAGTAATTGATGGAGATGTTGAAACGGGATCTTTAATGGCCGGTCAAAGTGTTGGCATGGTTGATAGGGAAAAGCCTGTAAAAGAAGTGATAGACATATTAATTCAACAGGCAAATAATTATATTGATAGCAAATCTGTAGAAGTAGAAAACCCAGTAGTTAGCAAAGCAAATAGTTAAGTGACTTTCCAATAAGCAAGTTGCTATAATTATCCATAATATGGCATAATTGCCCAGTTTTAATGTAAAATTAACGCTAAAAAGGTATCTATGCATTTTATTTGTATGGAGGAGTCTATGCTAAGTCCTTTAAAAAAACCTCAGAATAATGAAGAAGATATTAACCAACAATTGCACGGCACTATATACAAAAAGGTAACAAAAAAAACACATAATCATGAAAGCCAAAAAAAAATGGAGATGGAACTATCAAAAAATGCATAGAGTTGTTCAAGAAAGGAGCTAGTCCTGAGGTATTAACTAAATTAGAAAAATCGCTGAAAAAGCAAGAAGAATCTTATAATTATTACACCAAAAACTTTCTTCCAGCGTTGGAAGTAGAAATAACAAACTCAAAAAAACTAGACTCAAAAAAACAGGCAGCAATAGTACAAACAATTTTGGATATTACTAACAGGAGCAGCAATAAATATTCGAAAATAGAAGAACAACCTATTAATTCCATAAAAGAAGAGATCCCAGTGTCAAGCACTGGGATGACAGAAAATAATGTAGAAAGTCTAATGACGCAGGATCAGACTCAACAGAAATTAGAAAGTCTAATACCAAATCTCATAAATAAGTAGGCAAATAACTCACAGAACAAATGGTTTTGATCGAACTTTCCGTAATATTACGAATGAATGCACATACAATATCCTCCAATAAACTAACAGAGTCATATATTCTATTTTTAATGAGATTGTCTTTCAAATATTGCCATAAACGCTCTACTGGATTTAACTCTGGTGAATATGGAGGTAAATAGATTAAGGTAATATTTTGTGGTATTTTTAAACCTTTGGATCTATGCCATCCTGCACAATCCACAACAAGAAATGCCTCCCTTGTTCCTAAATATTGTGACATCTGCTCAAGGAATATATTCATACAATCAGTATTGACGTTTGGTACGAATAAGCTAGAACTCTCTCGATTTCTAGGATTAACTGCACTATAGAGATAAAAGTTTTGCCTACCTAATTTTACCTTAACCTGTGTCCTAATGCCTTTTTTAAACCACCCGTGTCCAATCTTTGAATGTGTGCCAAACCGCGACTCATCGAAGAAAAATAGCTCTTTTTCGGGATACGTGACAATAGTTTCATTAAGATTTTTTTTTAAACTCTTCTTGTTTATTTTTATCCTGTTTATTGTGCACAGGCCTTGGAGTAATATACGAAAAACCTAACTTTTGCATCAGTCTATGTGCTGTAGACTTACTTACCTCAATAGAAAACATTTTCTCAATTATGATTTTTAATTTCTTAGCCGTTAGGTTGGCTCCTTCTTCTGCTATGACATTTTTAATTTCTTCTTGCTGCTTGTAGCTCAACTTCGGCTTTACTCCACGTCCTGGTTGTATTTTAAACGCATTGACTCCTCCTTCCTTAAATCTTGTAATCCACTTCATCAATGTAGTTCTAGTAATTCGGTATATTTGAGCAACTTTTGTTATTCCATATTCTTTTGCAGATATTATTGCCTGTAATCTTCTTCCTATCTCTCCTCTTATGCCGTGCTTCTTTAATTCCAGGTTACACTTATTATATAATTCTTCTCCTATTGCTTTACTTTTTCCTGCCATAACTCCCCACTAATTCTTAAATTATTCTATTTTAGAAATTTTTCTTTATTCCTCTATTTATTTTTAGGAATTGGTATGAAATCCTACTTCGACAATGTGCGACATCATATTCTGATGGAAAAGATTGCCAAAAGAATAAATGACAAAGAAATCATGCGCATGATTAAGCTAATCCTCAAAACAGGAGGAAAACGAGGAATAGCACAAGGATCACCACTTTCGCCACTACTAAGCAATATATACCTAAATGAGGTAGATAAAATGTTGGAGAAAGCAAAAGAGGTGACCAAAGAAGGAAAGTACCAACGTATGGAATATGCCAGATGGGCAGACGATTTAGTGATACTGATTAGTGAACACCCGAAACGGGAATGGCTAGAAAGAGCAGTATACAGAAGGTTGGAAGAAGAATTAGCAAAACTAGAAGTGAGCGTAAATGAAGAAAAGACAAAAGTCATCAACCTAAAGAAAGGAGAAACATTTAGCTTCCTAGGGTTTGATTTTCAAGAGAATATCACAAGACAAGGAAAATGGAATGTCAGGAAAACACCGCAGATGAAAGCACGAACAAACCTGCTACGCAAGTTGAAGGAAATATTTCGGCGCTATAAATCGCAACCGATAAAAAGAGTGATACATGACATCAATCCGATATTGAGAGGGTGGGTAAACTACTTTAGGATAGGGAACTCTGGTCGAAAGTTCAATTACGTAAAACATTGGGTGGAAAAGAAGGTAAGACGCAACTTAATGCGAGCCAGGAAAGCAAAGAAAGGGTTTGGGTGGAAGAAGTGGAGTAGCGAATGGATATACAAAACGCTGGGTCTATATTCAGACTACAGAACAAGGTATTACAAACCGAAAGCATCACCAGTACAATATGTGATAAACTTTGGTAAAGAATCTGCTAGGAAAGCGTAGTGCGGGAAAACCGCATGCTGCGTTTGACGAGGCGGGAGCTGGAAACGTTAACATGGGAATTTGGATTGAGGCCTATTGTGAAAACAATGGATCAGCCACCAAACCCTAAAGTAGGCGCGCCAGTTCTCGACCCTACAAAGTCGTTAAATCCGATCATGATGATTATAAATTAACGTTTTGTAATTTTTTAGGTAATGAGTTCTTTGAATATAAAAAGTATGATCCACAATATTCTGGCGTTTCAGATGAATATAAGTTTGTGGATTTTGGTAGTGTAAAAAAGACTCATAATCTAAAATTTAAGGAATACGTTGGTCATGCACCTAAGTTTTTTGCTGCAGAAGGGCCTATTGAGCCTGGATCTCAAAACCATGCAATTGATCTATTTGAGCTAGTCAAAAGTGGTAAAGGTAGCAAAGTGGGAACCCTCGCTGATGAATTTGGTTATTTTGATGATCAAAATAAATTACATTATTATAATTATCACAAAAGTGCTGAAAGTAATATTTACAATCCTGAAAATTTCAGTGTAAAAATGATCAATGTAGATGTGAGCAAAATCGATAAATTCTACCTTATTGCGGAACAAGGTGATATAATCATTCATCCTATTTTGGAAAATTTAGACATATTTTAAAGTTTTTTAGAGTATCTAATCTTATTGTTATTATAATTGGGTTTGGTAGCATTGTGTTATGGAAGATAAATTGCTTGAATCAGTAAAAAACAAAAGTTATTTCAGTAAAGCAGTCGAATGGTACTGCCATAGGTATCTGTTTTGTGTAGCAGAAAGATCTTGGATGGCATTAATAGTATCGCTTCTCCTAGTATGCTTATGTTTATTAATATTAAACATATACCTGTTATTTCCTGTTAAAAAAGATTTAAATTTTGTGAAGTACATGAACCACACAGAAGATGAGTTCTCTGCAATACATAAGCTTAGTTTCAGTAAAAAGGAAGATGAATACACTTCCACAGCGAGGTACTTAATAAGTAAATACATTGAAATATACGAGTCCATTAAGATCGTTGAACCGAAGTACCAAGAAAATTTTATAAGAAACAATTCTATACATAAAATCTATCAAGGCTTTCAGGAAAAAACGAACAATGAAGCTGTTAGTTCACCTTCATCCAAAAGAAAAACTGCCAACATAAATGTAATAACATTATCTATTGATCGATCGACCAAGGACTTAGTTACATTTGCTGGAAATGCTACTGTAGTTTTTACAACCGAGCAAAATAAGGAGGTGAAAGATCATACTGTGGAGATTAGCTTCACTTTGTCGAGTATAAAAGCAACTCTGGCTGGTATAATACCATTTAAATTTATTGTTAATGGTTATAAATACAGATTTTAAAATATTACTTGGTAGCTAAAAAAAATAACTAAAGTGCATGTAGCAGTAATAACTGGAGGTAAAACTAGAAGAATTGGCGTTTTTTTAATAAAGTAATTCTGAGAAGGTTTTAAGAAAAAGGCATTGTAAATTATCGGTAAAAAGTACAGAGCGTTAAGTATAGTACTAACAATTAACACTAGAGTTACAAACACAGAAAGTATTACATTGCCAGAGTTGAAAACAGCTTGAAAAATGAGAAATTTACCCCAAAAAGTCGGAGTAGGCGGCACCCCTATCATAGACAATGCACCTATAGCAAATGCTGTCATGTTAATTGGCATACTGCGTCCTATACCGTGAATCTTATCTATATATTTCTCACCTGTTTTCGTTATTATTGCTCCGGCAATGAAAAACAAAGTGATTTTTGCAAATGCGTGGCAAACTAATTGAAAAATTGCAACCCTCATGCTGAGCTCACTAAAAATTGAAGCAAATAATATAATATACGACAATTGAGAGATGGTAGAGTAAGCAAGCAATTTCTTTAATTCTTTTTGCTTTAATGCAATCAATGATGCAGTAATAATAGTAAATCCAGCAGCGTACGGAAGCCACCCTCCAGCAAACCAATTTTGCTGCACAAAACGTTGTATGTTATCGACGCCGAAAGTGTATAATATAACTTTTATGATGATGAAAACTCCGGATTTCACAACAGCAACAGCATGTAATAGTGCACTCACAGGAGTTGGTGCAACCATTGCTTTTGGTAACCAAAAATGCATTGGCATTAATGCAGCTTTTCCTATTCCATAAATCAGCATAGCAAAACACACTGCAATGAAAGTGATGAGTGAAGTATCAAATTTGAATATTCCACCACTTACAAAGTCTAAAGTATGAAATTCATTATATAAAAGGCCTATTGCAGGAAAAAATAATACTAAAGAAGAGAAAAATAGCACGCCAAAGTAATAGCGCCCTGCAATCATTGATTCATTTGTTGAGTTGTAAGTAACCAGAGGGTATGTACTAATAGTTAGAAGCTCATAAAAAACAAATGTAGTGAGCAAATCTCCAGAAAAAGCAATAAACATTGCACAGCTAATCGATATTGAAAAAAAGCATAGAAAACTTGAGTGATTGCTATCAGCATAGTTATTCTGCATATAACATATTGCGTATATACTGGTTAGTATCCATAAAAACGATATTAATAAACTGAATATTACTCCGGTAGACTCTAGCTTTAAACTAATGTGCAAATTATTACCAAAATCCATGAGAATAAATTGAGAATGATCACCATATACCCAATATAAAGTGCACAGACACGTATACGTAAACAGAAGTACAGAAGAAATGACAGTAATACTATTGTTCACTCCGGGCCATTTACCAGTAAAAAAGATAACAAAAGCACTTAAAAGCGGAATCAATGCAGTAATTAATAAGTAATTTTCGGTAATTGAAAATGGTAAGGAAAGATACATTAAGATATAGTCCATTAAATTTTCTGTTTAGGTAAAGCTAGAATTATACTCAAATCATAGAAAAACCGCTATGTTTTTTTGGTAAACTAGTTGTTTGTGTATGCTATAGCTATACCGCCGCGGTATCTCTAGATCCCGCTAACACGTAGCGGGATGACGAATTTGTCGTTACGTCATACCGCGATTCATTCGCGGTATCTCATCCGCTAACTAGTAGCGGGATGACGAGCTTATCGTCATGCCACCGCGAACCGTCATACCGCCGCGGTATCTCGGCATAGATTCCGCTAACGAGTAGCGGAATGACGAATTTGTTGTTTTTCAAATTGTCGGTAAACCTAAGTCAGTTTAGCTATATAGATAGCATAAAGTCAACTGCATAAATTGAAACAATATCTGCTAGACGCAAATTATAACAAATGCAGTAGCGTAATCTCCATCGTCACTCAGAGAAAGATGAATCTTGTAGTCCTTTGAGATGAAATCCTTTCTGACAGCAATATATGGTTTTCCTCTTACATCGCTGTATATTTCTATATCTTTCATTATAATGCCCTGGCTAAATCCAGTACCTCGTGCTTTAACAAAAGCTTCTTTTGCTGCAAAGCGTTTGGCAAAATACCTTGCTCGCATTTCTTGACTATTATACTTTCTACTTAGCTCTATTTCTTTTTCAGTGTAGATTCTATTGAGAAATTTTTCCCCGTATTTTTGTAATATTCTCAATACTCTTGGTATATATACTATGTCAGTGCCGATACCGCGTATCATTTTGTGCTAAAGCGATTTATTGCTTCCTCAATCTGCATTTCTTTTACCTCTCCAGTTGCTCTATTTTTTACTTCAACTATATTTTCATCTATTGCCTTTTTTCCAACAATTATTTGCCACGGCAAGCCTATCAGATCCATTCTAGAAAATTTTACTCCTATACTTCTTTCCGTATCATCGTAAAGCACTTCATCACTTTTCAAAGCTTTGTATATTTTATCTGCAGCCTCCGTTACTTTCGTTTGTAAATTGATTAAACCAATTCTGAAAGGAGCTACCGCTTCTGGCCAGATAATTCCCTTATCATCATGAAAAGCTTCTATTATTGCACCGACAAGCCTTGAAACCCCAATGCCATACGAACCCATATGCATGTTGACATTTTTTCCATCTTGAGAAGTAACACTTGCCTTCATAGGCTTTGAGTATTTGTCGCCAAAATAAAAAATATGCCCTATTTCAATACCTTTACTAACATTTAACTGCTCTTGCGGCACAAGGCAAGTTTTAGGGTCGTGCATATCATCTGCAACTGCATATATATTCTTCAAACTTTCAACATCTTCACTTTCCAGTAGTTCAGAAAATTTATTGTCATAATATAAAGTGCTCTCACCAGTGTTTGCCAATATATGAAACTCGTGGCTCAAATTTCCTCCAATTGGCCCAGTGTCCGCTCTCACTCCAATTGGAGTAAGTCCCATGCGTTTGAAGATTTTTATGTAAGTTTTGTACATCAAATTATATGAATTCAGTGCACCTTCGTAATCTACATCAAAACTGTATGCATCCTTCATCAGAAATTCCCTACCCCTCATAACACCATAGCGTGGTCTTACCTCATCACGGAATTTCCACTGGATATGATACAAACAAAGTGGCAAATCTTTGTAACTTTTTACCACATCTCTAATTAGATCAGTTGCTACCTCCTCATGCGTTGGACCGAAAAGCATATCTTCCTCATGCCTATCCCTTATACGTAGCATTTCCTTACCGTAATCATCGTAACGTCCCGATTCTCGCCAAAGATTTGCTGGTTGCACACAAGGCATTAATGCTTCAATTGCACCAGATTTATCCATTTCATCTCTGATAATATCTTCAATATTCTTAAGCACGCGCAGACCAAGCGGCAACCACGTATAGATGCCAGATGCTATCTGCTTTATTAAACCTGCACGTAAAGAATATTGATGGGAGATAATTTTAGCATGGGTAGGCTTTTCCTTTAGAGTTGGTAGGTAATATTTGGATAAACGCATATAATAGACCTGATTGTATTAAGTAATCTTAATACAATCAGACCTGTAGGTAAACTTATTTTGAAAAAGAAGGGAAGTGTGTGGTACTTCCCTTGATAATTTTATAGCTACCGTGGTCTTGGTACAACATTTTCATCCCGCTAACACGTAGCGGGATGACGATTGTCAGGGTGTCATCCCAGCGCCCCTATGATGTCATCCGAGTAGCTGACACTGGGATGGCTTTGTTGCATCGCTCAAGTGAAAAGAACTGGCAGTTACTGACAAAATTCATTATAAATAGCCATTTAACTGTTGAAGAAAAAATATGCCACAAAAAATGAGAGTCAGTAACTGCCATGAATATAACAAATTTCTCCAAGAAAGAGGAAGCATTTTTTGTTATATCAATAACGCCATAGAAAATTGGTACGAGAATTGTCCAAAAATGCAGGGCGGCAACTATATTTATAGTGATAAAGTTGTGATTTTGGTGCATATAATCGTCAGTTTCTTTAGAATTGGTTTAAGACAAACAGTCGGGTTTATAAAAGGGTATTTGCAACAAATAGGAAGAGATTTGGCAGTTATCAGCTATTCACAAGCATCAAAAGAAACTTAATATTAAGATAAATGATTGCAGAATTGATAAAAATAATATGGAAGATATCGAAATTGCTATAGACAGTACAGGAATTAGTATATACAACAACACACAGCAAGGAAAATAGCAATGACAGAAAATATCGTGGCTATGAGCAAACGAGAAAATTGCACGTAATGTTGAATATAAACAACAAAAAAGCCATAGCTGTAAAATACAGTAACGGTGTCTACTCTGATCACTATGGAGCTTGTGATTTGCTAAAAGAAGTTGATTTTCAGCATGCCATAAAAGCACTATATGCAGATAGAGCATGTGATAGGCACATACTGTAATTGCTGTTGAATGATGGAGAGACATACTCCATTATTTTAACACGAAGTAACGAATTCAGTAGAATAAGTTCTTCAAAAACAATTTAAACTTTTACAGTAGGAGTAGTCTCATGAAATATTATAGCGGATTAGATGTCTCACTCAAAGAAACTTTCATTAGTATCGTTGATGAGAAAGGAAAGATTGTTAAAGAAGGAGTTGTTGCAAGCGAAAGCAAGGCAATAGCAGAGTACTTGCTTGAACAAGGCAAAAATTACGAAACTATAGGAGTAGAAAGTGGACAACTTTCAATATCAATGTGCAAAAAATTAAGGAGTTTTGGCTTGCCAGTAGTTTGTGTAGATGCAAGACATATGGCAGCAGCTTTGTCTGCAAGAATCAATAAAAACGATAAGAATGATGCAAGAGGTATAGCTCAAATGATGAGGGCTGGGCTATATAAAGAAGTACTAGTAAAATCGGATGAATCTTGTCAAATTAAAATAGCACTTGGAAGTAGAAGACAGTTAACATGCAGCTACCAGCAGATTGTTGGGACAATAAGAGGGTTATTAAAAATATACGGGATAAAGCTCGGTCAAGGGTCAAAATTTGAAAGCTTGTCTTTAAGAATAGAAAAAGCAATTAAAGATTTGGATGAAATAAGTAAGGCTTCAATTGGAGCGTTAGTTTGTAGTTTAGAGGCAATAGAGAAGTCATTGGAAAAACTTGACAAGATGCTCTTAGAACAAGGCAAAAAAGATGAGGATTGTAAATTATTAACTACTGCTCCAGGTGTTGGTACTATAGTAGCAATGACATATAAAGCAACAGTGGATAACCCAAATAGATTTGAAAGATCTAGTACAGTTGGAGCGTATATGGGGTTAACACCAAGACAATATGCTTCTGGAGAAATTGATCGGCATGGTAGTATATCAAAAATGGGGCCCATGGAATGTCGAAGTATGTTATATGAAGCTGCACAAGTCTTACTTACAGTTAGTAAGAAAAATTTTAAGTTGAAAAGCTGGGGGTTAAAACTTGCAAGGAAAAAAGGGATGAAGAAAGCAATTGTAGCAGTAGCAAGAAAATTGGCTGTAATTATGCACAGGATGTTGGTCAATAAAACAGAATTTTGTTATTACAATTAAGAGGAGCATAAACAATAATTTTACTCGAGGTAGTAATGCCGATGGAAGGGATAAGCAAGAAAAAACCTTGAAGCCTAGACTTCGTTGGGCACATGTTGCCGTCCACTTCCACCTAACAAGTATAGTGCGGCTTGACAAGTTTGTTGTCATATCAGACCGCGGAGAGAACCATGGAAGCACACTGCTCTTGTATGTAAAATTATTAAAGATTATGTAGGAAATATGTTATTTTGGTTTATATAAAAATTATTGTTGACTTATGTGCAATTAGAGAACAAGTTTTATAAGTTGTGTAACGAATATGATATAAAGACAAAAATTCCACCAATAAACAATGCGGCAGAACATCCAGAAATAGATTATATGTCTGACAGGAATGCTGCTATTAGGTTAATAAAATTATACGGTGAAGATGGCATGAAAGAATGGAAAAAAGAAGTAAATTATGGGAAAAGATCTTATATTGAAGGGTTTTTCTCAAGATTAAAGCAAATATTCGGATTTAGTTTTAGGAATAAATCTGAGATAAATCGAGAAAAAGAACTGCTAATCAAATGCTATTTGCTTAATAAATTCACTGATATTGGTATGGCTAAATTTGAGATAGTTACATGAATTTACCATAAATCACCATCTCATAAAGTGTGATGCAACAAAGCCATCCCAGTGTCTGGGCACTGGGATGACACCGTCATAAAGGAACCAGTGTCAGCTATTTGGATGACAGGAGAATGACACCCTCCTGGTAGGCCCAAATTGCAATGTTCGTACAGTTGTGGACGTCGAGCCTATCCTAGTGTTGCATATCAAGCTCATACTCAGTATGTAAATCTTTGACCAAAGCTACAACGTATTCTTTTTGAACAATTATACTGATTTTGATTTCGGATGTTGTGATAGCAAGTATTTCTATCTTTTTTTCGCTTAAAACCTTGAGTGTGCGGTGCATCACTTCAGTGTTAGACATAACACCAATACCAATTATTGAAATTTTAGCTACATTATCGTTTATAGCATAATTTTCATTCTTATTCAGTAACTTTTCCATTAAATCAATATCAAATTTGGAGATAACAAAACTTGACCCATGTATCATATCAATTTTAACGTTTGCCCCTACTATATCTCTTAAAGTACGCAAGTTATTTGCAAGGTTAGTGAAAGTTACAAGAGCTTCATTAGTGCTATAAGCTATTCCAGTAATTAAGTATCTCTCTAGTACATCCCTTTTGTGTAGTACTGTGGTGCCTTCTACTTCTTTAAAAGTGGATAGCACTTGCACTTTAATGTTATGCTTCATTGCAAGTTGTACTGAACGATTATGCAGTATTTTAGCACCAGATGACGACATTTCCAACATTTCATCGTAAGAGATAAATTTGAGCTTGCGTGCCTTTGGAACAATTCTCGGGTCTGCTGTATATATTCCATCAATATCAGTAAAAATTTCGCAAGTTCTAACACCAAAGGCTACCGTGAAGGCAACTGCTGACATATCAGAGCCTCCTCTTCCAAAAGTAGTGATTCTATCATCATTTATACCCTGAAAACCAGCGATGATCGCAGCAGTATAACCCTCAGCAAAAGATCTTTTCACACGGTCAATCTTTATTGTTTTTATTTTAGACTCAGAATAAAAATCATCAGTTACAATCGGTAACTGCCAGGCAAGCCACGATTTAGCATTAACTCCGATCGATTGGAGAGTGATAGCTAATAGACCGCAAGAAATTTGTTCTCCTGCTGAAAGCATAACGTCATACTCTGATAACTCTTGTCTGCAACTTAAATTTGAGATTTGCCTAGCCTGAAAAGCCATTTGGTCAGTAAATCCTGCAACAGCAGATACAACAACGATTACATTACAACCTTTCTCAATATCGTTTTTTATCAAATTTGCAACTCGGTTTAAATCAGTTAGCGAAGTCCCACCAAATTTTTTTATGATTATTTTGTCCATAGTTACAATATAACTCTCTTCTGAAGAAAAATATAGTTTTTGTAGAGATAGAGGTTGTCCGGAAACTAGAATTAAGGTAGAGTATAAGATATATGGTTCCAGAGTGTGATGGTGTGGATCTATTATAAATAATTCAGGAGACTTTGTCAACTGAGAACATATAAATTCAAAAGGCGTAAGACCCCTAAGAGCTTTGAGTCTCTTTGCATAATTGTAGGCCATAACAAAGTCATAAAGATGCTCCTTAAGTTGCTGATGCGAACGATAGTAATATTTCTTAACTGTAGCATTCTTTAAAGTTTTATTCATACGTTCAACTTGTCCATTTGTCCAAGAATGGCTAACTTTTGTCAGACGATGTTCAATGGTAACCGTTCACGGATTGTGAGAATGAATTAAAGAACTAAGCAGTGACAGCTACTAGATTCTGTAGCTTTTGAAAGGGGTTCTGGCCATTTAGACGTGATGTCAAAAATATCGACAACATTCTTTCCACGAATCTTTCTCCACGTTCTGACCAGGTGAAAAAGCTGTTTTTACGATAAATTACGTACCGTCTAATTTGCCGTTCTGCAAGGTTATTAGTTGTTTCTATCACTTCAGGTTTTCTTAAAAACTTCCACATCATATCCTCAGATCGTAACATCTTAGCGGCCATTCTTGAAGCTTGAGTGCTATTTGCAACTCTCGTCATTTTACGTAAAAAATGTTTTACCCTTTTCCGAATTTTTCCCACCAGTCGATAAAATCTCAAATTATCTATCAAATTTTGTTTTTTTGCCTTATCTACTACAAACACCTTATTGCTGAGCGATTTTAGTGCTTGGCCAATTTTGCTCACTTCAACATTTTTACTATGGGCAAATCTCTCAAAATCTCTTGCCAGATGTGCCCAACATATCTGTCTATTTTCACGATTGAAGTAATTGTATACAGCGTATCTATCGCTCACAAATATACCATCATATTCTGGCAGTAAACTCTTCAACACCTTCTTACCACGAGACTCGCTTACCTTCAGAAGTGTCAACGCTTTGTTTGTTATTACCCAACTCCAGCCTCTCTTTCCTTGATTTCTGTGCCCTGTTTCGTCTATATGCAAATACTCGCTTCCTTGCAACTCTTCCTTCATTTTCTCATATTCAGATGCACACTTCTTCGATACCCTGCGTTCAGTATTTGAGACTAAACCAAGGCTTATATTTAGATTAAAAATACTGCCCAAAATTTGCTGTACCTCTCTTTTTGAGTTAATAAAAAAGCCGCTAAGGCTGCTTATAACTGTTTTAGCATTGGGTCCTAGAAAATCTCTTGCAACACCTTCGGGTAAATTTGCTGTAATTCTTTTATTACATACTCTACAATGTCCTCTTTGCAACCTGTACTCAGTTACAATTGGCTTAATTTCTGGCAACTCTGCCTTCTGATGAATAATTTCATCTTCTAAAGTAATCTTACCTCCACACATACAAATTGTATCAATTGTGCATCTCACTACCTCGTCTGCAGCCATTAATTCACGCTTATGCACCTTATGTCCTGGCTGACCTCCTGGTTTTTTATCACTTTTCTTTTTTGCTTTCTTACGATATATATCTCGTGATGGTGGCAGCGATGAATTTTGCGAATTTAAGCCCAATTTGTCTTCTAATTCAACTATTTTTGCTTTCAAGCTATCATTTTCTCTGATCAGTGCTTTTATTTCTTCCTTGAGATTAGCGTTTTCTGCTACAACCTTTTCTTGCAGCACTGTTGTCATTTACCCATTCCATATTTAGCTTCCTATCTCTTTACACTTTTATACTTACTTTGTAAACCACCTTATCTCCGTGAACGGTTACCCAGTTTCAGCTACTTGCATCTGCGGCCCTGCAAATTGTAATGTTCGTACAGTTGTGGCGGAATGACGTAGAAAAACTATTAACTTAAATCTATATTGACATGTCCCATTTTACGCTTATCTCTAACCTCTTTTTTCCCATATATGGTTAAACTAGCTTTTTCGTTGCTCAAATACTTATGAGAATCATATATATCGTTACCTATTATATTTTTCGTCATACAAGGAAAGCGTAATACTACTTCCTGCATAGGTAGCCCGCATATTATCCTAACCAGCTGTTCAAATTGACTAACGTTACATGCATCCAAGCTCCAGTGGCAAGAATTGTGAGGTCTTGGAGCTAGTTCATTAACTAACAATTCGTTATCTTTAGTAACAAAAAATTCAATAGCCAGAATTCCTATTACATCGAGCGCATTTGCTATTTTCTTTGCAGCTCGTTGTACCTCTTGAGTTAATTTGCTATCTATTTTAGCTGGCACTGTTGAAGTATCAAGTATTCCATCAACGTGGTAATTTTCTGCTATAGGAAAAAAAGCTACTTTACCGTTTTTATCTCTTGCAACGACTATTGAAACCTCTTTCAGTAAATCAACACTTGCTTCAAGAATGTATTCTGTATTCCAATCAAAGGAAGCAAATTGCTTCACTTCAGAATCATTCTCAAGCACATATTGCCCTTTTCCATCGTAACCCATTTCTGTTGTTTTCAGCCTTGTTGGATAGCCAAAAGTTCTACTGCTTTTCAGTAGCTCATTATAATTTTGTATACTTTTGTATTCAGCAGTTTTTATACTCAAGCTTCTAATGAAATCTTTCTCTCTAAGCCTATTTTGCGCAATGTGTAACGCTTTTTTACCCGGATAAAAATTTACATCGATATCAATTGCACTACATGGAATATTTTCAGACTCAATAGTGACCAAATCCACACTCTGTGCAAAAGATTCAAGCGCTTTCTTATCAGAGAAATCTGCTATTGTGAAATCATCAGCAACAGAGCAAGCCGGATCGTCCTTAGCACTGGCAAAAACATGTGTTTTTTGTCCAAGTTTTGTTGCAGCGATAGCAGTCATTTTACCTAATTGTCCACCACCTATTATTCCTATTACTTTTTTGCTAAGCGCATCTGGTTCGTTCATACTATAAATTGATATTTCCTAATTAAAGTATACTTGAAAAATCTATGAAAAAAGTATATAATTAAAATACTATCTTTTTATCATGAATATTCTATAATGATAGAGTACACACTAACTACCAACTTTGTTGAAGTTACAGTTTTACCAATTTATATTGAAGAGCAATCCATTCCTTATGAAAATTGCTATATATGGATGTATAACGTTAAGATAAAAAACAAAAGCCAATCAACTATTCAATTATTAAGTCGTCATTGGCAAATAATAGATTATAAGGGAAAAATAAATGAAATTGCCGGAGTTGGTGTTATCGGAGAACAACCTGTGATAAAATCTGGAGAGGTATTTAAATACACAAGTGGAACATACTTAAATGCACCGTCAGGAATAATGCAGGGTAAGTATGAATTTCTGAATGAAGAAAGCATAAAAATTTTTGAGGTTATGATACCACCCTTTTCTTTGGATAGTCCATACGTCAAAACTAGACCCCATTAACTATCAAAATAGTTTATTTGTAACCGTTCACTGTTAGACTGCATTCTGTGATTTTTAGCAAAACATGATCTTTCATTTGAACTTTCTTCAATTTAAAATAAATACAGAAACTAGCTATCTTCAAAAATATGGTTGAATAATTGTTAATAATAGTGTATAATTATTAATATTTTCAAGCATTTTTGCCATGGCTCTTTCAAAATTTCTCGATCCTCGCAATGATTTGTGTTTCAAAAAAATCTGTAGGGTCGAGAACTGGCGCGCCTACTTTAGGGTTTGGTGGCTGATCCATTGTTTTCACAATAGGCCTCAATCCAAATTCCCATGTTAACGTTTCCAGCTCCCGCCTCGTCAAACGCAGCATGCGGTTTTCCCGCACTACGCTTTCCTAGCAGATTCTTTACCAAAGTTTATCACATATTGTACTGGTGATGCTTTCGGTTTGTAATACCTTATTCTGTAGTCTGAATATAGACCCAGCGTTTTGTATATCCATTCGCTACTCCACTTCTTCCACCCAAACCCTTTCTTTGCTTTCCTGGCTCGCATTAAGTTGCGTCTTACCTTCTTTTCCACCCAATGTTTTACGTAATTGAACTTTCGACCAGAGTTCCCTATCCTAAAGTAGTTTACCCACCCTCTCAATATCGGATTGATGTCATGTATCACTCTTTTTATCGGTTGCGATTTATAGCGCCGAAATATTTCCTTCAACTTGCGTAGCAGGTTTGTTCGTGCTTTCATCTGCGGTGTTTTCCTGACATTCCATTTTCCTTGTCTTGTGATATTCTCTTGAAAATCAAACCCTAGGAAGCTAAATGTTTCTCCTTTCTTTAGGTTGATGACTTTTGTCTTTTCTTCATTTACGCTCACTTCTAGTTTTGCTAATTCTTCTTCCAACCTTCTGTATACTGCTCTTTCTAGCCATTCCCGTTTCGGGTGTTCACTAATCAGTATCACTAAATCGTCTGCCCATCTGGCATATTCCATACGTTGGTACTTTCCTTCTTTGGTCACCTCTTTTGCTTTCTCCAACATTTTATCTACCTCATTTAGGTATATATTGCTTAGTAGTGGCGAAAGTGGTGATCCTTGTGCTATTCCTCGTTTTCCTCCTGTTTTGAGGATTAGCTTAATCATGCGCATGATTTCTTTGTCATTTATTCTTTTGGCAATCTTTTCCATCAGAATATGATGTCGCACATTGTCGAAGTAGGATTTCAGATCTACGTCAATTACTTTTGTATTGCCTTTGATTGCTGCTTCCGTTACTTTTTGTACTGCTTCATGCGCATTACGCTTAGGTCTATACCCGTATGATCCTTTTTGGAAGTCTGATTCGAATATCGGTTCAAGTATTAGCTTCAGTGCTGTTTGCACTATTCTATCCCGGATGCAGGGTATGTTCAACTTTCTGAATTTTCCTCCAGATTTTGGTATTTCCTTCCTCCGGTTCCTATTTGGGCTATAGGTCTTGGTTATTAGTTCGTGTCTTATTTGTTGAAGATACTTTCCTAGGGTTCATCCCTATACCTTAAATTTAGATATTGCAATTATATCTAAAATACTATAATTTTTAGTAAAGCTAGCATAAAGATTGAATAACAAACGGTGCCACAAAAGTAGTTGACACACAACTGCACGAACATTGTAATATGGTACAACGTTACAACGATGTCATGAAAGTAGCTGACACATAACTGTACGAACATTGAGATATAAGAGTAATTGTACCAAGAAAAAAGATATCATCCGAGTAGCTTGACTACTTGGATCCAGGAAACTTAACTCTACACCAAGTAAATGTACAATAAGAACTAGATTCCAGACTGGAATGACACCCTACTTAACCGTCATACCGCGATTCATTCGCGGTATCTCTTAGCATAGATCCCGCTAACACGTAGCGGGATGACAGCAATCCTACGTCATACCGTCACGGTATCTCATCCGCTAACACATAGCGGAATGACGAAGTTATCGTCATTCCACCGCGAACCGTCATACCGCCGCGGCGCTAACAAGAGATCCCGCTGCGGGATGACGAGGTCAGGGTGTCATGAAAGTAGCTGACACTGGTTTCCATCCAAGACAGCAGTAGCCCCTTCGGTGTCATTCCAGTGCCCAGACACTGGTTTCTATCCAAAAGGGTGTCATCCCAGTGCCTAGACACTGGGATCCAGGAATTTTATTAAGTTGGTAAGCATAAAAGTGTTATGTAAAATACAACGTTCTTGATGGGATTGCGTGAAATGCTGGGTCCCAGTGTCAAGCACTGGGATGACAAAAAAAGGAGCACTGGCATGACACCTCTCTTGGACTCTTTTAGCCACAAACATTAAGAAATTTACCAAACGAAAAAAAGGCAAAAGAAGCCCCGTGGTGCGAGTTTTGACTCTATATTACTGTAAGTGGCGCTGTAATAATGTGCTAACGCTTAAAATAAGCGCGATTTGGCTGAATGTAGAAAAAATTTAAAAGACATGCAGCCGCTATAATTTTATGTAATCCGCCAATAAATACCTGAGTTTTTTACTGAATTTTGTCGTTGAGCCTGCAGGTCAAAAACAAGTTTTGAGCCATAAATACCCTTAGTATCATAATAAGGGGGCTGGCGAAGGGTGTCAAGTAAGTTTTTTCGTTTCTAACGGTTGTTGCCAAAAACTATACAAGAAGTCTTTTAAGATCAATCACTTATCTTCAAAGCTTGAATAAAAGCATTCTGTGGAATATTTACGTTCCCTATAGAATGCAACCTTTTTTTACCCTTCTTTTGCTTTTCAAGCAGTTTCATTCTTCGTGTCACATCTCCACCATAGAGTTTAGCTGTTACATCTTTTCTATATGGATTAATCGTTTCTCTGGCAATAATTTTCCCGCCCACTGCCGCTTGAATCGCGATTTTATATTGCTGACGTGGTATTAGATCCTTCAAGCGTGCGCATATTTCACGCCCCCTTTTTTCTGCTCTGCTTTTGTGAGCGATACAAGCCAGTGCATCTACGGGCTCTCCATTAATTAAAAAGCTTAATTTATCTATTTGGCTTACCAGATAGCTGGAAATTTCCCAATCCAAACTTGCATACCCCTTGGAAATTGATTTTAATCGATCATAAAAGTCAAAAACAACTTCAGACAGTGGTAACTTATATCTTAACAATGCTGTTGTTGTGTTACCAATGTAAGATAAATCTTCCTGTTCTCCCCTCCTCTCTTCACATAATGATAGAATCTCACCTAAATATTGGTCAGGGACCATTATAGTTGCAGTAATCCACGGCTCTTCTACCATTTCAATCTTTGTTGGATCTGGCATGTCACTAGGATTATGAATGCTCAGAACTTCACCACCTTGCGTTGTAACCTTATATATAACACTCGGTGCAGTTGCTGTTAGATCTAAATCAAATTCTCTCTCGAGCCTTTCTTGAATAACTTCAAGATGCAACATTCCCAAAAAACCACAACGAAATCCATAGCCTAGCGCATTTGAAGTTTCTGCTTCAAAAGTAAAACTTGCATCATTCAAATGTAATTTTTCCAGTGCTTCTCTTAAATATTTAAAGTCGTCCGTTTTATTAGGAAAAATACTACAAAATACCACAGGGTGCACTTCTTTAAAACCAGGCAATGCCTCGCTGCACGGTCTTTTCTCTTCAGTAATAGTGTCTCCCACTCTACAGTCTGCAACTTCCTTCATTGAAGCAGTGATAAAACCAACTTCACCTGCTGAGAGTTCACCTGTCATTACTTTTTTAGGAGTAAAAATACCGATATTGTCCACTTGGTATGTAGAGTTATTAGACATCATAACAATCTTCATGCCCTTTTTTAGCACTCCATTTTTAATTCGTACTAAAATTACTACTCCCAAATAAGTGTCATACCAACTATCAACTAAAATTGCCTGTAGTGGAGCATTCACATCACCTTGAGGAGCTGGAAGTTTTGTCACTATAGCTTCTAATACATCCCTTATTCCAAGACCAGTCTTGGCTGATATTAAAACTGACTCACTTGCGTCAATGCCAATTACTTCCTCAACCTGGAGTTTTACCTTTTCTGGATCTGCAGCAGGGAGATCAACTTTATTGAGTACAACTATTATTTCATGATTGTTGTCAATAGCTTTATATACATTTGCAAGAGTCTGAGCTTCAACACCTTGACTGCTATCTACCACTAAAAGTGAGCCTTCACACGCTGCTAAACTTCGACTTACTTCATACGAAAAGTCAACATGACCTGGAGTGTCCATGAGATTTAGGCAATATTGATTACCGTCGTTTGCCGTATAATTGAGTTTTACCGTCTGTGCTTTAATTGTAATGCCACGTTCACGCTCTATATCCATTGAATCGAGTATTTGATTGATCATTTCTCTTGCTTCAAGGCCGTTACATTTCTCTATTAAACGGTCAGCAAGCGTTGACTTACCGTGGTCTATATGCGCTATTATTGCAAAATTTCTTATGTTGTTCATTTATGGCCTACTATACTTAATTAGTAAAACTATTTTACATTTTAAGTGTTGTGAGGGCAATTATTTATTAAGAGACTATTTACTCCTTCAACATAGACGACACTTTTTTCGAGCAGGAAATCACTTTATTAACCATATAGTTTTCATGATTGTTATCTATTTTAGGCAACTCATACAGATAATTCACCATCATTCCAGCCGACTGACTAATACCCTTTTCAGAAGTATCCGCCATCCAGTTTAATTGTTTTATTGATGCGCCATTGCTTAAATGAAAATGTGCCACCGGATCATAAGCATTTCCATTACTATTATTCACTTTTAGTAAATAATATGTACACAGTTTAAGCATGCATTGTTTAGTTTCATTTGTACATTCAACGTTAGTTTTTAATTGCTCTGCACTTTCTAAAATTTCTGCACTAGATTGTTTTATATTTAGTTTGCCCAATAAAGTGACATCTTGGTTTAGATTGTTTTTTAGCCATTTCGTAAAGCCAGGTATTGGAGAAAGAGTTGCGTATGTTTTTATACTTTTAAACTCTTGCGATAGCTTTTCTACAACCCTTTTGATCAAAAAATTACCAAGGCTGATTCCAGATAACCCTGCTTGAGTATTTGATATTGAGTAGAATATAGCAGTGCTTGCACTACTTGGATCACTTGAAGGTACTGATTCATCTAAAAGGTATTGAATGCTATCTGCAATCTTATTCACCAATGCAACCTCTACAAAAATTAGAGGTTCGTTTGGTATTTTGTAATGAAAGAAAGCAAAACAGAGACGATCAGAATCTAGTCTGTTTTTTAAGTCATCCCAAGAGGAAATTTTATGCACAGCTTCATATTTTATAAGTTTTTCTAGCAATGATGCAGGTGAATCCCAGGTGATTTGACGAAGATCGAGTAGATCAACATCAACCCAAGTATAGAGTATATTTTTTAATTCATTCTCTAGTGGATTCAAGCTTCTATATTGGTTCTTTAGCTTAAGCACATCAGAACGCATATCAACAATAAACTTGAGGCCTTCTGGTAGAGAAATAAATTGCTTCAATATTTTAGAACGCGGTGATTCAAGAATTTTTATTAAATCCTGTTCAAATTTATAGTTTAACTCGGGATCTTGATTTTCCTTGTACTCTTTTATTTTCTCATCTATTTCTTCTTTATGTAGACTAAATTTTTCTGCCAGGGTTTGCAGAAATTTTATTTTACCTTTCTCTGATAAGCTTAAGTACAAATTACCAAGAGATACAGCATTCTTACGTGCTGAAACCTCCCCTCCCTTTGGATTTAAGCACTCGTTCATCTTCAAGACTAAACTATCGATATCGCGACTGTTGCTTAAATCAGGACCGATATTACCAATCCACGATCTTACAGCATCTGCCACTTCACCTAGTATTTTAAAAAAGCTTCTTACCGCTTTTTTGTCTTCAACTTTCACTATATCAGTTTTTACCAATGATTCTTTTGTCATAGATTTCCTTTATTATACATGGCTAATGCAAGTCAGGTTTCCCTACGTCATACCGCCGCGGTATCTCTAGATCCCGCTAACAAGCAGCGTGATGACGAATTTGTCGTTTGTCAAATCGTCGGTAAACCCAAGTTATTTTAGCTACATATAGCTTAAGTTAAAGGAAAATTTTAGCTACATAGCAGGCACTATTACTGAATTATTAATAATTCAGTAATACAATAGACTTCTTGCACTACCTCCCAAGCCACAACTGTCATTCAGTAGAAACAAAAAACTTACTTGACAAACTCCGCCAGCCCCCTTATTATGATAGCAAGGGTATTCATGACTCAAAACTTGTTTTTGACCTGCAGGCTCAATGACAAAATTCAGTAAAAAACTTAGGGTATTTTTTGGCGGATTACATAAAATTATAGCGGCTGCATGTCTTTTAAATTTTTTCTACATTCAGCCAAATCGCGCTTATTTTAAGCGTTAGCACATTATTACAGCGCCACTTACAGTAATATAGAGTCAAAACTCGCTACTCGGGGCTTCTTTTGCCTTTTTTTTCGTTTGGTAAATTTCTTAATATTTGTAGCTGAACGACAACCGTCATCCCTGTAAAGGTCAAGTATCCCGCTACGTGTTAGCGGATGAGATACCGCGAATGAATCGCGGTATGACGGTCTGCGGCGGAATGACGGTTCGCGGCGGTATGACGGTTAAGCAATTCGTCATCCCGCTACGTGTTAGCGGGATCTATGCTAAGAGATACCGCGAATGAATCGCGATATGACGGTTCGTGGCGGTATGACGGTTAAGCAATTCGTCATCCCGCTGCTTGTTAGCGGGATCTAGAGATACCGCGGCGGTATGACGTAGGACTGCTGTCATTCAAGTAGCTGACACTGGAATGACACGTCATAAAGGAACCAGTGTCAGCTACTTGGATGATACCTTTTTTCTACTTAGTTTGGGTTATGCAAGAAGTCTATTTACTTCTTAACTTGACGCACATGATGTCTTGCAGCATCATCTACTGCTTCTAAATAAACCATCGCCAAACATATACCACTGTGTACTTCTATAGATAACTTATTGCCTAAACTTCGATTAAAGCAAGAATTCTTTCCTGGAAAAGCAAGGTTGCTAAGATGCAGTTCCCATTTTAATCCTTTGGTTGATATTTGAGCTCTCGGTATACCAAGTAAAGATATTTTAGTATCTTTCGGCAAAGAAAAATGGGTAATACTTTTTTGTAGGATGTAACCTACCATGGGAGGTAAAGGTGTGTAAAAGATACTGCCCGTACTTAGAAAAATGTTAATATTCTGTAGTATGTGATCAATTGTTCCTCCAGTAATACCCGTTACTATTGATGGCAATAACTTTACTGTTTTTAAGTGAGCCATTGCTTTAGAAAAGTCGCAATAATCTTGATCAGGTAGATATATCGTATTCAAATTAGCACGTAAATCCGGATTTACGCTATCCAAATCTCCTACTACAAGATCAGGTTTTACGCCAATTGATAGAAGCTTGTTTGCTCCTCCATCTACAGCAATAATAGGTATATCTCGTTTAAAAAACGATGAGCTCGGTATTTCTCCATTTAGCACTACAATAGAACGATATTGTTGTTGTGTACTGCAGTGCAGCACATGATCATGGTGCAGGTTTTGCATCGTAGTAACATTTTTGAATAATTGATATTATGCTAATCACTAATCCAGCAATATTGCTAAGCACCACAAAAATTGAGCTCTGGTAAAGACCATAGCCAATCCAAGACAATGAACAAATAAGATAGTTTACTAACATTAGCATCGATACATCACGAGTAACTTTAGTGATATATGCTTTATATACTTGAGGTGATAATCCAATTAGAGATGCAATTAACGCAATGAAGCCGAAGCATTCTTCAATATTTATATACATACATTTTCCTACGCTTGCTTTAACAATATCAGGTTCAAAGGGTTGTACTTTATGTACTCTCAGCTTTTCTAGAGCACCCCTAATGCGTGTAATTTATAACATCATTTAGTCTATTAATCAAGAAATTAATAGTGACTTGCATTCATGAAACCCAATCGGCTTCTATGCTAATTATTATCCAAACTAATCGTCGGTTGTGCATCTTGCTCAGAGATTAGGGCAACCAACAAATTATTTATCAATTGAACCTTTTGCTTGCCATCTAATTGTAAGCTTTTGTTTTTTTCAAAATGAGCTATTACTTCCTCGACAATTCCTATTGCATTTTGCACTATATGCCTTCTTGCCGAAGTGATAGCATGTGCTTGTTGACGCCTTAACATTGCTTGTGCAATCTCGGACGAATACGCCAAATGCGATATTCTTGCTTCTGTAATCTCAATTCCTGCAATATCTAATCTTTGTTGTAACATTGACCGCAATTCATCTGAAATTTTATCAGAATTTTTACGTAAAGATTCCTCATCGCTTTCGCTATCATACGGATAATTGCTTGCTAATTCTCTTATTACTGAGTCACTTTGTACAAAAACAAATTCGTGATAGTTGTTAACATTATAATACGCCTTTGCAGGGCTGTTTACTCTCCAAACAATTACTGCAGAAATCTCTATTGGACTTCCATTTGCATCATTCACTTTTATTTTTTCTGTGTTGATATTTTGAAATTTTAGGGAAACTATATATTTGCTTGAAAAGGGAAGCGTTACACATATTCCAGACTTAAAATAAGTTCCAATATAATGACCAAAAAACTCTATCACTCTTGCTTCATTAGGGTCATTAATAAAAAATCCTTGAAGAAAAGTCAAAATTGAAACAGCAGCAACTCCAAGCGCAATTGTGCTGTCATATGCAAAAAAAAGCAGCGATAAAATTAATCCTAGCGCTATTAGTACAGGAAAAAACCGGAGTTGACTTAAATTTCTATCGTTTATCGTATTCTTATCCATATTGTCTTTAAACTTCTTTTTCACTTGAACCCTCTCTGTTGATCGTTTTATTTATCTTATTTACAAATAGTTTAAACTCTCTTAATTCATGATCAGGCAATTTTACTTCAGTTTTATGCGCTATCGTAAGCGGATCGATGTGTTTGCCGTTATATATAACTTCGTAATGTAAATGGGGTCCTGTTGCAACACCAGTGCTACCAACATAGGCAATGACCTGCCCCTGCTTTACTTTAGAGCCTAACTTTATATCGCCACTAAATCTACTTATATGCGCATAACAGGTTGAATATTCATTTTTGTGTTTTATTTTGATGTAATTTCCATAGCCACCATTCTTTCCTATATATTCTACCACACCCTCTGCAGCAGCGTATATGGGAGTGCCAAGCTTAGCTGCATAATCCACTCCTTTGTGAAAAGCAATTTTACCGCGAACAGGATGCTTTCTATTGCCAAATTTTGAGGATATGCGATAATCTCCATTTAAAGGATTTGCAAAAATTTCGCCATTTTTTAAGCTTATTCCTTCTTTATTAAAATACCTTTCTTTGCCGTCTTGCGATTTATAATGATATAAACTAATAGCTTTCTTGTTTATTGTCAGTGAAGCATATAAAATCTTTTCTTCAGTCTTCTGATTACTGAGCGATCTCTCAAAAAGAACCTCCAATTTACTCTTCGGCACAATGTCTTTTTTAAAATCAACACCAAAATCTTTATATATGTTGATCAATTTTACCACTGTATTTGGCGCCAACCCTTGCTCAATTCCCGTGGCAAAAAAAGAAGATTTTATGGTGCTGGATATGAATAATAATCTTCTATCATGGTTGCTTTCTGTCACCTCAAAATTCTCTCCTGTCATTCCAGCGCTTGACGCTGGAATCCAGTTGTTATTATACAATCGCTTGGTGTGTCCATTTGTAATTGAATTTTCTGGATCCCAGTGTCTAGGCACACAACTGCACGAACATTGCAATTTGCGGGTGGTGTCATTCCAGTGCTTGACACTGGAATCCAGCTCTTTGACTGACAATGCTGCATAGTGTGCTTGAATTTTTCTGGATCCCAGTGTCTGGGCACTGGGATGACACCCTACACACTGGAACGGCACTGCAAGATCTGTTGATGTTTCAGCGGTATATAACGGTAAGATAAAAAGCAGTATAAATATAATCAGCTTCATCATTTAAACAGCATCAACAAAAGTAAAATTACCTTCAACATACTGTACATCATCATTATCTTCTAATTCTTCAACCAATGTGGATAATTTATCGATCAACTCTTTATCGCTAATTTCAACTAGATCCTTTGGTTGCCACGAAAGACGAGCAAGTTCTGGTTCTCCGAATTTTGCATAAAAGGCATCGCGTACTTTACCAAAATCTTTTATTTCACAAGTTATAACGTGTAATCCTTCTTTGTCATTTTCCTCAACATTCAATACTTCTAACTCGATCCCATAATTAAATAAATCATCAAAATTCACACCCTCTGCTTTATAGACGATTAAGCCTACATGATCGAAAAGGTAACTAACACTTCCTGTTTCTCCCAAGTTTCCACCCTTGCGAGAAAATATATAACGTACCTCAGAAGCAGTACGGTTGCGGTTATTAGTCAAGGCATGGACAATAAGTGCAGTGCCAGAAGGCCCATGACCTTCATATTGGATTTCCTCATAATTTTCTCCAGCAACGTTACCAGTTGCATTTTTTATTGCTGTTTCTATTTTATCTTTTGGTAGATTTTCCTTGCGTGCAGCAAATATAGCAGAGCGAAGGCGCGGGTTGAGTTCGGGATCGGGTAGCCCTTGCTTTGCAGCAACTGTTATTTCTCTAATCAGCTTCGTAAATTTTTGAGAGCGCTTTGCATCCTGAGTGCCTTTCCGATGTTTTATATTTGAAAATTGTGAATGACCAGCCATATTCAAATAGTTAAAAACCTAATTATATATCAAAGCATAGAAAAAGCTAAAGCAAATTTTCAAGCCTCTGGCTTGGCATCTTGCAGGTTTTCTGCTAATAACATACTTTCATACTGCTCAGCTTCTAAGTCAAGGCCAAGAGCTGAATGGGCTGCTATTAAATAGTTAATAGACTCAGAAAAATATTTAGAATCCTTATAGCTTGCTATATTCTGGAAACGCTTAATTGCTGCTAAATATTCACCACGCCTCAGGTAAAATTTACCGATAGAATACTCTTTTATTGATATATGTTCTGTGATTAATTTTGCTTTTTCCTTGATTTCATCTATATATTCGCTGTCTGGGAAAAGGTTAATGTACTCTGTAGCCAGCTCTAAAGTTTTATATGCAGTTTGCTGTCCAAGTTGCACTTTATTAATTTGCATGTAACAAGATAATACTCTTAAGTAGTATACATATGGTAAATCTTCACCATTTGAATAAACATATATATAATCATCCATATCACTTGCAGCACTGCTATAGTTACCCATGTTATAATGAGACACACCAGATAATAATTTTGCTTTCCTTGCCCAATAAGAGAAAGGGTACAAATCTTCTATCTTTTGAAATGCCCTAATAGCTTGTTTATATTTTTTCTGGTCAAAAAGTTCAACTGCTTCCTCATATAGTTCAGCTTCAGTTTTTTCAAGATCATCCGCATACGATTGTGTAAAGGAGCAAATTAGGAAAATAAAGCACGTGATTAAAGTCTTATACATAAGATTTTTTTCGATCAAAATAAAGTATAGACCTAAATATTACTTAAATAAATAAATTTCTTAGGCAATAGCCGGCCCTTCCTCTTTATAACTACGGTCAGAACTACCTGCATTCCTCGATTTACCTTGTCCTTCCACTTTTGGATCTTTCAGCGTTTTGCTGTAGGAATGTGTAGTTAATATCTGTACAACCATAAAAAGTGCAATACCTATCAAGCCTAAAGTAGGCCCAACAGCAGGATTTAAGGACGATGCTAATGCCATTAACATTATCCTTCTTATTAAAAATATAGAAGAACCAGCAAGCGCCAATCCGGCTACAGACATATTGCTAGTTTTCTTGCTAGATTTTTCATCAAGATTAGATTTTTCTGTTTCCTTTTTCTTATTTTTTTCATGCTCATCAATATAAGAAACAAGAGTTACAAGAAAAGCAATTGCATTGGCAAGAAATAAAATTGCATCCTCTGCTGCTTCAAGTGAAGATGTTTCACCCATTATCATACCTACAATAATCAGTGCAGTTGTTATAGCCTCAATATAGATCAAACACTGACCTATATCAGAAATATTGTGCTCTTTTTCCTTTACTTCCTCTCCATTTTCAATATTCTCCAACTCTCGTTCTTTTTGTGCTATTTTCCTATTATTGTAAATTAAATATAGCGTACAAATAAGAGATAGGACCATAGAAGGTAATATAGTGTGGCTTAGCGCGCCACTTATCACGCCAAGTAATACCTGATCGCTACATATTTTTTCCAGTTCAATAGCCATAAATAATGCAAATGGAACCATTGTTACCAATGATACACATTGTCTATATAGCTCTCTTTTTTTTAGTGTTAATAGCTCTTGTTCTAGCTTCTTCTTTTTTTCTGCTTCTCCTACTTTTAGCATTAATAACTCCTGTTCGAGTTTCTTCTTTTTTTCCGCTTCTTCTTTTAGTGTTAATGACTCTTGTTCTGACCTTTCTTTTTTGACTTCCTTATCAACTGTCAGCCAAAAATCCCCAAAAAAATCTTCAGGAGAAAACGTAGTCTTAAAGTTATCAGTCATATAAACCCTATTAACTAATATATTATACAGGATTTTAACTATTCAGTCAATATTATGAAAGTATTAACCACTTTTGTATATTAACTGTTTCTCAAGAAATTCAGTCAACCTGTTTGATGCCGGCTAGGATATAATTATAGCCTGACCACATAGTTATAATAGCTGCAACCCATAAACAAATTGCACCTATATATTGAGTTGTGTCGTAATCGTTCATTATTAGCGCTACTACAGCAACCATCTGCAAAAATGTTTTAATTTTGCCAGCTTTGCTTACAGGTAGACTAACATTTATAGCTATAAGGAACTCCCGTAAACCCGAAACTAATATTTCCCTACAGATGATGATAATCGATGGTACTATTGTAAAATCATTTATCTTCTGCTTATAAACTAGCATAATTATCGTTGAAACCACTATTAATTTATCAGCAATTGGATCAAATAGCTTGCCAAACTTTGATTGGACTTTCCACGCACGCGCCAAGTAACCATCAAAAAAATCCGTAATGCACGCAAACACAAAGATTGATATTGTTATCAGGCCTGCATATTTATTTTCTATATAAAAACTTAATATTATTGCTGGTATTGCAAGTGCACGAGAAATTGTAAGCAAATTAGGCACGTTTTTCTTAAGCATGTAATATCATCTTACGTAATAGGTAAACTTATACAGAAGTACAACAGAGTTCACAAGCTAATAGTTTACAATTGAACATTTATAAAAACTCCATATACTTAAAAATTACAAGCTTAAAATATAAGAATGAACGATGATTTAGATAATACCACAAAACAAGAGGCACTTAAGTATCACAGTAGAGGTGGTAACCCTGGTAAAATTTCAATCATGCCAACAAAACCTTTATCTACCCAGTATGATTTGTCACTTGCTTATTCTCCTGGCGTTGCAGCTCCGTGCCTTGAAATAGCTAAAAATCCTGAGGTTGTTTATGATTATACGGCAAAAAGCAATTTTGTAGCTGTCATTTCAAATGGCACTGCAGTGCTTGGGCTTGGTAATATCGGTCCTCTTGCTGCAAAACCTGTCATGGAAGGCAAAGCTGTTTTATTTAAGCGTTTTGCTGATATTGATGCAGTTGATATAGAAGTTGGTACAGAAAATATAGAAGATTTCATCAATGCAGTAAGGTACCTTGGGCCAAGTTGGGGGGGGATAAATTTAGAGGATATAAGATCTCCCGATTGTTTTATAATAGAGAAACGTCTGAATGAACTGATGGATATTCCAGTGTTCCATGATGACCAGCATGGAACTGCAGTGGTTGTTGCAGCTGGTATAGAAAATGCTCTTGATATTGTCGGAAAGAAATTAGAGGACGTTAAGATCATTATGAATGGTGCTGGAGCAGCCGGTATTGCATGTTTAGAAATACTAAAGTCCATGGGCGCTAAAAATATAGTGCTGTGTGATAAGCAAGGAGTAATATACAAAGGTAGAAACGAGGACATGAATGAGTGGAAGGAAAAATATGCAATTGATACTTCCGAACGTTCTCTACTTGATACAATAAAAGGCGCTGATGTATTCATCGGATTATCTGCAAAAGATGTTTTAAATGAAGAGATGTTAAAGAGTATGGGCAAAGACCCGATTATTTTCGCTCTCGCCAACCCCGATCCAGAAGTAAGGCCTGAGTTTGCAAAATCTGTGAGGCCAGATGCAATAATCGCAACTGGCAGGTCAGATTACAACAATCAAGTCAACAACGTAATGGGATTTCCTTATATATTCAGAGGAGCGCTTGATGTACATGCAACAACAATAAATGATGAGATGAAAATTGCAGCTGCAGATGCAATAGCAAAGCTTGCCCGTGAGCCAGTGTCTGACGAGATATCTGCAGCCTATGGCGGTCGTAAAATGAGCTATGGACGTGAATATATAATACCTACTCCATTTGACCCAAGATTAATTTCTATAGTATCTCCTGCTGTTGCAAAAGCCGCAGTTGATTCAGGTATTGCAAGAAAAGCAATACAAGATTGGAGTAAATATGAAAATCAATTGAAATCTCGCCTTGCTAGTGCACTTAACACGCTGAATCTACTGTCTTCACAATATTAGTAACCATATAATCAATAATTCAATTGCACCCAGTCGTTTTAGATTTATAATGAAAGTATTGTAATTTAAAGCAAATCAATGACTATTGCAATTCACGAATTAGAAAGGATCATCAAACAATCGTTCCCCGACGCTGATATAAAGGTTCATGACCTTGCTGGAGATGATGATCATTATCATTTAAAAATAACCTCCAAGCGCTTTCTTGGAAAGACAAAAATAGAACAGCATAAAATGGTATATAAAGCTCTGGAAGGTCAGTCTATACACGCCTTGCAACTGGAAACTAATACTTAAAAATAAGGTGAATTTATGAGCAGTTTTGAACAAATAAAAAAAGATATAGCGGAAAATGATGTGGTGTTGTACATGAAAGGCACTTCTGATTTTCCTCAATGCGGATTCTCTGGACTCGTCGTGTCAATCCTAAAAAAATTGAACGTGAAGTTTAAGTATATTAACGTGTTGGAGAATGATGAAATACGTGAATCTATAAAAAAGTTTTCTGATTGGCCAACAATTCCACAATTATATATAAAGGAAGAGTTTATCGGTGGTTGCGACATCACTCGCGAGATGTACGAAAAAGGCGAACTGCAAAATTTATTGAAGGAAAAAAAAATTATTGCGGAATAAGTACCAAGAAACCAGTGCCCAGACGCTGGGATTGGTATAACGTAACCGTTCACGGATTGTGAGAATGAATTAAAGAACTAAGCAGTGACAGCTACTAGATTCTGTAGCTTTTGAAAGGGGTTCTGGCCATTTAGACGTGATGTCAAAAATATCGACAACATTCTTTCCACGAATCTTTCTCCACGTTCTGACCAGGTGAAAAAGCTGTTTTTACGATAAATTACGTACCGTCTAATTTGCCGTTCTGCAAGGTTATTAGTTGTTTCTATCACTTCAGGTTTTCTTAAAAACTTCCACATCATATCCTCAGATCGTAACATCTTAGCGGCCATTCTTGAAGCTTGAGTGCTATTTGCAACCCTCGTCATTTTACGTAAAAAATGTTTTACCCTTTTCCGAATTTTTCCCACCAGTCGATAAAATCTCAAATTATCTATCAAATTTTGTTTTTTTGCCTTATCTACTACAAACACCTTATTGCTGAGCGATTTTAGTGCTTGGCCAATTTTGCTCACTTCAACATTTTTACTATGGGCAAATCTCTCAAAATCTCTTGCCAGATGTGCCCAACATATCTGTCTATTTTCACGATTGAAGTAATTGTATACAGCGTATCTATCGCTCACAACTATACCATCATATTCTGGCAGTAAACTCTTCAACACCTTCTTACCACGAGACTCGCTTACCTTCAGAAGTGTCAACGCTTTGTTTGTTATTACCCAACTCCAGCCTCTCTTTCCTTGATTTCTGTGCCCTGTTTCGTCTATATGCAAATACTCGCTTCCTTGCAACTCTTCCTTCATTTTCTCATATTCAGATGCACACTTCTTCGATACCCTGCGTTCAGTATTTGAGACTAAACCAAGGCTTATATTTAGATTAAAAATACTGCCCAAAATTTGCTGTACCTCTCTTTTTGAGTTAATAAAAAAGCCGCTAAGGCTGCTTATAACTGTTTTAGCATTGGGTCCTAGAAAATCTCTTGCAACACCTTCGGGTAAATTTGCTGTAATTCTTTTATTACATACTCTACAATCTCCTCTTTGCAACCTGTACTCAGTTACAATTGGCTTAATTTCTGGCAACTCTGCCTTCTGATGAATAATTTCATCTTCTAAAGTAATCTTACCTCCACACATACAAATTGTATCAATTGTGCATCTCACTACCTCGTCTGCAGCCATTAATTCACGCTTATGCACCTTATGTCCTGGCTGACCTCCTGGTTTTTTATCACTTTTCTTTTTTGCTTTCTTACGATATATATCTCGTGATGGTGGCAGCGATGAATTTTGCGAATTTAAGCCCAATTTGTCTTCTAATTCAACTATTTTTGCTTTCAAGCTATCATTTTCTCTGATCAGTGCTTTTATTTCTTCCTTGAGATTAGCGTTTTCTGCTACAACCTTTTCTTGCAGCACTGTTGTCATTTACCCATTCCATATTTAGCTTCCTATCTCTTTACACTTTTATACTTACTTTGTAAACCACCTTATCTCCGTGAACGGTTACTAAATTTACTAAGCGGAAAAAAAGGCAAAAGAAACCCCGTGTTAGCTAGTTGTCACTCTCTAATCCTGCAAATCGGCGTTCTATACTGTCTTAAACGACTTATAAGCGCGTTTCAGCTTGTGTAGGTAAAAACCCAGAAATGTTGTGAAGACATAAGGTGCACATAGTGCAAAAAATTAAAAATAAGACGCCAACTACGTTGTTTTTTGCTGTTTAATCTGCACAGATGAAGATAACTGAATACCTTCAGTATCATGATAAGGGGACTGGGGGAATTTGTCAAGTAGTTTCTACCTGAAACCACAATATTCGCACAGTTGGAAAATGGTTGCGGGAGTAGGATTTGAACCTACGGCCTTCAGGTTATGAGCCTGACGAGCTACCGAGCTGCTCCATCCCGCGTCGTTGTTTATTTAGCTATTATACTTGCAATTATAGGATATACAAGGATAAAATCCGCTATGGGTCGTATATTAGTATATTTATTAACTTTTTTTGACATAATAGTTAGCTATATACGTCATAACCTACGTAATGAAAAATATAACTTGATACTGTGGTTTCCTGTGTGTCAGTGTGTAGGGATTTTAACCTATTTTTCCCTAAGTTTTGAACCAAGCTGCATTTTCACTATATCTATTTTTCTTTTGCTTCCACCTACACTAACTCTGATTGCGATACTGCACAAAAGGTACACAATACTATGCATTGCTTTAATTGCAGTGCTCATAGGATTTACAGCTAGTAAATTAAGAATAGCTTTAGTTGATACTCAAATTCTTGATAAAGAGAGATACGTAAAAGATATAATTGCCACAGTGAAGGACATTAATGACAGGGGCTCATACAAACAATTTCTGCTTTCTGTCTCTACTATCTCAAAATCCTCTCCTGTCATCCCAGCACCCCCTTTTGTCATCCCAGTACTTGATACTGGGATCCAGAAAAAAAAGATATGGATTCCAGCGTTACGCGCTGGAATGACACCGGATAGAGCTCTAGATAACATCAGAATATCAGTTAGAACCAAAGTGGAAAAAGGCATTAAAATAGGCGATCAAGTAAAATTATCAGCAAAACTCTTCCCTCTAAAGATTGCGCCCTCGGAGCATGCATATGATTTTGCAAGAATAGCATATTATCAGAAAATAAGTGCAACAGGTTTTGCAACAAGCAAAATAGCTTTGCACAAAAAGGCTGAAGCAAGGAAATTTCAAGAATATATAGAATCTTTCCGTCAATACATTTATGAAAACCTGCAGCAAAATATTAAAAAACCACATGCAGACATAATTTCTGCATTACTAATCGGCAAAAAGGACGGAATAGACCAAAAAACTACGGATGCGATAAGAGATTCAGGTATAGCACATTTGTTTGCCATATCTGGTTTGCATTTATCATTTGTTGCTGGCCTGTTTTTTATAGTGTTTCGTAATTTATTCGCAATATCTGAAACTTTGACTCTTAAGTATAACACCAAGAAAATATCTGCATTCCTTACTATCTTGCCAACCACGTTTTATTTGTTGATTACCGGTATGCAAATTTCTGCTCAGCGTGCCTACATCATGGTGATTTTAGTACTCGTTGCAATAATGATAGAGAGAAAATATCGAGGGTTAATAGCAATTGCGTTTGCTGCTGCAGTGATACTCTCAGTAGAACCAGAAGCAATTTTAAAGCCAGGCTTTCAGATGTCATTTTCTGCGGTTTTGGCACTGGTTGCCAGTTATCAAATTAATGCTAATAAATTGTTCAAAATAAAAATAATGAAATATTTTGTGTCGATAATGATCAGCTCAGTAATAGCAAGTTTAGCAACTGTTCCGTACACGATATACAATTTTAATTATTTTTCAATTAGTGGTATTATCACAAATTTAGTTGCTATACCAATAGTTACATTAATTATTATTCCACTTGGAATAATTTATGTCTTATTGATTCCTTTAGGTATTGAATGGATTATAGCGCCATTTATAGAGCGCCCAATTGACAGTATCTTGTATATAACAAATGCAATCGCTAGTCTTCAGTATTTGGTTATTCCCATTCGTACTTTTCCTGCCTCATCAATTATTATCATAACACTTGGTTTATTGTGGCTGTGCTTGTGGGAAAGAAATTGGCGTTTCTTCGGAATTTTCTTTATTGTACTAGGTATTTGCTTTAGCAACGCATATCAAACCCCCGACATCCTAATAAATGCTGATAATGTTGCTGCAAAGGAGAGTGATAACTTACTATATTCTCTCACCAGAAAAAATAGGAACTTTGTTGTCAAAACATGGGCGAAACAAAATGGGCAGAACCAAATTTTGAATCATACAAAATATAGCAATCCAGATAAAAGACTAAAGTGCAACGATTATGGCTGTATATATAATAAAGGAAATAATAAATCAGTACTGCTTGCTTATAAAAAAGAAGATATTTCAGAAAATTGTGATAAAGTTGATTTAATAATTCAATTAAGTGAATTCGACTATTCAGTTTGTAATACTAGAACTATTAAATACACCAATCTAAAAACATATGGCACACATTCAATTTGGTTAACAAATCGTTACGTAAAGATTAATACAGTGCGCTCTAACCGGCCTTGGCATAAGTTAAAAAGCTTGATTTTAAAGTGTTGTTAACAATAATTAATTAAATTTAAATGTAAGGAAATTTATGTATTTAGGTACTCAAGAAGGAAATTCTTTAAACCTCAACCTAACTCATGATCATAATGTAGCCAGAATAAATGATGCCATTGGTTTTCTCCCTAAAGCATGGCATGCAGCAAAAAAATATTCTGTAAATAATACCCTACCTATAGCAGTTGTGAACACTTGGCTTCAATTTTCTCTAGCCTACATAACTGCAATGGTAATAACCCTTAACGATTTAAGCTTTATTGCTACTTTTAACCCAACATTAATGCCAACTTACTTTCTGGTTTCTGTTATTTTTGGAGTAGTTTTATTAACCTCTCTTGCTCTAATACCAAATCTCATAAATAAGTAGGCAAATAACTCACAGAACAAATGGTTTTGATCGAACTTTCCATAATATTACGAATGAATGCACATACAGTATCCTCCAATAAACTAACAGAGTCATATATTCTATTTTTAATGAGATTGTCTTTCAAATATTGCCATAAACGCTCTACTGGATTTAACTCTGGTGAATATGGAGGTAAATAGATTAAGGTAATATTTTGTGGTATTTTTAAACCTTTGGATCTATGCCATCCTGCACAATCCACAACAAGAAATGCCTCCCTTGTTCCTAAATATTGTGACATCTGCTCAAGGAATATATTCATACAATCAGTATTGACGTTTGGTACGAATAAGCTAGAACTCTCTCGATTTCTAGGATTAACTGCACTATAGAGATAAAAGTTTTGCCTACCTAATTTTACCTTAACCTGTGTCCTAATGCCTTTTTTAAACCACCCGTGTCCAATCTTTGAATGTGTGCCAAACCGCGACTCATCGAAGAAAAATAGCTCTTTTTCGGGATACGTGACAATAGTTTCATTAAGATTTTTTTTTAAACTCTTCTTGTTTATTTTTATCCTGTTTATTGTGCACAGGCCTTGGAGTAATATACGAAAAACCTAACTTTTGCATCAGTCTATGTGCTGTAGACTTACTTACCTCAATAGAAAACATTTTCTCAATTATGATTTTTAATTTCTTAGCCGTTAGGTTGGCTCCTTCTTCTGCTATGACATTTTTAATTTCTTCTTGCTGCTTGTAGCTCAACTTCGGCTTTACTCCACGTCCTGGTTGTATTTTAAACGCATTGACTCCTCCTTCCTTAAATCTTGTAATCCACTTCATCAATGTAGTTCTAGTAATTCGGTATATTTGAGCAACTTTTGTTATTCCATATTCTTTTGCAGATATTATTGCCTGTAATCTTCTTCCTATCTCTCCTCTTATGCCGTGCTTCTTTAATTCCAGGTTACACTTATTATATAATTCTTCTCCTATTGCTTTACTTTTTCCTGCCATAACTCCCCACTAATTCTTAAATTATTCTATTTTAGAAATTTTTCTTTATTCCTCTATTTATTTTTAGGAATTGGTATAAGTGGTGTTATTCCAGTGCCTTGACACTGGAATCCACATTTCTTTTTTCTAGATCCCAGTGGACTTTGTTGCATAGCAACGTAAGTTTTTTCCAGAGTAAATAATTTTATGCGACTATTTCAAATTTAGGCATACCAATTGCAGTAAATTTGTTCATTAAGTAGCATTTAATAAGCAGTTCCTTCTCTCTATTTGTCTCAGATTTATTCTTAAAACTAAACCCAAATATTCGCTTCAACCTTGAGAAAAATCCTTCAATATACGATCTTTTTCCGTAATTTACTTCTTCTTTCCATCTTTTTATACCATTCTCACCATGTAATTTCATTAACTGAATAGCGGCATTTCTATCAAGCATATAATCCAATTTTGGATGCTCTGCTGCGTTGTTTTTCGGAGGAATTTTCGTTTTTATGCCATATTGATTACACAGCTTATAGAGCTTTTATAGCATATTTAACATCAAATTTCCCCAATGCTCCATAGTGATCAGAGTAAACGCCATTACTGTATTTTGTAGCTATGACTTGTTTGCTCAACATTATGTGCAATTTTCTTACTTGTTTATAGCCGCGGTACTCTCTATCTTTGCTATTCTCTTTGCTGTGTGTTGTTGTATATACTAATTCCTGTACTGTCTATAGCAATTTCGATATCTTCCATGTTATTTTTATCAACTCTGCAATCATTGATCTTAATATCAAGTTTCTTTTGATGCTTGTGAATAGCTGCAAATTTTTTCCTATTTGTTCAATGTATCCCTCTAAAAATCCCACTCAAACCTATTCTGAATAGATGGGTTATTATATGTATCAAAATTACCACTTTGTTGCTGTAAATATTGTTGCCACCCTACATTTTTGGCCCAATTTCATACCAATTTTCTATGGCTTCGTTGATATAATGAAAAATATTTCCTCTTTTTTCTAGAAATTTGTTATATTCTCTATGGTTACTGACTCTCATTTTTTGTGGCATATTTATCCTTAAATCGTCATTTTATAATGAATTTAGTCAGTAATCACTAGTTTTTCTGCTGCTATGCAACAAAGCCCACTGGGATCCAGATTGGATACTGAGTTGGTGAGTATAAAAGTATAGCTAACGTGAGCTCTGCGTCATGCCGCCACGGTATCTCAGCAGATCCCGCTAACAAGCAGCGGGATGACGATTGTCAGGGTGTCATCCCAGCGCCCCTATGATGTCATCCCAGTGCCTCTTTTTTGTAATCCCAGTGCCCAGACACTGGGATCTCATTTCACTCTATAATGGCAGTGCCTCTATGATGTAAGGAATCCAGTTTTTATGCAATCTCATCAAGAACGTTGTGTTTTAACGTAAGGTTGGCTACTGTTTACACTCACTAACTTAGCTGGATCCCAGTGTCTGGGCACTGGGATGACGAGAAAGGAGCACTGGAATGACATCATAGGAGGCTACTTGGATGACAAAAAAAAGAGCGCTGACCATTTTCGGTCTCTTAAACTGCTTTAGCTATAAACATTAAGAAATTTACCAAACGAAAAAAAAGGCAAAAGAGGACCTGGTCATTGTCTATTTTCTGTATTAGCGTTTTTTTAAGTCTTAAACACTGCAATTTAGCTGCTTTTAAGTGCAGCTCACCTTAGTTCAAATGTTTAAGAAATTTACTAAGCAGAAAAAAAGGCAAAAGAAACCCCGTGTTAGCTAGTTGTCACTCTCTAATCCTGCAAATTGGCGTACTATACTGTCTTAAACGACTTATAAGCGCGTTTCAGCTTGTGTAGGTAAAAACCTAGAAATATTGTGAAGACATAAGGTGCACATGGTGCAAAAAATTAAAAATAAGACGCCAACCACGTTGTTTTCTTGCTGTTTAATCTGCACAGATGAAGATAACTGAATACCTTCAATACCATGATAAGGGCGCTGGCGGAGTTTGTCAAGTAGTTTTGCATTGTGAAAACAATTATCACAAAAATCCTATATCACCGGTCATGAATACGTTATTTGCCCATTCGATTAATAACTTACCTCCTGGTAAATCTACTGAAGTCTGTTGGGCAGTCAGATATCCACGTAGTGTGGATGCAACAAGTGCTGCACAGGCTGCACTACCGCATGATGCAGTAATGCCTGTACCTCTTTCCCAAACTCTTAAAGCTATTTCTCCAGACTTTTCAACTTGTGCAATACTAATATTAATTTTCTGAGGAAATAGTACGTGATTTTCTAGCTTTGGTCCTAAATTTCGCAATGGTATTTCACTTATGTTATCAACAAAAAAAACTATATGAGGGTTACCAATATTTACTGCAACAGGATCTTTTAGCATTTCAAGCTCTATAGGTAAGTGAAGAGTGTCACACTCAGTAGACAAGGGAATTTCATGCCATTTTAGCAAAGGTTTACCCATGTTAACCTTTATGGATTTATCACCAACTTTAAAACACTCTAAAATGCGTTTGTTTACCAGCTCAATAGTGATATACTCAGTACCTTTTTTTGACATTATCAAATATCCAACACAGCGTGCTGCGTTTCCGCACATTTCAGCTCGACTACCATCAGCATTATAGATATGTATAAAGCAGTCTGCAGCATTAGACATTGTTATAATTATCACTTGATCACAACTGCTTTGATCAGCAATTTGTCTATAGTTCCAGTCTAAATTGTTTGTTGAACGTGAGTCTATGATAACAAAATTATTGCCAGTACCGTGCATCTTGATAAAATTTTTAGGACCTTGGCCACTCATCATAAAAAAATATTTCTTCTATTGGTCTTCTTTTTTTCTTACTTGTTTCAGCGCCCTCTTCTTCGTAACCAACCGCTATCACTGACATTACATTAAAATCATCGGATATGTTGAATCTTTCTACTATTTTATCTCTATCAAATCCACCCATTTGATGAGCCATTAAGTTCACAGATGCAGCCTGTAGCATAAGTGCATAATTTGCTGCACCAGTATCATGACTAGCCCAAAGATTTTCTCCTTTACCTCGTTTACGGAAGTTTTTAGCACTTAAAGATATGATTAACACTTGTGCATCTTTTGCCCATTTTTGATTAGATTCATCAAGACAATTTAGCAGCTTTTCCCATGCGCTTTGATTGTTCTGTTTGTTGCATATCACATATCTCCAAGGTTCATCACCAAAACATGAGGGAGTCAGCCTTACAGCTTCCATTAAAATATCCATGTCTTCCTGAGATATTGCTCTTGTAGTATCGTATGAACGTCCGCTGTGTCTTGCTTTCATCAACGATAATAGATCTTGTTTACTCATCATTTTTAATTTAATAGTGCATAAATAATTCATTGTAGCACAATATGAGCAAAATTTAAATTGCAAAACCTCTTATACACATATATTACATTTAATAAGTTATTTTTATTGGGAAGGTATGTTTATAACACAATCTAGCAGCAGATCAACACTGGCTGAAATATTGTCTTGCGTTTTACTTTTATTCTTGATGGCTCAAATAAGCGTACCATTGCAGCCTGTGCCTATCACATTGCAAACTTTAGGAGTAATGCTTATTGGGCTTAAATTTAACCGCAGAACAGCATTCTATTCTGTGCTTACATATCTATCACTTGGTGCAGCAGGATTTCCTGTTTTTGCGAATTTTTCTGGTGGTTATCACATCTTTCTCGGACCAACAGGTGGATATTTAATTGGCTTTTTAGCTGCTGTCATAGTGATGGGTGAAGTAAATGAACTCTTAAGCCTTAAATGTGAATTACTCGCGCGCAATTCTTTTAGTTGTATAGTTGGCACAGCTATAATCTTTATTTGTGGTGTTAGTTGGCTTGCTGTTTACTTGGGTCTGGAACAAGCAATAATGGTGGGTGTTTTACCATTTATCCTTCCTGGTTTGATAAAAATTTTTCTACTTGTAGCAGCTTTGCAATATTTGAAAAAGTGATAAGGTTTCGTCCTCATCATTTCATGTGCACCCTCGCGTTTCGGGGATATGGGTATTCTCAGGGTTTTGTAGAAAATTATAAAAAGATAGCAAGCAAAGTAATTAGTAATCCTAACACTCAAATCAAAGTAGTTGGCAATCTTGATAGTATTTGTAGTGCTTGCCCAAACCAGATTAAACAAGGTAAATGCACCACACAAGCTAAAGTTTTAGAGCTAGATAGAAGGCATATGGAAATTTTAGGAATAAAAATTGGCGAGACTTTAACTTGGAATGAGGCGGTAAAAAAGATTAGAGAGAAAATGTCTTTAAAGAAATTTGATTACGCATGTGAGGGGTGCAACTGGCAGCCATATGGAATATGTAAAAATGCCCTTTTAAATTGTCATTCCTATAAAGGTAGTTGACAAAATGTTAAGATAAATTGAAGCATTTTTGTGGAAATAGACTTCTTGCACTACCTCCCAAGCCACAACTGTCATTCAGTAGAAAAAAAACTTGCTTGACAAACTCCGCCAGCCCCCTTATTGTAGTATTAAGGGTATTTCTGACTCAAAACTTGTTTTTGACCTGCAGGCTCAATGACAAAATTCAGTAAAAAACTTAGGGTATTTTTTGGCGGATTACATAAAATTATAGCGGCTGCATGTCTTTTAAATTTTTTCTACATTCAGCCAAATCGCGCTTATTTTAAGCGTTAGCACATTATTACAGCGCCACTTACAGTAATATAGAGTCAAAACTCGCACCACGGGGCTTCTTTTGCCTTTTTTTCCGCTTGGTAAATTTCTTAAATATCTTCTTAAATTTTATAGCTAATCAGTACTGGGATGACAAGAAAGGAGCACTGCTATTATAGAGTGAAATGAGATCCCAGTGTCACGCACTGGGATGACATTATAGGAGCACTGGGATGACATTATAGGGGCGCTGGAATGACACCCTGACAACCGTCATCCCGCTGCTTGTTAGCGGGATCTAGAGATACCGCGGCGGTATGATGCAGGAAAACCTAGCCAGCGTTAGCCATAACACAACACTTTTATACTCACCAAACCCAATGCATTACTTGCAATTAAGTTTCCTGGATTCCAGACTAGAATGACACCGTCATAAAAGAACCAGTGTCAGCTACTTGCATGACACCTTCCTGATAGACAATGTTCGTACAGTGTCAGCTACTCAGATAACAGGAAGAAGGTGCTGGGATGACAGGAGAAGAAGGCTACTTAGATGGCAGGGAGGAGCTACTTGAATGACGGTTCTTATCGTCGGTAAACTTAGAGCTATAATAACTATTTGCCTTTTTTCTACTTAAGTTTGGGTTATGCAAGAAGTCTAATAGAGCGAAATATGGAAGACAAAAGATAAGTGCATTCTACGCAGCATCGCTAATTAATAATATCTTTATTATTGTATGAGATAGGTAATTTAGCATTTATGAATTTGTAATGTGTTACGCATAGCTCAAAGAAATAAGGTTTACTGGTTACACGCTGCAGCCAATGCCACAACACTAGGATCTATGTTTGTCTGCATGTTAATTTGCGTTGTGATTTTATGGAGGTCTTCTGTTACCTATGCTAGTGAAAATTTGGAGATACAGAAGGCCTTTGATAGTGTTGTCAAGCATATAAAAGCTGATAAAAAGTATAAAGATCTTGATGTTATTGAGAGAAAAAGTGACAAATTTAATATCAAAATTGCGCAGAATTCTGGCAAGAGTTTTGACATATACTCTACTTTAAAAAAAGCAAAAGATTCCTTTGAGTCAGGAGATAATGAAACAGCTATTTCTCTCCTTAATCAGATCATCACAAAGTTTCCTTATCATAAAAATGCTTTAATTGGATTGGGAAATATTTATTACGCTAATAAAGAATACAAAAAAGCTGTAGAGATTTACACAAGACTGTTAAAAGAATACCCTAGTAACCCTTACATATTAAAAAATTTTCTGACGATAATCTCACAATATGATCCTGATCTGGCGTTGAGTGAAATGTTGAAATTGTATGATATACATAAAAATTATGCTCCTTTATTAGCAAATTTAGGTCTGATTTATATGAAAAAGGAGGATTATGTAAAAGGTAAAGAGTATATGACAACTGCTATTTCCCTTGATGAAAACAATATTTTTTATACCTATAATTTAGCTGTTATTCTAGATAAACTTTCAGATTTTAAAAATGCTACAATATTCTACTTAAAGTTGTTGAACATGGCTACAACTTCGAAAGATGTGAGTGAAAAAATACCTTTATACAAAGTGACAGCAAGACTAAAATTTATAAAACTCCACAGCACGCACCCAAAGATTTCATAAAAGCTTATAGCTTACCTAAATCTAATTTATCGCTATTTTTGTTTACAATAATAATATTGAGCTATAGAATTACATCTAAAGGGGCAATTAGCTCAGCTGGTAGAGCATCTCGTTTACACCGAGGAGGTCGGCAGTTCAAGTCTGTCATTGCCCATTTGCTTAACTGAATGTTAATATTATTAATTACTTCAATCAAAATATAGAAAATGCAGGATAATATAGTACCAATCTCAATAGTAAAAGAGCTGGAAGATTCTTATCTTTCCTACGCAATGAGCGTTATCATAAGCCGGGCTATACCTGACGTGCGAGATGGATTTAAACCTGTTCATAGGCGCATATTATATGCAATGTCAAGGGCTGGATACGATGCTGGTAAGCCATATAAAAAGGCGGCTCGTATAGTAGGGGATGTAATGGGGAAATATCACCCACATGGTGATGCAGCTATTTACGATTCCTTGGTTAGAATGGCCCAAGATTTCTCTCTTCTTTTACCACTTGTTGATGGACAAGGTAACTTTGGTTCGATAGACGGAGATCCACCCGCTTCGATGCGATATACAGAAGCAAGGCTTCACAAAGTGTCGCACTTCTTACTAAATGATATTGACGAAGATACAGTTGATTTTAGGCCAAACTATGATGGAAATGAAACAGAGCCTGTTGTACTGCCTGCAGAATTTCCGAATCTATTGGTAAATGGTGCAAGCGGTGTTGCAGTTGGTATGGCAACCAATATTCCTTCTCACAACCTTGGAGAAATAATAGATGCTTGTATGTTATATATAGATAATCCTGAAGTTACTTTGGATGAGTTACTTGAAGTGATGCCAGGGCCGGATTTCCCAACTGGGGGAACGATTCTTGGAAGGTCTGGAATAAGATCAGCATTTGCAACGGGTCGTGGATCAATTGTTGTGCAAGGCAAGACTCACATGGAAGACCTGCCACAAGATAGGCAAGCAATAGTGATTGATGAAATACCTTACCAGGTAAATAAAGTAAAATTAATTGAGAAGATAGGTGAGCTTGTAAAAGAAAAAAGAATTGATGGCATAACAGAAATTAGGGATGAGTCTGATAAGTCTGGTATTAGAGTAGTAATTGACCTCAGAAGAAATGCTGAAGCAAGTTTTATACTTAATCAAATATTGGGACTAACTCCACTAAGAAGTAGTTTTAGTGTTAACACTTTAGTCCTCAACAACAGGCCTGCTTTGATGTCATTAAAAGAAATCATAGCTGCTTTTGTTGATTTTAGAAAAGAAGTATTAATCAGGAGAACAGAATTTCGTCTAAGAAAAACGAGGGAAAAAGCTCATATATATATAGGGCTCTACATTGCGGTCTTGAGCATAGATGAAGTGATAAAAATCATCCGTGGTGCAAAAGATCCTGCGGAAGCAAGTAGAGAACTTTTAAATAAAGAATGGAAAACTTCAGCTGAGATAAACACAATTATTGGATTAATCTCAGACAGCACAAGCTTTTTGAAAGACGGAGTGTATAGATTAACTGAGCTGCAAACGAAAGCTATTCTTGACATGAAATTGCAACGTTTAACAGGCCTTGAAAAAGACAAATTAGAAGCTGAGCTAAGTTCAATGATCAACCTGATAAAAGAATATATCGCTTTTCTTGGCTCAGGAGAGAAGTTGATGAAAGAAATAAAAAACAATCTACAAGAAATAAAGAACAGATTTGCTGTGCCGCGAAAAACTTCAATAGAGGAATCAGATACGGACATTGAAGCTGAAGATCTAATTCCACAAGAGGATATGGTGATAACCGTAACTATGAATGGTTATATCAAGCGTGTGAAGCTTTCTCATTATAGAACTCAGCGTCGTGGTGGAAAAGGAAAGCTAGGACAAGGATTAAAAGAAGAGGATGTAACCACAAAATTATTTGTTGGGAATACCCACACTAGCCTTTTATTCTTTTCTAATATTGGCCGAGTTTATAGATTAAAAGTTTATAAGTTACCTCTTGCAGAGCCAACTGCACGTGGAAGAGCACTTGTTAATATATTCCCGCTTAGCGATGGTGAAACTATAACTAATATAATGCCATTACCAAGTGAAAATGACGAAAATCAAAACATAGTTTTTGCTACTGCTCATGGGAACATAAGGCGCAACTCTTTAGCGGATTTTCACTATATTCCAAGCAATGGAAAAATAGCAATCAAGCTCGATGAAGGAGATAAGTTAATATCAGTTAAAGTATGCAATGAAATTGATCATGTTTTTCTTTCAACAAGATTCGGCAAAAGTATCAGATTTGTTGTAAGTGATGTGCGTCAATTTAAAAGTCGCAATTCAGATGGCGTAAGAGGTATCAAACTTGCAAAGAATGACAGCGTGATATCCATGACCATATTAAATGGGATAGGTGTAGCAACAGAAACAAAAGAACTTTACTTAAAAGTTCCACTTGCAAAAAGACTGGGGACTGCAATTAATAACTCCATTGATTCTAAATTGGAAAAGACTTTGAATGATTTAGGAATAGATAACGAATTGTTCTTAAAACTTGCAGTGAATGAGGAATTTATATTAACTATTACCGAAAATGGCTTTGGTAAAAGAACTTCTGCGTATGAGTATAGAATAACTAACAGGGGTGGTGTTGGTATCACCAATATTCTTACTACCAACAGAAACGGTAATGTTGTTGCTAGTTTTCCAGTTGAGCAGGGTGATAATATCATGCTTATTACAGATAAAGGAAAGTTAATTCGTATTTCAGTAAATGATATCAGAATTGCAGGACGTAGCACTCAAGGAGTCACTCTGTTTAAAACAGAGAGTAGAGAAAAGGTGGTGTCAGTAGCGAAAATTGAAGATCCTGATTCCACTGAAGATAGTATTTCTGAAGTTGAAAATTCTATCTCTTCTCAACTGTAGTACAGGTTAAACAAAAAGCGCAAGTTTTTGTTGATTAATACGCAGTATTTAATTTAAAATATATACTTATGGCTAAGTAGAGATCAATGGACAAAAATTTAACTAAAAATAAAAAACCACTGGCAAACAAAGAGGATAAAAAAACACCTCCTGTTAAAGATCTTACTAAAAATAAGAGTAGGAGAGATTTTATAACATTAACTACATGCGCTATGGCAGGTATAGGAGCTGCAAGTGGACTTTGGCCACTGGTTAAGTCTATGAATCCTTCTGCTGAAGTTTTAGCAACTTCCACAGTGGAGGTGAATTTGTCTGGAATTCAGGAAGGACACGGAGTAAAAGTAAAGTGGCAAGGTAAACCAGTATTCATTCGTAGACGCACAAAGCAAGAAATTGAGGCTGCAAGAGCTGTGAATGTGAAGAGCTTGAGGGATCCTCAATTAGATGAGCAGAGAGTATACGAAGGAAAAGACGAATGGTTAATTATGCTTGGAATATGTACACATCTTGGGTGTGTGCCGATTGATCACGCTACAAAAGATGGTAACGGTTGGTTCTGCCCTTGCCACGGTTCATATTATGACACATCAGGCCGAGTAATTGGGGGTCCTGCACCAAAAAATATGGTTGTACCTGATTATTTTTTTCCCAGTGAGAATGTTGTGGTAATTGGCAAGAAGGCTTAACGGATACAATAAACTCGTTAAAAAAAACTCACAGGATCAACATCTATTATCACTGCAATACTCGAATTCAAGTTACAATTTTTAATCCAATATTTCAGCTTTTTTTGTATGGATAGACTGTGCTTATTGTGTATTTTTAGCAACACCCTATACCGATACTTATTATTTAAGAAATTTATTGCTGCTGGTGATGGACCAAGAATTTCAAATTCCTTTTTGTCTGCACTTACATTTTTTTCCTGAATACAAGTAGTTGAGCTACTTGGATGACGGAGAAGAGATTTTACTATTTCATTCGCTGCTTTTTGTGTCGCAATCTGATTCTTACCACAAATTATAAGCGCTATTAATCTGCTAAATGGTGGCATTTTGGCTTCGTGTCTTGACTTAAGTTCAATTTCATAAAATGAGTCCCTTTTTTGATGTAGCAATGCTTTTATTATTGAACTTTCAGGATTATTGGTTTGCACTATTACCATTCCTTTTTCATTGAACCTTCCTGACCTGCCTGCAACTTGGTGCAACAATTGATACGTCTTTTCTGCTGCTCTTAAATCAGAATTTTCGAGACTCAAATCTGCATTCATTACTCCAACCAAAGTTAATTTAGGAAAATTGTGCCCCTTAGCAATTATTTGTGTGCCGATTATAATGTTCACCTCTTCTTTCAGTACCAAGTCAATTACGTTACTAACCGACTTCTGATCGCTGCTTATCATCGCAGTTTTTGCGTTTGGTATTAATTTCACCATTTCTTCAAGTAACCTTTCAATTCCTACGCCATAAAGGGAAAATGACTGTTCACTCTGGCAATCAGAGCATTTTTCTGGGAGTTTTAATTGATAAGAGCAATGATGGCACAAAAGAGCATTTTTTTTCTTGTGATATGTAAGCCAAACAGCACAATTTAAGCAGGAAATTTTATATCCACACTTTTTACAAACTGCCAGTTGTGCATACCCTCGGCGGTTTAAAAAGAGCATAACCTGCTGTTTTTTCTCTATGGTTTGTTTGATGCTTTCAAAAAGCTCAGAGGAGATCCATTGCTTGTTGTTCCTCATATCTACTACTTTAATGAGTGGCAATTCTGCACCACCGAATCGCTTGGTTAGCTTTACATGATTGTAATTCCCGCTTTTAACATGATGAATCGTTTCAAGCAGTGGAGTTGCTGATGATAAAATAATCGGAATATTTTCAAATTTGGCTAAGATTATCGCCATATCTCGAGCATTATATATAATTCCCTGTTCTTGTTTAAAAGATGAGTCGTGCTCTTCATCAATGATAATCAATTTTAGGTTTTTATAAGGCAAAAAAAGCGCTGACCGTGCACCAATAATTATCTGCGCATTTCCACTTGCTATATTGAGCCAATTATTCCGGCGAGTTTTTGGAGTGAGCCCTGAGTGCCATTCAACTAAGTTTTTTGATATCTGACCGCGAACACGATTTACCAATTGTGAAGTTAAAACAATCTCAGGTAGGAGGATTAAAATTTGTGCACTGTTTACAGTTTCTACCAATTTTGCAATTGCGGATAAGTAAACTTCCGTTTTTCCAGATCCTGTCTCACCGTCAAGCAAAGTCACTGAATATTCGTTCAAATTGCTTATTATTTCATCACTAGCTACCTGCTGTTCAGGGCTTAATTGGCAACTTATTTCACTTTTTTCCTGCTTCTGCTTAGCACAAATCAATTTGTCTATTTGGTTTACTTTTAGCACTCCTCCCATTATCACTTTGGCAAGCATACCAATAGGTATTAAGTTATACTGCGCAACCCACTCTGCAAATGCGATCAATTTTGGTCTAATATTTGGTAAATCGATTTTTTGCTCAATAAATTTTAATGCTCGACCACTCTTGTCACTATATTTCCAAACTATTCCGATCAAGCGTTTTTTGCCAAATGGCACCACTACGTAATCTCCAAGTAAAATCTCAGTATTTTCCTCAATTGCATACGAAAATAACTGATCAATTGGAAGTGGTAGTAATACATCAACTGTTCTTGTCATAGCAGCCTAAGTTTAGCACTGTTTTGAAAATATTCGTTTGACTTTTGTGGATTAAACTGGTATAGCATTATACTAAATTAATTTGATTGGGGGGTGAGTATTATTCCAAAAACACGTAAAGAGGCATTCAAAGTATTAGGATTGTCAGAGAGTGCAAGCACAGAAAAGATTAAGAAGGCATATCACAAGCTTGCATTGCAATGGCATCCCGACAAATGGTCAGGTAAAAGCCAAGAAGAGCAAAAGACAGCAACAGAAAAGTTTAAAGAAATATCAGTAGCATATAAAATATCAATAGGCGAGATAACTGAAGAATTCGTTAGCCAACAGCCTAATGATGATTGGATTAACAACGTGGCTGAATATTGTAAAAACTGGGCAAAAGAACTTCTTAGAGAACGCTACGGCTCACATCTAAGTGAAGAAGAGGTTGATTTATTTAAGGCTCTTGATGATAAAGATCTAGCCAAGACAAAAATTTTGTTAGAAAAAGTCAAAAATATCAATTCACAAACCAGAATGTTTGATTTATGGACTGGGAAGTCAATATTGCACTACATTGTACAAAATTCCTGCAGCAATTTTGAATCAGGTTGGATAGAGCTACTTGAAGAAGTTTTATCAAAGTATAGCGCTAACAATTCAATATCAGCTCATAATAGCAGTGTCGAGCCATGCTCACAACTTAACGCAATAGATGTTAATATTTTGATGGAAGTTATGGGCACCCCTTTACATATTGCATGTAATCTAGGTAATCTTGATGTCATAAGTATGCTTCTAAAGCATGGAGCAGATCCTAATACATGTAGTGTATCTCAATATACACCGCTGTATCATGCTCTACAAAACAGACAAGATGATGTTGTTAAGGTACTGTTTGAACACGGTGCTGAAATTGGTGTAGGTATAGAAGAAAATTTAATTATCAACGATATTATAAAATATAGTCAGAGTACAGTAGAAATGCTTTTACTGTATGCATCTAATAGGCAAAAAAGTAAGATGTTACAATTTATTGCTTACCGTGATAGTGTGGAAACTGATAATGATAATGATATTGAAATTGCAAAATTACTATTGAAGGCAGGCGCTGACCCTAAATTTTGTGGTCAAGAAAAAAAGGGGGAGTCAAACGCCAGTGCATCATTTTGGGCCAACTTTAAGAAGAAAAGTAAGCTTGTAAAATTATTTAATGAACACAAAGAAAAAGCAACTAACAATAACTTACATACAGTGGAAAAGCAAAGTGCTCAGCCACCTATAACAGATAATAAGAATCATCATTCTCCACAAAAACAAGCTTCAGGAATTTCCCCAAGAGTTATAGGCTTAGCATTATTATTTGGTGCTGTAGGAGCTACACTAGTTGCAATAGGAATTATACCTGAGATTATTGCTATCGGAGTAATTGCAACTGCTGTATTATTAGGAATTGCAGGTGCAGCATTAGGTGGTATAGTAGGGTATCTTACAGACATAACAGTAAACAAATGTCATAGCAAAGCTGTTATGAAAGTTGCGTAACTAACAACTAATGTCATTCAAATAGCTCGTCTAGGCATGTTTTTTTCTGGATTCTATAGTATTTTCTAAAACGAATGATAAACGTCTAAAATGGTATTACCAACTAAAAGGTGTAAGTCTGTACATTGATGCATTAGAGGTCTGAGGCGACTTTTGATGGTGTGCCAACAATGCTCTATCGGATTTAGATCTTACTATTACCCACAAATATAAATGTTTGTTGCATAGCTCTTAATGGCATAACTTTTGCTTGAAATAACTGTTTATATGGTGCAATTTACAGCTTTTAGTTGCTAAAATTATAACTCTTAGTTTAATAATTTTAATCCAATAAGCTTTCAGGTTAATAAAATTAAATTATTTGAGTAAATACAATACTATGTTTTTATTTGTGGGTAATAGTAAGTCTTTTACCCCATCGTTTTTTGCGATGAATTCAGCATATTTTTCCAACAGTTTTGCATCTAATTTATCGGTTTTTGCAAAGTGATTGCAGGCTTTTGCAAATGCATATGCCCGATTTGGGTGAGCTCTATGAACAGCTATGTTATACAACTTTATTACAAGTTTCTCATAACCTCCTGTTTACACATAACTTAACAAATACGTTAGCTTGTCTACCTATTTTGCCGTTCTGCTGAACGGATACATCCGAGTAGCACATCCTTTACTTTGTAGGTATACTTTTTTTGACATGCGGTTATATCTTTTTTAATATAAAGGATATATACTTATGCATTATATATTTTTTTGTATGAGGAGTTATATGAAAATGAAGAGATTATGCGTTTTGGCTGTGTTGCTTACTTCATCTCTAGCAGGTGCAGCTAATAATAGTGCAAGTAAGTCAGAAGATCAGTACTATGCAGGTTTAAACTTTGGTGCTGGATGGGGTGGTGGCTTTGTAATGAAACCTAGCGTTGTTTTTGGTTATCATCATGACAAAAACTCTAAGTTTGAACTTGAGGTTCTTGCTAACATGAGTGATATTGCTAATAAGGATACAAGGAAAATAGGGGCTAGCTTATTGGCAAATTATCGTTATTACCCTGACCTTGATATTGATCCCGTTAAACTATATGTCAGTGGAGGTTTAGGAGGATACTTACAAGTAATACCTTTTGGCTTTGGTGAAGGTGGTAAAAGCAAAGATTCAAAACCTCAAGATCCAGGAGCTACCACTACTTCGAGTGCAGGTGAGGTTACTGGAGATGCTGCAGAGGAGGCATCTGTAGTAGATAAAATACTGGGTTCTATTTCCTATAAACTGAAGGTCGGTGTTGATTATGAAATTGCTCCACAGATAGTTGGTGCAGTTGGTATTGCTGCAGGCGGGCAACTAAGTGGTATAAAAGCATTACAAATACCAGATGCAACTCTGGAGGTAGGAATACGTTATAATTTTTAATGCTGCTAAATTGTAACTTATACCAAATCTCATAAATAAGTAGGCAAATAACTCACAGAACAAATGGTTTTGATCGAACTTTCCGTAATATTACGAATGAATGCACATACAGTATCCTCCAATAAACTAACAGAGTCATATATTCTATTTTTAATGAGATTGTCTTTCAAATATTGCCATAAACGCTCTACTGGATTTAACTCTGGTGAATATGGAGGTAAATAGATTAAGGTAATATTTTGTGGTATTTTTAAACCTTTGGATCTATGCCATCCTGCACAATCCACAACAAGAAATGCCTCCCTTGTTCCTAAATATTGTGACATCTGCTCAAGGAATATATTCATACAATCAGTATTGACGTTTGGTACGAATAAGCTAGAACTCTCTCGATTTCTAGGATTAACTGCACTATAGAGATAAAAGTTTTGCCTACCTAATTTTACCTTAACCTGTGTCCTAATGCCTTTTTTAAACCACCCGTGTCCAATCTTTGAATGTGTGCCAAACCGCGACTCATCGAAGAAAAATAGCTCTTTTTCGGGATACGTGACAATAGTTTCATTAAGATTTTTTTTTAAACTCTTCTTGTTTATTTTTATCCTGTTTATTGTGCACAGGCCTTGGAGTAATATACGAAAAACCTAACTTTTGCATCAGTCTATGTGCTGTAGACTTACTTACCTCAATAGAAAACATTTTCTCAATTATGATTTTTAATTTCTTAGCCGTTAGGTTGGCTCCTTCTTCTGCTATGACATTTTTAATTTCTTCTTGCTGCTTGTAGCTCAACTTCGGCTTTACTCCACGTCCTGGTTGTATTTTAAACGCATTGACTCCTCCTTCCTTAAATCTTGTAATCCACTTCATCAATGTAGTTCTAGTAATTCGGTATATTTGAGCAACTTTTGTTATTCCATATTCTTTTGCAGATATTATTGCCTGTAATCTTCTTCCTATCTCTCCTCTTATGCCGTGCTTCTTTAATTCCAGGTTACACTTATTATATAATTCTTCTCCTATTGCTTTACTTTTTCCTGCCATAACTCCCCACTAATTCTTAAATTATTCTATTTTAGAAATTTTTCTTTATTCCTCTATTTATTTTTAGGAATTGGTATTAGTTCATAAAGGTAGAGACAATGTTGAGGATGAAATAAACAGCATTGAAAAAATCTGGAAATATATGAGATACTTTTCGAATATGGTTTTGAATGCTAACTATAGATTAAAAAAATAACAAGAAAAAGGGTAAACTCCAGTATTTGTAACCGTTCACGGATTGTGAGAATGAATAAGGAACTAGGTCCAAAGTGTGATGGTATGGATTTAGTATAAATAATTCAGGATGCTTGTGTCCACTGGTTACATATAAATTCATAAGGTTTTGAGAGTTTTGAGTCTTTTTGCGTGATATAACAAAGTTGTAAAGGTGTAACCATAATTCCTCCTTCGATGGCAATTTCTTATATATCATACCATCACACTTTGGAACTGTACACCTAAGCACTCTGTTCAACAAGCTAGAACTGCTATATTTGAATACATAGAAATTTTTACAAAAAACAGCGTAGGCATTCTGCTATTAATTATTGCATTCCTGAACATTGTGATTCATTATTCTTTTTGTAAAAAATTTTCTTAACTTTCTCTCCACTTTTTCTGGGTAAGGTCACAGAATTTTTTACTGGAAATCTTAATTTTGTCTTAGCAATAAATCAACTTAAGGTCATAATATCTTGAAATTTATTTAATGTTGCTATATAATAGCTATGTACATTTTGTGTACTATAGCAATAAAATCACCCTGTAATAGGTGTATTGGACCCGAGGGCAGTACTCGGCGCCTCCACCATATTTTTAATTTATATGGGGGCGAATAAGGATCGACATGCATAGTAAAGATGGTAGTTTTGCTCGGTTAGACACCACCGCTAAGAGTTCATAATTTAAATGCAAACGATAATTTTGCTGCTGAAGACAATGATGCAATAGCTGCTTAATTTAAGCACTATAACTTCATTGCTATAAGCACGGTTCAGGGAACGCCGGGTAACAGAAGTTCCCCAAAAATTTACGTATGTGGAAGTTATATGGAGCAAACAGATTACAAAAAATTGCTTAATTCTGCCAAGTTTCAAGTTATCAAAAAGACTTTAGATGTTATATCAGGTAATGGTTTTATCCCTCATTTAGAAATATTATTTTTCACATATTTTAATGGTGTGACCATGCCAGATCGTTTGAAAAAGTCATACCCCACTCAAATGCTTATTATATTACAGCATCAATTCTATGATTTAAAAGTTTCTGAGGATAAATTTAGCGTCAGTTTGAGTTTTCAAGGAAAACAAGAGCGAATTACTATACCGTTTTTTGCTATTAGTGAGTTTCGTGATAAAATTTCAGGAGATGTTTTAATATTTGACAAAATCAGTATCGATTCTGATAAAGAATACAAAAGTGAAAAATGTACTGAAAAATTATCAAACGGTAGTATTATATCCATAGATCAACTGCGTGATGAGTAATTGCTCATCTTTGTAAACAAAAAATATTAATAGAAAAAAGTGGTCTAACTTAAGTAATAGAATAGAGGAATACTATCGTAGACAAATATGCTAAATCTTTAATTGTTTGTTAACGCAGGTGGCAGAATTTTTCTTACATATCATCAACTTTCTTTATTGAAAAATTCAGAAAAATGTTGTATAATTGTTAGTAGAATTTGGTAAAACATATGGCAGATTCAGGAATTAGTATAACTTTTGACCCAAAAACTTCGCAGCATCTTGTTGAACTAGCTAGAGCCACTAAGCAGTCTGTTCAAAAATTAACAGAAAAGCTAGTCAAGGAAGCAATCGAACTTGAAGCGGAAGATATTGCATTTTCCAAAATTATTAGGGAGTTAAATGCTGATGATGCAGAAGAAGTAGAGGATAGTGAAGACATCTGGAAATAAGCGATACACCATTAAATATCTAAAGCATGTTCTTAAAAGAAATTTGCCTTTCTTGCCGAAAGATGTAAAGCCAAGTATTAAAGACGCAATAAAAAAGTATCTTGAGATTGATCCTATTGGTAACGGTGTGTTGCTACGCAAGAGATTAAAGGGACATAGAAGAATAAAAGTTGCTGATGATTACCGTATTGTCTATCGTGTAAATACTGCAAAACGTATAGTAATTATTGTTTCAATAGGACACAGGGACAATATTTACAAGCAGGCAATATTGGACCTACTGAAACATTAAATATATTTTATACAGCCCTCCTTCCTCCTACCTTAGGTGCAGCTCAAAAAATGAAGTTTTTTTTGGTTCAGCAAAAACAACATTTTGAGTTTGAAAAGGCTAAATACTTGTCTTTATTATAACTTTCGTGTAATAGATATGCATGCATCCAATTATATATCTACTCAACACGTTACTTGATCTTTATAGCTTCATTCTAATATGTTGGGTTGTCTTAAACTGGCTGGTTAAACTTAATATGGTGAACATATATAATGAAACTGTCAGTAGCATAATGCACATCTTGAACCAATTGACATATCCACCACTAAAGATTATTAGAAGATATATACCACCGTTCAATGGATTAGATTTATCTATAATGATATTGCTAATAACAATTCACTTTGTAAAATATACAGTAGCTTACTACTTTAGGTAGATGTTAAAAAAATATCTAAAATCAGCAATATATCTATCCCTTTTAATATATGTATATATATCAGTTTTTAGCTACAACTATAAAGATCCTTCCTTAAACACGGCTACAAATAAGGAAGTGACAAATTTAGGTGGAATAGTAGGTTCATATTTAGCTGATATATTGGTTCAATTTCTTGGATTAACTAGTGTTACAATAGCTACAACCATAGTTTACTTGTTGATCTTCAGGCCAGCAAAAATACTGCTGAAAATTCTCTATTTAATATTAATCAATTTAGGGGTATGTGCTATATTACCACAACTTTCGCTAGGCATCACTGCAAGGTACAGACACAGTGGAATAATAGGGAATGCACTCGTTAATAACTGCCCATTTTATGTATTTGTGATAGTAACATCAATAGGTCTTGTAGGATCGGTTGGTTGGAAGAGAGCAATTTACTCTCTATTCTTCTTATGTAAAAAAATAGCTTGCTTATTTGTAAATGTTCCATTCTTCAGATCACATAAAACTGCTGAATATTCAGTTGCACCATTAGTAGTAGAAGAAAAACATAGAACTAAAATCACTACTAAACAACAACCAAAAGAAAGACAGAAAAAAGCTACCGAAGAAATTTTTAAACCTTCCAGTGAGTTCGAGTTTCCAAGCATTCATTTACTTTCTAAAGCAGAGGAGTCTTTGCAGAGAAAGCAGCTGAATGAAATGGAGAGCAATAAAAATTTATCTCTGCTGGAACAAGTCCTGAGTGATTTTGGCGTGCAAGGAAAAATTATCAGTGTATGCTATGGGCCGGTTGTGACTTTATACAAACTTGAACCACAAGCTGGTACGAAATCTGCAAGAGTAATTGGCCTTGCAGATGACATTGCACGTTCGATGAGTGCACTCTCTGCACGTATTTCAATAATTCGTGGGCAAAATGCTATGGGAATAGAGTTGCCGAACAAGGAACGAGAAATTGTAATGCTGCGTGATTTGCTTGAATCACCAGAATACCAGAATGCAAACTTAAATCTCCCAATTGCCCTTGGCAAAGAAATAAGTGGAAAACCAGTTATTGCAGATCTGACTAAAATGCCCCACTTGCTCGTTGCTGGAACCACAGGGTCGGGTAAATCAGTTGCGATTAACACTATGATTCTTTCGCTCGTTTATCGATTAAGTCCTGATGAATGTAAGATGATAATGATCGACCCAAAAATGCTTGAGCTTTCAATATATGATGCAATACCGCACCTAATGGCGCCAGTAGTAACAGAGCCAAAAAAGGCTGTTATCGCTCTTAAGTGGATAGTGAAAGAAATGGAAAATCGCTATCGCATGATGTCGTATTTAAATGTACGCAATGTAATAAACTATAACCAAAAAATCACAGAAGCAATGAATAGTGGAATAGAATTGGAGCGCGTTGTGCAGATTGGCTTTAACTCAACAACAGGCAAACCTTTGTTTGAAAAAATACCAATCAAGATGGAGACATTTCCGTATATTGTAGTGATCGTGGATGAAATGGCAGATTTGATGCTTGTTGCCGGCAAAGAGATAGAGTGCTCTATTCAACGTTTAGCTCAGATGGCTCGTGCTGCAGGAATACACATCATAATGGCAACACAACGCCCATCTGTGGATGTGATCACAGGTGTGATAAAGGCGAACTTTCCAACGAGAATCAGTTTTGCTGTTACTTCTAAGATAGATAGCCGTACAATACTTGGCGAACAAGGAGCTGAACAATTGCTCGGTATGGGTGATATGCTCTATATGGCCTCTGGTGGTAAGATCATTCGAGTTCACGGCCCATTTGTAAGTGATAATGAGGTGCAAGATATAGTTGATCATCTAAAAATGCAAGGTGAGCCAAATTATATGGAGGAAATCACCAAAGAAGATGAAAATTCTTCTGTGGAATCAGAAAGTGAAACAGAGGATGAAGAAAACGACCTCTACAATCAAGCAGTGGCCATCATTCAAAGAGATCAAAAAGTTTCAACCAGTTACATTCAGCGACAACTTAGAATAGGCTATAACAGAGCTGCAAATATTGTTGAAAGAATGGAAAAAGAAGGAATTGTCAGCTCTCCAAATTACTCAGGAAAGAGAGAGATATTGGTTGAATAACAGGGCTTCTTTCTTAACTTAAGTTTCTACACCCTCAAAAAGCAAGTCAAACAAAATTATTAAAAGATCAATACATAATAACAGTTGATTTAATACTAATTTAAGTACTAAGAACGTACAATAGTAATATATTAATTAATTAGGGGGTAAAAATGTCAACAAATTGGCTTCATGATTTGTTATTCGGTTCTAGTGAATCGACAATAAAAGCACTAGAAAAACTTCAACAGATGGATGCTGAGCAGTTTCAAAAGGCATTCAGTGCACTAGAAAAATTGCAAAAAGGTCAACAGATCAATGCTGATCAACTTCAAATTGCATTTAGCAGGTTAGAGGAATTGCAGGCAGCTCAAAAGATCGATGCTGGACGGTTCGAAAGTATACAAAAGTATTTAGACGGTTTGCAAGAAAGACTCGCAGACGTGGAAGAAAAAGTGGAAACACTCACAGAAACAGTAGCAGATCAAGAAAAAACACTACTAATTTGTGCCATAGTCATTGCTGTTGCCGCAATAGCGATAACTTCTTTTGTTGCATTCTGCATCTATCAGGGAGTTAAGCTTGATAAGGAAAAGAAAAACGACTTGTCTAAAGATACGCCAGACACAAAACTTGATGGAAACAATATCGCTAGTCATGAAACACCACTGATTGACTTATTAAGTTGATGACGCTCTTTTTGTAAAGGTGTTACGCAACTTGTAACACCTTACTCTTCTCTTAGCCTATGTAGGTTTTTTTGATAGCAAATATATCACTTTTTAGAAAAATATTTGTAACATATTATTGTAAAGTTAGTAAAGATTCTGGTTTACTTAAAGTTCGTTAATTGCTATCTTTTAAAACACGATATTTACTATAGCACCATATGCTTAGGGTTTTTTCTAAAGTTTTATTTATATTAATGTTTTTGGTTTCTAGCTTTTTTACTGTGCATAGTGCTGAAGCTAAATCTAAGCTCAGTAAGAGATACATACCTCCTGGTAACCCTGGTGGTGCAAACTTTCATACAGATGAGGATTTTGCTGAGTCATATAAACTGTATGAGAAGCGTAGGGAATTGCTCAAGAAAAAAAAGTCACAAGATCGAGCTATAAATAAAGAAGATCTAATCAAAAAATTAAAAGAGAAAAAAATTGCTAGTCTTGATAATGAGCCAAATGACATGGAAGCGTGCATAGTCGACGATGAAGAGAGCGCTATGATAAATCAGCATGGTATTAATATCGCACGTTTAAAGGGTGCTGTATTTATAGATCAAGAGCCAGTTTCCCAGTATGAAAGCGAGCAGCATGAAAGTGAACAACAAGAAGGGAAGAAAGTTACTTCAACACGAGAAAAAAAAGTTTCTCCTATAAATGTCACTATAAAAGAAAATCCATCAAGAAAAACGTGCTCACATGATTCTATTGCTAATTTGGATAACGTAGATGCTTATAGTTTGAATGGTTCGAGTTCATTTGGCAGCGTAGCTGACACAGTAAAATAGTATCACAATTAATAAGTATGCTAGATAAAGATCTAATATTGAATGATAAAGCATATGAATTATCGCCAATTTCCAGGCACAAAACTCATGTTGTAGAAGTTGGAAAAGTAAAGATAGGTGGAAATAATCCTATAGTCGTACAATCTATGGCGCTTGGTGTGCATATAGATTCTGATGATATAAAAAGTAGCGCAAAACATTATGCAAAAGAGATAACAGAACTAGCGCGTGCAGGTTCAGAATTGGTGCGAATTGCCTTGAACTCAGAGGAGGTAGCAAGAGCAATACCTTATATAGTAGAAGAGATAAATAAAGAAGGTTTTGACGGTAAAATATTGGTAGGCTGCGGTCAATATGAGCTAGATAAATTAGTTCAAGATTATCCAGACAACATCAAAATGCTGGGTAAAATTAGAATCAATCCAGGCAATATAGGCTTTGGCGACAAACGTGATGAGAAATTTGAAAGGGTGATAGAGTATGCAATAATGCACGATCTTCCTGTTAGAATTGGGGTAAATTGGGGTAGTCTTGATAAATACCTTTTACAAAAACTGATGGATGAAAACTCTTCGCTTAGTAATGTAAGGCCTTCTGATGTTATACTGCGCAAAGCACTTGTAATGTCTGCTCTTGATAGTGCAAAAAAAGCTGAAGAAATTGGTCTAAATTCAAACAAAATAATCATTTCATGTAAAGTTAGCAAAGTACAAGATTTAATTTTAGTTTATACGGCACTTGCAAAATCTTCCAATTATGCGCTGCATTTGGGTTTAACTGAGGCTGGTATGGGCAATAAAGGTGTGGTAAATACCGCAGCAGGGCTTACTTATTTATTGCAAAATGGCATTGGAGATACAATACGGGCTTCTTTGACTCAACGTCCTGGTGAATTGCGTACTAATGAAGTGGTGGTGTGTCAGGAAATATTGCAATCTATAGGCTTGCGACACTTTAACCCTCAGGTTAATTCATGTCCTGGTTGTGGGCGCACAAGTAGCGATCGTTTTCGTATATTAACTGAAGAAGTGAATGGCTATATAAAAACTCATATGCCGATGTGGAAGAAAAAAAATCCAGGTGTAGAGCATATGAACATTGCTGTTATGGGATGCATAGTAAATGGTCCTGGAGAAAGCAAACACGCAAATTTGGGAATCAGCTTGCCTGGATATGGAGAAAAACCTGTTTCAGCAGTCTACAAAGACGGCAAGTATTTCAAAACTTTACAAGGTGATAATGTCTCTGAAGAATTTAAGGCAATTATTGATAATTATGTGAAGGAGCATTACACGTAACCTTTCACGGTTAATTAATAGATAAATCGCAAATAAAAAAGAAAATTAAACCTTGTTTTTCTTTTTTCGCTATTAATATATTTATAACACAATTGAGTTTAAATAGTTGGTATGAAAAGCTTTTTACGAAATTTCTTGCACTATCTTCTGTCATCCCAGTGCTTGACACTGGGATCCATATCTTTTTTTCTCTGGTCACGCGCTGGAATGACACCCAGGACGTGGTGTAATAGTTGTACAAGAATCCTACTAACTTTACTATTAATTCTATTTCCACTTTTAGCATCATCTATAAGTATTGAGGACATCGAAGAAAATTGCGATTACGAATATTACCCTAAATTAGATTCTTCTTCTGCTGATGAGTTACACGTTATAAAGCGAAATTATTATAGATACGGTGAGGAATTAAAAATACTAGCAGATGAGAGGATAAAGGAGATCACTTTAGGCACTAGTGATAAATAATTGTAACCAGACTGCATTCTGTGATTTTTAGCAAAACACGATCTTTCATTTGAGCTTTCTTCAATTTAAAGTAAATACAGAAAATTGCTGCCTATAGCTGAACTGACCTTACCCAGAAAAAGTGGAGAGAAAGTTTGGAATGTTTTTTACAAAGAGAATAAACTATTTGCCATATTTTGAAAAAACGTTTTATTTTACTCCAAAAACGTCTTAACTTTCTCTCTACTTTTTCTGGGTAAGGTCACACTTGACTACTTGGATCTAGTATGATTTAATTAACCAAGAAGTAGACATGAAAAAATTATGTAGTGAACCAGTTTGCATGACGCTAAGAAGGAAAATATGGATAGAAAAACGAGAATAGAATCAGACAGCTTAGGGGAAGTAAAAGTACCAAGTGAACATTACTGGGGAGCGCAGACTCAACGTTCTTTAGAAAATTTTAAGATTGGCACAGAAAAAATGCCAGAGCCTCTGATTAAAGCATTAGCAATAGTAAAACTTGCAGCAGCACGTGTTAACATGAAGCAGGGTAGCATAGATAATAAGGTAGGGGACGCAATCTGCGCAGCCGCAAGGGAAGTAATAGATGGCAAATTTAATAATGAATTTCCGCTTGTTGTTTGGCAAACCGGATCCGGAACGCAGACTAATATGAATATGAATGAAGTGATCAGCAATCGCGCAATAGAGATTTTAGGTGGTAATTTGGGTAGTAAATCTCCGATACATCCAAACGACCATGTGAATTATGGTCAGTCATCAAATGACACCTTTCCAACAGCAATGCATATAGCAGCAGCAGAGCAAATAAACTGCTTGCTTATTCCAAATCTTGAAAAATTGCATAAGGTGCTGGATAATAAGGGTCAGGAATTTAAAAATATAATAAAAGTAGGACGTACTCACTTACAAGATGCAACGCCCCTAACACTGGGACAGGAGTTTTCTGGCTATGCAGCCCAGATTAAAAAGGGGATAGAGAGAGTAAAATTAACTTTAAGTGGTATATACGAGCTTGCACAAGGTGGCACTGCGGTTGGCACAGGACTCAATACTAAAAAGGGTTTTGCTGAAGATTTTTCAAGCAAAGTTGCAGAAATTACTAATCTTCCATTTACTTCAGCAGGCAATAAATTTGAAGCGCTAGCAGCAAACGATGCTTTAGTTGAGCTCAGTGGAACACTCAATACAGTAGCAGTCAGTTTAATGAAAATTGCAAATGATATAAGGTTGCTTGGTTCTGGTCCAAGATGTGGAATTGGGGAAATAATGTTACCGGAAAATGAGCCTGGTTCTTCAATTATGCCAGGTAAAGTGAATCCAACTCAGTGTGAAGCAGTAACTATGGTGTGCACTCAAGTTATGGGAAATCATGTTGCTGTGACCATTAGTGGTTCAAACGGTCATTTTGAATTGAATGTGTTTAAGCCAGTGATAATTTACAATGTTTTGCAGTCTATAAGACTTTTAGCTGATGCAAGTTTAAATTTTACAGAAAAATGTGTAGTTGGTATTAAGGCAAATGAAGAGAGGATAAAAGATTTACTGAATCAGTCGTTAATGTTGGTCACTATATTAAATACGCATATAGGGTATGACAATGCAGCAAAAATAGCGAAGCTTGCTTATAAAGAAAATATCACTCTAAAAGAAGCAGCAGCAAAACTTCAACTGCTCACTGAGGAGGAGTTTGAAAGGATAGTGAAACCAGAAGAAATGGTGAATTATTTGTAACCGTTGGGAGTGTTAAATAAACCATACGCGTCAAGTTAAGAGGTATCCGTTCAGCCAATGGCGTCAACTTAAGAGCCTCCATTAGCAAACTCTCCTAAAAACATGATGGCGTTTGGGCTTATCTACCTTATTGTGGCTGCCCTGGTCGAATTTTAACTTTAGCACGCATGCTTAAAAAGGGCGTAACCGTTCACGGATTGTGAGAATGAATTAAAGAACTAAGCAGTGACAGCTACTAGATTCTGTAGCTTTTGAAAGGGGTTCTGGCCAGGTGAAAAAGCTGTTTTTACGATAAATTACGTACCGTCTAATTTGCCGTTCTGCAAGGTTATTAGTTGTTTCTATCACTTCAGGTTTTCTTAAAAACTTCCACATCATATCCTCAGATCGTAACATCTTAGCGGCCATTCTTGAAGCTTGAGTACTATTTGCAACCCTCGTCATTTTACGTAAAAAATGTTTTACCCTTTTCCGAATTTTTCGCACCAGTCGATAAAATCTCAAATTATCTATCAAATTTTGTTTTTTTGCCTTATCTACTACAAACACCTTATTGCTGAGCGATTTTAGTGCTTGGCCAATTTTGCTCACTTCAACATTTTTACTATGGGCAAATCTCTCAAAATCTCTTGCCAGATGTGCCCAACATATCTGTCTATTTTCACGATTGAAGTAATTGTATACAGCGTATCTATCGCTCACAACTATACCATCATATTCTGGCAGTAAACTCTTCAACACCTTCTTACCACGAGACTCGCTTACCTTCAGAAGTGTCAACGCTTTGTTTGTTATTACCCAACTCCAGCCTCTCTTTCCTTGATTTCTGTGCCCTGTTTCGTCTATATGCAAATACTCGCTTCCTTGCAACTCTTCCTTCATTTTCTCATATTCAGATGCACACTTCTTCGATACCCTGCGTTCAGTATTTGAGACTAAACCAAGGCTTATATTTAGATTAAAAATACTGCCCAAAATTTGCTGTACCTCTCTTTTTGAGTTAATAAAAAAGCCGCTAAGGCTGCTTATAACTGTTTTAGCATTGGGTCCTAGAAAATCTCTTGCAACACCTTCGGGTAAATTTGCTGTAATTCTTTTATTACATACTCTACAATCTCCTCTTTGCAACCTGTACTCAGTTACAATTGGCTTAATTTCTGGCAACTCTGCCTTCTGATGAATAATTTCATCTTCTAAAGTAATCTTACCTCCACACATACAAATTGTATCAATTGTGCATCTCACTACCTCGTCTGCAGCCATTAATTCACGCTTATGCACCTTATGTCCTGGCTGACCTCCTGGTTTTTTATCACTTTTCTTTTTTGCTTTCTTACGATATATATCTCGTGATGGTGGCAGCGATGAATTTTGCGAATTTAAGCCCAATTTGTCTTCTAATTCAACTATTTTTGCTTTCAAGCTATCATTTTCTCTGATCAGTGCTTTTATTTCTTCCTTGAGATTAGCGTTTTCTGCTACAACCTTTTCTTGCAGCACTGTTGTCATTTACCCATTCCATATTTAGCTTCCTATCTCTTTACACTTTTATACTTACTTTGTAAACCACCTTATCTCCGTGAACGGTTACATAAGTACTTGATAAAGTTTCTGCCTCATTACACCAAATAAAACTGAAAAATTTAAACGATACTCAGTAATTTGATCTGGGTTCCAAGGCCCTTGTGCATCACACATATGAAGCGATAATATATTACACATAACTAAGTTCGCCCAAAATTCTTGTAATACAGCCTCTAGGTGTATGGTCCCATAATTCCTCCTTTGATGGTATTGTTTTCTCATATTTTATCATACCATCACACTCTGGGACTGTACACCAGGAATTATCCTATTGAATTCTATGATATTATTTTTGTAACATTGTCTAAAGTGCCCAGTGTCAAGCACTGGAATGACACCATTTCCGTGAATATTGCTCTTAATTTGTAACTAACCTAAGCCATAAATATTAAGAAATTTACCAAACGAAAAAAAAGGCAAAAGAAGCCCCGTTGGTGACTAGTTATTTATATGTACTTCAAAATATTGGCGTTTTTTATTCTAAACGCTACGATTCAGCCGCTTTTAAATGCGATTAACCTAAATTATAAATGTTAAGAAATTTACTGAGCGGAAAAAAAGGCAAAGAAACCCTAGAGTAGCTAGTATTCAAATTCTCCCTTGTCTATTTGACGTCTTTTACTGTCTTAAACGCTTTATAAGCGCGTTTCAGCTTATATAGGTAGAAACCTAGAAGTTTTATAAAGACATGAGGTGCACATAGTGCAAAAATTAAGCATGATTTACGCCAAATACATTAAGTTTTTTGTCATTAATCCACTGCAGAGATTGCGAAGATAAATAAATAGCTTCACTGTTATGATAAGGGGGCTGGCGAAGGGTGTCAAGTAAGTTTTTACATCTAATTTATAGCTCCCTGCATGATACCACGTATTATCTATACCAAGGTGTTCTTCTTGTAGATATTATACCAACAATCCACTATTTTTTTTATGTCTTGTGGTTTAGTTTCTGGACCTATACTGATTCTAATTGAACACTCTGCTTGCTCTTTTGTTGCCCCCATTGCAAGCAAAACATGGGAAGGCTCAACTTTTCCAGAAGAACATGCAGAACCATTACTAACTGCAATATGATTCAAGTCAAAATGCATGAGCTGCACATCACTCTTTACTTCTGGCATATAAATAAAACTTGTGTTTGGCAGCCTCTTAGAGTTTTTACCGAAGATTCTTATATCACTGGCAAGATTTAATAATTCACACTCTAATTGATCACGTAGCTCCTTTACTTCATCCATTTTTGATAGAAGGTCTGGAATATTTTGCAGTGCAGCAGAAAGGCCTGCAATCGCAACAATATTTTCCGTACCACCACGAAATCCCTTCTCTTGTCCACCACCTATTATAATAGGTTCTATCGCAAGTTCTTTATTGAATATTAAAACTCCACTGCCTGCTACACCGCCAAATTTATGGGCGGATAAAGTGAGTAAATCCACTCCTAAATCTTCCATATTAACTTTAATTTTCCCAACACTTTGAGCAGTGTCAGTGTGGCAAATTGCTCCAAATTTGTGTGCTATTTCAGCTATTTCCTTAACAGGCTGAATAACTCCGGTTTCGTTATTTGCCATCATAACTGAAACTATTGCTTTGTTTCCTTTAAGTTCGCTTAGAATTTTTTCTAGCTCTAAAAAGTCAACAATGCCCTCCTGATTAACGGGTATTATATATGGATTACATGCAGAATTAAGAATTGAAGGATGCTCTATAGCTGAAATTACATGCAGATAGCCTGCTATTCCTCTCATAACAAGGTTATTCGCTTCAGTCGCACCAGACGTAAAAACTATTTCTTTATCACTTGGAACACCAAGAGCATCACGTATGTTATCTCTTGCATCCTGAAGAATCTTCCTCGCTTCTTGTCCTCTTTTATGTAGTGATGATGGATTGAGCGTTTGTTTTAACAAGACCTCAAATATACTTTTTTTTACATTCTCACTAATTGGAGCAGTTGCATTGTAATCAGCATATACGTAACCACTATTTTCTAAAGAGAATGGACTCATCTGTCACTTAAATAAGTTTACCATCAACTATAGCCATAACTATGTACGTTAGCTTTAACACGATAAAAAATTTATTGCAAAAACAGCGAAATTAATACATAATTAATAATTCATGTCATCAATACCTGTCAAGCAGGTTTTTATTAGGAGTTACCGTGGTAGAAGTTTTTTTGAATAATGCAACAAGAAAGATAGAAGGTGAATACCACCAAAGCAAAGATACCAACGCGCCGGTTGTGCTGGTTTTACATCATCACCCTCAATATGGTGGTAATATGGGTAGTAAAATTGTACATGGTATATATACGTCTTTTATCAATAACAATTTTTCTGCATTGAAAATTAACTTTCGTGGTGTGGGAAAATCTACCGGAACTTTTGATAAGGGTATAGGAGAATTAACTGACGCTGCGGTAGCTATTGATTGGCTTCAGGAACATAATCCTAGCAACGTTCCAATTTGGATCGCTGGTTTTTCTTTTGGAGCATGGGTGGCTATGCAGCTAACAATCCGTCGCCCTGAGATAGTGGGTTTTATTGCTCTTTCTCTTCCGGTAACTAAGTACGATTTTTCTTTTCTTTCTCCCTGTCCAGTTTCTGGGCTTATAATACAAAGCAGTAACGATAAAATCTCAGAAGAAAGCGATGTAACAGAATTAGCAAAAAGGTTAATAAATTCAGTAAAAAGTGATCACATGAAATACCATATAATAGACGATACTAATCACTTTCTAAGGGATAAAGAAGAGGAAGTGACTCAAATCGTAGATGGTTATATAAAACTGCGCTTAAACAGTGCAGCTATTTCTTCTCAAAAGGTCAAAAAAGAGGTAAGGGTAAAAGAATATGCCTAACCTTTACAAACAAGAGAAATGAGTGTAGTAATATAAATGAAAAGGTTTTGTTATGTTTAAAAAGCTATTATTTTTTGTTTTAGCTGTGTTTATGTTATCGGGGTGTTCCCTAAGTAAACAGCGTAAGTTAAAAAGTCCGTGTATAAAAAGCAATGAAAGCGTTTCATGCGAGTTGTACTCTGTTAATGATCATTGGTTAGATAAGTATAAGGCATAGGTAGTTTTAAATTGTGCTATTTTTCCTATTCACAACTTCACTAATGATCGATCTCTCAATTGGAAAATGCAGTCTGCCTTTTCTGCAAGGAGATGATTGTGCGTTACTATAAGCATAGAGCTGTTATTTTCCTTTACGTATGAATGTAGCAGTAAAAACACGTTAAAAGAATTTGTTGGATCTAAATTTCCTGTTGGCTCATCTGCAAGTAAAAGCTTTGGAGAATTTACAATGCTTCTTGCAATTGCAACTCTCTGCCTTTCCCCACCCGAAACTTCAGATACCATGCTACTTGCTTTGTTTTCCAGACCAAATTTTTCCAACATTGCTTGCGAATTTTTTTTTGCTTCAGCTTTGCTTTTTCCTGCAATAAGTTGAGGAAGCATAATATTTTCCAACACCGATAACTCTTGTAACAAATAGTGAAATTGATAAACAAAACTAAGAAAATTTCTTCTTACATGGGTTTTATGCTTATTATTAGCTTGTGTGCAATTTATTCCATCTATCGTAACTATACCTGAAGTTGGCTTGTCCAACAAGCCTGCGATTTGCAATATAGTTGTTTTTCCTGCACCTGAATTGCCAATCAGCGCTACTACTTGCCCTCTTGTGACACTTAGGTTGATGTCTTTTACAACAGCAGAATTGTCCTTGAAGCTTTTATCTACAGAAGTTAGTTCTAGAGCTACATTATCACCCATGTTTAAAAGACCCAGAAGGCATCTAAATTTTGGTAATAATTAAACCGAAAAACTGTTACCACAACCACATTGAGACTTAGCAAGGGTATTCTTTATTTGAAAACCAGAACCACTGAGATCCTCAGTATAATCTATAACTGAGTTATTTAAAAATTTTGCTGAACAATTATCAACCATTAATACAGGGTTTCCATTTTCATCATTAATTACTATATCTTTACCTTTTTCGCTAAAATTGGAGTGGCTTCTATAGTCCTCGCTTTCTTCGTAGTCATCATCTTCGTCTTCGTCATCAAACTCATCATCGTAATCATCATCTTCATCATCCAAAGATAGATTTTTATTCATTTGATCCATAAGAAAATTGTATTTGAAGCCAGAACATCCACCGCCTGAAACTGCAACCCGCAAAACGGAACTCTTATCCCCTTCCTGCTCTGCAAGAAAGTGGATTTTTTTTAGTGCATTATCAGTTAAGTTGATGTTGTAATTTGTTGACATAGTAACCACCGTTTATTATTGATAATTTATTATAGTAGAAATTTTACATGTCAAACAATAATTTTCTATTAAGTTATGCATGCTTTCCAAGCAAAACAAAAGGGAGATACTTCAAAGAGCCAGAAGATGAGAATCGCAGCTGCTTTCAGCGTGATAGGGATCGCATTGTTCACTCTAATGCGTTTAGGAAATTGGGGTACAAAACACAAGTTTTTATCAATTACGAGCACGATTACTATCGCACTCGGCTGACTCATAGCCTTGAAGTTGCACAAATTGCAAGATCCATCGCACGCAGGCTCAGCTTAGATGAGGACATCACTGAATGCATAGCGCTTGCACATGACCTTGGTCATCCCCCATTTGGTCACACAGGTGAGGATGCTCTAGTTCAAGTTGATAGTGAGAAGTATGAGTTTGATCATAATGTTCAAGCTATAAGGATTTTAACTTATCTTGAACAAAAACATGCTGATTTTGATGGTATGAATCTAAGTTGGGAGGTGATTGAAGGGGTTGCAAAACATAATGGTCCCTTGCTTGGTCAAAACGCGGAGTCTTCTACAAATAATCAGCTGTTATTAAAATATAATGAAAAATATGATCTAAAACTTGAGGAATTTTCAAGCATTGAAGCGCAAGTTGCTTCAATTGCCGATGATATTGCTTACAGTGTTCACGATCTTGATGATGCACTCAGAGCAAATTTAGTAACCATCGAAGATTTGCTGAATGTTCCTTTAATTGAAAAAATGTTTAAAGACATAAGGAGCAGATATTCAGAATTACCTCAGAGCAAACTCATACATGAATCACTGAGTGGAACTATAGGAACTATGATAAGTGATGTTGTTTCTCAGACTGAAAGAAATATTGAAAATCACAAAATAAAAAGCGTAGAAGACGTAAGAAGTCTAAATAAAATGCTAGTCACATTTTCACCAGAAGTTGCGAATGCTACAAAAGAAATGAAAAGATTCAACATGGAGAAAATATACAGAAGCTATAAACTGAGTAGAACGATGAACAAAGCGAAACGCATAATACAGGAACTTTTTCAATGTTTTTATGAAAATCCAAGATTACTTCCTACAGAGTGGAGCAAACTTGCTTGTGAATCCCAGCGTTCAATAGTAATATGCGACTATATCTCGGGAATGACAGATAGATTTGCTATACATGAGCACAGGAGAATATTCGACACTTCATATGAAATGACTTCTTTCTAATGACTGATGATCATTTCATGTCAATTGCATTAAGGCTTGCAGAAAAAAATCTTGGGAATGTTGCGTCAAATCCTACTGTCGGGTGTGTTATTGTAAAAGATGGTATAATCATTGGTGAGGGATATACAGGAGTAGGTGGGCGCCCACATGCAGAAGTGGTTGCTTTGCAAAGTGCAGAAGGTTTAACCCATGGTGCAACTATGTATATCACGCTCGAGCCATGTTGCCACTTTGGAGTTACAGGACCATGTACTGCGGAAATCATAAGAGCTGGAATAAAAAGGGTAGTAATTGCAACTATTGACCCAGATAGCAGAGTTTCAGGTGGAGGCATTAAAGCTCTGAAAGAAGCAGGAATTGAAGTTGAGCAAGGTATTATGCACAAAGAGGCAGAAGAACTGAATGTCGGTTTTTTCACCACTAAAGAATTTCATAGACCATTTATAGCTTGCAAAATTGCAACAACTCTTGACGGAAAAATCGCAACATTTACAGGCGATAGCAAATGGATAACAAGTGAAGATACGAGAAATTGGGTGCATGAGCTCAGAGCAAAATATGATGCAATTATGATTGGCAGCAATACTCTTATTAACGATAATCCACTCTTAACTTGCAGATTACCAGGACTTGAAAATAGATCGCCAATAAGGCTAATTATTGATAGCCAGGAAAAATTGCAGGAAGAGCATAATATTGCAAAGACTGCAGATAAAGTAATAACTTGGGTGATTACAAACAGAGAAATAGAGAGAAAAATAAAAAACATTAATTATTTGATAGTCAATTCAAATCACAAACCTCCTGTTATTCCAGATGTCACCCCAACACACTCTCCTGTCATTCTAACGCCTTCTCCTGTCATCCCAGTGCCCAGACACTGGGATCCAGAAAACTTCAAGCAATTGCATAATGAAAACTGGATTCCAGCGTCACGCGCTGGAATGACATCGGAGCCTGACATTATCGATAAAGTCTGCCTAAAAGACATGGCATCAAAACTTGTTTCAGAAATTGGCATAACAAGGTTATTAGTTGAAGGTGGAGGAGTGTTAATCACAGAGCTACTGAAGCATAGTTTAATCGACAGGCTGATAATCTGCCGCAGTGGTAAAATTTTAGGTAATGATGCCATCCCCTTTATAGGGAATTTAGGAATTCAATCCATCAACAACTGTTACCAATTTAAAAAAGTAGAGATAATAGAGTTTAATAAGGATGTAGTTGAGATGTGGGATAGATTACCGTAACTCTTCTCAAATGAAAAAAAAGAGGCAGAACCACCTCTACCTCTTCTTTCATTAACTTTAAACTTTTTTAGCGTTTGATATAGCATTTTCTAATGCAACATCTGCTAAGTTAGTTGCTATTTTATCTTTTAAAGCTTCGAAATCTTCATTACTCACCGCAACTTTTAATGGCTGAGAATCAGTAGTTATACCTAACTCTTCTTTCATGTCAGCAACAGTTGTTTTTTCAGCAACTTTAGTTATTTGCGCCTTATATTCAGTAGCATTATTTTCAGGAACTACGTGTGCAAGCTTAACAACTTTCCCATTTGCTAATAATATGTGAACTGGTTCATTATTTTTTGCTAGTTCTTCGTAATCAGCAATTGGAAGTGTCAGGAATAATTGCTGAACATCGTTATCGCCTTCTTGTTTAACTGTTTCTTCAACAATCGTACCACTCTTTAGCACATTTTTGACAAGAGTAGCAAAGTTTGCATCTTTACCATCCTTACCATCCTTACCATTTGTACCGTTCACTCCTATTTCTTCATTCTTCTGCATTTGCTGATATGAAGCATAAGCTGCTGCGGCAAAATATACAGCGGCAATAAATAGAACTGCAATTCCAGCAGGGCTAGCAACAAGTGCTAAAGATGCAGGTCCAGCAATTACTTTAGTAGCAATTAATATTGCCGTTATTGCTCCCGCTAAAGATGCAAGTGCAACTAAACCTTCAATACTCATTTTTGTTATATGTGCAGTGTTTTCCCACTTCAATATGCTTTTATTTGTATTTATAGTCATAATAGTCCCCTTAAAAAGATTAAGTATGTGTTAATAGATGCATGTTAGTCAAGCTATTTTTTACATTATTATTTAAAGTATATATTTCAAGCTGCTTCCTAAACTGTCATCAGCTGTATATAATTCACATATGATACACGGCTGGCTGAATCTCGATAAACCAATAGGAATTAGTTCTGCACAAGCTGTAACCCAAGTTAAAAAGATCTTTGGAATTAAGAAAGCTGGTCATCTGGGAACACTTGATCCTTTAGCTTCAGGTGTGTTGCCAATTGCTCTTGGCGAGGCAACAAAAACTATACCGTATTTATCTTGTGACTTAAAGGCATACGATTTTACAATAAAATGGGGCGAACAAAGAACAACGGATGATTTGGGTGGTGATATCATTAGAACTAGCGATATAAAACCCGAATATAATCAAATAAATTGTGCAATTAAAAATTTTATTGGTGAGATCAAGCAGACTCCTCCTCAATTTTCAGCAATAAAAATTAAAGGAGCAAGGGCGTATAAATTGGCAAGAAGTGGGCAAAAGGTAAATATAAAACCCCGACAAGTCAAAATACATGAGCTGAAATTGATATCTGTGGACACCATAAATAATAGTGCAAATTTTTCTATGATGTGCGGTAGTGGTGTATATGTGAGATCAATTGCTCGGGATCTTGGCATTGCATTAAATTGTTTTGGACACATTACGAAATTAAGAAGAACTATGGTAGGTGACTTTAGAGAAAACGAATCAGTGACAATTGAACAGCTCGCTGAAAGAAACACAATAACTTACTCTCCGATAACAAAAGGTGATACTGGAGTAATAGAAGGTACAGGGAGTAATGCAAAAAGTTTCATCATTCCCATTGAATCGGCTTTAAAATCGATGTTCAAAATTGAAATTTCCCCAGAAGATGCGGGGAAAATCAGAAAAGGTCAGGAAGTTGTATTAAATAACTTGCGTAATTTAAAGAATTATGATATTTGTTGTACGATAGTGGGTAGTGTACCTATTGCAATCTGCAGTTTTATTTATGGTTGTGTGAAACCTATTCGTGTTTTTAATATTTAAAATGAGGTTTAGATGTCGATAACATCCGAAAAGAAAAAGAGTTTGATAAATATATATGCGATTAAAGAGGATGATACAGGTTCATCTTTTGTACAATGTGCAATTTTGACCGAGAGGATCAGTAACTTAACTGAGCATTTTAAAGTGCACAAGCATGACCATCACTCTAAGCGTGGTTTACTTATATTGATAGGTAGAAGACGCAAGCACTTAAATTATATAAAGCGTAAATTTGGTAATGAAGCCTACCAGGAATTAATAGAGAAGTTAGGCATTAGAAAATAATCGAGGAATTTAGTATGTTTAAAATTATAAAAAAATCTATAGAGTGGGGTGGTCGTGCCTTATCTTTAGAAACAGGAAAAATAGCACGCCAAGCTCATGGTTCAGTAGTTGTAAATTACGGCGATACTTCTGTTTTAGTAACTGTTGTACGTAAAAAGAAGGAAGAAAGCGTTGATTTCCTACCTTTAAATGTGCAGTTTATCGCAAAAAGCTATGCCATGGGTAAGATCCCTGGTGGTTTTTTTAAAAGAGAAGGCAAGCCATCTGATAGAGAAACTTTAATCTCAAGAGTAATAGATAGGAGTGTAAGGCCACTCTTTCCGGAAGGATTTCATGATGAAATTAGTGTGGTGTGTAATCTATTAACTTATGATACAGTCAATCCTCCTGAAGTGCCAGCATTGATTGGTGCTGTTGCAGCTCTTGCGGTTTCTGGTGTTCCTTTTCACTTTACTATAGCTGGAGTGATAGTTGGTTGTGATGAAAATAATAACTATATACTCAACCCTTCTGTTCAAGAGATGAAAGCAAGCAGCTTGGATCTGTTTTTGTCTGGTGATGAAAATTCGATTTTAATGGTTGAGTCAGAAGTGAAAGAGCTCTCTGAAGAAAATGTTTTTAATGCAATAAAATTTGGCCATGAACACCTTAAACCTGTCATTAAGCTCATAAAAGAGTTTGCTGATACAGTTGGCAATGAGCCTGAAAGCTTTGCTCCTGTTGATACATCAGATATAACACAAGAGCTCGAAAAATACGGTAAAGATTTTGAAAAAGCATATTCGCAAACAGTAAAACAAGAGCGAGTTCAAGCTCTAGAAGCGGTCAGAGAGAATATATTGAATACTCTTAAAGAGACTGGAAAAGATGAAAAGTTAATTACGTATGCAGTAAAAAACTTTGAAAGATCTTTAGTACGTGAAATAATTAGGAAGAAAGGTGTAAGGATAGACGGTCGTAAGCATGATGAGATACGTCAGATAGAAGTTGAAGTTGATATTCTGTCCAGAACTCACGGTTCTGCGCTGTTTACAAGAGGCAACACTCAGGCATTGGTTGTTACTGCTCTTGGTACTACTCAAGATGAGCAAATTGTGGATGATATTGAAGGGGATAGACGTGAGCATTTCATGTTGCATTATAACTTTCCCTCATTTGCTGTTGGAGAAACTTCTGCTGCACGTGCACCAGGAAGAAGAGAAATCGGTCATGGCAAACTTGCTTGGAAAGCAATTCATCCTGTTTTACCCGATAAATCTGAATTTCCTTATACAATAAGAGTAGTATCCGAAATTTTGGAGTCTGATGGTTCTTCTTCTATGGCAACAGTTTGTGGGACTTCTCTTGCTTTAATGGATACGGGTGTGCCAATAAAGGCCCCTGTTGCTGGAATTGCTATGGGCCTTATTAAAGATAAAGACGAGTATGTGATACTTTCCGATATATTGGGTGATGAAGATTATCTTGGTGATATGGACTTTAAAGTAGTAGGAACTAGTGAAGGGGTTACGGCACTACAAATGGATATGAAAATTTCTGGTATAAGCTTTGAAATTGTTGAAAAATCTTTAGAACAGGCAAAAGCTGGAAGATTACATATTTTAGAAAAAATGAATGCAGTGATTTCAGAACACAGTGATGACGTCAAAGACCATGCACCAAGGATGTTATCATTTTACATAGATAAAGACAAAATTTCTGCAGCTATTGGTGCTAAAGGAAAAAATATACGCAGTGTGTGTGAAAGAAGTAATGCAAAAATTGAAATAGGAGATGATGGTAAAGTTTCTGTTTTTGCCACGAGTGGCACTGAAGCTGAAATTGCAAAGAGTATGATGATTGATTCAATAACAGAACTAGAACAAGGTTCTATAGTTGATGTCAAAGTTGTAAAAATAGAGAAGTCTATTGTAGAGCTTGAATTTCTTAATGGCAGAAAAGGAAAAATGCACATAAGTGAAGTAGCTAATGAACACATAGATTCTATAGAGAGCATACTTAAACAAGATGATACTTTCAAAGCACTAGTAATTGACTTCGAAAAAGGTGGATGTCCAAAGTTGTCAAGACGTCGAGTTGATCAAGAGACGGGAGAGTTTTTTGAAGGTGAGCTTTACAACGAGGAAAGGAAAGATGGTCCAAATGACAGGGATAATTATTACAATAATTCATTTAATAGAAAACCTGGAGGAAGTTACCATAAGAAGCCTTCTCGTCCTCGTTCTGGTTTCAGCAACAGAAATAAGCCGAAATTTGGTAATAATGATTCATCATCAGGCTTTTATTAAAAGTAAACTTCTTGCGTTAGCTCTTGTCATCCAAGTAGCTTGACTACTTGGACCAGAGACTTTTTCAAAGTAACCGTTCACGGATTGTGAGAATGAATTAAAGAACTAAGCAGTGACAGCTACTAGATTCTGTAGCTTTTGAAAGGGGTTCTGGCCATTGAGACGTGATGTCAAAAATATCGACAACATTCTTTCCACGAATCTTTCTCCACGTTCTGACCAGGTGAAAAAGCTGTTTTTACGATAAATTACGTACCGTCTAATTTGCCGTTCTGCAAGGTTATTAGTTGTTTCTATCACTTCAGGTTTTCTTAAAAACTTCCACATCATATCCTCAGATCGTAACATCTTAGCGGCCATTCTTGAAGCTTGAGTGCTATTTGCAACCCTCGTCATTTTACGTAAAAAATGTTTTACCCTTTTCCGAATTTTTCGCACCAGTCGATAAAATCTCAAATTATCTATCAAATTTTGTTTTTTTGCCTTATCTACTACAAACACCTTATTGCTGAGCGATTTTAGTGCTTGGCCAATTTTGCTCACTTCAACATTTTTACTATGGGCAAATCTCTCAAAATCTCTTGCCAGATGTGCCCAACATATCTGTCTATTTTCACGATTGAAGTAATTGTATACAGCGTATCTATCGCTCACAAATATACCATCATATTCTGGCAGTAAACTCTTCAACACCTTCTTACCACGAGACTCGCTTACCTTCAGAAGTGTCAACGCTTTGTTTGTTATTACCCAACTCCAGCCTCTCTTTCCTTGATTTCTGTGCCCTGTTTCGTCTATATGCAAATACTCGCTTCCTTGCAACTCTTCCTTCATTTTCTCATATTCAGATGCACACTTCTTCGATACCCTGCGTTCAGTATTTGAGACTAAACCAAGGCTTATATTTAGATTAAAAATACTGCCCAAAATTTGCTGTACCTCTCTTTTTGAGTTAATAAAAAAGCCGCTAAGGCTGCTTATAACTGTTTTAGCATTGGGTCCTAGAAAATCTCTTGCAACACCTTCGGGTAAATTTGCTGTAATTCTTTTATTACATACTCTACAATGTCCTCTTTGCAACCTGTACTCAGTTACAATTGGCTTAATTTCTGGCAACTCTGCCTTCTGATGAATAATTTCATCTTCTAAAGTAATCTTACCTCCACACATACAAATTGTATCAATTGTGCATCTCACTACCTCGTCTGCAGCCATTAATTCACGCTTATGCACCTTATGTCCTGGCTGACCTCCTGGTTTTTTATCACTTTTCTTTTTTGCTTTCTTACGATATATATCTCGTGATGGTGGCAGCGATGAATTTTGCGAATTTAAGCCCAATTTGTCTTCTAATTCAACTATTTTTGCTTTCAAGCTATCATTTTCTCTGATCAGTGCTTTTATTTCTTCCTTGAGATTAGCGTTTTCTGCTACAACCTTTTCTTGCAGCACTGTTGTCATTTACCCATTCCATATTTAGCTTCCTATCTCTTTACACTTTTATACTTACTTTGTAAACCACCTTATCTCCGTGAACGGTTACTAAATTATAGAAGTTTATATTTAAATAATAATCTTTAACTTTTTTGGGGAGTGTTAAATAAACTGTGTCAAACCGCATTTTTAGTTCAACTCAATTTTCAATCTGCCAGGAAAGAAAACATCAAGTTGAGAGATAGTTAAAGCCCAATCATGTACAGGCATCGTCCACTTTTCCTCTGCCTTCTTTATAGCACAATATACCTGCTTATACAAGGCATTTATGCTGGTAAATGAGCCTTTGGTCTTAGTGAATTTCCTAATTTGCCTATGTAGCCCCTCTATGGGATTGGTGGTGTAGATTATCCTCCTAACTGGACCAGAATACTTAAAATAACCAGACAAGTTTTCCCAATTATTCTGCCAAGATTTTATAACCATAGGGTACTTTGTGCCCCATTTTTCATCCAATTCCAACAGATAATTCTCGGCAATTTCCTTGCTTGAAGCTTGATATACCTTCTTTAAATCGCTCAAAAAACTCTTCGCATCTTTACTGGCCACATACTTCAGTGAGTTGCGTATCTGATGCACTATACACATCTGCACTTCCGCATTAGGAAAGACACTGTTTATAGCTGCAGGAAAGCTTTTCAGCCCATCAACGCAGGCAATAAGGATATCTTCTACTCCTCTTTCTTTGAGGTCATTTAGCACTCCCAACCAGAAGTTAGCTCCTTCACTTTCAGCCAAATAAAAACCTAATACTTCTTTTCTGCCATTTTGATTTATACCCAATATATTATACATGCATTTACTTATGCAATGTCCGTCCTCCTTGACCTTAAAAAACCATGAACACTATTGGATATACAGACTGCAATGGACGACTGCGCCATTCGTTGATTACTGGCAGTAATTTGTCAGTGATATTGGATATTTCTGCTGCAGATATTTTGTGGTCATACATCTCCTCTACATGCGATGCTATGTCCCTATACCCCATGCCACTAGCGTATGTGCTTAAAACCTTTGCTTCAAGTTCCGGATGTAGGCTTGTTTGCCTTTTTTTCACTATTTGCGGTTCAAAACTTCCTTCTCTGTCTCTTGGCGTCAATAGTTCAAATGAACCTGCGCTTGTCTTCAAAGTCTTGCCATTCCTCCCGTTTCTACGATTATTTTCTTCACTTCCAGCAGATAAATGATGTTCTATTTCACCCTCTAGACTAGCTTCAAGCAGCCTTTTTATAAATGGCGTTAATGCACCATCTCTTCCCATCAGTGGCCTACCTTCTCGTATAGACGACAGGATGTTTGTTTCTAATTCTTTGTAATCTACCAATCCAGTAGTTCTATTTGCTATTTTTTGACTCATGTCAAACCTCCATTTTTTATATCAATTTATTACTTTTTTTCGGCTTGACACACTTTTTTGAACATTCCCTTAAAAAAGGTTATTGCAAAAGGAGCTACTACAAAGAGCCACACAAAAAGATGTTGAAATTGATACAGAAGAGCAAATAAATGTTACAAAATCAATTATGCGAAAATATCAATATAAATGATGAAGATTTTGGCATATTAGATGCAACAGCGGTAGAAGATGTATCCAATTTTAGCTGCATATTTTAATAGTAGATCTGGAGAGAAATTCTGTAAAAGGCGGCTCAGCCAATTGTATGTTCCATATCCTCATTTTGTAGCCAGCTTAAAAACAATATAAAAGAGTATTCTTAAAAGATCATAGACATTGGTACGAACTCCTTAATCTATAAATTACAGTAGTTTATATTTAAATAATAATCTTCAACTTTTTTAGCAAATTAATCTACCTAGAAACTTCTCTCCTAGGATCAGAAGTCCTTCTTAACTCTTCACGTTCTGTCCATTTGTTGTTAGACTCGGTTATTACCTCAGGGCGCATTAATCCACCAGCTCTTTCAAAGTACCCATTTTCAATAGCATCATAAACCCAATCTTCACCAAGTGCGCAATCATTACCTAATTCTTCTTTTCGATCTTTGAATTTTTCTAATATTTCCTCTCTATTACTCACTTTTACTATAATTTTGCTTTTATCCTGTATGTCAGGATACAGTCTAACATCTACATTTCCCAAACTAGTATAGAAGGTTAATACTATATCGCTGCCTTCTGTAAGATCTGTGTAATACCTTATTCCACCTTCGGTTTGAATTTCTACTTCACTACTACCGATCTTTACTATATTTCTTCCACACTTTACATCTCCATCGGTTAGACCTAAATCCCTTGCCCCATCTGTTATCTTTATAATGTCTATTTTACTATCTTTAGAATATTCTAAGTAAAAAACGGAATTGTCTACTCTTGCATCTTTTAGCTCGCTATTGGTTGCACTTTTTGCGATTTCAATAAACTTATGAGAATTGCTAATATAATCTCTATAAGCTTTTTTTAGGTTAGTTTTATGCTCTTTAAATTCTGATGTCAGTGTGTTAGCATCAACTGTATTACCAAACACTGCCCCTTTTGATACTAATTGACATATTATATTACTAGCAACTTTAGGATTTTTTTCTAATTCACTGATTTTTTTCATCACATAATCGGTAAAAGTGTACTCATTACCTGAAAAGAAATCTTGTGAAAGAGAATAGTTTAATCGTACACCAGACTTTATAGCATCGTTTACAATCTTTTCAAGTTCAGCCATATTTTGAGCCTGAAACACCTTATCAGAAAACTCATTTAACTTTTCCTTTTGATTTGAGGTTAAATTAACGAGTAATTTACTGACCTGTCCTTTCTTTTGCTGACGATAAATAATATTTTTATCATAATCTAATGCTCCTGCTTCTAGAAATATTTTTCTTAACTCTTGAGCAAGATCTTCATTATCCCAAGCAAAACGATCAACATACGAAAACACTTTTGATTCACCCATTCCTTGCCGAATATTTAGCACCACTTTTAGGTCTGAATCTCTTTTATGCTTACTTAAAAACTCCTTTAAATTTTTAGTGCAGTCTGAATCACACACAAGTAAGTCATACAATTCCTTATTCATCTTTTTCTGTTTATCAGTTAAAAATAATTCTTCTATATTATAGCAGAGTTTATTAGTTGCTATTTGTTGTGGAGTTTTGCCCTTTCTACTTGTTATATTAGGTTTAGCTCCTTTCAAAAGAAGAGAGTTTGCATTATCGTGGTGACCTTTGGCAGCAGCAAGGTATAATGGTGTTTTTCCTTTATTATCTTGTATGTTAGGATCTGCGCCTGCTTCTAAGAGTAAATCTATAGCCTGATTTCCTGTGCGACGAAATCCACCAATATTTGCTCCTGCAATCGCATGCAATACTGTTGATTGAGATTCTCCTCTTCTTAGGTTAAGAATTACTTTTAAATCTTTATTGTTTTTATTATCATGTAAAAATTCTTCAAGGGGCTCAGTATTATCAAATGAACCACAGTTAGAAGCTAAGCATTTTAGAGCACTAAGTAACTTTTTGTTTAAATTTTTTTGACTTGGTGTAAGATCATGATCTAGAGAAAACCAAACACAAATCTGTTCACTTAATCCAAGTTTGCTATCTATCAAAGATGATGGTTCATTATAGTTTCTAACTGATGGTAAATCTCCTGAGTACCACATATCATTCATCAGCTCATTTAATAAATGTTCTTTAGATGATAGATGTTCTATAATGGATTCATATTCAATATCAGATAGTTCTGGTTTGGATTTTGGTTTTAGTTGATTGATGATAGATTTTATCATCCCAGTAGACTCACCCATACTTATCCCTTAAGCTAATATATATGATATATTGTATGCGATATATAATATTAAGTCAATAACCATAATCTTTTTACTACTCACGTCGTTAAGCTTTTGTTAAGTTTTTATGGTGAGTAACAATGGAGTATATAGAGAGGTTAAAAGTTGCTTATGACTCCAAGTTTTAGCCAGTTTTACTATAGATCAACAAAATTGAGAAGCACTAGCGATATTTAATATATAGGAATATGATGCTTTAAAGGAGTGCAAAAACTGCTGAAGCTTATACAGTAACCTGCGGAGCCACTTCAGCAGAATAAAAAACACATGCCAGTATTAGTAGAGAATTATTTATGAGTCAACTAACTTTTTCAAAAAATACTTTAGTAAAAGTATCATGCTAGTTAGTGTTATAAAGAATTCAATTGTTTACTCCTTCAAAAAAGGTCGTATATTTTTGAGAACAAACAGCATAAAAATAGGATTGTGAAAATAGAATTTTGAAATCCTTGGAAAGGAGTTAGATAAAATAGTTCCTATGTAAATTTAGCAAAAGTGAGCCAATATAGCTAGTTTTAGCGCATAGTAAAATTATTATAAAGAAAAGTTCGTACGGTACACATGGTAGACCAACGCATCCCAAGAAAACTTCTTCTCACGCTAGCTGGTTTTGGTTGTTGAAAATAGCTAGATCACTTAAATTTTTAACACTAATTAGTTTTAAATTAACACAAAATTTATGATAATTTTCTACTTTAAATAGATAAAGTTTTTCTCCCGTTATCCTTCTCAAACTCTACTAGGAAATTTACTCGATCCAGAGTGCTGTTGTAACGATACATCCGTCACTTTTGTAGTACTTAACATACTTGCAATTCCCATACGTCCAGTTTCTCTAGCAAGATCTAAAGGTGTTTTGCCATTATTATCTTTAACTTGAGTATTGGCACCTCTATTAATTAGAAACCTTGCAGTGATTTCTTTAAAATACCCATCAACACCAGCAGTATAGTGTAGCGGAGTCAAACCATTTGCATCAATTTCATTAATGCTTACTCCCTTATTTAAGAATAGCTCTATAACATTAGGGGTTGTTCGTCCTCCTCCGCGAGCGGCAAGATGTATAGGCTTTTGACCATCAACAGTTTGAGCATGAATATCAGCCCCTTCATCTATTAGCAGTTTTACAGCCTCCAATTCAGCATGTTTAGCAGCATAATGTAGCGGAGTTAACCCATTTGTATCAGTATCATTAATACTTACTCCGCTGCTTAAGAAGCACTTTACAATATTAGCAGTATTAGCAGTTTTGTATCCTCCGCGGGCAGCAAGATGTATAGGTTTTTGACCCTTAATGGTTTTAGCATGAATATTAGCTCCTTTATTAAGTAGAAATTTTGTAAGATCTAAGTGATCAAATCGAGCAGCATAGTGTAGTGGAGTTAAACCATTTTTATCGGTATTTTCAATGCTTACTCCTTTACTTAAGAACAAATCTATAATATTTACGTGCCCTGCGTAAGCAGCAAGATGCATAGGCTCTTGACCACAAGTATTATTAGCATAAATATTAGCCCCTTTATCAATTAGAAATTTTGCCACTTCTAATTTATTCTCGGATGCAGCATAGTGTAATGTGGTTCTACCAATTTCATCAGCATCATTAATACTCACTCCCTTGCTTAATAAGAACTCCACAATATTTTTATGACCTCCAATGATAGCATCATGTATAGGTTTTCTGCCACCAATGCTATTCTTAAAATTAATGTTAGCTCCTTTGCCTACAAGAAACTTTACAGTATCTAACTGACCATATCCAGCAGCAAAGTGTAGTGGTGTACTGTCATTACTGTTAACATCATCAATACTTACTTTTTTGCTTAACAAAAACTCTATAATATTATTACGACCAAACTTGGCAGCTGAATGCATAGGCTTTCTGCCACTTACATCTCTAGTGTGAATACTTGCTCCATTTCTAACAAGCTCTTTAACCTTACTAAGGTTGTTTTGTTCTATTGCATTATGCATAAATCCTCCCAAAATATTATACTACTACTAAAATAATAAAATAAAGCAAGATGTTTTTGAAATAGCAAAGCCAATATCTTTTGCTTCATTTTTTGCTCATAAATTTAATATCTCCTCACGCTGACTTTTCCTTGATTCTTGTACTTTATCTGCCCAAGTTTTAGATGTACTATGAGATTGACTAGGTTTTCCATACCTTTTAAAATACCCCTGCTCAATAGCATCATAAACCGAATATCCACCAAGTAAACAATTCTTACCTAATTTTTCTCCACAATTTTTTAATTGCTCTAGCAGATCTTGATTATTTACTTCTACCCTTATTTGACCTTCATTTTGCTTATCAGGATATAATCTAACTTCTAACTCTCCCTGACTGGTAGGGAAAGTTAACACTATATCACTATTATCTGCAAGGTTAGTGTAATTCCTTATACCATTTTCTGTTATAATATCCACCTCGCTTTTTCCGATCTTTATTATACTTCTTCTATATCCTACCTCTTTCTGATTTAGCTCTAGATCTCTTACTTTATCTGTGATCATTGCAACATTTATTGTGCTATCTTCTGAATATTCGAAATAAAGAACAGTGTTATCCATTCTTACATCATTCAGCTTATTATTGGCTGCACTTCTTGCAACTTTAACAAGTTTATAAGCATTATCGACGTAGCTCGCATAAGCATCAAAGATATTATTTTTATGATACTTAAATTCTAATTCCAGTTCGTTAATTACATTAATACTATTTTCATTATACAATACTGCCCCTGCTGATACCAAATTATACACTATATCACTAGCAACTTCAGAATTCCTTTTTAACTTATTTAACTCACCAATTCTTTTTATCACATAATCTGTGAAACTATACCAGTTATACCAATTCCTAAAAATAAATAGAGGAATAAAGAAAAATTTCTAAAATAGAATAATTTAAGAATTAGTGGGGAGTTATGGCAGGAAAAAGTAAAGCAATAGGAGAAGAATTATATAATAAGTGTAACCTGGAATTAAAGAAGCACGGCATAAGAGGAGAGATAGGAAGAAGATTACAGGCAATAATATCTGCAAAAGAATATGGAATAACAAAAGTTGCTCAAATATACCGAATTACTAGAACTACATTGATGAAGTGGATTACAAGATTTAAGGAAGGAGGAGTCAATGCGTTTAAAATACAACCAGGACGTGGAGTAAAGCCGAAGTTGAGCTACAAGCAGCAAGAAGAAATTAAAAATGTCATAGCAGAAGAAGGAGCCAACCTAACGGCTAAGAAATTAAAAATCATAATTGAGAAAATGTTTTCTATTGAGGTAAGTAAGTCTACAGCACATAGACTGATGCAAAAGTTAGGTTTTTCGTATATTACTCCAAGGCCTGTGCACAATAAACAGGATAAAAATAAACAAGAAGAGTTTAAAAAAAAATCTTAATGAAACTATTGTCACGTATCCCGAAAAAGAGCTATTTTTCTTCGATGAGTCGCGGTTTGGCACACATTCAAAGATTGGACACGGGTGGTTTAAAAAAGGCATTAGGACACAGGTTAAGGTAAAATTAGGTAGGCAAAACTTTTATCTCTATAGTGCAGTTAATCCTAGAAATCGAGAGAGTTCTAGCTTATTCGTACCAAACGTCAATACTGATTGTATGAATATATTCCTTGAGCAGATGTCACAATATTTAGGAACAAGGGAGGCATTTCTTGTTGTGGATTGTGCAGGATGGCATAGATCCAAAGGTTTAAAAATACCACAAAATATTACCTTAATCTATTTACCTCCATATTCACCAGAGTTAAATCCAGTAGAGCGTTTATGGCAATATTTGAAAGACAATCTCATTAAAAATAGAATATATGACTCTGTTAGTTTATTGGAGGATACTGTATGTGCATTCATTCGTAATATTACGGAAAGTTCGATCAAAACCATTTGTTCTGTGAGTTATTTGCCTGCTTATTTATGAGATTTGGTATAACTTCCGCGATATCAATATGGAAATAGCCTATAGGATATTGTTTGAATTTCTTTCTTGATTTAACTTCACCATCGACATCTGGTAGTCTGCTAATGTTGTGCCTTTGTAAACAACGATGTAAGCTGGAGCGACTCAAATGTGGGATTGAGGTTTGCAAAGCGTAGAGACAGTCATCTAATGGCAATAGAGTATGCTTACGAAATGCAACACTCCTCTTCTAAAGTTAAAACAGTTGATCTTGGATGCTTTGGACCCATACCAGCATCTTTGGTAAATGAGCGTTTTCTCCACTTAATAATAGTTTTTGGTTTAAGGTTATAACACTTGGAGAGTTTTGCTATGCTCTCTTTACTATTTTGTATTGCTCTACGAATTGTCTCTGTTGTTCTGGCGCACCCATGTAATACTTGTCCCATAATTCCTCCCTTGATGATATTTTTTTCTCACATTTTATCATACCATCACACTCTGGAACTGTGCATCTAATACAATTATAGAACAAGTTTAAAAGTTCTGGTAAAGTAGTTTTATTTACAAAGAATATGCTACTTGAAATTGAAAAGCGCAGCATAACAAATGCATTGTGGAAGTTGCAAGAAGCAGATCAAAGGGAAATCTTAACTCTTATACAGAGATTTGAGTTGCCAGAAGTACTAGCAAGAATATTGGTTACTCGTGGTGTTAACATAGAAAATGCGAGCGACTTCTTATATCCACTAATCAGATCGCTATTACCAGATCCCTTTCACCTTCTTGATATGGATAAAGCTGTTTCTCGTATAATACGGGCAATAAAAAATAATGAAAACATTGCAATATTTGGTGACTATGATGTTGATGGTGCAACGTCGTCAGCATTGATTAACAGGTACCTGAGAGCAATCGATATACACTCTATAATCTACATTCCAGATCGTGTTGATGAGGGCTATGGATTAAACACAGATGCTTTATTACAACTTAAAAAAAACGGGATCGATTTATGTATTTCCGTTGATTGCGGTACGCTTGCATATCAACCAATAGAAGATGCAAAGGTCTTTGGTCTTGATATTATAGTTGTCGATCATCATCTTGGTACGGAAAAGTTACCAAGCGCCGTAGCAGTTGTTAACCCAAACCGCCTTGATGAAAGCTCTCCTTATACTAACCTTGCAGCAGTTGGAGTGTCATTTCTGCTGATTATTGCTCTTAATAAAAGCCTACGTGAGCAAGGATTTTTTACCAACAAAAAAGAACCAGATTTATTTGATCTGCTGGATTTAGTTGCCCTTGGAACTGTTTGCGATGTTATGCAGATTACAGGCCTCAATAGAGCATTTGTCTCACAAGGATTAAAAGTTATGTCAGCAAGAAAAAACGTTGGCTTGCGTGTTTTATTTGATGCTTTGGGGATCCTTGAAAAACCAAGTGTTTCACGATTAGGGTTTAGTATTGGGCCATGCATAAATGCTGGAGGAAGAATTGGAGAAGCATCGCTCGGTGCAAGGTTGCTTTCCACCGATGATGATGAAGAGGCACATTCAATCGCGCTAAAATTAATAGATTTGAATAATGCAAGGAAAGTGTTAGAAAATGAGGCTCTCTTGGAAACTACAGCACAAGCGGAAAAATTTGCCCAATTAGGTGTAAATTTTATAATGGTAAGCGGCAACTGGCACCAGGGAATAATCGGTATAATTGCATCGAGGCTAAAGGAGCAGTTTCACTTACCAACAATAGTGATGTCTTTAAACAATGGAATAGGAAAAGCAAGCTGTAGATCAATTTTGGGAGTTGATATCGGTGCTGCAGTCCTTTCCGCAAAGTTTACAAATTTAATTATTGAAGGTGGTGGCCATAGTATGGCGGCAGGATTTTCAATTAAAGAAGACAAAATAAATGATTTGCATGATTTTTTTACTGAAAGATTTTCAAACTCTATAAATGAGAAAACTTTAAAAGCTGATAGTATAGTAACTGCTAAAGCAATAAACTTATCTCTGTGGAACCAACTGCAACGCTTGGGACCATTTGGAGTTGGGAATCCTGAACCAAGGTTTATCATTCAGGGAGCAAAGATAAGAAAGCCTGAAGTTATAGGAGTTGACCATATAAAATGTTTTATTGCTGATGATAATGTTATGGTAAGAGCTATTGCATTTCGCTCTGCAAATACTCACCTTGGCTCTGCTATCATGCAGGGTAATGTTAAAGCCATTTTGGGTAAAATCTCTATGAATTACTGGAATGGCAATGAATTTGTACAATTTTTAATAGAAGATGTATTGACCATTAGTTGAGTTACTATTTTACAATAATTACCTATCAATCTCACCAAAAACTATATCGAGTGAGCCAATAATTGCTGCAACGTCGGCAAGCATGTGTCCTTTTGCCATAAAATCCAAAGCTTGTAAATGTGCAAAGCCAGGTGCTCTTATTCGGCATCTATAAGGTCTATTGGTACCATCTGAAACTATATACACTCCAAACTCACCTTTTGGTGCCTCAACAGCTGTGTAAGCTTCACCTTTTGGTACGTGATATCCTTCTGAGTAAAGTTTAAAATGGTGAATAAGAGCTTCCATAGATTTTTTCATCTCTGCTCTTGGCGGTGGAGAAATTTTTCTATCTTCAGTTTTTATTGGGCCTCCAGGCATTTTCTCTATACACTGCTTCACCAAGCTAACAGACTGCCTAATCTCTGCCATTCTAACTAGATAACGGTCATAACAATCGCCATTTTGGCCAATAGGTATATCAAAATCTAGCTGATCATATATTTCATATGGCTGGCTTTTTCGCAAATCCCAAGCAAGCCCAGCAGCACGCAGCATTGGTCCACTAAAGCCCCAGTCAAGTGCCTGTTTAATTGATATTTCACTGATTCCTACAGTGCGTTGCTTCCATATCCTATTTTCTGTTAAAAGTTCATCAACATCGTCTATATACTTTGGAAATTGCTCTATAAACTTTGCAATATCCTCAATCAAGCCTTCTGGAACATCTGCTGCAACTCCACCTGGTCTGATGTAAGCTGCGTGAAACCTTGCGCCTGAAGCTCTTTCGTAAAATTCCAGTATTTTTTCTCTTTCTTCAAAGAGCCATAAAAGAGGGGTCATTGCTCCAACATCAAGCGCTTGAGAAGAAACGTTCAGTAAATGATTTAGTATTCTCGTCAGTTCACAAAACAAGACACGTAAATACTTTGCCCTAATTGGAATTTCGCATTGCAACAATTCCTCTACACATAGTGAATACGCATGCTCTTGTGACATTGGTGACACATAGTCAAGGCGATCAAAATAAGGCAAAGCTTGAAGATACGTTTTATGTTCTATTAATTTTTCAGTACCACGATGCAAAAGCCCAATATGAGGATCAGCTCTCTCAACCACTTCGCCGTCCATCTCTAAAACAAGGCGCAACACTCCATGTGCAGCTGGGTGCTGAGGGCCAAAATTTAACATCATTGTCTTTAGATCGGGCATGTCCAGTAGTTTAAGATATTAAAATTGTATAGGCTAAAGTGCGCTCAAAGTCAATAGACTTCTTGCATAGGCTACAACTGTCATTCAATAGAAACAAAAACTTTTACAATGCTAATAAGTGTTGGTAAAACTAAGTCACTTTAGCTATAGAATGACAAAAAAGGTTTGCATTAGCCAAATTTTTAGTTGAGGTAGCATAAGAGGTTAAAGGAAAAGCTTTGTGTTAATGGATTCATTTCAGGTATAATACAGATAATACCACAATACTTATAAAATGGATCATGTTGTTAATGCGTACAATAGACTTGACACTCCTATAGTTAGGGGAGAAGGGGCATATCTTTTTGACAAAGATGGTAAAAAGTATTTAGATTTTGCTGCAGGTATTTCTACAACTTCTTTAGGGCATTGTCATCCATACATTACAGAGAAACTGAAAGAGCAATTGAGCTCACTATGGCACTGCTCTAACATTTTCACTATTCCCGAGCAAGAAAGGCTTGCTGACCGTTTAACAACCCTTACTTTTGCAGATAAAGTTTTTTTCTGCTCAAGTGGGCTTGAAGCAACAGAAGCTGCAATTAAGTTTATTCGTCGTTACTTTTATTCAAAAAGGCAAGCAAAACGTAATCGTATTGTTACAATTGAAGGAGGGTTTCATGGCCGCAGTATTGCTGCAATTTCTGCTGGAAGCAGTGAAAAATCACGCGAAGGTTTTGCTCCGCTTCTTTCTGGTTTTGATAAAGTGCCAAGAAATGACATTAAAGCTTTGGAGAAAAAAATCAGCAATGAAACAGCTGCTGTGTTTTTAGAGCCCATACAAAGCGAAGGCGGAGTATATCCACTAGACGTAGAATATCTTCAAAAAGTAAGGAAAATAACAAAAGCTCAAGGAATAATTTTGTGCTTTGATGAAGTGCAATGCGGATATGGACGCATCGGTTCTTTATTTTATTATCAAAATGTCGGCATTGAACCTGATATGCTAACCTGTGCAAAAGCTATGGGTAACGGTTTTCCTCTAGCTGCATGTTTAGTAAAAGATTACATAGCAGAAGCAATCACTCCAGGAACTCATGGATCAACCTATGGTGGCAATCCACTTGCCATGACTGTTGGTAATGCAGTGCTCGATATAATGCTAAAAGAAGGCTTTTTTGATCATGTTAAGAGAATTAGTAAATATTTAAAAGAAAAGCTGTTGCCTTTAGCTAAAGAATTTCCTCAGATGATTTCAGAAGTTCGTGGAGAAGGGTTACTAATGGGAATAGAACTAGCAACTCCTGTAGCTGATAAAGTTATTAGTCGATCTCTTGATAAAGGTTTAATAATAACTAGGGTTTCAAACAACAAAGTAGTAAGGATAACCCCACCACTTATCATTGAGGATGAGCATGTGAATGCGGCGTGTAATATGCTTTATGATTTATTTTTTAAGATTAAAGATATATAAAATTCGGCAATATAAATTCAGGCTTGCAAATACCTCTCATAACATGTAAAATTAATTTTATTTTTTATCACAATAACATCGTACTTTAATGGATTGGTTATTGGTCTTAGTATCATCAGCAATTTTTATTTTGTTAATTTTATCGTTTTTGTTCTCAGGAGCAGAAATAGGCTTAACCTCAATTAGCCGTTCTCGAGTTAATAAGCTAAAGCTAGACGGTAACAAAAGAGCCAGGATAATAGACTGCTTATTAAATAAGAAAGAATTGACAATAGGAACGGTATTGCTCGGCAATACAATTATTAATATTACTTGCTCTGCTTTATTTACAGCAATATTTATCAATCTTTTTGGAAATGAGGGCATTCTCCTATCAACAATTATAATGACATTTTGTATTTTATTATTCTGCGAAGTTCTACCAAAAACTTATGCTATTCAAAATCCTGAAAAATTTGCATCATTTTCTGCTTATTTTGTATTGTTTTTTGTAAAGATTTTTTCTCCATTGACGCTAGGTATTCAATTTATTGTTAACCTCATCCTGAAATTATGTGGGCTGCATAAAGATAAGGAAGTAATATCTGCAGCGGATGCAATGCGTAATATGATTACTCTTCACCGCAGTGAAGGAACTATGTTACAACAGGATTTAGATATGCTAAGCAGCATACTTGATTTGGCTGAGACAGAAATATCACAAATTATGACCCATAGAAGAAATTTATTTTCTCTTGATATAAATCGAAGTAAAGAAGAGTTAATAAGGGAAATTTTAACTAGCAGTCATAGTAGGATACCTTTATGGCAAAAAGAACCAGATGATATTATCGGTGTAATTCACGTGAAGGGTCTAATAAATGCCTTGCGTGAAAAGAATAATAAAGCGGAAGAAGTTGACATTACCCAAGTTATGTCAAAGCCTTGGTTTATACCAGAAAGTACACCGCTCAGCGTGCAACTTCATAACTTCCGTAAGAACAGGAAACACCTTGCATTTGTTATTGATGAGTATGGAGCACTGCAGGGAATTGTAACTCTTGAGGACATACTGGAAGAAATAGTTGGAGAAATTTCGGATGAACATGATTTGATCACGGAGAATTTCATAAAGAAAATATCTGACAATATGTATCACATAGAAGGAAAATCTACTATTAGGGACATTAACAGGCAGTTACACTGGAATCTCCCTGATGAAGAAGCTACAACTCTAGCAGGTATGATTGTGAATGAAATAGAGCGCATTCCTGACGAAGGCGAGGAGTTTTCCATGTATGGTTTTCGCTTTAAGATTTTAAAAAAAGATAAAAATATTATTACTGTTGTTGAAGTGCAAGTAAAAACTGGTAATACTAGTAGCAGCAATTAATTAGTGGAGTTTCATGGAAGATACAGTAAAAATAACGGCTGAAGAGTTGAAGGGTTACATAGAGAGAATCGAAAAACTTGAACAAGAAAAGAGGGATGTGCAAGATCACATTCGTGATGTATATGTAAAAGCCGCAGATGAAGGTTGGGATATAAAAGTGATGAAACAAATTATTAGGCTGAGGAAGATGGATGATGATGACAGAGAGGAACAGGAAATATTGCTTGATACCTATAAACGTGCATTGGGAATGAGCTACGAAGAAGAGTTAAGTGAATAGCAGAATTGTAATTGGAATAAGTGGAGCATCTGGTTCTATTTACGGTGTACGTATTTTAGAGGCGTTAAGAAATATTAATAGATCTCTTATCCCTGTCATCCGAGTAGCTGACACTGGGATCCAGGGAAAAAGAAATATAGATTCCAGCGTCACGCGCTGCAAATTTGGTTATGAAACTCATTTAGTGATAAGTCGTGCTGGAAAAATAACTCTAGCTCATGAGATTAAAGAAAAACTTGAAGATATTACATCACTTGCAGATTTTTACTATTCTGAAGAAAAAATAGGAGAAAAAATAGCAAGTGGCTCATTTAAAACCTCAGGAATGATTGTAGCACCATGCTCTATGAAGACAATGTCTGAAATTGCATCAGGTGTTACTTCCAATCTATTGACAAGGGCTGCAGATGTAACGCTAAAAGAAAGAAGAAAATTAATTCTTATGGTGCGAGAGTCACCACTACATCTTGGGCATTTACAAAATATGTTAAAATTAACGGAGATGGGAGCAATAATTGCTCCACCAGTGCCTGCTTTCTATATTAAACCAAAATCGTTGGATGATATTATTAATCATTCTGTTGGCAAAGTATTGGATTTATTTGATATCAAATTACCTGACTTTAAGGAGTGGCAAGGAAGTGACAATTATTATTGATGGTAAAAAAGTAGCAAACGACCTATGTGAGAGGCTATCACAAAAAATTGATATTTTAAAGAGAGAGTATAACATTTTTCCTTGCCTGAAAGTAATTCTCGTGGGCAGCAATCCAGCAAGTCAGGTTTATGTTCGCAACAAACAGAAAAAAGCAGAATCAATAGGCATAAGTTCTGAGACCATTGTTTTGCCTAATAATATTTCAGAAGATGAATTGATTGAAAAAATCAATGAGTTAAATGAAGATCGATCTGTGCATGGCATTTTAGTACAGTTGCCTTTACCAAATCATATTAGTGCAAGCAGAGTAATTAACGCAGTAAGTATTGAAAAAGATGTAGATGGCTTCCACGATGAAAACGTTGGTAGATTAGTTAAAGGTGAAAAAAACTGCCTTATACCTTGCACTCCTAAAGGTTCTTTGCATTTAATTAAATCAATTGAAGAGAACCTTTCCGGTAAAAACGCAGTGGTGATTGGTAGGTCAAATATCGTGGGCAAGCCAATGTTTCACCTATTGCTGCAGGAAAATTGCACTGCTACCATCTTGCACTCACAGAGTAAAGATTTAGCTGAATATTGCTCTAAAGCGGATATAGTAGTTGCAGCAGTCGGAAAGCCAAATTTTGTTCAAGCAGACTGGATAAAGAAAGGTGCAATAGTGATCGATGTTGGCATAAATAGTGTTAATGTAGGAGAGCTTGTAGGTGATGTTGACTTTGAGGGAATAAAAGGGAAAGCCAAAGCTATTACCCCAGTACCCGGAGGCGTTGGCCCAATGACAATTGCATTTCTAATGATGAACACTGTTATTGCTGCTTGCTTGCAGAAGGGAGTTGATGCTTCTAATTTCATTAGTTGAGGTATGAAGAGGAAAGCTATATGAAGATAGAATGTACCACATCTCACAATTAATAAAAAATTGAGATTTTTGAAATTCCTCAGTAGTCAAATTTATTAAATATTTAGGATCATCATCTATTCTTTTTTCTCTACAAGTATAGTATTTTCAAAAGCGAATGATAAACGTCTAAAATGGTATTACCAACTAAAAGGTGTAAGTCTGTACATTGATGCATTAGAGGTCTGAGGCGACTTTTGATGGTGTGCCAACAATGCTCTATCGGATTTAGATCAGGTGAATATGTTGGAAGATAAAGCAAATGACAGCCAAAAGACTCTATTAATGACTTTGTTTTGGGAGTTTTATGGAATGTAGCATTATCCATAACTATGGTTGTATTACGCTGCAATTGTGGTTCGCTCTAACCATACATTAAATACATCTTTATTACACCCTCCTGTGAAGGTCATTGGTGCAATAAACTTCTTTTCAATCCATCCACCTATTATACTCACTCTTTCCCACTTTTTTCCTGGAACATCAGCATATATTTTTTCTCCTCTTGGAGCTCATGCATATTCTCGGTATAGTCTATTATCAACTCCTGCCTCATCTATATATAAAATGCTACAGTGGTCTATTTTTGAGACTTTATCGATAAATTGCTGCCTATCTTCTTGATTGCGCTCTTGATAGAATGTGACTTTTTTAAAAGGTTATTTTTAGCTGTTTTAACCTATACCAAATTGCACTTATTCCAAAGCCATTTTATACCTTTTTATCCCTTCTGAGGTAACCTTTTTTCAGTTAGCTATAGGTATAAAATAATGGAGTATGTCTCTCCATCATTCAACAGCAATCACAGTATGTTTTTACAAATTTGAAAATTAGTGTTAAATAAAAATATAAATGCAAAAGGAAAAGAAATGATTGAACTTAAAGGCCAAGAAATTTGTGCAGGCGGAAATAAGAAAAATTTGATTATTTTTTTACATGGTTGGGGCTCAAGTGGCGATAATTTCATTCACCTTGCTAAAGTTATGAGCAAATTTTTACCCGAGTCATATTTTGTAGCACCCAATGCTCCGTTTGAAAGAGAAATAGGTGATGGTTATCAGTGGTTCAGCTTGGAAGATCGTAGTGAGGAAGCGCTATATAATGGAGTAAAAAATGCTACATCAATTGTAAATCATTTCATTGATACAAAATTAAAGGAGCTTAATTTAAAAGATACGCAACTTTCTTTGGTTGGATTTTCTCAAGGAGCAATGCTTGCAATACATACAGCTCTCACCCGCTCTCAATCCTGTGCATCAGTTGTTGCATACTCTGGTAGGTTTCTTTCACCTTCAAAAACTGCACCAGAGATCAAGTCAAAACCTAACATATGTGTTATCCATGGTGATGCTGACGACGTGGTACCTTTTTCGTCCCTCGACTTAGCGGTTAAAGCTTTGAAAGAAAATGGAATAAATGTTGAAGGGCACCCAATTCATGCATTAGGGCATATTATTAATGAAGAGGGGATAAAATTAGGAGTAGAATTTATCAAGAAGAATTTTAAAAATTAATTTTCATGCACTTGTTTTGCTTTGGTTATGGATATGTGGCTAAATTTTTATCGAAAAAACTGCTGAACTTAGGTTGGAAAGTCAGTGGCACATCAAGAAGTAAAAATATACAAAATGTAATCCTCTTTAATTATGAGAAAGTTAGCCAAGATCTGCTTAAAAGCGCAACGCACGTTTTAATTTCTATTCCTCCAGATGGTGATGATGTTATGGAGAGATATGGTGATTGCCTGCAAAATGTTAAATGGTTTGGTTATTTGTCTGCAACTAGCGTTTATGGTGATTACTCTGGTAATTGGGTGAATGAGGAATCTGAAACAAAACCTATAGAAATCAGAGGAGAAAAGCGCCTTAGATCTGAAAAGAAGTGGCTGAATAGCAAACTGCCTGTACATATTTTTCGTTTAGCTGGAATATACGGTCCTGGTAGGAACGTGTTAATTGACTTGCAGCTTGGCAAAGCAAAAAATGTGAAAAAAGAAGGGCATTTTTTTTCTCGTATTCACGTTGAAGATATATCGAACATTCTATTTTCTTCCATGCGAAACATAAAACCTGGTGAAGTGTACAATTGTGCTGATGATTTACCCACTACACAATCTGAAGTGATAATGTATGCAGCCAAACTTCTCAATGTTAGTCCTCCAGAGCCAATTGAGGTTTCTTCCTTACCAGATTATGCACAGAGTTTTTATTTAGGGTCAAAAAAAGTAAGTAATGTTAAAATTAAAAAAGATCTTAATGTCTCTCTAATTTATCCTAACTATAAGGTGGGATTAGAGAGTTTGCATGTAAAAAAAACTGAAATCACATTAGAATGAAGTAGATAGACCTATTGTTTAGTTGTATCCGTTCAGCAAAGTGGCAAAATAGGTGTAACCGTTCACGGAGATAAGGTGGTTTACAAAGTAAGTATAAAAGTGTAAAGAGATAGGAAGCTAAATATGGAATGGGTAAATGACAACAGTGCTGCAAGAAAAGGTTGTAGCAGAAAACGCTAATCTCAAGGAAGAAATAAAAGCACTGATCAGAGAAAATGATAGCTTGAAAGCAAAAATAGTTGAATTAGAAGACAAATTGGGCTTAAATTCGCAAAATTCATCGCTGCCACCATCACGAGATATATATCGTAAGAAAGCAAAAAAGAAAAGTGATAAAAAACCAGGAGGTCAGCCAGGACATAAGGTGCATAAGCGTGAATTAATGGCTGCAGACGAGGTAGTGAGATGCACAATTGATACAATTTGTATGTGTGGAGGTAAGATTACTTTAGAAGATGAAATTATTCATCAGAAGGCAGAGTTGCCAGAAATTAAGCCAATTGTAACTGAGTACAGGTTGCAAAGAGGACATTGTAGAGTATGTAATAAAAGAATTACAGCAAATTTACCCGAAGGTGTTGCAAGAGATTTTCTAGGACCCAATGCTAAAACAGTTATAAGCAGCCTTAGCGGCTTTTTTATTAACTCAAAAAGAGAGGTACAGCAAATTTTGGGCAGTATTTTTAATCTAAATATAAGCCTTGGTTTAGTCTCAAATACTGAACGCAGGGTATCGAAGAAGTGTGCATCTGAATATGAGAAAATGAAGGAAGAGTTGCAAGGAAGCGAGTATTTGCATATAGACGAAACAGGGCACAGAAATCAAGGAAAGAGAGGCTGGAGTTGGGTAATAACAAACAAAGCGTTGACACTTCTGAAGGTAAGCGAGTCTCGTGGTAAGAAGGTGTTGAAGAGTTTACTGCCAGAATATGATGGTATATTTGTGAGCGATAGATACGCTGTATACAATTACTTCAATCGTGAAAATAGACAGATATGTTGGGCACATCTGGCAAGAGATTTTGAGAGATTTGCCCATAGTAAAAATGTTGAAGTGAGCAAAATTGGCCAAGCACTAAAATCGCTCAGCAATAAGGTGTTTGTAGTAGATAAGGCAAAAAAACAAAATTTGATAGATAATTTGAGATTTTATCGACTGGTGCGAAAAATTCGGAAAAGGGTAAAACATTTTTTACGTAAAATGACGAGGGTTGCAAATAGCACTCAAGCTTCAAGAATGGCCGCTAAGATGTTACGATCTGAGGATATGATGTGGAAGTTTTTAAGAAAACCTGAAGTGATAGAAACAACTAATAACCTTGCAGAACGGCAAATTAGACGGTACGTAATTTATCGTAAAAACAGCTTTTTCACCTGGTCAGAACGTGGAGAAAGATTCGTGGAAAGAATGTTGTCGATATTTTTGACATCACGTCTCAATGGCCAGAACCCCTTTCAAAAGCTACAGAATCTAGTAGCTGTCACTGCTTAGTTCTTTAATTCATTCTCACAATCCGTGAACGGTTACATGCGTTTAAAATACAACCAGGACGTGGAGTAAAGCCGAAGTTGAGCTACAAGCAGCAAGAAGAAATTAAAAATGTCATAGCAGAAGAAGGAGCCAACCTAACGGCTAAGAAATTAAAAATCATAATTGAGAAAATGTTTTCTATTGAGGTAAGTAAGTCTACAGCACATAGACTGATGCAAAAGTTAGGTTTTTCGTATATTACTCTAAGGCCTGTGCACAATAAACAGGATAAAAATAAACAAGAAGAGTTTAAAAAAAAATCTTAATGAAACTATTGTCACGTATCCCGAAAAAGAGCTATTTTTCTTCGATGAGTCGCGGTTTGGCACACATTCAAAGATTGGACACGGGTGGTTTAAAAAAGGCATTAGGACACAGGTTAAGGTAAAATTAGGTAGGCAAAACTTTTATCTCTATAGTGCAGTTAATCCTAGAAATGGAGAGAGTTCTAGCTTATTCGTACCAAACGTCAATACTGATTGTATGAATATATTCCTTGAGCAGATGTCACAATATTTAGGAACAAGGGAGGCATTTCTTGTTGTGGATTGTGCAGGATGGCATAGATCCAAAGGTTTAAAAATACCACAAAATATTACCTTAATCTATTTACCTCCATATTCACCAGAGTTAAATCCAGTAGAGCGTTTATGGCAATATTTGAAAGACAATCTCATTAAAAATAGAATATATGACTCTGTTAGTTTATTGGAGGATACTGTATGTGCATTCATTCGTAATATTACGGAAAGTTCGATCAAAACCATTTGTTCTGTGAGTTATTTGCCTACTTATTTGTGAGATTTGGTATTAGATTCCAAGCTACTTGGGTGACAGATGTTCTTGACTTATGCACTTTATGCTCCTAAAATTTTTATTTTCAGCTCTATCTATAATGTCAGTAGCGGTATTAAGTATATTTCAAGTAATATTGGTTGTTGTGTTAGTAATTTTAGTGCTCTTGCAGCCGCCTGGGAGTAGTTCGTTAAGTGGTTTTAGTAATACACAACAGGGAGTCAATTCGATGATTTCGGTAAAATCTTCTGAAAACCCGCTCAGCAGAATAACGGCTATTGTTGCTGGATTGTTTATTATAAACACATTGCTATTGTCAGGATTATATTCAAAAGACGTACATAAAAAATCGATTGCAGAGAAAATTATATTAGAAAAAAAGCAAGAAAGTGAACCTACTTCTGTTCCATTTGAAAATTAATGAAGGAAGCTAAATTTATCTTTGTCACAGGTGGAGTTGTGTCATCGCTTGGTAAAGGCTTAGTTGCTTCAAGCGTTGGTGCGCTTCTTCAAGCTTACGGTTTTAAGATCCGTATCAGAAAACTTGACCCGTATCTCAACATTGATCCTGGGACAATGAACCCAACTCAGCACGGAGAGGTGTTTGTTACCGAGGATGGTGCTGAAACTGATTTGGATCTTGGGCATTATGAGCGTTTTACTGGAATTAAAGCAACAAAAGATGACAATATAACAACTGGTAAGATATATCATGAGTTGTTGAAGAAAGAGAGGCGTGGTGATTATCTGGGCAAAACTGTGCAAGTCATTCCTCATGTGACAGATTTAATCAAATCGTTTATTTTTAATGGTACGGAAGGGTTAGATTTTGTAATATGTGAAATAGGTGGAACTGTAGGTGACATTGAAAGCCAACCATTTTTGGAGGCTATACGCCAAGTTAACTACACATTAGGAAAACAAAGAGTTATCCTTATTCACTTAACTTTAATACCATATCTTACCGCAGCGCAAGAATTAAAGACAAAACCAACGCAGCATTCAGTTCGAGAGTTAAATTCCGCGGGGTTACAACCAGATATTATATTATGCCGCAGTGAGAAAGAAATTTTCGATAATCAGAGAGAGAAAATAGCTAAGCTTTGCAATGTTTCTTTGTCCAATGTGATACCTGCTCCTGATGTGAGTTATATATATGAGTTACCGGTGTTGTATAGCCAATGTGGGCTTGATACGCAAATTTTGGAGCACTTTCATTTAAGTGAGCCAAAACCAAGCTTGATTGAATGGGATCAAATAGTGCATTCCATAAGGCACCCAACACAGGAAGTTACTGTGTCTATAGTGGGAAAATACACCGAATTCCCTGATGCGTATAAATCACTAGTTGAAGCATTAAATCATGGTGCGATTAGTAATAAAGTCAAAGTAAAGATAAATTGGGTTAACTCAAGAGAGAAGGAAGAAAAACCTATAAATGAAAAGCTTATAGGGGAGAAGTTACAGAATTCTCATGCAATTCTTGTCCCAGGGGGGTTTGGTGATGACGGAGTAGAGGGTAAAATATTAGCAATAAATTATGCCCGTACAAATAATATCCCATTTTTCGGAATTTGCCTTGGTATGCAGCTTGCAATTATTGAGTTTGCTCGTAATGTTGTTAAGCTTGAAGATGCACACTCTGAAGAATTTCATAACTGTAAACATCCAATCGTTAAGTTAGCTGGCGATCAAGATGACGATCTTGGTGGAACCATGAGACTTGGGGCATACAAATGTAATATAAATGCAAACTCTAAAATGATCGATGCATATAGTAACACTACTATTTCAGAGAGACACAGACATAGATACATAATCAATTCAGATTATAAAGATGATTTGGAAAAAAATGGGCTGCTATGCAGTGGCATATCAGAAGATGGAACATGTATAGAGGCAGTGGAGTTAGAGAGTCATCCGTGGTTTATTAGTGTGCAGTTTCATCCAGAGTTTCAATCAAAGCCGTTTTCTCCTCATCCTCTTTTTATATCGTTTATTAAGGCAGCAGTTAATAAAATTTAAAAAAAGAAGATTAGCAAAGGAAAGTGTTCAAGTATCAATATATGGAGCTTGCCATAGAGCAAGCCAAACTTGCTCAGAAAGATGATGAGGTTCCCATAGGTGCCGTAATAGTTAGTGGAAGCAATGTCGTTTCTTCTGCACACAACATATCCAACGATCCAACTGCACATGCAGAGATGTTAGCGATCAAGCAGGCATGTGAGTTGCTCTCAACTTCAACGCTTTATGATTCTGACATATACGTAACATTAGAACCATGTCCGATGTGTGCTCAAGCTATTTCCTTTGCCAGGATTAAACGATTGTACTTTGGAGCTTATAATCCAAAAGGTGGAGGAATTGAAAATGGTGCTAAGATATTTCAATTTTGCAGCCATATACCTGAAGTTTATGGTGGGATATTAGAAACAGAATGCTCTTTTTTGTTAAAGGATTTTTTTGAAAGACTGAGAGACATTTGACAAACCGTCATGCTACTTGTTTTCCGATACAAATTCGTCATCCCGCTACGTGTTAGCGGGATCTATGCTAGGAGATACCGTGACGGTATGACGGTTAAGTAATTCGTCATTCCAGCGCGTGACGCACAACTATACAAACATTGTCCCACCAGCAGGGTGTCATGCAAGTAGCTGACACATAGCTGTACGAACATTCATTTTTGAAGGTAAATTGCACAGCAAATGGTGTCATCCCAGTGCTTGACACTGGGATCCAGTTTTCCATATAACCTCATCGAAAACGTTGTATTTTAACGTAAAACATCTATTTTTATGCTTACCAACTTAATAAAATTCCTGGATCCCAGTGTCGGGGCACTGGGATGACAAAAAAGGGACTACTCGGATGACAAAAAAAGAGCACTGGGATGACAGGAGAAGGGGCTACTCGGATAACAAGAAAGAGGCTACTCGGATGACACCCTGACAACCGTCATCCCGCTGCTTGTTAGCGGGATCTATGTTAAGAGATACCGCGAATGAATCGCGGTATGACGTAGGACTGCTGTCATCCCAGTGCCCAGACACTGGGATCCAGTTTTCCATATAATCTCATCGAAAATGTTGTAACCACTTTCTATGCTAGTTTGCTTGCTTACAAGCAAACTTTTCTGGATCCCAGTGTCGGGGCACTGGGATGAAAGGAGAAGAAGGCTACTTGGATGACACCCTCCTAGTAGACTCAAATCACAATGTTCGTACAGTTATGCGTCAAGCCTAAAAACAGTTAGCTAATAGGTTTAATAAAAATTCACATATACAGGAAAGATTGGTAACATTATTTGAACAGAAATCGTTATTGTAATTATGCCAAAACGTACAGATATAGAATCTATATTAGTAATAGGAGCAGGCCCAATAGTTATAGGTCAGGCATGCGAGTTTGATTATTCCGGAACGCAAAGCTGTAAAGTATTAAAAAGTGAAGGTTATAAAGTCATTTTGGTTAACTCCAACCCCGCAACTATAATGACAGATCCTGAGTTTTCTGATGCAACTTATATTGAGCCGGTACTGCCTGAAATCATAGAGAAAATTATAATTAAGGAGATGCCAGATGCAATATTGCCAACAATGGGCGGGCAAACAGCACTCAATTGCGCAATAAAACTTGCAGATGATGGAGTGTTAGACAAATACAATGTAGAATTAATAGGGGTAAATAGAGAAGCAATAAAAAAAGCAGAGGATAGAGAGTTATTCCGTCAGTCCATGGATAAAATAGGGCTAAAATACCCCAAAAGTATCATTATAAAAAATCAAGAACAAATAAGAAAGGCTTTGGATTACATTGGATTACCAGCAATCATCCGCTCGTCATTCACCCTTGGTGGTGCAGGTAGCGGCATAGCATACAATAAAGAGGAGTTTTTCAATATTGCAGAAAGTGCTCTCAAAATTTCGCCAATAAATGAAGTTCAGATAGATGAATCAATTATCGGCTGGAAAGAATATGAAATGGAAGTTATCCGTGATTGTAAAGATAACTGCATAATAGTCTGTTCGATAGAAAATATTGATCCAATGGGAGTGCACACCGGAGATAGTATCACGGTTGCTCCTGCTTTGACTCTGCGTGACGTAGAATACCAACAGATGAGAAATGCATCTATAGCAGTGCTAAGAGAAATTGATGTTAGTGCCGGTGGTGCAAATGTTCAGTTTGCAGTGAATCCTAAAGAAGATGGAAGCCTCGTTGTGATTGAAATGAATCCAAGGGTTTCTCGCTCTTCTGCACTTGCTTCAAAAGCAACAGGTTATCCTATTGCAAAAGTTGTAACTAAACTTGCTATCGGCTATTCACTCGATGAGATACGTAATGATTGCGCTCCAGTTATACCTGCTGCATTTGAACCAGTGATTGATTACATCGTCACTAAAATTCCTCGTTTTGAATTTGAGAAGTTTAAGGGGACGAATTGTGAACTATCAACTTCCATGAAATCAGTGGGGGAAGTGATGTCGATCGGCCGCACTTTTAATGAGTCGCTGCAGAAAGCTTTTCGCTCGCTTGAAACTGGGCTTACGGGACTTAATGAAGTATTTCCTGAAAATACTGATATTGATCACATCAGATCTCAATTAGCAAAATTGCTGCCAAACAGATTACTGATTGCTGCTGACGCAATGCGTCATGGAATAAGCATAGAAGAAATAAATTCGATTACAGGATATGACTTATGGTTTTTGCAGAATATACAGCAAATTATATTAGCTGAACAAAAAATCAAGGAAACCGGCCTTCCTGAGACTGCATATGAAATGTTAGAGCTGAAAAAAATGGGGTTTTCAGATGCAAGATTGGCAAAATTAAGCAATAAGAAAGTAGAGCAAACTGAAGAAATAAGAAAAAAATTTGGCATTAAACAAGTTTATAAGCGTGTAGACACCTGTGCAGCTGAATTTGAATCGAGCACTGCTTATATGTATGGCTGTTATGAGGGTAACACAATGATGTCATTCCAGCGCGTGACGCTGGAATCCAGAGATAAGGAAGAATGGATCCCAGTGTCAGCTACTCGGATGACAGAGGGAATGGAGTGCGAAGCAGATGTTTCTGACCGAGAAAAGGTTGTCATTTTAGGAAGTGGTCCAAATCGCATTGGTCAAGGTATTGAGTTTGATTATGCATGCGTACATGCAGCTTCTGCCGCCAAAGAAATGGGGTATGAAACAATAATGATCAACTGTAATCCAGAAACCGTTTCAACTGATTATGATACCGCTGATCGTTTATATTTCGCCCCACTGATTGCAGAGGATGTGCTTGAAATACTAAGTAAAGAGCAAGAAAATGGCACACTGGTTGGTGTAATAGTTCAAATAGGTGGTCAAACACCTTTAAAGTTAGCCAAAGTGCTTAACGAGAGAGGTTTCAAAATTCTGGGAACTTCGTTTGATTCTATTGACCTTGCAGAAGATCGCATGAGGTTTAAAAACCTTGCTTTGCAACTTAATTTAAAACAACCTGAAAGTTCTATCTGCCATTCAGTAAAAGAAGCGTTAACCAACGCAGAAAAGGTGGGGTTTCCACTAGTAGTCAGGCCATCATATGTCCTCGGCGGTCAGTCTATGTCGATTAGACACGATACTCAGAGCTTTAAAGAGTATGTCTTGAATCAAACCAAAATTTTTGAACACGGATCGCTGCTTCTTGATAAATTTTTAGTCAATGCAGTTGAGGTTGACGTTGATGCTGTGTGTGATGGGAAAAAAGTTTTCATTGCAGCGGTCATGGAGCATATTGAAGAAGCTGGTATCCACTCTGGCGATTCAACATGCTCAATACCGACAAATACATTGAGTGACGAAGTAATAAAAGAGATCGAGCTCCAAACTGAAAGAATAGCTCTTGCACTAGAAGTGAAAGGTCTGATAAACATTCAGTTTGCTGTTCAAGAGAGTTATGTATACATACTTGAAGTAAATTTACGAGCTAGTCGAACCGTTCCTTTTATTTCCAAGGTAATCAATATTCCTATTGTAAAGCTTGCCACTCAGGTTATTTTGGGTAAAAAATTGAATCAGGAAAACAAGCCTTTCAATCATTTTGCAGTTAAAGCTGCTGTTTTTCCATTCACGCGCTTTTCGGGAATTGACACTCTACTTGGTCCTGAAATGAAATCAACAGGAGAAGTAATGGGAATTGACTCATCGTTTGAAGCTGCACTTGCAAAAACGCACATGGCTGCAGGATACAAGTTACCAATAGAAGGAACAGCTCTGGTTTCAGTAAAAGATGATGATAAAGAGTATATATTGCCTGTTGCACGAATGTTGAAAGAACTGAGTTTTGAAATATATGCAACCAAAGGCACAGCTTTATATCTGAATAATAACGGCATTGCTGCAAAAGCTGTAAATAAAGTGAGAGAAGGCAGACCCCACATAGTTGATATGCTCAAAGATGGAAAAATAAATCTAGTAATCAATACTTCAAAAGGTGTGAAATCAGTCTCAGATAGCAAAGATATCAGGAGAACTGCTATTTTGCAAAATATAGCTTATAGCACCACAGCTTCTGGGAGTAAAGCGTTAGTGCTTGCAATTCAATATGTAAAGAATAGCAAATTGGAAGTGAAATCATTACAGCAGATACAAAACGTTTAAATGCCAAACGAAAATAATTCATTACTCTATCTCAAAATTGTGGTAGAGTAATGTAAGTCAAATTTTTTTACTGACTTGCCTATGTATTATGGTATTTGTTAAAGAATTATTGAATAACGGGTATGCAACATGAATAAGGTAAAAAGGAAACGAACTCAATTTTATCAGCCTTATCCATTACGTAAGACGAGGAAAACAGAAGCAAAAAATACCCAAGAATTATATGATCCAACACTAACTGATATTAGGTTAGGCGAAAGTGATAATCAACAAAGTTTGGAAGTAATATAAAAGATCCGATGGAGTTCTCTCGCAGTGATTTGTCAAACAAAACAGATGAACACGAAAGTGATAATCGACTACAGAACTTTAGTGATTATGATTCATATGATAGTTCTGCTGATGGTAATCAGACGCCTTGTACTGAACCAAGTGATTGGGACTCAAATTCGAGCTGTAGTTCAGATTATTCTTATTTTCCGGAAGGTGCTCACTTTTAATGGATCTAGAAATACCATTAACTGAAAATGAAGAGAAGCTGATTGATGAATTTTGTAAGGAGATGAAAAAGGTGGAAGAAGAAAATAACAAAGGAAGTGCTTTAAGGCTTGTTCGAGACATAACAAATAAATATTTAGGGAAAGGGATAAGACTAAATTCATGTTATGGTGATCGTTATAGAACTGTAACAAATTTGATATTTGAAGAAATAATAGATGTTATCAATAATGAAGGCCTATGCCCTAGCAGTAAAGCGCATGCATTGAGAGGTCAGGATGTTTCCTGTAACAATGAAGATCAAGATGATGACAACACGAATGAAGCACTGGAAGATGGTAATTTAGACATCATAAGAAACACCATTAGGGATTTATTGTTAAAAGGTGGGAAAGTAGAAAGAGGTCTTTTCGATGGTGGTGAGCTAGGACATGTAACTTCGTAACCGTTCACGGAGATAAGGTGGTTTACAAAGTAAGTATAAAAGTGTAAAGAGATAGGAAGCTAAATATGGAATGGGTAAATGACAACAGTGCTGCAAGAAAAGGTTGTAGCAGAAAACGCTAATCTCAAGGAAGAAATAAAAGCACTGATCAGAGAAAATGATAGCTTGAAAGCAAAAATAGTTGAATTAGAAGACAAATTGGGCTTAAATTCGCAAAATTCATCGCTGCCACCATCACGAGATATATATCGTAAGAAAGCAAAAAAGAAAAGTGATAAAAAACCAGGAGGTCAGCCAGGACATAAGGTGCATAAGCGTGAATTAATGGCTGCAGACGAGGTAGTGAGATGCACAATTGATACAATTTGTATGTGTGGAGGTAAGATTACTTTAGAAGATGAAATTATTCATCAGAAGGCAGAGTTGCCAGAAATTAAGCCAATTGTAACTGAGTACAGGTTGCAAAGAGGACATTGTAGAGTATGTAATAAAAGAATTACAGCAAATTTACCCGAAGGTGTTGCAAGAGATTTTCTAGGACCCAATGCTAAAACAGTTATAAGCAGCCTTAGCGGCTTTTTTATTAACTCAAAAAGAGAGGTACAGCAAATTTTGGGCAGTATTTTTAATCTAAATATAAGCCTTGGTTTAGTCTCAAATACTGAACGCAGGGTATCGAAGAAGTGTGCATCTGAATATGAGAAAATGAAGGAAGAGTTGCAAGGAAGCGAGTATTTGCATATAGACGAAACAGGGCACAGAAATCAAGGAAAGAGAGGCTGGAGTTGGGTAATAACAAACAAAGCGTTGACACTTCTGAAGGTAAGCGAGTCTCGTGGTAAGAAGGTGTTGAAGAGTTTACTGCCAGAATATGATGGTATATTTGTGAGCGATAGATACGCTGTATACAATTACTTCAATCGTGAAAATAGACAGATATGTTGGGCACATCTGGCAAGAGATTTTGAGAGATTTGCCCATAGTAAAAATGTTGAAGTGAGCAAAATTGGCCAAGCACTAAAATCGCTCAGCAATAAGGTGTTTGTAGTAGATAAGGCAAAAAAACAAAATTTGATAGATAATTTGAGATTTTATCGACTGGTGCGAAAAATTCGGAAAAGGGTAAAACATTTTTTACGTAAAATGATGAGGGTTGCAAATAGCACTCAAGCTTCAAGAATGGCCGCTAAGATGTTACGATCTGAGGATATGATGTGGAAGTTTTGTAACCGTTCACGGAGATAAGGTGGTTTACAAAGTAAGTATAAAAGTGTAAAGAGATAGGAAGCTAAATATGGAATGGGTAAATGACAACAGTGCTGCAAGAAAAGGTTGTAGCAGAAAACGCTAATCTCAAGGAAGAAATAAAAGCACTGATCAGAGAAAATGATAGCTTGAAAGCAAAAATAGTTGAATTAGAAGACAAATTGGGCTTAAATTCGCAAAATTCATCGCTGCCACCATCACGAGATATATATCGTAAGAAAGCAAAAAAGAAAAGTGATAAAAAACCAGGAGGTCAGCCAGGACATAAGGTGCATAAGCGTGAATTAATGGCTGCAGACGAGGTAGTGAGATGCACAATTGATACAATTTGTATGTGTGGAGGTAAGATTACTTTAGAAGATGAAATTATTCATCAGAAGGCAGAGTTGCCAGAAATTAAGCCAATTGTAACTGAGTACAGGTTGCAAAGAGGACATTGTAGAGTATGTAATAAAAGAATTACAGCAAATTTACCCGAAGGTGTTGCAAGAGATTTTCTAGGACCCAATGCTAAAACAGTTATAAGCAGCCTTAGCGGCTTTTTTATTAACTCAAAAAGAGAGGTACAGCAAATTTTGGGCAGTATTTTTAATCTAAATATAAGCCTTGGTTTAGTCTCAAATACTGAACGCAGGGTATCGAAGAAGTGTGCATCTGAATATGAGAAAATGAAGGAAGAGTTGCAAGGAAGCGAGTATTTGCATATAGACGAAACAGGGCACAGAAATCAAGGAAAGAGAGGCTGGAGTTGGGTAATAACAAACAAAGCGTTGACACTTCTGAAGGTAAGCGAGTCTCGTGGTAAGAAGGTGTTGAAGAGTTTACTGCCAGAATATGATGGTATATTTGTGAGCGATAGATACGCTGTATACAATTACTTCAATCGTGAAAATAGACAGATATGTTGGGCACATCTGGCAAGAGATTTTGAGAGATTTGCCCATAGTAAAAATGTTGAAGTGAGCAAAATTGGCCAAGCACTAAAATCGCTCAGCAATAAGGTGTTTGTAGTAGATAAGGCAAAAAAACAAAATTTGATAGATAATTTGAGATTTTATCGACTGGTGCGAAAAATTCGGAAAAGGGTAAAACATTTTTTACGTAAAATGACGAGGGTTGCAAATAGCACTCAAGCTTCAAGAATGGCCGCTAAGATGTTACGATCTGAGGATATGATGTGGAAGTTTTTAAGAAAACCTGAAGTGATAGAAACAACTAATAACCTTGCAGAACGGCAAATTAGACGGTACGTAATTTATCGTAAAAACAGCTTTTTCACCTGGTCAGAACGTGGAGAAAGATTCGTGGAAAGAATGTTGTCGATATTTTTGACATCACGTCTAAATGGCCAGAACCCCTTTCAAAAGCTACAGAATCTAGTAGCTGTCACTGCTTAGTTCTTTAATTCATTCTCACAATCCGTGAACGGTTACGAAGTTTTTAAGAAAACCTGAAGTGATAGAAACAACTAATAACCTTGCAGAACGGCAAATTAGACGGTACGTAATTTATCGTAAAAACAGCTTTTTCACCTGGTCAGAACGTGGAGAAAGATTCGTGGAAAGAATGTTGTCGATATTTTTGACATCACGTCTAAATGGCCAGAACCCCTTTCAAAAGCTACAGAATCTAGTAGCTGTCACTGCTTAGTTCTTTAATTCATTCTCACAATCCGTGAACGGTTACACCTCTCCAAGGTATTTCTCCTTGGGATGAGGAGGGCTTCTCCAGTTGCTTTGTATGTCCTCATTGCCATGCCGTTACTAACACCCCGCTGAAGTAGACCTATCGTTTCATTCGTTTTTCGTCTGGTCTATTCTGTCTTCACCAGTACCAAGATGGCTCGACCTTCAGAATATTCCTTTCGAGGCAATCTGTGTATTCGCTTTCGCTACGGCCTGGTAATTCGCCATTATCCTACGATAATGTTGTCGGTAGGCTTCAACATTTTGGTTTCCCTCCATGCTGCTACCCAAGCTACAGGATTCCGACTTTTATCCTGGTAGGTCTATCTCCTACTGAACAATACTTACCTTCTCTGGACGCACAAGGTAATGAAAATCTCTAGGAATCTTTACTTCCTCTTCCGTGATATGATTACGTACAACAAGCTCACCATTTAGCATATGATAGCCAATTTTTGGCAAAGTAGCTATATTGATTGCCTTGTTTAGCTTAAAATTTGCTTCATAAATGCCGCTTAACAACTCCTTTCCTTTTTCTAAGGTGACGTCCTGGTCTAAAGCTATATTCTTGATTGAACTTAATTCTTTCTGCATGTTTAGTATGGCTTTCGTCAAAACTTCTATTGATTGCCATACAGTTAATTTATTATCAGTCAAATTATATACTTCGAGTATTAAATTAACAGAATTTTATCATGAATTTATGTTAAAAGTATTATACTTTGTAAACTTATGTCATGATATTAACTACATTAGCTAAAACATGCTTTTTATCTAAGTGAAGTTGCTTAGCAACAACGAAAAGTTCATCTATTTTTTTCCACTGACCTAGTAAAATTTCAACACCATTTACATCTCTCTTTATGCTTTCTAAAATGAAGGCCTGAACTATATATGATGCTAGTTCTAGCTCGATTTCGCTATTAATTACTTTATTAATCATATTGGGATTCTTTAAATCATGAAGAAATTTATAAAAGCATTTGTATGCTTCATAAGCATCACTACTTATTGCATTTATTATCATTCCTGGCATTCCAGGAAATAAAGTAATCATTTCGTCAAACGTTTGATCATCAAATTTACATTGAGATGAAGCAACTTGCTTTGTTTCGTCATAAGTTAATGGAAGTAAATTTAGCTGAAAGCACCTACACTGGATAGTAGTTTGTATATCATATGGCTTATGGCTAATTATAAATATCTTAGAATTTTTTGGCGGCTCTTCTAATATTTTCAATATTGCGTTTTTAGCATTATTAGTCATTGCCTCTAAGCTATCTATTATAGATATTTTGTGTTCTGATTGAATGGGACTTAAGTGTAGAAAGTTTTTCATTTCTCTGACTTTTTCTATTCCGATAGTATCACCTTCAACAATGTGTAAGTCCAATGCTACTTCATTATAGCTTTTTATGAGTAACCAATTGGAGAAGGATTTTGCAAGTGTTGCTTTTCCTATACCTTTTTTACCACAGATCAGCCAAGACTGAACAGATAAGTTGTTCATTAATTTTTTTTTGGCCTGGTTGTGACCTATTACTTTTTTCATTCTTTCTCCTATAGATCTTAGTTTGAAAATGCATTGGTTACTGTTTGTAATAAAATTGCACCTTCCCTTAAAACCTTAATCTTATCTTCGGTTAAGTCAATAATAGTAGATTCTATACCAGAAACTAATTCATCATCTTCAATCACTGCAGATAAATGTTGCTTAATGGATTGTGGTATATCGTCTGCCTTACATACACTTTTTTCTCCTGAAATATTTATACTAGTTGCAACTATTGGAACTTTCAGTTTGTTTAGTATTGAAATTGCAATAGGATGCTCAGGGATTCTGATGCCTATACTATCTTTAAAGAATTCGTTTGGCAATATATTATTGTTTTTAAGTGGTAAAATATAGGTAATCGGTCCAGGAGAAAAGTGATTTACTAAACCAATATACTTTTTCTCTAGCTTTGCTATTCTCATCAAGCTGCAAATATCACTAACAAATATAGACAGTGGTTTATTTTGAGAGCGTTTCTTTATCTGATATATTTTTCCTATAGATTCATTATTTAATGCATTACAAGCAAGAGCATACACTGTTTCTGTTGGAAAACACACTAACAAGTTGTTCTGTATTGCATTTATTATTTTAGATACCATATAGCTAAAAACTTATTCATAACAACTAGATCAGTTTTGTTGCATTGTATCTTATATAGTAACTGCTAGTTTTTGTGAACGCAATGCAACGCAGCTTACCATTTGTTATGCAGACTTGCTACAACCCAAACTCTTCATTGACTTTATCAACTATTGCCTGTGGTGGATCCTCTCCCCATCCTGAATACAAAATCTCTCCATAGTCTGCAACATCTATAGAGCCAGTTCTGCTTTTTGCTAGAAACATTTCTCTTTTCTCTTTATCAACTAATACATAATGCCACGCTGATTTTCCACGATCTTTACCACGGACTAAATATATAAGATCTGACCTACTTCTTTTTGTTGCATCAGCAAAAGATCTTTCATTGACAGTTCTGCTTTTACTTTTTATGCCGCCACTTTCAGAAAAAGCTTTCTTGGATTCGGTTTTTTTGTTTGCTAATTCAGAAATTTCCCCTTTTTCCCCTAATGCCCGTTCTTTGGTGTTTTGAGACGAATACTTACTGGAAAAACCTTCCCCTGTACCGCCAGGAGTCCTGTTTGTGAAACGCTTAATAAATGAATTATTGTCGTTGTTTTCTGCCATAAAAATCTCCAAACTTTAGATTGTAGGACCCAAATTTTTACTACACTCTATCATATGTTAATTAAATTAATATAAATGAAAAATAATATAGTAATTATTACAGGAATTACAGCTTCAGGTAAATCAGAATTGTGTGATAACCTGATAAAAAAATATAATAATATCAGCATAATAAATTGTGATTCAAAGCAGGTATATGAAGAAATTCCCATAATTACTGCTCAACCACTAAAGCAAGAAGAATTTTATAAATTATATGGTTATGTTTCAGCAAAAGAAAATTATTCCGTGGGTCTATGGTTAGAGGATTTAGAAAAAGAAGTTAATCACGCATTAGAAAATGCTCAAATACCTATCATCACTGGAGGAAGCGGGCTTTACATCAGCAGTTTAATCAAAGGCTTATCATCAATGCCACAAATAAGTCAGAAAGTAAGGAAAAATGTAAGCGAATTAAGGAAAAATTTAAGTAAAGAGGAGTTTTACAAATTAGTGCTAAGCAAAGATCCAAGGATTCAAGGTAAAGTATTCATGAATGACTCGCACCGCCTTTCAAGGGCACTTGAAGTTATCACTGAAACTGGTAAGACAATCTTTGTATGGCAAGAAAATAGACAGCCTCCTTTATTCGATAATTTTAAGATATATACAATTTTGCCTAAACGTGAGGATGTATACCAAAAAATAAATTCTCGTTTTATCAAAATGATCGAAAATGGAGCAATTGATGAAGTAAAAAAGCTACTTAGTATGAACTTAGCTCCACATTTGCCAGCTATGAAAGCACATGGAGTGCCAGAAATTGTAAAGTATTTGAAAGGTGAGATTACTTTAGACGAAGCGATACAGATTGCTCAAACAAACACAAGACACTACGCAAAACGCCAGTACACTTGGTTTAAAAACCAGTTCCCAAGTTCTGAAGTAATTGATTGTGCAAATGAGCTAACAGCGCTTGAAATATTTTAATTGTTAGTTTCCAGGTGTATTTCCATGCTCATTGCTATGAATGGGCGGTTCCATATTTTCCAGATGGCTGTTTACTTCTAGTGGATTACCTAAACTATGTTCTATCTCTGCTTCAAACTTAAATCCTAACTTCTCGCAGAATTTTTGGAAATACTCTTTAATAATATCAAATAAATTTTTGCCATCAATTTTGTAATTTTTCAGTTCTCGAGGAGCAGTAAGTGACAATTTACCATCTTTATATGTTACATCATCTTTATCATTTTGAGATTCAATTGTGAATTCAATTGAACTGGATAGATCACACACCTTGTCACCGGCTTTACCATCGCTCCTTTGGAAAAATATCGGTAATTTCATATCCGATCTAATACTTACATTATTTTGGTCAATATAATCAATATTCATTACTCTTTTAGGGGAGAATACTAGAAATGAATGTTGGCCAAGTGCAAGTTGAGATTCTATCAATACACCAGCTTCATGCCCTGCCTGATTACAATTGGTAACTAGTTCTTCTAGGATAGAATCACTTGGAACTTTTGCTTCAGCATATTTGAACATTTCCTTAAAAACTTCTTTTGCAAATGGGCGATAATTCTTTTCTCCATTTTTGTTGTTTTCAATCAAGCTAGCGTGTTTTGCATATAATTGATTAATAAAGTTTTGGTCTATACTTTTACCATTAATAACAAAATCCATTCTATTGATGTCTTTATACATCTGTTCACCAGAGTTTGCTTCAGCATTGTCTTTACCAGCTCTTAACTTACTAAAACCAAACTTTTCTGCTTGAGCTTTTAGTGTAACTATTGGATTTTCCTTTTCTTGTGGTATAAAGCTATTCATTGTTAATACCCTGTATATGAATTACTAATAGTATAATAGTACATAAAAATGATTAATAAGTCAATAAAAATATTTTATATAAACGCAAGTTCTATGATAGCAAATAGTTTGACTATAAGGTGACAGGATCTTAAGAAGACTCTATTATTGATAAACAGTTTTACACATGTATGAATCTCAATGAGCAATTAGATGTGCTGGCTTTTCTAAATGGCAAGCTGGAAAATATGCTTAAGTTCCATTCCGCAATATTACCTAAACTCTGTGGTGGGAACAAAGTGGTGGACCTGCTGTTTTATAGGCCGCTTGGTTATATAGATAGAAGTAAGTCACTACTTGATACTCAAGTTGGAGAATTTACAACTTTCATGGCAAAAGTTTATGAGCATCAGTCGCCCACTTTTAGAGGTAGACCATATAAAATAGTCGTTGAAAGTGAGAGTCAGTATATATTCATAGTCTTTTTTAATCACTCAGTTAAGTATTTATATAAACTATTTCCAGTTGGAGCCTATGTAATCATCAGTGGCAAACTCGAAAAATTTGCTGAGCATTGGCAGATTACTCATCCAGATTACGTGTCGCTTGACATCAACCAATTTAAAGAAATAGCTCGCATAGAGCCAGTCTACCAATTATGCCGTGGCATTACAAATAAGAGCATTGGGAACATAATAAGCTCTAACCTGAAAGAATTGCCTGATTTGCCAGAGTGGATAGATGATACATTAATCAAGCAAAAAAAATGGCTAAGTTGGAGGGAAAGCATCATAAAGTTGCACAGACCAAGCTCATTGGCGGAAGCCGAGGTTTGTAGAAAAAGGCTTGCTTATGATGAATTGTTTGCGTATCAGCTAGCACTGAAACTTGCAAGAGAAAATCATGTAAAAAAAAGGGGAAGAGAATTTATAGTATTGAATAAATATAAAGAGCAAGTTTTAAATGAATTATCGTTTCAATTAACAAACGATCAAATTCGTGCAATAGATGAAATTTCAGAGAGGCAAAAATCCAAGTATCGCATGATGAGCTTGCTGCAAGGTGATGTTGGTAGTGGCAAAACCGTAGTTGCACTTTTTGCGATGCTAAATGTGGTAGAAAACAACATGCAGGTAGCTCTAATGGCACCGACTACTATCTTGGCGGAGCAACATTATAATTGGATTGAGGAAGTTTTATCCTGTACCGATATAAAAGTTGCGCTGCTTACTGGTAAAACTTCGCGCAAGGAAAGAAAGATTATCATGAACGAACTTGCAAGTGGTGTTTTAAATATAGTGATTGGCACCCACGCGTTATTTCAAGCTAACGTTACATTTAAAAATTTAGGGCTTGCAGTCATAGACGAGCAACAGCGATTTGGAGTGATGCAGAGAAATCGCTTGGTAGGAAAAGGAGAAAATGCCGATATACTTTTCGTTACTGCAACTCCCATTCCAAGAACCTTGCAGCAAGCTATGTATGGTGACGTTGAATGTTCAATTTTGAGAGAAAAACCAAAATCCAGATTGCCAATAAAAACTGTAACTATGAACATTAGTAGGGTGCCAGATGTTATTGAAAAGCTAAAAGGTGCTATAAACAGGGGCGAAAAAGCATATTGGATTTGTCCATATATAGAAGAAAACGAAGAGACCAATATTGCTGCAGCAGAGATGCGTTTTCAGGAATTACAAAAAACATTTTTTGATAGAGTCGGGATAATACACGGAAAATTGACTCAGGAGCAGAAAGATCAAGTTATGTTTTCCTTCAAAAGAAATGAATTTTCTTTGCTTGTTGCAACCACTGTGATAGAAGTTGGTATAGATGTGCCAGATGCAACCATTATGATTATAGAAAATGCAGAGCAATTTGGGTTATCGCAATTACATCAGTTAAGAGGCAGAGTAGGGCGAGGAAACAAGCCATCTTTTTGTGTATTATTATACGATAATTTAAGTAAAAGCTCATCTTCAAAGTTAAAGATCATGTGTGAGTCACAGGACGGATTTTACATTGCTGAAAGGGATATGATGCTAAGAGGCAGTGGAGATATTTTAGGCACAAAACAATCAGGATGTATGGAATTTAAATTTGCTGATTTATATCAGGACAAAGAGCTGCTCAAACTCGCGTATAATAACGCAAAAGGTGCAATGGCTAATTTTGAATTACTGCTTGATATATTTGAATATAGAAGTAGATTACATTTTTCAAAATTTCAGTAGGAAAACTTCTTATCCAGGTAGCTCGCAGAAACGAATTAAATGCAAAAATTCCTTGACAAACTCCGCCAGCCCCCTTATCATGACAGTGAAGCTATTGTATTTGCTTTAGCCAATCTGCAGATTAAAAGGTAAGGATTACTTAATGTATCGGCGTCTTATGTTCAATTTTTTGCAGTATATAGATACGTAACCGTTCACGGAGATAAGGTGGTTTACAAAGTAAGTATAAAAGTGTAAAGAGATAGGAAGCTAAATATGGAATGGGTAAATGACAACAGTGCTGCAAGAAAAGGTTGTAGCAGAAAACGCTAATCTCAAGGAAGAAATAAAAGCACTGATCAGAGAAAATGATAGCTTGAAAGCAAAAATAGTTGAATTAGAAGACAAATTGGGCTTAAATTCGCAAAATTCATCGCTGCCACCATCACGAGATATATATCGTAAGAAAGCAAAAAAGAAAAGTGATAAAAAACCAGGAGGTCAGCCAGGACATAAGGTGCATAAGCGTGAATTAATGGCTGCAGACGAGGTAGTGAGATGCACAATTGATACAATTTGTATGTGTGGAGGTAAGATTACTTTAGAAGATGAAATTATTCATCAGAAGGCAGAGTTGCCAGAAATTAAGCCAATTGTAACTGAGTACAGGTTGCAAAGAGGACATTGTAGAGTATGTAATAAAAGAATTACAGCAAATTTACCCGAAGGTGTTGCAAGAGATTTTCTAGGACCCAATGCTAAAACAGTTATAAGCAGCCTTAGCGGCTTTTTTATTAACTCAAAAAGAGAGGTACAGCAAATTTTGGGCAGTATTTTTAATCTAAATATAAGCCTTGGTTTAGTCTCAAATACTGAACGCAGGGTATCGAAGAAGTGTGCATCTGAATATGAGAAAATGAAGGAAGAGTTGCAAGGAAGCGAGTATTTGCATATAGACGAAACAGGGCACAGAAATCAAGGAAAGAGAGGCTGGAGTTGGGTAATAACAAACAAAGCGTTGACACTTCTGAAGGTAAGCGAGTCTCGTGGTAAGAAGGTGTTGAAGAGTTTACTGCCAGAATATGATGGTATATTTGTGAGCGATAGATACGCTGTATACAATTACTTCAATCGTGAAAATAGACAGATATGTTGGGCACATCTGGCAAGAGATTTTGAGAGATTTGCCCATAGTAAAAATGTTGAAGTGAGCAAAATTGGCCAAGCACTAAAATCGCTCAGCAATAAGGTGTTTGTAGTAGATAAGGCAAAAAAACAAAATTTGATAGATAATTTGAGATTTTATCGACTGGTGCGAAAAATTCGGAAAAGGGTAAAACATTTTTTACGTAAAATGACGAGGGTTGCAAATAGCACTCAAGCTTCAAGAATGGCCGCTAAGATGTTACGATCTGAGGATATGATGTGGAAGTTTTTAAGAAAACCTGAAGTGATAGAAACAACTAATAACCTTGCAGAACGGCAAATTAGACGGTACGTAATTTATCGTAAAAACAGCTTTTTCACCTGGTCAGAACGTGGAGAAAGATTCGTGGAAAGAATGTTGTCGATATTTTTGACATCACGTCTAAATGGCCAGAACCCCTTTCAAAAGCTACAGAATCTAGTAGCTGTCACTGCTTAGTTCTTTAATTCATTCTCACAATCCGTGAACGGTTACATAGATGCTGTATGTCTTTACAAAACTTCATCTACATCTAGATTTTTATCTAAATAAGCTGAACGCGCTTACAAAGCGTTACAAGACATCAAAAAATGCCAATACTCGACAGAGATAGTAAAGGACTAGCTAACTCGGGGATTCTTTGTCTTTTTTTCTGCTTGGTAAACTTCTTAAACATTTGCAGCGTAGGTTAGTTGCAATTAAAAGCAGCTTAATCTCGCTTGTCAAGCGTTTAAAACATAAAAAACGCCAATATTTTAAAGCAGATAATAACCCCAGGGCTTCTTTTGCCTTTTTTTTCGTTTGGTAAATTTCTTAAATATTTATAGCTAACATGAACTGGGCAGTGCGTCACGCGCTGACCATTTACTGTGCAAATCACCTTCAAAAACAAACGTTCGTACACATATATTCTAGTTATATGATAAAATAAATGAAAAACATCAATTATCTAAATGAAATTCACATCTTAAAAGGATCATATACATCGATTTCCTTAGAATTACTCTTTTTCAATTTTTCACTTAATAATCTTAAAATAGGCTGTAAATCACCATTAATTGATAAGCACAGCACTTCTTTATTAAGATAATTGGCTAGGTGATTCTTCTTTTCCAGAATTTCTGCTTCTCTCAGCAAGTCGCATTTGTTTAATACTACAATCTCTTCTTTTTCAACAAGATCACCATTGTAAAGTTCCAATTCATTATGGATACAACTATAAGCCGAAACAACGTCATCATGAGTTACATCGATTAAATGAAGTAAAATTTGACACCTTTCTATGTGCTTTAAAAATTTATGTCCGAGCCCAACCCCAAGGTGAGCATCGGTGATTATTCCAGGAATATCTGCTATTACAACTTCGCTATCATCCACTTTTGTCACACCTAAGTGGGGTCTTACGGTGGTAAATGGATAATCGCCTACTTTTGTATCGGAATTTGAGCAGCGAGTCAAAAATTTTGATTTACCTGCGTTTGGCATGCCAATAATTCCAACATCTGATAAAACTTTTAGTTTTAATAATACATGTTTTTCTTCGCCAGGCTGACCGTAAGTAAAATGTCTTGGTGCCTTATTAGTAGAAGATTTAAAATTAGTATTTCCAAGTCCACCTTTTCCACCCTGTGCTACTTGAAATTCCATACCAGGCTTGTCAAGGTCTACTATTATCTCTTCACTTTCTTCATCAATTATTTGTGCACCAACTGGAACTCGAAGTATAACGTCTTTCCCTGCTGTGCCAGATCTATCCCTGCCTGCACCATTTTTCCCATTATCTGCTTTAATGTGTCTTCTATAACGAAAATGAAGCAAAGTGTTGAGATTAGCGTCGCTGATGAAAACTATGTTTCCACCCTTTCCTCCATTACCACCATTTGGACCACCAAATTCAACGAACTTTTCTCGACGAAAACTTGCACAACCGTCACCACCATCACCGGCTTTTAAGTACAATTTTACTTCGTCTATAAAACCCATGCTAACCCACGATAATATTTAGCATCCTTTCCTAATGCGCTTTCTATTCTGATTAGCTCGTTATACTTTGCGAGCCTATCAGAACGCGACAGCGACCCGGTTTTTATTTGCCCGCAATTTGATGCAACTGCTATATGAGATATTGTTGTGTCTTCTGTTTCACCTGAGCGGTGAGAAATAACAGCTTTGTAGTTGTTTGATTTTGCCATTTCAATAGCAGCAAAAGTTTCTGTTAACGTCCCTATTTGATTTGGCTTGATCAGTACAGCATTTGCCATTTTTTCTTCTATTCCTTTGCCTATTAGTTCACAATTTGTAACAAATAAATCATCCCCAACCAATTGAATTTTACTCCCCAATTTTGCAGTAAGTAATTTCCAACCTTCGTAATCGTCTTCACTCATTGCATCTTCTATAGAAATTATTGGATATCTTTCCACAAGATTACAATAATATTTAGTCAATTCTTTTGAAGTAAGCTCTTTATTTTCAAATTTGTAAATTCCATCTTCATAAAAAGTAGATGAAGCAACATCAAGGCCTAGTGCAAAATCACTTTGCGCTGAATAACCTGCTGATTCTATAGCGTATATGATCAAGTCAAGTGCTTCTTCAGTACTTTCAATATTTGGTGCAAAACCGCCTTCATCTCCTACGTTTGTGCTATAACCCTTTTTCTTAAGAATGCTACGTAAGTTGTGGAACACCTCCGCAGATATTCTGATTGCTTCACTGAAAGTCTCAGCACCGACCGGAAGAATCATGAATTCTTGGAAATCGAGCTTATTGTCTGCATGTACTCCACCATTAATTATGTTAATGAGTGGAACCGGCATCTGCTCTCCTCCCAAATATCTATACAACGGTATTTTGAAACTGTTTGCTGCTGCTTTTGCAACCGCAAGAGACACACCCAAAGTTGCATTTGCTCCAAGTTTAGATTTATTTTTTGTTCCATCTAGTTCAATTAATGCTTTATCAATTGCACTTTGGTTTGTTGCATCCATGCCAATGATTTCATTTGCTATCACTCCATTTACAGCTTGAACAGCTTTCAGCACTCCTTTACCACAATACCTTTTCTCATCTTGGTCTCTGAGTTCCAAGGCTTCTAATTTACCAGTTGAAGCTCCAGAAGGTACAGAGGCCCTACCTATTGCTCCATCACAGAGTTCAATTTCCACCTCAACAGTGGGGTAACCCCTGCTATCTAAAATTTCTCTTGCAAATACGTTGTTGATTATCTTATTCATCGCATTAAACCTTAACTTCCGCAATAAGTGCTGCAGTTTCCTTTGCCAATTTAGCTATATTACTACCAGCACCAATAAATAATCCTATATCACCTGGACTTGTCGAATCACTAATAAAATGTGAAATGAGTAGAGCATCATTCATAATCTTTACATCATTAAACCCATTACTGATTAAAGCTTTTTGTATATCATCAATCCCACAACCAGGAATAGGCTTGTCTTCTGGGGGATGAATAGGAGTAAGGATTACATAGTCAAACATCATAAAGATCCTTATGAATTCACCAAAAAAATTACGAACGCGAGCAAAACGAAGTGGTTCGATAATTCCTATTACTTTTCCTTTAGTAATCGAACGTGCAGCCGTTAAAGTTGCATATATTTCATTTGGATGATGGGCATAATCCTCAATTAACTTAACACCTTTAATATTGGCAATCAAAGAGAATCTTCTTGCTACTCCTTGAAATTCCAAAAGGCCTTTTTTAATCTCTGCATTGCTAATCCCGAGCTTTATCGCAACTGATATTGCAGCCAAGGCGTTACTCATTTTGTGAATACCTATTGCGTTTGCTAGTACTACGTTTTTTAAAGGGCTGGATCCCAGTGTCACGCACTGGGATGACAGAGGGTGATGGGATGACACCTGCTTTTTTGTCATGCAAGTAGCTGATGCTGGAATCCAGTTGTTCAACACGTCAAATTCTATGCTGTTAGCATGCTGTTTAATGTTGCTGGCTCTTATGCTACCATTCTCAAACCCAAACGTTATAGAATTACTCGCATCATAATCGATGTCTACAGAATCAGGTAAAACTGCAGAACCTGCATTATTCACGAATTGGGAAAATGCATTTTTGATATTATCAAATGTGCCGTAATAATCTATGTGGTCATTGTTGATACTTGTTATGACAGCAATCTTTGCAGGAATTTTTAGCATGGTTCCATCAGACTCATCAGCTTCGATTAAAAAAATGTCACTCTTTCCAAGTCTTGAATTACTCTGATACGAATTTAGTATTCCTCCTACAATTACAGTTGCATCAATATTAGAATGATCAAAAATAGAAGCAATCATAGCCATTGTTGTCGTCTTTCCACTTGAACCTGAAACTGCTATCACATATTTATCTTTCATAATTTCAGTAAGTATGTCTGATCTATGCAAAATGGTTTTATTGTTATTTCTCGCTGTTACTAACTCCACATTATCAGATTCTATCGCAGAAGAATGTACAACTATTTGAGCTTGGCTCATATTATTAGCATTGTGACCAATAAAAACCTCTATGCCCAGCCTTTGTAATCTATCTACATTGTTGTTTGATTGTGCATCACTGCCTTGAACTTTGTAATTGGAATTGTGAAGAATTTCAGCAATGGCACTCATTCCGATTCCACCTATACCAATTATATGTATTATTCTTTTTTGAGTTTTGTTAATATTTAGCAGTAGATGTTTACTCATTACTAAATTTATTATAGTATAATTTAAAATCCTCATAGTATCGAACCCTCTTACCGAATACAATGATAAAAAACCTAGCCTTCCTATGTCTAATATTTGTTTTGATAAGTAGTTGCAGTTTTAGCAACAGGTTTAATTGCACTGCAGGTCATTATAAAATTGGCTGCAGCTACACAATAAATGGTATAATTTATTATCCAAAAAACTGTAAACACTATGAAGAGATAGGGATAGCGTCGTGGTATGGAATAGAAGATCATGGCACGCTTACAGCAAATGGTGAAGTGTTTAACCGTCACTTGATCTCTGCAGCGCATAAGACTTTGCCCCTACCCTGCTTTGCTCTTGTCACTAATTTAGAAAATGGAAGAAAGCTTGTTGTAAGGATTAACGATAGAGGGCCTTTTATTGAAGGCAGAATAATAGACTTATCAGAAAAAGCAGCTCAAGTCTTAGGATTTCATAAAGTAGGGCTTGCAAAGGTAAAAGTCCAATACCTAAGAAAGATGTCAGAACAATTGATACAAAATACTCCTCATTACAGAAAGCAATATGAAAAAGAAATGCAGAAACGTCACCCGAAACAAGACAGTGCAGAAAGTAAGGGATATGTTGCATTTTTTAAAAGTGCTCAGGCTGCTAAATCAGCTGCATCAAAGCTTCGCAATCAAGGAATAAAAAATGTTAGATTGCTTTTTAAGAACGATCAATATTGCGTGAAAGTGAGTTATAGGTAGTGGTGAGTGCAGAATTCGAAAGATTTGGTTAATGTAAGAAACGCTGGCTAACTATTGTAAGTTAAAAATGTGATATAAAAAAGATATCAACAATTTATAGCTATACCGCCGCGGTATCTCTAGATCCTGCTAACAAGCAGCGGGATGACGAATTTGTCGTTTTTCAAATTGTCGGTAAATCTAAGTCAGTTTAGCTATAGCACTATAGAGACAAAGATCGAAATTTACTTATTTACGTCTCCAATTTCATCATGTATAATGAAGACAAAGATTTATATTTTGTATTTTATGTCTCCATCATTTATTGGTAGGCAAACCGAGTTGAAGCAACTGCTGGAGCTTACGGAAAAAAACACTGCATCTTTTGTAGTAGTCAAAGGAAGGCGTCGTATAGGAAAAAGTCGTTTAATTCAAGAGTTTGGTAAACATTTCGAACAACATTACTCATTTGCAGGTTTGCCACCAGAAAAGCATACTACAACATCCCACCAACTTAATGAATTTTCTAGACAAGTTGCTAGACAATTTAATACATCTTTTGCTAGATATGACGACTGGAGTGACTTACTATGGGCAGTTGGTGAACGTTTACTATCTGGCAAAATATTATTGCTCCTTGATGAAATTTCTTGGATGGGCTCAAAAGATCCAACTTTTTTAGGCAAAATAAAGAATTTTTGGGATACACAGCTAAAAAATAATAACAAGCTAATTTTTGTTGTCTGTGGATCTGCATCATCTTGGATCGAGAAAAATATACTTAGTAGTACTGGTTTTGTAGGAAGAATATCGTTGACTTTAACACTCGGGGAGTTATCACTTTCTGATTGCAATGAATTTTGGCCAAAAAATATTTCAGCATACGAAAAGTTTAAGGTGCTTGCAGTAACCGGTGGAATTCCAAAATATTTAGAAGAGGTAAATTTTAGACACAGTGCTGAAAGAAATATTAAAACGCTTTGTTTTACAAAAGGTGGATTTTTAGTTGAGGAGTTTGACCAAATATTTTCAGATCTATTCATGCGAAAAACAGCTTTTTATAAGCAAGTAGTGAGAGCTCTTTCTACTGGAGCTAAAGAACAGGAAGAAATTTGTACTGCTTTAAACATTGCAAGACACGGACGCATTTCTGAGTATCTATATGAGCTCGAGCTTGCCGGTTTTATTGCAAAGGATCACACTTGGGATATAAAAACGGGTACTGATTCACGACTCAGGAAGTACAGACTTCAAGATAATTATTTAAGGTTTTATCTAAAATATATTGAAAAAAATCTAGGAAAAATTAATCGCGACACCTACTCTATAGGGTTACTTACATCTCTACCAGAGTGGCATACAATTATTGGACTTCAGTTTGAAAATTTGGTGCTTAACAATAGAAAGAGCATACATAATATCTTGAGAATTGATGGAATAGTAAGCGAAAATCCATTTTTTCAGAGGAAGACAGGTGCTGGTTGTCAAATTGATTACATGATTCAAACAAGGTTTAACACACTCTACATTTGCGAAATCAAATTCTCAAAAAATAAAATCGGTCATTCAATAATACAAGAAGTACAAAAGAAAATAGATACACTAAAGCGTCCAAAAGGCTTTTCATGTCGTCCAGTCCTTATTCACGTTAACGGTGTGAGTGATGACGTTATAGATAGTGATTACTTTTCAAACATAATTGATTTTGGAGAATTATTGAATTGTAAGTAATTCTTGCTCTACTTTTTCAACTTTGTGTTGTTTAACATGGAACAAGATTCCAGATGACATCTTTCATGAACTCTTATTATAACAATGTTCGTACAGATGTGTGCCACGCGCTGGAATGACATGGTGAGGTGTCATCCTGCTGCTCCTTTCTTGTCATCCCGCACGGAATAATTAACCGTCATACCGCCGCGGTATCTCACATAGATCCCGCTAACAAGCAGCGGGATGACACCTCTCTTGGGCTCTTTTAGCTACAAACATTAAGAAATTTACTAAACGAAAAAAAAGGCAAAAGAAGCCCCGTGGTGCGAGTTTTGACTCTATATTACTGTAAGTGGCGCTGTAATAATGTGCTAACGCTTAAAATAAGCGCGGTTTGGCTGAATGTAGAAAAAATAAAAAAGACATGCAGCCGCTATAATTTTATGTAATCCGCCAAAAAATACCCTGAGTTTTTTACTGAATTTTGTCATTGAGCCTGCAGGTCAAAAACAAGTTTTGAGTCATAAATACCCTTATTGTCATAATAAGGGGCTGGCGGAGTTTGTCAAGTAAGTTTTTTCGTTTCTACCAGCTACTTGGATGACACCACATAAATTAATAAATAGGAAAATTACTACAAATCTTTTCAACTTTAGTTTTTACTGCTTTTTCGACACTTGAGCTATTTCCGCTGATTAATCCCTGAACCACTTCATTTACTAGGCTGGCTATCTCTTTAAAATTTTCTGCCTCAAGTCCGCGTGTTGTCTCAGCAGCGGTGCCAAAACGGAGCCCTGAAGTGATGGTTGGCTTTTCTGTATCAAATGGTACAGAGTTTTTATTGCAGGTAATGCCAGCCCTCTCAAGGCTATCTACAACGTCTTTTCCAGTTAATTTCTGCGATCTTAAGTCAACTAGCACTATATGAGAGTCAGTGCCACCGGTTATAATGTCGAGTCCATGCTTTTGCAATTCTTGAGCTAGTACTTTCGCATTTTCCACGATTTTCTTGCTATAAGTCTTAAACTCTGGCGCTAATGCTTCTTTAAATGCAACAGCTTTTGCAGCTATTACATGCATAAGTGGCCCGCCCTGCAATCCTGGAAAAACTGCAGATTGAATTTTTTTGTGTAATATTTCATCATTGGTCATCACTATTCCACCACGAGGACCACGCAAAGTTTTGTGAGTCGTGGAAGTCATAACATGTGCATATTCAGCAGGAGATGGATATTCGCCCGCTGCAATAAGCCCTGCATAGTGAGCAATGTCTGCAAGCAAATAAGCACCAACTTTATCTGCAATTTCGCGAAAGCGTTTGAAGTCCATTTTTCTCGGATAAGCAGAAGCACCAGCTATGATCAATTTTGGTTTATGCTCCAGCGCCAGCTTTTCTATCTCATCCATATTGAGCAGATAAGTGTCTTTGTTAACTGTATACTGAATTGACTTAAACCATTTACCAGAAAGGCTTGGTGCCGCACCATGAGTTAGATGTCCACCGCAACTCAGTGATAATCCAAGTATTGTATCGCCTGGAGTAAGCAGTGAAGCAAATACCGCCTGATTTGCCTGAGAACCAGAATGAGGTTGAACGTTTGCAAATTTAACACCGAACAGCTTACAAAGTCTTTCTATAGCTAGACTTTCAACTTTGTCCACATGCTCACAACCACAGTAATACCTTTTGCCTGGATAGCCTTCTGCATATTTATTAGTCAGAAAAGAGCCTTGTGCTTCCATTACTGCTTTACTTGCAAAATTCTCTGATGCAATTAATTGCAATTGTGACTTTTGACGTTGTAACTCTTTTTCTATAAACTGATAAACCTCGTTATCAAAAGACTTTAAACTATTTTTAGAGCCACAGATTTTTTTTAAAACACTCATCATAGATCAAACCTCGCTTTAATTTTAAGATGCACAAGCAATTTTAAGACTACTTATCCTGCTTTTTTAACCATAAGAGCCCAAAAACAGCTATTAGCAAACATACAGGAATAATAGATGTTGCTTTTATCAGCAATTCAGCACTATACACAGGATTTCCTTGTATTACTGTTCTATCCCAACACAAATTTATTATTTTTGCGATTCCAGTGTGAAAAAAATAGCCAAAACCCATGACTATCATGTTTGACACAGCTGTAGCTAAGCCTATTAAGTTATTATTTACATAACTTAGTGCTTTATAAATTGTAACTATTTGATATCCAGATGCAAAGCCGATAATAAAAAGCGTAGGTAATACAACATACAAGCCACCAATCTGAGTAAAAAGTAATAGAAAACCGGCGATCATTGCAAATGAGCATGAAATTATTACTTCATAATGCTTATTTTTATACTTTTCCAATAAATAAGCCAAAGAGAATGATCCTGTTAACATTCCTATCAATATTACGGAAGAGAGAGAAGATGCCAAGCCTTCATTCATTTCATATACTTCAAAAAAGAATGCTTTCGCCCAACCATCAGCAAAACCTTGCATTGGACCGACCATGAGTCCACCAAAAAAGCTAATTAGAATAATATGCTTGTTGAAAAGTATGTTTTTCAAGTCTCTAATGCTAACTTTTTCCTGTTGAGCATTGCTTTCAGGCGTTACTAAGAACAGTAACAGAGCAAGTAAACACCCAAATGCTGAGAAGGTATAGATAACATAATTCCAGCCAAATTTATTGAGTAAGAAGTCTAACGGTAATCCGCCACATATTCCCCCCAAAGTTCCTATAATTGTGGATAAACTAGCCATTCTTGCTGATTTTTCTTGCGCAAAATACATGCTTGCAACTTTAAAAAGCCCAATTGCTGAAGCGGATGACCCAATTCCAACGACTATTCTGCCAAGTATTGAATAATACCACTCATCAAAACATATAAGCGGTAATGTTCCGGTAAATGTTAAAACAATACAAGCAGGCAAAACAAATTTTGGCCCAAATCTATCAAGGAAAAGACCAACAGGTATATGAGCTAGCGTATAGCCTACATAGTATAACCCACCAAACTGGCCAACATCTGTAATACTTATGTTAAATTTTGTTATCAATCCAGGCGCAATTATGTTTGGAATTATGCGTAATATATATTGGTACGCATAAAACAGTGACGCCAACAACCAGATTAAAAAATTCCTCTGCAGTACTTTACCCCAAAGCTAGTATTATAGATACTCTGTTTATAGAAAACAATATTTTTATGAATACTTATTTTAATTTACCGGAATTTTATACAGTTGAACTCATAGCCAACATAAGTAGTTTATGCATTAACTAAATTTTCCAGGTTCAAGTTTGGATGATGGAAAAAGTTCACTTTTTCTATTTTTAAAAGAGACCTTTTATTTTACTTATAATTTTTTCTACCATATCTACAACTGGCTCATGAATAAGGTATATGAAAAAAATTACACCACAAATGACAAGTATATTTATGATTTTGCCCTTATTCATCTTTATCTTGAGCTTCACTTTTGTTACAAGATCCATTTTATTTATGTTTTTATTTCATGCTAACAATTATATATTAAATACTATAATTTTCAGTAAAATTTGACTTTAGAAGTACCCTATTAACTCAATATTAACCTTTCTACATGTAAAATAGTTAATATAACATTGAGGTAGGTTGATGAACATAAGCACAATAGATAATACATTGCAAAATTACATAACAAAATACATTGAACAAACATTCGCTACACATGTGTCAGGCAATAGATATGACAAATTGTATAGGGAACTTCTAAGTGGCATAGAAGAGATAATAAAACTCACTATAAACGAAGCAAAACATTATGACAAAAGTTTGGAAAATCTATATAACGATTCAAGATTTAATAAGAAATTTATTCAAGCTGTTGCTAAACATCAGGTGTCGGAATTTTTAAATACTCACCCGAAAAGAAAAGAAATTGTTGCAGAATTTTACAATGAACATCACATTAACGAAAGTGATTTAAAGACTCTGGAGAAAGGGAAAGATTTAGTAAATAAAATAAATAACATTAACTTACTGCAACGAAATGAAAAAAATGAGGAATTCAATATTAGAAAGACACTTGCTCACTCAATAAAAATGCCTTCCATAGAAAAATACAAGTTAGAATATTCAAGATAACCTTAGTGAATATTTTTGACGCGGTGAAATGGGTAATTTATGGATAGTCTATTTCATTTTAACTCCTGGCACGCTTTAGTAATACTATCACATCCAATTTCTAATTGTTCCTGAGAGGTTGCATAAGAAATTCTGATAAAATTTTCTAGACCAAACGCAATTCCTGGAACCACAGCAACTAAATGATCCTCTAGCAGGTATTCAGTGAAATCAAGATCATTATTTATTACTTTACCACTTTTTGTACTCTTACTGAGCAATCCTTCACACGAGACAAATAAATAAAATGCGCCTTGCGGAATGGATGCTGATAATCCCGGAGCAGAATTTAGCTTTTTCACCATAAAATCTCTACGACTCTTAAAAATCCTTGTTCTTTCTTTCAAAAAACTATGGTCACCGTTTAATGCTGCTGCTGCTGCTGCTTGTGCTATCGAATTTGGGTTAGAAGTGCTCTGAGACTGCAGCGTAGAGATAGCTTTTACTACATCACTTCTACCTGCAATATACCCTATTCTCCAGCCTGTCATTGCATAGGCTTTTGACACTCCATTGACTACAAAAACTCTGTTGTAAAGCTTTGGCTCAACCTGAGTGATAGTAAAAAACTTTTCGTCGTATATTATATGCTCATAAATATCATCTGTAACGACATTCACATGTGGATATTCAAGCAATATTTGTGCTATGTCTTTCAATTCATCATATGTGTACACAACTCCTGCAGGATTGTTCGGTGAGTTAAGAATTAACCATTTAGTTTTTTTAGTTATCCTGCTTTTCAATAATTCCGCTGTCAGTTTAAAATTTTGTTTGCATTCCACTACAACTGGTAAGCCCCCAAAAAGATTTACCATATCAACATATGAAACCCAATAAGGAGCTGGAATAATAACTTCATCTCCAGAGTTAATTGTTGCCATAAACAAATTGAATAACACCTGCTTAGCGCCAGTACCAACACAGATTTGGTTAAACGTGTACTCGAGGTTATTATCCCTTCTTAACTTATTAATTATTGCTTCTTTCAGCTCACGCGTTCCATCAACAGCAGTATACTTAGTTTTACCTTCACTTATTGCTTGAATAGCTGCTTTTTTTATATGATCTGGAGTATCAAAATCCGGTTCTCCTGCAGCTAAAACACAGATCTTTTTTCCTTCATTTTTTAACTTATTTGCCTTATCAGTTACAGCAATCGTAGGTGATGGTTTTATTAGGGACATTCTTTTTGCAAGGTCTGACATATCTTACTGAAGCTAAATTCAAATGATAAACCCTGTACAGCAAAAAAGCTAGGAATTTTGTGTATTGTATTAGTAGCTTTTTACCAAATTCACCAACGCAGTGATATTTTCAACTGGAGTATCAGGGAGTACTCCATGTCCGAGATTAAATATGAAGGGTGAATCTCTAAAGCAATCTATTATACGTTTTGCTTCTTTTATTGCTTCCGTTTTATTATAGGCTAAAAGATTAGGATCAAGATTTCCTTGTAGAGGGATTTTTAGATTCGCTTTCGCCCATTCTATTGGGACATTATAATCTATACTTACTGCAGATACACCTGTTTGTTCGCAGTAATCCTTATAAAGATTTCCAGCAGACCTTGGAAATCCTATTATTGGAAAATCAGAAAATCTATCCTTTATTGCCAAGGTAATTCTCTTTGTTGGTTCGATAACATATTCTTTAAACAATGGTTCCGATAATGCACCAGCATTACTGTCAAATAGCTGAATAACATCTGCTCCAAATTCTATCTGTTTAATTAGATAAATAATCGTTGCTTCCGTTATTCGTTCAATTATTTCCTTCAAATACGAAGGGTAAAAATTTAATACTTTGGAAAAAGTTTTGCTGCTTCCACCTTCTATGACATATGAAGCTACTGTCCATGGGCCACCAGCAAATCCTATAAGAGGCTTTTTTTTTGATAGCTGACTTCTGACTTTCTTTATAGCGTTTAGAATTGGTAAAATTTTAGCTTCAATGTCTTGTGGACTTTTCAATTCTTTAGGATTCTTTATAGGTTTTATTCTCGGGCCCACATTGCGCAGGAAATTCACGTCACAACCCAAAACATCAGCTATTATTAAAATGTCTGAAAAAATTATCGCCGCATCCACGTCAAATCTTGTCACTGGCTGTAACGTCAATTCTGTCACTAAATCTGTGTTGTAGCATATTTCCATAAAATTATTCATATTTTCCACTGCTTTGCGGTACTCAGGAAGAGACCTGCCAGCCTGACGCATTAGCCAAATAGGCACTCTTTCACCTGGCTCATTTTGTTTGATAACTTCTACTATTGTTGTTTTGCTGCTTTCCAATCTATTTTATCTATTCTTCTGTATACTAAGTATAGTAGTAATAATAGTTCTATCAACAACTTGTTACTAACTTAAAATTCAGTAAAAATTGGCGTTGTTTAATTTGTGGATAAATATGTTAACAACTTCTATATGCTATTGATTTTCTGTTATGATTTATGTGTATAAGTAAGATGTTCAGAGTGTTAGTAATTTTCTTTTATGGAAAACATTTTACCATCATGCATTGTTACATAACTATGTATATGTCGTTGAAAAAATTGTTGATCAATTGTTGGTATTTTATATCAACAAATAATTCACAAATTAATTTGACATTATTCACATGCTTATTAAACATTTAATAACAGTTTTCTTGATAAATCTGGTCTGAAAACGTTTTTGCCATTACAGGGAATAAATTGAGTAAAAAAGGAACCTTAGTAGAAAAAATAGCATATAGAATTTTTCTCTTCCTTTTCAAAAAAGCTTCTGTGTTGAAAAAGTGTGCGACTGAAGCATTAATGAAAGATCTGCCAGACCTTAATATATTTAATGGTCTATTAAAATTCCGCGATTGTGGTATAATGGATATAATGACTCCACGTACAGAGATATGCGCAGTAGACATTGAGTCAAGCGAGCGTGAAATAATAAAGAAGATAAAAAACACTTGCCACACTAAAATACCAATTTATAGAAATAACTTTGATAACGTAATAGGCTTTTTTTATGTAAAAGATGTTATTTTTAATAGGGATAAAAATTTTAATCTGAGAAATATTATACAAAGCGTAATATTTGTTCCGCCCTCGATGAAGACAACTAATCTTTTTGTTAGGATGAAATCTTCTAAATCATACTTAGCTATTGTATTGGATGAATATGGTGGAACTGATGGTTTAATTTCAATGACCGATCTTATAGAGGAGCTAATACCAAACATTGATAGTGAGAACGAAATAAATTCAGAATATACCATTACTGAATTGTCTCAAAATAAGTTTGAAGTGTCAGCAAGGGTTCTTATAAAGGATATAGAAGAGGATCTAAAAATAGAATTACGTGACCCTGAAGAAGACTATGTTACACTTGGTGGTTTGATTCTTTCGATTGCTGGTAAAGTGCCTTCTGTAGATGAAGTCATTAAATATAAAAATGGTATGAAGTTTATCATCAAAGATGCAAATGAGCGCTACATTAATAAAATAGTACTAGACTTAAGTGATTACAAAAATTAGATTTGGTACCCCTTGTCGGGGAATGTCTTGCCTTGAAACGAAGAAAAAGTTGTAATAACCAAATATGCAACTCAAGGTATAGTTAAACCTATCTCCAGCAAATTATTTTCGCAAGTACAATGCATTTCAGTTTTATAGTACTCTAATAATAAAGAGGTCATATAGATATTAATATCTTTTGTATTTAAATTAGTGTCATTTTTTTTGATTAATTTGTCTACTAATGATTTGCTTATTGGTTTGTGTTCATTTAGAATTTTTATAGTTAATAGCATTTTATCTTCTGTTTGACTCAGTAAAACAGACACTAGTTCAACTTCCGCCACTGCGCTGGCTATAGTTAGCACCATATTAGAAATTATCTTATTTATCTTTTCAATTAAATCTTCCTTATTTTTTGCAGAGTATGCGTCTATTTTCCACGTAAGCTTTACTTTTTTTTTAATAAATAATTTTCGATATTAGATTTGGTCTGATCAAAGCTGTAATTATCTGCTGAAGAAGAATATGCCTGCTTCATAACTTTATGTTTATATATTAAATCATCGGAGCTTTCTTTAAGAAACGACAACGCTTCCTTCTGCGCATCAGCATCGTTCTTATCTATTACTTCAAGCTCTTCTAAGCCAAACATTATTCCATTCATAGAGTTAGCAAAGTCATGAAGCAGCCGTCCTGATAGCAGCTCCGTTATTAACAGTATGTTTTTGATGTTTTTGTTCATTGGATAATTATAAATGATTTAAGTTACCCTATATTGGTAAACATATAATAGTCAATTAAGAGAAAGTTTCGTTGCACTTTTTATATCAAGGCATTAATATAGTATTAACAATTTTAAAATTTATAGAAGGATTATGAATACTTATATCAGATCAGGAATAGATCTTGAACTATATAATAAGTTAATAAAAGAAGTCAATCCTATTGCTCAAGAAACTACTAGAGAAGAAGTAATCAGCGAAATAGGTTCATTTTCTGCGTTGTTTGATTTTGCTGCACTAAGTAAGAAATATGACCATCCAGTACTTGTTTCCTCAACTGATGGAGTAGGTACGAAACTATTGATAGCTCAAGAAGTGAATAGGCATGATACTATAGGTATAGATTTAGTTGCAATGTGTGTAAATGACTTACTTGCACAAGGAGCAACACCTTTATTTTTCCTTGATTACTTTGCAACAGGCGTTTTGAGCAAGGACGTTTTATTATCTGTGGTCCAAGGCATTGCAAAGGGGTGCAAGCAAGCTAAAATAGCATTGGTTGGTGGGGAAACTGCAGAAATGCCTGGAATGTATGATAATAATCACTATGACCTTGCAGGGTTTGTGGTTGGTGTAGTTGATCGAAAGCAAATTCTTCCAAACTGTAGCATGATGAAAGTAGGTGATTATATAGTTGGCTTAGAGTCAAGTGGAATTCACTCAAATGGGTTTTCTTTGGTGCGCCATATTTTCAAAGGCTTAGGTATAAATTATAACGACTCATCTCCATGGAATAATCAGCTTTGGAAAGAAGTGTTGCTCGAACCAACAAAAATATATGTTGATTCTTTGTTGCCTATTATGCCAAAGGTAAAAGGCATTGCACATATAACAGGTGGTGGCTTGATAGATAATATTCCGCGGATTCTTCCAAAAAACTTATTTGCAAACATAGACATTAATTCCTGGAAATGGCCAGATATATTTTTATGGCTAACAAAGGAGGGTAAAATAGAGAAGAAAGAAATGCTAAAAACATTTAATTGTGGTATTGGCATGGTATTGATCGTAAGTCCTGAGAATATGCAAAACGTGAAAAATCATTTCCAAAAACGTGGAGAAAAAATTGAAATTATTGGAAAACTTGATGAGGCATGTAACCCTCCACTTGATAGAGTAGTATTTAGTTAGTCTAACTTTACTGACAGTCTTTTTGCAACTTCTAGGTACGCTTCCTTTAAATCTCCTAAATTCAAACGAAAGACGTCTTTATCTAGCTTTTTATAAGTATTTTTATCCCATAACCTGCAGTTATCAGGGCTGATTTCATCGGCTAAAATGATTTTAGTACTGTCATTTATTAATCTGCCAAATTCTAACTTGAGATCAACTAAATATATACTTGCATTTGAAAATAGGTGGACTAAGATTTCGTTGATTTTTAAAGTTGTAGTTTTAACTTCATCCATTTCTTTGCTAGATAGCCAATCAAAATACAGTATGTGATTTTCATTCACCATTGGGTCGGCTAGGTCATCATTTTTGTAAAAAAACTCGATTATAGGAGATGTAAGTGCCTCACCTTCTTTGATATTAAAACGTTTGCAAAAGCTGCCAGCTGCAACATTTCTAACTACCACCTCAAGAGGTATTATCTTGAGCTTTTTGACTAGCTGTTCTCTTTCGTTTAGAGTTTTTATAAAGTGCGTGCTAGTTCCTGCTTCTTCAAGCTTTTCCATGATAAAAGCACTAACATGATTATTAATTATTCCTTTGCCCTCAATAATTTCATATTTTTTCTTATTGAATGCTGTAACATCATCTTTAAAGTGCTGTATAACAGTTGATGAGTCTTCAGTTTCAATAATGGCTTTCGCTTTACCTTCGTATATTGTTTTATTCAGTGACATGCTTAATTTAACTATATATTATATCAATTTACTGTTCTTAGAGTATAGCTCCAAATAACTTAAAATAAACCTTAATGGCATTCAATGTTACAATATTAACCATATTTCCAGAAATGTTCCCCGGGTTTTTGAACTATTCTCTTGCCGGAAAAGCGTTAGAAAAAAAAATATGGAACCTTGAAGTAATAAATATTCGTTCTTTTGCGAAAGATAAACATTCAGCTGTGGATGATGTTCCATATGGAGGTGGAGCAGGAATGGTTATGCGTTCTGATGTAGTTGGTGATGCAGTAGATAGTATGCTCTCTGTTCATAAAAACACTAAGTTTATTTACATGACTCCATCTGGAACTAAGTTTAATCAGAATATTGCCAGAGAATTATTAGAGTTTCCTCATATAACAATATTGTGTGGTCGATTTGAAGGTATTGACCAAAGGATAATTGATGCGTATACTCCTTATGAATTAAGTATCGGAGATTATATACTTTCAGGAGGTGAGCCAGCTGCGATGGTGGTTCTCGATGCATGCATTAGACTTCTTCCAGGTGTAGTAAATAATTCCGATAGTATTATTGAAGAAAGTTTTAGTTATGATGGTGGTATGCTTGAATATCCTCAATATACTAGACCTGAGCAGTGGAAGGGATATAAAGTACCTGAGGTTTTGTTATCTGGCAATCACAAAAAAATAAGTTATTGGAGGCAGAAGCAGTCTCATGTTATAACAAAAAAGCGTAGGCCTGAATTATTGAATGGAGAGATAAATGACAAATTTACTTAAAAAATTTAACGAACAGCAAATGCAAGTGTTAGCTAAAGAAATACCAGAATTTCGTCCTGGTGATGATTTGAAGGTCACTTTTAAAGTAGTTGACGGTGCAAGTGAACGTATACAGATATTTGGAGGTGTATGTATATCAAAAAGGAACCGCGGGTTACATTCTTCTTTTGCAGTCAGAAAAGTGAGCCATGGAGAAAGTATAGTGTCTCAATTTTTTGTTTATTCTCCTGCACTGGTTTCAGTGCAAGTGACAAGAAAAGGAAAGGTTCGTAGAGCAAAACTGTATTATCTATGCAAACTATTTGGAAAAGCTGCAAGGATCAAAGAGCGTACTACTTATGTTAAAAAGAAATCTAAGTAGATACAATAGGGAGTGATGTCAATTGTGTCATCCCAGCACTTCCCCAGTGTCATCCAAGTAGCTGATACTGGGATCTACCTTATTCTATATCATGGATGTTGTTTTTAGCATGGAGTCTGTTACCAATTGCCTGATTTGTAAATATTTTTATAACTGGATTCCAGTGTCAAGCACTGGAATGACATCAACGTTTATTAAACTGGACGTTTGTACAGATGTGGGCTTGACGATAGGATCCAGGAAAAATAAATGAGTATAAAGAAAAAATTCCTTAAATTACTTCAGTCAAGGCGTGTACATGCTCGTATAAAAAGGAAAAATAAAAAGAACAGAGCGTTACGCTTTTGCTCTTTCATGGCACTAGTTATCTCACTTGGCTGTCCTGTGTGTATATTGTTGAGTATATTAGTTAACTCTTACAGTGCCTTAACAGTAACGAAAATTTTATTGCCAATTGAAATAAGTGCTGATCTTACTTTAACAAATAATCCTAGTGATTTGCGGTATAAGTCCATTGGCTTACTCAACGATTCTTTACGTAAGGTGTTTAAAGGAACTGATTTTAAAGACAGTGACGAAATTTTAAGTCGTAATTCTTACAAAGAACTAGAGAAATTTTTTCGTAAGAAAGTAAAAGATAGTGGTGAATATGAGATCTGGTTTACCGCGTCAAGTATAATTAATTCAATAAATAAAGATAAACATTTAAATGATCGTTATGCTAAATTACTTGATTGGCTAAAAGAAAAGAGGAGAGTGAAAAAATTTTTTAATAAGTCTTTATTCCTTAAATCTGACTCTCGTGAACCTGAGAATGCAGGGATTTTAGGGGCATTTATCGGTTCATTAATGACAATTATAGTGTGCCTAGCATTAGCATTACCAATAGGAATTATGTCGGGCATCTGTCTTTACGAATTTATGCCTAAAAATAGGCTAATGACTAATATTGTAGAAATTAGCATGAATAATCTTGCTGCAGTGCCTTCAATAATATTTGGTGTAGTGGGCTTAACTCTCTATCTTGGCATATTTGGGCTACCACGCTCTTCACCACTTGTTGGTGGAATGACTCTTTCATTTATGATGTTACCTAATATTATAATTGCAACAAAAAATGCCTTTGCGAATGTTCCTATTACGATAAAAGATGCAGCGTTTGCGCTCGGTGCGCCTCACATCAAGGTGATATTAGATCACTCTTTACCGATTGCGTTACCAAGAATAATACATGGTACTGTGCTTGCAATTGCAAGGATTTTAGGTGAATCTTCCCCTTTACTTATGATAGGTATGGTGGCATTTATTGCTGATACACCTACGTCCTTTTTCGATCCGGCGACTGTTCTGCCTGTACAAATATACATATGGTCAAGTAGTCCTGAAATTGCATTTATTGAACTTGCTGCTATTGCAATTATAGCTTTATTATTGGTGTTATTTGCGTTAAATTTAGTAGCAAATTTTGTAAAAAAGAAATTCGAATTTTTTAATTTTTAGCAATTCATGAAAATCACAGTCCTATCTGGTTATGGCTTAAATTGCGAAAAAGAAACCGCATTTGCATTTATGGAATGCAGCAGAAAACTTGGTATTAGTAATATTGAAGTAAAAATCGTTCACATTAATGATATCATAGATAATCCAAGTGAACTGAAATTAAGCAATATACTTGCAATTCCAGGAGGTTTTTCCTATGGTGATGACACTGGTGCTGGTAATGCGTTTGCTTTACGTATTAAAAACAACTTGTTGGATGAGTTTCAAGAGTTTTTATCTCAGGACAAGCTGATTATAGGAATATGTAATGGTTGTCAGATATTAGTAAAATTAATTCCAGAGTTCTCTAGTCTAGCTTTAATCCATAATGATATAGGCAATTATCAATGCCGTTGGATTAGAGTGGGAGTTAATCCGCAGAGTAATTCTGTTTGGCTACGGGGCCTGAGTGAACTATATCTCCCTATTGCTCATGGGGAAGGCAAATTTTTTATGGATCAAGATATTTTGAACCAATTGATTGAGAACAATTCCACCGCATTACGTTACATTGATGAAAATGGCAACTATGCTAACCTACAAGTTCCTTACAATCCGAACGGATCTACATACGATCTGGCAGCTTTATCAGATAAAAGTGGGAGAGTATTGGCTTTAATGCCCCATCCAGAAAGGGGAATATTTTTTACTCAGCAAGATAATTGGCCTCTTGAAAAAGAAAAATGTAAACGTTTAGGAAGTGCTATACCAAAATATGGCGATGGAATGCTTATATTTGAAAATGCACTAAAGTATTTTTGTTAAAATTTATTGATAGGGATTTATGGTCGAAATTATCCCCTGATATTGCAAAAAATTACTTTACAAGTTTCGCCAGTCCCCTTATTATGATAATAAGGGTATTTATGACTCAAAACTTGTTTTTGACCTGCAGGCTCAATGACAAAATTCAGTAAAAAACTCAGGGTATTTATTGGCGGATTACATAAAATTATAGCGGCTGCATGTCTTTTTTATTTTTTCTACATTCAGCCAAATCGCGCTTATTTTAAGCGTTAGCACATTATTACAGCGCCACTTACAGTAATATAGAGTCAAAACTCGCACCACGGGAGTTCTTTGCCTTTTTTTTATTTGGTAAATTTCTTAATGTTTGTAGCTAAAGCAACTTAAGAGACCGAAAATGGTGTCATTCCAGCGCGTGACGCTGGAATCTAGTCTTTATTATGCAGCCACTTATTTAAAGTTAAGTTTTCTGGATCCAAGTAGTCAGGGCACTGGGATGACACCTTGACGATTTGAAGAATCGTCATCCCGCTACTTGTTAGCGGCTAAGAGATACCGCGGCGGTATGACGTAGGGACTCCGCCAACAATATTGGAAGAAATCTGAAACTTGAGAAAACTATTTCCCGAAAGCTTCTACAAAAAGAACAGAGAGTTGAATTTATTTATAGAGCTAGTGATCAAATAACCATATGTCTCGATGAATAACATATGGGAGAGCTAATGGGCAACAAGAAATTAATAGTTTGTATTCGTTGTAGTTATGAAGTGAATAGATTAGCAGAGTTGTATCTATTAGATGCATATGAAAAATTAGTGTTAAGTAAACCAATAAAAGTGAGCAAAAAGGAAGAAAACTCTGAATGTAAGAAAGTAGATTTGAGGAGGGTTAAATGGTAACAGTTAGATTATATGCAAGAGTTTCTTCAGGGAGACAAGCACAAGAAGGTACAATAGCAAGTCAAATTGCTGCTATAGAGAATCAAATTAGTATGGACGGACATAAATTATTAAATGAATATAAATTTATTGATAATGGTTCTAATATAATCCGTCCTGGTTTAGAAAAATTACGTGATAAAATAGCAGAAGGTAGCATTGATAAGGTTTATATTCATTCTCCTGATCGTTTATCTCGCAAGTATGCATATCAGATGGTATTACTTGAAGAGTTCAAGAAACTAGGAGTAGAAGTCATTTTTTTAAATTAGCGATAATCCAGAATCTCAATTACTATTACAAATGCAAGGTATGATAGCAGAATATGAACGTGCAAAAATCATGGAAGGAAGCTGCCGAGGAAAGATTTATGCAGCCAATAAGGGTTATATAAGTGTAATGAGAGCTGCTCCTTATGGCTATCATTATATAAATAAAAATACAGAGACAGGACAAGCCTTATTTGAAATTTATGAAGAAGAAGCTAAAGTTGTGCGTAAAGTATTTTTTTGGGTAGGAAGAGAAAGAGCGAGTATAGGAGAAGTATGTCGTGGGCTAAGTGCTATGTCCGTTATGACGCGAACAGGAAAATAATATTGGGATAGGGCTGTAGTTTTGAGTATGTTAAAAAACTCTGCTTATAGAGGACAAGCAGCTTTTGGTAAAACAAGGTTAGGCGTAAAATTAAAATATATAAGACCAAAAAAAACTCCTGCGAGCAACCAAAAGATAATTATTCTACTTATCCTGTTCCAAAAGAGGATTGGATTTATATTAAAGTACCTAGTATAGTAAACGAAGATTTATTTGATATAGTTCAAGAACAATTAGCAGAGAATAGAAAAATAGCAAGAACAAGACAAAGAGGAGCAAGATATTTATTGCAAGGTTTAGTAGTATGTAAGCTTTGTAATTATGCATATTATGGTACTAGCACTGCAAGGAATAAGGAGGGAAAAAAACTAATAATCAGGTGTATTATCGTTGTATTGGCACGCCGTTTTGGTGGTAATAAAATGTGTAACAACAAATTAATTCGTACAGATACATTAGACATAGCTGTGTGGGAAGAAGTAAAGCATCTATTAAAAAATCCGAATAGAATATTAGAGGAGTATAAACGAAGACTTTCAGAACTTACCACTAGATCAAAAAAGCGCTTTGCTTGAAGCACAAGAAGATAAATTAAAACGTGGTATTGCAAGGTTAATTGATAGTTATGTTCAAGAATATATTGATCAAGAAGAATTTGAGCCAAGAATTAAATCAATGAAACAAAACTTAAAAATGGTTGAAGAACAAAAGAAAAAAACATTTGATCAGAAAAAACTCACACAAGAGTTCACTCTAGTAGTAACAAATTTAGAGGGATTTTCCTCTAGTATTAACTCAAGTCTTGATAATGCAGACTGGCTAACTAAACGTGATATTATTAGAACGTTAGTTAAGCGAATTGAGATTAATTTTGAGGATGTGAACATCGTGTTTAGAGTGAAAGAGCTTCCAGACTCTTCTCATGGGGAGAAAAATCAATACTTGCAATGTTGTTGTAGGGGTAGTCATCCCGCTACTTGTTAGCGGGATCTAGAGATACTGCGGCGGTATGACGTGTTGCTTGGGTCAGCTATACCTTTTTTCTACTTAGTTTGGGTTATGCAAGAAGTCTATTATAATCAGGCTTTAAGTTTGCGGAAGTAATTTTTTGCATTAGAGTAAAAAATTTTTTCTATAGCTAATCAAAGTGGGATCAAGAGAAACTTATACCAAATCTCATAAATAAGTAGGCAAATAACTCACAGAACAAATGGTTTTGATCGAACTTTCCGTAATATTACGAATGAATGCACATACAGTATCCTCCAATAAACTAACAGAGTCATATATTCTATTTTTAATGAGATTGTCTTTCAAATATTGCCATAAACGCTCTACTGGATTTAACTCTGGTGAATATGGAGGTAAATAGATTAAGGTAATATTTTGTGGTATTTTTAAACCTTTGGATCTATGCCATCCTGCACAATCCACAACAAGAAATGCCTCCCTTGTTCCTAAATATTGTGACATCTGCTCAAGGAATATATTCATACAATCAGTATTGACGTTTGGTACGAATAAGCTAGAACTCTCTCGATTTCTAGGATTAACTGCACTATAGAGATAAAAGTTTTGCCTACCTAATTTTACCTTAACCTGTGTCCTAATGCCTTTTTTAAACCACCCGTGTCCAATCTTTGAATGTGTGCCAAACCGCGACTCATCGAAGAAAAATAGCTCTTTTTCGGGATACGTGACAATAGTTTCATTAAGATTTTTTTTTAAACTCTTCTTGTTTATTTTTATCCTGTTTATTGTGCACAGGCCTTGGAGTAATATACGAAAAACCTAACTTTTGCATCAGTCTATGTGCTGTAGACTTACTTACCTCAATAGAAAACATTTTCTCAATTATGATTTTTAATTTCTTAGCCGTTAGGTTGGCTCCTTCTTCTGCTATGACATTTTTAATTTCTTCTTGCTGCTTGTAGCTCAACTTCGGCTTTACTCCACGTCCTGGTTGTATTTTAAACGCATTGACTCCTCCTTCCTTAAATCTTGTAATCCACTTCATCAATGTAGTTCTAGTAATTCGGTATATTTGAGCAACTTTTGTTATTCCATATTCTTTTGCAGATATTATTGCCTGTAATCTTCTTCCTATCTCTCCTCTTATGCCGTGCTTCTTTAATTCCAGGTTACACTTATTATATAATTCTTCTCCTATTGCTTTACTTTTTCCTGCCATAACTCCCCACTAATTCTTAAATTATTCTATTTTAGAAATTTTTCTTTATTCCTCTATTTATTTTTAGGAATTGGTATAACAAGCACTTCATCTGAGGAAAGGTTAAACTCAATACCAAGTGTTGCTGAAGAAAATAATAATCTACAAAAAGAGAATGAGAATCAAATGCAACCAGAGCAAACTGCACCAGAAGAGCCACAGGTGCAAGAAAGTGTAAACTCAGATGGTCAAGCAAATCCAGATCAAGTTAAGGAGGAGTTATCCCAGGTGTCATTACAGCAGGTAACTGAAGCCAGAGGAGAAGAATCAAAGATCCCAGTGTCACGCACTGGGATGACAGATGATGACCACACAAAGGATCCAGTGAAATCTGAAGAAAAAAAGGACAAAAAAAATACCATTACAACTGTGCAGAAACTTCCTGTGAATGAGAAAAAGGGTGAAGATATTCCACTTAAACAACCCAATAACAGAAATCTTCACGTTGCACTCGTAGCAGGTTGTGCTCTCTCTACAATAGGGTGCATTGTTGCAGGAGCAATGACATCAGGACTGGTAGGAGCAGGACTACTTGCTATGGCTGCAGTGTTTGCTATAGCAGCAGTAGCTGAATTGCATTCAAACTTCCTATCAAGTAAATTAACATCCATTAATGTGGAACCTCTTGTTGATGATAAAAAGCTTACAGCATGTTCACATCTGTAAAAATTAAATATGTGTTACTTGTAGTGGATAAGTGAATTCAGTTCTTGCCTATTGATATAAAAGTTGTTATATTTGAGGAATATTTAAAGGGTATTTAGTTGATGCGCATTCAATTGAATAAAGTTTTGGTTTTTATAGCCTTATTAAGTTTCATTTTTGCATCATATTCTAGCGAAGCTTCGGTGAGTGATGAATTAAAGGATGTACAAGAAACGGTAAAAGATTTTATTTCTTCATTTTCAATTAAAGATACTGTAGAAAATACGAGTCCTTCAACAATCATAGGGTTGTGTATAGCTGCGGTGATACTTGCAGTAGTGTTCAGAGGTCTAATCTTTTTTATGATAATGTTTGGTGTACTGATCATGATGTTTGGTAGTACAGAAAAGGCAACAGACTACTTAAAAGAAAAATTTAATTTTGCAAAAGATATAAAATTACAATCCGATAGCGAAAAAAAAGATAAAAATTAAGATAGTATTTTTATCTTTTTTAATTATCTTTATTGAATACGCATATGCAGCTAAAAGTACAAGCAATTAACTCTAAGTTTGAAAAAAAGAACAACTTAGCATTACTAGAGAGCATTGATTTAGATTTCATTCCTTATGCTTGTCATTACAATGAAGAAACTATACTAACAAAACAGGGAGAGTTGTTAAAAATAATCAAGTTAGAAGATTATTCTTCTGTTGATAATTACAGCGACCTTAGAACTGAAATTAGAAAAAGCATATCAAAAAATATTAATAGCCTATATTTTACCGTTTGGATTCATACTGTCCGAAAGCGCAATAAATTGAGCTTAAAATGGAATAAAACTGAAGACTTCTCTGATAAGCTACATTCAGCGCGGTTTGATAAACTTATTGATAGTAAATTACAGTATATAAATGAATTATATATTGTAATATTGTTTAGCGATTTTGGTAAGCATACTAATAATTCATTTTTTTTTAATAGAATAAAGAATAAGCATAAGCTGTCTTTACAGGAAAGCCACCAGGAGTTGCAAAAGATAACTGACTTAATTCACGATGATTTAGGACCTTTTGGAGCTAAAAAACTGGGTCTAAGATTTAGTGAAGGTAAAATATATTCTGAAATGATAGAATTTCTCCACTATATTGTTACATTAACGCACAAAGATTATCCAATACATGAAAGGGACCTGTCGCAATATATTAGAAATTTTAAAATAGCTTTTGGTTTCAATACGTTTCAGACAATCTTTGAAAATCAACAGAAATTTGGCTCTGTTTTCAGCATAAAGGAATACCGAGAAATCTCCTTAGGCAATATAGATAGGTGCTTGCAGCTTGAATCTGAATTTATCATTACAGAAATAATGATATTTACTAGTAATAGTAAGGCAATAAAAGAATTTAATAAACAAATTAACATGCTGCAAATTAGTGAGGATAATACCTTACTTAAAAGCTCAGGAATTGAAGAAATAATAGAGCTTGAAAAGACCTCTAGTCTAGACTTCTGCCAACAGAAAATTATTTTTACAATATTTGCAGACGATAGGAATAAGTTAGCCGAAAATATTAGTGATTTATCTTCTATAATGTCATTAATTGGCTTCATGATATTTAGAACTGATCTACATATGGAAAGTCATTTTTGGGCACAACTTCCGGGCAATTTTACCTTTATTACACAACCGAAAAATATATTAGTAAAATATGCTTGCAGTTTTGCTATGCTGCATGATTTTACGTCAGGTACATTAAAAGGAGGAAGGTGGAAAGAAGCGGTAACAGTTTTTTTCTCAAAAGAAGGAAATCCTTACTTCTTTAATTTCTATGGAAAAAGAAATAATGGCCATACTACGATACTTGGAGCTCCAAATTCAGGCAGAACTTCACTCATTAATTTCCTATTATCAGAATCAAGAAAGTTTAACCCAAGAATTGTCATATTGGATAACACTGGAAAGTCGATAATTTTTACTAAAGCAGTGAGTGGTAAATATTATATAATCGATCCGAAGTATAAGGACAAAAGCCTAAAATTTAATCCACTAAACATTGAAGATAGTGCTTCCAATCGCAATATGTTGGTTGAACTGATCAAAAGAATGGTAGCCGATACGAGCTTGGTGGACGTAGAAGAAAAGATAAGAAAAATTGTGGATTCTATATTTGCTATACCCAAGGAGTCACGTTCTATTGCGCAAATTTCTGAGGTGCTTTTGCTCCTCGGGGGTAAAATAAGTAGATGGTGTGACGGTGGTGAGTTTGCTTACTTATTTCAAGATGGTAATGAATCAGATATTGACTGGGAAACAAAAATTATATCTCTCAACACCGCAAACCTCACAAAACGAAAAGAATGTATATCCGTGATACTTTACTATTTTTTATATTCTTTTGAGGCAAAATGTGATGGCTCGCCTGCAATACTTGTTTTGGATGAAGCATGGGAGATAAGTAATATCTTTCCTACAGAGAAAGAGTTTGATAACTGGATGCAAAGAATGACGGAACTAAATGTTGTAGTAATCCTAAGTACTGAAAACTTAAACCTCGCATTTGCTAGCAAATTTACTCAATATTTAGATAAACATGTTGATACAAGGATCTTGATGCCAAACGTCAATGCAAATAGGTTATACATGAAAGCATTTTCTTTATCGAAAGAGGAGCTGAATATAATTCTGCAGACGCCAACACAGGAAGGTTTATTTTTGATAAAGCAGTATAAAGGGTTAGTAACTTTAAATTTAGATTTAAAGAATATGCAAGAAATACATGTACTTTCAGCTAACAAAGAGACGATAAAGTATATGTACGAGGCAATAAAGGAAAAAGGGGAAGAAGTTAATGAGTGGTTACCGGTGTTTTATGAAAAGTGTAAAGCTTAAAGCTAATTTTTTTTTCCTAGTACTAATTTTGCTAATTGCAAGTAATGGATATTCTGATACCTGTGGAAAGATACGTTTTCACACTGAAGCTGAAGCTGCGGCTAACAAAACTGGAAAAGGCTTAGCAAATTTTTTTACCTTTAATTGGAGCAATCTAGATTTTGATGAAAAGTTATTACAATACATTAGAGTCACAGCAATAAAAGACCAAGGAATTGATGGTTATTTCAATCCAAGGATTCAAGTCTGTGATTACGAAGGAAAAGATAACTGCTATCAATTAGGTAACGGAACATCCTGCCGCCAAATATATGGAACACAGACAAGTGGAGCTGGAGTTTCTGCAGCAGTTTTTATCGACTGGGAAGGAGATAAAATGTTAGGTGATGGAAAAATTAAGGAAGGAATTGCAAAAGGTCTCGAGTGGGAGTGGGTAGATAATGTTACTGATGAAGAAAAAAGGAAATTTGCTAATTCTCCTAAAATATGTGCTTGTAGCCAAAAAGCGGCTTGTATAAGTGGTATTTTTGAATGGGCTGATAAAGTAGGTGAAGGAGCAAGTATTTTTCGCCCTGGAAGAATGGAAAATGTTTGTGATACTTGCTACCAAGAGAAAATAAAATGTGCTCCTATTCCACTTGCACCTGCCCCCCCTCCGTTTTGTGAACAACTTGCGATGTCGCCTCCACAAGTTAGAATTGTTCCTATAACAGATAAAGATAATGATTACTTTAACCCTAAAGTTAAGGTAATAGCTGGTGATCTAATAGAAGAAGACGGAAAGATTGGAAAAGCATTAGATTTTCCCAGAAAATACAAAAAAGATAAAGCTAAGGAACGCCCTACTTCGGATGAAGTTAGGAAGCATTCTATTTTGGATAAAGATGGCACGACACATTACTTCAAAACTTATAGAGAAAAAGATAAGCTCTGTGCTGAATACCATGGAACTCAAAGTATAGATGAAAAAAATCCACAGTTCGTCCGCTGTTTCCCGGCACCACCTGCTCCGGAGCCTGAGGTAGTAGAGATAGTAAAAAGTAACACGCCTGGAAAGCAGAGTAACACGTTAAAGATAAGAATGAAGATGAGTGAGAACACTTGTACTTATGAAGCACGTGGAACCTACAGCAATGGTTTATGTACTTTTAATGTTAATGCTGGTTCTTCTACAAACATTGGCCCTCTATCTTTAAAGGTAGTAAAACCGAGAATAGTTAAAAAAACAACTGATAGTAATAACGAAAAAAGTTATATTGATAATATTATAGAAGGTATATTAGAAAGTAATCCGCAACAATTTAAAGTTCTGAAAAAATATGGCTATGTTCCTGATATTGAAACGGAATGTAAAGAGTTTCAGGGAGATAAGTGCAAATTGAACAGCTTAGGACAACCAGAAGTAGAAATAAAATATAAAGAAAATTCTAACAGTAGAATGCTTTGTCTTTCTGGATGGCAGCCAGAACCAGAAGAGTTTGTTCTTGAAAGAGAAAATAAAATAATACCACTAAAATTAATGGGAACAAAATATATTCAATACAATGCTGTTTACTCAAAGGAATCAAATCAGTTCTATTATCTTCCAAGCAAGGAAAGGGAAACAGTCGACCTCTTAAAAATAAAAAGACTTCAAGATCAGTTGGATAAAATAATATTTAATAAGCAAGGGTATGTTTTCTTCCCTGACGACAATAAACAGGAAAAGGGGAAATGCAGTTACTGCGTGGATTACGATAAAGACATAGATGAAAAATTTATAAATAACAAAGTCAAAGTAGTATATAAGTTGATAGATGTAGAGCATAGAGAAAAATGTAATCAAGGTGATGATGGTTGCATCTGCTCTGATGGAAAATGCAGCCGTTCAAAACAATATTTGAATAAAAATGAAAATGATAAGCCATTCTACTTAAGGTATGAGGAAGTGGATTGTAAAGATAAGGATGGTAAAGTATTAAGAGATGAAAAAAATGAAGTACAAAAGTGTACACAATTAAAAGATCAACTGATTAAAGCAGATAGAACAGAGGTCTTTTACGCTGATAAATTGTGTAGGTTCGATTTAGAAGGTTTAAAAAAGAAAGTAAAAGAAAAATTAAAAGAGATAATCAAGGAACAGCTGAAAAATAAGAAACCAGATCTTGAAAAAAATAATGAAAAATCCTATGATCCTGAAAGTAAAGATGTTTATACAGATGACTTATCAATAATGTTTGACCGTGTTGAAATAGAAGCATGGGGAAGTGGTGAAGCAGGTCATATAAAAGATACACCTATTAACTGCGAATCTTCTGTATGTTCCACTGAAAGTAGAGCAGGAATGCCAGGCGATTATATTAAAGCTAAACTGAAAATTGACCCTAATTATCCTGTAATTAAGGTGAAAGTTACAGAGGGAGGGGGTAACCAGGAAAATAACTCCTCAGATAAGGACGGAGGACCTATTTTTATAAAAATGTGTCGTTCAGACAAACAAGATTGCAAGTCATTAATCACTGTTGCAGGTGGAGGTATGTATAGAACATATGGTCCTGAACGTACAAGTTATCGGGACACAATAATTCATGAACCGAGTTTAGAGTTAGAGAAAATAGTCATACCAGCAAGTGCATTGAAGTCTACTGAAAATAATAAAATAACATATATAGAAGATGGTCAAGTCAAGTATGAAATAATAGAGTGTGGAAGTGGTTTGAGAAGCAGTAAACCTGGTGCAGGTGGTTGCATTTATAAAAGCAAAGAAATTTATGGTAAAGGCTCTCCAGGGTATGTGAAGATTAGACCTATTACAAAGGAATTTGACAAAGAAGAAATAAATGATGCTATTGAAAAAGTGACAAGAGATCTATATGATCTTGAAGCTATGACTGATTTTTCGACGAAGGACCTTAATGTGAATATAAGAGAGAAAGTTGAAGAGGAAATCAAAAAAGAATTGTTAAGGTAAAAAGATATAACTCTGAAAATTATGCTCTTGTTTTAATAATTAATTAAAACAAAGCATGTAGTAAATGGTGTATCTTAACAAAAAGGTATAACGAATGGTAACCGTTCACGGATTGTGAGAATGAATTAAAGAACTAAGCAGTGACAGCTACTAGATTCTGTAGCTTTTGAAAGGGGTTCTGGCCATTGAGACGTGATGTCAAAAATATCGACAACATTCTTTCCACGAATCTTTCTCCACGTTCTGACCAGGTGAAAAAGCTGTTTTTACGATAAATTACGTACCGTCTAATTTGCCGTTCTGCAAGGTTATTAGTTGTTTCTATCACTTCAGGTTTTCTTAAAAACTTCCACATCATATCCTCAGATCGTAACATCTTAGCGGCCATTCTTGAAGCTTGAGTGCTATTTGCAACCCTCGTCATTTTACGTAAAAAATGTTTTACCCTTTTCCGAATTTTTCGCACCAGTCGATAAAATCTCAAATTATCTATCAAATTTTGTTTTTTTGCCTTATCTACTACAAACACCTTATTGCTGAGCGATTTTAGTGCTTGGCCAATTTTGCTCACTTCAACATTTTTACTATGGGCAAATCTCTCAAAATCTCTTGCCAGATGTGCCCAACATATCTGTCTATTTTCACGATTGAAGTAATTGTATACAGCGTATCTATCGCTCACAAATATACCATCATATTCTGGCAGTAAACTCTTCAACACCTTCTTACCACGAGACTCGCTTACCTTCAGAAGTGTCAACGCTTTGTTTGTTATTACCCAACTCCAGCCTCTCTTTCCTTGATTTCTGTGCCCTGTTTCGTCTATATGCAAATACTCGCTTCCTTGCAACTCTTCCTTCATTTTCTCATATTCAGATGCACACTTCTTCGATACCCTGCGTTCAGTATTTGAGACTAAACCAAGGCTTATATTTAGATTAAAAATACTGCCCAAAATTTGCTGTACCTCTCTTTTTGAGTTAATAAAAAAGCCGCTAAGGCTGCTTATAACTGTTTTAGCATTGGGTCCTAGAAAATCTCTTGCAACACCTTCGGGTAAATTTGCTGTAATTCTTTTATTACATACTCTACAATGTCCTCTTTGCAACCTGTACTCAGTTACAATTGGCTTAATTTCTGGCAACTCTGCCTTCTGATGAATAATTTCATCTTCTAAAGTAATCTTACCTCCACACATACAAATTGTATCAATTGTGCATCTCACTACCTCGTCTGCAGCCATTAATTCACGCTTATGCACCTTATGTCCTGGCTGACCTCCTGGTTTTTTATCACTTTTCTTTTTTGCTTTCTTACGATATATATCTCGTGATGGTGGCAGCGATGAATTTTGCGAATTTAAGCCCAATTTGTCTTCTAATTCAACTATTTTTGCTTTCAAGCTATCATTTTCTCTGATCAGTGCTTTTATTTCTTCCTTGAGATTAGCGTTTTCTGCTACAACCTTTTCTTGCAGCACTGTTGTCATTTACCCATTCCATATTTAGCTTCCTATCTCTTTACACTTTTATACTTACTTTGTAAACCACCTTATCTCCGTGAACGGTTACTAAACGCATTGACTCCTCCTTCCTTAAATCTTGTAATCCACTTCATCAATGTAGTTCTAGTAATTCGGTATATTTGAGCAACTTTTGTTATTCCATATTCTTTTGCAGATATTATTGCCTGTAATCTTCTTCCTATCTCTCCTCTTATGCCGTGCTTCTTTAATTCCAGGTTACACTTATTATATAATTCTTCTCCTATTGCTTTACTTTTTCCTGCCATAACTCCCCACTAATTCTTAAATTATTCTATTTTAGAAATTTTTCTTTATTCCTCTATTTATTTTTAGGAATTGGTATAAGTATGTATTTACTGCCTACCTTATTTTGGTTAGCATATGCATAAAACTGTGGGCTTAATATGTATCACATTTTAAAATACAAAGATTATGAACCAAAAATAGACGAAAGTGCTTTCATCGCAGGTGGTTCGCATATCATAGGCAAGGTTGAAATAGGAAAAGATGCGAGCATCTGGTTTAATTGTGTGGTCAGAGGGGACGTTGGATCAATAAAAATAGGTGATGGAACAAATATTCAAGATGGAACGGTAATTCATGTGGATAGAAACCCAGGTGGTGATACAACTATTGGCAATATGGTAACAGTGGGACATTTTTGTATGTTGCATGCATGTATGGTGCATGATAAAGCGTTTATTGGTATGGGCTCTACCGTGATGGACCATGCAGTTGTGGAGCCTGAAGCTATGGTAGCTGCTGGCTCGCTAGTGACACATGGAAAAGTAATAAAAAGTGGGGAAATATGGGCTGGCAGGCCAGCAAAGTTCTTCAAAAAAATGTCGAATGAAGAAATTAAACATATTACACAATCAGCACAAAATTATATTATGCTAATGAAGGAATATAAAAATTAAAGTTCGCGTGAGGCTAATTTATACTACCAACCCTATTGAGGGACTGCATAGACAGATTAGAAAATTCACTAAAACTAAGGGCTCATTTACTAGCTTGTACAAACAGGTATATTGTGCTATAAAAAAGGCAGAGCAAAATTGGACTATCCTAATTGGGCTTTAACTATATCTCAACTTGATATTTTCTTTCCTGGTAGATTGAAAATTGAGTTGAGTTAAAAATGCGGTTTGACACACTTTTTTGAACATTTCCTTATTGCCTGTTTTTACAATTTTGAATTGATTCCTTAGGTTATGCAAGAGGTCTATTGAGCAAATCCAATAATATCCTTGATTTCTTTTATATTATGGGTTGCAATTTCTGCTGCTTTCTTTGTACCTTTTTTTAATATTTCATGTAAATGGAATTGGTCTTTTAAAAGATCATTCATTCTCTCACGTATGGGTGATATAACACTGATAATTAAATCAGCTAACTCTTTTTTGAAGTGCTTCATGTCATGTTTGTTCACTTCTTCACACACTTTTTCCACACTTAAATTACTAAGCACTGAATAAATGTTTATCAAATTGCTTATCTCTGGTCGGCACTCTAAAGTAGCAAAATCAAAGCCTAGAATTGAATCTGTTTTTGCTTTTTCTATTTTTTTAACAATTAAGTCATCTGTATCATCAAGGTTAATGCACGAATGTTCTGAAGGGTCAGATTTACTCATCTTGCTTGTACCATCTCTTAAGCTCATTATTCTTGATGTGCAATCCAAAGTTAAGATTTCAGGTACGATGAAATAATCCAGTTTATAATGATTGTTAAAAGCTGATGCAATATCACGTGCAAGCTCCAAATGCTGTTTTTGATCATCACCAACAGGAACGTATTTAGTTTGATACAACAATATATCTGCAGCCATAAGTACTGGATAACTATATAATCCAAGAGAGGCTTTTTGTTTATCGCCGCCAGCTTTATCTTTAAATTGAGTCATGCGATTAAGCCAACCAATTGGTGTATAGCACCCAAGCAGCCAGCCCAGTTCTGCATGACCACTAACCGTGGACTGATTAAAAATAATGGACTTTTCTGGATCTATTCCACATGCAATATAAGCTGCTGCTGTTTTGAAAATATTACTTTTTAATTCACTTGCGGGAAGCTTATTTGCTGTGATTGCATGTAGGTCGACAATACAAAAAAGAGATTTGTATTTATCCTGTAAGTCTATCCACTGTTTGATTGAACCAAGATAATTACCTAAATGTAGTACGCCACTTGGCTGGATACCTGAAAAGACAATACTTGTCATTATACATTTACCTCATGCTAATCGCTTCCACAATCAGCAGATTTCTTAGAAAGAATAACCATTGCAGGACGGAGCAACCTATTTTTGATAGTATAACCAGTCTGTAGTACTTCTATAATAGTGCCAGGCTCTTTTTCATTGTCTTCTCTTTCCACAACAGCTTGGTGTAAATTACTATCAAAAAGCTCACCAAGTGGATCTACTTCCTCTATTCCATGTTTTTTTAGATCATTTATAATTTTTTGATAAGCTACTTTAATCCCCTCATGAACAGGATCACCGTCTTTCAAAATTTCCATTACTTTTTTTAAATTGTCGCACGAGTCGATCATATCACGTGCAAATTTTGTGACTGCATAGTCACTTGCATCGCTAATTTGCTTTTGCATTATACGTTTGACGTTTTCATTATCTGCAACAGCACGGCGTAAATGATCTTCAAGCTGAGCTGCACGTTCTTTTAATGTATTAAGGTCTTCATTTAAATCATCATTTTGTTGGTCGTTACCTTTCTGCCTATTTACCATATCGGCAAATTTCCTCTTTTTTTCTTTACTGCTGTCTGACATATCACTATCCTTAAGAATCTAATAAATATATAGCAATTAATTCGAAAATATCAAGCACCAGCTACATTTGTCTTTCTATGCTCGCATTTAAAAAGTCAATTAAAGTAATTTTATAAAAAGAATCAGAAAAAGTACTAATATCATTTTGTGCCATATTAATGTAGTGCCTAGCTTTTTCCATAGAAAGCTGAATGGCATTATGGTGATTAATATAGTGTAATGCTTGGTCAAAATTGTGTCTAGCTGAAGAAAAGCATTTTTCCCAGAATTTTTGCTCTGCTGGACTGCCCTTTTCGTATGCTATAATAGCAGGTAAGGTGACTTTACCTTCGAAAAAGTCTTTTCCGACTTGTTTTCCAGAAGTGCCTTGATTAGCAGTATAATCGAGCATATCATCAACTATTTGAAATGCCATACCAAAATTAAAACCAAAATTCTTTAGCCTCTCTGTTTCGTCATTTGTTGCACCAGATACTGTAGATGCAGCTTCACAGCATGCAGAAAATAAAGATGCTGTCTTTTCTCCAATGATATCAAAATAATTTTCCCTGACTGTGTGGGGGTCAAAACGTTTTGTCATCTGCTTTATTTCACCCTTCACAAGTAAATGCGATGCTTTAGATAAAATAGAGAGAATATTTAAATTTCCACACTCTATAAGCCATCTAAATGCTAGAGTCAACAATAGATCACCAACTAAAATGCTTGATTTATTTCCCCAAATCTTATTCGCTGTTTTAACTCCATGGCGTGCCTCACTTTCATCGAGCACATCATCATGAAGTAAAGTAGCATTGTGTATAAACTCTACCGATGCAGCAACGTTGATCCTATCCTCCCCAGAATAGTTTAGCATTTTACATATAATAAAAACTAGTTTAGGCCTTATTTTTTTTCCACCTGAACTAACAAGATGAGATATAATATCAGTAGCAAGCTTAGCACCTTCATCATTGACATTTTTGAAGATAAAGTCCTTCATAGCTGATAAATCAGAAGATACGACATCGTCTAATTTACCATTATTTGTTAAATCAGTATTTAGCATTTTAAAGAGACTTATGCTTCTTGTCCCTGTGCTTTCTCGTTCTCTACTTTCTTCTTTTCTGTTTTCTTTGGTTCTGTTTCTAAAGTTACTATGCCTTTTTTAATGAACCATAGTACTCTTTCAGTTGCTTGCGCGCCTACGCTTAGCCAATGTTTTAATCTATCAGCCTTCACCACAACACGATTTTTATTGTCTTTTGGTAACATTGGATCATATTGTCCTATTTTCTCAATAAAACGCCCATCTCTTGGTGCTCGTGAATCAGCTACAACTATCCTATAAAAAGGGCGTTTCTTTGCGCCAAACCTTGCCAACCTTATTTTAACTACCATGTTAACCTTTATTCATATATTAGTCACAATTTTATACAATGAGCCGTTTTAAGTCAAATGAATTATACAACTTTTGCACCTTATAATATAATTACCAATAATGTAGGGCAGCGCCGGGTGCACAGCTATACGAACATTCATTTTTGAAGGTAAATTGCACAGCAAATGGTGTAATTCCAGTCTGGAATCCAGCCTTTTCATAATCATTAAAACGTTGTATTTTAACATAAAACGGCTACTTTTATACTTAATAAAATTCCTGGATCCCAGTGTCTGGGCACTGGGATGACATCCTTCCTAGTGAAGATTGCTCTCAAATCGCAATGTTCGTACAGTTGTGTGTCTGGGCACTGGATGCGTTTGAAGCAACTTATAAGATTTTTGACTATATATCATCAAGTATAGCGTGATTAACTTCGACTTTATACTTTGATTCCAGATAGCTAATTAATTGCTCTTTTAGCGATATCATCACACGTTTTCCGGTGTCAAGCGTGTTTAATTTACCATTTGATGAATGCATTTCTTTTAGAACACCTATTATAATTTCATTATTGTATTGAATAGGGTCTGTCACTGAACCAGTTGTTTTCATATTGAAAATCTCTTCTACAAAAGAAAAGGGGTAGTTTTGTTGATCCACTTCATTGCGTTGCATCTGCTGACCTTTAACTAATTCCACACCTTGAATTTCTTCCAAATCTGTTTTTTCTCTTAGTTGAACTGCAACCTCTTGCCCAATTTTAAACATTCTTTCTTTTATAAACTCACTACACCAAAGCTCTACCGCTAATGCCCTGCCTTCTTCAAAACTTTGCAATTTTGGTGGAACGATATCAATGATTTTTACACTAACAACAGCGTCCCCAACGCCCTTGAAATAACCTTTCTGATCCTTTTCTCGCGAAAAAATGAAAGAAATCAAATCACTAGAATCTCCTACGTTATTACCGCTTTGATCTTTTCCACTCGCATCTACTGGACCAATAGTTTGTATAGGTAAATTATATTCACTCAATATTTCTTCAATTTCTGAACCATTGTATATCTTATAGTTCACTTGGTTTATGAAATCATTGACTCTTTCAAAAGACTTTTGGTTAGTTAGAACTGACTTTATGTCTTTTTTTAAATCAACTAAGTCTTCATCAGAGATTTGATGCGCACTTTCCACTTTTATTATATGCCAACCAAAACTGCTTGCTAAAACTTCACTTACTTCACCTACTTTGAGAGCAAATACCTTTTCCCTCACGTCTTCTGGTAAAAAATCCTTAGTTATATTATTTACTCTAGTTTCCTCAAGTTTTGCTTTGCCAAACTCTCCTACTATCTGTTCAAAGCTTGTTTTACCCTCCTCAAATGCTCTTCTTGCTGTCTCAGCTTCTTCTTTGGTAGAAAATATTACATTGAATACATCTCTTTGATCTTTTAGTTCCTGTTGTTCTATTATACCATCAACTTCTTCATCTGAGATCTTGATTTGATCTTCAAAATACTTTTGGCCTAGGGAAATATATTGCGCAGTTCGATACTCAGGATAATAAAAATGGGATTTATTTCTTTCATACAAATCAAGTAATGCTTGATCATCTGGTTCAGGAATGTTTGTAACTGCATCTTCAGTTATTTTAACAATATCAACCACTCTAGTTTGGTAGCGACTTTTGTATATCTGCTCATCAACTCTCTCGCCAAAAGTTACCGGATAATTATCTTTAAATAACGAAGTCATGAACATCATTGCAGGCAGAACTTTCTCTAGCTTTGCTATATACTCTTTCTCTGTCATATGCAGGTCATTTAGCATTTCATGGAATTTATTTTTGTCAAATTCGCCTTTATCATTTTGAAAGTATTTGGTATTTTTAATATGGTTTTTTATAGACTCTTCTCCAACTGTCAACCCCAGCTCACTAATTAGGTTAAACAATAGTTTTTGCTCTATAAGTGCGTTAAGCAAATCATATTTCAGCTTTTTTACTTGTTCTCTACTCGCATCAGATCCAGAAATTTGCTTTTCATAATTTTGATATAGTGATTTATACTCATCTGACGTTATAACTTCTTTTCCAACCCTAGCTACCTCTTCTTTTTCATCATCACCTGATAAAAGGTTGCCAATTCCCATGAAGACTAATAAGCAAGCTAAAAGGACAACGGTTACTTTAGTGAAAAAATTTTTAACATTCATTTTAAACTCAGTTAATTAATGGTTAATTATAGAATAGTGATAATTTAATTCTTGTAAACCTGTTGCTTTATTAGCCAATATATATAATATTACAATATATTAACTTAAAATTTAACTCTTTTCTTAAATAGAAACATATGTTTGACTGAGTTATACTATACCTTAAGAAGGGAAAATATTTTTTTGAATCGTTTGAAATATGCTTAAACGTAAGCGCATTTAATTAACTTAAGAGGTGGGAAGTGACAAACAAAAAGTCATTGAATGACAAAATTAATGCTTTTTTAGTTTTAATAGCTTATATTTTAGCTCTGTATAACAGTAAGGGATACTTTAAATGGGAGATGCTTTTTTGATGTCAATGGAATCTTCTAAGGGCAATAACGATAGAAATAAACAGTTTCTAATGCAAATAGCTGCTTGGTTAGTAGACAACACTGGTTTAACTTTTAATCAAATAGCACAATGCTGTAGGTTGGCCCTTGAAGAAGTACAAGACATAGCTGATGAGGAAATAGAAGTTGAAAAATATAACCCTATTATCTCTGGGGTAATTACTGAAAAAGAAATCGATGATTGCAAAAAAAATTCAAACCGTGTACCAAATTTGATTATAAAAAATATAAAAAAAAGGAGTAAAGCGATTGGTAGCATTCTTGGCTTTGCCTCTACGGCAAGGCGTAGAGATAAACCTGATGCGATTTATTATTTAGTAAAAAAATTTCCTATCTTGGACAATAACGTTATAGCTAAATTAATTAGTACAACAAATTACACAGTTGAGCAAGTAAGAGATGGATCTCATCATAACATGCAAAATATAAAACCCCAAGATCCTGTACTACTTGGCTTATGTAGTCAAGAAAATTTAGAAGCAGAAGTGGAAAAAGCAAAAGTAGAAGAAGAGAAGCAAGAAAGGTTAAAAAATATAAAGAATAGCTATTGAAAATCCTCAAATTTTTGTGCTTTGTTAACATTAAATTAACTTGACTTGCTAGTGTTTATTAGTATAATGTAAGTAAAGTACGGGGTTTAATAATAATTAAGCTTAATACGCACTAAAACTAGCTCAGCCTAATTTATTATCTTATAGTCACATTTTAGGTTAGTAAGCATCAATTAAAATTTTTGGAGGATTATGACAACAATCAATGAAGATGTTTTGGCAAAAGGAAAGGTTACAGCTCAACCTGAAAAAAGTGAGCAAATTCACAATAACGATACAGTAAAACAGATGGTCAATGAAGGTACTGAGAAAAACAGAAAAACATTAGATCTGAGCGAATTAAAAGAGAAAACAGCAGAAGAATTGTTAGAGTTAGCTGAAGAAAGAAAAATTTCAACTAACGGTAAAAGCAATGGTAGAATGCTAAAGCAGGAAATGATATTCAGCTTAATGAAGAAAATGAGCGAAGAAGGAGGCATAACCACAGGGAGTGGAATAGTGGAAATATTGCCTGATGGTTTTGGTTTCTTACGTTCAGCAAGTGCAAATTATGCCCCAAGTACCGATGATGTTTATATTTCTAACGGGCAAATAAAGAAGTTTAATTTACGTACAGGAGATATGGCATGTGGAGAAATAAGGCCACCTGGTGATAAAGAAAGATATTTTACTTTAACTAAGGTTCAAAGTATAAACTCTACTGAAGTCAGTGAATTAAGAAAGTACGTCCATTTTGATAATTTGCTTCCTCTTTATCCTGAGGAAAGCATAGTACTTGAGTGTAATAGTGGTGATGATAAAAAAGGCTTAAGCATGCGTGCTATAGATATAGTAGCTCCTCTTGGAAAAGGGCAAAGAGCGTTAGTAGTTGCTCCACCTCGCACAGGAAAAACTGTATTGCTTCAGCAAATGGCTAACTCTATAGCTATAAATCACCCTGAAATAGAATTAATAGTGTTACTTATAGATGAAAGACCTGAAGAAGTAACAGATATGATACGTTCTGTAAAAGGTGAGGTAGTGAGTTCTACGTTTGATGAGCCTGCTTACCGTCACGTACAGCTTGCTGAAATAGTAATAGAAAAAGCTAAAAGAATGGTTGAGCATAAAAAAGATGTGGTAATCCTACTTGACAATATTACTAGACTTGCACGTGCTTATAACGCTGTTATTCCTTCGTCTGGGAAAGTTCTAACTGGTGGTGTGGATTCAAATGCACTGCAGAGACCCAAGCGTTTTTTTGGAGCGGCTCGTAATATTGCAAATGGTGGTTCTTTGACAATCATCGCTACAGCTCTTATAGACACTGGTTCAAAAATGGATGAGGTTATTTTTGAAGAGTTTAAAGGTACAGGAAACGCTGAGATTATACTTGATAGAAAACTTTCTGATAAACGTATATTTCCAGCTATTGACATTACAAAATCCGGAACAAGGAAGGAAGAGCTATTAGTTGATAAGGCTATACTAAATAAAATATGGGTGTTGCGTAGAATACTCAATCCTATGGGATCTGTTGAAGCAATGGAATTTTTACGTGACAAACTACTTTTAACAAAGAGCAATGCTGACTTTTTTAACTCCATGAATCACTAAAAGTAAGCCAGTTATGATGGATATGCTGAGCAAAAAGTAAAACGCTTTTATAGTTAAAATAATTGTATCCGTTCAGGCAATGGCGAACTTAGGGAGCGTTAAATAAACTATACGCGTCAAGTTAAGAAGCAAAGGTAAGAAAATTCAATGAACTTAAGGTGGATACTCTAGTCTTTCTATATCTGTCTTTCACAGAAAATTGTGACCAGTTTGTGGTAAGTTTTTTCAGGAAAATTCTCAAATTATTAATTTTGCTGCTTAACGCTAAAAACAAGTAACCGTTCACGGATTGTGAGAATGAATAAAGAACTAAGCAGTCGTAACTTTTGGAAGGGATTTTGTAACCGTTCACAGAGATAAGGTGGTTTACAAAGTAAGTATAAAAGTGTAAAGAGATAGGAAGCTAAATATGGAATGGGTAAATGACAACAGTGCTGCAAGAAAAGGTTGTAGCAGAAAACGCTAATCTCAAGGAAGAAATAAAAGCACTGATCAGAGAAAATGATAGCTTGAAAGCAAAAATAGTTGAATTAGAAGACAAATTGGGCTTAAATTCGCAAAATTCATCGCTGCCACCATCACGAGATATATATCGTAAGAAAGCAAAAAAGAAAAGTGATAAAAAACCAGGAGGTCAGCCAGGACATAAGGTGCATAAGCGTGAATTAATGGCTGCAGACGAGGTAGTGAGATGCACAATTGATACAATTTGTATGTGTGGAGGTAAGATTACTTTAGAAGATGAAATTATTCATCAGAAGGCAGAGTTGCCAGAAATTAAGCCAATTGTAACTGAGTACAGGTTGCAAAGAGGACATTGTAGAGTATGTAATAAAAGAATTACAGCAAATTTACCCGAAGGTGTTGCAAGAGATTTTCTAGGACCCAATGCTAAAACAGTTATAAGCAGCCTTAGCGGCTTTTTTATTAACTCAAAAAGAGAGGTACAGCAAATTTTGGGCAGTATTTTTAATCTAAATATAAGCCTTGGTTTAGTCTCAAATACTGAACGCAGGGTATCGAAGAAGTGTGCATCTGAATATGAGAAAATGAAGGAAGAGTTGCAAGGAAGCGAGTATTTGCATATAGACGAAACAGGGCACAGAAATCAAGGAAAGAGAGGCTGGAGTTGGGTAATAACAAACAAAGCGTTGACACTTCTGAAGGTAAGCGAGTCTCGTGGTAAGAAGGTGTTGAAGAGTTTACTGCCAGAATATGATGGTATATTTGTGAGCGATAGATACGCTGTATACAATTACTTCAATCGTGAAAATAGACAGATATGTTGGGCACATCTGGCAAGAGATTTTGAGAGATTTGCCCATAGTAAAAATGTTGAAGTGAGCAAAATTGGCCAAGCACTAAAATCGCTCAGCAATAAGGTGTTTGTAGTAGATAAGGCAAAAAAACAAAATTTGATAGATAATTTGAGATTTTATCGACTGGTGGGAAAAATTCGGAAAAGGGTAAAACATTTTTTACGTAAAATGACGAGGGTTGCAAATAGCACTCAAGCTTCAAGAATGGCCGCTAAGATGTTACGATCTGAGGATATGATGTGGAAGTTTTTAAGAAAACCTGAAGTGATAGAAACAACTAATAACCTTGCAGAACGGCAAATTAGACGGCTATCGTAAAAACAGCTTTTTCACCTGGTCAGAACGTGGAGAAAGATTCGTGGAAAGAATGTTGTCGATATTTTTGACATCACGTCTAAATGGCCAGAACCCCTTTCAAAAGCTACAGAATCTAGTAGCTGTCACTGCTTAGTTCTTTAATTCATTCTCACAATCCGTGAACGGTTACGGGATTTTGGCCATTGAGACGTGATGTCAAAAATATCGACAACATTCTTTCCACGAATCTTTCTCCACGTTCTGACCAGGTGAAAAAGCTGTTTTTACGATAGCCGTCTAATTTGCCGTTCTGCAAGGTTGTTGATTGACTTCAGGCTTTCGTAAAAACTTCCACACCATATCCTCGGCCTTAACATCTTAATGGCCATTCTCAAACCATTTACAAGCCTCGTCATTTCATGAAAAAACCCTTCTTTCGCATTAGTTGTGTAGCATCTTTTAATATTAACAAGGCCTATAATAGTGCAGCACTGCCTTACGTATTGCCAATCCAAATTCTACTTGCTGTAAAATAACACAATCTGCTACATCGCTGCTAATCTCAATCCCTCTATTTATTGGCCCTGGGTGCATAACAATCGCATCTGGTTTTGCGTATGATAGCTTTTGTGAATCAAGTCCATACAAATGAAAATATTCTTTCTCTGAAGGAACAAAACAACTATTATTCATGCGCTCTTTCTGCAGTCTTAAAAGCATGATTACATCAGCATCCTTTATACCTTCAATTAATGAATAATGGACTGAATCTACTTCAGGAAAATGCTTACAAATCAAAGTTGGTGGTGCGACCAAGCTTATCTCTGCTCCAAACATTTTTAGCAACCTTATATTTGACCTTGCAACTCTGCTGTGCAGAATATCTCCACATATCACAACTTTGAGATCCTTTATTTGCTTTTTATGACTGCTGATTACAAGATAATCTGCAAGAGCTTGAGTTGGGTGTTCACTGCTTCCATCGCCTGCGTTGATTAGCGAGCAGCTAACATTCTTAGCCAGCATATTAACAATACCGCTATTTTTTTGCCTGATTATTATATAGTCAGGATTCATTGCATTTAATGTTTTGATCATGTCTTTTAGATCTTCTCCCTTGTTAATAGAAGAAGATCTTATTGGCAAAGTTACAACATTTGCTCCAAGGCTTTTTGCTGCTATTTCAAAAGACGCAAGTGTACGCGTTGAATCTTCAAAGAATAAATTTATTACTGTCTTATTTTCCAAGATATGACTATTTGCAGCTTCTTTTTTAAGGTACTGGTTAGCCAACTTAGTTATATTTCCTACATCATCGACTGTAAGGTCTGAGATGTTTAACAAATTCCTTCTCTTGTGCATAGTTTCCTTTTCAACTACTTGAACCTATTCTACTTTCTTATTATTGTTTTTCAATAGACCTCTTGTGCAGCAATTGTTTTGGTGAAAGAACAGAAAAAGATAGTAAAGTCAAAATTAAGTTAGAAGGAAGAAAAAGTTCAGCGAGTCAAGAGTAAGGTACATTAGCATAAATCTTTCATCCCAGTGTTCAGTTGCACTGGGGATTACTTCCACTTACACTCATCCGCTATCATAACAGCCTCAAAAAGATGCTTCTCAAGTTCACTTAGAGGTAAATCACTTTGTGGATAATTTCCCCAAGACTTTAGTATATCGGAAGTTTCAACGCCTTCAATAACAGGGTATTCTTGGTTTTTTTTAGCGTATAGCTCTTGAGCCTGCTTGCTTACTAAAAATTCCAATAAGACTATAGCATTTTCCCTGTTTTTTGCGTTTTTTGTTACTGCTGCACCACTGATGTTTACCATTACGCCGTGATCATTGCGATTAGGAAAAAAAGCCCCTAGCTTGTCTATAACATTCTTTTTATTTTCTGATGAAAGAATTCTTGCAAAGTAATAACTATTTACTATTGCAACATCTCCTTCACCAGCAGCTACAGCATAAATTTGGTCAGTATCACCACCACTTGGTTTTCTTGCCATATTACTCACAATTCCACTTACCCATTCTTTCGTCTTTTCAAAACCATTATTTGCAATCATAAAAGCAATCAATGACCGGTTATATGGACTTGTAGAAGAACGCACTAATATTTTTCCTTTCCATTTTTCATTTGCTAAATCTTCATAAGTACTTAAGTTTTTAGGATTTACTGACTCTTTATTATAAACCAATATTCTGGTTCTTTTTGTAAGGCCAAACCAATAATCTTCACTATCTCTAAATTTTGCAGGTATAACACTTTTTAAAATCTCTGAATCCACTTGAGATAAAAGCCCTCTTTTTTTTGCCAAAATCAGGTTCACTGCATCTGCAGTTAAAAGTAAGTCAGCTTCACCGCCATTTTCCATGCGTGAAAGTAGCTGAGAATAATCATCAATGATGTAACGTACTTTAATGCCTGTATTTTTTGTAAATTCATCAAATAAAGTACGTACTAATTCTTCTTTGCGCGATGAATAGACATTCACTACTTGTGAATTGTCAGTTCCGCTGTTTTTATACAAAAAAGTAATGACTATTAATACAACTGCTATTAAGGATGTGAATATAAAGGCTTTTTTCATATTGGATAAAAAATAACTTCTTTCAGTTAAAGATACTCAAATAGCGCAATCTTAGCAAGTGTAAAATTCGTTAGATGTAGCTAATATAATTTGGATTTACCGAAGTCAATGTATGAAATAATCGAAATTGTCATTCCAGCGCGTGACGCTAGGCCATAAAACCTACTTGACAAACTTCGCCAGCCCCCTTATCATGAAACTGAAGGTATTCAGTTATCTTCATCTGTGCAGATTAAACAGCAAAAAAACAACGTAGTTGGCGTCTTATTTTTAATTTTTTGCACTATGTGCACCTTATGTCTTCACAACATTTCTAGGTTTTTACCTACACAAGCTGAAACGCGCTTATAAAGCGTTTAAGACAGTATAGTACGCCAATTTGCAGGATTAGGGAGTGACAACTAGCTAACACGGGATTTCTTTTGCCTTTTTTTCTGCTTAGTAAATTTCGTAACCGTTCACGGATTGTGAGAATGAATTAAAGAACTAAGCAGTGACAGCTACTAGATTCTGTAGCTTTTGAAAGGGGTTCTGGCCATTGAGACGTGATGTCAAAAATATCGACAACATTCTTTCCACGAATCTTTCTCCACGTTCTGACCAGGTGAAAAAGCTGTTTTTACGATAAATTACGTACCGTCTAATTTGCCGTTCTGCAAGGTTATTAGTTGTTTCTATCACTTCAGGTTTTCTTAAAAACTTCCACATCATATCCTCAGATCGTAACATCTTAGCGGCCATTCTTGAAGCTTGAGTGCTATTTGCAACCCTCGTCATTTTACGTAAAAAATGTTTTACCCTTTTCCGAATTTTTCGCACCAGTCGATAAAATCTCAAATTATCTATCAAATTTTGTTTTTTTGCCTTATCTACTACAAACACCTTATTGCTGAGCGATTTTAGTGCTTGGCCAATTTTGCTCACTTCAACATTTTTACTATGGGCAAATCTCTCAAAATCTCTTGCCAGATGTGCCCAACATATCTGTCTATTTTCACGATTGAAGTAATTGTATACAGCGTATCTATCGCTCACAAATATACCATCATATTCTGGCAGTAAACTCTTCAACACCTTCTTACCACGAGACTCGCTTACCTTCAGAAGTGTCAACGCTTTGTTTGTTATTACCCAACTCCAGCCTCTCTTTCCTTGATTTCTGTGCCCTGTTTCGTCTATATGCAAATACTCGCTTCCTTGCAACTCTTCCTTCATTTTCTCATATTCAGATGCACACTTCTTCGATACCCTGCGTTCAGTATTTGAGACTAAACCAAGGCTTATATTTAGATTAAAAATACTGCCCAAAATTTGCTGTACCTCTCTTTTTGAGTTAATAAAAAAGCCGCTAAGGCTGCTTATAACTGTTTTAGCATTGGGTCCTAGAAAATCTCTTGCAACACCTTCGGGTAAATTTGCTGTAATTCTTTTATTACATACTCTACAATGTCCTCTTTGCAACCTGTACTCAGTTACAATTGGCTTAATTTCTGGCAACTCTGCCTTCTGATGAATAATTTCATCTTCTAAAGTAATCTTACCTCCACACATACAAATTGTATCAATTGTGCATCTCACTACCTCGTCTGCAGCCATTAATTCACGCTTATGCACCTTATGTCCTGGCTGACCTCCTGGTTTTTTATCACTTTTCTTTTTTGCTTTCTTACGATATATATCTCGTGATGGTGGCAGCGATGAATTTTGCGAATTTAAGCCCAATTTGTCTTCTAATTCAACTATTTTTGCTTTCAAGCTATCATTTTCTCTGATCAGTGCTTTTATTTCTTCCTTGAGATTAGCGTTTTCTGCTACAACCTTTTCTTGCAGCACTGTTGTCATTTACCCATTCCATATTTAGCTTCCTATCTCTTTACACTTTTATACTTACTTTGTAAACCACCTTATCTCCGTGAACGGTTACATTCTCCAGAGCATGAAGAAGTCAGTGCATCCTCTGCTTCACCTGCTACAGAAGGTCCGGAAACTAGTGTTAATCCAGATCCTTTATCAACCTAATCAACCCCATATATATGTTTTTTTTGTACCCATGCTTTACGTTTTGGGGTGGAAAGAAAGCACCATTCTTCGTTGCATTTTTCTATTTTCATTACAACGAACTTGTCTATTTTCATAGTAATCTTGCTGTCTACACTCTGTTTTTGATATCCATAAGTATCTTCTTTTATCATTGCGTGGTGCTTATCACTAAGCAGATTGCCTTTTATCCATCCGCAGTCTTCATCTATATCGCAGACCTTTTTCCAACTCTCAAACTCTTCTATCACTTTCAGGGGCAGATTTTTGCAAGTGTATATCCATTTTACAGGATAGTGAAACCCTGGCCCCGTTCTCATGTTGATTTTATTTGATTTGGTTGAAACAAAGTTATTAGCAAACAAGCTATGGCTAAATAATAAAAACAATAGGATAATAGTACTGAACCAAGATCCCAGTGTCACGCACTGGGATGACGTGAGGGATAGTGTAACAGACTTATTCATCATAATTCACGATTAGATTGACATAAGATAAAGAGTAAATTAAAAATTGAATAGATCTTTAAATGCAAAATCAATGCCTATAGAAATATTAATGCCTGCTCTTTCACCGACAATGAGCAAAACTGGAGGAAAAATTGTAAAGTGGCATAAAAAAGAACAAGACAAAGTTGAAGTAGGCGACGTAATTGCTGAGATAGAGACTGATAAAGCCATAATGGAGTTTGAATCTATAGATGAAGGAGTTTTAGCAAAAATTTTAGTAACAGAAGGAACAAGTGGCGTGCCTGTAAATCAACCAATAGCTTTAATGCTGGAAGAAGGAGAAGATGAAAGTGCACTTAACAACTATACTTCAACTTCCATCAATAGTGCAGTTAAAAAGGAAGTGACAAAAAGTGCTGTTGATAATCAAAAATCAGAACACCAAGATTTAAACGGAAAGCCAACAAGTCATTCTTCGGTGTCATTCCAGCGCGTGACCAGAAGAAAAGAAGCATGGATCCCAGTGTCAGCTACTCAGATGACAGAGGGTTATGTAGAAGGTAGAATAAAAATAAGCCCATTAGCTAAGAAAATAGCTCAAAATGAAGGGGTTAATGTGCAGCAATTAAAAGGTACAGGACCATATGGTCGCATAATTAAGGCTGATGTGTTGGAGTCTTTAGGTAGTGGTACACGCATTGAAAGTCGTGAAAGGCCCGAGGAAGATACCATGGTTGAAGTAAGCAATATGCGCCAAGTGATAGCACAGCGCTTAACTGAATCCAAACAGAATGTTCCACATTTTTATTTAACTGTAGACTGCCAGGTTGATAAGTTAATATCGTTAAAAAACGAGATTAGCTCAGCAGATGAAAATAACAAAGTAACAATTAATGACCTAATCATAAAAGCTGCAGCTTTCAGCATGAAAAAATTTCCTGATATAAATTCTTCGTGGATAGATAATAAAATACTTAAATACTCGAATGTAGACATTTCAATCGCTGTGGCACTTGAAGATGGGCTAATTACTCCTATAGTAAAAAATGCTGATAAAAAGGGTATTTTATCTATATCAAAAGAAGTGAAAGATTTAGTAAGCAGAGCAAGATCTGGAAAATTAAGGCCAGAAGAATTTCAAGGAGGTGGGTTTACTATTTCCAATTTAGGAATGTTTGGTATAAAAGCCTTCAGTGCTATAATCAATCCGCCGCAATCTTGCATTATGGCAGTTGGTGCATCCAAAAAACAACCAATTGTTATGAATGAGAAAATAGAGATAGCAGAAATAATGACAGTAACACTTTCTGTTGACCATAGAGCAGTTGATGGAGCATTAGGAGCAAAATTTTTAAATGCCTTTAAGCATTATATAGAGAGTCCTCTGGCGATGCTTATTTGAAACCTATTAGCATCGTTATTACAAAATTAATACCTCTAAGTTTATAATTCTACTAGTTAATAGGCTTAGAGGTAAAAAAATGAATACTACAGTAGAAAAAAATAATCCAAAAATTTTTCCTAAAAATGAAGGAAAGATTAACTCAAAAGGCATGGTTGCCCCACCGGTACCACCAAGAGCACCAGAGACCAAGTTATCGTCGCAGAATGAGTTAGAAAAAATAGTAAAGCTTAAGAAAGTTGCTCCACCTGTTCCTCCGAAATCTTCCCAAGCTAAATTTGCTGGAATAAAAGCGATTTTTGAGCGAAATGCATCTCATTCCCAAGCAAATGATAGTAATAAAACAGTAAGTAGCAATCTTGGAAGAACATTTGGCCCAACAATGCAAAAACTCATGAAAGACAATATTCATGTAAGCGTTAGCACTTCTAACAAACAACGCCGTGATTCAGGGGATAGTGGTATCAGTGATGTTAGTAGCAGTACTCTTGATAAAAAAGCTAAAGCTTACAATCCACTTGATTGGAATCCAATCTATCAAGGTAAAAAGCGCTTTAGCTTAGACAATATGTCGAGTAATTCGTCTTCATGTAGTGAAAAAAGCAATATTTCAGATATAAGCGATAAGTCTAATAATTCAAACATTGTCAGATGTAATATTACTAGGAGTAACAGTAAGGAAGACCTTCGTAAACCTGATGCTTCACATAATGACAAATCTGCAGGTAAAAAATTATCTAATGTCAACGTAAGCGAATTAATCAGAAAGTTTGAACAAGGTAATAACATAGTAAAGGGGCGTTAATCAAATATTACCCTATCTTTGTATATGCAAAGGTAGGGTATCTTTTCAAAATATTATATCCTTTATAGCTTTGTTAATTTTTGATTCCTTCTCTGCAAAAGCAGCTTCTAGAGAGGTTTTAAGTTTTTCCCATTCCTCTTGACCATTTAGAATTAAAGATTTATATTCATTTTCAATTTTTTCCAATGCTCTTTGACATGAGGAATCTAACTCCTCATACAAATCAGTATTTACTGATTGCAGTATTACCAAAAACGAAAACAAATTTGGAGCAGGTAATTCTTCTCTTGTGTAATTCAGAAGACACAGCTTTATTTTTTTTACGCAGTATTCTATTGTTTTTAACGATAGTAAAAGGCTTTCTGCATAAAATATAAAACTATCTACAATCAAATTTTTTGACTTTTTCGGTAATTTAATATTTTCAAATAGTTCTTTTGTAAATTTTTCTATCGGTTGCTTCGGTAAATGTAAAGAGAGATCAGTAAAAGATTTTAGGTCAAAATTTGGTCCAAGTATCGTGCTAATGGCTTTATGCACATTGCTCTTATCTTTACTTACAGAAATAATGAAAACCAGCCCCTCCACATCAAGCATATACTTTATAGATTCCAAAAAATCGACAACGAATTTAGGGCGGCACACATCAAGATTATCCACCATTATATAAATGTTTTTGTCTTTTCTAATTCTATTAACTACTTTTGCCAATTGTGTTTTAAAATCCTTAATGTTTTCTTCTCTTCTTTGAAGAGTATTAAACTCTCTCAGTACAGAACCAATATCTTTCCTATCAGCCTCTTTTGTAGCGTCAAGCAATACGGAAAGCATAGCAAGTGGAGATTTACTGATCAGCTTTCCTAGTGTGTTTAGAGAAAATAGTTCTTGGTTTATGTTCTTGAACTGTTGTATAACGCTTCTTTTTACTTCATACGATGCAAATAAATCTTCAAATAGAAAATTTAAAAAAGAAGGAAGTGGTTGATCCAGTGCATTGATATCCCATGCGTTATAGTAAGCTGCAATTTCATTTTGCTGTTTTAACTCTTTTACCCACTCTTTCAGAAAAAACGTCTTACCCCATCCGTCATATCCTTCTAAAGATATTATTGTAAAAAACTGATCAATCGTTTTAATTATAGTGTTGAATTTGCCTGAAAATTGCTTATAGTTTAGACGGTCATTTTCCCAAGCCGCCACTTGAAGTTGTGGCACTATTTTTTTCTTTTTGAATGTTATTAGCGATATAAGTTTTTTTAAGCACATAAGACCCTTACGCTATATTTTACTATAGTATTTTATAAGTTAAGAGTCCAGACAATCATTTACTTAGTAATCCATGTTTTTCTAACACATTAATAGAAATGTTTTTCAAGCTACTTACAGGATCAAGCACACCATATGGATCATATGTGATAGTTTTTATTCCTGTTTTTTCTTCTATGCATCTTTCCATGTATTGCACGTAATTTTGTGTAAGATCGTCTATTACTTCCTGTGTTTCCTTTAAACTTTTACAATCTTTGAATTCAGTTACTAGTTGCTCAATTCCACTTTCATAGAGTCCAGAATAGTTTTGAATTATAAAACTCCTGTTTTTAATAGCTTTTTGTATTAAAGGAAACATCCCGTTTATATAAGCTAAGCTTCCTGCATCCAAACTGATATCTATTGTTAACTTTCCTTTTTCCTTCCATAAGTCTATTTTTTCCTCCATGATTTTCCTACTATCACAAGTTTTTATTAATTCTATTAGTGCAGAATTACCATACTTATCAGATACCCAGTCACTATGCACAAAGTTTTTATACACCAGCATTAATGGAAATATAAAGCTTAGGTTATCAATATATCGAGCATATTCGTCTTGATTTAATTTTCTTATTATTTTGCTGAAATTAGGTTTAATAATAATATCCTTATATCGAGCATATTCGTATTCGTCTAGATTGAATTTTCTTGTTATTTCGCTGAAATTGAAATAAGGTTTAATAATAATATCCTCATATCGAGCATATTCGTCTTGATTTAATTCTCTTATTATTTTGCTGAAATCAGGTTTAATAATAATATCCTTTAATAAATCTGTATTGTGAAAATTAATATCGCTTTTTGTTAAAAGTAGATCATTTGATTTAAAATCAAACTCTTTTAATTTTTTCACTTCTAAATTAGGCACTTGTAGTCCTAAGTCAATCTTTATATCCTTTAATATGTATCCAATTCGTTTACTATCTGCGTATTCTTTGTTAAATAACGCAATGAAATCAAGAGCGGTTGATCTTAATTTTTTGATTAACCAATTATAAGTATTACGTACTCCATCTAATACAAAAGTTAACATAACTCCTCATTTTAAAACACTATGTTTTAAGTGTACAATATTTTCAATTAGTAAAGCAAGTTTTTAGGCTGAAGTATGTCACTAAAATTTAGTGTTTTATAAGTAGTGGTAGTATGGTAAGAAACTTATAGTTTGCTAAAAAGAAATGGAATGACTGTGATAATTATTTAATATCCTGTCTTGAAGTAAGTGCTATCCTCAGCGTTCCTTCATCTAGGTAGTCAATTTCTCCGCCCATTGGTATGCCGCAAGCAAGACGTGATATTTTCACATCCAAATTTTTTAGCAATTCAATTATATATTGTGCAGTAACTTGACCCTCTAATGTCGGATTAATTGCAATAATTATCTCTTCAACTTTAGATTTTGTCACTCTTTCCAGAATAGTATCAAGGTTAAGTTCTTTTGGACCTATGCCGTTTATTGCAGACAATCTGCCCCCCAAAACATGGTATAAACCTGAATATATATTTCCTTTTTCAAACGCCCATAGATCACCCAATTCTTCTACTACACACAGTAACTTAGTGTCACGTTTTGGGTTAGTACAAATAGAACAAGGTGATTTAGTATCTAGATTTCCGCAAATCTCACATTCTACTATAAGATCTGCTAGCTCTTTAATCAAAGATACAAGTGGTAGCATAACTTTCTCTTTGTTTTGGAGTAAATGTATAACCAACCTGCGTGATGATGATGGTCCTAAACTTGGCAATTTAGAAAAAGCATGAACTAGATTCTTTATGTTAATGTTCATTCAATAAATTCAGAATAGTTCATCAAATGGTAACATCAAACCCTTTGTAAAGAAAGTGGTAATACCAATTCCTAAAAATAAATAGAGGAATAAAGAAAAATTTCTAAAATAGAATAATTTAAGAATTAGTGGGGAGTTATGGCAGGAAAAAGTAAAGCAATAGGAGAAGAATTATATAATAAGTGTAACCTGGAATTAAAGAAGCACGGCATAAGAGGAGAGATAGGAAGAAGATTACAGGCAATAATATCTGCAAAAGAATATGGAATAACAAAAGTTGCTCAAATATACCGAATTACTAGAACTACATTGATGAAGTGGATTACAAGATTTAAGGAAGGAGGAGTCAATGCGTTTAAAATACAACCAGGACGTGGAGTAAAGCCGAAGTTGAGCTACAAGCAGCAAGAAGAAATTAAAAATGTCATAGCAGAAGAAGGAGCCAACCTAACGGCTAAGAAATTAAAAATCATAATTGAGAAAATGTTTTCTATTGAGGTAAGTAAGTCTACAGCACATAGACTGATGCAAAAGTTAGGTTTTTCGTATATTACTCCAAGGCCTGTGCACAATAAACAGGATAAAAATAAACAAGAAGAGTTTAAAAAAAAATCTTAATGAAACTATTGTCACGTATCCCGAAAAAGAGCTATTTTTCTTCGATGAGTCGCGGTTTGGCACACATTCAAAGATTGGACACGGGTGGTTTAAAAAAGGCATTAGGACACAGGTTAAGGTAAAATTAGGTAGGCAAAACTTTTATCTCTATAGTGCAGTTAATCCTAGAAATCGAGAGAGTTCTAGCTTATTCGTACCAAACGTCAATACTGATTGTATGAATATATTCCTTGAGCAGATGTCATACCAAACTTCGTTATTGGGAAGACAAATAGAATATACGATAAATTCACTTAAACCTCCATTTATAGGCGGAAAGCACTCTTTTTCATTTGTCTCATTATTATTGAGAATTGGTATCACAATATTTAGGAACAAGGGAGGCATTTCTTGTTGTGGATTGTGCAGGATGGCATAGATCCAAAGGTTTAAAAATACCACAAAATATTACCTTAATCTATTTACCTCCATATTCACCAGAGTTAAATCCAGTAGAGCGTTTATGGCAATATTTGAAAGACAATCTCATTAAAAATAGAATATATGACTCTGTTAGTTTATTGGAGGATATTGTATGTGCATTCATTCGTAATATTACGGAAAGTTCGATCAAAACCATTTGTTCTGTGAGTTATTTGCCTACTTATTTATGAGATTTGGTATAAGTAAGTCTACAGCACATAGACTGATGCAAAAGTTAGGTTTTTCGTATATTACTCCAAGGCCTGTGCACAATAAACAGGATAAAAATAAACAAGAAGAGTTTAAAAAAAAATCTTAATGAAACTATTGTCACGTATCCCGAAAAAGAGCTATTTTTCTTCGATGAGTCGCGGTTTGGCACACATTCAAAGATTGGACACGGGTGGTTTAAAAAAGGCATTAGGACACAGGTTAAGGTAAAATTAGGTAGGCAAAACTTTTATCTCTATAGTGCAGTTAATCCTAGAAATCGAGAGAGTTCTAGCTTATTCGTACCAAACGTCAATACTGATTGTATGAATATATTCCTTGAGCAGATGTCACAATATTTAGGAACAAGGGAGGCATTTCTTGTTGTGGATTGTGCAGGATGGCATAGATCCAAAGGTTTAAAAATACCACAAAATATTACCTTAATCTATTTACCTCCATATTCACCAGAGTTAAATCCAGTAGAGCGTTTATGGCAATATTTGAAAGACAATCTCATTAAAAATAGAATATATGACTCTGTTAGTTTATTGGAGGATACTGTATGTGCATTCATTCGTAATATTACGGAAAGTTCGATCAAAACCATTTGTTCTGTGAGTTATTTGCCTACTTATTTATGAGATTTGGTATAAGTTTGCAAAAGCGCAGATAGTATTATCGGACAGTTGGAGTTTAGGAGAAATAAACGCATGTTTTCCAGTAAGTAGTATAGAAGAGAGGGGAAAAAGGTTTTTACTAGGAAGTGATAAGCTATCTGAACAAGTGTGGAATTTAAAATACAAGCCAATTTTAGAAAGGTTTAGCGTTACTCATCATTACAAGGTAGAAGATTTTACCAACCAAAAAGTTATAAGATTTGGTATAGCAGAGCACTATGTTCATTATGAAAGCGATTTAAATTCAGAGCAAAAGGATTCAATACAGGAGTTAGAAAATTACATTTTAGTGTTTTACCCAGGTGTACTAACGTGGCACGAACATCGACATTTGAACAGGTCTTGGAAAGAAAGACAGCCCATATGCTTAATATACTAAACATATATATTTATATCTTCATATACTATATTAGTATTTAGTTAAAAAAGGTGTACTACGCGAAAAAAGACTTGCCTTTTTATACCAAAACACGCATAACTTAAATAGTAGCAAGTAAACAAAAAAAATTGATCTTGCACTAAAGAAAGCCAAATTGGCGTATGTTTTTATAGTGAGGTATGTTATGAGGTTTAGCGAGGAAAAGAGAGAAGCTTTTAATAAGTCATTTTATGAATTATTAAAGAACTCGTTTAAGAATATTAATGAAAAAGATGAAAAAGGGGAAACAGTATTGCACCATGCAGTTGAAATCTCCGATCGCAAAACAGTGAAGTTATTAATAGAAAAAGGAGCAGAAATCAATGCAAGAGATAAAAAGGGTTATACACCACTGCACTGCGCAGTATTTGCGAGAAGTTTAGAAAATATAAAAGTGCTGGTAAGGGGAGGAGCAGAAGTAAATGCCACTCAATATATCGGTGGATGTGCACCGCTACACTCTGCATGTAGGATAGGGGCAGGCATTGCAATAATAAGAGAGCTGGTAAAGGCAGGAGCTGCAGTTAATCAACTGGATAAATATGGTGCAACACCAATGTATTACATATGGGAAAGTGAAAGGTATGGTCTATGGGATAATGGAGAGAATGAGAAGGCGAGGAAATTCCTAGGAAAACAAGGCGGAATAACAAAAAGTAGAAAAGTGACATGCTATGAAATAGAGAGTTTAGTGGAAGAAATAGCATATATGTTGGATAGAAGCTATTTACCGGAGTTAAAAATAATAGAGATAGAAGAAATAAGAAAGAGAGATAAGGAGCTAATAAAGGAAGAGTGTAAAAATTTAGCAAGCAAGATAATGAGCCGAGTGAACGAAATGATAAATGAAGTGTTGGAGGGAGACTTAAGATATTAAGTATATAAATTTATATTTTAATATAACATACGAAAAAAATGTGTAAATTTTGTAAAAAAAAACTTGCTTTTGATGGTAAAACAGGCATAGCTGGAATAGTGGTAGGTAAACAAAAAAAATTTACCAAGAGCTAAAATTTTGTGGTTTTTATAGTGGGGTAACGAAGATGTTCAATTTAAATAAAAGACTGGAAAAATTAAAGGAGAATTCATTTCGTGGAATAAATGAAAAAGATGAAAAAGGGGAAACAGTATTGCACCGAGCAGCACAAGTGTCAGAGCCAGAAGTAATAAAGTTACTGATAGAAAAGGGAGCAAAAACAAATATAGAAAACAAAAGCGGAGAAACACCATTACACTTAGCAGCATTCTATGGAAAGGTAGAGAATGTAAAAGTACTGTTGGAGGAAGGAGCAGATGTAAATGCTAGAAACGGTAGAAGAAATACGGCATTACATTATGCGAGCCTAATGGGATATGAAGAGACGGTAAGGGAGCTAATAAAAGCAGGGTCAAATGTTAATACTGGGAACTACATAGGAAGGACCCCCCTACATGAAGCAGTATTTATGAGGGAAATAGAGAATGTGAGGGCAATATTAGAAGCGGGAGGTGACATAAATGCGAAAGACCAAAAAGGATACACGCCAATAGATCTGGCATATATGGCAAAGACTAAGGAGATAATAAAAGAGCTATTATTAATAGATTAAAGATATAGATTTATATTTTAATATAATATGCGGAAAAAATGTGTAAATTTTGTAAAAAAAAACTTGCTTTTTATGCCAAAACAGCCCTAAGTGAAAAAGTGGTTGGTAAATATAAAAAACTTACCAGGCGCTAAAGTAAGCCAAAATGGCGATTTTATAATGGTTTAATATTGGGGTAATTATGAGATTTAGTAAAAGAAGCAAGGAAGAATTTAATAAGTGGTGGAAAGAATTAGTAGAGAGCTCATTTAAAAATATTAATAAAAGAGACAAGAAGGAAAGAACAATATTGCATTATGCAGTAGGAATTTTAGATCCAAAAAAAGTGAGGTTATTAATCCAAAAAGGAGCAGATATAAATGTGGCGGATGCAGGACAATATAGACCATTGCACTTAGCAGTAATGGGGCAACGTGTAGAAAATGCAAAAGAGCTGATAAAGGCAGGAGTAGAGGTAAACGCAGTGGAACGAAGTAGCAAATTTGCTCCGTTGCACCTTGCCTGCATGGTAAGTGAAATAAAAATAGTAGAAGAGCTAGTAAAAGCAGGAGCGAATGTAGAACAAAAAGATAAATTTGGCAAAACCCCAATGTATTATGCGAGAAATAATAAAGAGATAAAAGAAGTGTTAGAGAACGTAAAAATGGCAAATAAACAGAGGGAGTTTATAGAAAGAATAAGGGTTGTATCGGAAAGTATGGCAGTTGGTGTGATAGTGGCAAAGGAGGAGCTGAAAGAAGAAGATATGGATGAGGTGCTATAAAGAGATTAAAGACTGAGGAAAAGTGGTATGAGAATTATGGAAAAAAAGGAAAAAATAGAAAAGAAAGTAAGGAATTTAGGAGAGAAACCATTAGTAGAACTGAGGAAAATATGGAAGAAGGTATTTGGGGAAGAAGCACCGCAACATTCGAGGAAATATCTGATACCAAGATTAGCTTATAGAATGCAGGAGGAAGAATATGGAGAAATGTCAAGAAAAGGATCAAAAAGACTAGAATACCTAGCAGATCGACTAGAGAAGGGAAAAAGGATAAGTAGCGATAAACTGCCAGCAGTGGGAACAGAGTTGATATTAGAAAGAGGTGAAGAAGTCCACGTTGTAATGGTAACAGATAATGGTTTGATCTATCGAGAAGAGTTTTATACGTCATTATCGGCAGTGGCAGGCAAAATAATGGGGATGAGTTACAACGGACCTTTGTTGTTTGGCATGCGTGATAAAAAGGGAAGTTGAGAATGCTAAAAGAGGTAAGGTGCGCGATATATACAAGAAAATCAAATGAAGATGGACTAGAACAAAAGTTTAATAGCCTGGACGCGCAGCGAGTAGCATGTGAAAAATACATAAAGAGCAAAGAAGGATGGGTAGCACTGGCAAAAAAGTACGACGACGGTGGGTTTTCAGGGAGTAATTTAAATAGACCAGCATAAAGGAATTGTTTGAAGATGTAAAGGCAGGAGAAGTGGACTGTGTGGTAGTGTATACGCTCGATAGGTTATCAAGGGAAACAAAGGACTGCATAGAAGTAACGTCATTTTTTAGAAGGCACCGGATAAGTTTTGTAGCGGTAACACAAATATTTGACAATAATACGCCAATGGGAAAATTTGTGCAAACAGTGTTATCAGGAGCAGCGCAACTAGAAAGAGAAATGATAGTAGAGAGGGTAAAAAATAAAATAGCAACATCGAAAGAACAAGGGCTATGGATGGGAGGAACTTTGCCACTAGGGTATGATGTAAAAGATAAAGAATTAATAATAAATGAGAAAGAAGCAAAGACAGTGAAGCATATATTTGAAAGATATTTGGAGCTGAAGTCAATGGCAGAATTGGCAAGGGAATTAAACAGAGAAGGATACCGAACAAGGTCTGATATCTTTAAAAAAGCGACAGTAAGGAGAATAGTAACAAATCCAATATATGTGGGAAAGATAAGACATTATGACAAACAGTATGAGGGAAAGCATGAAGCAATAATAAAAGAGGAAAAATGGCAAAAAGCACAAGAGTTGATAAAGAATCAGCCTTATCAAGGCAAAAAATATGAAGAGGCACTACTAAAGGGGATAATCAAGTGCAAGAGCTGTGACGTAAATATGACACTGACATACTCAAAAAAGGAAAATAAAAGGTACCGATATTATGTATGTAACAATCATTTAAGTGGAAGAGGTTGTAAATCAGTGACCCGAACAATAGTAGCAGGAGAAATAGAAAAAGAGGTAATGAAAAAAGCAGAGCAATTATATGAAAATTGGGGAGAAAAGGTTGAAGAATGGGGAAATTTAAATCCAGGGAAGCAGAAAGAAGCGGTAAAAAAATTAATAGAAATAGTATTGGTAAGGGAAAACGGAATGGAGGTATGTTCAGGTGGCATAAAAGAATTTATAGCAATGAGTTTAAAGAAGAAAGCAAACAAATGCACGGTAATAGAGCCAGAAGGAAAAACAAACAATGCGCTACTGAAAGCAGTGGTGAGAGCCCATCTGTGGAAACGGCAACTGGAGGAAGGAAAATATAGAAGTGTGAAAGAACTGAGCGCGAAAATAAAGATAGGCAGAAGGCGAATACAACAAATTTTAAGATTGAATTATTTAGCTCCGAAGATTAAGGAAGACATAATAAATGGGAGACAGCCAAGGGGTTTGAAGTTAGCTGACTTGAGGGAAATACCGATGTTATGGAGTGAGCAACTAGAGAAATTTTATGGATTAGCGGCGTAATTACACCATTTATAAAAACAACAAAAGGAGAGAAACTATGAACACCAAAACTATTGAAAGGTATTGCTGAGAAATAAGAAAGGTAGCCAAATTGCCGCTACTGCAGTTGATACAGAGGAATCAAGGACCTCTGATGTACCAAAAGATGTTGAGGTAAAAGAACAAACTAATGCTGAAAAAGCTACAGAAATCGACACTCAATTGTGTGAAAATATCAACGAAAATAGTGATGATCTTAATACACTTCAACCTACATGTGAAACCAGCGAAAAAGCCCAAAACTCCTCAATAGAAACGCCAAATGCCACTGACAGCCCCTCTTTAGCTGTATGTTTTGATGGCGATGCAACAGACAAAAAAGACAACCCATCAATAAAAACAACGCAGCAAAGACAAACAATCTTAACTGGTTTTGTTGGTACAGCGTTATTAGTGAGTAGTGTTGCTATATCCTGGAAATGCACGTTATAGCGGTAATTGGCGGGATTGTTGGATTGGCTTATGTAGGTTTTGCGCTGTACAATCTTTATAAAGCCCAATACCAAACTCGAAAAAGTTGAAGATGTAGAACAACTTACCACTCAGCCTTTTTTGAATCTGGCATAAAATGTGTATACTCGAAAAATATGAAAATTTTACTACTTGCTAACAAAACAATTGGCATTTTTGAAGTCCTTTACGCCGTTAAATCCACAGATTCATTTGCTAGGGTTTTTATGGGGTTTACAGAAATAGTTGTAAGAGATGACCTTGAAAAGTACATCTAAAGCCTAAAATGCGATTGTAAGGTCACCTCTGAGGGTTATTTTTTTCTTTAACGTACTACAAAGTTTAAAAGAATAAGATTTAAGAAGAATTTGATAGGAAGTAACACCTAAACTCTATTACTCATCGTCATAGTCAGGATATTGTGGAGGAGCTTCTCCTTACTTTATAAGATAACTTCTTTAGAAGGCTTCCTGTAATATTAACTTACTTCCCTAACTTGAGCTTAGGGCTCACAGCACATACTTTTAAACTTGCTAAAAACCAAACAGATACAAGTTGAAAACTCTAAAAATTATTAAGTGCACCTACAAGATTAGCACCGCTTACAATTTGATCAGCTTTAACATCGCTAAGTGCTGTATTTGCTTTATATAAACAGCAACCCCCTGCTATAAGAAAAATTGATGCAGCTACAGCAAGTGTGAGACATATTGCTAAATAAAGTATTGTTAAACTTGCACCAACAGCAAACACTCCAGCTATTACAAAAGCAGCAGAAGCATAGTTACTCTGTTTTCTACTCTGATCACTTGCTACTGGGAGTTTTGTATTTTCATCCTCAAGATCTTTACGAGAGCGAAAATCATCAAATTGGCTACTTAACAGAGCTTTGTCTTCCATAAGCTGGTTATTTTTTCTAGTAAGATCATCGGCAATTCTTTGTTGCCTCGAGTTTTCTTGTAGTCTAGCCAAGTCTTGCTGTGCTCTATTCAGCTCCCCTTCTTTCCGCTCAAGCTGAGCTTTTGTCCTTTGAAGTTCATCCTCTTGTTCCACCCTTTGAGCCAAAGTCAAATCTCTTTCTTCTCCAAGTTGAACGTTTTGATGATTAAGATTTTCAATCTTCTGTTCTTGCATAGAAATAGTTTCGGATAATTCATCTCGTTCATCAGTAAGACTTTTAATCTCTTGTGATAATTTTTGAGCATAACTGTCTGAATGAGCATAACTGTCTGAAGTAGCAAGCTGAGCCTTACATTGGGGTAATTGACTAGAAAGAGTAAGATTTATGTCTTTGTACGAAAATATCTGCTGCAATGATATATCTTCAAGATCTTGATTTTGAAGAGTATTTTCTAACTGTTCTAGAGATGAAGCATTTTGCTCCAAACTATCATTACCTTCATACTCTGAGCTTTCATCTGTGTGAATATCATCACTTATTTTCTGCTGGACAGGAAAGAGAATAGTATCATTTGCTTTTACATCAGAGCTACCCGTAGTAGTTTCTTGAGGACTTTTAAGTTTTTGAGTTTTCGGCATTTTACGTTCTCCTTGAGATATTTTTTTTATTTGCTCATTAAACGAAGCAACATTATCGAGATTATCAATAAAACATGACCTAATTTTTTCAATCGACTCCTTTATATCTTGGGTACTTTTGCCGAACAATCTGTTTAGACCAATATACAATGCCGTTGCAAAGTGTGCTGTTCTGATGCTAGTAGCATTAAACTCTTTATTTATCTTACCGTAATTAATAGATCTCTTTGTTGAACAAAGATTAGTTAACTGTTCAAACTTATTACCCATTAGAGAGGCAAGTTCAACTTTTTCTCTATTTATTGGTGTATATTGAGATAAAACTTTTTTTACTCCTTCATGATCATTCCAGAGCATTCTTGCTATTTCAGATGCTATAAGACCGCACGAGTAGTCATCCTTTTGAAATTGAGTGTTTGAAACATATAGATTACAATCTTGTTGGGTTAAGAAGTCATTAATACAACCTCTAAAGCTATTTTCCTCACCTATAGCTGGATTCTGAGCATCTACAAATAATATATTTTTTTTATTCTGATCTACAAAAAAGTAGAAAACAACCCAGTGATTTTCATGTTGCCCTTGTTCTACAGGACGCCTTCTAATGCAGAGTACATCTCTATTTTCTTTACTTATCAATTCAAACATTTCTTTTAATTCATTAGAAAATGCTGAACCTTTACCTTGAACCTTAACTATAGGCTTATTTCTGCTGTTACCGCTATCATCATTCTCAGAACATAAATCAAATAATGAGAAGTGTATTCCTGTATTATCATACCAACCTTCTTTGCCATCTCTTCCTGAGAAGAACTCGCTAATTTCTGCGATTTTATTAGAGTCAACTTTGCCAATAATAGACTGTACTACTTGTCCTAGCGATTTATCATCCTGGCTAGAGCAAGAAATAAAGGCTAGACTATTCCTTGATAAATCAAAATTAGCTTGTTGACCACCGCCATCAATAATTGTGTTTCCTAACATGATGTTTATTCACCTCAAACCTATTTAATTAGTATATCACTAAATAACGATTACATCAAGTAAAATTGAGTATGGTTTCAGAATAAATCTTTGATCTTAAGACTATGTGCCTTTTGATAGCCTGAAGATGGTTTTATGTTTCTTGTTTCTTTTCCTTCATCAATATATTGTTTTTCTATCAATTTTGAACATCTTGCTTATCTTTTCCATAATCATTTTTTGTCTACTACTTTCAAAGCACGTTCTCTCAAATCTTCACTATATGACTTTGACATTTTTCTACCTTTTTTAAAGCCATTTTATACTTCATTTATCCTTTCTAGAGAAATCTTTCGTCGATTAGCTGTAGGTGAAAAAATTTCTTACAACTGCGAGTTTGAACTGATTTTACTATAGATCAACAAAATTGAGAACCACCATCTATATTTAATATCACTATTATAAGAATATGATGGATTATGCTTTAAAGAAGTGCAAAAGCTGCTGAAGTTTTTACAGCAAACCTGCATGGAGCCACTTCAGCAGAATAAACAGAAAGTTGCTCCCACTGCTCCATAGAAAATAGCTTCCTTATTAACATCCTTACTCATTGCTAATACTCCGTAATGGTCAATAGTCATAAACTCTCACGTGCAACTTATACATTTATTTTATTATATTCACTGTATTACTTTTTTAAAAGCTTTAATTTACCTATAACCCTAATCCATCTATTATCAAGAGAAGAAAGGTGATCTAGTTGGTTGGGCAAATGCCGCCTTGAGTAGGTTTCATTTAGCTTGTCACTAGGTCTTGATACCGCATACGTAATACCAAAAGCAACAATTCCAACTACCAGTGTAGCAGCTATGCCAGCTATAACTAACGTTGATAACCCGACATTGGCAATACCAAACCCAACACCGACTGTCAATGCAGCTATAACACCACAAATAACACTAGTTTTTATTGCTTTACGTTATGTTTCCTCCCTTGCTAGGTCTCCTGAAGGCTGAAGCACTGTCATTTAGTTTCTGTATGTCAGTATTGCTAAGATATTTAGCCACTTTTCTACAAATTTCTTCAGGCAATTTACCTCCGATATCAGAGTTTTGAATGCGTACTGTACCCTCATTCAATAAATTCTCTCTTTTGATTCCTTTCTGATATTGATTTTCTATTTCACCAGCATACATAGGAAACTCACTTTTGTAGTCACTTTCTTCCAATACTTCTACTATATTTTTGTTCCGTATATAACGCGCTAATTTGTTGTCATCCTTGCTTGTCAAAATATCATAAAATGTAACATTACCATCGATCTTTTCTTTTTGCATTTTTTTTACTTCATCTAGACACCTGTCCCAATATTCTGACAGTTTTTCTATTAAAGAGTTTGGCTTTTTCATTCTAGGATTCTTTATTAAAGTATGCCTAATTAGAATTTCTCCTATGTCCAGACTTCGATATCCACAAAGATTCAAAGGAGTAGTTCCAAATGCAGTACGAGTAAAATCAGCCCCTTTCTCGACTAGAGCTTTTACTACTTCTGCATTACCTGTTTCAACAGCACGATGTAATAGAGTATATTGAGAATGTTCTTCTACAGCATTAACATCAGCCCCTTTTTCTATTAGAGTATACGCTATCTCTATATGGCCACATCTAACGGCTTGAAGTAAAGGAGTAAATCCCCCTTCATCTGCAGCATTAACATTAGCTCCTTTTTCTATTAGAATATTCACTATCTCTATATGGCCACATACAGCGGCTTGAAGTAAAGGAGTAAATCCACTTGTATTTGCAGCATTAACATTAGCTCCTTTTTCTATTAGAGCATTCACTATCTCTATAGAGCCACTTCTAACAGCATGTTGTAAAAGAGTTACTCCAATTATATTTTCGCAATTAACATCAACCTCTCTGTCTAACAGGGCTTTTGCTGTCTTCATATAGCCATTTTTAGCAGCTAAATAAAAAATTGTATTATGTTCGAACCCTAGATATGAATACCTTAAGTTAAAATCAACTTCTTTCCACCTTTCATATTCGCTTAAATCTGCTGCTTTTAACTTCTCTTTTATTTTGTCAAATACATTACTCTCATTTAAATCATTGTCAGCATCTACTGCACTTAATATTTCTTTCCACTTTTCCGATTGTAAATCCATGATCTCCTCCTAACAATATAATTTAATTATTGCATATTTTAATGAGAAAGTCAATATTTATAAACTTCCTTGTGTTTTATATAAGATTATTAGCAATTGCTTTAGTTCACTGTAGCTTCAGAAACATACCTTATCTTCAGCACCACAAAATTTTCAATTATTTACTCCTCCAAAAATCACAAAAAACTACGTATATTCGTGAGAACGCGTTGTGTAAAAATAGGGTTGTGCAAATAAAGGTGTGAAATTTTTGCAATAAAGCTAGGTACGTTAGTTCGCACCTAAATATCACAAAAATAGGCTAATATAGCTGGTTTTGCGGTATAGTAGAATTACTATATTAAAAGTTCACACAGAACAAGCGGTAGACCAACCCATCCCAAAAAAAATTGTTCTCACAACCTTTGGTTTTTATTGCTGAAAATAATTATGTTGTTTATATTTTAATAAACATAATATTAAATTAATAGATATTCATCTGAGATATGCTTAAAAATATCTTGCTTCTCTAATTTTTCCTACTATCATGCAATAGTTAACATAATGATAAAAACAATAAGAGGTGCACATGTTAGATGAGCAGTGGTTACATATTTTCTTTGACGGTTCTTCGAGTAAATTTGTGGAGGAACTCATGCTAGGAATCGAAGGACAGGGTCTTTTAAGTAAACTTAGAAAATCTAAGGAAAGATGTTTAAAATATAATACTGAAGATATTTATAATATATATATAAATGTTATAAAAAAAGAATATCAGAGAATAAGACAGGAGCCACCAAGTATTGGAAAACCTGGGTATGAAGATGAAATAAAACAGGAGCCACTAAGTCCGATGCAGATTGACGTTTCTAAAGAAGAAATTAGGTCTTTAGAAACATCAGGTATTAAGATTACTTACGAAAAGATTATAGTAGATGAGTATAGAAAGATTAACGTAAAATCAGAGCAAATGGATCCAGTAAAACAAGAACAAGATCTAACAGATTCGGAAGAAAGCAAAGAAAAAGATATAAAAATAATAGGAATGACAAAACTTTCATATTTACGACTGTTAGAGTGGCTTGGACAGCATATTTCTTTTTTTTCTGATGAGTTAGGCAATGCTTTGATTAAAACAAATTTTCTTCGTTGGACAGAAGATTTGGTGATTGATAAAAAAGAAACAGCAAAGCTTTTTGTGGATAGCAAGCTTCTAGATAATTGCAAAAGTTATGAGCTAGCATGTCTTTATTGCCTTGAAGATTCTATAAGAAAATTATGGGACAAAGAATTAGGAGAAGAAGAAAAGAGATCTATTAAGAACAAGGAGTCAAGTCTCCTAACAAGGTTTTGGACTATTAAAATGGCAAGGGAAGAGGAGAAATGGATAGAAAAAAATTATGAATGTTTACTTGAGTCCTCAGTAGAAGATGGAAATGAAGTAGCGGTAGAATACTTATTAAATGATTTATCTAAATTAGAGCAAAAACCAACAATAAATTTTGTAGCTTTAGCAGTAATTGCAGCAAGTACAAGTTCATCTTGCAGCTCTTATACTTATTACACTCCTGTTTTATGTAAATTGCTTCGTAAAATGAGTAATAAGGATAAGGATAATTTGTATGAAATATGCTGTTATGATATATTAAATCATCTTGTGACTTTACGATCAGGAGAGTATGATAAAATAGTTGAATATATATGGAACAAATATCCTGCTCCACAGTCTGTTTGTCAAGCTCTATTGGCTAATGTTGCTAGTAAAGTTGCTGAAGGTGACAGTAGTTGTCAAGAAACCTTCATGAAATTTTGGAAGAAAATTAATGAAATGGATGAAAAAATCAATAGAGCAGAAAAATTACTTTCACCACACTTATTTCAATTTGATAAAGAAAAGATTAAAGAAATTTTAGGTAGTGCTACCTCTAAGGAAAAAGAAGAGTTAGCTCGTTATGTTAGAGCCTATCAAGGTCTGCCACTTAAGTATTGTACACCTAGTTTACTTGCGCTTGTTGCTGAAAAGTGTTTTGGGGTTGAAAAAGATCAAAAATTTATGGAGGATCTAATCCTTTCTGGTAAAGGTTTAGAAATTTGTACTTACCTAGTCAGTAATGATAAATTCGAAAAGTTTAAAGAATTTTTCAATATGATTCCAGGTAACAAAGACGAGTTTAAAAAACTACTTTTCAAAAATAGAGGACGCAACATTTTTGTTAGTTTATGTACGAAAGATAATAAAGGTTTATATGATAAATTTTTAAAGTGGTATTTTTCTGATGAAAGTGACATAGATACTTGTTGTAAAGCATTTAAAAAAAAGTTAGTATTATCTTGTACAGGCATGGCAAATATAATGAGTGCTATTTCAAACTTAAATAATGGTAGATGTAAATGGCAAATATATCAGAAAGAATTGATTAAGTGGGGTGATTTAGAGGAGAATAATTTTAGAACTTACTTTCAAGGGAAGCAACTTGAAAATACAAGAAGGCGCAATGTTTGTGTTGATTTTCTTCTTGATCAAGCAGAAGGTGAATTAGCTGGTGAATTCTTAAACTGGTGTTTTTCAGGCAATAAGAATAAAATTGATGAGTTTAAGAAAGATTTTACAAATGGAAACAAGGCAGTAAATTTTTGTATCAATAAGATAAAAGCAGGAAAGGTACACACAGTAAAAAACTTTTTAGAATGGGTTAATATATCTAAAAAAGACCGTGAAGAACTTTTAAAGGAATGTAAAGCTTTACTACCAAAACAAAAACATAAAGAGATTGAAGATGCTTTTGGTGGTAAGCAAAAAAAAAGATTACGTGAGAGTACTGAAAATGCTGAAGGAGAATCACGGAAAAAAGTGGCACTGTCTGATAGCCCTGGATCAAGTTTGCAAAAAATAAGAGTAAAAAAAATATATCTTTCCAATGGTACAGAAGACAGGGACTATATAGTAAGGGAGTCATATGGTTCAGATAAAGGGAGGAAGTTAGTTATTTAAGTTTTAATTGTTTACTAATTGAAAGGGAAAAATTAAAAGCCAATTAGATAGTGCTTGGAAGAGTAATATGGTGTGTAAAATATTCTGGAACATAAAGTTAGATAGTAACTTGCATTTTACTTCAATTATAAAAAAGTTAAGTAGTTAACTAGTATATTGGAAAAAAATAAGTGCAAGCTTGAGCTAATGTATAATGTTAAAAGTCAAGATTTAAAAACTTTAAAAAGAACCTAAGCGCGGGTAAAGAATGAGTAATAATTACAAAGAATTATAGAATAATATGAATAAAGAACGTGAGTTAATTCAACTGTTGTATGATTATGATTTCAGCAAATTTAAAGAGCAGTTTGAAGAAGTTGTAAAAGGTGGTATTTTAAATCGCTTTCATGACAAAGGCACACAGGGGGTGTTTTTTCTCTATTTTTTTTATAGCATAGCTGCTCTACCCTATACTGAATTGGGTAAAGAGATTAAAATTGAGAGTATAAGGTACAAAGTTGATGATAGTGCTAAGAAGTTAAAGATAAGTTTTAAATTTAAGAAGAACCAACAAGAATTAATAAAGACAATTGAAGTTACTCTAAAAAACACTACTTGTCCAGGTATTGTTGAATGTGGTCTTGAAGAAGGTTTTAGTGATCTTAAACTTAATTCCTGTGATGAAGTGGCAAATAATAATTATGATTGTGATGTCTTTGATGAAGTAACAGATGATGCCGATAAAGAAAAATGTATTTTCGAAGGTTTGTTAGAAGCAATAAAGAATAAAAAAGATATTGTGCATAGTATTGATAGAATGTTTTTCAAGCTTGATTTGTTATTCAATCTCAACTGTGGGGAAAATATACATGGCTATAATCAAGAAGCAGCACAGCAAGGCTTTGTTTTTGGTTTTCTAATGTTGCATTATGAACGCAAATATAAAATTGATTGCAGGGTCGAGTGTGCTGCTGGTAAAGGGTATGCAGATCTTATGTTTCTCTTAGATAATGGTACAAAAAACGCCGATCCGATAGTAGTTGAATTTAAGGCCAATAATGGTGCACAAAAAAACGCTTCTAAAGGTATAGAACAAATAAAAGAACGAGGTTATTTATGTAATTTAGACATTGCTATGAAAACTAAATCTGAAAATGCTATAGTTGTAGGAGTAAACTTTACTCATGATAGTGAAAGAGTAAAGGTAGAGAGTGAAAAGATCATTCGATCAGAAAATATTACACTCAAGTTATTGCAGGAATGTACAATTTCACATAATGATGCATCAATAAAAGAGCTATTCAAATCTTTATACTATCTAATTCCTAATACAGGAGGCAGTACTAACCGTTGTTCCATGAGTAGGTTATTTGCTGGGCAGCTTTTATTCAAAGAATGTGATAAGCAAGTAAAAAAGTACTTTTTAGTACATGATGATAAAAATACCACCTTTCTTTTAAAGAGACCTAGAAGTGAGGGTAGTGTTATTATAAATTTTATTGAAGCTCCTGGAATGAATACAAGAAGTGGTTCTGTTGTAAAAAGCCTTGGTCTTTTTCAATTAGAAAACTTTGTTAAATTCCCAATAGTTAGAGTTAATGTAATAGTCGATCAAAGCAAAATAGACTTTGAAGACAGATTTAAAGTAGTCACAGATCGACTTTCGCATCAAGAAAAAAGGGGGCAATCTTCTAAAGGTACATTTGAATCAATAAAAAGCATTAATGTGGATAAACTAACAATAGATAATATACATCAATTTATGCAAAAGCTACAAGGTGCGTTGAGTGAAATAAGAGAATTAATTAGCAACGAAAATTATTTTAAATCGGTAATGCTAGGTGTATTTACAAATAATAAATTTGCAGCATTATCAGAATACAATGCCTATGGTAACGGTCCTATAGATTTAATTGTATATTTGAGAGAAACAATTACTTGTTTTATTGCGTTTGAATTAAAGTACAATGGAAATCTTAAGAGAGCTGCAGAACAACTGAATACATACTTAAACAACCAAAAAATTCCCAAGCTATGTTTAAATTGGAGTAGCGCGAACGGTAGTTTTACTGATGATAGTGAACAGCCAGAGAGAGAGAGGGTTTCTAGATCCTTTGGCACTAGTGATAATAGTAATTCCAAAGAACAGGAAAGTGCTAGCAGCGATAAATCGTATGAACAACAGGACTCAGATCGAAAAAGTGATTCGGAGGCAAATGACTCACGGTCAGATAGTACGGGCTCTCAAAAAGAAGAAGTTTATACACTATTACATGATGCAGCAATGCTGGGTAAAAATAGTGTAGCATTAGACAATCAGCTAAGAAGGAGATCAGCATCCTTTGAACGACAGAACTCTGGTCAGGAAAGCGGTTTGAATAATGGTAACAATTTCCAGAAACAGGAGAGTGATTCTGAATATGGTGGCACTAGTGAGAAAAGTGCTAGCAGAAATTTAAATAACATACAACCAAATAGTGAAAGCCAAGAAATATTTCCTAGGTCACTCAGTGCTAGTAAAAGTAGTGTAGAGCAGGAAAATGATCTTGAACAAGACGACACTATTAAAGAGAACTCAGAACAAAGCAGTAACTCCACAAAATATAACTCGAGTAGAAAAGAGGTTATTAATAAGGGAGAAAATATTGTGAATAAAAGGCCACGAATGAGTAATGGAAGTACACAAAAACCACCAGAAAAAAAAGTTATACTAGATAATTCTCCTTCTGATTTACGTGACAATGGTGCTTATCCTAGCCTGAAAAATTCTAGTTCAGATAGCACTGAACAAACTCTGAAGGAAGATAGGGCCGTCTCTACTAGCGACTCTAGTGATTTACGTAATCAACCACAAAACCTTAATAATGAGAGTGCTAGTGAAGATAGGACATTATCTAATGATACAAGTGGTAGTAGTCGCTCTAATTCTAGAAGGAGTTCCAGTACATTAGAACGAGAAGGCTCACGCTCATCTAGCACTAGTGATAGTAGTCATTCCGAGGAACAGGAAAGTGCTAGCAGCTATAAATCGTATGAACAACAGGACTCAAATCGAGAAAGCAATTCAGAGAAAGGAAATAGTTTAAGCAATAATAGTAATAATAACTCCAGGAAACGAGAAAGTGGTTCTAAATACAAGAGTGCTGAGGAAGGTGCTAGCAAAAGTTTAAATAATGTAGAATCAAATAGTGAAAACCAAGAGATATTTTCTAGGTCATCTAGCACTAGTGGTAAAAATGATAACGATAATTTATCAGAGGAAAGTTGCTCAAGTGATAGTGACAGTTTAGTTAATGGGTTGGATTGCAGTAATAACTCCAAAAAAAAAGAATCAATTTTGGAGAAAGATTTGTATATCTCTCCTAGTGATGATGAGGAGGATAGTCGTTCTCTGGTTGGTGATGAATTACGCTTAGATAAGGGAGATTTGTGCATCTCTTCTAGTAATTATAAAGATGTTGATTTATCTAAAGATCTTTATTTATCTGATGACTACGATGATGAAAGTAATTCTTGTAATTTAGTACAAAGCCTTTTTGATTTCACGAAAAATGGTAGACTCGATAAACTATTAAGTTACAGTCAGGAGTTGCCTCAAGTTCGTCATTCCAATGGTGATACGCTTTTACACTGTGCTGTTGAAAATAATAGATCAAGTCTCATTGTATATCTTAGTAACAGGATTGATGTTAACTCTAAAAATAAAAATGGTAAAACGCCATTAGATCTTGCTATTGAGAAAAACAACATAGATATAGTACTTCTTCTTTGTAATAATACCTCAGGGGATGATATTAAGAAAAAGGCATTATTTACTGCTGTTAATTCTTTTAATACAGGAATAGTCGAGAGTTTGCTCAAAAATGGCGTTAATGTTAATATAAGAGATAGTGACGGTAAAACACTATTACGTTGTACTATTGAGAGAAACTATAACCATATTGTTAAGATGCTGTTAAGTCATGGTGTTGATATTAATGTTAGAGATGATGATGGTATGACACCATTAGATTTTGCTATTGGGAAAGGCAGCAAGGCTATAGTTGATCTTTTTTTGAATGATAATAACTTAAAAGATGATACTAGGAGGGGGGCATTATCCACTGCTGTTAAATTTTTAAATACAGTAGTAATTGATAGGTTGTTAAAAGAAAATGTTGATAGTGCTGAATTGCTAAATTATTTAGCGAGTGATAAGTGCAATATTACCTCATTATACTCTAATGCTATTAATTTTCATCTTGTAAACCTTTTTAAGGTTCTCTTATTACAAAAAGGATTTGAGATCAATGCTGAAGATGAAAATGGTGTAATGCTAATATCATATTTAAATCTGCCAAAATGCAGTAGTATGGTTGACTTATTACAGCAAAAAGGAATTGAAATTAGAAGGGATGAGGTATTTTGTGAATGTTCACCACAATCTTCTACCATAGATAATATAAAAGATAACCTCCACTATAGGTCTTACTCCAGCTCTTATTGTTATTATGATGATGAAGGCTCCAGTTCATCTATTTCTAACTCACATGACTTAGATGATAGCAACAAAAGTTATGATAGTACATCACAACAAAGTTGTACTGACAATAGTTCCAGTATATTGGAACAGGGAAATGAAGATAGAATCAGAATGGAGCATAATTATCGCAAGGAAAATAGTCTGATTAATGTACGGTCAAGTAGTAAGCAACAAGAGAGGTTTTCTAGATCCTCTAATGCTAGTGAAAGTAGTACACGAGAAGTAAGCAGCTTCGAGCATGGTAACATTGAAGTTGCTAGTGTGCCAAGAAATATGGATATCAATTATGGAACTTCAGATGATCATCAGAAACGACAAGAAAACAATTTTGAATGTAATGATACTAGTGAAGAAAATACACCATCATCTGTTGGTATCGGTGAATCATGTGAACAACAGGACTCAAGTCGAGAAAGCAGCTCAGAGGAAAGTTGCTCACGGTCAAGTAGTCCAGATTCTCAAGAAGTAGAACACACTGCTTCAAATGATATTAGTGAGGAAAGCTCTGATAATCCTAGACAAGATGATGTTTATGAAGAGGAAGACGAGAATTCCAGTGCTCAAAGTAATAGCTCACCAGAATCTTTGGATGAATTGCAAAACGACATTATAAACAGATCTTTAGATGATATGGGTGGAACAATACTTCACTTATTTGTTAGAATTCGTCATAGTGCTGCTATCAATGATTTAATAAATAGTGGTGCTAATGTTAATGCTATAGATAAAAGAGGGTTTACTCCTCTTCATTTTGCTGCCATAAAAGATCATCATGAGATTGTTTTTAGTTTAATGTGTAAAGGTGCTGATGTTAATGTTAAAGATTTGAATGGTTGTACTCCTCTTGAAATAGCCAAAACAGAAGAGCACACGGAGTGTATTAAACACTTACAATCTAATGATCTACACGATGTTTCTGACAACAGTTTATCTGTAAATAGTTATAGTGAGTTGCAAGAATTTGTTAATTTTAAGTATGATGGGGAATACACTTCTCTTCACCTTGCTGTTAAAAGTGGTAATGTGCAAGATGTAAAGTCTTTAATAGCAATAGGTGCTGATGTTTCTATTAAAGCCACTAGATATGAATATACCCCTCTGTACTTTGCTGTTGAAGGTGGTAATGAGGAAATAGTTAAGATTCTAATAGAAGCAGGTGCTGATCCTAATGCTGAACTTAAAGAGAGTAAATGGACTGCTTTACACTACGCTGCTCGATATGGTACAGCAGAAGTAGTTGATATTCTAATAAAAGCAAATGCTAATTTGGGTGCTAAGACCATACTTTGCTATACTCCTCTGTACTTTGCTGTTAAAGGTGGTAATGAGGAAACAGTTAAGATTCTAATAGAAGCAGGTGCTGGTCGTAAAGCTGTAGCTGAAATTAATAAAACTCCCTTTTCCTTTCTTGTCAATGCTCTAGACATAGGAACGCCATTACCAGGAACCACCTTAAATAATGTTGCATTAGACAATCAGCTAAGAAGGAGGTCTGCATCCTTTTGAAGTTTTTTAATTTCATTAATGGATAATCCGGTAAATTTGGCAACAGTATTAACATCCATCTTATCAGCAAGCATTTCCTTAGTAACCGTTCACGGATTGTGAGAATGAATTAAAGAACTAAGCAGTGACAGCTACTAGATTCTGTAGCTTTTGAAAGGGGTTCTGGCCATTGAGACGTGATGTCAAAAATATCGACAACATTCTTTCCACGAATCTTTCTCCACGTTCTGACCAGGTGAAAAAGCTGTTTTTACGATAAATTACGTACCGTCTAATTTGCCGTTCTGCAAGGTTATTAGTTGTTTCTATCACTTCAGGTTTTCTTAAAAACTTCCACATCATATCCTCAGATCGTAACATCTTAGCGGCCATTCTTGAAGCTTGAGTGCTATTTGCAACCCTCGTCATTTTACGTAAAAAATGTTTTACCCTTTTCCGAATTTTTCGCACCAGTCGATAAAATCTCAAATTATCTATCAAATTTTGTTTTTTTGCCTTATCTACTACAAACACCTTATTGCTGAGCGATTTTAGTGCTTGGCCAATTTTGCTCACTTCAACATTTTTACTATGGGCAAATCTCTCAAAATCTCTTGCCAGATGTGCCCAACATATCTGTCTATTTTCACGATTGAAGTAATTGTATACAGCGTATCTATCGCTCACAAATATACCATCATATTCTGGCAGTAAACTCTTCAACACCTTCTTACCACGAGACTCGCTTACCTTCAGAAGTGTCAACGCTTTGTTTGTTATTACCCAACTCCAGCCTCTCTTTCCTTGATTTCTGTGCCCTGTTTCGTCTATATGCAAATACTCGCTTCCTTGCAACTCTTCCTTCATTTTCTCATATTCAGATGCACACTTCTTCGATACCCTGCGTTCAGTATTTGAGACTAAACCAAGGCTTATATTTAGATTAAAAATACTGCCCAAAATTTGCTGTACCTCTCTTTTTGAGTTAATAAAAAAGCCGCTAAGGCTGCTTATAACTGTTTTAGCATTGGGTCCTAGAAAATCTCTTGCAACACCTTCGGGTAAATTTGCTGTAATTCTTTTATTACATACTCTACAATGTCCTCTTTGCAACCTGTACTCAGTTACAATTGGCTTAATTTCTGGCAACTCTGCCTTCTGATGAATAATTTCATCTTCTAAAGTAATCTTACCTCCACACATACAAATTGTATCAATTGTGCATCTCACTACCTCGTCTGCAGCCATTAATTCACGCTTATGCACCTTATGTCCTGGCTGACCTCCTGGTTTTTTATCACTTTTCTTTTTTGCTTTCTTACGATATATATCTCGTGATGGTGGCAGCGATGAATTTTGCGAATTTAAGCCCAATTTGTCTTCTAATTCAACTATTTTTGCTTTCAAGCTATCATTTTCTCTGATCAGTGCTTTTATTTCTTCCTTGAGATTAGCGTTTTCTGCTACAACCTTTTCTTGCAGCACTGTTGTCATTTACCCATTCCATATTTAGCTTCCTATCTCTTTACACTTTTATACTTACTTTGTAAACCACCTTATCTCCGTGAACGGTTACCACAATAAGGGGTAGCAAAAAGAATGAGCTTTTTTTTTGAGCTGAGCGAAGCCACCTAAGGTAGAAAATGAATCAGGAAGGAGTAAAAATATATTTAATGTTTATATGATGTACTTACTTATAAATATCTTTTCTGTGTCCTATCTCTGTGATAACCACTTCATATTTTATAATATTTACGGAATAGATAACGCGATAATCACCTACCCTTAATCTTCTTTGTCCTTTAAATCTGTAATATAATGGCTCACCAAGGTTAATGGGATCAATTTTAAGGCGCTTATTTATCGCATTTATGATCCTTAATCTTATTGTTTTTGGAAGAGCTGGAAGGTCTTTCTCAAGAACGCTTTCTATGAAGATAATATTGTATTCCAGTCTACATCCTCACTTCTAATTTTCTTTACACCTGAAACATTACGTTTGGCAGCACGCTCAATTAGTATTTTATCTTCCTCATTTTCAATTGCTTCTTGTATTAGCTTCTCTGTTAGTTCTTTAATGGACTTATTTCTTATTTTAGCTAGTCCAGCAAGACACTCTGAAATTTCGTTGTTGAAAGTTATGCTAAATTTTGAGTTTGCCATATATTTTACCTAAAATCTACTAATAATTATACAACATTTTTCTGAATTTTTCAATAAAAAAAGTTGCCTATACGTAAAGAGGACCTGTGTTGACAAACAATTAAACATTTGTCATGTACTATGTTTGTTAAGGAGAAATAGCACAGAAGTTAGTATTAAGTATATTAGGAATAAGAAAGGCTGCGCTCAGTGTCACGCACTGGAATGACAAGAAGAGGGCACTTGGATGACAGGAAAAGAATGCACTGCTATACTAAAAAGAAAAGAAATTGAACATGACAGAATGGCTAATATCTAATCAGCTTATTGATTATAACTGTGCCGTAAAATCTATGGAAGAAAAAATTCAACAAATTTACAATAATTCAGCAGACGAATTGGTATGGCTACTCCAGCACCCTCCACTTTATACTGCAGGAATCAGTGCAACAGATGATGATATTGTTGAAAAACTATTTCCTATATATAAAACAGGAAGGGGTGGTAAACACACATATCATGGTCCAGGACAGCGCATCATATATTTAATGTTAAACCTTAAAAAAAGAAATAAATGCGACATAAAGCTATATATTAGAGACCTAAGTAAGTGGATAATAAATGTTTTAAAGCAATTTAATATACTTGGAGAATTTAAAGAGGATAGAATAGGTGTTTGGGTGAATAACAATGGAGTAGAAAAAAAAATTGCAGCTTTTGGTATTCGCTTAAGAAAATGGGTAACTTATCATGGCATAGCGCTTAACGTCTTTCCAGATCTCTCTCACTATAAGGGTATTATTCCTTGTGGACTGCAAGGTTATGGCGTCACATCAATGGAAGAACTAGGAGTGAAAGTTCCACTCTCTGAATTGGATGATATACTAAAAAAAGAGTTTTATAAGATATTTTAATGATCATTTACCTTTTATATTTTATTTTCACTTTATGTGCTAACACAGGTATTCATGCAATCGACCGAGTTGATATTATTGCTCCTTCTTCCAAGGGAAAAGAATCAGATCTGACTACTATAAAAGAATATGTAGAAGCTTCGGATTTTAATCCCCATATTTCGGAAAAAATATATAGTAATGACAATCCATTTTATTCCAACTCTGATGAATTCAGAGCAAATGATTTGGTTAGTGCACTAACTAATGATAGTAAAATAATTTGGTGTATCAGAGGAGGAGAAGGGGCTTCTCGGTTAATTCCCTATCTAGAAAAGTTACCCAATGATAAAAAAGAAAGGATTGCTCAAAACAAAAAAATCCTCATAGGCTATAGCGATATAACTGCCTTGCACATCTATCTACAAGCTAAATATGATTGGCAAACTCTTCACGGCACCATGTTGGAAATGATAGTAAATAGCTCCGTTTCTGAAAGCTCTGTTGAAAAATTGAAAGAGTTAATTCTTAACAAGCGGGATTCTATCAGATTTGATAACCTAAAGATGATAAACAATGGCATTAGACTAAAAGATGGCAGATTAGAGTCTAAAGTCATCGGTGGTAATATGACTTTAGTTGAAAATAGTATAGGAACCGCTTGGCAAATAAATGCGAAAGGTAAAATTCTATTTTTAGAGGACATAAGAGTTTACCCATACGCAATAGAGCGCAGTTTAGATCACCTAAAACAAGCTCACATTTTTGATGGAGTGCATGCAGTAATCTTTGGGGATTTCGTTAACTGTTATAATGATAATCTTGTTGAAGTTGTAAAAGAAAGGCTTGCAAAAAGTGTTAACTTTCCTGTATTTACAATGAAAGGGGTAGGCCATGGACATACAAATGACCCTTTACCTCTTAACACTCACGCTATTATTAGCGTTCAAGACGAAAAAGAAGGTTTGTTTTTTATGGATGTGCAGAATGTTAGCTAATCTTATAGCTAATGCGAGCTCTACGTCATGCCGCCGCGGTATCTCTTAGCCGCTAACACGTACTTAACCGTCATACCGCGATTCATTCGCGGTATCTCTAGATCCCGCTAACACGTAGCGGGATGACGAGTTATTATACCGCCGCGAACCGTCATGCCGCCGCGGTATCTCTTATACCAAATCTCATAAATAAGTAGGCAAATAACTCACAGAACAAATGGTTTTGATCGAACTTTCCGTAATATTACGAATGAATGCACATACAGTATCCTCCAATAAACTAACAGAGTCATATATTCTATTTTTAATGAGATTGTCTTTCAAATATTGCCATAAACGCTCTACTGGATTTAACTCTGGTGAATATGGAGGTAAATAGATTAAGGTAATATTTTGTGGTATTTTTAAACCTTTGGATCTATGCCATCCTGCACAATCCACAACAAGAAATGCCTCCCTTGTTCCTAAATATTGTGACATCTGCTCAAGGAATATATTCATACAATCAGTATTGACGTTTGGTACGAATAAGCTAGAACTCTCTCGATTTCTAGGATTAACTGCACTATAGAGATAAAAGTTTTGCCTACCTAATTTTACCTTAACCTGTGTCCTAATGCCTTTTTTAAACCACCCGTGTCCAATCTTTGAATGTGTGCCAAACCGCGACTCATCGAAGAAAAATAGCTCTTTTTCGGGATACGTGACAATAGTTTCATTAAGATTTTTTTTTAAACTCTTCTTGTTTATTTTTATCCTGTTTATTGTGCACAGGCCTTGGAGTAATATACGAAAAACCTAACTTTTGCATCAGTCTATGTGCTGTAGACTTACTTACCTCAATAGAAAACATTTTCTCAATTATGATTTTTAATTTCTTAGCCGTTAGGTTGGCTCCTTCTTCTGCTATGACATTTTTAATTTCTTCTTGCTGCTTGTAGCTCAACTTCGGCTTTACTCCACGTCCTGGTTGTATTTTAAACGCATTGACTCCTCCTTCCTTAAATCTTGTAATCCACTTCATCAATGTAGTTCTAGTAATTCGGTATATTTGAGCAACTTTTGTTATTCCATATTCTTTTGCAGATATTATTGCCTGTAATCTTCTTCCTATCTCTCCTCTTATGCCGTGCTTCTTTAATTCCAGGTTACACTTATTATATAATTCTTCTCCTATTGCTTTACTTTTTCCTGCCATAACTCCCCACTAATTCTTAAATTATTCTATTTTAGAAATTTTTCTTTATTCCTCTATTTATTTTTAGGAATTGGTATAAAGTAGCTTAGGTTTACCTACAATTTGAAAAACAAAAATTCGTCATTCCGCTACGTGTTAGCGGAATCTATCCGTGACGGTATGACGTAGGGCTGTGCTAGCTATAGGCGTATTATATAAAGAAGTACTAGCGTTGAAAATATTAAAAAAGAAATACTTACACTAAAAGAAACTTCAGTAGTAAATTCAAAAAGGAAGTTTGAACCCAGGTGGTAAACCCATCATACCTGCAAGATCAGAAGTTGCATTTGCCATATCTTCTTCTGCTTTTTTAACGGCATCATTAAACGCTGCTGTTACTAAATCCTCTACTATATCTTTTTCCTCATTTCTCATAAGTTCTAAGTCTATGTTCACCTTTTTAGCTTTATAGCTACCTATTTTTATGACTTCCACTAATACAGAAACTTTGCCACCACCAGAAATACCTTGAAACTCTTTCCCAACATATTTTTCTTGAGCTTCTGCAAGCTTTTTTTGCATCTCTTGCGCTTGTTTCATTATTTGACTAAAATCCACAACTTACTCCTTATTTTCTATATTAACTACTTTTGCACCTTTAAATGTATCAAGTATATCCTTAACTGCAGGTGCATAATTTAAATTACTCACTTCCCTATTTATATAACCCGTATCAACTGTAATAACCCACTCCTGCTGAGTCACCTGGTTTAAGTAATTTTTTAAATCATTGCAAAAATTACTATCCAACTTAGATACAGCTTTTAATTTTAAATATCCAGGTTTACAATCTATTAATTGTAGATTATTACACAGTTGTTTGTAAAGATAAATTTGGTTACTCCGCCTTAATAGTTGCAAAACTTTGTCAAAATCATAATTTTGTTGCTGTTCATTTCCTATACTATGCGTATTTCCCTGCTGTGCATTCTGCGAAAGAATTTTTTTGACCACTTGTTCCGGAGAAGGCAGATCAGAAAGATAACAGAGGCTAATTAACATCATTTCAGCAGCAACATCGTTGCATGTTGAAGTTTTTATATCTTGAATACCTTTAAGCAACACCTTCCACAATCTCGAAAAAAATATTAAAGACTTCTTTATACTTAAATCTTTTATCCTGTTCTTTTCATACTCTGTAACTGCATTATCAATTTCTTTTGTAATCAAAAAACGGCATACTAACTGAATTGTTTGCAATAGACCTTCAAAAATACTAAGTGGGTTTGCTGTTTTTATCGCCTTGTCAAACACTGATAGAGCTTTCTGTAAATCACCTTCTAATATTGCTCCTAATAGATCGAATATAATATCTTTATCCACTAGGCCAAGTATGTCTATCACATTTTTAGTGGATATTGCACCATCTTTGCTATATAGCACTGCTTGATTCATCAAAAACAAGGCGTTACGCATTGAATTTCCAGAATGTCGTGCAATTAACTCTAATGCTCCCTTTTCAATGGAATAACTCTCTTTTTGTGCAACATCATTTAAACGTTCTACTATTTTAGCTACAGGAATGTTGTGTAAATCAAATCTTTGACAACGTGCAATAATAGTTATTGGTATCTTTTTTATTTCTGTAGTTGCTAAAATGAATTTTACACTAGAGGGTGGCTCTTCTAGGGTTTTAAGTAATGCGTTAAATGCACTGCTGGATAACATATGTACTTCATCTATAATGTAGACTTTGAATTTAGAGCTTATAGGTGAATAGCAAATATCTCCCAGGATTACTTTAACATCGTCAATGCTAGTATGACTTGCTGCATCGATTTCAATTACATCTGGATGGCTTGAATTTTTTATTGCTAGACAATTTTCACATGATCCGCAAGGTTCAAAAATTGGCCCCAGGGAACAATTCAAACATAAAGCTATTATCCTTGCAGTGGTGGTTTTACCAACTCCACTACTACCAGAGAGCAGTATAGACTGTGGGATTTTGTTTAAAATAAAAGCATTTTCTAATACACGCACTAATATATCTTGACCTACTAGATCTTTAAAGCTACTAGGACGATGTTTTAATGCTATATTCATAGCCTCGGATAAAACAAATAATGAAATAGGTATGCAACCCAAAAAGGTTCTGATATGGCTGCTTCATTTCTGATCTGACCAAATTACAGAGTTTTTGCCTGCATACCTTATAAAATATTATACTTTTTTTTTTATTTAACAAGGTATATCCTATATTAACCTTAATAATTTATATGTTAGATCTCTTGCAACATTACTTTGGATTAAACAACTGTTACCTAAAATACTCTTCTCTTGTCATCCCAACTTGGATCCAGAGAAAAAAGATGTGGATTTCAGTGTCACACACTGGAATAACAACCTATAGGTACTGGGATAACAAAAGAGGAATATTATGATTTTATATCATTTTCCTCTTTGTCCATTTTCACGAAAAGTTAGAACTTTTCTAAAAGAAAAAAAATTAGGCTGCGATCTAGTGTATGAAAATCCGTGGGAAAAACGGAATGAATTTATGGAGATCAATCCAACTGGGCAAGTACCAGTATTAATAGATAATAACTTTGTAATAGCGGATAGTAATGCCATTTGTGAATATATAGAAGAGACTTACAATAGCGACGTCAAATTACTTGGTTCATCCACTATTATTAAGTCTAAAATACGCGCTCTAATCAATTGGTTCGACAACAAATTTTACAATGAAGTTACTAAGTATATTATGAATGAAAAAGTAATTACTAACCGCAGCCCTGACTCTAGATTTCTTCATGCAGCTCAGCATAACCTGCCTTGCCATATGGAATACATCGAACACTTAATTAACAAGAACGTTTGGCTTGCAACTGATAAGTTCACTTTGGCTGATATTGCTTTAGCATCGCATATTTCCGTAATGGATTATGTAAGTAGTTTTCCATGGGAAAAAAGTAAAATTTTAAAAGAATGGTACTCCATTGTTAAATCAAAGCCTTGTTTTCGTGAGATATTATTAGAGAGAGTTTCCGGTTTAACCCCTCCTAAACATTACGCTGACCTTGATTTTTAACTTATGTTAGCTTTAAAGCTACAGTCATTCCTTCATCAGTTGGAATCAATATAGAGAAATATTTCTTTTCATCTGATAATCTATTATTAAACTCCCTCATAGCATGCCATGATTTTTCTGATACTTCTTTTGGAGGCGATTCTAAAAATACTGTATTAAATAATAGAGTGTTATCTGCAACGATTAGCCCATCTTGTTTAATGTATGACTCTGCCCAATCTAAATACTTAGGATAACTACTTTTGTCAGCATCGATGAATATCATCTCAAATGGTGCCTTTGCTGATAATTCATTAATTTTTTCCAGTGCATCACCTTCTATTAGAGTAATTTTATCACTTAGATTAAAAGCACTAAAATTTTTTTTTGCTATTCTTGAGTGTTGAGGATTATTTTCTATTGTATATATATGACCGTCTTTCAGTAGAGCTTTTGCCATGCAAATCGACGAATAACCGTATAACGTGCCAATCTCAACAATACTTTTGATTTTATGGATTTTTATAAATAAACTTAATAGCTTTCCTTCTTCAGGGCCAATCTGAATATGTTGCTTTTTTTCAAGAATACAATATTCTTCTATTTTTTTATATTCTTTTGCAAATAGATTTCTTATATATGATAATTTTATACTAAAATTATTACGCATTACGTTTTATATTATAAATTAGGGAAGCTTAATTCATACACAGTTTATAAATATAATAATATAGTTTAAAATAATAAAAACATTTATTTTAAGTTATTATTTCATAGTATAAAATTTTAAGTGACAAAAATTATTATATATCGTACTATGGTTAACTAGTATAATAAACAATCGATTATTATACTAGAATTAAAGGGATTGTTTATGCGCATTTCTCTTTTTAAAATATAATTTTTATAATCAATTAGAGGGGGTTATATGTCTTATACTATTGCTAGTGAAGTTGAAACGTTAAACAAAAAATCTAACAAGAATGAAGGGGTTATGTTACTACATAATCCAGCTTATCGTGAAAAGTATAAAGAACGTTTTAATGAAGCTCAGAGAAAAGTTATGGATATGGTTCAGTTTTATGATGGGACAATAGTATTAATAGAGAATAAAATCGCTATGTATTACTACACTTGGCACAGTAAAAAAAGAGAGTTTGAGCGTAAAAAACAACAAACAGTAGTGAAAAACAATGACTCAGCATAGAGTCTTTTATATGGTAAGCTACAGTGGTATTACTTCACTATAGCTTTTCCATATAATTTATCTATCACATCAGTAAGATATTTCAGCTCTTTATACCCTTCATGTTTAACTTTATTATGCTCTATATATGACTTACCATCATCGTTAAGCTTGATGAAAAATATTGGAGTGGCTGTGATACCAAGTTTATTGATTGCCAGTGATTTATCATTTACGATTTTATCCATAATTTTCTTATCATTAATGCATTGGTTAAATGCATCTTGCTTTAAGTTGCTTAGTGCAGCAATTCTTTGTAGTAAAGTCAAATCACTTAAATTGTAGTAATTCCACGAATCTATTGAGTTAAAAACAGCTTTGTTAAAATTAAAGTAGTCTTCTTGTTTTTCGTAGCAATGACTTAGCATTGCAGCCTTTAGCCCTCTGTAATCCAAAGGAAAATGACGAAATATATATAACATTTTACCTGTGTCTATATATTTCTCTTTAATTTTAGGAAAAACATTCTTATGAAAAAGAGAGCAGTGATAGCAAGTTAATGAAGCATATTCTATCATTAGAATTGGTGCTTTTGGATCTCCTAATAATTTATCATCAGGTAATAGTGATAGTAACTCCTTTGATGTTATTTCATTAGTTTCTTTTTGAATATGTTGGTTACTGGATTTAACAACTGCATAAGAATTAACACTCATAAGAATTAGTAAAAACAATAGTCTGAAAATCATTACAATACAAACACTTAACTTACTAAAAAAATTACATATTTATATTAATAATGTCAAGATAACTTTTGTTTAGCAAGGCTTTCAGCCCTATCTTTAAATGCAGCAATTATTTTACTCTGTGTATATTTATATACTGAGTTTAATAAAGTGGAAAATGAGTTGGACTTAAACTTAAACTCTATATAAAACTTTACCATAGTTTTATTTTCATCTATGGAAATGAATTGCCATTCATTGTATAGATGTTTAAATATTCCATTTGATGATACAGCTTTTATCCAACCTTCATTTGTTCCACTTGGAGAAAGAAAGGTTACTTCTGATGTGTACTTTCCTTTAATTCCATGAAAAACTGCGAGAAGATCCACAACCATTTGGTTGTCAATTTTTTCTTTTATATAAACGGCTTTGCACCAAGGAACAAAATCAGGATACCTTTCAACATCAATTACAATTTGGAATACTTCATTAGGCGAACATAGGAAGGTACCTTGTTCTCTGCATTGATGAAGCATAAATTTAGTACCAATCAAAAAAGGATCCGTATCTACCGTCAGCCTTAGTAGATTCCTGAGACCTGAAGTTAAGGTGGGCATCGCATATTAGTTTCAACGAAACCAGCAGAGGCAATTCCCTTCTCTAGAAATTATCGCTCGGGAAATTTAACTTAACTCATAACGCATAGCACAGACCCTTACTTGAATTATAGATGATTTACACAGGGCATGTCTATAGGTATATTAAAGTCAGCGATTATTATTTAATCCTTATTAAATTTTGCATTTTAAGTATTATAGTTTATCTTATGAACATTACTAAAGTTTTAATCATTATTGTTTTTATTGCAATTTCTTCAAGAGCTTACACTAGTTGTACAGATCACAAAATTTTTGTGCATACTATGAAGCAACAAGTGGATGGTATATCTACAAAAGGAAATAGAAAAAACCTAGGGCATGTACACGAAAAGCTTCAGGAGGTCATTCAGAATAATGTTAACCTCAAAGGAATATCGCAATTCGTTATAGGAAAACATTGGGCTTTAGTTAAACAAAAAGAAAAAGAAGATTTTTTAAGAGAGTATGAAGTGTATCTTACGCGTTTGTGCGTTAAAATTTTATATAAATACATGCATGATAGTGAAATGATCATAATGAGTACAAAAGCAGTTGACGATGAAACTTGCTTAATTGGTACAAGATTTTCTTACGGTGATGAAGAATTTACAAATATTGATTTTAAAGTTACTAAAAATAACAGTTCTTTCTTGATAAGTGATGTTGTAATGAGTGGAATAAGTATTGCTATTAATCAACGTTCTCAATTTAGTGAAAAAATCGACACGCATGGCATAGCAAGCGTTATAGCTGAATTAAAATGCAATAACAATCCGTGATATATATGCCTCATTGGCCTAAACCGCTTGGTAGTAGACCAAAGGATTTTTCTCTTGATCGCATAAAAAGCTTTCTAAATAAATTGGACAATCCTGAGAAAAAAATGCCTCCCGTAATTCATATAGCTGGGACTAACGGGAAAGGCTCAACACTAGCATTTATAAGATATATAATGCAAGCAGCAGGGTATAAGGTCCATACATACACTTCTCCACATTTGGTGAATTTTAATGAAAGAATAGTTATTGCAGGCAGTTATATCGACGATAATGAATTATATAGCTTATTAGAAGAATGCCGTGCCGTAATTGCAGAACAACCTATCACTCTGTTTGAAGCTGCAACTATTGCAGCTTTTTTAGCTTTTTCTCGTCATAAAGCCGATATAACTTTAGTTGAAGTAGGTATGGGTGGAAGACTTGATGCAACAAATGTTATAGATAGTCCGATTTTAACAATCATTACTTCCATTGCCCTTGATCATACAGAATATCTTGGCCCTACTATAGAAATTATAGCAGGTGAAAAGGCTGGAATAATGAAACCTAATGTTCCTTGCGTAATAGCACCACAAGAAAAATCTATAATGAACACGCTAGAACACCACGCAATAAATAAGAAATCTCCTCTGTATAGAGGAGGCCTTGAATGGAATTGCAAAAAACGACTATCTGTCATCCAAACTGGGATCCAGAAACAAAAAAATGAGAGGTCACGTGCTGGAGCTCAAATGATTTTTCAATCAGCTATTCAATCAATAGAATTTTCTTTGCCATCTTTAAAGGGTGATCATCAGGTGATTAATGCAGGCAATGCTATTGCAGCATGTAGTATTTTAAGTGGAAAATATGGATTTGATATTGGAGAAGAGGATATCACTTCAGGTTTACAGCGTACCTACTGGCCTGCACGATTAGAGCTCATAAAAGAGGGTAATTTAATTTCCCTACTACCGAAAGATTGGCAATTATTTTTAGATGGTGCGCACAATAATGACGGTGCTAGAGTGCTATCTCAGTGGGTAAAAGATAATTTTGCTGAAGGTATCTATATAATTTTTGGTGTTACTCGTAACAGAAATGTGGAAGAGTTCTTAGAGCACTTAAAGCCATATATCAAGCTACTATGTGCGGTTTGTGTTAAGTCTGAACCTAAAGCAACAAATACAAATTTGATTAGGGAAAAAGCCAATAACATAGGAATAAAAGCAGTTGAATGTGAATCAATTGGCGATGCAATATCAAATCACATATTAAAAGCCTCTATCCAAAACATCAAAACCATACTAATCTGTGGCTCATTGTTCCTAGCTAGAGACTTCGCTATGGAGAATAGCTAACTTTGATGATATGTGAGCATTAACTGACCGATGGGAAAATGACCTTGATTATTTATAGTATTGTATGAAGCGACTAAAATTGTCATTACAGCGCTTAGTGTACGACAGTGCTCCAACATTTAGGGTTGCAGTTTGCATGGCAGGCGGCGTCATCTGAGTAGCTGACCTATCCAAGCGGTGTCATCCAAGCAGCCCCTTCTCTTGTCATCCAAGTAGCCCCTTTCTTGTCATCCAAGTAGCCCCCTTTCTTGTCATCCAAGTAGCCCCTTTCTTGTCATCCAAGTAGCTAACACTGGGATCTAGTTCTCTTTACAAATTCACCAAAAGTGTTTCATTCTATAACGCAAAACCCATATTCACAAAACCCAATGCATTACTTGCAGTTAAGTTTCCTAGATCCCAGTGTCACGCACTGGGATGACAAAAAAAGGAGCACTGGTTCACCTTATGACGGTGTCGTCCTAATACCTTCCCCTGTCATCCAAGTAGCTAACACTGGGATCTCATTTTACTTTATGACGGTGTCATCCTAATACCTTCCCCTGTCATCCCAGTGCGTGACACTGGGATCTCATTTTACTTTATGATGATGTTATGAAAGTAGCTGACACTGGGATCCAGAAGACTTAATTTCAACCAAATAATAAAGGCTAGATCCCAGTGTCACGCACTGGGATGACAGAAGAAGGTGCTGAGATGACAAAAAAAGGAGCACTGACCTCTCTTGGGCTCTTTGAGCTATAAACATTAAGAAATTTACCAAATGAAAAAAAGGCAAAAGAAGCCCCGTGGTTGGCTAATTACTTACATTATACTTTCAAGTATGGCGTTTTTTTATTCTAAACGCTTAATAACCGCGATTTAGCTGCTTTTTAATGCAACTAACCTTTAGTCATAAATGTTTAAGAAATTTACTAAACAGAAAAAAAGGCAAAAGAAACCCTAGGGTAGCTAATTATTCACTATCCATTTTTTAAGTTGGCGTTTTTTAATGTTTTAAATGCTTTATAAGCGTATTTCAGCTTGTATAGGTAAAAACCTAGAAATTTGATAAAGACATAGAGTGCACGTAGTGCGAAAAATTAAACATGAGACGCCAAATACGTTGAGTTTTTTTGTCATTTAATCTGTACAGAGAAGATAAATAAATAGCTTCAGTGTTTATGATAAGGGGGTTGGCGAAGTTTGTAAAGCAATTTTTTCGTTTCTATGTTGTCAGCTACTTGGATTTGCCACCTGTTAATTACAACGTTCGTACAGATGTATGCTTGACATAGGATCCAGAAAATTTAGTTATATATAGGAAAATCTGAGTTGACTACACCAACTCACGTTCAGCAAAAAAGAAAGCTATCTCCTTACGAGCATTTTCTAGACTATCCGAGCCGTGAACTCTATTTTCACTAATGTCATCAGCAAAATCACCCCTGATTGTACCTTTATCTGCCTGCTTTGGATCGGTAGCTCCCATGATTTGTCTGTATTTACTTACTGCATTTTCACCAACTAAAACTTGAACTATCACAGGACCAGAAGTCATAAACTCTACCAATTCCCCAAAAAAAGACCTATCTTTATGAATTTCATAAAACAGCTCTGCTTGTTTTTTTGTCAGCAACATCATTTTTTGTGCTATAATTTTGAGCCCAGAGCTTTCAATGTATGAATTTATCTTGCCTGTAATATTATTTTTTACTGCATCAGGTTTTAATATCGAAAGTGTCTTCTCAATTACCATATTATTTCCTTATATAAGATTGTATATTTATAGATTTATTTTATTGTAAATTTTGATTTCATAAAAGCAATTTTTCACTTATAGTTAAGAATAAACCATCAAGGAGGTATTGTATGGGTTACTGTCGTAAAAAACTAGCAAATAATCTTAAGTCATCAATTTTTTGTGGAACAAAAGGATTTTTGACTTTTAATTTGGCATTTTTAAGCTTTTTGGAATATAGCTTACATCATAATACAGAATTAAAAAAAGGTGCTGCCTTTGCAATGAAAAGGAATACTATTCCATTGCTTGAAATGGCTATCATAGTGCCATTTGTTTGTTTTGCACTGCCAGCTATGGTAGGTGGTTTAAGTCTTTTACAATGTGCACTTGCTTGTGCTGTCTTAATGATTGCCACATGTTTCGTTGTGAGAACTTTTCATCTGCGTGAAAAGTTATTAGAAAAACAAACAGGTTGCTCAAAAGAAACAGTGAATAAGGAATTTAAGAAGGATACTATAATCTACCCTATTTTCGATCAAAATAGAAAACACATCGAGTATAATTCGCCTGATCAGGGACAATCGCCAAACAAAACAAGTAACTTATCTTTTCTTACAGTTTTACTTTTTCCCCTCAAGGTTCTTCTGAATGTCCTGCAAAGTTGTATAATGCTATCTTTAGCTGCTGTTGAACTTCTTGAAACGGTACCAAGTCTTTTTGTCGATACATTTTTCGATTGGAACTTCACATCCACCAAGAGTAACCTGAAGAGATCAGGCCACTTATTGTATGCCAGTGTAAGAAATTTAGTGCCTATAACTAAATTTGATGAGTGTGTAGCTAATTTTATAGGCACCCCAGAAGTAACTTGTTGTAGTAGTGCGTAGGTGAAAAAGGCAGTTATCTTATTTAATCTTGGCGGGCCTGATTCACTAAATGCGGTCCGTCCTTTTTTATTCAACCTTTTTTATGACAGGAGAATAATCAATCTACCGAATCCCTTTCGGTTTCTTTTAGCAAAGTTTATATCTGCGAAACGAGAAAATACTGCACGAAAAATATACGAGGAAATCGGAGGTAAATCGCCAATTCTGGAGAATACAAAAATGCAAGCCAATGCTTTAGAACTAAAATTAAATGAAGATAGAAACCATGTACACAAGGTATTCATTTGCATGCGCTATTGGCATCCATTTGCTGACGAAGTTGTTAAAAGTGTAAAACAGTTTGATCCTGATGAAGTAATTTTGCTGCCACTATACCCTCAATATTCAACTACCACAACTTTGTCATCCATCGAAAATTGGCAAAAAAATGCTAAAAAGCATGGCCTAAAATGCAATACAAAAATAATTCATCATTATTATGAAAATGAAAACTTTATTGAGGCTCATACTAACTTGATAGCCAAGTACTACAAATTAGCCAGCAGGATTGGTAAGCCAAGAGTCCTATTTTCAGCTCATAGCTTGCCCCTTAGCGTTATTAAAAAAGGCGACCCTTACGCTTCACAGGTAGAAAGAAGCGTAGAGTTAATAGTAGAAAAGTTAGCTATCAATAACTTAGATTGGTCAATATGTTATCAGAGTAAGATTGGTCCTGTAAAATGGCTAGAGCCAAGCACTGAAAGTGAGCTATCACGTACAAAAGCTGATGGTGTACCTGTAGTTTTATCACCTATATCTTTTGTTTCTGAGCATTCAGAAACTCTAGTTGAACTTGATATAGAATATAAAGCAATTATCAAGGATGGATATTATTTTCGCGTACCAACTCTCAGTATTGATTCCTTGTTTATAAAATGCTTAGCCGATTTATGCATAAATCACCCTTAAAGTCCTGATTTATAGGGCTTTTCTTCAAGGCTTTTATGTGATAGAATAAAAGGGAGTTATTATTTTGTTAACTATTTCATGCCAAACAAGCTAAAAAAGAAATCTAACATACTCGCACAAAAGGTGCATGATATTTATGATCATGATTTCAGGAAGGTAATCTGCATCACAACAGGTTTAACAGCCCTATTGTGTAAGATTTCACTGCAATTTTGCTGCGAGTTCATTGACAATAATAGATCCAATATCTTTCTTATACGGAATGTTGCTCGACTAGTAAAGTTTCCGACATCTATTCTATATATTGCCCATTCTGCATTTACTCTACAGGATCTAATTAAGGATTACAGAAACCCTGAGAGTAAAAAAGAGCTAGCAAAAGTTGTGGGTAAATCGGCTAATCTTGCAAGCAGCATCATAGAAGCATTGATGATGTTGAAAGTCATCCATTTTTTTACTAGGGGTAATGCAGACGTAATAAGTCACATTCACTTAACATCAACGATCCTATTTCTGTTTATTTCGGAACCTATAAGCTACTATTATTCATGGAGAAAATACCTAGATAATAAGGATCCTGAAAAGTCTGCTAAGTGTAAGAAGGACCTTATTATCAGCACATTAACTTTGTCATTAGGTTTGTTAAACTTCATATTAAAAAGAATGGAGACTGCAACCATACCAATAAACTTAGGTAATGGTATAATCTATAATTTCAACTTAAGCGTAACAGTTAGCATAATATATAGTGCAGTATTTCTGGCAGTTCAGCTTGACAAATTGTTTCAACAACCTGTCAATGATGATCCTTCCACTGAACTTGATAATGCTGGCCATAACCATATTCAGCCCGGTAATGATGATAATGATCTGCCCGATGGCAACGCTGTGGGAATGTAAGGGTTAGAGGTGAAAAGATTTTATTTCTACTGCCAACGCTAGTACTGCTAATTTGCCAACAATACTCCAAAGTGACAGAATTTTACCTTCCACAACCTGGCTAACATCATGAAACTCACAGTCAGTGGCATTCAAGCTAGAATATACATCTTTCCTGCTATTACATCGGTATAAGTAACATGTTGGAGTATCTCCTATATAGTATATCAGCGGTTCTGCAGAACTGCTTTTAAATATGTCAATGGTTGGTACACCTTCTTGTATAATAACGCTATTGATTGCTATTCCTTCTTTTATCTTTTTCATTTTATGACGCTTTTTTTTATTGAGATTTAATATTTCCTCTCCACTTGTTGCTGTTATAATGCCCATCCCATATGTGCCATTGCTTGCTTTGATAAAAACGTAAGGTTGTGTTTTTATTTCATATTCCTCATATTTTTTTTGCACTAGAGATAATATTTGGTCAACTTTAGTCGCTACTGCTCCTAGTGATGAATCATCATTAAAGTCAACTCCATTACAGCTTTCTGTAAGCACAGAAATAAGCCATGGGTCCATTTTAAATTCGCTACAAAATTCGGACGCTAATTCTTGATAGATTTCAAAATACTTAAATTTCTGTCTGCTATGCCAACCGTATAGTGGGCTTGGTACTATATCTTGCTTTACGTCTTTTAGCGTGTCTGGAATGTGGCTCGTCATATCACGATTCAGTATAATAACATCAGGCACAAATCCTGAAGTTGTCTTTAGCAGAGAGTTTTCTTTCACGATAGTTTCATATGGTTCTATTAAATTATATGCTTCGTTGTGAAAGAGGCCAATTCTAGTTTCAAAACCTGCGAGCTGCAGTACTTTCTCTATAACAAATACGTTTTCTATATACATTTTATTTCGTGTGTAATTCTCCGGTATTATAAGAGTCTTTTTATATTGTTTTGTTTCAAAATAACTTTTTATTAGTTTTGCTGCTGTTGCTCTTGATGTCTCACTTAGATTGTTGAACCCTGCAGGAAATAAATTAGCGTCCACTGGGGCAATTTTGTAGCTGGAGTTTCTAAGATCTATAGAGCTATAAAATGGCAATGTAAGGCCGTTAAATTTTGCCTCAAACCAATTATTTATACTTTTTTCCAAATCTGGGTGAATTATGTTTTGCATCTACACTTTAAATGTTATAAGGAAGGTATTATATTATAAGCTATAATTAAACATATTTAGCAAATTTGACTAAAGATTAAAGTATAATGAGATTCTTATTTAAAGTAATAGAAAAATGATTCAACAAGATAACAATAAAATGTACGGAACTACTATACTGTCAATTAGAAAAGATAAAAGCGTAGTAGTAATAGGTGATGGACAGGTTTCACTGGGCCACACTGTTATAAAATCCGGAGCAAAAAAAGTTAGGCGTCTTTCTGGTGATTCTGTAATTGCCGGTTTTGCTGGAGCAACAGCCGATGCATTTACTCTCTTTGAAAGACTAGAATCTAAACTTGACAAGCACCCAGGGCAATTAATGAGAGCATGTGTTGAACTTGCAAAAGACTGGAGAATGGATAAATATCTAAGAAAATTAGAGGCTATGATGATTGTTGCAGATAAATCTATTTCATTAGTAATTACGGGAACAGGTGATGTTCTTGAACCTGAAGATGGAATCGCAGCTATTGGCTCTGGGGGAAATTTTGCTCTATCTGCAGCAAGAGCTTTAATTGACATTAAAGGAATATCAATAGAAGAGATTGCAAAAAAGGCTATGAAGATAGCTGGCGATATATGTGTTTATACAAATCATAATGTAGTTATTGAAAAGATAGAGGAGTGATATGTCTTCCAAGCAAAAAACTTTGTGCACTAATTTTTCCAATCAGCCTATAACCCTTTCAGAAGGGCGGCCTTGTAGTAGTGACACCTATGATGAAAAAAATGACCTCTATAAAGATACTAAGAGTGTTTTTGATTCAAATGACAGCGATATTCAAGTTAATGACAGTACTCAAGTTTTGTTAGATGACCTGCCACCAAAGAAGATAGTTAAAGAATTAGATAGATTCATAATCGGACAGGATGATGCAAAGCGTGCTGTTGCTATTGCGCTCAGAAATCGTTGGCGTCGCAATCAGGTTCCATTTCCATTGCGTGATGAAATCATACCTAAGAATATATTGATGATCGGTCATACAGGGGTTGGTAAAACTGAAATAGCTCGCCGCTTAGCAAAACTTGCCGGTGCACCGTTCATAAAAATTGAGGCAACGAAGTTTACTGAAATAGGATACGTTGGACGTGACGTTGATTCGATAATACGCGATTTAGTTGATGCAGCAATAGTTTTAGTTAAAGAGAAAGCCCGTAAAGCCTTAGCTAATAAGGCTTTAATTTTAGCTGAGAAAACAATAGTAAACTCTATGGTAGGCGAAAATGCAACCGAAGAGAGTAAAAAAATTTTTAGAGAAAGGTTGAGGAATAAAGAGTTTGAGGACGGAGAAGTTTCTATTAACGTCAGAGAGAGCAAGAGTATGTTACCTACTTTCGATATACCAGGCATGCCAGGTGGGCAAGTTGGTGTGATGAATGTAACAGAAATAGTGTGCAAGATGTTTAATGGGAGCAAAAAAACAAAAACTATTACGGTGAAGGTAAAAGAAGCGCGTGAAATATTAATTAATGAAGAAAGTGAAAGGCTAATCGATGAAGATAAGATAATCAAAGAAGCCATTGATCTTGTTAGTAATGACGGTATAGTATTTTTGGATGAAGTAGACAAAATTGCAGCGCGTACAGAAGTAAAAGGTGAAGTAAACAGAGAAGGAGTGCAACGCGATCTGTTACCACTACTTGAAGGAACAACTGTTACAACTAAGTATGGCCATGTAAAAACAGACTATATATTATTTATTGCATCTGGTGCTTTTCATCAGTCTAAACCATCTGACCTCTTACCGGAATTACAGGGCAGATTACCGATCAGGGTAGAACTTAAGGCACTTACTCAAGAGGATTTAATAAGAATATTAAAGGAACCAGAATCTAGTTTGTTAAAGCAGTACATAGCTTTAATGAAAACAGAAAATGTGACGCTTGAGTTCACTGATGATGGTATAAAAACCATAGCTGAAATAGCGTTTACAGTTAATAGGCAAGTGGAAAATATAGGCGCAAGAAGGCTTCACACTATCATGGAGAAGCTTTTAGATGAAATAAGTTTCATTGCTTCTGAGAAAAATAGCGAAAAATTCATTATAGACAGCAAGTATGTAAAAGATAAACTTGAGTCAATTTCGAAGCAGCTTGATTTATCTAAGTTTATACTTTAGGAAAAACAAAAAGCCTACTTTAAGTAGTATAGAGAGTGTTCAGAAGGTCAGCCAGTAAGCCTAAAATTTCGTAACCGTTCACGGATTGTGAGAATGAATTAAAGAACTAAGCAGTGACAGCTACTAGATTCTGTAGCTTTTGAAAGGGGTTCTGGCCATTTAGACGTGATGTCAAAAATATCGACAACATTCTTTCCACGAATCTTTCTCCACGTTCTGACCAGGTGAAAAAGCTGTTTTTACGATAAATTACGTACCGTCTAATTTGCCGTTCTGCAAGGTTATTAGTTGTTTCTATCACTTCAGGTTTTCTTAAAAACTTCCACATCATATCCTCAGATCGTAACATCTTAGCGGCCATTCTTGAAGCTTGAGTGCTATTGTAACCGTTCACGGAGATAAGGTGGTTTACAAAGTAAGTATAAAAGTGTAAAGAGATAGGAAGCTAAATATGGAATGGGTAAATGACAACAGTGCTGCAAGAAAAGGTTGTAGCAGAAAACGCTAATCTCAAGGAAGAAATAAAAGCACTGATCAGAGAAAATGATAGCTTGAAAGCAAAAATAGTTGAATTAGAAGACAAATTGGGCTTAAATTCGCAAAATTCATCGCTGCCACCATCACGAGATATATATCGTAAGAAAGCAAAAAAGAAAAGTGATAAAAAACCAGGAGGTCAGCCAGGACATAAGGTGCATAAGCGTGAATTAATGGCTGCAGACGAGGTAGTGAGATGCACAATTGATACAATTTGTATGTGTGGAGGTAAGATTACTTTAGAAGATGAAATTATTCATCAGAAGGCAGAGTTGCCAGAAATTAAGCCAATTGTAACTGAGTACAGGTTGCAAAGAGGAGATTGTAGAGTATGTAATAAAAGAATTACAGCAAATTTACCCGAAGGTGTTGCAAGAGATTTTCTAGGACCCAATGCTAAAACAGTTATAAGCAGCCTTAGCGGCTTTTTTATTAACTCAAAAAGAGAGGTACAGCAAATTTTGGGCAGTATTTTTAATCTAAATATAAGCCTTGGTTTAGTCTCAAATACTGAACGCAGGGTATCGAAGAAGTGTGCATCTGAATATGAGAAAATGAAGGAAGAGTTGCAAGGAAGCGAGTATTTGCATATAGACGAAACAGGGCACAGAAATCAAGGAAAGAGAGGCTGGAGTTGGGTAATAACAAACAAAGCGTTGACACTTCTGAAGGTAAGCGAGTCTCGTGGTAAGAAGGTGTTGAAGAGTTTACTGCCAGAATATGATGGTATATTTGTGAGCGATAGATACGCTGTATACAATTACTTCAATCGTGAAAATAGACAGATATGTTGGGCACATCTGGCAAGAGATTTTGAGAGATTTGCCCATAGTAAAAATGTTGAAGTGAGCAAAATTGGCCAAGCACTAAAATCGCTCAGCAATAAGGTGTTTGTAGTAGATAAGGCAAAAAAACAAAATTTGATAGATAATTTGAGATTTTATCGACTGGTGCGAAAAATTCGGAAAAGGGTAAAACATTTTTTACGTAAAATGACGAGGGTTGCAAATAGCACTCAAGCTTCAAGAATGGCCGCTAAGATGTTACGATCTGAGGATATGATGTGGAAGTTTTTAAGAAAACCTGAAGTGATAGAAACAACTAATAACCTTGCAGAACGGCAAATTAGACGGTACGTAATTTATCGTAAAAACAGCTTTTTCACCTGGTCAGAACGTGGAGAAAGATTCGTGGAAAGAATGTTGTCGATATTTTTGACATCACGTCTAAATGGCCAGAACCCCTTTCAAAAGCTACAGAATCTAGTAGCTGTCACTGCTTAGTTCTTTAATTCATTCTCACAATCCGTGAACGGTTACTTGTGAAAAGGGTTTAGCTTTTGGCCTATGATCTCTTTAAATGATAGAATTTCACTACAAAACTTAACTTTCTTCTATGCAATTAGCTAAGTCAAGAAAGGTGAATCTATCTCTTGTTGCAAACGCAAGATCGACCACTTTACAATATTGTTCTTTATTCCAACTGAGGTGCTCTGGTAAGTGCGGAATTGATAGATCTTCAAATATTTTTTGCAGGTATTTTGCAGGTAGTAAATTTTGCTTAATTAAATTGGAAATATTAGTCCATTCTTTACAAATAATCTCTTGGATTTTTTGCTGCATAATTTGCTTCTGTTCAAAAGTTCTTACAAATTCGATATTATCAAAGCACTGAGTTATATGTTTTACATCTAAAGTGGTCGGGTTGATAATCGGGTTTTGTATTGATAATATCTTTTCCTGCAAATTAGCCATGGTAATCGTCGTAACAGCAATTTTTTCGCCATGTAGTGAGGAATGATCTCTTGTTACCATTTCCATTGCGTGAGCTATCATATGCTCTCCTTGGCTTGCAGAATAGCTGCCTTTTGATATTACCATTCCAAGTCCTGAAATTAGTAGAACTTCCATAAGTAACAGGACCACTTTTCTACTTCTTTTAGTAAGCGCCGTATACTCTCTTAGCAAAATTTGCTCCAAATCGCGAACAAGTGTAAAAGGTAATTCATTGTATTCTGTGCCAAGCAACAAATGAGATAGTAGCCAGTCAGCCTGAACTGTCGAACGGCAAATGAAATCTGCAAATCCGCTTAATGTGAGGCACAGTGGTGCATTGGTAAGTATGTCTATATCTATATATATCGCTCTTGGAAGATGTGCTTTGAACGATTTTTTGTATCCATTTACTAATATTGAAGCATTTGCGGATGTATATCCATTCATGGAAGCGGCTGTTGGGAACGATATATAATCTTTTTTCTCGAGGTAGCTTGCATATTTGCAGATGTCGTTAACGGTGCCGCTACCAAATGCAACTATTAAGTCACTGTCTTTTGCTTTGTTTCTAACTAGATTTATGGTTTCAAGAGAGGCAAGTGAAAGATTAGTACCCATGGTTGGTGTCATTCCAGCGCGTGACGATGATTTTTTTTCCTGGATCCCAGTCTCGGAGGACTGGGATGATAAAATGTAGGGAGCATCCGAAATGATATGAGGTTTTGCAAGAGGCCTAATGGTATTGCTCGGGATAATTAAGTGAGAAATTTTATTAAATACGTTTTTGTTTAAAAGTTTTGCTGTATTTTCATCTGCAACTAGAAAGATGTCATTTCCGTGTCGTGTGCATATTTTATAGATATCATCAGCAAGGTGGTAATCTGTTATTACTTCCCTTAGAAAAGTTTGTTCGGCTTGATGTAATATTTGTTTTAAATAGTGCATAGAGTGTTTACAATATAGCAATATAAGTATTTTAAGATTGACATGAAAATTGACCCTGTAGAGCTAACTAAGAAATTGATCTCTTTTGAGAGTATAACACCAAGGGACGGCGGGGCAATAGAGCATATAGCAACAATCTTCAAGAAAAGTGGCTTTGACTGTGAGATTTTAGAATTTGGTGATGATGGAACTAAAGTTAAAAATCTTTATGCGAAATATATAAATGGAGTACCAAATTTGTGCTTTGCTGGGCATGTTGATGTTGTACCACCGGGTCAGTTAAAAGATTGGGCATTTGGTCCATTTAATCCAGAAGTTAGAGATGGAATGCTATATGGAAGAGGAGCAGCTGATATGAAAAGCGGAATAGCTGCATTTATTGCTGCTATGGCAAATTTAATTGCAGAAAAGTTTCAATTTAATGGTTCGATAAGTGCATTGATTACCAGTGCTGAAGAAAGCACGGAAGAATATGGAACAAAGGCAGTTTTGGAATGGATGAAAAGTAAGCAAAAAAAGATAGATTTTTGTGTAGTTGCCGAACCAACCAGTAGTGAGAAATTAGGTGATACCATAAAAATAGGCAGAAGAGGTTCTGTAACATTTGAATTAATTTGCCATGGAAAACAAGGACACGTTGCCTACCCAGATCTAGCAGATAATCCAATATATAAGGTAATATCGATATTGAGTAAGGTAAAAAATACTACTTTTGATCATGGTAATAAATATTTTCAGCCTTCACATTGCGAAGTTACTACTATCGATGTTGGAAATAATACTAGCAATCTAATATCTAGTTCAGCAACTACACGTTTTAACATTCGATATAACGATACACAAACACCTGACGGCTTATATAAGCTGATTGATGAAATATGCTCCAGTGTAACTAACGATTATAAACTTTCTATGCATAGCAGCAGGGACGTTTTCCTCTCTACTCCTGATAGAAATACTGATATTATGCTTGATGCGATAAATAAAGTTACCAGTATTGATGCTGTGCTGAGCACAAGTGGTGGCACATCTGACGCTGCGTTTATCAAAGATGTTTGTCCAGTGATTGAATTTGGTATAATCAACAAAACCGCACATCAGATAAACGAATGCGTATTAGTAAATGATATACATAAATTAACAGCTATATATAAGGAATTTATAGAAAATTATTTCAATCCCACTAATAAAATATTGAGTCAGGTCAACGTAGTTAGTAATATATCTAGTGGTCCATTGTTAGCTTAGATGTAATCAGATCTCTTGCATAACTGTTGTTTGAGTAACAACTGGTATCATCCCAGCGTGTGACGTTAGAATCCAAAAACCATGAGAGCTACAAAAACCACTTGACAAACTCCGCCAGCCCCCTTATAATGAAAATGAAGCTATTTATTTATCTTCTCTGTACAGATTAAATGACAAAAAAACTCAACGTATTTGGCGTCTCATGTTTAATTTTTTGCACTATGTGCACTCTATGTCTTTATCAAATTTCTAGGTTTTTACCTATACAAGCTGAAATACGCTTATAAAGCATTTAAAACATTAAAAAACGCCAACTTAAAAAATGGATAGTGAATAATTAGCTACCCTAGGGTTTCTTTTGCCTTTTTTTCTGTTTAGTAAATTTCTTAAACATTTATGACTAAAGGTTAGTTGCATTAAAAAGCAGCTAAATCGCGGTTATTAAGCGTTTAGAATAAAAAAACGCCATACTTGAAAGTATAATGTAAGTAATTAGCCAACCACGGGGCTTCTTTTGCCTTTTTTTCCATTTGGTAAATTTCTTAATATTTGTAGCTAGAGACTCTCATCTTTAGCGAGCTTCAAGGTAATTGGTTGCTATTTGCGAAAATATTTGCATAATTTAAGCAACATTAATTGATAAAAATTAACTATGGAGCTTAATAAGATTGCAGCATCGATTTTACTTTCTGGGCTAATCATTATGATAGTCAGCAACGTAGTTGATATGCTGTATAGTCCAGAAGAATATAAGATTGAACACCAAACGATAGTAGCTGCTGGTAACAATGAGTTCCAGCAAAAAATCGAGCAAGTGGCGCTCGATATTGGAGCGCTCATGCAGAATGCTAGCTTTGAAAAAGGCAAGTCAGCAGCGAAGAAATGTATAGCCTGCCATAGTTTTGAGAAAGGTGGAATGAATAAAGTAGGACCAAACTTATGGAACGTAGTTGGAAACAAAAAGGCTCATCTTGGTAACTCATTCAATTACTCAAAAGCAGTGCTTGAAAGAGGTGGAAAATGGGGGTATGAGGAGCTATTTGCTTTCTTAAAGAACCCAAAAGCCTATATAAAAGGTACGCGTATGGCATTTGCAGGTATTTCCAATCCACAAGAAATTGCAGATCTAGTTAGTTATTTGCGTCAATTGAGTGATAACCCGGTTGCTTTGCCAAAGTAGTATGGATTATTGTAATGATGGAAATAATGGTCACATAGCATATCGAAAGCTACAAGGAAAGAAAGCTTCTGTAGTTTTTTTCGGTGGATTTGCATCTAATATGGATGGAACTAAAGCAACTGCTATTTACAAATTTTGCCAAGAAAACGATATAGCACTTGTGCTATTTGATTATTTTGGTCACGGTCATTCAAGTGGTGATTTTATTGATTACACGATAAGTGATTGGCAAGAAAATTGTGCTAAAGTGATAAGTGAATTAACTAGCGATAAACAAATAATTATAGGTTCAAGTATGGGAGGATGGCTGATGCTGCTCATTGCCCTTCAATTTCCAGAAAAAATTGCAGCATTAATCGGCATATCGTCTGCTCCTGATTTTACTGAAGATTTGATATTCAAGCAATTGTCAGGCAAGCAAAAAGAAGAACTAGGTTCTAAAGGTGTAATAGATTTTACTTCAGAGCATTGTACATACAAAATAACTAAAAATTTGATCGAAGATGGCAGAAAGAACCTTCTTTTAAACAGAGAAGCAATAGATATAAACTTTCCTGTGCGCTTATTGCATAGCATTAATGATAAAGATGTCCCTTATCAAACTTCATTGAATTTAGCTGAAAAAATTAAGTCAACCGATGTTGAAGTATACTTGATGAAATCAGCAGAGCACAACATGTCTGACAATCACTCACTGAAAGTTTTATTTAAGACCATTAGAGAATTTTTGCCAGCAAAAACATATAGGTAACCGTTCACAGATTTCCACTTAATTCTTCAATCTCACTAATAGAAAGGCCTGTAAACTTGACAATAGTGTTGACATCAACATTATTAGCCAGCATTGCTTTTGCGACTTCAATTTTCCCTTCAATTTTCCCTTCAATTTTCCCTTCAATTTTCCCTTCAATTTTTCCTTTCTCTATACCTTTTTGTATACCTTTCTCTTCAGCAAGATCAAGTCTGTATTCAAGAATGGCTTCTTCTTTCCGTAGATCCATTATTCTTTCTTCGTAAGCTACTAAATCTTTTTCGTTCCAACGAAACTTGTCTAATTCATCATATGCTAGCTTTATTATTGGCGCTTTTTCTGCTATCTCTTTTAAGTCCTCTTCTGTTGTTTCTTCTGCGTATTTAAAAAAGAAACACCACCTTTCTACTATACTTTCTAACTGCTCTACTTTACTTTTTGAAAATTTGGGCAATTCTATAAAGATAAATTGAAAATCTTTTAAGTAATGGCCGTTAGTTTTTATATCACGTATATTGTGAGTAGAAATATAATCAACTTCTTCGGGAAGTAAGTTACAATTTGATATAGCAATAAAGAAGACTTTCTTTAAATCAATGTAGTTGCCAGATTTATCTAATTGTCTTGAGTAGGCTTTAGCGGCATATAATTGAGCGCGTTTTTCGAAGCCCTTGTCTCTAGCGAGCTGCATTTCTGCTATATATCTATTTCCATGAGAATCCTTGCAGAGAACATCAACAATACTTTGTTTATCAGAGGCAACTTCGGGATCCATAATAGTGCTAAGAAACTCAACTTCTTGTATTGCATTTATCTCAGTAAACCCTAAAATATCGTTCAAAAAGTGGATCAGGATATTCTTATTTTTTTCCGTTCCAAGTGCGTCCAGAGAAGGCAAGTATTGTTCAGTAGGAGATAGACCTACCAGGATAAAAGTCGGAATCCTGTAGCTTGGGTAGCAGCATGGAGGGAAACCAAAATGTTGAAGCCTACCGACAACATTATCGTAGGATAATGGCGAATTACCAGGCCGTAGCGAAAGCGAATACACAGATTGCCTCGAAAGGAATATTCTGAAGGTCGAGCCATCTTGGTACTGGCGAAGACAGAATAGACCAGACGAAAAACGAATGAAACGATAGGTCTACTTCAGCGGGGTGTTATACCAAATCTCATAAATAAATAGGCAAATAACTCACAGAACAAATGGTTTTGATCGAACTTTCCGTAATATTACGAATGAATGCACATACAGTATCCTCCAATAAACTAACAGAGTCATATATTCTATTTTTAATGAGATTGTCTTTCAAATATTGCCATAAACGCTCTACTGGATTTAACTCTGGTGAATATGGAGGTAAATAGATTAAGGTAATATTTTGTGGTATTTTTAAACCTTTGGATCTATGCCATCCTGCACAATCCACAACAAGAAATGCCTCCCTTGTTCCTAAATATTGTGACATCTGCTCAAGGAATATATTCATACAATCAGTATTGACGTTTGGTACGAATAAGCTAGAACTCTCTCGATTTCTAGGATTAACTGCACTATAGAGATAAAAGTTTTGCCTACCTAATTTTACCTTAACCTGTGTCCTAATGCCTTTTTTAAACCACCCGTGTCCAATCTTTGAATGTGTGCCAAACCGCGACTCATCGAAGAAAAATAGCTCTTTTTCGGGATACGTGACAATAGTTTCATTAAGATTTTTTTTTAAACTCTTCTTGTTTATTTTTATCCTGTTTATTGTGCACAGGCCTTGGAGTAATATACGAAAAACCTAACTTTTGCATCAGTCTATGTGCTGTAGACTTACTTACCTCAATAGAAAACATTTTCTCAATTATGATTTTTAATTTCTTAGCCGTTAGGTTGGCTCCTTCTTCTGCTATGACATTTTTAATTTCTTCTTGCTGCTTGTAGCTCAACTTCGGCTTTACTCCACGTCCTGGTTGTATTTTAAACGCATTGACTCCTCCTTCCTTAAATCTTGTAATCCACTTCATCAATGTAGTTCTAGTAATTCGGTATATTTGAGCAACTTTTGTTATTCCATATTCTTTTGCAGATATTATTGCCTGTAATCTTCTTCCTATCTCTCCTCTTATGCCGTGCTTCTTTAATTCCAGGTTACACTTATTATATAATTCTTCTCCTATTGCTTTACTTTTTCCTGCCATAACTCCCCACTAATTCTTAAATTATTCTATTTTAGAAATTTTTCTTTATTCCTCTATTTATTTTTAGGAATTGGTATTAGTAACGGCATGGCAATGAGGACATACAAAGCAACTGGAGAAGCCCTCCTCATCCCAAGGAGAAATACCTTGGAGAGGTAGGTTCTATAACTGGAAAACAGGAAGTGAACTGAAGATGAGAGGGTGGCAGATGGGTGCGTAGTAGTGAAGAAGTGAGGTAACGCTCATGGAGCAAAGGCACCCTGCTAGTAGAAATCTTTTAACAAAAGGAAGGTAAAGGTAAAAATGATAAAAATGCCAATAAAATTACAAGACCTGAGAAGAAAGATATATATCAAAGCGAAAGCAGAACCGGAATGGCGATTCTGGGGAATCTATGTTCACGTCTGTAAGATGGAGACACTGGAAGAAGCATATAAGCTAACAAAGAAGAGTAATGGGGCACCAGGAATAGATGGGATGACATTCGAATCGATAGAGGCAGAAGGCTTAGAAAAGTATCTTCAACAAATAAGACACGAACTAATAACCAAGACCTATAGCCCAAATAGGAACCGGAGGAAGGAAATACCAAAATCTGGAGGAAAATTCAGAAAGTTGAACATACCCTGCATCCGGGATAGAATAGTGCAAACAGCACTGAAGCTAATACTTGAACCGATATTCGAATCAGACTTCCAAAAAGGATCATACGGGTATAGACCTAAGCGTAATGCGCATGAAGCAGTACAAAAAGTAACGGAAGCAGCAATCAAAGGCAATACAAAAGTAATTGACGTAGATCTGAAATCCTACTTCGACAATGTGCGACATCATATTCTGATGGAAAAGATTGCCAAAAGAATAAATGACAAAGAAATCATGCGCATGATTAAGCTAATCCTCAAAACAGGAGGAAAACGAGGAATAGCACAAGGATCACCACTTTCGCCACTACTAAGCAATATATACCTAAATGAGGTAGATAAAATGTTGGAGAAAGCAAAAGAGGTGACCAAAGAAGGAAAGTACCAACGTATGGAATATGCCAGATGGGCAGACGATTTAGTGATACTGATTAGTGAACACCCGAAACGGGAATGGCTAGAAAGAGCAGTATACAGAAGGTTGGAAGAAGAATTAGCAAAACTAGAAGTGAGCGTAAATGAAGAAAAGACAAAAGTCATCAACCTAAAGAAAGGAGAAACATTTAGCTTCCTAGGGTTTGATTTTCAAGAGAATATCACAAGACAAGGAAAATGGAATGTCAGGAAAACACCGCAGATGAAAGCACGAACAAACCTGCTACGCAAGTTGAAGGAAATATTTCGGCGCTATAAATCGCAACCGATAAAAAGAGTGATACATGACATCAATCCGATATTGAGAGGGTGGGTAAACTACTTTAGGATAGGGAACTCTGGTCGAAAGTTCAATTACGTAAAACATTGGGTGGAAAAGAAGGTAAGACGCAACTTAATGCGAGCCAGGAAAGCAAAGAAAGGGTTTGGGTGGAAGAAGTGGAGTAGCGAATGGATATACAAAACGCTGGGTCTATATTCAGACTACAGAATAAGGTATTACAAACCGAAAGCATCACCAGTACAATATGTGATAAACTTTGGTAAAGAATCTGCTAGGAAAGCGTAGTGCGGGAAAACCGCATGCTGCGTTTGACGAGGCGGGAGCTGGAAACGTTAACATGGGAATTTGGATTGAGGCCTATTGTGAAAACAATGGATCAGCCACCAAACCCTAAAGTAGGCGCGCCAGTTCTCGACCCTACAGATTTTTTTGAAACACAAATCATTGCGAGGATCGAGAAATTTTGAAAGAGCCATGGCAAAAATGCTTGAAAATATTAATAATTATACACTATTATTAACAATTATTCAACCATATTTTTGAAGATAGCTATAGCTATGCTGCCGCGGTATCTCTTAGCATAGATCCCGCTAACAAGTAGCGGGATGACGAGGTTATCGTCATACCGCCGCGAACCGTCATACCGCCGCGGCGCTAACTAGTAGCGGAATGACGGTTTTTCAAATTGTCGGTAAATCTAAGGTAACCGTTCACGGATTGTGAGAATGAATTAAAGAACTAAGCAGTGACAGCTACTAGATTCTGTAGCTTTTGAAAGGGGTTCTGGCCATTTAGACGTGATGTCAAAAATATCGACAACATTCTTTCCACGAATCTTTCTCCACGTTTTGACCAGGTGAAAAAGCTGTTTTTACGATAAATTACGTACCGTCTAATTTGCCGTTCTGCAAGGTTATTAGTTGTTTCTATCACTTCAGGTTTTCTTAAAAACTTCCACATCATATCCTCAGATCGTAACATCTTAGCGGCCATTCTTGAAGCTTGAGTGCTATTTGCAACCCTCGTCATTTTACGTAAAAAATGTTTTACCCTTTTCCGAATTTTTCGCACCAGTCGATAAAATCTCAAATTATCTATCAAATTTTGTTTTTTTGCCTTATCTACTACAAACACCTTATTGCTGAGCGATTTTAGTGCTTGGCCAATTTTGCTCACTTCAACATTTTTACTATGGGCAAATCTCTCAAAATCTCTTGCCAGATGTGCCCAACATATCTGTCTATTTTCACGATTGAAGTAATTGTATACAGCGTATCTATCGCTCACAAATATACCATCATATTCTGGCAGTAAACTCTTCAACACCTTCTTACCACGAGACTCGCTTACCTTCAGAAGTGTCAACGCTTTGTTTGTTATTACCCAACTCCAGCCTCTCTTTCCTTGATTTCTGTGCCCTGTTTCGTCTATATGCAAATACTCGCTTCCTTGCAACTCTTCCTTCATTTTCTCATATTCAGATGCACACTTCTTCGATACCCTGCGTTCAGTATTTGAGACTAAACCAAGGCTTATATTTAGATTAAAAATACTGCCCAAAATTTGCTGTACCTCTCTTTTTGAGTTAATAAAAAAGCCGCTAAGGCTGCTTATAACTGTTTTAGCATTGGGTCCTAGAAAATCTCTTGCAACACCTTCGGGTAAATTTGCTGTAATTCTTTTATTACATACTCTACAATGTCCTCTTTGCAACCTGTACTCAGTTACAATTGGCTTAATTTCTGGCAACTCTGCCTTCTGATGAATAATTTCATCTTCTAAAGTAATCTTACCTCCACACATACAAATTGTATCAATTGTGCATCTCACTACCTCGTCTGCAGCCATTAATTCACGCTTATGCACCTTATGTCCTGGCTGACCTCCTGGTTTTTTATCACTTTTCTTTTTTGCTTTCTTACGATATATATCTCGTGATGGTGGCAGCGATGAATTTTGCGAATTTAAGCCCAATTTGTCTTCTAATTCAACTATTTTTGCTTTCAAGCTATCATTTTCTCTGATCAGTGCTTTTATTTCTTCCTTGAGATTAGCGTTTTCTGCTACAACCTTTTCTTGCAGCACTGTTGTCATTTACCCATTCCATATTTAGCTTCCTATCTCTTTACACTTTTATACTTACTTTGTAAACCACCTTATCTCCGTGAACGGTTACGTCTATTTGACGTCTTTTACTGTCTTAAACGCTTTATAAGCGCGTTTCAGCTTATATAGGTAGAAACCTAGAAGTTTTATAAAGACATGAGGTGCACATAGTGCAAAAATTAAGCATGATTTACGCCAAATACATTAAGTTTTTTGTCATTAATCCACTGCAGAGATTGCGAAGATAAATAAATAGCTTCAGTGTTATGATAATGGGGCTGGCGGAGTTTGTAAAGTAATTTTTTGTAGCTCTCATGGTTTTTGGATTCTAACTAACGTCACGCGCTGGAATAACACCCTTGGTGGTAACAACTAAAGAAAAATATCAACTAGGTTTATAATCTATTACTACTGTTTTTGCAATTTTATCATAAAAAGTCTGCTTGCGCCGGTCGAATATCGCAAATATTAAAACTAAAATTGGTAAAATTATAAACCACTGAGAAACATAGTGAGTCAGCAAAAAAGAAATAATCAAGAAAACTGTCTCAGAAATACACCTTATTGCTGCTTGCATAAGAGTAGTATTTTTAAATGTGTCTGCATCTTTGATATACATACCACACAACAGTTGTCCTGGCGTACCTCCCAGTCTTGTTATCATTAATATTTCTAATACTGTACACAGCACTGATGTAAAGATTGTATAAGGAGATGTTAACTGTTCAATTTCGTCAAGAAAATTATTAACCTCATTATTGCCCAACAATGCAATGTATAGGATGAATGAAGGAAAGAAAAATATTATTTGGTCAAGTATTGCTGTTACAGTACGCCTTGTAAATCCTACATAATTTACTTTAACATTTGCTTCAGTATCCATAACCCTACCTATATTTCATAATGTCATTATATACTATAAAAGCACGTTATTAAATAATCGTAAATATACTAATTTGTGCAATACTAGCTACTTGTGCCACTCTATTATTTGAATTAACATTAAATCATTTACAGTTAGGGAAGTTATGTCAACACCAATCACAGTTGCATATGGTGATGGTATCGGACCAGAAATTATGGAAGCGGTGCTGTCGATATTGCGCGAAGCGGAAGCGAAGATCTCAATGGATATTATTGAAATAGGTGAGCGTGTTTATAGTAAGGAATGGTCTCACGGAATTTCTCCAAGTGGTTGGGAATCTATCGAAAGGACAAAAATATTATTAAAATCTCCAACAACCACTCCTCAAGGTAAAGGCCACAAAAGCTTAAATGTAGCGCTCAGAAAGAACCTAGGGTTATATGCAAATATCAGACCGTGTATTTCATATCATCCTGTTATAGAGAATAAATTCGATAAGTTTGATATCGTAGTGATACGCGAAAATGAAGAGGACGTTTACACCGGAATAGAGCATAGGCTCACTGGTGACTCTTACCAATGCACTAAAATTATTACTAGATCTGGCTCAGAGAAGATATGCAGGTATGCTTTTGAATACGCGAAAAAACACAACAGAAAAAAAGTAACTTGCCTGACTAAAGACAACATAATGAAAATGACTGACGGAACTTTCCATGCAGCGTTTGATCGCATTGCAAAGGAATACCAGGACATAAAGGCAGAACATTATATAGTTGATATTGGAATGGCACGTGTTGCCACAGAACCGGAGAATTTCGATGTTATAGTAACTGAAAATCTATATGGCGACATATTATCAGACATAGTGGCACAAACCTCTGGATCTGTGGGACTCGCTGGAAGTAGCAATATAGGTAATGAATATGCGATGTTTGAAGCGGTTCATGGTTCTGCTCCTGATATTGCAGGAAAAAACATAGCTAATCCTTCTGGTCTTTTAAATGCTGCAGTGCATATGCTAATTTACATAGGTCAAGTGGGTACTGCAAAACTAATCTACGATGCATGGCTGAAGACTTTAGAGGATGGAATACACACTGCCGATTTGTATAAGGAGAAAAGAAGTAAACAGAAAGTTGGTACAAAAGAATTTGCAGAAGCTGTTATAGATAATCTAGGAAAGAAACCTGCAACATTACCTGAGCTTATAATTAGCAGTGGTTCAGATAGTAAAATAAATAAAGTACAAGACAATTACGAACAAGATTACAAAGTTAAAAAGCTAGTGGGTAGTGATATAACGCTTGCTTGGGACAAATCCAGCAATTTTGATCAAATAGTAGGATTAAATAATCTGCAAATGATAGCAATATACTCAAAAGGACTGGCAATTTGGCCAAGAAGCTCAAAATCTTCAAGCGATCAAATAACCTGTAGGTTTATCGCAAATAATGAAAAGCAAGCTATTACAAATAGTGATGTAAATAACTTGCTAATCAAACTCGAAGAAAATAGCTTTGACGTGGTGAGAATGGATAAGTTGTATTTATATGATGGGAAAGAGGGGTTCTTTTCTTAATTCTTTAAAAGAGGTGTGATAAATGAAATGGATTCAAAAAAAATAGAACTAATATTTAAAAAGTTTCAACAATCAAATCCTGCGCCAAAAATAGAGCTAAATTATACCAATCATTTTACACTACTAGTTGCGATAGTTTTATCAGCACGGACAACCGATGTAAGCGTTAATAAAATTACAAGAGAACTATTTAATATCGCTGATACGCCAGAAAAGATGCTGAGTTTTGGGCAAAATGAGCTGAGAAAATGCATAAGCAGTATTGGTTTATATAATTCCAAAGCAAAAAACATAATCGGGCTCAGCAAAATATTGATTGAGCAGTACAATAGCAAAGTGCCTACTGATTTCGATGATTTGGTATCTTTACCAGGGGTTGGGAGAAAGAGCGCTAATGTGTTCTTAAATTCAGGACTTGGTATTCCAACATTGGCAGTTGATACTCATGTTTTTAGAGTAAGCAATAGACTTGGACTTGTGAGAGAAAAAGATGTGTTTAAAACAGAGCAATCTCTTTTAAATGTAGTTCCAAAAGAATACCTGCTTTATGCTCATCACTGGCTAGTTTTGCATGGTAGATATGTTTGCAAAGCGCAAAAGCCTTCGTGTGAAACGTGTATAATTCATGATTTGTGTGAGTTTGAATGCAAAAGGTATAAAGTCTAGCACACTATGACCCCTTTCTTGTCACTCCGATATTCCTTCCTTTTATCATCCGAGTAGCTGACGCTGGGATCCAGGTTGCTCATAAGCAAACTATAGTATTTTCAAAAGCGAATGATAAAGGTATAATATGTTTTTTTAAAGTAGGGAAAGCGATGGTATATAGTGTAGATTTAAGGGAAAAAGCAGTGTCTTTGGTAGAAAAAGGAAAGTCAAAGGTTGAAGTTGCAGAGGTTTTTGAGATAGAAACTATATAGATGGCTAAAAAAGAAAGCTACTGGCCAAGGTCTCAAAGCGGTAAAAAGTACTGGTTTTATTCGGAAAATAGACCCAAAAATACTTGTAGACTATGTTAAAAAACACCCAGATCACACACTAGCAGAAATGAAACAAAACCTTGGCTTTGGAATAAGTGCAATTTGGTATAGGTTAAAACAGCTAAAAATAACCTTAAAAAAAGTCACATTCTATCAAGAGCGCAATCAAGAAGATAGGCAGCAATTTATCGATAAAGTCTCAAAAATAGACCACTGTAGCATTTTATATATAGATGAAGCAGGAGTTGATAATAGACTATACCGAGAATATGCATGAGCTCCAAGAGGAGAAAAAATATATGCTGATGTTCCAGGAAAAAAGTGGGAAAGAGTGAGTATAATAGGTGGATGGATTGAAAAGAAGTTTATTGCACCAATGACCTTCACAGGAGGGTGTAATAAAGATGTATTTAATGTATGATTAGAGCGAACCACAATTGCAGCGTAATACAACCATAGTTATGGATAATGCTACATTCCATAAAACTCCCAAAACAAAGTCATTAATAGAGTCTTTTGGCTGTCATTTGCTTTATCTTCCAACATATTCACCTGATCTAAATCCGATAGAGCATTGTTGGCACACCATCAAAAGTCGCCTCAGACCTCTAATGCATCAATGTACAGACTTACACCTTTTAGTTGGTAATACCATTTTAGACGTTTATCATTCGTTTTAGAAAATACTATAGTTTCATTAAGATTTTTTTTTAAACTCCTCTTGTTTACTTTTATCTTGTCCGTTATGCACTGGTCTTGGTGTGATATATGAGAATTTCATTCTTTGCATATTACGGTGTACTGTAGACTTGCTAAACCAAACTTTTCCTGAATTCTTATTCTCGTTTCTTTAATGGTAATGTTGGGATTTTCTTGTATCCATGCTTCAACTTGTTCAAGTTGGCTTTGGTTCAATATAGTTTTTCTACGGCGTTGAAGTGGAGCAAATAATTTTTCTTCTCTGCCAAATTTTAGGTCATGCAGTAAGTGCCTTTCTTGGAATGCAACATATTTTTGCTACGGCTGTTATACTATGCTTTTTTGCTGCAATTACAGCATTTAGTTTTTTTGCAACATATGCATTATTTCTTACTTTCTTCAGCATTTCTTTTGCTCACTTTTTCATCCAATAATTTTGATCTTAATGCCATTTAAACCTCGCTATTTTACTTACTCCAGTATGGCTTTTTTCCATTATTGTCTATCCGTTACTTGTATAGCGGGAATTGGTATTAGGAGATTTATTTGACTTTCTTTTTGGTAGTTCTAAAGCTAATCGCCAATTTGAAAATAATATCGGAGTACAAAAAGAATTGTATGGTCGGTACAATAAATTCATGGATAGTCTTGGGGGCTTAGGAAAAGATGGTCCAGGAGGATTTATTAATCAAATAGCATCGCAATATCAAGGCAATCCTTACCAGCAGTTTATTAGCAATCAAATGATTGGCAACCAATTAAGAGCAAGTGGGCTTGATCAATCAAGCTATGGTCTATCTAAAGTTGCAAGTTTAAACTCTGAACTTGCGTCGCGTGGCTTGAATGACTTTATCGGTTCATCTTTAGGAGGGCTGCAAAGTCTTATCGGAGCACATGGACTTGGTGCACAAATTGGTCAAAATCTAGGTGGTGGTTACACTTCTTACGGAAAATCTTTAAATGATCGTTGGATAGCTATAAATCAAATGTTGGGTGAGTTTGGTAAAACTGCAGGAAAGTTTGCAATAGCGTCAGCATAGTTACTTATCTTTTGTAAATGTTATCTCTATGTCCTATCTCTGTGATAACCACTGTACGTTCTGGTTGATTTACCCTATAAACCACACGATAGTCACCTACTCTTAACCTTCTACGCCCTTTTAGTAACCGTTCACGGATTGTGAGAATGAATTAAAGAACTAAGCAGTGACAGCTACTAGATTCTGTAGCTTTTGAAAGGGGTTCTGGCCATTTAGACGTGATGTCAAAAATATCGACAACATTCTTTCCACGAATCTTTCTCCACGTTCTGACCAGGTGAAAAAGCTGTTTTTACGATAAATTACGTACCGTCTAATTTGCCGTTCTGCAAGGTTATTAGTTGTTTCTATCACTTCAGGTTTTCTTAAAAACTTCCACATCATATCCTCAGATCGTAACATCTTAGCGGCCATTCTTGAAGCTTGAGTGCTATTTGCAACCCTCGTCATTTTACGTAAAAAATGTTTTACCCTTTTCCGAATTTTTCGCACCAGTCGATAAAATCTCAAATTATCTATCAAATTTTGTTTTTTTGCCTTATCTACTACAAACACCTTATTGCTGAGCGATTTTAGTGCTTGGCCAATTTTGCTCACTTCAACATTTTTACTATGGGCAAATCTCTCAAAATCTCTTGCCAGATGTGCCCAACATATCTGTCTATTTTCACGATTGAAGTAATTGTATACAGCGTATCTATCGCTCACAAATATACCATCATATTCTGGCAGTAAACTCTTCAACACCTTCTTACCACGAGACTCGCTTACCTTCAGAAGTGTCAACGCTTTGTTTGTTATTACCCAACTCCAGCCTCTCTTTCCTTGATTTCTGTGCCCTGTTTCGTCTATATGCAAATACTCGCTTCCTTGCAACTCTTCCTTCATTTTCTCATATTCAGATGCACACTTCTTCGATACCCTGCGTTCAGTATTTGAGACTAAACCAAGGCTTATATTTAGATTAAAAATACTGCCCAAAATTTGCTGTACCTCTCTTTTTGAGTTAATAAAAAAGCCGCTAAGGCTGCTTATAACTGTTTTAGCATTGGGTCCTAGAAAATCTCTTGCAACACCTTCGGGTAAATTTGCTGTAATTCTTTTATTACATACTCTACAATGTCCTCTTTGCAACCTGTACTCAGTTACAATTGGCTTAATTTCTGGCAACTCTGCCTTCTGATGAATAATTTCATCTTCTAAAGTAATCTTACCTCCACACATACAAATTGTATCAATTGTGCATCTCACTACCTCGTCTGCAGCCATTAATTCACGCTTATGCACCTTATGTCCTGGCTGACCTCCTGGTTTTTTATCACTTTTCTTTTTTGCTTTCTTACGATATATATCTCGTGATGGTGGCAGCGATGAATTTTGCGAATTTAAGCCCAATTTGTCTTCTAATTCAACTATTTTTGCTTTCAAGCTATCATTTTCTCTGATCAGTGCTTTTATTTCTTCCTTGAGATTAGCGTTTTCTGCTACAACCTTTTCTTGCAGCACTGTTGTCATTTACCCATTCCATATTTAGCTTCCTATCTCTTTACACTTTTATACTTACTTTGTAAACCACCTTATCTCCGTGAACGGTTACCCCTTTTAAGCTATGATGTAGTGGTTCACCAAGATTTATTGGGTCGACTGCAAGTCGTTCATTTATCGCCTTTACAACCCTCAACCTTATTGTTTTTGGAAGGTCAGGAAGGTCTTTCCTAATAACTTTTCCTACGAAGATAATAGTGTATCCCAATCTACATCCTCACTTTTAATCATTTCTGCACCTTCAACATCACGCTCATCAGAAATTTTAGACACTAAAAAATCCTCAATTTCAAGCTCAATTGCTTCTCTGAGTAGTTTCTCTGCTAATTCTTGAGCAGGCTGCTTAGTGAGCTCAGCTAGCTCGGCAAGGTGCAGTAAAGTTTCTTTACTGAGAACTATATTAGCGTTTAAGTCTGCCATAAGTTTTACCAAAATCTACTACTGTAACAATTTTACAACATTTTTTTTAATTTTTCAATAAATTAGTGTATACTGGAATTAGTTTAAAGGATGAAAAATGCTATCTCAGGAGGATATTATTTTATGCCGCAAAGATTTTGGTTTCTTTGCGTTTCAAGGCATGCTGCGAGTGTTTAATATCAGATTAAATTTAAAAAGAAAAGATGGCAGCAAAAACTATTTGTGGGTGCTGTTCAGCAGCATTAATCGCTTGGTGTTTGAAAAAGCACACAGTCAATGGTGGAACATACCACCACGCTGTGCTAAGACAACACTGGGTTTTATATTTCATGTGGCGTTTGCCCTCGGTAATAATCCAAGGGCAAAGTTTATGTATATTACGCACCAAAGAGATTTGATGCGTGAAAAAATCAATGAACTGCACATTGTCCTTGAGTCTCCATTTTACCGTCAAGTCTTTCCAAACGTAAAAGTAGTTGGTCGCAAAAGTACGCGAGTAATTAGAACTAAAGAAGGAGGTTTTGTTAATGGCTTTTCAATATCAGGGCATGTAACAGGTACAGGAGCTGGGGATAGTTCTCTTGATTTTGATGAAGGTCGAAAGTACGGTGGTTGCATTATCCTTGATGATTTACATGATGCAAGCTGCGCTTATAGTCGGGTATCGCTGATCAGTGCCTGTCAAAAGTTTGAACAATGCATAACTTCAAGGCGTAATACTGCTGATACGCCATTTTTAGTGATTGGTCAAAGGATCAGTGTTTACGACATATTTGGTTATTTAGAGAAAAAATCAGAGCGACAGTTTGAGAAGATCATAATACCTGCAGTACTTGAAGATGGCACGAGTATTGATGAGAATAGATTGCCAATGCAGGAACTTAGGATCAAGGAAAAAGCAGATATCAACTATGTTTTTTTTAAAATTTTTTATTTGTAATTTTGCAACTTCATATGGGCAATAAAAACCCATTTGTTATAGAAACAGAATTTTGTATCAAACAGCCACCACAGCAATTTCTGCTTAAGTTAATGAATATGCGCTTTTAATGTGTGTGGACGCGCATATTCATTAACCAATTTCAGTTATTGCTATGTAAATTTTTAAATATGCAAATTAACTGCTTCTTTAAGCCTTGCATTAGCAATCACTATTATTTTACGCATTAGAGCTGTTATAGCCACCATCTTCTTCTTACCACTTTATAAGCTTAGAATAAAAGGCACCAAGTGCAGATTTGGACCTTGCAGCAGCCATGGCAGCTGTAAAAAGCTTTGAACGAACGTTACTTCTTCCACCTATAATCCTTCGGTAGCCAATAGCTTTACCACTTTCCTTAGGATGAGGCGCAACACCTGCAAGGCTTGCAATTTGCCTTTTATTTAAAGAACCAAGTTCCGGTATGAGACACAATAAACATTGAGAGGTTTTTCTACCTATTCCAGGGACTGTTTCAAGAATTTTTTGGCATCGTTGCAATTCAGGATTTTCATTGACTATTTTTTGTATAGCTTGATCAAGCTTTTCTACCTGGTTGTTGAGGAATTCAATAGCTTGTTGACAACTTTCCTTAATGTAATCATTTCCAGGAGTTTTTAGCCTATTCTTCTCTTGAACAAGCATTTTCGTAATATCGTCACGACGCTGACAAAGTGCAAACAAGGTGGTTTGTTCTTTTGAGATAGGTGTAAATAGCTGCAAATGTCCACAACGCTCAGAACCATATTGGGCAAGCGCTTTTGCATCAAGACTGTCGGTCTTTGCCAAAGTTCCATGAGATAGAATGAAGTTTTTAACTTGACGAGTATTAGCACGATGCACAGCAATGTTTCTATCAATAAGAAAATACAATAAGCCAAGCTCATAACCTCCTGTAGCTTCTAAAATTACCATGGAGTTGGGCAAGATATTTGAAAATTTTTGGTAGAATTGTTTCCAACCAACACAACTATTGTCAAATTTGATGACACCTTTTTGTTCATTAACTGCAGTAAAAAATTCAAGTTTTCCGATATCAATGCCAATAAAATTTTGATAAGATGTAACCATAAAGAACCTCGAGAGTTTAAGTTAAAATTTAAGATTGTAAACGGGTGCATATATATGTCCCAAACAACTATTCAAACGTCTCGAAGGATAGGCTTGAGTACCTTGATATCTACGTATGTGTAATACTACCGTCTCACGGTCGCTCAAGCCTGTGATAACCACATTTTTATAGGTTATCTTCCTTCTTGCCTCTTTTATATCACATTTCCAACTTACAACCGTCACGGAATAATTAACCGTCATACCGCGATTCATTCGCGGTATCTCTTAGCATAGATCCCGCTAACACGTAGCGGGATGACGATTGTCGATGAACCTAAGTTACTTTAGCTATAAACATTAAGAAATTTACTAAACGAAGAAAAAAGGCAAAAGAAGCCCCGTGGTTGGCTAATTACTTACATTATACTTTCAAGTATGGCGTTTTTTTATGTTTTAAACGCTTTGTAAGCGCGTTTCGGCTTTTATAGGTAAAAACCCAGAAATTTTTAAAGACATGCGATGCACGTAGTGCGAAAAATTAAACATGAGACGCCAAATACCCTAAGTTTTTTGTCATTAACCTGCACAGATTGCGAAGATAAATAAATAGCTTCAGTTTCATGATAAGGGGGCTGGCGGAGTTTGTAAAGTAATTTTTCGTAGCTCTCATGACTTAAAAAGCTGGATTCCAGCTTCACGCGCTGAAATGACAGATTACTGTTACCTTATCTAGATACAGAAAAAAAAATCTTAATACTTAACACATTTTTCATAGTACACACCGTATGATTGATAAATAAAATAATGAATAGATTTACATAATGTTTGGAGGCTACCAATGGTCAACGACAAGATTACTTTGAACTTTGAGATAGAAAAAGGCGAACCTATAGATCGATACTACTTTTCTGCACGTATGAGGCTTACAGATGAAAGCAAAAATCTTTTGCGTGAGAAGCTTGGCAGTACAATTCAATTCGATAACCTAGATGATCACTTCAATCTTAACCATGAGAATTTTTATATCTACTACAATAAATATAGTGAGCACAATGGTAGAAGTGAGCTATACGTTAGGGATGATAACGGTAGATATTTAACTTCCAATCTTCCACTTAATCACTATGGATTCTCAATGGAACTATCATCTGATGGGGCGTCAATAGCAGATTATGGCTTTTATCCTCTTTATGCAATCTATAACCCAAATCACTATGATAAGGCAAAGGAAAAAGTATTTGATGATCACGGTGAATTGTCACCAATTGCATCAAATATGTTAGATAATTTTTTAAGCAACACAAATAGCTTAACCACACAAGAGATGTTTTTACAGTTGCAAAATGGAGCTACTGAAAAAGAGGAGAAATTGATAAGAGAGAAAAGACAAGCAGAAGAAGAATTAGATCAAAAGAATGAGAAATTAAAGGAGTTCATAGAAAAAGGTGAAATTACCTTGTTTAAAGTGGTAAAAGGTAATGACGTAGGTAACGGGCGTTCAGAAGTAGTTTTACAGTTTACTGCAGAAGGTAAGGGGACAAATGAAATTACCCTTGATTCCGAAAAATTCTATATAGCAGATTATGAAGATAGTGAATTCTTGCATTGTGTTAGCTCTGATTATGACATGCTACTTGATTATGAAAATTTATTTTTCGCGCTCAATCAAAGCTTCTACTCAGACTTTGAAAGTGGGTTTTATTCAGCAGACAGCACTGATCCCTATAATTATGCTAAATATTCAAAGGAACCATATTTGAGTGGTGATCAGCTATCTGAAAAATTATCTCATGAGTTGGAGAAAGATAGTAACCAGATAGATGCAGAAGTTATGTTTAGTGATCAACCTATGAACGAAGAAGTTACAGTGAAAAGTGAAGTCAAATCTAGAAAGAAAAGGGCAGTTGAAGAAGATAATGCAGAAGATACTATAGGAAACATAAATGAAACAAATGAGGTAACCGGTGCGACGCGTTTGCACTCTGCTTCTTTATCAGGGGATTTGAATGAAGTTATCGAACTTGTAGAACATAGCGCAAATATTGACGCGAAAGATAAAGCCGGACAAACACCGCTACATCATGCTATTAAATCAGGAAATACAGAAATAGCAAAATATCTTATCGATCAAGGTGCAAATCTCAATTCTCAAGATATTTATTACGAAGGAACTGATTACTCTTGTTTTAAGACACCTTTGCACTATGCCATAAAATCGGGAAACATGGGAATAGTTGAATACTTAGTGGAACATGGTGCAAATCCTAATATTCCAGATGCTCACAATCTCAGGCCGCTCGACTATGCTATAAAGAACACAGCTTTAGTAAAATATCTTGTGGACAATGGTGCAGATATTAATGTACGTAATCCGATATTCCATTTTGTTAAGCTAGGTGACCTGGATATGGTGGAATATTTAGCTCAACATGGTGCAGATCTTAATGTCAAAAACACCTCTGCTCAAACACTACTACATTATGCTATTGAACTCAAACATACAGAGATAGCTAAATACTTAATAGATCACAATGTAGATATTAATACTCGAGATATTAGTTCTGGTAAATCTCCATTACATTTTGCCATGAGCATGAAAAATATAGAGGTAGCAAATTACCTAATAGAGCATGGTGCAGATGTTAATGTTAAAGATAGTTACGGTTTAGCACCTTTACACTTTGCTGTTAATTTAGGAAATCAAGAGATATTAGAATATTTAATAAAGAATAATGCAAATATTGAGGTTCGAGATAGTGAAGGCTGGACACCACTTATTCATGCAGTAAGGCATGGGCAATTGGACAAAGTAAAGTACCTGATAGAGAATGGAGCTGATGTTGATATTTGTGGTAATGAAGGATGGACGCTATTTGAGCATGCTGAACAATGGATAGATGATAGAAGAATATTAAAGGATGTAATCAATAATGATAGAAAATATGCAGATGCTGCAAGTTGGGAAAAGACTGGAAAAGATATGCTTGATTACCTTAAGGGAGTTACAAAAAATACTATACAGGAAGAAGAATCTAACTATATAGATCAAATGCAAGCAGATGATAGCAGCAGTTATGTTGAAGATCAACCAGCTTTGCAAAGCAATCGTGACGGTTATGCTGACATGGAAAAAGCTCTGCAGGAGAAATTGCATGGAGATGAAATACGCAAGCAAAGTAATGAGAAAGCTCAAAAAGATATGGAAACAAGAAAAGTCACTGTGGAAACTGACAGTAGCAATAATAAAATTGAAAAACAAGCAAAACCAATAGAAGACGAACAAGAAACTGTTATGGCAAGTGTGATAGAAAATATGGATAAAAATTCTGATAGTGAAGCAGAAGATTCTAACAGTATTGCAAATGCACAACATCCCTTTAAAATAAGGACAGGAAGTCCTCTTGAAGTGGGAAAGTATGAGGTGGAGCTGCAAGTGACATATGATGATATAAAGAATTTTTATGATACCGTACGTGGTAAATATCATGCTGGTGATGGATATAACTACGAGCAAGTAATGGTTTTATATAATGAAATTGTTAGGCCAGCATCGCAGCATTATGATAAACCATTTACCCTGCCTAAGGCATACATAACAGATGGTCATCTATTTGTTCAAAATAAAGATTTTGGAACTTTGGATGATTTTAATGAGATGTTCTATAAAAGTGATGAGTTAATGTGATGTAAAAAGCAAGATTCAATTTGGTGAACGAGAGTTAACTGACAGAGGAGATTGATACGTATGCCTTTATCTTTAAGATTGTTTATCAAGTATAGACATCAGCTCGTCCCATTCTCTTTTACCAATATTACTTTCTTCTCTAGTAACGTTTTCCCCTTTAATTAATTTGCGAATTATTTCTAGACCAGTTCTTGAAATACAAGCTGATTCTAGGCAATATTCAACAAAGGCATTGTAGGCCAATGGGACCCATTTTTTTATTATATCCAGCATAACTTCTGCATAAACTCTGATTTCATATTGGGCATGCTTATCAGCTCTAAGCTTCAAAAAATGAAGGAGGTTATGCAGATCTATTTTCCAATAAAATTGCGTGTAGTAATTAAGCGTTAGGTTAGTTCGGGCAATTTCTCTTGCAAGCCCCTGCTCAATAAATTTTTCATAATGAGAATATACTAAATTAGAGTCGTTTGTTAGAGAATCTATTATTTCCTTTGAGGTATCCGGATCAAAAGCTTCACCGCTACCTTGTTTATTATTATCAGATTGTTTTGCAATCTGTTCTGGTTTTGGTATATAAAATTCATTGTCAAGTATTGAATATCTTGCCGAATATTCATTCATATTTGCAGTTCTATGCCTTATCCATTGCCTTGCAACAAAAATTGGAAGTTTCACGTGAAACTTAATTTCACACATTTCAAATGGAGTTGTATGATGATGTCTCATTAAATACTTTATAAGTGCTTCATCCTGACTTATCTGTTTTGTTCCCTTGCCATAAGAAACACGAGCAGCTTGAACTATAGCGCTATCAGAGCCCATATAATCCACTACTCGAATAAATCCATGGTCTAATACCTTATGTTCTTCATATAAGATTTCATCTATTTCTTTTACTGTAGTTCGTTTAGTTGCTTCATTCATAAAATATCCTCAAGATGAAATGGAAATATCAGCTCCACATGAATTGAGTTTTTCGTGCATTGCTTCATATCCTCTCCATAAATGATGCGAATTATTTATTGTAGTTTCTCCACCAGCTACCAAAGAAGCAAGTACCAAAGCTGCTGTTGACCTTAAGTCAGTGGCACACAGATTAGCTCCAGATAAGCTTTTTATTCCACTTATAGTAGCTTTGCTTTTCTCGATGCTGATATTAGCGCCTAACTTTCTCAATTCATCTGCATGTGCAAATCTGTTTTCAAAAATGTTCTCTTCAATTACTGATATCCCATCAGCGATGCACATTGCAGACATCAGTTGTGGTTGCATATCACTGGGAAAGTTGGGGTATGGATCTGTTGCAATGTTAGCAGACCTAATAGAGCAATTTTTTCTGGAAATCATAACCCCCTCATTATATAGTTCAACATTAGCCCCTATAGCCTTCAATTCATTCACAATACATCTTATATCAGATAGACTTATTCCTTCTAACTCCAACTTACCACCGGTTATTATAGCAGCTAGTGCATAGGTGCCTGCTTCTATGCGATCTGGTATTATTTTATGAACACATCCATTTAATTCTTCAACTCCTGTTATTTTGATCCTTGTATCACTAATCTCAATATTAGCACCCATTTTCTTTAGGAACTCTATTAAATCAAGAACTTCCGGCTCCGTTGCAGCATTGTTTATTATTGTCACTCCTTCTGCAAGTGTTGCTGCCATTATTACATTTTCTGTTGCACCAACGCTTATTTTCTCAAGTATAACTTCTTTTCCTTGTAGCTTTCCTTTCACTGTTGCAATTATATTACAGCCTTCAACTTCAATTTTAGCTCCCATTTCTTCTAATGCTTTGATATGCATATCAACGGGACGCTTTCCGATATTGCATCCACCAGGAAAGACTGTTGTGATTTTACCAAATCTACTGAGAATTGGACCTAGCATTAAAAGAGATGCTCGCAGCTTACTTGCAGTTTCGTGTGACATTACGTGATTGTTGATATTACTGCAATCAATTTCCAAAGTATGATTTGCTTTATAATCTTTATTGCGTGTAAAATTCACTTTCGCTCCAAGACTCTCAAGCAGCTTAGACATTAGATGCACATCAATTAAATCAGGTACATTATGCAAAATTACCGAGAAGCTACTCAATAGACTTGCTGCCATTATTGGTAAAACAGCATTTTTTGAGCCATTAATCTTGATTTTTCCGACCAGAGGTTTATGGTTACTACTTACTAATATTTTGTGCATTTAATTAAGCTAGATCTTACCAAATAAGTATAGTAAATCGACAGTAAAAGGCAAATTACAGATAATATAGCTATCACAGATCATAATGTTCGTACATTTTAGCTATTTAGCAGCAAAATTGATTACACTTGTCCAAAGATGAGCGATGCATTAGTGCCACCAAAACCAAACGAATTAGAAAGTGCATATTGAATTTTATGCTCCTGAGCTTTAAACGGTACAAAATTTAAATCACATCCTTCTGAAGGTTTATGTAAATTTAAGGTTGGCGGAATAATTCCATTATTTAACGCAAGAATACTGAATATTGCTTCAACGCTCCCTGCAGCACCAAGTAAATGTCCTATAGAAGATTTAGTTGAAGAAACAGGTATTTTATAAACGTAGTCACCAAATAACTGTTTCATTGCTATTACTTCAATTTTATCTCCAAGTGGCGTTGAAGTTCCATGTGCATTGATATATCCTACTTGATTTGGATTAATTTGCGCACTTTTTAAGGCAAGCTGCATTGCCTTAAATGCGCCTCTTCCTTCTGGATGTGGTGCTGTAATGTGGTGCGCATCTCCTGTGAGTCCGTACCCAACCAGTTCAGCATGTATTTTTGCCCCCCTTTTTTTTGCATGTTCGTATTCCTCCAGCACCAATATACCTGCTCCTTCACCCATAACAAAACCATCGCGTTCTGCATCCCATGGCCTTGAAGCTTCTTCCGGTTTATCATTGAATTTAGTTGATAATGCCTTCATAGACGCAAAACCTGCAATTCCAACTCTACACAGTGCACTTTCTGCTCCACCTGCAATCATAATATCCGCTTCACCAAGTTTTATAGTTCTTGCTGAATTTATGATTGCATGCGCACCTGTTGCACATGCGGTTACTGCTGAATCGTTTGGACCTGTAAATTCGTATTTAATAGAAATATGGCCAGATATCAAATTTATTAGACTTGCAGGGACAAAAAATGGACTGACACGTCTGGGCCCTTTTTCCTGCATGGTAATAACATTTTCCTGAATTGACGGAAGACCACCTATACCAGAGCCAATAGTTACGCCAACACGTTCTCTATCTACTTTTGAATCTTCTAAAGATGAATCTTCCACAGCTTGAATCGCTGCTGCAATGCCGTAATGAATAAAACGATCCGTTCTTTTTAGATCTTTTTCAAAAATATAACCTACAGGATTAAAGTAATTCTCAATGTTATCGGATTGCACAGGCACCTGCCCTGCAACCTTGCAAGCAAGATCAGAAGAGTCAAATCTATCTGTATTGATTGCTTTTATGCCAGACTCGCCTTTTATCAGCCTTGACCAAGTGTTGTCAACATCTGCCGCTAGTGGAGTGATTAAACCAACACCAGTGACTACTACTCTTCTGCTCATTTAACACTAACTATTAGCCTTTTTTACTATTAATGTACTCAACTATTTGCTCCATAGTTTCCATTTTTTGTGCGTCTTCATCTGGAATTTCTATTCCGAACTCTTCTTCTGCTGCCATGATGATTTCAACTGCATCTAAACTGTCTGCACCATGCTCCGAAAGCTTTGAAGAGCTGTTGAATTTCTCTACATCCTTACTAATGTGCTCTAGTATAATCTTTTTCACTTTCTCTTCTATGTCTTCTCTAGTGCTCTTTGCTAGTTCGCTATTCACATTTCTTACCAAAAAAATAACCTATTCTTTGATGTTATAAAAAATTTTTATGTTTGCAATATCTTTTATAACTGGTAAACTACAGCAAAGTTTTCTACTGCCCTAGCTGGCTAGCGTTACGTGCTAAACAATTAACAATTCAAAAATGCTAGACGAAACAACAAAAAATTTGCTTATTGTAGAAGTAAATAAACTTTTACCAGAAAATAGCGAGAATAAGCTTATATCAGCTATGCGTTATATACTCCTTGCTCCTGCAAAACATATACGCTCCTTTTTAGTCGTAGCTTCATCGCGAGTGTTTAACGCGGAAGCTAAAAAAGTAATATCAGTTGCTGCAGCAATTGAATTTGTTCATGCTTACTCTCTAATTCACGATGATTTACCGTGCATGGACAACAGTGATACTCGCAGAAGCCAGCTAAGCTGCCATAAAAAATTTGATGAAGCAACAGCAGTGCTTGCCGGAGATGCACTACTTACTCTGGCTTTTGAGGTATTATCTTCGTTAAATGAGAAATGCTGTGAAATCATGAAAGTTCTTTCTCAGGCAATAGGAATTAGGGGAATGGTAGGAGGACAGATTTTAGATATTGGTGCAGATTTTAACAAAATAAAAGAAATTCATTTGATGAAAACCGCAAAACTATTTGCAGCTTCATGTGAAATAGGTGCTATAATAGGGAATGCTACAGATAAGCAACGTAAAGCGTTATATAACTACGGGATAAACCTAGGGCTTATCTTTCAAGCTAAGGATGATATTGAAGATTACGAACAAGATAAAACAAATAATCTAATGTCTGTACTTGGTAAAAGTGAAGTAGAGGACTATATAGACGCCCTCTTTAAACAAGGCTTAGATAATTTGAGTGCGCTTTCAGGGGATACTAATTATTTATATGATTTATTGAATCAAGTAAAGAAAGATGGTTAGAAAAATTATATTACAAATGCTTATTTCCATAGTAATGATTCTCACTTTAACCTCTGCTTTTATGTTTACTATTGTCTATATAAACAAAGGTAAACCGGGAAAAAAGGACAAGCTTTATGAGATAAGTGCCACGCATGGTGGTTTGATACAGACAATAGCACATTATCTAGTGAAGCCAATACTTGAATCAGCACTCGACCGCTATATTGAAAAGCATGGGCTAACAGAATATTTAGAAGAAATGACGCAGCAAAAGGAAGAAGATTCGATAAATTTTTATGAAATTACTGAAGGCAGTGGCAGCAAGGCTTTCTGTGGCATGGAAGTCCTATTGCAAATATATAAAATTTCTAATAATAACTCAGCAACACTCCCTAGCAAAGTTTCTGATGTTACTTTGAAAATAGGTCAAGATGACCTAAAAGAAGTGGGTTTAGGGGTGATAGGTATGAAAGAAGGCGGAGAGCGTGTAGTTACTATTGCCAATGATAACAAAATGAATTTTAATTCTTATTACGTCAAACTGATCGAAGTAAAGGATAAATATCCCGACTCAGTGAATAATCTGATGGTTTTTAATGACTTAATTAACAAGACTGGAAAACAAGTAAGGTGCGGTGATGAGATATCAGTTAAATATAGCGTAAAGGAGCATAATGGGGAATATATAGTCAAAGATCAAACAGTGCAATTTAGGGTTGGCGATAAAAAAATACCACTTGCTATAGAGCTTGGAGTTGTGGGAATGAGAGCTGGTAATAAAAGAACTATTCTTTCTCCGCCTGACCTTTTGACTATTACTGACGATATGTTAATAAAAGACATAGATTATGATGAAGAAAATATCTCAATAATTGACTTAAGCTTATACCAAATCTCATAAATAAGTAGGCAAATAACTCACAGAACAAATGGTTTTGATCGAACTTTCCGTAATATTACGAATGAATGCACATACAGTATCCTCCAATAAACTAACAGAGTCATATATTCTATTTTTAATGAGATTGTCTTTCAAATATTGCCATAAACGCTCTACTGGATTTAACTCTGGTGAATATGGAGGTAAATAGATTAAGGTAATATTTTGTGGTATTTTTAAACCTTTGGATCTATGCCATCCTGCACAATCCACAACAAGAAATGCCTCCCTTGTTCCTAAATATTGTGACATCTGCTCAAGGAATATATTCATACAATCAGTATTGACGTTTGGTACGAATAAGCTAGAACTCTCTCGATTTCTAGGATTAACTGCACTATAGAGATAAAAGTTTTGCCTACCTAATTTTACCTTAACCTGTGTCCTAATGCCTTTTTTAAACCACCCGTGTCCAATCTTTGAATGTGTGCCAAACCGCGACTCATCGAAGAAAAATAGCTCTTTTTCGGGATACGTGACAATAGTTTCATTAAGATTTTTTTTTAAACTCTTCTTGTTTATTTTTATCCTGTTTATTGTGCACAGGCCTTGGAGTAATATACGAAAAACCTAACTTTTGCATCAGTCTATGTGCTGTAGACTTACTTACCTCAATAGAAAACATTTTCTCAATTATGATTTTTAATTTCTTAGCCGTTAGGTTGGCTCCTTCTTCTGCTATGACATTTTTAATTTCTTCTTGCTGCTTGTAGCTCAACTTCGGCTTTACTCCACGTCCTGGTTGTATTTTAAACGCATTGACTCCTCCTTCCTTAAATCTTGTAATCCACTTCATCAATGTAGTTCTAGTAATTCGGTATATTTGAGCAACTTTTGTTATTCCATATTCTTTTGCAGATATTATTGCCTGTAATCTTCTTCCTATCTCTCCTCTTATGCCGTGCTTCTTTAATTCCAGGTTACACTTATTATATAATTCTTCTCCTATTGCTTTACTTTTTCCTGCCATAACTCCCCACTAATTCTTAAATTATTCTATTTTAGAAATTTTTCTTTATTCCTCTATTTATTTTTAGGAATTGGTATTAGATATTAAGCAAGAGGTCGCAGCACACCATTCTACTGTTGAAAAACAGCCTAAAGAATATAGCTGAAATTTTGTAACCGTTCACGGAGATAAGGTGGTTTACAAAGTAAGTATAAAAGTGTAAAGAGATAGGAAGCTAAATATGGAATGGGTAAATGACAACAGTGCTGCAAGAAAAGGTTGTAGCAGAAAACGCTAATCTCAAGGAAGAAATAAAAGCACTGATCAGAGAAAATGATAGCTTGAAAGCAAAAATAGTTGAATTAGAAGACAAATTGGGCTTAAATTCGCAAAATTCATCGCTGCCACCATCACGAGATATATATCGTAAGAAAGCAAAAAAGAAAAGTGATAAAAAACCAGGAGGTCAGCCAGGACATAAGGTGCATAAGCGTGAATTAATGGCTGCAGACGAGGTAGTGAGATGCACAATTGATACAATTTGTATGTGTGGAGGTAAGATTACTTTAGAAGATGAAATTATTCATCAGAAGGCAGAGTTGCCAGAAATTAAGCCAATTGTAACTGAGTACAGGTTGCAAAGAGGAGATTGTAGAGTATGTAATAAAAGAATTACAGCAAATTTACCCGAAGGTGTTGCAAGAGATTTTCTAGGACCCAATGCTAAAACAGTTATAAGCAGCCTTAGCGGCTTTTTTATTAACTCAAAAAGAGAGGTACAGCAAATTTTGGGCAGTATTTTTAATCTAAATATAAGCCTTGGTTTAGTCTCAAATACTGAACGCAGGGTATCGAAGAAGTGTGCATCTGAATATGAGAAAATGAAGGAAGAGTTGCAAGGAAGCGAGTATTTGCATATAGACGAAACAGGGCACAGAAATCAAGGAAAGAGAGGCTGGAGTTGGGTAATAACAAACAAAGCGTTGACACTTCTGAAGGTAAGCGAGTCTCGTGGTAAGAAGGTGTTGAAGAGTTTACTGCCAGAATATGATGGTATATTTGTGAGCGATAGATACGCTGTATACAATTACTTCAATCGTGAAAATAGACAGATATGTTGGGCACATCTGGCAAGAGATTTTGAGAGATTTGCCCATAGTAAAAATGTTGAAGTGAGCAAAATTGGCCAAGCACTAAAATCGCTCAGCAATAAGGTGTTTGTAGTAGATAAGGCAAAAAAACAAAATTTGATAGATAATTTGAGATTTTATCGACTGGTGGGAAAAATTCGGAAAAGGGTAAAACATTTTTTACGTAAAATGACGAGGGTTGCAAATAGCACGTAACCGTTCACGGATTGTGAGAATGAATTAAAGAACTAAGCAGTGACAGCTACTAGATTCTGTAGCTTTTGAAAGGGGTTCTGGCCATTTAGACGTGATGTCAAAAATATCGACAACATTCTTTCCACGAATCTTTCTCCACGTTCTGACCAGGTGAAAAAGCTGTTTTTACGATAAATTACGTACCGTCTAATTTGCCGTTCTGCAAGGTTATTAGTTGTTTCTATCACTTCAGGTTTTCTTAAAAACTTCCACATCATATCCTCAGATCGTAACATCTTAGCGGCCATTCTTGAAGCTTGAGTACTATTTGCAACCCTCGTCATTTTACGTAAAAAATGTTTTACCCTTTTCCGAATTTTTCGCACCAGTCGATAAAATCTCAAATTATCTATCAAATTTTGTTTTTTTGCCTTATCTACTACAAACACCTTATTGCTGAGCGATTTTAGTGCTTGGCCAATTTTGCTCACTTCAACATTTTTACTATGGGCAAATCTCTCAAAATCTCTTGCCAGATGTGCCCAACATATCTGTCTATTTTCACGATTGAAGTAATTGTATACAGCGTATCTATCGCTCACAAATATACCATCATATTCTGGCAGTAAACTCTTCAACACCTTCTTACCACGAGACTCGCTTACCTTCAGAAGTGTCAACGCTTTGTTTGTTATTACCCAACTCCAGCCTCTCTTTCCTTGATTTCTGTGCCCTGTTTCGTCTATATGCAAATACTCGCTTCCTTGCAACTCTTCCTTCATTTTCTCATATTCAGATGCACACTTCTTCGATACCCTGCGTTCAGTATTTGAGACTAAACCAAGGCTTATATTTAGATTAAAAATACTGCCCAAAATTTGCTGTACCTCTCTTTTTGAGTTAATAAAAAAGCCGCTAAGGCTGCTTATAACTGTTTTAGCATTGGGTCCTAGAAAATCTCTTGCAACACCTTCGGGTAAATTTGCTGTAATTCTTTTATTACATACTCTACAATCTCCTCTTTGCAACCTGTACTCAGTTACAATTGGCTTAATTTCTGGCAACTCTGCCTTCTGATGAATAATTTCATCTTCTAAAGTAATCTTACCTCCACACATACAAATTGTATCAATTGTGCATCTCACTACCTCGTCTGCAGCCATTAATTCACGCTTATGCACCTTATGTCCTGGCTGACCTCCTGGTTTTTTATCACTTTTCTTTTTTGCTTTCTTACGATATATATCTCGTGATGGTGGCAGCGATGAATTTTGCGAATTTAAGCCCAATTTGTCTTCTAATTCAACTATTTTTGCTTTCAAGCTATCATTTTCTCTGATCAGTGCTTTTATTTCTTCCTTGAGATTAGCGTTTTCTGCTACAACCTTTTCTTGCAGCACTGTTGTCATTTACCCATTCCATATTTAGCTTCCTATCTCTTTACACTTTTATACTTACTTTGTAAACCACCTTATCTCCGTGAACGGTTACAATAGCACTCAAGCTTCAAGAATGGCCGCTAAGATGTTACGATCTGAGGATATGATGTGGAAGTTTTTAAGAAAACCTGAAGTGATAGAAACAACTAATAACCTTGCAGAACGGCAAATTAGACGGTACGTAATTTATCGTAAAAACAGCTTTTTCACCTGGTCAGAACGTGGAGAAAGATTCGTGGAAAGAATGTTGTCGATATTTTTGACATCACGTCTAAATGGCCAGAACCCCTTTCAAAAGCTACAGAATCTAGTAGCTGTCACTGCTTAGTTCTTTAATTCATTCTCACAATCCGTGAACGGTTACGTATAAACCGACAATTTGAAAAACCGTCATTCCGCTATTAGTTAGCGGATGAGATACCGCGGGTGTTGCTTGGGTCAGCATAAATTGGCTATAACATTTTTATCATTTGTTCACCCTATTGGTTTTGAAATTAAGATTTATTGCAACTACAATTAGTACTCTTATCATCACATTTTGGTGTTAAGTCGGGATAGAACGTGAGTATAGCATCATTCTTTCTTACAAACACTGATTGATAATTGTCATCTTCCATTTCATATAGGCACATTCCATCTTTTCCTAATTCCTTGAACGCCTTAGTTGCAGAAATTAAAATATCATCGGCATGAAGGTTATATGCGTATCCATTTGGGCATTTAACTTTCACTTCCCCATCCTTACCCAAATATTTCATTCCAAATGTATAAACTGGTGGCTTAATATCTGATTTATTGCATAGGGACTTATCATTCCAAATTGCACCTGCCCATTTATCTTCTTGAGCTTCAACATATCTACCTACAAAATGCATACCACCTAATTTATCGTTTGGCTCACCACAAAAAATATGTCCAAACCCTATAGTTTCTTTTTCACTTTCACTATTTGTAAACCAAATGTTAGCCAGTTCATCTTTAAATAACTCCAAATCCGCATCTGGCGTAATCACTTGATGATCAAGCTTATCATATATTCCTTTCACTACTTCTTGATGCTGCGGACAACTAAGTAAAATTTTGAAATCTTCTTTATCTGGATGTGCTCCCCAATCTTCACAAACTTTCAACACTCCTCTATCGAAGTCAGTTAATTCTGGAAACGGTGGTATATAACCTGGTTGTGAACTGAAAAATGGTTCAAAATTGACCTTAACATTTTCTTCTACATAACTGGTGTGAAAATAATGATCCCTAATATAAAAAATAAATCCTATTATTGGTATTATTAAACACAAAATTAGTTTAACTGTCTTCGACATAATCACGTTCACAAAAAAGCTAGCTTATAAGAAACAATTTAAAAAAGTTTTAATCTAATGTTGAGTGCATTTTTGCAGAGCAGCAACTCCCGGCATTTCATCACCACCCAGCCAACTTAAAAACGCTCCTCCACCAGTGGAAACATATGTAAAATCCTTATCGGTAAGGCCTGCAGCGCTTATTGCAGATAGACTATCACCTCCCCCTATTATGCTGGTTAACTTTCCTTTGTGCGTTAAGTCACTTACGACTTTCATTACCCCTATTGTACCACTTGCAAAAGCTGAATGTTCAAAAACACCAATAGGTCCATTCCACAGCAGAGTCTTACTGCTTGCTATTATACTGCTTATTGTACTCAAAGTTTGTGGTCCGATATCCAAAATTATATCACCGTCCAAAATGGACTCAGTTCTTCTTGAAATACTAGTGCTGTAATCAGAGTTTACTGCAACCAGAACGTCTTCTGGCACAACTATTTTGCAATTGTTTTTATTTGCTGTTTCAACAATATTATGTAGAAGGTCGTCAACACCATTTTGAAAGAAAGATTTTCCTATATTTACTTTGCTAAATAACAAAAAATTATTAGCAATTGCACCTCCGAGAACTAGGTAATCAACCTTTTCTGTTAGCTTTATAAGCATTTTTATCTTAGTTGACATTTTGGCTCCCCCAACTATCGCAGTAATAGGTTTAGCTTTAAACGATACAGCTTTTTCAAGATACTTTAGCTCATCTTGTAAGCAAAATCCCGCGTAGGAAGGTAAAAACTCTGTAATGCGTGAAATAGAAGCGTGAGCTCTGTGAGAGCAAGAAAATGCATCATTTACATATATATCCGCTAGAGATGCTAGTTGTTTGGCAAAATTTGAGTCACTCTGCTCTTCCTCTTTATAAAATCTTAGATTCTCTAGTAATATTATATCTCTTGCATCCATAGCACTCACTGCTTTTTGCACTTTTTCACCAACGCAATCATCAATGAATTTCACTTTTTTATTTAGTAACTGCGATAAAGTGTCAATTACATTTTTTAGCGACAGATTATTGTCTCTGGCCTTTGGGCGTCCGAAATGCGATATAATAATAATCTTTGCACTTGCATTCACTAAATACTCAATAGTAGGCAATGCTCTCAAAATACGAGTGACGTCACGAATTTCTCCATCTTTTATAGGAACATTGAAGTCAACTCTGAGTAAGACGGTTTTATTGTGAAGATCACAATTTTCTATACTAGGTATATTCATTGTAAAACTAAAGCTATAAAGCCACTATACAGCAGTTTGACCTAAAGTAAAGTTTTAAGTTTACGAACGTTTAAGGAAATTTGCATCCAGATGGTGTCATGAAAGTAGCTGACACTGGTTCACTCTATAATGGTGTCATCCAAGTAGCCGACACTGGGATCCAGGTTGCTTACAAGCAAATTAGCATAGAAAGTGGTTACAACGTTTTCGATGAGATTGCAGGAACCAGTGTCAGCTACTTGGATGACACCATTCTTTTTTCTGGATCTCAGTGTCAGCTACTTTCATCTGCCACCTGCAAATTGCAATGTTCGTACAGTTATGTGTCACGCTACTTGGATGACACCGTTGAAAGAAATGAACCGCCTTTTCAAAATTGTTTTGAATAGAGGAATAACATTCACAAGTAAAATTTCATATTACCATTTTTTAATTTATGTATTATAATAAGCTTAATCTATAAGAAAAACAAAGTTGGAAAAGTTGGAAGAACTAAGCAAAAACTGGGTGATAAGAACGGGAAGATTTTTATCTTCATTGTTTTTTTTACTGTTGATTGCGCTATCAATACGTAGTTTTTTATTCGAGCCATTTCATATACCTTCTGGTTCAATGAAAAGCACCCTACTTGAAGGGGATTACATTTTTATTAGTAAATATTCATACGGTTACAGTAAACACTCATTTCCATTTTCTCCAAACATTTTTAGCGGCAGGATTTTTTATACCCCTCCAAAGCGTGGCGACATAGTAGTTTTCAAACCCACAAGAAATGACAGCATCAGGTTTGTTAAGCGAGTAATAGGAACACCAGGTGACAAAGTGCAAATGATAGAGGGAGAATTATACCTAAATGATCAGAAAGTAGAGCGAAGGCAAATTGAAAGTTTTTTTGATTATGAGTCAAATCGTAACATACCAAGATATATAGAAACGCTTTTAAGTGGCAAGGAGCATGAGGTTTTGGTAGATAACATTTCTAATAAGCTATCATATAACACTACGGTTTATTATGTACCTAACGATCAATTTTTTGTTATGGGAGACAATAGAAATAATTCTTTGGATAGCAGGTTTCCTGAAGTTGGTTTTGTACCAATGGAAAATATCATTGGGCGTGTAAGTATAGTTGGTTTATCGTTTAAATTGGGGAAGGTCGATTGGTTACCATTTAATTTCAGGTTACCTGTTGCTCTGAGATTTGACAGGATATTGCATAAAGTTGTGTAAACTCTACCTATCTGTTAATTCACACAACTCTAAAGAAGAATTTTCTAACTCGGCGATAGCGTTGTTAATTTCATTCAAGTCATTGCCTTGTAAAGCGTTTTTTGCGTTTTGTAATAGGTTTTTCAACTTTTGATCAGTGGAAACATTTTCAACTAGATGTATGAGCTTGTTACCGTTAATTTTAGCCTCTGCAAGGGAACGAGCCTTCATATCTTCATCAAAGCTGTTTATTGACTGGTTAACCATATTTTGAACATCAGCTTCACTCAAGCCAAAATTTGAATTTACTTCAACTGTCTGCTCAATTCCAGTAGCTTTTTCTCTTGCAGTAACAGTCAAGATTCCGTCAACGTTAACTGTAAATTCTATTTCAACTCTTGCAGAACCTGCAGGTAGTGGTGGTATACCTTTTAGTTCAAACTGCGCTAGAGATTTGTTATCCTCTATCATTTCACGTTCTCCCTGACAAACGTGAATTTTCATTGCTGGTTGCCCATCAACATAAGTTGTAAACTCTTTTATCTCTGAAACTGGTAGTGGTGTATTTCTTGGTATGATTTTTTCAACTATGCCTCCCATAGTTTCTATGCCAAGTGATAAAGGTAGAACATCCAGGAGAATATTCCTATCTTTTGAGCTCGAAGTTAAATCGTGAGCCTGCAGGGCTGCCCCAATGGCAACTGCTTTATCCGGATCCACGTCATTCAGTACTTTATTTCCAAAGAGCTTGACTAGTGAATTTTGAACCAATGGTGTTCTAGTTGCACCACCAACTAAAATTACTCCTTTTATATCATCAATTTTAAGATCTATATCACTTATAGTACGAGTGACTATATTGATAGTCTTATTAACTAAAGGACTTATTGCCTGTTCGAACTTCTCTCTAGTTATTTCACATTCAAATGGCTTGCCGTTAATGTTAAAGCCAAAAGTGCCTGATACATTTTCACTTAAGTATTCTTTCGCGGTACGGATATTGCAGGTTCCAGCGTTATGTGTTGGAATGACATTAAGGTGTGTTGTCGACTCCTTGTTTAAACCTACTTTTTCTCTATACTTATCAAGTACAATTGAACTTAGTAGGTGATCAAAATCATCACCGCCGAGTTTGGTATCACCACCAACCGCAAGGACTTGAAACACTCCTTGATGTAATTTCAATATTGAAATATCAAATGTTCCTCCACCAAGGTCGTAAACTGCATATATTCCGCTGCTGTTGTTCTTTTCAATGGAGTAAGAAAGTGCAGCAGCAGTTGGTTCATTAACGAGACGAAGAACTTCTATGCCAGCTAATTTTGCTGCAGATTTAGTTGCGTTACGTGCTGAATCGTCAAAGTAAGCTGGCACAGTGATCACTGCTTTTTTTACTTCCATTCCTGTAGACTTTTTCACCCTCTCGCATAAAGCTTTTAATATCTCAGCAGAAATCTCAACAGGAGTAAGATACTTTTCCTCTGAGAATTTTACTCTAATAACTTTTTCACTTTCGTTATCTATTTCAAAATTGAGGCCTTCTTTATTTAATTCTTCAACACTTTCACCCATTAAACGCTTTATTGAGTAGATTGCATTTTGAACGACGTCACAGCCAGTTTTCAATGTATTATTTTCATACGAAATAACAGAAGGCAGTAGCTCTCTTCCCTGCTCATCTTTAAATATCTCCACGTTGCCAGCTTTATTTACCATAGCAATTAAAGAGTGAGTAGTGCCAAGATCTATACCAAAAACTACCTCATTTGAATTTGGTTCAGAAATTTGAATTGGTTGCATTTTTCTTCAACTCCTCAAATGACTTATATAAATATTTCAATCTTAAGACTTGTGTAGCAGCTCCATCAAAATTCTTTACAGCAAAAGTGTTAATTAGGTTTTTAACGCAATCTTTTATTTTTTCATCAACCATCCTACTTGCAAATTGTAGATCATCGCAGTCCAGCAAATATTCTCTTATTTCAATTGATTCATTTAATATTTCAGAATTTGGATGATCCTTTGGGCTTTCCACACCAAAAAGATTCAACAAATGCTCGGCACGTTTTAGAGGTGACTTTAGCACCTGATAAGCTTTGTTAATATTAATTATATTTTTAGATTGTCCTTCGTTTATATCAGTCCTGCTTAGCTCAATATATTTTTTCTCTAACTCATCAAAGCTGATATTGAAAGTTGGTTCAATTTCAAACAATGTAAAATAGCTGCTAGACATGAAAACTCTCTCCACAACCACATTTTCCTTTCTCATTAGGATTTTTGAAAACAAAGCCCGATGAAAATTTTTCTTCTACATAATCCATTTCAGAGCCAAGAATAAACATGACAGATTTTGGATCGATCAACACTTTAACTTTTTGGTCATCACTGCAGTTTTCCTCAATTATCGACTCTAAAGGACGAGTATCATACGCATATTCAATATCATATTTTAAACCAGAACATCCTTTTTGTTTAATTAGCACTCTTATTCCTATTGCTTCTTCCGGTTTCTCAAGGTTAGTATGCTTCTTTTGGTCCAATAAATACCTTATCCTTTCTACTGCTTTCGCAGTTATAGTAATAAGTTTTTTATCTTTCTTTATAGCGTTTACTCCTTGATATTCACTCATGCTTTAGTTCTCAATGTCCACCTTTACTTTGTTTGCTTTGATAATCATGAATAGCAGCCTTTATAGCATCTTCAGCAAGCACCGAGCAGTGTATCTTCACTGGAGGTAAAGACAACTCTTCCACTATTTGAGTATTCTTTATCTGTGTAACGTCACTGATGGTTCTTCCCTTTATCATCTCTGTTAACAAGGAACTTGAAGCAATGGCAGAACCACAACCAAAAGTTTTAAATTTTGCATCTTCAATAACACTTTTGTCATTGACCTTTATCTGCAATTTCATTACATCACCGCACGATGGTGCACCAACTAAACCAGTACCAACATTTGGATCATTTTTATCCAGAGAGCCAACATTCCTTGGATTTTCGTAATGATCTAAAATTTTTTCATTATAACTCATAAAATTACCTATAAACCACTGTCCTACATTATAACATATTTAGGTTAAAAACTAAAGGAAAACAGTCGTTTTACGTGTATTTTACTTTCAAAATTCCCGTAAAACGACTGTTTAACTTTACAAATACACATAATACGTGTATTTCTTTACAACCAGCGTCTCTATGTTATCATTAAGTTTATAATTTAAAAAGGAGTATTCCCTTGAGTTTGTTTAGTAACCTTTATAAAGGCTTGTTAAAAACTTCTTCTCGCTTTAGCGACGGGGTGAAAAGTATTTTTTCTGGCAAAAAAAAATTAGATCAGTCGCTTTTAGATGAGCTAGAAGAATTGCTAATTAGCATGGATATTGGTCATAAAACTTCCAAGTTGATTATTGACAGGCTCACAAGCATCAAGTTTGACAAGGAAGTTGAACATAACATTATCACACAGCAGTTAATGAACGAAATAGAAGCGATATTAAACCCTGTCGTGCAACCGTTAATTTTAAACAAAAAACCACATATAATAATGGTATGTGGAGTAAATGGTAATGGTAAAACCACAACTATAGGTAAGCTCGCATATAAATATAAGGAGATGGGAAAGTCCGTTATGCTTGTTGCATGTGATACATTTAGAGCTGCTGCTAGTGAACAATTAAACATTTGGGCAGAACGTTCTGATTGCTTGATTGTTACTGGAGAGCATGGTAGCGATTCTGCGAGTGTGGCATATAGAGCTGTAAGTCAAGCTATAAAAGATAACGTTGATGTTGTTCTAATTGACACAGCAGGAAGGCTGCAAAATAATGTGAACCTTATGGAGGAGTTATCAAAAATATATAGAACGATAAAGAAATTGGATGACACTGCCCCTCATGATGTTATTTTAGTTCTTGATGCAACTACCGGCCAAAATGCTTATAGCCAATTAGAGGCATTTAGTAAGATGGTTAGTGTTACAGGGTTAATCATAACAAAGCTAGATGGCACTGCTAAGGGCGGAGTAGTAATTGGACTTGCAGAAGCTTATAAGGTAAAGTTACATGCTATAGGAATTGGTGAAAGTATAGAGGACTTAAAGGAGTTTACTAGTAAAGAGTTTGCTGAAGCATTATTTAATTGTAATTAAAAATTTCTCTTAATTCCCTTACGTGACCAAGCTTGATTATCTCAATATCATGAGAAGAGTAATTACCATTTTTAGGCATAATTGCTTTTTTGAATCCTAACTTTTGTGCTTCTTTTAGTCTAAGATCAGCATGCGAGACATTCCTAATTTCTCCAGAAAGTGCAACTTCACCGCAGATTATTGAAGAAGTTGGCAGCGGTAAATTTACTACACTTGAAATAAGGGAAGCAGCAACAGCAAGATCAGCCGATGGTTCCTGTATTTTGAGTCCCCCTGCAATGTTTAGGTATACCTCTTTATCATGCAAAAACATTTTACAGCGAGCATTTAGCACCGCGATGATCATAGCCAATCGATTAATATCCCACCCAACTACTGCCCTTCTTGGGGTTGCCATATTAGTCCCTGCTATCAACGCTTGAACTTCCATTAAAATTGGTCTTGAACCTTCAATTCCTGCAAATACGGCGCTGCCAACTACTTCTCTGTCATGGGCCATCAGAAACAATGATGATGGATTATCAACAGGCACAAGTCCTGCTTCAGACATCTCAAAAACACCAATTTCATTTGCAGGGCCAAATCTATTTTTAATAGTACGCAAAATACGGTATTGATTGCTATTTTCACCTTCAAAACATAATACCGTATCTACCATATGCTCCAAAGTTTTAGGTCCAGCTATTTGCCCATCCTTAGTTATATGACCAACTATTAAAAGAGAAACACCATATTGTTTCGCAAGAATGGTTAATTCATGGGCACAAGTACGAACCTGAGTTACAGTTCCTGGTGCCGATGTAATTCTGCTATCATACATTGTTTGTATAGAGTCAATTACTAAAAATTTAATACTTTTATTTTCCTTTATTGTTGCTACTACATCAGTTAAAGACACTGTAGATAAAAGCTTAATTTTAGGTTCATTTATCTTAAGACGCTTTGCTCTGAGGCTCACCTGCTCTAAAGATTCCTCGCCAGATACATAAAGACATTCAAAAGAGGAAAGTTGCATAACATTAGCTGCAATTCTAAGCAAAAGGGTAGATTTTCCAATACCAGGTTCGCCTCCAATTAGAATGCTAGCACCTTGAACGATACCCCCACCAAAAACTCTATCTAATTCTTCTACTCCTGTTAGAAAACGACTTGGAGTGATAATTTCGCTACCCGATAACGCCTTTATTAAAATTGGCGCAGATATACTTCTTTTGCCCGTTTTTACTGCTATTTCTTCAACAACTGTATCCCAATTGTCACATGCAATACACTTCCCTACCCACCTACCAGTGCTATGACCACAGGATTGACATACATATACAGTTTTCATCAAAGCCAAAATTATTTTGTTATAATTGTAATAAAAATTAGCTGAATAGGCGAAGTAAATCTAACCACTGAGTCTCACAAACGTTTTGGTGCGAAGATAATTGTCATAAGTTGTGCCATTTAAATTCATGCACAATAATTGCACGAACGCTTCCCTCTAGGATCCAAGTAGCCCATTCTCCTGTCATTCCAGTAGCATCCTTTTTTTGTCATCCGAGTAGCCCCTTTTTTGTCATCCCAGTGCCCCGACACTGGGATCCAGAAAAGTTTGCTTGTAAGCAAGCAAACTAGCATAGAAAGTGGTTACAACATTTTCGATGAGATTATATGGAAAACTGGATCCCAGTGTCTGGGCACTGGGATGACAGCAGTCCTACGTCATACCGCGATTCATTCGCGGTATCTCTTAACATAGATCCCGCTAACAAGCAGCGGGATGACGGTTGTCAGGGTGTCATCCGAGTAGCCTCTTTCTTGTTATCCGAGTAGCCCCTTCTCCTGTCATCCCAGTGCTCTTTTTTTGTCATCCGAGTAGTCCCTTTTTTGTCATCCCAGTGCCCCGACACTGGGATCCAGGAATTTTATTAAGTTGGTAAGCATAAAAATAGATGTTTTACGTTAAAATACAACGTTTTCGATGAGGTTATATGGAAAACTGGATCCCAGTGTCAAGCACTGGGATGACAGCAGTCCTACGTCATACCGCGATTCATTCGCGGTATCTCTTAACATAGATCCCGCTAACAAGCAGCGGGATGACACCTCTCTTGGGCTCTTTTAGCTACAAACGTTAAGAAATTTACCAAACGAAAAAAAAGGCAAAAGAAGCCCTAGTCATTGTCTATTTTCAGTATTGGCGTTTTTTAAGTCTTAAATACCGCAATTTAGCTGCTTTTAAATGCAACTCACCTTAGTTTAAATGTTTAAGAAATTTACTAAGCAGAAAAAAAGGCAAAAGAAACCCCGTGTTAGCTAGTTGTCACTCTCTAATCCTGCAAATTGGCGTACTATACTGTCTTAAACGACTTATAAGCGCGTTTCAGCTTATATAGGTAAAAACCCAGAAATGTTGTGAAGACATAAGGTGCACATAGTGCAAAAAATTAAAAATAAGACGCCAACTACGTTGTTTTCTTGCTGTTTAATCTGCACAGATGAAGATAACTGAATACCTTCACTATCATAATAAGGGGGCTGGCGGAGTTTGTCAAGTAAGTTTTTTCTTTTCTAACGGTTGTTGCCAAAAACTATACAAAAAGTCTAATGAGTTAACTTCCATATATCCTGAGTAGTTCTTGTGCATTAGCTTTGATTAGGATAGGGCATTTTCTGTCATTTAATAGGGAACGCAATATTTCAGTTGCACCTTTAATGTCGTTATTATGTATCTTTACTACAGCGATAGCTTCTTGGCTTGAATAAGGATACACTGCACTTGATTCTAAATTATCAATTTTATCTTTATTTATTTTTTCACCGTTGGAGTGAAGTAAGCTCATTACCTCTAAGTATTGTGCTAACTCACGCAAAACATTAGGAGCATCTTTATCATCTGCCAAATCATTATAAATAGATGCTGTGTTTGTTGGCATTGAATCTGAGATATGATTGAATGCGTGTTCAAAATTTGCTAAATACCCCCAATTTGAATCTATTTCTTCTAGCAGCGGCTTATTATCTTTTTTAAAGAATAATACTTCGTAAAACTTGTCACCCGCAGTTATAGATTGTTTTGTGTTATCAATGTTGCGCAATAAGTATAATGTGATGCCAACTAACATTGGTGCGAGTGCAAGCAGAAAGATGTATTTTTTCATGGTAATATTCCAAATAGTTATATATTTATACATTAATGCTTTTGATTTGCAAAAACATATTGACATAGTGATTATATCACATAATAATATTCTCAAAGTTGTTTGAATAGTTGGAGATTAAAATATTTCTAAAGTAGAAATAAAGACAGCAGTATTAAGCTAAATTATTTTTTGTCGGATTTATCCGATGTACCCTCAACCTTTTATAGGTTGAAGTCTAAATTTGAGAGTTTGATCCTGGCTCAGAATGAACGCTGGCGGCAGGCCTAACACATGCAAGTCGAACGGAGTTATATTGTAGCTTGCTATGGTATAACTTAGTGGCAGACGGGTGAGTAATATATAGGAATCTACCTAGTAGTACGGAATAATTGTTGGAAACGGCAACTAATACCGTATACGCCCTACGGGGGAAAAATTTATTGCTATTAGATGAGCCTATATTAGATTAGCTAGTTGGTGGGGTAATAGCCTACCAAGGCAATGATCTATAGCTGATCTGAGAGGATGATCAGCCACACTGGAACTGAGATACGGTCCAGACTCCTACGGGAGGCAGCAGTGGGGAATATTGGACAATGGGCGAAAGCCTGATCCAGCCATGCCGCATGAGTGAAGAAGGCCTTTGGGTTGTAAAGCTCTTTTAGTGAGGAAGATAATGACGGTACTCACAGAAGAAGTCCTGGCTAACTCCGTGCCAGCAGCCGCGGTAATACGGAGAGGGCTAGCGTTATTCGGAATTATTGGGCGTAAAGGGCGCATAGGCTGGTTAGTAAGTTAAAAGTGAAATCCCGAGGCTTAACCTTGGAACTGCTTTTAAAACTGCTAACCTAGAGATTGAAAGAGGATAGAGGAATTCCTAGTGTAGAGGTGAAATTCGTAAATATTAGGAGGAACACCAGTGGCGAAGGCGTCTATCTGGTTCAAATCTGACGCTGAGGCGCGAAGGCGTGGGGAGCAAACAGGATTAGATACCCTGGTAGTCCACGCTGTAAACGATGAATGTTAAATATGGGAAGTTTACTTTCTGTATTACAGCTAACGCGTTAAACATTCCGCCTGGGGACTACGGTCGCAAGATTAAAACTCAAAGGAATTGACGGGGACCCGCACAAGCGGTGGAGCATGTGGTTTAATTCGATGCAACGCGAAAAACCTTACCACTCCTTGACATGGAAATTATACCTATTCGAAGGGATAGGGTCGGTTCGGCCGGGTTTCACACAGGTGTTGCATGGCTGTCGTCAGCTCGTGTCGTGAGATGTTGGGTTAAGTCCCGCAACGAGCGCAACCCTCATCCTTAGTTACCATCAGGTAATGCTGGGGACTTTAAGGAAACTGCCAGTGATAAACTGGAGGAAGGTGGGGATGATGTCAAGTCATCATGGCCCTTATGGAGTGGGCTACACACGTGCTACAATGGTGGCTACAATGGGCTGCAAAGTCGCGAGGCTAAGCTAATCCCTTAAAAGCCATCTCAGTTCGGATTGTACTCTGCAACTCGAGTACATGAAGTTGGAATCGCTAGTAATCGTGGATCAGCATGCCACGGTGAATACGTTCTCGGGTCTTGTACACACTGCCCGTCACGCCATGGGAATTGGTTTCACTCGAAGCTAACGACCTAACCGCAAGGAGGGAGTTATTTAAAGTGGGATCGGTGACTGGGGTGAAGTCGTAACAAGGTAGCAGTAGAGGAATCTGCAGCTGGATTACCTCCTTGGGCTTTGCGCATAACTTACCATTTTTAATGATGGTGTTGTTATGTGCTATACTGCTGTCTTTACCTCTACTTTATTTTAATTTCCCAATAACGGAATTTTATGAGTGATAGGCCTCTTTCTCCACATTTACAAATATATAAAGTACAAGTTACTAGTTTTTTCTCTATTATGCACAGATTGACTGGTATCTTGCTATTCCTTTTATTAATGATACTTTCTTGGTATTTCATATTACATGTTTACTTTCCTGAGTTACTTATAGTAAGGTACTTAAATGCATTATTATTCACTCCTGTTGCTAAATTAGCTTATGTCTTATGTTTTGTAAGTTTTGTATATCATTTTCTTAATGGTATTCGTCATTTATTGTGGGATGTTGGGCTTAATTTAGAAATTACTGGCGTTTCAAGGAGTGCTATACTGCTGACAGTAACGCTACTTCTTTCTACTATTGCTTTTTTATTTATGTTTATATGAGTCAATCTGGAAATTCAGTACATCATTGGTGGGTCCAGCGTGTTTCTGCGGTAATTTTACTGCTCCTGTTTCCTTGGTTTATCTATTCATTTTCTTGCGCATTTTATACTGATAGCTCTTTGTCTTTTAGTGAAAAATTTATTAATCACCCTCTAGAGCTTTTATTTTTTGTTGTATTGTTGTTTTGCATTTTTTGGCACGCAGTTCTTGGAATGCAGGTAGTGTGTGAAGATTATATACACAGCGTATCTCTAAGGATTTTCACAATTACATGCATAAAGTACTTATCAAGCATTACTTATATAACCCTTGCTTTTACAATCTTTATCTTCTACAGGTATATTTTCTTGTAAAATCAACGGTTCTGTGTTAACATATTATTAACATACTCATTTTATTATTAAGTTATAGTGATTCTGGTTTAACAATATGCTTGCAAGTCTTACGCTAGGAGTAAGGAGCCTATTTACTTCATCTGAGCCTAGCACAACTTATGTAAAAGACCTTAGAAAGGTAATTACGTATGATAGAAGGAAATGTCAGTACCCAAAAAATTACGATGAAATTGTAAAATCTGGGAAAATTATAGAAGCTAAGAATAGCAAGGATGAGACTATATATAAACTTTTATATGGCGAGGAAGACAAAGATGGAAGACAACCAAGTTTTGATTTAGCTCCTGTTGAAAGCACTGGAAGTAAAGAGAAAAGTGTAAAATTTCACTACTTCACTATTAACTTTTTAGTTGACCCAGATAAAGATGCACGCGAGTTTCGCAGTAGCAATCGTAGTTATTATAGTAAATATTATAAACCATTTGGGTTTTTAAAAATCGATCTTGAAAAACATATTCCAATTTTTGAAGCTGAAAAAACTAAGGATTCTCAATATCCGTTTGAATTAACTAACTCTTCTGTGCTAACTAAAGAGGTAAAAAATAAAGAAGGTAAAGTTCAGGAAGTTGTTGATGAAAAAGGAAGAAATGGAAAATTACTATACACTAGTGATTACAAGAAGCTAAGCACCCATTTTTCAGAAATTAGAGATCAGAATAATAACTTGGAGCTAGATAAAAGTCTTATATCTGTTCCTATTATTTTCGTTGCAAGCTTGGCTAAAGTTTGTACTAAATTGTTGACTTCTCTTCCTATAAAGTTAGGGGAGCATTTAATAAGCAAACAAAACCCAATTGCAAAGTCTTTTGGCTATCTTTTGTTCACCCCTGCAATGGCAGTAAAAAATTTAGTGAATATGGGAGCTACCATACTTAAGGCTCCAATTTTATTATTTGTAGCAGATAAGAAGAAGTATGGTGATGCTTACTTCACTATGTGGAAACACCAATTGAAAGGATGTTGGGAAGAAGCAAAAAGTGACTTTAATGTTATTAAAGGTGGAGAAAGGCTAAAGCCAGGGCAAAAGGATCATAAGCCACTTAGTCTAGTGGTCACATGGGATGAGCTTAACGCTAGAAGGCCAGGTATTGAAAAAGACTTAGAGAAGCTGTCAAATAAAAGTAGTGAAAGTATAGATAAATCTAGAGAACCAGATATTGGAAAAAGCTTAAAGAAGGAGAAGTTGCAAAACAAAAGTAATGAGAAAATAGCTGCGTCTAAAAAAGCAGATGTTGAAAAAGTGAGTGATACTCCTCATGTTAATGAAGTACTAAGCAGACGGAGTTCATTGCAAGACGAAAAATTTCAATTACCTCCTCGCTAACCGGCCACTACTTTAAATTAACATTTACTTTCTTTATTAACTATTCCACAACAAAAACTTGCATGCATTTTACTATTAGCATAAGGTATTAATTATTTAATTAATTTTCTTAACTATATGCGCCCTGTAATACTATGTGGTGGTAGTGGCAGCAGACTTTGGCCTTTATCGAAGCCAAAGCAATTTCAAAAAATATTTAGCCATAACACTATGTTTCAGAACACTTTATTGAGGCTAAAAAGTGGTTATATGCCACCCATAATTGCCACAAATATACAGTACGAGTCGTTAGTGAAGAAGGAGTTGCATGCGCTGCGAGAATATAAAGTGATTTTCGAACCAGTGAAAATTGGAACAGCAGCAGCGATATTAATTGCTGCGCTTCTCTGCAATGAAAACGAGATAATGTTAATTCTGCCTTCAGACCATTTTATAGGTGATTTGAATAATTTTTATGCTTCTGCTCACAAAGCATCTCAGCTAGCTTCTGAAACTAACTCTATAGTTACGTTTGGAGTTAAGCCTCATGAATTCAATTCTGAATACGGCTATATAAATGCAGTTTATGATCATAAGGAAAAGTATCATATAGTAAAGGATTTCATAGAGAAACCTGAGCATGTATTAAGTAATGATTATGATTGGAATTCTGGAATATTTGTGTTCAAAGCAAAACGCTATATAGATGAGATCAAAAAATCTGCCCCGACTCTTTATAATTTATGTTTTGCAAGTGTGAAACATTTCACACCGCAAGAGAGATTTCTGTATTTAAAACAACGAGATTTTGCAGGAATTGAAGGCGTCTCTATTGATTACTTGGTAATGGAAAAAGCAAAAAACGTTGCAATGATAGAAGCTAATTTCGATTGGCTGGATGTTGGAACTTGGAATTCAGTTTTAGAATTGAGTGAGAAGTTTACGTCGTCATTCCGACATGTAACAAAAAAAAGAGAGCCAGTTTCAACGACAGAAAGTAATAAAAATTTATTGGGTGGAGCTTATAAGCAACCAAACAAAAGCCTAATATCGTTTATTAATAAGGTTAAGAAAGCAAAAGCGATAGGAAGAGAAATCAAGCCATGGGGATTTTGTAGTATAATTTTAATAGGCGAAAATTTTCTTATAAAATATCTTTTTATAAATCCATTAAGCTGCACTTCTAAGCAATTCCATCACTATAGAGATGAATACCATATAGTACTATCGGGAGTTGGGTATGTTAGTTTAGGCGACAAAGAATATGCTATAGTAAAAGACCATATGATAGAAATCCCAAGGGAAGTTTCCCATAGGATTGAAAATAGAAGCACAAGCTCTCCACTTGAAATAGTTGAATTTCAGATAGGAGAGCATTTATCTGATAATGATATAGTGAGATTGGATGATGTATATGGAAGATTTTGAAATTCTAATGTTAAAGATACTCTATAAGTCTGCTAAATTTAAAGGAGTAAAAATATCTAGTTTTCAAATAAAGAAAAGTCTACAATTATACGAAGTTTCAAGAATATAATGTTTAACCTCAAAATATTTTGTAATGTCCATTGCCTTTGAAATTACTATGGCTGCTTGCTATTTGCGAGCGAAAAATGCCAGATTTTGCTCTATAATGACTTTGTTCTCTATTATCGGCATTGCCCTTGGAGTTGCAACACTAATAGTGGTGATGTCTGTGATGAACGGATTCAGAGCAAAGTTGCTTGACTCAATACTTGGCATTGATGGCCATATTAATGTTTATTTTGATAGGAACATAAATTCAGATTACTGCACAGTTTCGAAATCTATTGAGAAAATTCCTGGTATATTAAAAGCTACTCCTATGACCAATGATCAAGTTATTATTGTAGCAAATGGTAAAATTGCAGGTAGCGTAGTGCGAGGTGTGTCAACTAAAGATTTGCTTGATAGTACTACCATTACAAATAATGTAATTATAGGTGATGTAAAAAAATTTGATGAAGGGATAATAATAGGAGCACGATTGGCAGAAGCTTTGAACGTTGACTATGGCGACAAAATTACGTTTATATCATCTGAAGAATTTGATGCATTACTTGGTGAAATGCCGCGAATGAAAAAATATAAAGTTATAGCAATATTTGGTATGGGTATGTTTGAGTATGATAATACCTTGATATATATGCCTCTAAAATCAGCACAAGCCTTTTTTAATTATGAAAATAGCATAAAAAATATAGAAGTACTTGTAGACGACGTTACTAGAGCTGATAAGCTGGCAGATGCTATAGAAAAAGAAATAGGAATGAAAGCTGAAAGTTGGCAATCACAGCAAAGCCATTATTTTAGTGCTTTAAAAACTGAAAGAAATGTGATGTTTTTAATTCTTACTTTGATTATAGTTGTAGCAGCGTTTAATATTATCTCAAATTTAATGATGATAGTGCAAGAAAAGAAATCCGCGATTGCAATTATGCGTACATTTGGTGCAACAAGTGGAAGCATTATGCGCATATTTTGCGCTTGTGGTCTATTAATCGGTTTTACGGGAACTTGTCTTGGCTGTATTATAGGTGTCGTTTTTTCTCTCAATATCGAAAGTATTAGAGTGTTTTTAGAAAACATTACTAACGTCAAGCTGTTTGATCCTATGATATACTTTTTTTCAAGTTTACCGGTGATATTAGTCCCTCAAGATGTAGTAAGTATTTCTGCACTTGCGTTACTCTTATCATTTTTAGCGACAATTGCTCCTGCATTGCAGGCAGCTGCACAAGATCCTGCGGAGATACTACGTTATGAATGATACTCAGCAAAAGTACATAGGTTGGTTCTTAATTGTATTGTTATTTACCGGTTACATCACAATAAATAACATAATCTTTTTAAAAATAAGTCAGCAAGAAAGCGAAGACAATATAAATGTTTTAACGGAAAAAATAGATGAATTCAGAATGTCACTTGAAGTTAATCAATCCAGGGTAGAAAAAAAGATATTTGACTTAAAGAGAGGTCTGCACACTCAATGTGAGCAAGGTGATGGTAGCTCAAGGTATAAGAACCTCGCAAGATTGCTGCTACTTGTAGTTAAAATGAAGAATTCGTTATTGCGAGAAGCAAAATTTGATAATCATATAAATTCAATAAAGCCTTTGATATCAGAGCTTGATGATCCAGAGATAGAAAATGCAGTAAATGAATTGGAAAGTTTGAAAGAGGTAGATACTTTACGTGAGTTGAAGTTATCTTTTGAGAAGACCATTGCTGTTATTAACTACAATAAAAGTACATTGTCTAAAAAAATCATTTCAAACTGGATTAGAATACAAGATAAAAATGACCCATTAAGGGCAAAATTCGCAGAAATTGAGGAGTCAATAAACGATAATGATTGGCAAAATATAACTGTTACAGTAAGCAATTTAACGCATTCAGAATTCAAGCCATGGCTGAATAAATTGAATGGTTTTATTGTAGCTTCTAAGAATATTTCAACAATATATCATCACTTATTACAATATATCTCATGATTTATTTTATAATTTTCGCTCTTTCGTTTTTATTTGGCATATGGGTCAAGGTAAGTGGTGAAGTAATAAAATTGGAATTAGGCAATTACACTATAAGTATTGATCTATATTTCATTATTTTTACTTGTGTAGTTTTATTATTTTTATTAATTACACTTGTACGCTTTTTTTCCTCCATTTTATCAACATTTGCCAACATAAGAAATAGAAGAAGGGATAGGGAAGAATTGCTTCTCTTTGAAGCTTTCTTTAGCATAGACTTAAACAATATAGAGAATGCCCAAAAGGTAGTTAAAAGTCTAAATGAGAAGAGCGATAGGTTGTCTTTAATAAAGCTCTTTAACTCAGGTAAGACGGGAAATTACAGCTTTTTCAGTAACGGTTTAACAAATATTGCAAATAAAAATCGTAACTTAGCTCTACTTCTGGCCAATAAGCTGATTGTTCACCTCAAACAAGAAAAAGTAGTCTTTCAAAAATTTATAGAATATTGCTCTAGTTCAATTAATGATAAAATGCTATCTATTCCCTTTCAAATAGAGCATTGCATATTGAAAGAAGATTGGATTAATGCAATTTTGAAGTTGAGAGAAGCAGTTAAGTTCAATATTTTTCTTCCCTTTGACCATAAAGAAATGTTTGCAGTTTTTTATTGTGCTTTGGCAAAACAATATGAAAGTAAAGGGGATTTTAAAGGGGCTATAAAGTCTTTACTCAGAGCACAAAGTTATTATGCAACTTTTCGGCCCATTAATTATTTAAAGGCAGAATTATATATTAAACTTGGAAAAATCAGAAAAGCTTCTGCAGTGCTAGAGGCAGAATATGCAGTAAATCCTACTCCTCAGTCAGCTAAAATGTACATCAATTTAAATAGTAAAGGTGCTGAAAGACTATACAACTTACGCCCTGATTATTATTTTAGTTACTGTTTACTTGCTTTGTCCTCAATGAGTTCAGGTAAATATGATCTTGCAAGTCAATATTTAGACACTGCTATGAAAAAGGCTCATTACATGTCAATCTACTTTATTGTAATACAACTTAAGGTTACATTGCAAGAACACGACAAGGTAATTTATTGGCTAAACAAGATGGGCTCAGAAGCTTTGCCTGATCCGGGCTGGAAGTGTAAAAATTGTAACAGAGAACTAAAGCAATGGGATCATAAATGTTCAAATTGCAATAGTTTTAATTGCGTTTATTATATATTATAAGGTTCCACAAAGTGTGATGATAATAATATATGGGAAATTACCATCAAAGACCTCTATTGAACAATTTTTGGAGTAGATCTCTTAATATAACCCTTATTTCAAAATAATAAACCTGCAAGTTTTTTAGTTAGACTTGGTTCTAATGTCAAAAAAACTTGCTTTTAGACACTAACAATTATATATTTTAATAAATCAGGGTTGTATACAAAATGAAGAGCTTAAAGGAATTATCATTAAGAATTAAGAATATTAGGTCTGTACAGAAAACCACGAAAATAATGCAAATGGTTTCTGCAGCAAAGTTATTACAAAGCCAAAAGAAATTATCAAATTCAAAATTATATATATCTAAGCTGCATAGCATTATTTCTTCATTAATGCTATCAGCTGATCAAGAATTACTGGCAAAAATTCTAAATGTCAGTAACGACGGTTCTTACCTAGTATTCATTGTTGCGTCTGATCGTGGCTTGTGCGGCAACTTTAACTCTTCTATTGTCAAATTTAGTCAAGAGCGTGTAAATAAGTCAATCGCAAATGGCAAAAAAGTAGATATTGTATTTCTTGGTAAAAAAGCTTTTGATGTAGGTAAAAATAGATTTGACTCTAAAAGTATCTTAAAAATTGAAAATAGTAAGGGGATCACGTTAAAGCACGTAGAAGCTTTGGTTGATGGTATAGATTTAAGTAAATACGATAAAGTTAAAGTTTTTTATAGTAAATTCTATAATACCTTCACGCAAAAACCAATGTTGGAAACAATAAAACCATGGAGTGAAGACTCATCCTTGATTGACAACTCTCTGGCTGGTCCAACAACAGATTACGGCTATGAGTATGAACCACAAAATATTGAATTTATTTTAAAATCTTTGGTTCAAGATTACGTTGTAATTGCTCTTTACTCTGCTTTGCTTGAAAGTGCAACAAGTGAGAATAGTGCTAGGATGGTTGCTATGGAATCAGCAAACAGAAACACTAAAGAGATGCTGAACAAACTAGCATTGCTTTATAATCGTTCTCGTCAAGCAGCAATTACAACTGATTTAATTGAAGTTATAGGTGGTGCAGAGTCTTTATAAAAATCTAAGGAATAGAAAATGAATATATTAAATATTGCAGCAGATATCACTAAATTAATAAAAAAGCAGAATCAAGATGCGGAAGTTACAATATATGAAACTAATAAGACTTCAGTTTCTCAGCGTCTATCAAAAATTGAGCAAATATCACAATCTAAAAATTGCACTGTAGGAATCAGAGCTATAGCAGGTAAAAACAAAGCTGCGTATATTTCTACAAACGATTTGAATAATCTTAGTGATACGGTAAGCCAAGTGGTAGAAATGGCAAAGAATGCGCCAGAAGATCCTTGCATTAATTTTGCTGTAAATGGTAGTAATTATATCTCTTCTGCAGATTTAAGTATCTCAGATAATAATGTTGTAACCGTTGATAACCTAAAAGAAATTGCTGAAGCTGCAGAAAATTCAGCCCTTACACATAAGAGTATCACTAATTCTGAAGGAGCCTCTTCTTCATACGCTTTAGTGAATACAGTATTATCGACTGTTTCTGGTTTTATTGGCTCGTTTAGTAAATCAACCTTTGCTAATCAGGTCTCTGTTGTTGCTGGAAGAGAAAGTGAAATGAAGGTTGGTTACGATTATGATATAGCATGTAATTTTAGTGATTTAAAGTTGCCAGAGTTAATGGGAAAAGAAGCAGCAAAAAGAGCAGTTGATCAATTGAATTCACGTACAATTAAAACTGGTAAATTTCCAGTTATTTTTGAAAAAAGAGCAGCAAAAGGGCTAGTAAAAAGTTTTGCTTCTGCTATAAATGGGAGCAGTATTATAAGCAACAGTTCTTTCTTGAGGGGTAGTTTAAACGCTCAGATTTTCAACGATAGAATTAATATTATCGATGATCCATTGTTGCCAAGAGGCATAGCATCGAGACCATTTGATGGAGAAGGGATAACTAGCAAGAAAAATATATTTGTAAAAAACGGAATATTACAAAATTGGATTTTAGACTTATACTCGGCTAGAAAATTAGACTCAGAAACAACCGGAAGTGCAACTCGTGCAAGTAATGCTGCAGTTATTCCTGCAGCTAGTAACCTCTACATTGAGAATGGTAATGTATCGTTTGAAGAATTAATTCAGGAAGTGAAAGAGGGAATATATGTAACTGATTTATTTGGTTTTGGTGTTAATTTAATCAATGGCGATTACAGCCAAGGCGCTTCCGGATTTTTTATAGAAAATGGAAAAATAACGTATCCAATACATGAGATTACCATTGCTAGCAATTTGAAGGATATGTTTAGCAATTTAGTCGTTGCAGATGATCTAACTTTTTGTGGGCAATTTAATTCACCAACGATTAAAGTTAGCGAAATGACGGTTGCAGGTTCGCTTAACGATTAAAAAATTTATTTGCATTAAGTACAACAATTGTGTATTATTGTCATGTAATGTTAAGAATAGACTATGGAGTATAAAGGTTTAGTTTCAATAGCTAAGCTTAAAGCATTCTCAATCGTAATTTCAAAGTTTTTCATCACATTAGTAATGTTAATTAATAATTTAGGAGTTGTTTAAATGGAATTTGGTAATGTAAAATGGTTTAATGCCGAAAAAGGCTATGGTTTCATCAAGCCAGAAGGTAAAGGGGGTGACGTTTTTGTACATATTAGCACGTTGGAACGTTCAGGAATAAGGCCTGAGACACTTAAAGGAGAGAATAAAGAGAAGGGGATAAAAGGAGAAAGGGTGAGTTATGAGGTTAAAGAGGAGCGCGGTAGAAACGGAGAAGATAAAAAATCTGCAATAAATTTAAGATTGGAAGATTAATCTATTATGAAGTCTTTTAATAGGGTTAACGTATTGTGAATAATTTTTATGAGATGGGTCTCCCAGCTTCGCTTACACAAGCTCTAGATAAAAATAATCTTTTCGTCCCAACTCCGATTCAAATACAAGCGATTCCCTTAGCGCTACAAGGTAAAGATATTCTTGGGTCTGCTCAAACGGGAACTGGAAAAACTTTGGCATTTGCTATTCCGTTGGTTGCTAAGTTGCTGAATGAGCCTAACACTGGTTCAGCTTTAGTCATCGTGCCAACCAGGGAGCTTGCGCATCAGGTAACAAATGAGATAAGAAAACTCTTATTTCAAAATTCTGCACTAAGGGTCGCTTTATTGATTGGTGGTGAGCCTATTTTTAGGCAGCTAAATCAGCTTCAGAAAAAACCACAAATTGTAATAGGTACTCCTGGTCGTATTATAGACCATATTGAGCGTAAAACTTTGATTACTCGCAATGTTAGCGTTCTTGTGCTTGATGAAACGGATCGTATGTTTGATATGGGCTTTGGAATTCAAATTGAAGGGATCATGAAATATCTGCCAAAAATACGGCAGACTCTTATGTTTTCTGCAACTCTTCCTAGTGATATAGTTAAACTTACTGAGAAGTACCTTAATCGACCAGAACGTATTTCTGTTGATTGTGAGACTACAACTTCTGTAAAAATTAAGCAAGAGATTGTTTATGCATCAGAATCAGAAAAATATGAAAAGCTTGTTACACAACTATGTCAGCGCGAAGGATCAATCATTATCTTTGTCAAAACAAAGCAAGGAGCGGATCAGCTAGCTAGCAGATTGCACAAAGATGACTATAGCGCTTTAGCAATTCATGGTGATTTAAGGCAGCACAAGCGCGAAAGGGTCATTAATTCTTTTCGTCGTGGCCGCAATCAAATCATGGTTGCAACAGATGTTGCTTCTCGCGGCCTTGATATTCCCCACATTCAACATGTTATCAATTATGATGCACCACAATCGCAAGCTGACTATATTCATCGTATAGGCAGAACTGCACGTGCTGGAGCTGAAGGGCATGCGCTATCTTTTGTTACACCTCAAGATAAGAGAAGACTGCCTGCATTGGCAGACAAAGAAGGAGAGCCAAATTTTGATTGTAGTGTGCAATTTAAAAAACGTAATAGCAAAAAGGTCTTTAAAAGGCCAAGTACGTTAAAGACTAAATACGGTAGAAAAAAGATCAATGCATTTAAGAAGAAAAGCAGAGTACTAGAAAAAGCATATTAAATAGGATTTACCTACAACTTGATAAGCGTAAAACTTGTCATTCCGCTACTCATTAGCGGAATCTATGTTGAGATATCGCGGTGCTATGACGTAGATCCAGAGAGGGGATTCAAATTGGCTACAGCGAACTGCTGGATTTCAATTTTTTTAATAATTGTGTGCTATTCATTATATATGAGTTCCCACTTTTAAAGAGAATAGGAGATGATTTCCAAAAACTTAGAGGCAAGTTTGAATAGAGCGCTACTCATTGCTTCTAATTTTAATCTAAAATATGCGAAAGTAGAACATTTATTGCTGGCGTTAACTAAAGACGTGGATGTAAATTACGTTTTATCAAGATGTAATATCAGAGCCGATGAAATCATCAATATGGATAACATTCTATCAAGATGCAATATTAAGGCTAATGATTGTAATAATAATATAAAAGGGTTTTTACAAAGCAGTTCTGAATTGATTATCAGTGGAGTTAAACCTAGCTCAATGTTTCAATGCATAATACACAGAGCAATAATACGGGCTCATAGCTTGGGGAAAAAAGAAATAAATGGAGCAAGTGTTCTAGTAGAAATTTTGTCTGGGCAAGATTTATACGTTGAAGATCTATTGCAGAAACAAAGTGTGAAAGATTCCAATTTGATTTACCATATATCTAATATGAAATACTTGAGCGATATAGATGAATACACCACCAATCATAAAGTAAAACTTGATAAAAATAATGACGCTCCTACTACAGTAAATAAAGGTGAGCTACTAAAAGATGAGGAAATTCTACAAAGTTATTGTAAAAATTTAAATGACTATGCAAGAAGCAAAAAAATAGATTATGTTATTGGTCGTGATTATGAATTAAATCGCACTATAGAAATATTATTGAGGCGTAGAAAAAACAACCCTTTATATGTTGGAGACCCAGGTGTTGGCAAAACAACAATAGTTGAGGGTTTGGTACTCAAGATCATTGAAGGCAGTGTTCCGAGTGCGCTCAGGTCCAGTATAATTTATGCTTTGGATTTAGGATCACTCCTTGCAGGGACACGCTACAGAGGTGATTTTGAAGAGAGAATAAAATCTATAATAAAAGCGATTGAGGTAAAACCAGGTGCTATCCTTTTTATTGACGAAATACACACTATCATTGGAGCAGGTTCTACAAGTGGTAGCTTTCTTGATGCAGGTAACCTACTCAAACCTGCGCTTGCAAGAGGTACACTACGTTGTATAGGTGCAACTACATATAGAGAGTACAGCACTAGTTTTGAAAAAGATAAAGCACTAGCAAGAAGGTTTCAAAAAATTAATGTTAAAGAATCTTCTGTTAATGAAACGATAAAGATACTAGATGGCATAAAGCACTACTATGAAGGGTATCATGGAGTATATTATACAAAGAATGCCATTAGGTCTGCGGCTGAACTTTCGCATAAGTATATTACTGGGCGAATATTACCTGATAAAGCGGTTGATGTTATTGATGAGGCAGGGGCATATTGTAAATTGCTAAGAAACAGGGGTAAAATTGTAAATAGTAGAGATATTAAGAATACCATTACTAGAATTACAAATGTGCCTTGCGGATCTGAATCTGATGATTTGCAGAAAGTAAAGTCTTTAAAAGCTAATCTAGAAAAGGTGATTTTTGGCCAAGAGCAGGCAATAGAATCTCTTGTTAATTCTATTAAAATTGCTAAATCTGGGTTGAGAAATTACAATAAGCCTTTAGCAAATTATCTTTTTGCAGGGCCAACCGGTGTTGGTAAAACCGAGCTAGCAAAACAATTAGCAGAAAGCATGGGCATGAATCTTATACGCTTTGATATGTCCGAATATATTGAATCTCATACGATATCAAGGATGATTGGTTCTTCTCCTGGATATGTAGGTTATGATCAGGGTGGATTACTCACAGAGTCTGTATCTAACAATCAATATAGTGTTGTGCTGCTTGATGAAATTGAAAAGGCCCATAGCGATATCTATAATATATTGCTACAAATTATGGATTATGGTTGTGTTACAGACACTTACGGACGTAAAGTTAACTTTTCCAATATAATTTTAATTATGACAACTAATGCAGGAGCAGTTGAACGCAGCAAAAGTTTTGTTGGCTTTGGGCATAAAAATTTTAACATTGGTGATAGCGAAAAAGCAATAGAACAGGTTTTTAGCCCTGAATTTCGTAATCGTCTTGATGCGATTATTTCTTTTTCTGACTTAAGTACGGATGTGATTTTGCATATTGTGGATAAATTTGTCCTAGAACTGAAAAAGCAACTGACGCAAAAAGGCATAAACTGCTTGGTAGAGGATGAAGTGAAATCTTATCTTGTACAAATGGGTTATAGTAAGGAAATGGGAGCACGTCCGATAGAGAGACTTATTGAAAAAGAGATAAAAAGTTACTTAGCGGAAGAAATACTGAATCGTAAATTAATAAAAGGAAAGAAATTAAGAATCTATATGAATAAAGTAGAAAATAAAATTGCTTTTGATATAGTTTAAAATCCTTGTATTGAACTTCATCTTTGTTACAATTTATAACTTAAATTTAATTTGAATTATAGTGATAAGTGATAAAGTAAAACAAGTCCTAAGCTACTACGAAAGTGAAAACCCCGGGGTAAAAGCAAATCTTACTCGTATTCTCATGCATGGAAAGCTTGGCGGTACTGGCAAGTTAGTGATTCTGCCAGTAGATCAAGGATTTGAGCACGGGCCAATAAAAAGCTTTGAAGTTAACCCTGATGCTTATGACCCACATTATCATTTTCAGCTTGCAGTTGATTCGGGAGTAAGTGCATATGCTGCTCCACTTGGTATGATTGAAGCTGGTGCTTCAACTTATGCTGGAATGCTCCCACTTATTTTGAAACTTAATAGTTCCAACTCCTTACATTCAAAAAATCTGACTTCTGATCAAGCAATAACCTCTTCTGTGAAAGATGCACTGCGTTTGGGCTGCTTGGCTGTTGGATTTACTATATATCCTGGTTCTGCTAAGTGTTTTGATATGATGGAAGAAGCCCGTGAAATCGTAGCTGAAGCCAAATCTTATGGGCTTGCAGTAGTGCTATGGTCTTATCCACGTGGTGAAGGAATTTCCAAAGAAGGTGAAACAGCAGTTGATGTTATTGCCTATGCTGCGCACATAGCAGCTTTACTTGGCGCTAATATAATCAAAGTAAAACTTCCAACTAAATATTTGGAAAGAGAGAAAATAGAAGCAAAAAATATTGAATCATTATCTAAAAGAATTGAATATGTTAAAAGGTCTTGTTTTGCAGGGAAAAGAATAGTAGTTTTTTCTGGTGGTGAATCGAAGGAAGTAGATGACATACGCAATGAAGCGAAAGAAATTAAGCAGGGTGGTGGTAATGGTTCAATCATTGGGCGTAACACTTTTCAACGAAAAAAAGAAGAAGCTTTATCTATGCTAAAAGATATAATGGATATCTACACATAAAAAACGGCTGGGTGGCAGAATGGCTTATGCGGAGGACTGCAAATCCTTTTATACCGGTTCAATTCCGGTCCCGGCCTCTTTCATTTTCTATATCTTGTAAAAGTTGCTCAATTCAACAGTAGCTTTAAGTGTGTAATACCAAATCTCATAAATAAGTAGGCAAATAACTCACAGAACAAATGGTTTTGATCGAACTTTCCGTAATATTACGAATGAATGCACATACAGTATCCTCCAATAAACTAACAGAGTCATATATTCTATTTTTAATGAGATTGTCTTTCAAATATTGCCATAAACGCTCTACTGGATTTAACTCTGGTGAATATGGAGGTAAATAGATTAAGGTAATATTTTGTGGTATTTTTAAACCTTTGGATCTATGCCATCCTGCACAATCCACAACAAGAAATGCCTCCCTTGTTCCTAAATATTGTGACATCTGCTCAAGGAATATATTCATACAATCAGTATTGACGTTTGGTACGAATAAGCTAGAACTCTCTCGATTTCTAGGATTAACTGCACTATAGAGATAAAAGTTTTGCCTACCTAATTTTACCTTAACCTGTGTCCTAATGCCTTTTTTAAACCACCCGTGTCCAATCTTTGAATGTGTGCCAAACCGCGACTCATCGAAGAAAAATAGCTCTTTTTCGGGATACGTGACAATAGTTTCATTAAGATTTTTTTTTAAACTCTTCTTGTTTATTTTTATCCTGTTTATTGTGCACAGGCCTTGGAGTAATATACGAAAAACCTAACTTTTGCATCAGTCTATGTGCTGTAGACTTACTTACCTCAATAGAAAACATTTTCTCAATTATGATTTTTAATTTCTTAGCCGTTAGGTTGGCTCCTTCTTCTGCTATGACATTTTTAATTTCTTCTTGCTGCTTGTAGCTCAACTTCGGCTTTACTCCACGTCCTGGTTGTATTTTAAACGCATTGACTCCTCCTTCCTTAAATCTTGTAATCCACTTCATCAATGTAGTTCTAGTAATTCGGTATATTTGAGCAACTTTTGTTATTCCATATTCTTTTGCAGATATTATTGCCTGTAATCTTCTTCCTATCTCTCCTCTTATGCCGTGCTTCTTTAATTCCAGGTTACACTTATTATATAATTCTTCTCCTATTGCTTTACTTTTTCCTGCCATAACTCCCCACTAATTCTTAAATTATTCTATTTTAGAAATTTTTCTTTATTCCTCTATTTATTTTTAGGAATTGGTATAAGAATAGAACGACCAGATTCTGCCCAAACATCTTCTTCTTCAACGCTTGCTTTGCCACTTTTAATGCCAATTACTTGAAAAATCTTACGTTTTGCATATAGACCTTCAGTGACAGTAAATTCAGCGTTTAAATAGATGCTGCCAGTAGTGTAGCTTTTCGTGAACCAATTTTCATAACCTCCAGGCTTTATTGCCATTTTTACCTTGACTGTTGTACCTTTCGGTATTAAACTGCTTTGCAGTTTCGCGTTATTAAAATCAGTTAAAAAATCTGTTAGCATATTGTTCCCTATAAATTAAGTAAAAAAAAGAATCAACTCCATTGGTCTACAAGTTTCCAACGACCATTTATCTTATCGACAAGCTTGCTTGCCACACGTTCACCATTTCGCAGCTCAAACACTATTTGACGGGTAGTGCTTTCTTCATCATGAGCAAACATCACCATGCCAGTGCTATAAAATCCACGTAAAGATCCAGCACCGCTTAGGCCTTGAAATGGATCTTCTTCCAGCATCTTTTTGGACAGTTTTTTTGTGTGGTGGGTGAGGATTATACCTGCATCTGGATTAATAATGTTCCTCAGTCTTTCAAGCGTTTTTTGCAAAAAGAATAGCATAGCGCTGTTGTCATTTTCATTACCATATTCACTTGAGTTAAAAATGTTACGAAGAGGATCAATCGCAATAATATCAGGTTTGAAACGCTCTTTAACAACATTTTTAATTTCATCTATTTCTTCACTACTAAATGATAATTGCACTCTTGGCGTGATAATTAAGTTATTGGCAGCTACATTCAAAAGTTCGTTATCCAGTTGAAGTTGTTGCAACCGTTCTTTCATATATTCATACTCAATTTCAGTTTGCATGTAGAAGATTTTCAAAGGTCTACTTGGTGTCATACCGAGAAATGATCTACCAGCAGCCATGTAAACAAGCCAAGAGATCAAAAAGTCACTTTTGCCGATTTTAGGTGGGCCACCCAGCACCAATAGACCTCTTTTTGTTAAAATCCTTGGTGAAATTATATCTTCTGGTATTGGCGATTGATCATTCAAGTATTCTTTCACACTGAAAAAGGGAATTTTTTGACCGATATTGAAAAAGCTTTGTTCCATAATAATTTCTCCAATTTTTAATTAAACAATAGGAGCCAAAGTTTTGGCTTTAATTTTCGCAAGTAATTTACCCAGATGCGGCTCTTCAACCATATTAAGGCAACCACTTCGATCTTTAGCTGGGTATCCCCAAGAATTAATGGTATGACAGACAAATGAACGTACTTCTGTGCCATTATCTTTCTTAATTCCAACCATGCTGATCACCTCATCAACAATGCCTGGAATCTCACTAGCGGTTTTAGCTCCTTCACATTGAGGTAGCCAAATTGGACGATTGCAGTCATCGAGATATTGACCTAATGTTCCAACTATGATAGTGTCTTTGTCTCTGATATGTTGAAATTGATTGAGCCAAGCCATCATCTCTTGAGCAAGTAATCCATAGGCAGCTCTCATATCCTGTTTTCCCGATCTCTCAGAAAAAGCTTCAGGTTGCATTTTTGCCCATAATAGACATAAACGTGAAGCAACGGTTATACTGTCCACAAAGATGCATCGGTATTTAGAAACTTCAGAAAGAAGATTTTTATACTTACCAGATACATGTTCATGGTGTCTTTGGCTGTATGCTTGATCAGACCTCAGCGCAGGATTAGGCCCACCAATAAGACAAGCAATGTCTCTAGCTTCATTCCAAGTGCGAATATTGATTGAATCTCCTTTCCAATCCTGAACAGCAAGAAGTCCTGCTTCAAAATCAAGGCAAAGCGTTGTCGATTCAACAAGAGTTTTAAGCAGGCTAGTTTTACCGATTCCATAAGGTCCAAAGATTACCATTTTCACACCTGTGACTGTTTTTATTCTTTCTTCGTTATTTATTATTTTTAGAGTCATAGTTTTTACCCCCTATATATATAAGTTCAACATTTAGCGCATATGTGTTCACTATTTTTTACGAGATATAAGTTTTTAGATGTGGAAATTTTTCACCTATTCGTTTAAGAATCTTGTAGATGGTTGTTCTCGATAAACCAGTAATTTCAGAAACTTCAGCTACATTATAAACTTTGAGTTTTTCACAAAGATCTTGCCAACGTGGTGGTAACTGTTTAATAAGATCTTCAACATCTGAACATGCTGCAACTTTGCTTTCAAAATCACAATTTTTATCAACTAAACTATCCAAGATTTCATTGTCAAGAAAGGTAATATCTCCACCATATTTCATACGTTGTTTTTTGTTTATAAGGTTAACAACACGATTTTTGATCACTTTGTCTGCAAAGTAGGAAAAACTGCTTTTGCTTTTCTCATGTTGCTCGAGGCAAGGCCAGATCTCACAAAAAAGTTCTTGTTCTATATCTTCAAGAGTGTCATGAGCAAAACATCTGAAAGACTTCATGTATTTAGCATAATCTCTTACCTTTTTAACTAATATATAATTAATCTTAGAGTATTTATTTTTAGACTTCATAAAGCTCCATAAACAGTTATATGGCTTAAGAATGAAGTCTATTGACTCAATCTTGCAGGGCATGGAAGAAACTCAGTCCCCTATGTAGAAAAATTAACTTATTGATATTCAGGTGTTTTTTGTTAAAGCATCCCCCATCTGCAAAATTTGTTCAGACATACTTATAGATGTTTTTATATTGGAGACTAGTTCTTCTTTGAGTTATTTCCGTTTTAAGTTTTCTCAATAAGGCATTCATATAAATTTTTTTTCTTTACAGTGAATAAAAATAACGGTAAACTTACTTGTAAGTTTATTTTGTAATAATAGAATTGTTTAGAATGCCTTCTATTTGAGCTTTTAAGAGATTTACAAGCATTAATTAAAAAAAAGATGACTTCTATTATCTGAATTACAAATAGTGTTTATAAGGACCTCTTAAAGAGTTTTAAAGGGTAAGGAAATTTTGTCACCGTCCTTATGGTAGAGGTAACAAGAATTGGCTATTGCAGAAATGACCTTTCAAAAAATCTCTAACCATTTGTTCTTTAGGCTTGAAAAATTTTCTCTGCAATCAACAAAAAAAACATAATCACAGGTAATAAATAAAAATTTTGGTAAAAGTAATGCCTTTTTATGAGGTTTGAAGTTTCAGTAAGTCAAGAATCGTTTTAAAAATAATTACTGGCATTTTTTCTTGTTAGTTTTCATGACACTAGTAGTATGTGTTTCTATTCTAATATTTATTTATATTACTTTATATATCTACGTATGTATTATTTACATATATTATATAATATATAGGTTTTCGGAAATTGGAAAGCAGCTAGTCTAGCGGGTTTGAGTGTTACCAAATTGACTAAATTTTTTGAAAATGGAAACGTAACATTATTTATGTTTAGTAGCTGAAAGTTGGCGAATTTCAATAAGTTAGCTGCAATACAATCTCATTTCCAAAACTTGGTAAATTCTCCGGAAACGTTGGAAATTGGGTAAGTCCGGAAATCATTTTTGCTGTACTTTCTAGAGACAAAAAAGCTCACAATTTTCAAAAGTTAACTATTTCAAACTTTCCTGCACCTAAATTAAAATCACCTTTACCCTTAGCAAATGGTCCTGTTGGTATATCAAGCCACTTATCTTCTTTTGAGTGTGTAGCCATGCCTTTAATTATCTTACGCTCGTTTAATAAGCTTTGTGCTAGGTATTCAAGTTTATGCCTACTAATATCATGAAATGCAGCTGGTAATCTATGCCGCTGTTTAAACACCCCTGGTCCACCTGTATGCGTAAATGGGTGCCCTTCTTCTGCTGAAACTGCTATAGCTTGCACAAGTATCTTTTTTAAGTATTCATCAGATATTTTTTTGAGCTTAAATTCTTCAGATATATCCTCAAGCAAGCCAGTTGAAGAACGCAAGTAAGTTCTTATACTCCTATCTGTTGACCCATTAGATTTAACTATAGCTCCTTGATATACTGCATTATTAACTTTATTCATCTTGAATGTCTCAAATACAATGTTTTGATTGTCTGCAGAAGCAGGCCATAATGCAAAAGAACACCTAACTCCATCAACAAGTGCAGTAGTTCCTCTTATTGCCTCTCTTGCTTGCTCTACAGTTGTGATTGGTCCTCCACATTTAGGTTTTCTCATGTGATGTGCTACAATTGTAGTTGCTCCTGTTTCACTTGCCAAACTAGCAAGTAACCCCATTGTGTACCATCCCATCTCTGGATCCGCATTTATATCTGCATGGACAAATGATGTTAATGGATCAAAAACAATAAGTTTTAAATTGTTAATCGAGCTTAATTGTGCTCTGATATCTGCAAACTTTTCTGAAATTTCAGGACATTTGCCACGCATATTAGTTTTTACTACAGAAAAAGGTTCTCCTGTATTTGGTATAGGTATAATAAACAACCTATCTTGATATTCTGCCCTTTTACCTTCAGGATCAAGGCGATCGAGACGACGATGTATTTCATCTGCATCATCTTCTGCTGAAAAAATTACCACTGATCCATGTTCTGTCACAAGTGGACCAAAACCGCATGTTTGATCTGCGTTACTTGCAACTTTAAGTGCTAGATCAAGAAGAAGCATACCTTTACCTGTATCTCCCATAGCAGCTACTATTGAGGTAACACCTAAAGGGAATAAACCTTCAACAAGAAACCTTTGTATTGGTACTGGACCTAAATAACGACTCACACTCCAATCTAAAATGTTAAGTGGCTTTTTTGTAGATTTTTTTTCGATGAATTCCGAAATATTTATACCTTCTTGTACACCATCTGCAGCATCCCACCCTTTCGGTTTACCTTGTGGAATCTTAAGAACAACAAGTGATGCAACTCCGATCTCTAAAAGCTTTTTTTCAGCATTTTTTGCGTATTTATTACCTGCTTCATCATTGTCTGGCCATATAATAATGTGTTTACCTTTAAGTGGAGTCCAATCTGTTTTCTCAATAGGTGCATTTGCTCCAGACATTGCTGTTGTTGCAGTAATTCCTTGTTCTATCAGCGCTTCAGCACATTTTTCTCCTTCAACTAGAACAACTTTATCAGATTTTAAAATGCCTGGTATATTATATAGAGGCCTTATTTCTGGTGAAGCATAATTAAACGTTTTAACATCAAATGGACGATATTCTTTCTTTCCTTCAGGAGGGTCATAACGGTAAACTATAACTATAATCTGGTTGTCTTCATCGTAATAATTCCAGCTGTAAGTCATGTACTGTTCTAGATCTTTGATACTCTTTTTTTCTCTAGTGTGTTGTTTGCCAAGCCATTCGCTTATTGAAACTATTACCTCAGAAAACTCTGTCCTTGCATTCTTTCTATGCACAGCTGCCCAAAGGTCGATAATATCACCACCTTCTCCAGTTGCAAAATCATTCCATAGACCGGCTCTACTGCCACTCAGTTCTACTCTTAAACTTTTTCCTTTATTACCCCAGATATCACCTACTTGAAACTCATTTTTGTGAAAAGTTCCGTAAGGTAATAAGTACGAAAGACAAGATCTGATATTTTGTAAAAGCTGTGTTTTTAGGTCTGCTGTCCCTTTTGTTGAAAAATGATCCTGTGAATACATAAACTCTCCAGTTGCCTTAATTAATATAGTTCAATGTTTTTTGAAGAAGTGTACACGTACAGCAGTTGCAACTATTGCAATGGTTTATAAAATTTTCTGGTGAGTTTATTGATGAAACAAGAGAACAAAAAAACTGAACACTTTTTCGAAAAAAGTTGAACTTATATTATTAAGGGGAGAATGAAATGCAACCTCTCTCTAGTTAAGTAGCATAAGATTCTCGGATTTCCGTTGTTGGCCAACAAAAAAACTATAAACCGCTTTTTGATAGTACGTTGTAGGAACCAGACGATATTTTGGAATCAGTGCTACTTATAGTTTTAAATAATGTCAATCCTAACACTGGACCTCGGTAAACAGACAGGCTGGGCAATTCTAACCAATGGAGTAATTGAAAGTGGAAGCAAAAGTTTTCATGGTAGCCGTTTTAGCGGAGGTGGCATGTGCTTCTTGAATTTTCGTAATTGGCTTAATTCTTTGAAACATGAGTTCACTGCAGTGTATTTTGAAGAAGTGAGAAGACATCTAGGAACTGATGCAGCTCATTGCTACGGTGGGTTTTTGGCTGTTCTCTCTGCTTGGTGTGAAGAACATCATGTGCCGTACAAAGGTGTTAATGTTAAAACTATAAAACGCTTTATAACAGGCAAAGGCAATGCAAGTAAGAGTGAAGTTATTGAAGCGATACGTGAAAAAAGTTTTTCACCTAGAGATGATAATGAGGGGGATGCTTTGGCATTAATGTTTTACGCTATGAATCTTGGTAAAGATTTTAACACATAAAAAATACCGTAAAAGTGGGTCCTTTCGGCCATACTGGCGGGTTTGGTGGGTTCAACCCCAGGCCTTCTTTAGCGTCAGAGATATTTTGAATATTAACTTTTTAATTAGTACAGTAATTATATGAATTTAGCAATCCACTACTATCCTGTTGAAAATCTAGTCGAATATGAGCGTAATCCACGTAAAAATGATGACGTAGTAAACAGAATGTGTGCTTCAATCAGGGAATTTGGCTTTCGTATACCAATAGTTGTAAAAAGCGATGGAACTGTGGTTGATGGTCATTTAAGACTTAAAGCAGCAAGAAAACTTGGTATGGAGAGTATTCCCGTAGTCTTAAGTGATAATCTAAATGAACCACAAACCAAAGCTTTTCGATTACTGGCAAATCAATCAGCTAATTGGGCAAAGTGGGATGATGATCTTTTGAAGGTGGAAATTCAAGAATTAGAAGATTTACAGTTTGATCTTAAAATGACAGGATTTGAATTAGAAAAAGTTCAACATTTCCTTGATGATTTAGATAGTGAAAAAGAAGATCTTTCTGACTTAGTTGTTGATGACAAAAAAGTAACAAAATCAGGTGATCTTTGGATTTTAGGTGATCATCGAATCTATTGTGGTGATAGCTCTGTAGTTGAATCATATAAAGCGCTGTTAGATGATAAAATGGCAGACATTACTGTTTGTGATCCTCCATATAACGTTGATTATGGTAATAGTCAAGATAAAAAGATATTAAATGATAATCAAGGTGAAAAGTACGAACTTTTTCTCTATGACATCTGTTCCCATATTTTAGCATATACGAAAGGTGCAATTTACATCTGCATATCATCATCAGAGTTTTCAACGTTGCAAAAAGTATTTGAGGAGGCAGGAGGAAAATGGTCGACATTTATCATTTGGGCAAAGAATCACTTTACGCTAGGAAGATCTGATTATCAGAGACAATATGAAGCAATGCTCTATGGATGGAAAAGCGGCAATAAACGTGAGTGGCATGGAGGTAGAAATCAAAGTGATCTATGGTTTTATGATAAGCCAATACATAACTCACTGCACCCAACAATGAAGCCAGTAGAGCTAATGGAGAGAGCAATAGTTAATAGCAGTAGACCAGGAGACATAGTACTTGATCCATTTAGCGGTTCTGGCAGCACACTGATTGCATGTGAGAGAACAGGAAGAATTTGTAGGACAATAGAGCTAGATTCAAAATTTGTAGATGTAACCATAAAACGTTGGCAAGTATACACGGGAAGAGATGCCATTTTAGCCGGTACTGGTAAAACTTTTTCAGAGATTCAAGAAGAAAATTTGTAAAAAAGAAGCAAAAAAAGTGGAAAAGATCACACAAACAGAATGGGCAAGAGAGATAGGAGTATCAAAGCAATATGTCTGTTATTTAGTAAAAAAAGGAATAGTTGAGTTGGAGGATGGTTTGATCGACCGAGAGCAAGCAAATGAAGCGGTAGCAGCAATAAGAGATCCAAGTCAGCCACTGAGGAGAAAAAATCCAGAAAACGAAAATACAAGTAACCTTTCCACGATGTTGCTAAAAACTCGAATAAAAAATGAAATGGAACGAGGTAAACTTCTTGAGGCAAAAGCTAGGGCTGAGATAGGAGAACTTGTAGCAGTAGAGGAAGTGAAAAACGAAGCATTTAATGTAGCAAGAGTTGTCCGTAATAATTTGCTTAATATTCCAAATAGAGTTTCAGCACTACTTGCATCACTGAGTGAGACTGAAAAGATTCATAAGACGCTAACTGAAGAGATTACAAACTCACTCCAAGAATTATCTAACGCTAAATTTTTATAATGTCTGTTTTAGAATTAATAAAGTGTCTCATTAATCAACCTGGAGTGGATGTTAATGTCAGAGGGTTAAACGGAAAAACACCATTACATTATGCAGTAGAAATTAACGAGCTTAGCATGGTTGCGCTCTTACTGAACAGGAAAAATATTAATCCACTAATTACTGATGATGATGGTAAAAGTGCGCTCTCTTGTGCAAGAGAAGAAATATTACAAGCACTAATCAATCACAAATACGGATCAGAGAAAGATAGCTTACTTCATTTAGCTGCGATGTTGAATGAAGCAAATGCTGTAAGGTTTTTACTCGACAAAGGGGTTAATGTTAATGAACAGAATGCTCTACTACATACCCCATTACACTTAGCAGCAGGAGCTGGACATGAAGAAATAGTAGAAATTTTAATTAGAGAAGGAAATGCGGACAAAGATGTTCTTGACGTGAGAAATCATGCAGCAATTCATTATGCAGTAAACAACAAGAGAATAGGAGTAGTAAAAAAACTAGTAGACCTTGATGCAAATGTGAATAGGACTGGCAGTGGAGGAAATTCAACAAAGTTATCACCTCTTCACAATGCTGTAAGCATTAGCAACTATGATGAACGGGATTTATGTTTAGATATTGTAAGGTGTTTAATAAATGCGTCGAACTCCAAGGTCAATTTACAAGATTATGAAAATAAAACGCCACTACATTATGCAGATAAGTTCAAAACCATAGAAATCTTATTAACAAGAAAAGACATAGATCCTTTGATTAGAGATGATAATGGCAAAACACCATTTTGTTATGCAAGAGAAGGGAATAAACAAGATATAGTGGAAGTTTTAGTGAGTAATAAATATGGAGAAGATAAAAACAGTTTACTTCATTTAGCTGCAAAAAAAGGATACGAGGAGTTCCTAGAAGCGATTTTGGAAGAGGGAGTTGAAGTAGATATTTTAAACAATAAAGGAGAATCAGCTATATATCTTGCGGCAATAAATAGGCATTTTAATATAGTAAAATTACTGCTAAAGAAAAGAGCAGATGCTACAGATGTTTTTGAGTACGCAATAACAACAAATAACATAAAACTGATAAAGTTATTAAGCAAAGAAAAAGATATAGTTTTATTTGGAAAAAATGACAACTTTCCGACATTTCATTTATTGAGCAATAAATATTTTGAAGAAAGGAAAATAGCAGACAAAAAAATAAAGAAATACATCAATATCGTCTGTGTCTCTATAACAGTATGTGCAATAGCGATAGTGGGAATTTACCCTAACATTATAGCTGCGGTAATGGTAGGAATAGTTGCGCTCATAGCTGCAATAATAATGAGTAATTTAATTCAGAAGTATATAGAAGAAGCACTTGAAAAGAAAATGTTTACTGAACTTGAAAGTGAGAAAACAAGTGAGAGCATAAGTCCTAATTTAAGTGATGTGGAAATATCATCTAATGATGGTGAAGAGCTAGTGATATGATATACGCCACATCATTTTCTGAAGGTTTAAGACCAGACCCGCAACTTAAAGTATCAGAGTGGGCGAATGAGTATCGAGTTTTAGCAGCAACTGCAGCATCAGAGCCAGGTAAATGGAGAACAGAGAGAACTCCTTATTTAAAAGAAATCATGGATTCACTATCTCCGTCCTCACCAGCAGAAAAAGTAGTATTCATGAAAGGAGCGCAGATTGGAGGAACAGAAGCTGGTAACAATTGGATTAGCTATATCATCGATCAAACACCAGGTCCAATGCTAGTAGTACAGCCAACAGTTGAAATGGGAAAACGCTGGTCAAAAGGAAGATTTGCGCCGTTAATAGAGAGTACACCATGTTTAAAAAGTAAAGTAAAAGACCCAAGGTCAAGAGATTCGGGCAATACTGTGCAAAGTAAGGAATTTCCAGGTGGAATAGTAGTAATAACTGGAGCAAACAGCAGTGTAGGCCTCCGATCTATGCCAGTAAAATACCTCTTTCTTGATGAGATAGATGCCTATCCAGGAGATTCGGGAGGTGAAGGAGATCCAGTTTTACTCAGCATAGCCCGTACTAATACATTTGCACGGCGAAAGATTTTTTTAGTATCGACACCAACGATTCATGGAATAAGCAGAATTGAGAAAGAATTTGAAGCAACAGATAAGAGATATTTTTTTGTACCATGTCCATATTGTAATTACTATCAAGTTCTGAAATGGTCACAAATTAAATGGGAAAACAACGACTCAAGAACAGCACATTATGTCTGCACTGAATGTAGCGGCAAAATAGAAAATCATCAAAAGACAGAGATGCTTGAGCGTGGAGAATGGAGGCCTACTAATAGAGTAAAAGGTGAGAAAAAAGGATTTCATCTTTCCAGTCTTTATAGTCCAGTTGGCTGGTATAGTTGGCAACAAGCAGTAGAAGATTTTCTTCATGCAAAGGAAAGCGAACAATCACTGAAAGTTTGGATAAATACCACTTTAGGAGAAACTTGGGTAGATAAAGGAGAAGTACCAGACTGGAAGCAATTATTTAACAGGAGAGAATTTTTTCAGATTGGCACAGTACCAAAAGGCGAAGTAGTTCTCACAGCAGGTGTTGATGTCCAAAAAGATCGTTTAGAAGTAGAAGTTGTAGCATGGGGAAAAAGCCGCGAAAGTTGGTCAATAGACTACCGAGTATTTGAAGGTGATACTGGAGGAGGAGAAGTATGGGGAAAGCTTTCAGAGTTACTCAATCATCATTTTATCGGTGAAAATGATCTTGAATATATGATAAGCATGATGGCAGTTGATGCAGGGTATGCAACGCAGGAAGTTTACAACTGGGTGAGAAGTCATCAAGGGTCTGGAAGAGTAATGGCAGTGAAAGGTGTAAATAAAGCACTAGTGCCGCTGAGTAGCCCAAGTAGAGTTGATATAACAGTTGGTGGTCAAAAGCTAAAGAGAGGAATAAAGCTCTGGCCAGTAGGAGTATCGATATTAAAGTCAGAGCTTTTTCAGCTACTTAATGTTTTAAAAAACGGGGAAAAAGAAAAAGTGCCAGCAGGATATTGTCATTTTCCTGAGTATGCACCTGAATATTTTAAGCAACTAACGGCAGAGCAATTAGTCAGCAAAGTAGTAAAAGGATACACTAAACAAGAGTGGCAAAAGGTAAGAGAAAGAAATGAAGTACTAGATTGCCGAATTTATGCAAGAGCTGCATCGATAGCACTGGGAATAGACAGATGGCCAGAGAGTAAATGGAATAGTTTAAGTGAAAAACCAGAAAGTAAAAAATCAAAGAAAATAGTCAAAAGCAAATGGATCAGCAAGCAATAAATGTATAACGAAGATTATTTAATTCAAGTTGAACAAGCAATAAAGAAGCTTCAGAGTGGCGAAAGAGTGGTATCAATTGCATATGGTGACCATGTTGTGAGATATGCTGAAGTTCAGATAAATGATTTGCTCAGCCTCAGACAACGCATCAAAGGTGAACTAAAGATTGCTGGAATGAAGCCTAAACGAAAGATTATTTTTGCAACAAATAAAGGAGTTATATGAGGGAAAATTTTCTGAGAAAAGTTGTAAAAGAGGAATATTCTGAATTTTTAGAGCAATTAAAAACTTTTATAAAACTATGGGAGAATAGAGAGAGTTCAGTAAATGGAATAATAGATTTGTCACATTGGCAAGAAAATGTGGATTTTGAGTTAGCTAAAGAGAATGGTATAGTTGGAGTAATTCACAAGGCAACACAAGGGCTAAAATATGTGGATTCAAAGTATGCGAAGAGAAGAAAGAAAGCTGAAGAAGAAGGATTACTCTGGGGAGCATATCATTTTGGCACAGAAGGAAACGGCAAGAATCAAGCTGATCATTTTCTAAAAACGGTAGGCGAAAGCAAAAATACCATACTTGCGCTGGATATTGAAGAAAACAAAAGTGGCAAAAATATTACAGTTAAGCAAGCTGAGGAATTTGTAAAGAGAGTTGAAGAAGTAACAGGAAGATTACCCCTAATTTATGGCAGTAGCTATTTTCTTAAGGATTTTGCCACGCCAACTTTGACAAAATGTCCATTATGGATAGCAAGCTGGAGAAAAGAGCCCACATTACCAAAAGGCTGGAATGATTGGATTTTATGGCAATATACTGACGGTAAAACAAGTCCAGAGCCACATGAAGTAGAAGGAATCGGAAAATGTGACAGAAATAAATTTAACGGAACTTTGAAAGAATTAAGAGAATTTTGGTTAGTATGATGCTGAAAAATTTCAAACAACTATTTAGTAAGCCAAAAATCAAAAGTTCTGCTTGGGATGCGTCAGGCTCAGGAAGAAGATTTTTTCACTTTCAACCAGAGTTAGGAAGTATAAACAATTTGCTGTCTCAAAGCCTTGAAACTTTACGTAGTAGATCACGTGATATGGTGAGAAAAAATCCATATGCAGCAAATATCATTGATACCATAGTGAGTAACTCTATTGGAACAGGAATAAAACCGCAATCAAAAGCAAGAGATGGAGAATTTCGAAAGAAGGTGCAAGAATTATGGCTAAGATGGACAGATGAAGCAGACAGTAACGGAGTAAGTGATTTTTATGGATTACAAGCTCTAGTATGCAGAAGTATGATAGAGGGAGGAGAATGTTTTGTACGTTTAAGAACGAGAAAGCTGGAAGATAGATTTTCTGTACCATTACAACTGCAAGTACTTGAGTCTGAACATTTAGATAATAAAACAAATCAAACTTTAGGAAATGGTAATGTAATAAGAAACGGGATTGAGTTTAACAGGCTTGGGAAAAGAGAAGCATACTACCTATTTAAAGAACACCCTGGTGAAAGTACGTTTGGAGAGTCAGTGAGAGTACCAGCAAACGATGTTTTACATATCTATAGACCACTAAGACCTGGGCAAATTAGAGGAGAGCCATGGCTTTCTAATATACTGCTAAAGCTTTATGAACTTGATCAATATGATGATGCAGAATTAGTGAGAAAAAAGACAGCAGCGATGTTTGCAGGGTTTATTACGAGACTTGATCCTGAGGCAAATATTTTAGGAGAAGGTGAAAGTAATGACCAAGGAGTAGCACTATCAGGTTTAGAGCCAGGAACAATGCAGCTTTTAGACCCAGGAGAAGATATAAAATTTTCAGAACCGTCAGATGTTGGAGGAAGTTATGAAGCGTTTATAAGACAGCAACTCAGGGCAATAGCGATTGGTACAGGGATAACATATGAGCAACTAACAGGAGATTTAACCGGTGTTAATTATTCATCAATCAGAGCTGGATTAATAGAGTTTCGCAGAAGGTGCGCAATGTTACAGCATAACGTTATAGTGTTCCAGTTTTGCAGACCAGTATGGAATAGATGGCTAGAATTAGCAGTACTTTGTGGAGAACTGAATATAGATGAAAAAGTGGCAAAAGCAGCGAAAGAAGAAGTAAAATGGATACCACAGGGATTTGATTGGGTAGATCCACTGAAAGACCAGCAAGCACAGCAGATGGCAGTAAGAAATGGCTTCAAAAGTCGAGCAGAAGTAGTATCAGAAATGGGTTGCGATGTAGAAGAAATTGACCAAGAAATAGCAGAAGATCAAAAGCGAGCTAATTCTTTTGGACTTTGTTTCGATTCTGATGTTAATCATAAAGTAGAATAAGGGGAGGAAGTGGTGTGGATAAATAAACCAGTAATGGTAGAGAGAAGAAGCTTTGAACTACTATCATTATATAACAGCAAACAACCTATCTTTAAGAACTTAAAGCATTTTCATATAAACCCAAAAGGAATAGCAATAATACGTATTTATGGAGTTTTGACTAAAAAAACAGAAGTTTTTGATCATATTTTAGACATGACTTCGTATGAAAATATTCATGAAGAGATAGAGAGTGCTTTAGAAGATAAAAGCATAGAGACGATTCTACTTGACATAGACAGTCCAGGAGGAGAAGTAAATGGAGTATTTGACTTAGCTGATTTTATCTATAGTGCAAGAGGAAAAAAGAGGATTATTGCAATGGCCAATGATGATGCATATTCTGCTGCATATGCCATAGCTTCTAGCGCTGAAAAGATTTTTCTCACCCGCACTTCAGGAGTTGGGAGTATAGGAGTAATAGCAAGTCATATAGATCAAAGTAGGTTTGATGAAAAGCAAGGTATTAAGTACACTACAATCTTTGCTGGTAGTCGAAAGAATGATTTAAACCCACATGAGCCAATGACGTCTGAAAGTCTGGAAAGCTTACAAAAAGAAGTAGACCGACTATATGAAATGTTTGTGCAGCTAATAGCAAGAAACAGAGGTCTTTCAATTGAAAAGATTAAATCAACAGAGGCAGGGCTATATTTTGGCGAGAAAGCAATAGAAATAGGTCTTGCAGATGGAATGACAATTCTTTCTGAGTTTAAATCTATTAATAAAAAAGGGGATATTACTATGAATGAAAAAACTACAAATGACCTAGAAACTGACAATTTAACTAAGTATCGTACTGAAGTTCTTGAATTAATACGTTTATGTAACTTATCACGAATGCCAGAAAAGATAGGAGAATTTATTGAGCAGGGCGTAAGTGTTGAGCAAGCAAGGGAAGTTTTAATGGAACTGCTAGCAGAGCGAACGAAGAAGACAGAGAGACTGAGTGCAATATCACAGAATTCGCCGGAAGATTTGATGATGCAAGTAGCGAAAAGTCGGTGTATTTAAATTTTATAACCGCCGTATATAGCATTGACAAAAGCGGCGGTAAGCAATTAAGGAGAAAATTTTATGAGTTGTATAACCGAACAAAATAATCTGGGTGACCTATTAAAGTATGAGACATCAAGTCTATATTCAAGAGACCAAATAACGGTAGCAAAGGGACAAAATCTTAAACTTGGTACAGTAGTGGCTCTCGATAAAGATAACATGATTAAGATAATAAATCCAACTGCCACAGATGGTACACAAACAGCGATAGGTGTGATAATAAGCGATGTAAACGCAAAGGAAAATGCCAAAGCAGTAATTATTACTCGTGGTGCAATACTAGCAGATCATGCAGTGGTGTGGCCAGCAAATATCACTGAAGAACAGAAAGCTGAAGCAATAAAGCAACTTGAAGCACGAGGGATCATCATCCGCAAGGGAGTTTAACTAGCTATTTAAAAACAGCATTAAAGGGGGAAAGATGCAAAATCCATTTACAAATACAGCATTTAGCATGACGGCACTAACAAATGCGATGAATATATTGCCGATAAATTATGGACGTGTTGAAAATTTAAATTTGTTTCCAAGTAGGTCAGTAAGATTTAGACATATTACCATAGAAGAGCAAAACGGAGTATTAAGTTTACTACCAACGCAAGTTCCAGGAGCACCAGCAACAGTAGGAAAAAGAGGAAAAAGAAAAGTAAGAACATTTACGATTCCACATATTCCTCATGATGATGTAGTGTTACCAGAAGAAGTACAGGGAATAAGGGCATTTGGATCAGAAAGTGAACTTAAAGCGCTGGCAGATGTAATAACTGATCATTTGCAGCTAATGAGAAACAAACATGCGATAACATTAGAACATTTTCGGATGGGAGCGCTCAAAGGAATAATTTTAAATGCTGATGGGTCAGAATTATTAAATCTGTACAACGAATTTGAAATAACACCAAAGGTAGTAAATTTTGCCCTTGGAACAGCAACAACTGATGTAAAACGTAAGTGTCTGGAAGTATTGAGACACATAGAAGATAATCTAAGTGGTGAATATATGACCGGAATTCATGCACTGGTAAGCTCTGAATTTTTTGATGCACTCACTTCACATGCAAAAGTAAAAGAAGCATATGAAAGATGGCAAGAAGGAGCAGCGCTAAGGAACGATATGAGGTCAGGATTTACGTTCTGCGGAATCACATTTGAGGAATATAGAGGGCAAGCAACTGACCCTGAAGGAACGGTGAGAAGATTTATTGAGAAAGATACAGGGCACTGTTTTCCACTAGGAACAGCAAGCACATTTACAACATATTTTGCACCAGCAGATTTTAATGAGACGGTAAATACACTAGGACAGCCACTCTATGCAAAACAAGAGCCAAGAAGATTTGATAGAGGAACAGATTTACATACGCAGTCAAATCCATTGCCAATGTGCCACAGACCAGGAACATTAGTAAAAGTCACTATAGCATAACATACTGGTAGAGTAACCACAAGTTGGTGAGACACAAGAGAACTCTACTAGTATATATCTTATTAGCATACTTATGAAAGAATGCAAGAGAATATTAAGAGATTATTAAAAGATTGTTTTGCCCATTTAGGAGAAGTAGCTTTGTATGAGTCGAAAAATAAGGCGTACATGGTACAAGTATTAAAGCAACAGCCAGATAAATTATACGAGATTGGTGAAGGACAATTTGTAGGAGAAACTTTAGTGTTGGAAGTAAGTGCGTTTGATGTGTTAAAGCCAATAGTAGGAGATGTTTTTGTTATAGGTGATCGAAGATATAAAGTACACTCACCGCCACTTAGAGACAAGTCTGGAATAACGTGGAAAATCAAAGCATCTGGAGTGTAAAATGTCTATTCATATAGAAGTTAATAGTATAGAAAGTGTAAACGCTAAAAGAAAAAAAATAGAATTAGCAATAGTGAGAGCATTAAACAGAACGGCACTATGGTTAAAAGCGCAAGCAGCTAAGGAAATCAGTGAGGAAAAGAAGATAAAATTAAGTTTGATAAGAAAGAGATTAAGAATTTTTAAGGCGAAAACTAGCAGATTAGAAGTGTTAATTAGAGCAAATCTCTATGACATTAGAGCATCGACAATTGGCAAAATACAAAAAACAAGAAGAGGATCGAAAGTAGGAAAGCATGAGTTTATAGGAGGATTTGCAGCAGTTATGCCAAAAGGAAATAGCGGTATTTTTAAGCGTGAAGGAAGAACAGCATTACCAATACAAGAAGTAAAGCTACCAGTGGAACCAGAAGGCTCAAGAATAATAAAAGACCTTGTTAATTATGAGAGTGAGAGAGAGTTTGAGAAATACTTTAAGCATGAGCTAAACTATATTTTAAAGATATGACAAAGTTCTGGACAGATTTACATCAAGCAATTTGTACTAGACTGAAGGAAGAAATCCTAAATATACAAACATGCGAAGTATACCCGACGATAAGAAAAGAATTGTTAGCACCAGCGGTTTTTGTGGAACTTAGCAGTCTTGAAAAAGGACATGATCCAGGAACAGAAGAATTAGCGTTGAAAGCAAGATTTGAAGCACGAATTGTGATTGATAGCACAATAGAAAATGCAGCTATTATTGTCAGAACACTAGCTGCTGAGGTTGCGAGAGTAGTAAATAAAAATACTTGGAACGTGAAGAATGTTCTCTAATTGCATAAAAGTCAATAATAATTTTTTATATCATTAAAAATATTTTCTGACATCAAGCCTGGCTATAGTACAAATTTTATCTGCTATTATATTATCTTACTCAACTACAAATCGCTTTATTGGCAAAAAAACACCTGTACTAAATTTTTAATGACCTTTCTAAATCAATATAGTTAATGAATATGTGGATAAGTACGTCCACACACATTAAAAGTACTTATTCACATATTCATTAAACTCATAAAAATTAAGGTGTCATACTTTCCTCATAATCCTAGTGATTTTACATAAGTTAAAGTAGCATGCTTCCAAAGTTCTCTCCGCGGTCCAATATGGCTAAAACTTTAGTTCGCCAAGCCGCACTATACTTGTTAGGCGGAAGTGGACGGCAACATGTTTCGCACGAAGTCTAAGCTTCACTTTCTGCTCTTGCTTGTCCCTTCCATCGGCATTACTATCTTCACTTTCAATAAAACTATTGTTCTATACTCCTCTTGTTTATTGATAACAAAATTCTGTTTTATCAACCAACATCCTGTGCATAATTACAGCTAATTTTCTCGCTACTGCTACAATTGCTTTTTTCATCCCTTTTTTCTTTGCTAGCTTTAATCCCCAGCTTTTTAACTTAAATTTCTTCTTATTGACTACAAGTAAGACTTGTGCAGCCTCATACAACATACTTCTGCACTCCACTGGTCCCATTTTTGATATACTGCCATGATGATTAACCTCCCCAGAAGCGTACTGCCTTGGTGTCAATCCTATATAGGCTCCAACTGTATAAGATGTTTCAAATCTATATGGATTATCTATTGCAGCTTTAAATGTCATTGCTACTATCATACCAACTCCTGGGGTAGTAGTTAACAATTTGCAATCTTCGTCTTTTTCGCCTTGTCCTGAAAGTATTTTGTCAAGTTTTCTTATTGATTCTTCTATTGTTTCCAAACTACAAACTAATGCTTCTATTGAACTCCTACTGATTTCATCCAAATTATTCATTGCATCTTGTATTCTTAAGGCAAAAATTTCAAATTTTGCTCCTTTACCGAGCTTTATTCCATATATCTTCAATAATCCTCTTATTGTTCCAATGATTTGCTGCTTGTTGCATATTAACTGCCTTCTGCTTCCAAGCGCTACCTTAATTTTGCAAGATTCGTCTGATTTTACCAATACTTCTTTGTATAACCCAGCTCTCATCATTTGTGCTATACCTCTTGCATCATTTTTATCATTCTTATTGATCCTTGCAGATAATGCTGCTGCCATATGTCTTGCATCTACACAAATTACTGGTAATCCAAAATTCCTTAATTCTTTGCACATTGATATTGATAGCTGTCCACTTTCTATCCCTATCACTTCATATTCTTTGTCTTGGCCAAGCAAGCACTTAGCTATTGCATCACTCTCACTTGCAACAACTTCTTCTTTAATAATTTTTCCTTTCTCATCAACGATACTGATAAAAGTTTCTTTGAGTGAGACATCTAATCCGCTATAATATTTCATGAGACTACTCCTACTATAAAAGTTTAAATTATTTTTGAAGAACTTATTCTACTGAATTTGTTACTTCGCGCCAAAATAATGGAGTATGTCTCTCCATTATTCAACAGCAATTACAGTATGTTTCGCCAGGAGAATTTATATCAGGAGGAGGAGATGATTTTAGGCCAGAGTTAGATGCGTATTTAGTGTGGTTGATTGAGTGGGTGCATACAATACACGTAGGTCGATCTATTTGGGAAGAAGGAAAATTTAGGCCACACAAAATAGAAATAGGTGAAATAAATGTTAGAAAATAATTTTGCAATTTCGGAGTTACAGAGGAAAATGGCCAACATTGTTCGTATAGGAGTTGTAAAAGAAGTAGATTATGAAAAAGCAAAAGTAAGAGTGAAAATAGGAGAATTTTTAACAGATTATTTACCGTGGATAACGATGAAAGCTGGAGAAGATAGAAGTTGGCTTCCACCTAATATTGATGAGCAGGTGATAGTATTGTCGCCATTTGGGGAATTATCATTAGGGGCAGTGCTGGCTGGAATATATCAACAGAAGTATGCTGCCCCAGAGAATAAAAAAGAAATAAATAGTGTGAAGTTTCAAGATGGAACAAGATTGTTATATGATAAAGAGAATCATCATTTAGAGATTAAAGTAGTAGACAAAATAACATTGAAAGCTGGGGGATCGAGCATAGAGATGACGAAGAGCGAAATAAAACTGAAAGCAGATAGAATAAACCTTAATTAAATGAATAAATCGGTTGTGCGATTAGGGGATTATTGTGGAGAAGCAACACCGCATTTTTGCATTAGTGGGAGTAACAATGTTTTTGTAAATGGTAAGCCAACGTGCAGACAAGGAAACAGTTTTAGTGAAGGAAAAGTAATGATTCAAGGATCAAAAACAGTATTTGCAAATGGCTATGGTGTAGGAAGAGTAGGAGATATAGTTTCATGTGGGTTTAAAGTAATAAAAGGCAGTAAAAACGTGTTTGCAGGCTAAAAATGAAAGGAATGGATGCTAAAACAGGAAAAGCGTTAGAAGGAATAGAGCACTTAAAGCAATCGATAATTGATATACTGACTACACCGATAGGATCGCGAATTATGATGAGGAATTATGGGTCTAGGCTATTTGAATTAGTGGATAAACCAATCAGTAGAGATTTAACTTTGGAAATCTATTCAGCAACAGCAGAAGCACTGGGGAAATTTGAGAGGAGATTTAAGTTAGAAAAAGTAAAGATTGCTGAAGTTAAAGAAGGAAAAATGACTCTTGTACTAGAAGGTATTTATCTTTCAGAAGGCAAATTCATAGATATTAGCGGAATAGTTGTTTAGAAATGCAGCAGCCAAATATTATCGAACCACTGAACTTTGAAGAGATTTTTTCTCGGATGAAGGAAGAGTTAGTGAAGTGTGATGCAAGTTTTACAGCATTAGTAGAAAGTGACCCAGCGATGAAGGTATTAGAAGTAGCAGCATGGAGAGAACTTTTGCTAAGACAAAGGATAAACGAAGCTGTAAAGGGTAATTTACTTAAATTTGCAATGGGAGAAGATCTTGATAATTTGGCTGAATTTTATGGAGTAGAGAGAGAAAAAGAAGAAGAGGACGAACGATTTAGAAAGAGGGTAAAAGCAAAAATAAAAGGCTGGAGTACAGGAGGAAGTAAAGAGTATTATCGTTATCATGCACTGTCAGCAGATAGTAGAGTAAAAGATGCATTAGTAGAATCACCTATACCAGGGAAAGTACAAATTTCAATCTTATCAACAGAATTATCCACAACTGGCATAGCGTTAGAAGAGCTACTTGAAGTTGTAAAAAAGCAGGTTACTAGAAATGATATAAGGGTTTTAACCGATACAGTAAAAGTGATAGGTTGCAATATTACGGAAATAGATATTCACAGCAGAATGATCATAAGTCCTTTAATATCAAAGGAGGAAATTAAGGAGCAGTTCATCAAGAAGTTTGAAGCAAGTAGAAGGCTGGGATGGAATGTTACAAGATCTTGGATAATAGCAAACCTATTTGTAGAGGGTGTAGAAAACGTAGAATTAATCGAGCCAAAAGAGGATGTTGTAGTATTGGGGAATGAGTGTGCAGTGCTTGGCCACGTCAAGTTAGATAGGATTTAAAACGTATTTTTTTGTTTTGTGGAATCGTACCAGTGAGGGGATTGCGTGCAATAAGTGGTTTAAGGTTTACTGGATAAAAATGACCAATGTTAGGGAGACGAAAGTATTGATTTTCTTCCAGAAGTTGTAATTTGTTTTTTAAAGTATGGATAATATGGTCAAATATTATGGAAAGTGTTTGCGATATTAAGAACATCTTTATTTGTAACCGTTCACGGATTGTGAGAATGAATTAAAGAACTAAGCAGTGACAGCTACTAGATTCTGTAGCTTTTGAAAGGGGTTCTGGCCATTTAGACGTGATGTCAAAAATATCGACAACATTCTTTCCACGAATCTTTCTCCACGTTCTGACCAGGTGAAAAAGCTGTTTTTACGATAAATTACGTACCGTCTAATTTGCCGTTCTGCAAGGTTATTAGTTGTTTCTATCACTTCAGGTTTTCTTAAAAACTTCCACATCATATCCTCAGATCGTAACATCTTAGCGGCCATTCTTGAAGCTTGAGTACTATTTGCAACCCTCGTCATTTTACGTAAAAAATGTTTTACCCTTTTCCGAATTTTTCGCACCAGTCGATAAAATCTCAAATTATCTATCAAATTTTGTTTTTTTGCCTTATCTACTACAAACACCTTATTGCTGAGCGATTTTAGTGCTTGGCCAATTTTGCTCACTTCAACATTTTTACTATGGGCAAATCTCTCAAAATCTCTTGCCAGATGTGCCCAACATATCTGTCTATTTTCACGATTGAAGTAATTGTATACAGCGTATCTATCGCTCACAACTATACCATCATATTCTGGCAGTAAACTCTTCAACACCTTCTTACCACGAGACTCGCTTACCTTCAGAAGTGTCAACGCTTTGTTTGTTATTACCCAACTCCAGCCTCTCTTTCCTTGATTTCTGTGCCCTGTTTCGTCTATATGCAAATACTCGCTTCCTTGCAACTCTTCCTTCATTTTCTCATATTCAGATGCACACTTCTTCGATACCCTGCGTTCAGTATTTGAGACTAAACCAAGGCTTATATTTAGATTAAAAATACTGCCCAAAATTTGCTGTACCTCTCTTTTTGAGTTAATAAAAAAGCCGCTAAGGCTGCTTATAACTGTTTTAGCATTGGGTCCTAGAAAATCTCTTGCAACACCTTCGGGTAAATTTGCTGTAATTCTTTTATTACATACTCTACAATGTCCTCTTTGCAACCTGTACTCAGTTACAATTGGCTTAATTTCTGGCAACTCTGCCTTCTGATGAATAATTTCATCTTCTAAAGTAATCTTACCTCCACACATACAAATTGTATCAATTGTGCATCTCACTACCTCGTCTGCAGCCATTAATTCACGCTTATGCACCTTATGTCCTGGCTGACCTCCTGGTTTTTTATCACTTTTCTTTTTTGCTTTCTTACGATATATATCTCGTGATGGTGGCAGCGATGAATTTTGCGAATTTAAGCCCAATTTGTCTTCTAATTCAACTATTTTTGCTTTCAAGCTATCATTTTCTCTGATCAGTGCTTTTATTTCTTCCTTGAGATTAGCGTTTTCTGCTACAACCTTTTCTTGCAGCACTGTTGTCATTTACCCATTCCATATTTAGCTTCCTATCTCTTTACACTTTTATACTTACTTTGTAAACCACCTTATCTCCGTGAACGGTTACCTTTTCAGAGCCAAGTGCGTCCAGAGAAGGCAAGTATTGTTCAGTAGGAGATAGACCTACCAGGATAAAAGTCGGAATCCTGTAGCTTGGGTAGCAGCATGGAGGGAAACCAAAATGTTGAAGCCTACCGACAACATTATCGTAGGATAATGGCGAATTACCAGGCCGTAGCGAAAGCGAATACACAGATTGCCTCGAAAGGAATATTCTGAAGGTCGAGCCATCTTGGTACTGGTGAAGACAGAATAGACCAGACGAAAAACGAATGAAACGATAGGTCTACTTCAGCGGGGTGTTAGTAACGGCATGGCAATGAGGACATACAAAGCAACTGGAGAAGCCCTCCTCATCCCAAGGAGAAATACCTTGGAGAGGTAGGTTCTATAACTGGAAAACAGGAAGTGAACTGAAGATGAGAGGGTGGCAGATGGGTGCGTAGTAGTGAAGAAGTGAGGTAACGCTCATGGAGCAAAGGCACCCTGCTAGTAGAAATCTTTTAACAAAAGGAAGGTAAAGGTAAAAATGATAAAAATGCCAATAAAATTACAAGACCTGAGAAGAAAGATATATATCAAAGCGAAAGCAGAACCGGAATGGCGATTCTGGGGAATCTATGTTCACGTCTGTAAGATGGAGACACTGGAAGAAGCATATAAGCTAACAAAGAAGAGTAATGGGGCACCAGGAATAGATGGGATGACATTCGAATCGATAGAGGCAGAAGGCTTAGAAAAGTATCTTCAACAAATAAGACACGAACTAATAACCAAGACCTATAGCCCAAATAGGAACCGGAGGAAGGAAATACCAAAATCTGGAGGAAAATTCAGAAAGTTGAACATACCCTGCATCCGGGATAGAATAGTGCAAACAGCACTGAAGCTAATACTTGAACCGATATTCGAATCAGACTTCCAAAAAGGATCATACGGGTATAGACCTAAGCGTAATGCGCATGAAGCAGTACAAAAAGTAACGGAAGCAGCAATCAAAGGCAATACAAAAGTAATTGACGTAGATCTGAAATCCTACTTCGACAATGTGCGACATCATATTCTGATGGAAAAGATTGCCAAAAGAATAAATGACAAAGAAATCATGCGCATGATTAAGCTAATCCTCAAAACAGGAGGAAAACGAGGAATAGCACAAGGATCACCACTTTCGCCACTACTAAGCAATATATACCTAAATGAGGTAGATAAAATGTTGGAGAAAGCAAAAGAGGTGACCAAAGAAGGAAAGTACCAACGTATGGAATATGCCAGATGGGCAGACGATTTAGTGATACTGATTAGTGAACACCCGAAACGGGAATGGCTAGAAAGAGCAGTATACAGAAGGTTGGAAGAAGAATTAGCAAAACTAGAAGTGAGCGTAAATGAAGAAAAGACAAAAGTCATCAACCTAAAGAAAGGAGAAACATTTAGCTTCCTAGGGTTTGATTTTCAAGAGAATATCACAAGACAAGGAAAATGGAATGTCAGGAAAACACCGCAGATGAAAGCACGAACAAACCTGCTACGCAAGTTGAAGGAAATATTTCGGCGCTATAAATCGCAACCGATAAAAAGAGTGATACATGACATCAATCCGATATTGAGAGGGTGGGTAAACTACTTTAGGATAGGGAACTCTGGTCGAAAGTTCAATTACGTAAAACATTGGGTGGAAAAGAAGGTAAGACGCAACTTAATGCGAGCCAGGAAAGCAAAGAAAGGGTTTGGGTGGAAGAAGTGGAGTAGCGAATGGATATACAAAACGCTGGGTCTATATTCAGACTACAGAATAAGGTATTACAAACCGAAAGCATCACCAGTACAATATGTGATAAACTTTGGTAAAGAATCTGCTAGGAAAGCGTAGTGCGGGAAAACCGCATGCTGCGTTTGACGAGGCGGGAGCTGGAAACGTTAACATGGGAATTTGGATTGAGGCCTATTGTGAAAACAATGGATCAGCCACCAAACCCTAAAGTAGGCGCGCCAGTTCTCGACCCTACAACTATTGTAACAAAAGTAATGGGTGGTATAGGCAGCACTGGAAATACTTCCTTGATGGACCAATGTGGAACAGGAGACACAAAAAAGAACCAATAGGGTTATTTTTTTCTAAAGCAGACCTGATGCACGGCTTCAACTATATCTTCCACTTGCGGTAATGCTTTTTTTTCTAGGTTTGCAGCGTAAGGTAAGGGGATGTCCTTGCCAGTTACGCGCATAACTGGAGCATCAAGGTAGTCAAATCCTTGTTCCATAACAACGGCTGACAGCTCTGCTCCTATTCCTGCAAATGGCCATCCTTCTTCTACACTAACTAACCTATTAGTCTTCTGAATAGAGTTAATAACAGTTTGAGTGTCAAGTGGTCTTAAGGTTCTGAGGTCAATAACTTCAGCTTCTATACCTTCACTCGAAAGTAAATCTGCTGCGTTTAAAGCATCCATTAATTTCAGTGAGAAAGCAGTGATAGTTACATCCTTTCCTTCCCGTATAACAGCAGCCTTGCCTATCTCAAGTAGATAATCTTTATTTGACAGCTCAGAGTCAGAAAGTTCATGTTCATGTCCGTAAGCTATTTCGTTTTCTAGAAATATTACCGGACTCAGGTCACGAATTGCAGCTTTAAGCAGACCTCTGCAATCGGAGGCAAAGTAAGGTGCTATCACTTTTAATCCCGGTATATGCGAATACCAAGATGCAAAGCATTGAGAGTGTTGTGCAGCAACTCTTGCTGCAGCACCATTTGGCCCACGAAATACTATGGGGCATCCAAGTTGTCCACCTGACATATAATTTGTTTTTGCTGCAGAATTCACGATTTGGTCGATAGCCTGCATAGAAAAATTAAAAGTCATAAATTCGACAATTGGCTTTAATCCAGCGAATGCTGCTCCAACAGCAAGGCCAGCAAATCCATGTTCGGTAATAGGCGTATCAACCACTCTATTTTCTCCAAACTCTTTCAGTAATCCTTTTGTTACTTTATAGGCACCATCATACTCTGCAACTTCTTCACCGATGATCAACACGTCAGGGTCGTTTTGCATTTCTTCTCTGATCGCTGTGCATAAAGCTTCTCTTACACTTAAGGTTGCCATTTATAAACTTTTATAGACTTTAACTAAAGTAACTATATCAGAATTACTAGGAAGCGTACAAATTAAGTTTTACAAACTGACCTTACCCGGATGATATGAATAAGTATTACTTGGTTGAAAGCAAGAGAAGATAATAACTTCTCAGAGTGGATAGGTGGCAGGTTGGTACTTCTTTTGAGGCACTTTCTGCTCTTACATGGAGTGTAGGAAGAAGACCTCGTGACCCAGATTCTGCCACCGGTGAGGCTCAGTCACCTTTTTGATAGCCTGAAGATGGCTTTATGTTTCCTGTTTCTTTTTTCCTTTTCCTCTATAAATATATTGTTTTTATATTCAGTTTAAATATTTCACTAATTCTTTTTATCGTCATTGTTTTTTCATCAACTGCTTTGAGAACTCGTTCTCTGAGGTCTTCACTATATGGGCTTGGCATTTTTCATCTCTTTAATATGCCATTATAACCTATTCTATCCTTCAGGTAAACCTTTCTTGGGTTAGCTATAGCAGTGGGAATAGCAGTTGGAGCTTGTTGTCTGGTTGCTGCTGCAATCATATACTATTGTAATAGACCTTCAAATTCACTTGAAAATAGCAAGGTCCAAGGGTTTTCTGGAAACCATGAACAACCTACTCTGTAAAATTCACAAGACCTATTAAAATATTTTTTTACTTTTCATCGTATATTTCTCAACATATTATCTTTAAATACTAAAATAATTAACAATATGGGATTATTAATAGTTGAATCACCTGCGAAAGCAAAGACAATAGGCAAATATTTAAGTAAAGAGTTCAAAGTAGCTGCATCCTTTGGACATGTGAGGGATCTTCCAGCAAAAAACGGTTCTGTCGATCCGGATAATGATTTTGCTATAAAGTATGAAACCATTGAAAAAGCAGAAAAGTATATAAAAGAGTTAGTAAAAGCAGCGAGTAAAGCATCAGATATATATCTTGCAACAGACCCAGACAGAGAAGGGGAAGCAATGGCTTGGCATGTGATAGAGACATTAAAAGAAAAGAAAGCAATCAGTAATGAAAACAACATTTATAGAGTAGTCTTTAATGAGATAACAAAGAGAGCAGTTCAAGAAGCAATAAAGAATCCACGTGAAATTAATATGGACTTAGTGCGCGCACAGCAAACACGCAGAGCTTTGGATTATCTAGTTGGATTTAGCTTGTCACCGCTGCTGTGGACAAAATTGTCGGGAAGCAAATCTGCGGGGCGAGTTCAATCTGTTGCATTAAAGCTTATATGCGAACGAGAAGATGAAATCAGTAAGTTTATAACACAGGAGTATTGGAGCATAAAGGCAGAAATGCAAAATAGCAAAGATGAGGCTTTTTTTGCTATGCTGAGTCACTATGACAATAAGAAGCTAGAAAAATTTGATATTAAAAATGAAGAAGAAGCAAAGAACTTAGTCAGGGAGATTGAATCAAGGCAATATGCTGTAAGCACAGTAGAACGCAAGCAAGTTAAGAGAAATCCGCTTCCTCCATTTATTACCTCTACTCTACAGCAAGATGCAGTGAATAAGCTGTATTTTAATGTGAAAAATGTTATGCGCATAGCGCAAAATTTATATGAAGGTATCGATATTGGTGGTGAAACTGTAGGGTTGATAACTTACATGCGTACAGATGGGTTTCATATTGCAGATGAGGCTATAAACTCAATTAGAGGGTCAATTAAGTCGTTATATGGTGATAAATATTTACCACAGTCTCCTCGTAAATATGTAAAAAAGGTCAAAAATGCTCAAGAAGCACATGAAGCAATTCGTCCAACTGATATCAATAGAACGCCGGGTAGTATTAAGGATTACTTAACGCCAGAGCAATTTAAATTGTACGATTTAATCTGGAAAAGAACCATTGCAAGTCAAATGGAATCGGCGATTCTTGATCAAGTGGTAGTTGAAATTAGTTCTACTGATCAGAAAGTGATTCTGCGAGCAAGTGGATCAAGTATATTCTTTGATGGTTTTTATAAAGTCTATCAAGATAACATGGAAGCCGAAAATGAAGGCCTGCTACCTGCCATGAAGGAAGGGGAAGCGTGTAAGCTGATTTCAGTTGAGCCAAAACAGCATTTCACTCAACCGCCACCTCGTTATAGTGAAGCAAGTATCGTTAAAAAAATGGAGGAAATCGGTATAGGCCGTCCATCAACTTATGCGACAATTATTTCGGTATTGCAGGATCGTGAGTATGTTACACTGGATAATAAAAGATTTATTCCAAGCAGTCGTGGTAAGATCGTTACCATATTTTTAGAAACTTTTTTTCAGCGTTGTGTAGAGTATGATTTCACAGCACAAATGGAAGAAAAGCTTGATTTAATCTCAAATGGACATGCAGATTGGAAAAAAGAATTGAGCCACTTTTGGGTGCCATTTTTTGGTCATGTAAATTCTGTCAAGCAAATGACGCATGATGAAGTTTTCAGCGGCATTCACGATTTGGTAGTTAATTGGTTTTGTTCAGAGGAAGGAAAAGAAGAAATAGGTAAGAAATGCCCTGCTTGCTCTGATGGTATATTAAAATTGAACTTTGGGCGAGCAGGAGTGTTCCTTGGATGCTCTAACTATCCTGAATGCAACCATACAAAAGAAATTACAGGTAGTAATGACAATTTAGAATATCCAAAAAGTTTAGGTGTAGATGATATAACAGGCCAAGAGGTAGTAATTAAAAAAGGTCCTTTTGGGCTTTACCTTGAGTTTAATAGTGAGTCCAAAAAGAAAAAAACAGTTTCCATACCAAAGGATCTAAATGTTAATGATATTGATCTGAATACCGCTACTCAGTTACTTTCCTTGCCAAAAGTAATCGGAGAACACCCTGAGACCGGAAAGGAAATAAAAATAGGCCTTGGACGATTTGGGTACTATATTTTTTATGATGGTAGATATTTTTCTCTTAAAAAAAGCTCTAAAGAGGTGCTGAATACAGAATTGAGCGAAGCTGTACAAATTATTGCAAACAGTCCACGCAAAGAGTTAAAGTCTCTCGGGGTTAATGAAAAAGGAAAAGAAATCTTTATCTGCAAAGGCAGGTACGGGTTCTATATAAAATGCGATAGAACAAACGTTGCTTTGGGTAAGAATGCAGATATTGAAAGCATAGATTTGAAGAAGGCTTTAGAGTTGATTAAGAATAAAAAGTAGACTTCTTGCGTAACCATTATTTACATGCTCTTTATTGTCATTCCAGCACGCGACGCTGGAATCTAGAAAAAAAGAACCTAGATGCCAGTGTCTGGGCACTGGCATGACACCCTTTCTGGTAGAGGTTGCTCTCAAATCACAACGTGCATACAACTGCAGCGGCATGATGTTTTATTTATTATAGCTATAACACTAAAGTTTACAGTTGAAACAAACCACTTGGCCACGTGGAACTGACTTCAGTTCATCAGTTGAAACTTGATTTGAGCAGAGTATGCATTTTATTGTGTTGCTTGGAGTAAGTGAGTTATCAACAGCAATTCTATCATCAAAAACAAAACACTCACCTTCCCAATTACCATTTTTATTATAAGTTTTTTCAAGGTAAGAAAGAATGCCGCCTTTCAGGTGGTATACATTGTTAAATCCAAGATTTTTCATGTACGCTGTTGATTTTTCGCATCTAATCCCACCAGTGCAGTACATAGCTACTTTCAGGTCTTTACTCTCAGAGAAAGACTTTGCCCACTCAGGAAAATCGCGAAAACGCTGAGTATGTGGATTGATTGCATTTTTAAACTTGCCTAATTTCACTTCATACTCATTTCGTGTATCTATTACTAAAACGTCAGGTTGAGAAGTAAAATCATCCCAATGCTCTGGATCAACATATTTACCCTTAAGGGAAATATCAAGATTGCCTACACCAAGATTCACAATCTCTCTTTTTAATTTTACCTTCATCTTGCTAAATGGTTGATATTCTGCTGCACTCTCTTTCCATGTAAGGTCCCTTAGCCTATAATCAGAACGTAGAAAATCGAATATTTTATCAATCGCGTTTCTTTCACCAGATACGGTTGCATTAATACCCTCTTCTGCAAGGAGTATAGTACCCTTTAATTCAATGTTGTCGCATGCAGTTTTTATTTCGTCTTTCATGTCATAATAATTAGAGAGTTCTACAAAGTGATAGAAAGTTGCAATGACGAAGCTCATGATTATTCACTTATCAACTAAAAACATGATATACAAAATTATAAAGATATTCAATAGTACGGCTGTTAATTACTGGATATCTTCAGTTTTTACATATAACATTTTAATATCAAATATAGATCCAAATTAATGTTTTTGAGAGTATTTAAAAATATATTCTTATTTTTAGTAAGTATATTATTCGTCTGTCCTATACTATCGTTAATATCGATTCTATTTACAGAATCAGCAAATTCTGGATGGGTAATCAGCACACTTTTCCCTGAATATATACTGAGTACGCTAATTTTGATGATAGGAGTGGGGGGGATATCCTTCATATTTGGAGTGATTCCAGCATGGCTCACCACATTTTTTTCATTTCCTGGAAGTAAAATTTTTGAGATTGCTTTGTTCTTTCCGATATCGATTCCTGGATATATAGTAGCGTTCGTCTATGTAAATACACTAGAATTTTCAGGTCCGGTGCAGAGCTCATTAAGAGACATTTTAGAGTGGAGCAAAGGTGACTATTGGTTTCCTGAAATAAAATCCCTAGGTGGTGGAATATTAGTAATGGGATTTAGTTTATATCCATACGTTTATATGCTAGTCCGCTCAAGTCTAAAGAATGTTAGTAACTCAGTCACTATTGCGTCAACACTTGGGTTCTCCTCATTACAGAGCCTGTTTTCTGTCATCATACCTTCCATACGTCCATCAATTATAGCTGGGTTGTCCTTGGTACTAATGGAGGTAATTACGGATTTCGGCACACCACAGTTTCTTGCTATCGATACTTTTACGACAGGAATATATCGCACCTGGTTTTTACTGCATGATAAATATTCAACTACTGTTTTAGCAGTTGCAGAATTGATTTTCGTTGCAACACTAATAGCTATCGAAAAGAAACTACAAAAAAAAGGAATATCTTACTCTTCAATCAACGCTAATGCAGATTATCACAACAAACAGAGTGTAAGTGGCACTATACCATTGATCTTTGCTTATCTTATGTGTGTATTGCCGATATTAATAGGTTTTATTTTGCCAATGATTCCGCTCATATATTGGAGCATAGAGAAGGGGTTTTTCATATACGAAGCAAGGTTCTATAATATAATAGCAAATAGCGTTAGTTTATCATTTATCACCGCATTAATCTCAATTAGCATTGCAATAATGATTGGATATACGGCGCGTAAAAGTAAGGTAATCAATAATGTAGCACGTCTCATTTCTTTAGGCTACGCAATTCCAAATGCAATTATCGCAATTAGCATAATAATATTTTTAAGCAGAATATCTTCTTTCATTACTCAATATATTGTGGAAATTAGCTTGGTAGGAACTATTGGCGCATTAGTTTACTCATATTTATTTCGTTTTTTTGCTATATCTTTCAAGGCGGTAGAATCAGGGCTCAAAAAAACACCAAATGAAATTGAGTGGACTGCATATACCATGGGTCATGGGCCTATTTCCACATGTTTGAATGTTCATATCCCTCTCATCAAGAAGAGTATATTATCGGGATTTTTGCTCGTATTTATGGATACTATCAAGGAGCTCACAGCAACACTCATTATAAGACCATTTAGTTTTGAAACTATATCAACTAGAATATATGAACTTGTAAGCGATGAGCGCTATAGAGAAGCTGCCCCATTTTCGTTGATAATAGTTATAATAGGCTTAATCTCTACAATAACCTTATTTACACTTGATGATAAGGATAAAAAATAAACGTAACCGTTCACAGATTTCCACTTAATTCTTCAATCTCACTAATAGAAAGGCCTGTAAACTTGACAATAGTGTTGACATCAACATTATTAGCCAGCATTGCTTTTGCGACTTCAATTTTCCCTTCAATTTTCCCTTCAATTTTCCCTTCAATTTTCCCTTCAATTTTTCCTTTCTCTATACCTTTTTGTATACCTTTCTCTTCAGCAAGATCAAGTCTGTATTCAAGAATGGCTTCTTCTTTCCGTAGATCCATTATTCTTTCTTCGTAAGCTACTAAATCTTTTTCGTTCCAACGAAACTTGTCTAATTCATCATATGCTAGCTTTATTATTGGCGCTTTTTCTGCTATCTCTTTTAAGTCCTCTTCTGTTGTTTCTTCTGCGTATTTAAAAAAGAAACACCACCTTTCTACTATACTTTCTAACTGCTCTACTTTACTTTTTGAAAATTTGGGCAATTCTATAAAGATAAATTGAAAATCTTTTAAGTAATGGCCGTTAGTTTTTATATCACGTATATTGTGAGTAGAAATATAATCAACTTCTTCGGGAAGTAAGTTACAATTTGATATAGCAATAAAGAAGACTTTCTTTAAATCAATGTAGTTGCCAGATTTATCTAATTGTCTTGAGTAGGCTTTAGCGGCATATAATTGAGCGCGTTTTTCGAAGCCCTTGTCTCTAGCGAGCTGCATTTCTGCTATATATCTATTTCCATGAGAATCCTTGCAGAGAACATCAACAATACTTTGTTTATCAGAGGCAACTTCGGGATCCATAATAGTGCTAAGAAACTCAACTTCTTGTATTGCATTTATCTCAGTAAACCCTAAAATATCGTTCAAAAAGTGGATCAGGATATTCTTATTTTTTTCCGTTCCAAGTGCGTCCAGAGAAGGCAAGTATTGTTCAGTAGGAGATAGACCTACCAGGATAAAAGTCGGAATCCTGTAGCTTGGGTAGCAGCATGGAGGGAAACCAAAATGTTGAAGCCTACCGACAACATTATCGTAGGATAATGGCGAATTACCAGGCCGTAGCGAAAGCGAATACACAGATTGCCTCGAAAGGAATATTCTGAAGGTCGAGCCATCTTGGTACTGGTGAAGACAGAATAGACCAGACGAAAAACGAATGAAACGATAGGTCTACTTCAGCGGGGTGTTAGTAACGGCATGGCAATGAGGACATACAAAGCAACTGGAGAAGCCCTCCTCATCCCAAGGAGAAATACCTTGGAGAGGTAGGTTCTATAACTGGAAAACAGGAAGTGAACTGAAGATGAGAGGGTGGCAGATGGGTGCGTAGTAGTGAAGAAGTGAGGTAACGCTCATGGAGCAAAGGCACCCTGCTAGTAGAAATCTTTTAACAAAAGGAAGGTAAAGGTAAAAATGATAAAAATGCCAATAAAATTACAAGACCTGAGAAGAAAGATATATATCAAAGCGAAAGCAGAACCGGAATGGCGATTCTGGGGAATCTATGTTCACGTCTGTAAGATGGAGACACTGGAAGAAGCATATAAGCTAACAAAGAAGAGTAATGGGGCACCAGGAATAGATGGGATGACATTCGAATCGATAGAGGCAGAAGGCTTAGAAAAGTATCTTCAACAAATAAGACACGAACTAATAACCAAGACCTATAGCCCAAATAGGAACCGGAGGAAGGAAATACCAAAATCTGGAGGAAAATTCAGAAAGTTGAACATACCCTGCATCCGGGATAGAATAGTGCAAACAGCACTGAAGCTAATACTTGAACCGATATTCGAATCAGACTTCCAAAAAGGATCATACGGGTATAGACCTAAGCGTAATGCGCATGAAGCAGTACAAAAAGTAACGGAAGCAGCAATCAAAGGCAATACAAAAGTAATTGACGTAGATCTGAAATCCTACTTCGACAATGTGCGACATCATATTCTGATGGAAAAGATTGCCAAAAGAATAAATGACAAAGAAATCATGCGCATGATTAAGCTAATCCTCAAAACAGGAGGAAAACGAGGAATAGCACAAGGATCACCACTTTCGCCACTACTAAGCAATATATACCTAAATGAGGTAGATAAAATGTTGGAGAAAGCAAAAGAGGTGACCAAAGAAGGAAAGTACCAACGTATGGAATATGCCAGATGGGCAGACGATTTAGTGATACTGATTAGTGAACACCCGAAACGGGAATGGCTAGAAAGAGCAGTATACAGAAGGTTGGAAGAAGAATTAGCAAAACTAGAAGTGAGCGTAAATGAAGAAAAGACAAAAGTCATCAACCTAAAGAAAGGAGAAACATTTAGCTTCCTAGGGTTTGATTTTCAAGAGAATATCACAAGACAAGGAAAATGGAATGTCAGGAAAACACCGCAGATGAAAGCACGAACAAACCTGCTACGCAAGTTGAAGGAAATATTTCGGCGCTATAAATCGCAACCGATAAAAAGAGTGATACATGACATCAATCCGATATTGAGAGGGTGGGTAAACTACTTTAGGATAGGGAACTCTGGTCGAAAGTTCAATTACGTAAAACATTGGGTGGAAAAGAAGGTAAGACGCAACTTAATGCGAGCCAGGAAAGCAAAGAAAGGGTTTGGGTGGAAGAAGTGGAGTAGCGAATGGATATACAAAACGCTGGGTCTATATTCAGACTACAGAATAAGGTATTACAAACCGAAAGCATCACCAGTACAATATGTGATAAACTTTGGTAAAGAATCTGCTAGGAAAGCGTAGTGCGGGAAAACCGCATGCTGCGTTTGACGAGGCGGGAGCTGGAAACGTTAACATGGGAATTTGGATTGAGGCCTATTGTGAAAACAATGGATCAGCCACCAAACCCTAAAGTAGGCGCGCCAGTTCTCGACCCTACACTCATATGAACTATCTATATATCCAATGAATTGAATATATTCATCATTTTTGATTACGTCTTGAGGTACTTGTTCACTATACTTATCTTTTAATTTATCGATATTTTTAATGATATCATCATTTAATTGATGGGGCAGTAAATGTTCAAGATCAACATCAAGATCATTAACCATACCACGTAAGTTCTCTTTTATGCCTTCCCGAAAGAAATTCATGGAAGCTTTAAGCAGTGTAAATGGGTTAAAATCTTTTGGTCTCAGTTCACTCTGCAATAAAACCAATAGCATTGTAAGTGGTATAGTTCCCAATAACGAAATTAGTAAGAAAGTGGAGGTGAAAGTGAGATATGTTATGAAGTAACCGTTCACGGAGATAAGGTGGTTTACAAAGTAAGTATAAAAGTGTAAAGAGATAGGAAGCTAAATATGGAATGGGTAAATGACAACAGTGCTGCAAGAAAAGGTTGTAGCAGAAAACGCTAATCTCAAGGAAGAAATAAAAGCACTGATCAGAGAAAATGATAGCTTGAAAGCAAAAATAGTTGAATTAGAAGACAAATTGGGCTTAAATTCGCAAAATTCATCGCTGCCACCATCACGAGATATATATCGTAAGAAAGCAAAAAAGAAAAGTGATAAAAAACCAGGAGGTCAGCCAGGACATAAGGTGCATAAGCGTGAATTAATGGCTGCAGACGAGGTAGTGAGATGCACAATTGATACAATTTGTATGTGTGGAGGTAAGATTACTTTAGAAGATGAAATTATTCATCAGAAGGCAGAGTTGCCAGAAATTAAGCCAATTGTAACTGAGTACAGGTTGCAAAGAGGACATTGTAGAGTATGTAATAAAAGAATTACAGCAAATTTACCCGAAGGTGTTGCAAGAGATTTTCTAGGACCCAATGCTAAAACAGTTATAAGCAGCCTTAGCGGCTTTTTTATTAACTCAAAAAGAGAGGTACAGCAAATTTTGGGCAGTATTTTTAATCTAAATATAAGCCTTGGTTTAGTCTCAAATACTGAACGCAGGGTATCGAAGAAGTGTGCATCTGAATATGAGAAAATGAAGGAAGAGTTGCAAGGAAGCGAGTATTTGCATATAGACGAAACAGGGCACAGAAATCAAGGAAAGAGAGGCTGGAGTTGGGTAATAACAAACAAAGCGTTGACACTTCTGAAGGTAAGCGAGTCTCGTGGTAAGAAGGTGTTGAAGAGTTTACTGCCAGAATATGATGGTATAGTTGTGAGCGATAGATACGCTGTATACAATTACTTCAATCGTGAAAATAGACAGATATGTTGGGCACATCTGGCAAGAGATTTTGAGAGATTTGCCCATAGTAAAAATGTTGAAGTGAGCAAAATTGGCCAAGCACTAAAATCGCTCAGCAATAAGGTGTTTGTAGTAGATAAGGCAAAAAAACAAAATTTGATAGATAATTTGAGATTTTATCGACTGGTGCGAAAAATTCGGAAAAGGGTAAAACATTTTTTACGTAAAATGACGAGGGTTGCAAATAGTACTCAAGCTTCAAGAATGGCCGCTAAGATGTTACGATCTGAGGATATGATGTGGAAGTTTTTAAGAAAACCTGAAGTGATAGAAACAACTAATAACCTTGCAGAACGGCAAATTAGACGGTACGTAATTTATCGTAAAAACAGCTTTTTCACCTGGTCAGAACGTGGAGAAAGATTCGTGGAAAGAATGTTGTCGATATTTTTGACATCACGTCTAAATGGCCAGAACCCCTTTCAAAAGCTACAGAATCTAGTAGCTGTCACTGCTTAGTTCTTTAATTCATTCTCACAATCCGTGAACGGTTACAGCGCGTGACACTTTATAATGATGTCATGAAAGTAGCTGACACTTGGGGTCTATGTTTTTTCTGGTCACACGCTGGAATGACAAAGTGAGCGTGCGTAGGTGTCATCCCAGTACTCCTTTCTCGTCATCCCAGTGCCTATTTCTTTGTCATCCCAGTGCCCAGACACTGGGATCCAGCTTCTTTTTTTCTAGATTCCAGTGTCAAGCACTGGAATGACACCTCTCTTGGGCTCTTTTAGCTACAAACGTTAAGAAATTTACTAAACGAAAAAAAAGGCAAAAGAAGCCCCGTGGTTGGCTAGTTACTTACATTATACTTTCAAGTATGGCGTTTTTTTATTCTAAACGTTTAATAACCGCGATTCAGTTGCTTTTAAGCCGCAACTAATCTAAATTATAAACGTTAAGAAATTTACTAAGCAGAAAAAAAGGCAAAAGAAATCCCGTATTAGCTAGTTGTCACTCTCTAATCCTGCAAATTGGCGTACTATACTGTCTTAAACGACTTATAAGCGCGTTTCAGCTTATGTAGGTAAAAACCCAGAAATGTTGTGAAGACATAAGGTGCACATAGTGCAAAAAATTAAAAATAAGACGCCAACTACGTTGTTTTTTTGCTGTTTAATCTGCACAGATGAAGATAACTGAATACCTTCAGTTTCATGATAAGGGCGCTGGCGGAGTTTGTCAAGCAAGTTTTTTCGTTTCTACTTGGGTAACATCTTTGTGTTTTAGGCAACTGCCTTCGAAAACAGATGCCCCGGGTTATTCCAGATTTACTCACTTTCTTTCCCGTGAATTCCCTTTGAAGTCGAGTATTGAAAATTGACTGGAGAGTTGTGGATTACTTTGTATATGTCATAACAAGCCATGGCACTCTCGGCAAAACCACTTAATATTAACTTTAGTTTGCCTGAATAAGTAGCTATATCTCCGATTGCATATATTCTATCTCTACTGGTTCTAAGTGTAGCTGGGTCGACAATTATGCGGCCATGTTCTAACTCTATACACCAACTGTTTATTGGACCAAGATTCATTGACAATCCAAAAAATGGCAGCAAAGAATCAGCGGATATTTCTTTTTCTTCCTTAGAGGCAATGTTTTTTACTATCACTGCGCTCAACTGCCCATTACCTCCTGCTAGTTCGTGTAATTGATATGGCACTACCAGTTCTATCTTTCCATCATTTTCAAGTGATTCTAATTTATTTTTAGTTTCAGGAGTGCAGCGAAATTCCTTTCTTCTATGTATCACATAAATTTTCTTTGCAACTTTAGAAAGTTCTACAGTCCAATCAGCTGCAGAATCACCCCCCCCTGCAATGACTATAGTTTTGTCCTGAAAATCAGAAATTTTATTTACACTGTAAAATACAGATTGATTTTCATATTCTAATATACCACTTAAGGGTGGACGGTTAGGTTCAAACATTCCGTTACCTGCAGCAACAATAACAGCCTTACATTTTACCTCTGTACCTGTGTTAGTTATGATAGTAAAGCTTTGATCACAGTTATTCGAAATCTTTTCCACTTTTTGACTTAAATGGTAAACAGGCTCAAATGGTGAAGCTTGCTCCATTAATTGCTCAATTAATTTTTGGGCAGTAATTACAGGATAACCAGGTATATCATATATTGGCTTTTCTGGGTAAAGAGCTGTGCATTGTCCTCCTGCTTGATCCAAAACATCTATTATATGACATCTCATATCAAGCATTCCCGCTTGAAAAGCAGTGAATATTCCAATAGGCCCTGCACCTATTATTACTATATCGGGTTTCATATTCAGATGGTAATCTATTTATAGATATTAGCTTTCTTCGCTAATAAGGTCAATTTACAAAGAAATGTATTTTTAAAAGATGTGGCTAGATTAGATAAGATTTCCAGCGTTATGAACCACATAGTCCAAATAAGCTCTAAAAATCAGCTAACATAGCGGGATGCTGTGCGGACGGAATGGGATTCGAACCCATGGTACGCTCATCACGTACGTCAGTTTTCAAGACTGGTGCCTTAAACCGCTCGGCCATCCGTCCATTTCTTTTCTATCACAACATTTGATTTTAAGCAATCTATAAAAGCTTTACTTGCCCACGCAAAAGTTGCTAAACACACTACTCAATATTTCCTCAACATTAATAATTCCAATCACCGCACCAAGTTCAAATGCAGCAAGCCTCAAATCTTCAGATATCAACTCAATTGGATTATCGATATTAAAACGTTGTAAATGTTCCAGTGCTTTCTGCATGTGACTCCTATGTCTTTGCCGAGTAATCACAGGAGTGTCTCTATCATGCCCAAATTTTTCCTCTGCCTTCTTTTTTATGAGAGAGATCAACTTGTTTGTACCTATTCCCTTTAAAATAGAAATAGGTAGAAAATCTACACCGCCAATCAGTATATTTCTATCATTAATTGCATCGTCAGCTTTGCTCAATACATAAATAGTATCGCTATTTACAACGTTGCAATTGATATTATAACGTTGTTCAAAAGGAAATAGTTCTATTCTTAGATCAGCTTCAAAAGACCTCTTTTTTGCTCGACTTATGCCTTCTGATTCTATCGGGTCTGAACTCTCACGAATTCCAGCAGTATCAGAGAGAATGATTGGGTATCCGCCAATGTCAATATGAGCTTCAAGCACGTCTCTTGTTGTGCCTGCATATTCAGAAACAATAGCAATATCACGCTTGGCTAAGAAATTAAACAGAGTTGATTTACCGACATTTGGTTCACCAGTTATTACAATATGTAAACCCTCACGCAACCTTTCGCCCCGTCTATTATCATTTAAATGCTCTTGTATCAACTGCACGAGAGATTGCACTTCATTATTAATTTTTTTCAATTCACTTTTTTCTGCCCAAATGTCCTCTGGAAAGTCTATATATGCTTCGATTTTGGATTGTATCGTTATTAATCTTTGCCTCCAATTGCTGTATAGTCTCTCCAATTCTCCCGATATCTGCTTAATCGCTTGTTTAGCTTGCATTTTCGTCTCAGCATCAATTAAGTCTGCAATCCCTTCTATTTGCGTTAAGTCAAATTTACTATTTAGAAAAGCCCTAAGTGAGAATTCTCCAGGCCTGGCCATAACAAAAATTTTTGATAATTCCTCCAAGATGATTTTTATGACTGCCTTGCTTCCATGCACTTGTAACTCTATAACGTTCTCGCCAGTGAAACTGTTTGGAGCAGGGAAATAGATGATTATTCCATTATCTATCAATTGATTGGAATCATCATATAGATCAACTAAAGTAGCAAATCTTGGTTTAATTTCTTTCTTAATATGAAAATGATTTAAAGCTTTAAGCGCGTAGTTGCCTGAAATTCTGATTACTGCAACTCCTGACTTACCCAATACGGTCGATAAAGCGAAAATAGTTTCATTTGTGTTTGTCATTATTTATATAAACTACTTAGCAATATTACACTTAAGAAACCAAAATACCTAATTTGAAAATATTCAAAATTTTTATCTATCTTGCTAGTTTATAGTAATATCATATTAATAAATACATTATATAAAAAACTGCAAAGGTCACTCAGGTGAAAATATTTATTTTGAAAACTGATAATATGATTTATAATTATCAACATAGGTTTTAAATATTTTATGCTCAAGAAATTAGCTTGGTATTGGTCTTTTGTAGAGTTAATTAAAGGGTTTGTTATTACATTAAAATATATGTTTAAGCCAAAGGTTACTTTGAGGTATCCTATGGAGAAGGGCCCTTTAAGTCCAAGGTTTCGTGGTGAGCATGCGTTGCGTAGGTATCCAAACGGTGAAGAACGATGCATAGCTTGTAAATTATGCGAAGTTATCTGCCCTGCTCAAGCAATAGTTATTGAAGCAGAGGAAAGAGAAGACGGTAGTCGTCGCACCACGCGCTATGATATTGATATGACAAAATGCATATACTGCGGACTTTGCCAAGAGGCATGTCCAGTTGATGCAATTGTGGAGGGTCCTAACTTTGAATTTGCTACTGAAACAAGAGAGGAGCTAATGTACAATAAAGAAAAGTTATTGCGTAATGGTGAAATTTGGGAAGACGCAATTGCACTCAGGTTAAAAAAGAATAGACCGTACTACTGATGTTAAAAATTTATAGCTTTCAAATCATTCCTCTGTTACCCAGGTGCTGTTTTTCTGTCATTTCAGTGTTCCTTTTTTTGTCATCCCAGTGCGTGACACTGGGATCCAGGTATAAAAATATTTGCAAATTGTGCAATGGACAACAGATTTTAGGAGCATACGTTAAACTAATTTCCATTATAAAAATAAGATGGATCCCAGTGTCACGCACTGGGATGACAAAGAGAGGGTTAGACAAAAGGGTCGATAAATGATTAAAATTACTTTTCCAGCTGAAAAAAGAATAGAAGAATATGACGATAAAGTCACTGGCTTTGATATATTACAACCGGATGCTTTGAAAGAAGCAGTTGCATTGAAAGTAAACGGTGAGTTGTATGATCTCTCACGTGAAATTGAATCTGATGCAGAGATAGAGGTGATACAACTGAGTGACGAAGTGGGTTTAGATATAATAAGGCATGATGCTGCTTATATAATGGCGCAGGCAGTGAAAGAGCTATTTCCTAATACTCAGATTACTATTGGCCCAACAATTCAGGACGGTTTTTACTATGATTTTGCTACAGATCGTACCTTCACTACGGATGATCTTGCTGCAATAGAAAAGAAAATGAAAGAGATTGTAAAAAGTAATCACAGATTTGTTCGAGAGGTTTGGACTCGCAAGCAGGCAGTTGATTTCTTTAGTGGTATAGGCGAAAAATATAAGGTTGAAATTATATCCTCTATACCAGAGAGTGAAAACCTAACTGTTTATAGACAAGGCGATTTTGTTGACTTATGCCGCGGTCCACATTCTCCTTCAACTGGCAGAGTCAAAGCGTTTAAGCTTATGAAAGTTGCAGGAGCATACTGGCGTGGTGATTCTAAGGGTCCAATGTTACAGCGAATATATGGCACCGCATGGAGAAATAAGGATGAATTAAACGCTTACCTTGAGTGTCTCAAAGAAGCAGAAAAACGTGATCACCGCAAAATTGCTAAGGATATGGATTTATTTCACATCCAAGAGGAAGCTGTCGGGCAGGTTTTTTGGCATGAACAAGGATATATTTTATATAATGTTCTTGAGTCTTACATCAGAAAGAAGCTAATAAATAATGGCTATTTTGAGGTAAAAACCCCTATTTTAGTAAGCAAGGAACTGTGGGAAAAGTCGGGACATTGGGATAAATTTCGTGAAAATATGTTTATTGTTGATGAATCTGAAAGCAAAAAGCTAGCAATAAAACCTATGAATTGCCCTTGTCATGTGCAGATTTTTAATTCTCACACCAGGAGCTATCGCGATCTACCAATACGTATGGCAGAGTTTGGCACATGCCATAGAAATGAAAGCTCAGGCTCATTGCACGGACTGATGCGAGTGCGTGGTTTTACGCAAGACGATGCACACATTTTTTGTATGGAAGAACAAGTAAATTCTGAAACTGTAAAGTTTTGTGACCTTTTAAAAGAAGTATATTCAGAGCTTGGATTCAATGAAATTTCTGTGAAATTTTCAGACCGTCCAGATATTAGAGCCGGTAATGATGAAGTGTGGGATAGAGCTGAAAAAGCGCTGCTTGAAGCCGTTAAAGAAGCGGGCTTGAGTTATGAACTGAGCCCTGGTGAAGGTGCATTTTATGGTCCAAAGTTAGAGTTCGTTTTGAAAGACGCAATAGGCAGAAATTGGCAATGTGGAACATTACAAATTGATTTCATTTTACCAGAACGTCTGGGAGCTTTTTATATAGGGGCAGATGGGCACAAGCATCACCCTGTCATGTTACATAGGGCAATTCTTGGGACTTTTGAGCGTTTTATCGGAATTTTGATAGAAAATTATGCAGGAAAATTTCCAGTTTGGCTTGCTCCAACGCAACTTGCTATTCTGACCATTACAAATGAAGCTGACGGTTACGCCACAGAAATTAGCAATATTTTAAAAGAACAAGGTGTGAGAGTCAAGACTGATTTGACCAATGAAAAAATTAGTTATAAGATACGTTTGCATAGTTCAAACAAGGTTCCTATATTATGGATTATAGGCAAAAATGAAGTTACAAGTAAAACTGTGTCAGTGAGAAATTTAGGATCAGAAAGACAGGAGTCTTTTTCTTTGGAAAAGGCTACTGAATCGCTGTTAAAAAGTATTAATTTGAATTAAGGGAGTTAAAGTTTGCAAGTTAAAAAGAACAATAAAAACAGAATTAATGGATTCATCACAGCTAAGGAGGTACGCTTAGTTGATCATAGTGGTGAAATGGTCGGAATCGTGCCAATAGAACGAGCTTTGGAATGTGCACAGGGTGTTGGTTTAGACTTGGTGGAAATTGCACCTGATTCAACCCCTCCAGTATGTAAAATTCTGGATTATAGCAAACAAAAGTATGATATAAAAAAGAAAGCAAGTGAAGCAAAAAAGAAACAAAAAACATTAACTATAAAAGAAATTAAACTGGGTCCTAATATTGGTGATCACGACTACGAAACAAAATTGCGTCAAGCAAGAGACTTACTTGCCCACGGACATAAAATCAAAGTTACAATGAGATTTAAGGGCAGAGAGCTTATAAACACTGAAGTCGGACTGGAAAAATTAGAACGGCTAATTAGAGACACTGAAGATATTGCAAAGGTAGAATTGGCACCTAAAAGAGAAGGGAATCAATATTTTTTAGCTCTGGTTGCTAAGTAGCAAGACGGCTTAAGAAGTATAAGTAGAGTTAAATTATCGCTCTCTCTTTGATAACATGGCGAAAATGTCTTATTAATCCTTGAATCGGCCAAGCTGCAGCATCACCAAGCGCGCAAATTGTATGTCCTTCTATTTGAGTTGTAAGGTCAAGCAGCTTATCTATTTCATCAGGCTTAATATCTCCTGCCACCATCCTCTTCATAATCCTCCACATCCATCCAGTACCTTCACGGCATGGTGTGCATTGTCCACAGGACTCATGCATGTAAAAGTGTGATAACCTCTCTATTGCAGCTATTATATCAGTTGATTTATCCATCACTATTACAGCAGCAGTACCAAGCCCTGATTGTGCGGTTCTTAATGAATCAAAATCCATTTCAATAGTATCGCATATAGATTTTGGAATTAATGGCACTGAAGACCCACCAGGTATTACAGCAAGTAAATTATCCCAACCCCCTCGCACTCCACCTGCGTATTTTTCAATCAATTCACGTAGTGGAATTCCGAGCTCTTCTTCAACATTACACGGGTTGTTTACATGTCCTGAAATACAAAAAATCTTAGTACCAGTATTATTTGGTTTACCAAGAGATGCAAACCATTCTCCTCCGCGATTTAGAATATCTGGAACCATGGCTATAGTTTCAACGTTGTTTATTGTGGTTGGACAGCCAAAAAGTCCAACACCTGCGGGAAATGGAGGTTTCATGCGAGGAAAGCCCTTTTTTCCTTCAATTGATTCGAGTTGAGCTGTTTCTTCCCCACATATGTAAGCTCCTGCACCCCTATGGATAAACACATCAAGATCATAACCTGATTTGCAGGCATTTTTTCCAATTAAGTTTTCTTTATAGGCTTCCTCAAGTGCTTTTTTTAGAACTAAATATTCATTATAAAATTCACCCCTGATATAAATATACGCAACTGATGCGCTGATCGCTTTGCCGGCTAGGAGAATTCCCTCAAGTAACTTATGTGGCTCATATCGCAATATATCTCTATCTTTACATGTACCAGGTTCTGACTCATCTGCATTGACTACTAAATATGCTTTTGGGAGATTTTTGGGCATAAAGCTCCACTTAAGGCCGGTGGAAAATCCTGCACCCCCTCGACCTCTCAAACCAGATTTCTTTACTTCATCAATGATCTTTTCTGATCCTAAATCTAGTAACTCCTTTGTTTTTTGCCAGCTACCACGTTTTTTTGCACCCTTAAGTAGTGGAGTTTCTTTACCATTTAGGTTGGTGAATATTTTGTCTTGTTCTTTTAGCATGTTTTTCAAAATTTGTGAGTGATCCCGACGCGATTCGAACGCGTGACCCACTGATTAAAAGTCAGTTGCTCTACCGGCTGAGCTACGGGATCATTTCATTTTTCAGCTATACTAAACATCAATACAGTTTTTATCCGTTTTAATCAAACTAAAATTTTCATGTGTGGTTAAATAAATTATATAATATACTGCGTTAGTGATAATTTAGTTAAAAAATCTATGGATAATTTAAAAAATTTTTAAAGGAAAACTTCTTGTTAATTTTCAGTTCACAGATTTATTTGGATGGTGTGAAGTATAACGCTAAGGAGATAAGAAAAATAGAAAACTGTATATACCCTGCAGAATTTGTGCACTATTATAATGCTTAGCAATAGCCTATAGCTAACACGTCATACCGCCGCGGCGCTAACAGGTAGCGGAATGACGGTTTTTCAAATTGTCAGTAAATCTAAGTTAGTTTAGCTATAACAGATAAATATTTCTTGCATTTCAGCCTGAGTGATTTATGCTTTAAGCAAGAATTGGGGGCATAGCTCAGCTGGTAGAGCATCTGTTTTGCACGCAGAAGGTCAGCGGTTCGATCCCGCTTGCCTCCACCAATATAGGTTCTAGCATATCATAAAGTCAGCTTATTTTAATCTAGGAGTGTTTTATACTAGTTTCCTAAAAAATCCCTCTTTCTGTAACTTTTCTTTATGCAAGTAATGTGTGTTATTATAATCCTGATATATACTAACTTAACAATAAATTAATCAATAAATGTTAGAATACTAACAATTAATTTATTGGTAATGCCTATGAGTGGAAAAAAGCATGTTTTTAAGATGGTGCCTGGACAAAAGTTTTCATGTGGAATGGGTAGGTATACTAAGTATTCTCAAATTGAGAATCCTGAATCTCTGAGAAAAGTCAAGCTTATACCACTCAGTGAAGAAGACAATAACCTAGAGTTATCTATAAGATTATGTAACAGTTTTCTTCAGAACGGAGTAATGTATTGCGTAGAAGAAAAACAAAATCGATATGTTCACCGTGGTACACCTGGTTATTCCGAGAACAGTAATTCATTTGCATATGACAATGATAGATTGCTTAAACTATCATTAGGGTGGACCATTGAGGGTAAGACTTCTTATAATAATTTTATAGCAGAAGAATTGAAGTGCAAATATTTAACATGGGAGGAATCAGGTATTGATGACGATAAATATTATTTTTCAGATAAAGAGGGAAATGTAATCGATTCACCTGACAACAAGTTATTACAATACAGTATGCCACACCATGATACGGCAAAGGTGATAGAAGATATAACATCACTTAAGATACCAAAGAGTGTACTAATATCAAATGAGTTCGCCGAAACTTTTTTGAGGAACTTAACAGGAAATCAGTTAAAGACTCTTACCGATATTCTTAATAATGAGAAATTACAGATTTTAGCAAAGAGCTTAACAAATAAACAACTACAGGTTTTAGCAGAGAACTTAACAGATGCACAATTCCGAGCTTTAGTGGATCATCTAACCAACCACCAATTACAAACCCTCGTTCAGGAACTAAATCCAGAAAAATTACAAATAATAGTTCCTCTTTTAGATAAAGATCAGCTTACAAACCTAGTGAAAGACTTAAATCTAGACCAAGTAAAAGAAATTTTACCTCACATAAAAATGGATCAGTTCAGGGTGATTATCAGTACAATAAGCAATGATCAGTTTGTAGAATTAATAAAAGATGCAGATGAGAAAAGTATAAACACTATTTTGGACGAAACGTTGAAAAATCGACTTCCAGCCCTAGTACACACTTTAGAAGAAGATAGATTACATGATTTAATTAATAAGCTAGACCACAAGAAACTTGCAATAGTAGCTCGAGATTTAACTGATCCTAATAAAATTCAGATGGTTATTAAGTCTTTAGCTAACAACCCAGACAAACTTCAAGCTTTTGCTCGCAATATGTCTAATGAGCAGTTTAAAGAACTTTTGGATAACATAGGTGCAGAAGAGCTTAAAGACATCATTCACAAACTGCCTTATGAGAAAGTGACAGCTGTGATTGGTGATCTTGGCAATCAAGATCAGTCTAAAGCTATCATTGATGCATTAAAAGGGAAACTTGAAGAGCAAAATGAGAAGCTAAAAGGGGTTTATGAGAAGCTAGAAGAACTTCTACCGCCACCTGTGTACAGCGAAGCGTTGGAAAGTTTGCGTTCATCACCCCGTATTTTCCAAGATACTAACACTGAATTTATAGCAGTTGAAGAATACGCTTACCATGAATCTGAGTACTTGTAAGCCAGTGCTTACGAGTTTGGAAAAAGGTTGTCTGATGCGCGTAGCAGCTAGTTTAAATTATTAATAATGTTATGGAGGTAACTCATATGAGAACAGATAAAAGTCTACAAAACAATGTACAAGGTTTTGCAACAGAAAATAATGAGCAAAAAGTTAATACCATTGGGCCTTTCAAGCTAAAAAGCCAGGGGAAAGACTTCACGGAGCAACAACTAGCAAAAACTATAGTAGGTGCTCATGCTCAAAATGCTATTGATGAGATGGTCGATAGTATAAATCAAAACCTCATTAATAAGTTAAATACGATATTAACAGATGAAGAGAAAAAAGTTACAAAACTAATTAAAGATGTTGGTGATCAAGAGAGTGGTTTAGTAAAAGATCTCAGTGATTTAAAACAAGCTTTAGACGATATTGCTCCTCCACCAGCAGCTCCTCCATTACTCCATATTACTGGGGAAGAAAACGGATTGCTTTAATAAAAAAGGTAACAGCTTGCTAGCAGGCTGTTACTCTCTCTACATATCGTTTCAATACAGCTGAATTAGGGAATCTATTTTAAAACTTTCGGCATATAGTTCTCATCATGTTTTGCAAACACTGTATCTGCAAGAAAAGTACTATTATCAAACATTTTACCTTGCACAACAACAACACTTTTTTCTGAAAACATTGGTGGAAGTATTCCCTGATATTTCACCATAACGCTCTTATTAAAATCTGTCATTTGAAAAATCACTTCACTTTCGTTGCGTATCACGCTATTTTCAACGACCATTCCACCAACACGGATTGGCTTTTGATTATTTGGTAAAACTATTGCCTCACTTACTGTATAGAAAAATGAGATATTTTCTTTGAGCGTCGTTAAAATAAAAAAGACTATGCAGCTTAAAAAGCAGAAAATTCCTGAAGTTATAAGTAATCGCTTATGTTTCTTCTTCATTATTATCTTTCAGGCTTTCTAGAATTTTTTTACTTTTAGTATAGCAAGAAATGGTAAAAATCAGTTCTCCGGTAATCAACGTAAAACTAATAAGGTAAGCAAAAATTACATATGTATTCATAATGCATTATCAATAAATAACTCACCTGCATCAAAATAAATTAAGCTTCCATCCTTTTGCTGCAACACCAATTTACCACTTTTATCTATATCAGCAAAAATTCCTTCATACAATTTGTCAGCTAACTTTACACTGATTTGCTTATTCATTTTGAATGCTTTTTTTAACCACATTTCTCTTATAGCATAAAACCCATCAAATAGCCATTGCTTTCTTAGCTTATTAAAATTTATTATTAATTCCTTTAACAGATCAATGTTAGACACAGATTCACCGTAATTGCTAATGCACGTTGTTCCTGGAAGTGGTGCATGATTGACATTAATTCCAATTCCTATAATGAGCCAATTCGAATTGGATCTTTTTTCAAGCAATATTCCACTTATTTTCTTGCCATCGATTAGAATGTCATTTGGCCATTTGTGTTGAACGTTACTGTCACTTATAAATGATAGTAACGTGTTGCCAACAGCAAGAGCAGTAACAAAAGTCAATTCTGTCAATTTGCTGACATCCGTTTCTTGGTTAATTATCAAACTCGCATAGAGATTACCCTCTGGAGAAATCCAGCTTTTTCCAGTGCGTCCCCTACCTTCTGTTTGTTTATCAGCAATAATGACAGTTTCATTTGATATTCCTTTATCAATTAAATCTAACGCTTCTTCGTTAGTGCTTGAAACTTCTTTGTAATGATGAATATGAAAGCCCTCAAATGTTTCAGGGATCATTTTCTTAATTGTATCAAAAAACTCTCTTATCCAGAAAAACTGTTGCCACGGCTAGCAGAACTTGATAATACAGGTGATTGCATACTGCTATATGGAGCCCTATTTTCATTTACGTCATAGGGCATTGCTTCAGGACCACTTTCCACACCTTCAATTATTGAGGTTAAAGATGATTCATATTGGTAAGCTAGTGATGATGTAATTGAATCATCCCAATTAGTACCCCAAGAAGTATAACTATTTGTCATACTAGCATGATTAGAACAAGACGCAGATGTAGTTATTGAAACGTCAGTTGAGGTTACACTACATACATCATCAGCTTTGTGAAAATCAATACTATTAGGCTGTTGCTGTTTACGTTGATCAAGTGCTACCCGTAGTTTATCAAACATTGGTAAGCTAGTCGATGCTTGATCTAGACTGTTTAGAGGAGAAGACGTGCTTGGATAAGAAGGCAATGAATCTAATAATGTGTTCTCTATAGTTTGTTCGCATGGAACCCTATTATCATTTACATCATAGGACATTGCTTCAGGACCGCTGTTAACATTTGTTTCAGTAAGTGGAAATTCCCGTTCGTAATTAGGAGCTTCCCCTGCATTCTCAGAAAGTCTAGTATAATTTACTTCATAATCAACGCTATCAAAAATTTTTTTATTTACATCATATAAAAGCTCCTTCTTTGGTTGAAAAGACTGCACTGATGGATTATCACTTCCTAAGCTTGCTTGTAGACTCTCTGATTCTTGTATTGATGAAAACATAGAAGTATGACAACTGCTAGAGCAATTACGCATAAGAGATACCCGTCTTAGATGCTCGAATATATCATGAACATTATTTAGTTCAGAAAAATTATCATCTAGATTTTGAACATAATTACCACTACCTTCAGAACTATTATGTCTATCCATGAAAATTGATGGTAAGATAGAAAATGGTTGATTCTGGTTTATGCTATTCAGAGGCGAGGTAGTTTCTGGATATGGTGGCAACGATTCCTCTGTTTGGTTAGCTTGCTGATCAGCACCATTAACCATAACGTTTTCAGGTTGCGGTGTTTCTGTTTCTTCCACTGGATCATCAACTGGTGGTTGTTGTGGAATAGGAATAACCGACTTTTCAGGCTCTTGCGAAAGCAACGGTGGCGTAGGAGTAGGTGCATCTTTTTCTTGTACTGGACTTTGTCCTTTTTCTTCATTTTTACTTCTTGATTCGCTACTAACCTTATTAGATTTACCCTTACTGCGTATGGCGGAAATAGTAAATGCTGCTAATGTAATTACTGAAGCTAATGCAGCAACTACAGAAATGGCAAAAATTGCCAGAGGAGCTGTAGAAATTACAATACCAAATTTAATTGCTAAAGCAACATAAGGAAAATATAAAACAGCTACAGTGCTCGATCCTCCTAGCAAGAGAGCGGCAATTGAAAATTTCAAAACAGTTTTTCTTTTACTCATTTTTCACCACAAAATATTAATTAATCACTAATTATAAACACTAAATTGTTAATTTGTCAATGAACTAATCAATGAGTAAAGATCTTCTGCGTATAAGAAAAGAACGAGGTTGATAAGTGAAGCCACTGAAGTGATAATGAATAGACCCTTAGAATAAGCAACCTTATTACCACTAGCTTTATCAAAATACATAACTTTCATGATATTTAAATAATAGTAGCATGATATCACACTCGCTATTACAAGGACCAAAGACAGGCTGATAAAGCCAGAATTTATTAAACTTTTGAATATAAAAAATTTAGCGATAAAACCTGCAAGTGGAGGTATTCCCGACATCGAGAGTAATAGTATAGAAAGATGGAATGCTAAAATTGGTTGCTTTTTTCCTATACCAGATAAATTTGCAATATCACAATCGTCATCGTCAATTTGTACGAGATATGAGAATAGCCCTATGCTTGTGATGATATATATCACCAGATACATTAAGGCACTATCTGTTCCTGCTTGTGTAAAAATAGAAAGTGAAGCAAATATAAAACCAATGTGACCAATTGAACTGTAAGCAAGCAGCCTTTTTAAGTTTTGCTGACGCAAGGCCCCAAAAGCTGAGATAAGCACAGACAATGCTGAAACGTATAAGAAAATAGGCTGAACATAACTTTTTACATTTACTAACTCTTCATTCATCAATCGAATTAAAAATGTTACAAGTGCAGCTTTTGGGGCCGTAGAAAAAAACGCAGTTACTATGGTAGGTGCACCTTGATAGACATCTGGAGCCCACATATGAAAAGGAGCAATAGCAAGCTTGAAACACAAACCAATAAGGATAAAAACTAACCCAAAAACTGTTCCATAAGTTATCTGATGGTTTTGCAAGAATGAACCGAGCTCAGAGAAATTGACTTGTCCTGTATATCCATAAAGCAGCGACATTCCATATAGCATAATGCAGGAAGATAGTGCACTAAGTGTAAAATATTTCACTCCTGCTTCACATGAATAAGCTGAATCTTTATTAAAGCTCGCAAGAACATACAAAGATATACTCATCAACTCAAAAGCTAAATAAAAAGAAATCAGACTATTTGCTGAAACCAAAGTTATCATGCCAAATAGCGCAAAAAGAATCAGTATTGAAAATTCATATTTATAGTCATATTTTGATAAATTCAGCATCAAAAGTATTAAAATTCCTGTGCTGAGAATTAACCCTTGGGCTGACCTGATGTATAAATTGAGTTTTAACAACGAATTAAAGAGAAAAATTTCATTGTTTTCTGCCGAAATAATTAAAATAATCAAAGTTACCACTGTGCAGCCAAGTGCTAATAAGTTGATAGTTCGGCGGTTAAATATAATTCCAAGCAGTAGCAACACTAACGAGGAGATAATAGAGAACGTTTCCGGCAATATCTGTATATAATTCATAGCGCATTATATTTGACTAACAAATTTGCCATACATGGCTTCAAATAATTCAGTGCAAGGGTTGGGTAGAATCCAAGCAAAATAACAAGCACTGCAAGCAGAATTAAGACAGAAAATTCTATGCTATCCAAGCGATTATTTAATAATTTAGAATAGCTAACCCCCCATATTATTTGCTTACATAAATTCAGCATATAAACTGCGCTTAAAATAGTGCCAAGTGCGATAAATCCTGTAAAAAACCCTATGCTCTTAAACATTCCAACCATAGCCAAAAACTCACCTGCGAACCCAGATGTTCCAGGTAGCCCTATTGAAGCCATTGAAAACAAAATGAACATAAAACCAAATTTTGGCATTGTATTTACTATGCCAAAATACTTTGCAATCTCCAAAGTTCCAGTTCGAGTATATAGCATTCCAACACACAAAAATAAAGCAGCAGAAATAAGGCCATGACTAATCATTTGAAATATGCTACCCAGTACTCCTTCCTCACAAAATGAAAAGAGGCCAGCAGTAACGATCCCCATATGTGCTATTGAAGAATAAGCTATTAACTTCTTTATATCATCTTGAGCAAACGCAACTAGAGAAGCATATATCACCGCAATAATGCTCAGCACAACAACGAAATTTGAAAAATACAAACTTGCCTGAGGAAGCATTGGAATAGGAAACCTTAAAAATCCATATCCCCCCATTTTAATAAGCAAGCCAGCTAAAATCACAGATCCAGAAGTTGGTGATTGCACATGCGCATCAGGAAGCCAAGTGTGAAATGGAAACATCGGTACTTTTATTGCAAAAGAAATAAAAAATGCAATCCACAGCAATGACTGCACTTCAAGATCAAGGCTTGGCACTAATGTAGCTAATTTTTGTATACTAAACGTTCCAAAAACACTATAGATGTATACCAACCCAAGTAGAAATAATAATGAGCCAGTTAATGTATAAAGAAATAACTTAAACGTCGCATATATCCTTTGCTTCCCTCCCCAAATGCCAATAATAAAGAACATTGGTATTAAGACAGCTTCAAAAAACACATAAAAGCTTATAGCATTCAGTGAAACGAAAAAACCGACTACAAAACTCTCAAGCAGTAGAAATAATGCCATATAGGCTTTTAGGGTCGTATAACTCATTTTGCAATTATAGAGCATACAAATAACAAACAAGAAGGTCGTAAGTAGAAGGAAAAGCAACGATATTCCATCCACCCCTATTCCAATATCTCTTACTGGATAGCTGACAAACTGAAAGTCCGTATTGTTATAATCAAATTCTATACAAGCTACAATGCTAAGCAAAAATGGAAGTACAGCAAAAAATAGGGCAAGGAATCTTAGGTGTATAGATTGATGATTAATCCTGATCGAGGATAAAATCAACGCTCCTATCAGTGGAAGCAAGAATATACTAAGTAACAACACCTTCTATTTAATTCCAATAATATATAAAGCACCGATTATTAAAGTAACAAACATAATAAATGCATAATCAAATATATAACCAGTTTGTAACTTTATAGAACTTTTTGAACATTCATTAACCAACCTTACAACACCATTTGGTCCAAATGAATCAATAGCCTTAACATCAAACTTCCATAGAAGCCTAGATATAAACCTTATCGGTGCAATTATAACAAACTCATACACCTCATCAAAGTACCATTTATTCTGCAAAAACTTAAGTAAAAATTTACTCTTAATTTGCCTAATTACTTGATATTGGTAAATCAGGTACGCAAGTGCTATTCCACTTAGGCTTGCCAAGGTTGGTAGTAATTTTATAAAGAAATTATGAACTCCATGCTCATCAATCACCATTAAACTTGATTTCCAAAACGCATTACTAGTTATGTTCAAAATATTTGCTCCCCATATTCCAGAAAATACCGATCCAAAAGCAAGTATCAGTAATGGTATAAGCATAATCTTCGGTGCTTCATGTATATTAATTTTACTTTGTTTTTGGCTATGGAACACAAGAAGCAATAACCTCCAAGAGTAAAACGCTGTGAAGAATGCAACAACTAAGCTTATTACAAAAGCAAAGCTATCCGTGCTATAAGCATGTTCAATTATCAAATCCTTTGAGTAAAAACCTGCAAATGGAAATATTCCAGAAAGCGCAAGAGACCCAATCCACATGAGAGTGTAAGTGCAAGGGATTTTCTTCCAGCAATTTCCCATTTTCTGAATGTTTTGCTCATGATGCATTGCATGAATTACATTGCCAGCACCAAGAAATAGTAGAGCTTTAAAAAAAGCGTGTGTCATTAAATGAAAAATAGCAACATTGTAAGCAGAAAGCCCACATGCCATGAACATATAACCAAGTTGGCTGCAGGTTGAATAAGCAATTATTTTTTTTATATCGTTCTGAGTAATCGCAACCGTAGCTGCAAAAAAAGCAGTAAGTGCCCCAACAATAACTATTAATTCTCGTGCCACATTTGATAGCTCAAACAATGGAGAACATTTTGCTACTAAAAATATACCTGCTGTTACCATCGTTGCTGCGTGAATGAGTGCAGAAACAGGGGTTGGCCCTTCCATTGCATCTGGCAACCAAACATGTAAACCAAGCTGTGCAGATTTACCCATACAGCCAATAAAAAGTAATATGCATATTATATGAATTATTTTAAATTCACAGCAGAATGCCCTAATGTTCTGTGCGCCAAGAAGATCAGCTGTGTCAAAAACTTCAGTAAATTTCAAAGAGTGAAATGTATAATAAATGAGAAAGATCCCAATCAATAGTGCAAAGTCTCCTACCCTATTCACAACAAATGCTTTAATTGCTGCATTATTTGCAGAATATTTTTGGAACCAAAATCCTATGAGTAAATAAGAACATAGGCCAACCCCTTCCCAGCCAAAAAAAAGCTGCACGAAATTATCGCTTACAACCAGCACAATCATGCAAAACGTAAATAGCGATAGGTAAGAAAAAAACCTCGACTTCCCTTTGTCATGCTCCATATAACCGATAGAATAGAGGTGGACTACTAGTGAAACGGTGGTAATAACAATAAGCATTAAGGATGAGAGAGCATCCACACTAATTGCCCAATTTACTTTTAATACACTTAATGAAAATAGAGGAAATAAACTCAAGTGATAATTTTCAGAGAAGGTGAGAAAAACATACCAAGATAAAACTGCAGATATTCCAATCCCTGCCGTTGTAACTAACTGACTTTTTCTAAAAAGTGCTGCAAATAGCGAACCAAAGAGTGGCAAAAATACTATTAATTTCAGTATATCCATCATACTTTCATTCTTTCATTAAGTTCGCTTGTTCAACATCTATATTGCCACGACTTCTATAATATACAACCAATATTGCAAGCCCAACTCCTGACTCTGCTGCCGCAACAGTCAACACAAACATCACAAAAATTTGCCCAACTATATCATTCATAAAGGCAGAAAAAGCAACTAAATTGATATTAATCGCCAGCAATAATATTTCTATTGATAATAATATATTGATTATGCTCTTACGGTTAATGAAAATACCGCACACCCCAATAGTGAACAAAATAGCAGCAACTATCAAAAAATGATTTAATCCTATTTCCATTCTACTCCTTTTCCAAATTTAGCCTTAACCAATTTTACAGATGAAGATTGTGTCAATTGCTTTAATACATTCTGTTTTTTAACTCCTTTTTTCTTGTCCTGCAAAGTAAGAGCAATTGCACCAACAATTGCAACAAGCAGCAGAATACCAGAAAGATGAAAAGCGTACATGTAGTCAGTGTAGAGCAAATTACCGATAGCTTTCACGTTATTGGCATTATAGTTTATAACATTACTTATATTCAGCGTTGAGCTGCGGATTACAAAACTGATAATCAGAAAAAACACAACACATAATATAGCACCAGAAGTGAAATGCTTCGCAAAACCCTGGCGCAACCTTATGTAGTCAATATCGAGCATCATAACTACAAAAAGGAATAACACTGCAACCGCACCGATGTATACTATCAGCACCATCATAGCGATGAATTCAGCTCCAAGGAGAATAAAAAGAACTGCAGAATTAACGAAGGTGAAAATTAAAAATAATACTGCATGCACAGGATTTCTTACACTAATCACACAAACAGCAGATAAAATGCTAAGAATTGCGAAAAAATAAAAGAAAAAAGGCATCGATACTTTAACTGCAACAACAATTACTAATTTAAAGTGACTATCGTAGTAAAGTCAATATTAAATGCCTACCTTATGGATGAACTTGCGATTGTGATTTTAAACATTCGGGAGTAAGTACATTCTTAATTGCAGTACACATACTCATATCAGGATCATTTTGCTTCTCTTCACTTACTTTCTCGCAAAACTTTCCAATACCATAACCCACCAGTGCACCAACAACAGTGGCTGCAATAAATACTGCAACAGCAACAACAGGAGTTAAAGCAGCAGCTCCTGCGAGGTATGCTATGCTCAAACCTAGAAATAAACCTACTGCTTTCCCACCACAAACATAGTATTTGCTATTGTTTTCAGGACTGAGTGCGTCCAGAGAAGGCAAGTATTGTTCAGTAGGAGATAGACCTACCAGGATAAAAGTCGGAATCCTGTAGCTTGGGTAGCAGCATGGAGGGAAACCAAAATGTTGAAGCCTACCGACAACATTATCGTAGGATAATGGCGAATTACCAGGCCGTAGCGAAAGCGAATACACAGATTGCCTCGAAAGGAATATTCTGAAGGTCGAGCCATCTTGGTACTGGCGAAGACAGAATAGACCAGACGAAAAACGAATGAAACGATAGGTCTACTTCAGCGGGGTGTTAGTAACGGCATGGCAATGAGGACATACAAAGCAACTGGAGAAGCCCTCCTCATCCCAAGGAGAAATACCTTGGAGAGGTAGGTTCTATAACTGGAAAACAGGAAGTGAACTGAAGATGAGAGGGTGGCAGATGGGTGCGTAGTAGTGAAGAAGTGAGGTAACGCTCATGGAGCAAAGGCACCCTGCTAGTAGAAATCTTTTAACAAAAGGAAGGTAAAGGTAAAAATGATAAAAATGCCAATAAAATTACAAGACCTGAGAAGAAAGATATATATCAAAGCGAAAGCAGAACCGGAATGGCGATTCTGGGGAATCTATGTTCACGTCTGTAAGATGGAGACACTGGAAGAAGCATATAAGCTAACAAAGAAGAGTAATGGGGCACCAGGAATAGATGGGATGACATTCGAATCGATAGAGGCAGAAGGCTTAGAAAAGTATCTTCAACAAATAAGACACGAACTAATAACCAAGACCTATAGCCCAAATAGGAACCGGAGGAAGGAAATACCAAAATCTGGAGGAAAATTCAGAAAGTTGAACATACCCTGCATCCGGGATAGAATAGTGCAAACAGCACTGAAGCTAATACTTGAACCGATATTCGAATCAGACTTCCAAAAAGGATCATACGGGTATAGACCTAAGCGTAATGCGCATGAAGCAGTACAAAAAGTAACGGAAGCAGCAATCAAAGGCAATACAAAAGTAATTGACGTAGATCTGAAATCCTACTTCGACAATGTGCGACATCATATTCTGATGGAAAAGATTGCCAAAAGAATAAATGACAAAGAAATCATGCGCATGATTAAGCTAATCCTCAAAACAGGAGGAAAACGAGGAATAGCACAAGGATCACCACTTTCGCCACTACTAAGCAATATATACCTAAATGAGGTAGATAAAATGTTGGAGAAAGCAAAAGAGGTGACCAAAGAAGGAAAGTACCAACGTATGGAATATGCCAGATGGGCAGACGATTTAGTGATACTGATTAGTGAACACCCGAAACGGGAATGGCTAGAAAGAGCAGTATACAGAAGGTTGGAAGAAGAATTAGCAAAACTAGAAGTGAGCGTAAATGAAGAAAAGACAAAAGTCATCAACCTAAAGAAAGGAGAAACATTTAGCTTCCTAGGGTTTGATTTTCAAGAGAATATCACAAGACAAGGAAAATGGAATGTCAGGAAAACACCGCAGATGAAAGCACGAACAAACCTGCTACGCAAGTTGAAGGAAATATTTCGGCGCTATAAATCGCAACCGATAAAAAGAGTGATACATGACATCAATCCGATATTGAGAGGGTGGGTAAACTACTTTAGGATAGGGAACTCTGGTCGAAAGTTCAATTACGTAAAACATTGGGTGGAAAAGAAGGTAAGACGCAACTTAATGCGAGCCAGGAAAGCAAAGAAAGGGTTTGGGTGGAAGAAGTGGAGTAGCGAATGGATATACAAAACGCTGGGTCTATATTCAGACTACAGAATAAGGTATTACAAACCGAAAGCATCACCAGTACAATATGTGATAAACTGTAACCGTTCACGGAGATAAGGTGGTTTACAAAGTAAGTATAAAAGTGTAAAGAGATAGGAAGCTAAATATGGAATGGGTAAATGACAACAGTGCTGCAAGAAAAGGTTGTAGCAGAAAACCTAATCTCAAGGAAGAAATAAAAGCACTGATCAGAGAAAATGATAGCTTGAAAGCAAAAATAGTTGAATTAGAAGACAAATTGGGCTTAAATTCGCAAAATTCATCGCTGCCACCATCACGAGATATATATCGTAAGAAAGCAAAAAAGAAAAGTGATAAAAAACCAGGAGGTCAGCCAGGACATAAGGTGCATAAGCGTGAATTAATGGCTGCAGACGAGGTAGTGAGATGCACAATTGATACAATTTGTATGTGTGGAGGTAAGATTACTTTAGAAGATGAAATTATTCATCAGAAGGCAGAGTTGCCAGAAATTAAGCCAATTGTAACTGAGTACAGGTTGCAAAGAGGAGATTGTAGAGTATGTAATAAAAGAATTACAGCAAATTTACCCGAAGGTGTTGCAAGAGATTTTCTAGGACCCAATGCTAAAACAGTTATAAGCAGCCTTAGCGGCTTTTTTATTAACTCAAAAAGAGAGGTACAGCAAATTTTGGGCAGTATTTTTAATCTAAATATAAGCCTTGGTTTAGTCTCAAATACTGAACGCAGGGTATCGAAGAAGTGTGCATCTGAATATGAGAAAATGAAGGAAGAGTTGCAAGGAAGCGAGTATTTGCATATAGACGAAACAGGGCACAGAAATCAAGGAAAGAGAGGCTGGAGTTGGGTAATAACAAACAAAGCGTTGACACTTCTGAAGGTAAGCGAGTCTCGTGGTAAGAAGGTGTTGAAGAGTTTACTGCCAGAATATGATGGTATATTTGTGAGCGATAGATACGCTGTATACAATTACTTCAATCGTGAAAATAGACAGATATGTTGGGCACATCTGGCAAGAGATTTTGAGAGATTTGCCCATAGTAAAAATGTTGAAGTGAGCAAAATTGGCCAAGCACTAAAATCGCTCAGCAATAAGGTGTTTGTAGTAGATAAGGCAAAAAAACAAAATTTGATAGATAATTTGAGATTTTATCGACTGGTGCGAAAAATTCGGAAAAGGGTAAAACATTTTTTACGTAAAATGACGAGGGTTGCAAATAGTACTCAAGCTTCAAGAATGGCCGCTAAGATGTTACGATCTGAGGATATGATGTGGAAGTTTTTAAGAAAACCTGAAGTGATAGAAACAACTAATAACCTTGCAGAACGGCAAATTAGACGGTACGTAATTTATCGTAAAAACAGCTTTTTCACCTGGTCAGAACGTGGAGAAAGATTCGTGGAAAGAATGTTGTCGATATTTTTGACATCACGTCTAAATGGCCAGAACCCCTTTCAAAAGCTACAGAATCTAGTAGCTGTCACTGCTTAGTTCTTTAATTCATTCTCACAATCCGTGAACGGTTACGGCAAAAGAAGCCCCGTGGTGCGAGTTTTGACTCTATATTACTGTAAGTGGCGCTGTAATAATGTGCTAACGCTTAAAATAAGCGCGATTTGGCTGAATGTAGAAAAAATAAAAAAGACATGCAGCCGCTATAATTTTATGTAATCCGCCAAAAAATACCCTGAGTTTTTTACTGAATTTTGTCATTGAGCCTGCAGGTCAAAAACAAGTTTTGAGTCATAAATACCCTTACTGTCATAATAAGGGGGCTGGCGGAGTTTGTCAAGGAAGTTTTTTGCTTCTGCGGACTACTTGAATAACGGCTACAATGTTTGTACAGCTATGTACATAGTGCTGAACCCAAAAAAAGAACCAAGTAGCTTGGCTACTTGGATGACAGAAGGTAGTACAAGAAGTCTATTGGCTCTCGTATACCTTAATGAAATTTAACAAGTTTATCTATAGTTTTAGTGATGATTCTTGGAGTATCCGGAGAAACTGCTGAGCTCAGCTTATTTAACCGCTCTATAGCAAACTCGCTGTTCTCATTTGCTATGAAATCACATAAAATATTTTCTATATCCTTAGTAATACTTTCATGCTTTCTCAGAGGATGATTATGTGGATACCTACTGATGGTTTTGATACTGGAATATTCAACAAAAGCTTGATCCTTAAAAGCAAGTTGTCTCAATTTCTCTTTGAATTTTCCTTCTTCCTCTTTTGCTAAAAGGCGAGACTTTATCAGTGATTTTATAATCAAATTTATAGCTTGATGTATTTCAGAATGCACTATAACTTTAATGGTATTTTCTTCTACTATACAATCATAAATATTTTTTTCGCTCTGTAACGACTCTATTAATGTCTTGCTAATTTGTGAATTCAATTCCAAATTCTCTTCACTCATAGGAGTTATTATGAAGGTGTTCTTACTCACTCTGATGTTAAATTGTGGAGAGCCTTCAGAAAAAGAAAATGCTACATTCTTAGATTCAAGTGCGTGATTGTATGCAGCAAAAAGGGTGTGTGCTATAACACTGCTGGGCACCTTCATTCCATGTTTACTCAGGTGGTTCAATACATTTTCAACCTCATGATATGTAAAGTCTGTATCTTTTAGCAATTCAACAACTTCTCCGCCGTTGTGCTGTTTATACTCTATTCTCACTTCTTCTGTAAAAAGTGTTTTAGCTGCTATATGTTTATCAAGCACTGTGAAAATCTTGATGAAATTCTCTAAATCTTGTTTGTTAACTAATTCGATACTAATTAAGTTTCTGCTAATAATTGAAATATTTTTTGTCATTTTTTCCCACTAAAAAAACTCACTAAATGAATTGTATTTTTAATTCATTAAGAATTGTTTAAAGTGAGCATACTAGTTTTCATTTACGTATTACACGACAAAACAAGATAAAAAGTTACATAAAATCATCATGTGGTATAACACACTCTCCACATTCATCATTGCTGTTTGTGTAGGTTGTGACATCAGTGTGATTGTCATTATTATTTAGCATATCATCCAACTTTCCTTCTTTTTCAAGATCCATCAATTTGTCACACCCCCCAATGTGCTTATCGTTAATAAAGATCTGTGGAACTGTTCTAACGTTATACTTTGATTTTATGTCGTTAAATAGATCTGAGTTTTTGAGCACATCGATTTCTTCATATTTCACACCTTTTTTATCCAGTAACTCTTTTGCTTTTTTGCAGAATGGGCAGTGATGCTTTACATATATTATAACTTTTCCTTTAGTATTTTTCACAATTTATCTCCGTAGCTTGCTAAAATATAGTTATTATATATAAGAAACATGTAAAAACATCAAATTGTATGAAAATTATTTATAATTGTGAGCAAGGGATAGAAAATAATATAGCACTAACCTTCGGAAATTTCGATGGCATTCATTTAGGACATGAATTTGCAATTTCCACTCTAAAGAAGGTAGCACAAGAAAGAGGATTACCCTCTGCAGTTTTAACTTTTGAGCCTCACCCATCAACTGTTTTATTTGGTAGAAACAATTTTAGGTTAATAGACCAAGAACAAAAAAAGGAACTAATCAGCAGCTATGGTATAGATTACTTGTATATTATTAATTTTAGTAGAGGTTTTTCTGAGGTTAGCTGCGATGACTTTATCAGTGAGATTTTAATAGATAAATATGGCGCTAAACACATAATTGTCGGAGAAAATTGCACTTTTGGTCATAAACGATTGGGTGATATATTAACTCTAGAGAAATATTCTGAAACATATGGATACTCTTTGACTAAATTAGAGCCATTAATAATTGACGGCAAAATTTGCTCTTCTTCTTCAATCAGAGAGTATGTACAGAAAGGTGAAATAGACATTGCTAATAAATTACTTGGTAGACCTTATCAAGTTTCTGGTGTTGTGACAAAGGGTGCGTGTAGAGGTAGAGAAATAGGATTCCCAACTATAAATATTCCTATAGAAGATTGCATGATAAAACCAAAATTTGGTACATATTACGCTAAAGTGATGTTTTCTTATAATAACCCAAACTGGTTATATGGAGTAGTCAATATTGGTATGAGACCTACATTTAAGGATCTGAAAAAGCCTATAATAGAAATGCACATATTCGATTTTGATGAAGACGTATATAGTCATAAAGTCAATATACAACTTTTAAAATTCATAAGGTCAGAAAAAAAATTCCATAGTATTGAGGAGTTAACAAAACAGATAAATTATGATATACTTAAAGTTTATAGGTTAAAGGCAAATTTATGAAAAAGTTATGCTTAGTTATTATATTAATTATAGTATTGATTGACCAAACGAGCAAATTGTACATAAACTCATTGATTGATGAAGGAGAATCAATTCAGATCGCTAGTTTTATAAAACTAGTTGAAGTTTGGAATTCAGGTATTAGTTTTGGAATGTGTAGCGCTTTACCACATGGCGGTTTCTTTTTTTCAGCATTTTCAATACTAATAATTGGTATACTTGCATATTTGATATACAAGTCTGACGATCAGTCAACTTACCTTGGTTTTTCTCTGATGATTGGTGGAGCAATCGGAAACGTAGTTGATAGGATCTATTGGGGAGCTGTATATGATTTCATATATTTTCATATTGATGATTGGTATTGGCCAGCCTTTAATTTAGCAGATTTATCTATAGTTTGTGGAATGTTTACATTGTTATATAAGTGGTATATATACGATATGCTTATTTCTAAACAAAATGAGGAATAAAATAATTGTTTTTATATTAGGTCGAAATAATGCTTCATAAGTTTTTTAGTTTTCTTATACTACCTGTACTTTTTTTTACTTACCCAATTTCTTCGAATGCTTTAAACATAGAGCACAACATAAAATATACTAAACTCAGTAACGGACTAGATGTTTATGTTGTTTCTAATCATCGGATTCCAGCCGTTTTACATGCAGTAATATACAAAGTTGGGGGAATGGATGATCCAATTGGCAAAGCAGGATTGGCTCACTACTTTGAACATTTAATGTTTGAAACTACAGGGAAGTTCACAGATATAGAAGCCACTATGAGTAGCATTGGGGCCCAGTTTAATGCGTTTACTACTAAGGAATATACCTGTTACTACGAATTAGTCCTTAAAAATGACTTACCACTGGCAATGGAAGTTGAAGCAGACAGAATGGGCAATTTTAATGTTACCCAAGATAAAATAGAAAGAGAAAAAAACATTGTACTGGAAGAGAGGAAGATGAGATTTGATAATCATCCTAACAGCTTGTTGTGGGAAGAAATGGATAGTGCATTTTACCGTACTGGCTATGGCAGGTCTGTTATTGGCTGGGAGAGCGATATCACAACTTACAATCAGGATGACATAACGAGGTTTCATGATAACTATTATCACCCCGGCAATGCAATATTACTGATTGTGGGTGATGTGGAATTTGATGAAGTAGTGAAGCTAGCAGAAGAAAAATATGGCGAAATTAAAGCTAAGCCTGTAATGAGACATTACCCAAATCAGGATCCAGTGCATAATGCAGGTTTATCGGTGATTTTAGAGAGCACTGAAGTAAAAGAACCAGTTTTATATTTTCGTTATCGTGTTTCTTTATTTAAGCACACAAGTGAAACCTCTGCTGCTCATTTAGCGGTTGACATTTTAGGTAGCGGCAAATCCAGCAAACTGTATAAAGATTTGGTTTTAGATAAAGATGTGGCAGTATCAGTATCTGCTTATTACAATAGTTTAACTTTTAGTGATGGCTACATTGATATTCAGGTCATTCCAAAAAGCGGGGTTAGTTTAGGCGCTGTTGAAAGAGAATTAGAAAATGCTATTAATAACTTCATGTCTAAAGGAATAACGGATGAGGAGTTGCAAAGCTCAAAATATAGATATAAAGCAGCACAGTTTGATAACTTATCTAGCTTAGAGAATATAGCATTCTTTTACGGCTCACAGTTAGCGCTTGGTATTCCACTTGATGAAATAGATATTTCATATAGCAAGATTAATGATGTCAATTTAGAGGATGTAAATAATAAAATCCGTGCTATTTTTTCTGCTAATAAGTTAATTGGTCGTTTGTTGCCAAAAGGAGATGATAATGAGAATAAGTAAATTTGTACTCCTATTTTTTTTCTGTCTAGGCTTTAATTTACAAGCAAGTGGTAACCTAAATATAGAGGAGGTCACTACCCGTAAAGGATTTAAGTTTCTATTTGTTGAAAACCACGATTTACCAAAAATTTCACTTAATATATCATTCAAAGATGCAGGTTATGCATATGAAAATGTAGAAAAACAAGGACTTACCTGGTTTACTTCTCTTATAATTCAAGAAGGGGCAGAAAAAAATGATGCCAAAGATTTTGCAAAAAGGCTAGAAGATAAAGGGATTAGTTTAAATTTTATTGCTGGTTTAGAAGCATTTAGAGTTTCATTAGATGCTTTATCAGAAAATCTTGAAGAAGGTATTTCATTATTGAGCGACGCTATAATGCGTCCTAAAGTTGACCCTGAAGGGTTGAATAGAGTTTTCGAGAAAGCCAAAGTTGATTTTAATAATCTTGAAAAAAATCCTTTTTTTGTTGCTGGAAAAGAATTGAATACGTTATTGTTTAAAAAACATCCTTACTCAAAAAGTGAATATGGAACTCTTGACACTGTGATGAGCATTACTAGAGATGATGTTTTAACATACATAAAGCGTAATTTTGCTAAAGATAACATAGTTATCAGTGTTGCTGGTTGTGCAAAAAAAGAAGAAATTATTACATTATTAGATAAATATTTATCTAAATTGCCGTCAAAAAGATCAAAAGTTAGAAAAATACCTGTGAAAAATGATTTTGGTCCTGCAGAGAATAAAAACATTTTTATGGATATACCACAAAGTGTGATACTTTTTGCTCAAAAAGGCATAGCTTATGAAGATCCAGACTACTATAATGCTCAAGTCTTGATTAATGCACTTGGCGGCATGGGGCTAAATTCAATATTAATGAAAGAATTGAGACAAAATTTGGGTATTACTTATGGTGTTTATGCAAATATTATTTCCAATAAACATGGGAACGTTATAGCTGGAAGTATTAATACTGATAGTTCTACTGCTGGCAAAGCTATATCAGCAGTAAAAGATACATTTAGCAGGATAAAAAAGGAAGGAATTGATGAGCAGTTGTTTCGGGATGCAAAAATTGGTATGGTAAATTCCTATGTTTTCTCTATGTTTAATAATAACAACATAGTTGCAAAACTAAATAATATTCAGACAAACAACCGCGATATTAACCATATAAATGATTTTGTGAGCTATATTAATGACGTTAAATTAGAGAAAGTAAACGAACTGGCAAGCTCTTTACTGGAACCCGAAAATTTATTTTTTGTTGAAGTTGGGAGAAACACTTAAGGTCAATAATTAATACTTTCTGCTATTGATCTTACTGCTTCTACATAACACTTATGCTCCTCAGCTAGAATGCGTTCTGAGAGGCTTTGAATATCATCAGCTGGTAACACTGGCACAGCAACTTGAGCAATTATGGCTCCAGCATCAATTTCAGGAGTGACGTAATGTACAGTACAGCCTGCGATTTTTACTCCTGCTTTTAGAGCTTGCTCTTGAGCATTTATGCCCTTAAAGGACGGAAGTAGAGAGGGATGAATATTTATCACCTTGTTATTCCATTTACTGAGAAAATTAGCTTGCAGGATTCTCATAAACCCTGCAAGGCAAATTAAATCAACCTTATGTTGAACAAATATTTCGTGAATTTTATCAGCATCAAGTGGTTTATCTCTAACAATAAACGCTGGCACTCCTGCTTGTTCTGCTATTTTTAGGCCAGCAGCTTCGCTATTATTTGTGATAGCGCACACAACTTCTGCAGGAAAATTACGATTTTGACATGCCTCTATCAAGGCCTGCATATTTGATCCCCTGCCTGAAATTAGTATCCCAAGTTTCACCTTTTTCATTTTGTGCAATTGATTTGGTGTAATAATTAATGTTAACAAAATAACTCAAAAAGTAAATCTATAGCTAAAGTGACTTAGGTTTACCAACGATTTGAAAAACAACAAATTCGTCATTCCGCTACTCGTTAGCGGAATCTATGTTGAGATACCGCGGCGGTATGACGTGGGAAAACCTTTCTTGGGTTAGCTATATTTCAGAGTGCTCCTGTTATGAGCTGATGTCCAACTGTCATTTTACAGCTTAGCTTGCTTAGGTAATGCAGAAATAAGAGGTGCCCAATATAAACCAGCCTAAATCAACTTTAATGTCTGGATATCGTACTATTTTACATAACATGCCATTATGAATATATATTTTTATGATTGCGTTATCATTTATTTAACAAAGTATTAGTATAATCTATCTACTGGATTAAATGGAGAAAGTTGAATGAGTAAATTACCGAACAATGCAAAAATAGGTAAATCCCAGGTTACTCAGTGGGAGGTAATAAAAAATTGTGAATATGCTGATAATTGCTTATCAAAAATAGTAACTTTATACGTTATTAGAATAACTCAGCTATCAGATTTTTATACAAATGACGAACCTGAAATTAACACTGTTTTAGCAAGAATAAGCGTGACAAGTGAAAATGTATTTTTAAACAAGGCTACTACTATTGAAGTTATGGAAGGTATTTTTCCGTATAAATTCAACAGCAAGAAGAGAAATAACATACTAAGGTTAGAAGATTTACATAATTATTTATGTTCTATTGTTAACAATAGCCTTCCAAAAGAGATGCTTGAAAGTCTTGTAAGGGAATATAAGGATGCTGTTAACTTATTTAAAGCAATTACTTAACTGAACGTAGTATTTTTAAGATTTTATTTTCTATTTCAGAAATGCCGCTTTCAAGATCTTTATCTATCAGATACATGGTAGAGAAGTATGTTTTCTGCTTACTTTCAACATTGATAGTTAAAGTTCCAGGAGTGATTGTAACCGAATTGGCAAATAACGCAATGCTTTCATCATTATGCCCTTTGCATTTTCTTAGGATAATGATTGGCTCAAGCTTAGATTTGAGTCGTAGCACCTTTTTTGTTACATAAACACTTGATAAAATGATTTGGTACATTAACCATGGTATATAACTTACTAACTTATAAAACGACAGTCTACTCGTACCATTTAAAATCTGGCTAAGAGCTCTTTCAGCGTTTATCAACCTTCTAAAGATAAATAATGTGAATATAGAGGAAAACACTCCACAAAAAATAAAAAATGGCTCAAAATAACCAGACAATACAGTCCATAGAGAAAATAAAATTACAAATGATAGAGAAAAAAACTTGATTTTTTGCCTAAGGTTCATGGTTTGCAGTATAACTTAAATGATTTTTTAAGGAAAGATATATTATGAATTAAGTCAAAAACTCTGTAATATATTGAAGCTTAAAGATATCTTTAGATATGGAAGTTATTGCAGAAAATAGGAAAGCAAGGTTTGAATATTTCATCTTAGAAGAATTTGAAGCGGGTATGGTCTTATTAAGCAGTGAAGTTAAATCGCTAAGAGAAAGAAAAGTAAATATTTCCGACGCCTACGTTATCGAAAAGAATAGCGAAATATGGCTGCACAATATGCATATTGCAGAATATAAAGCTGCAAACCGAAAAAATCATAAACCAAAAAGGGAACGTAAACTGCTTTTACATAAAAAAGAGATAAACAAACTAATTGGTCAAATCAAAACCGCTGGGATAACTGTTGTGCCGCTTTCGATCTATTTTAATGATAAAGGATTTGCAAAAACTAAAATTGCCATTGTAAAAGGAAAAAAACTCTACGATAAGAGAGCAACCATAAAACAGAGAGAGTGGGATCGTGAAAAAAGTAGATTGTCTAAGAATAATTTATAGCAAAATATGTCTTTAAATCCAGTAATTTTCAGCATCGGTCCTGTTTCTATATATTGGTATTCCTTAGCTTACGTTTTGGGTATAGTGTCTGCATATTGGTATTTACACAAGCTAGACGACCAAAAAATATTTACTAAGAATTTTTACGATTCGTTATTAACAGCCACTATTATAGGCATTATCCTTGGAGGTAGACTTGGCTACGTATTGATATATGATCCAGTTCTTTATATAAGCAACCCTATCGAGATATTGAAGACCTGGGAAGGAGGAATGTCATTTCATGGTGGTGCTATAGGAGTTTTGCTTGCAGTAATAATTTCGTGTAAAAGACATAACATTCCTATATTTTATGCACTGGACCTAGTTTCTTGCGGAGTTTCCATAGGTTTATTTTTAGGTCGCATAGGCAATTTTATAAACGGAGAGTTATTTGGCAGAGTTACAACTATGCCATGGGGTATGGTATTTCCAGAAAGTGGTGATAATTTGCTGCGTCATCCAAGCCAGCTTTATGAGGCACTTTTTGAAGGACTGCTACTTTTTGCAGTTGCAAATTCACTGTTTTTCTTGACTAGAATAAGACTGTATCACGGTGCGTTAACTGGTATTGCAGTTATGTGGTATGGAATAGCACGTTTTTTCGTTGAGTTTTTTCGCGAACCAGACTATCAAATTGGCTATTTGTGGCTTGATTTAACTATGGGGCAGTTGCTTTCTATACCTATGGTTTTGCTAGGAATGCTTGTATATCTAGGCGCATTAAATTTAAAATTTAATACGAAATCTGTTACATAGAGGAAAGGTGAGTTTAATAGAAAAATGTAGCCAGAAACCCTACATCATGCACAATTGTACGAATTTTCTGCGTTGCAGTAGAATGAATGTGAGATCCGATGTCATTCCAGCGTGTGACGCTAGGCCATAAAACTTGCTTGACAAACTCCGCCAGCCCCCTTGTTATGATAATAAGGGTATTTATGACTCAAAACTTGTTTTTGACCTGCAGGCTCAATGACAAAATTCAGTAAAAAACTCAGGGTATTTTTTGGCGGATTACATAAAATTATAGCGGCTGCATGTCTTTTTTATTTTTTCTACATTCAGCCAAATCGCGCTTATTTTAAGCGTTAGCACATTATTACAGCGCCACTTACAGTAATATAGAGTCAAAACTCGCACCACGGGGCTTCTTTTGCCTTTTTTTTATTTGGTAAATTTCTTAAATATCTTCTTAAATTTTATAGCTAATCAGTACTGGGATGACAAGAAAGGATCACTGCTATTATAGAGTGAAATGAGATCCCAGTGTCACGCACTGGGATGACATTATAGGAGCACTGGGATGACATTATAGGGGCGCTGGAATGACACCCTGACAATCGTCATCCCGCTACTTGTTAGCGGGATCTCTTGTTAGCGGATGAGATACCGCGGCGGTATGACGGTCTGCGGCGGTATGACAATTAAGCAATTCGTCATCCCGCTACTTATTAGCGGGATCTATGCCAAGAGATACCGTGAATAAATCACGGTATGACGTCTCGCTTGCAACCTATAGCCTTGTCATTCCAGTGCTCCTTTTTTTGTCATCCCAGCGTCACGCGCTGGTTTCAACATTATATCATGGACAAAATAAACTTTCTAAAATTCATTGAACTGTGCTTTCAAACGGTGGTACCGGGGTGTGAGTATAATGATTATCAGTATATAAAAGTCATAGCAGACAGACTTGAAGCGGCAAATGTTGGCAAAATGTGTCAAGGAAGTTTTTCGTTTCTATGAGCTACTTGGCTCTCTGTTATAATGTTCGTTTGCTTGACCTAAGATCCAGGAGTATTTAAACTGAACCCTATACAGTGCTAAAAATGATAGGAAATCTAAGCGGAATAGTTGATGAAGTGCGCAGTGATCACATAATCCTGAATGTGAATGATGTTGGCTATATGGTGTATCTCTCAGCCAAAACTTTAAATGCATGTTCCATCGGAAGTAGAGTTAAATTACTTATCGAAACCTATGCAAATAACAGAGAAAATGTCGCTCAGCTATATGGTTTTATAAGCAAAGAAGAACAGCAGTGCTTGAGGTTGCTTGTTAAAGTAAGCGGTGTTAGCTATAAAACTGCAATGTCAATTTTGAGTAAATTAACTCCAGAACAGCTGTTTTTGGCAATTATGAATGAAGATAAAGTAGCACTCAAGATGAGTGGACTTGGCATGAAACTCATAAATCGAATCATCACTGAATTAAGTGGCAAAGTGAGTAAATTAGAAATAAATAACAATAATTTTCATCCAATCAATGAAGATGCCCTTTCAGCATTGATCAATCTTGGGTATGAAAAAATGAAAGCTTATGATACGATAAAAAAAATACAAGACGAATCGTCAAATCTGGACACCAAGGATATTATTCGCATGGCGCTTAAAACATTATGAAATCAATATCGTGCGATAAAGAATATACTGAAGATGTGCGCAATATCAACATCAGACCTGAACAACTTGATGATTTTGTCGGGCAAAAAGACTTAATACAAAATTTAAAAGTGTTTATAAATGCTGCACAGACAAGAACTGAAGCCTTAGATCACGTTTTATTGTATGGTCCCCCAGGACTTGGCAAAACAACTTTAGCACAAATTGTTTCTAAAGAATTAAGGGTCAGCTTCCGCGCAACTTCTGGTCCTTTACTTAGTAAAGCTGGGGACTTGGCTGCAGTGCTTACCACTTTAAATGCAAAAGATGTTCTATTTATCGACGAAATCCATAGATTAAATCGCAGCATCGAAGAAGTTTTATATACTGCTATGGAAGATTTTTGCTTGGACATATTAGTAGGTGAAGGTCCATCTACTCGCACTTTAAGGATAGATCTACCACCATTTACGTTAATCGGAGCAACTACACGGCTTGGATTACTTTCTGCGCCACTCAGAGATCGTTTTGGCATTCCCTTGCATCTTGAGTTTTATTCTTTTGAAGAACTGGTTAATATTATAAAAAGAGGCGCAAGAGTTCTTTCTACTGAAATTGAAGAAAATGCAGCACGGGAAATTGCCTGCCGTGCACGTGGCACTCCAAGAATTGCTTTGAGGTTACTCAGAAGAATAAGGGATTTTGTTGAAGTGAAAGATGATAAAAAAATCACTTATGAAGTCGCTGATTCTGTATTGCTAAAATTGGGTGTAGACAAAATGGGACTCAATAAACTTGATATGCATTATCTAAGATTTTTATTCAACACCTCAGGACCTGTTGGAATTGACACTATATCTATTGCGCTATCCGAGGATGTTGGCAATATTGAAGAAACAGTAGAACCTTATTTAATCAAAATTAGTTTTGTAAAGCGCACACCAAGGGGGCGCGTTCTAACTGATCAAGCAAAGGAATATTTGAGCCTTTAATATTAGAGAGCTTTTTTACCATAATTCAATTATATATTGATTGGCATGATATCATATACTGGCATTTTTGTGTATAAAGGCATATATGTTAAATAGCACTGAAACTGTAGTTCAAATTAAAACTTCTCCATTTCGTATTCGCTAGTTATGCTATTCTAACTAATTAAGCTATGGTTTGTGGTAATAGGAAAAAACTGGATTCCAGCGTCACGCGCTGGAGTGACACCCTATGAGTGCTGCTTGCGTATATTCTCTCTTTCACCATCTCAGTGTTTCTTTCTTATTATGCCAGTACCATTTTCTTGTCATTCAAGTAGCTCCCCTTCTTGTCATCCCAGTGCTTGACACTGGGATCCAGAAATTCTTAAACTGAATTCTATATAGAACCTCAGAACAAAAATAAAAAATGGGTAGCACAATACTATCAAGAAATTTCTACGAGCGGCCGACCTTAACTGTAGCTGGAGAGTTATTGGGAAAAGTCCTCAAATTTTCTAACTTTAGTGGAATAATAACCGAAGTTGAAGCCTATATAGGAATGAATGACCCAGCTTGTCACGCGGCAAGAGGCTATACTAACCGAACCTCAGTAATGTTTGGTATGCCGGGGTTTTCATACGTGTATTTTATATATGGAATGTATTACTGTTTAAATATTGTAACAGAAGCAGAAGGGTTCCCAGCAGCAGTGTTAATACGGGGATTAAAGCTCATTGAACCGCTTGAAGCAAACTTAGGCGGACCAGGAATATTGTGCAAAAGATTAAACATTACAAAAGAACACAATAAACTGGACCTTACTATAAGCCACAAATTTTGTGTTTATGAATCTCATCTCAACCCGGATTATGTGTGCACTCCAAGAATCGGAATTAGTAAAGGCCAAGAGAAATTTTGGCGGTTTAAGATTTTCTAAACTTAAGATCTTGCGTAGACTATTTGCCAATCGGATAATCACCAGTGAAACAAGCATCGCAATATTGTGGTGTAGCATTGTTACGCACCTCTCCTTTAACAGCCTGATATAGTCCATCAATACTCAAGAAGGCTAGGCTATCTACTCCTATAACTTCCTTAATTTCCTCTACAGATTTATTTGCAGCAATTAAATCTTTGCACTCTGGCGTATCTATTCCATAAAAACAAGAATGCTTAATTGGTGGGCTTGAAATTTTGAGGTGAATCTCTTTTACTCCTGCATCCTTTAGCATAACTATTATATTTCTGAGCGTACTACCACGCACTATACTATCATCTATTAAAATTATGTTTTTACCTTTCAAAGTGTGCTTATTAGCATTGAATTTTAATTTTATTCTAACTTTACGTACTTCAGCGGTTGGTTGTATAAAAGTTCTTCCTATGTAATGATTACGAATTATCCCCAGTTCCATAGGTAATCCTGAATGCTTTGCATATCCAATAGCTGCAGGTATTCCAGAATCAGGTATTGGTACAACCATATTTACATTGTTTTTTGGTGGGCTCTCTTCTGCAAGTATTCTTCCTATTTCTTTTCTTATATCATATATGGACCTATTCTCCATTATGCTGTCTGGTCTCGAAAAGTAAACGTATTCAAAAATACAAAAACTTGATTTTTGCTGTGGGAAAGGAAACATTGAGGCTAGCTTACTATCCGAACTGATGGTAACTAATTCGCCTGGTTCTATTTCTCTAACAAACTCTGCATTTATTATATCAAGAGCACAAGTTTCAGATGCAAGAACGTAAGAACCGTTTAACTTTCCTAAAACAAGAGGCCTGATTCCAGATGGATCACGTACTCCAATAACTACTTCTTGATTGATTGCCACAAAAGAATAAGCACCTTGTATTTGCTTTAATGCATATATAAAACTCTCTAAAAAGCTATCTTTTTCACCGCTTGCTGTCAGATGCACTACTACTTCTGTATCAATATCTGACTGAAAAACGCACTCTTGTTTAATTAATTGTTCGCGTATCGGAGAAATATTAATTAAATTACCATTATGTGCTATGGCAAAATCCCCAAATTTGCCACTTTTGCCAAGCATGGGCTGCACTCCAAATTTACTACCACTTGTTGAGTATCGAACGTGACCTATTGCACAATCTCCAGGTAAGGATTTCTTTATTTCATCTATATCATCAAATACGCTGCTCACTTGACCTTGAAAGTGATAAGAGTGCAGCTTATCGTTGTTACTGGTTACTACGCCAAAAGACTCTTGACCTCTATGCTGCAAAGCGTGGAGAGCAAGTATAGAGTTAAATGCGGCATCGTTATTGCAGCTTATACCAAATACTCCACATTCCTCACGCATTTCATCTAGCATAAAAACTATTAAGTAAAGTTTAATTTTACTTTAGCATAGGTGAAATACAAGCATTTTGTTGTTCATCTGCTTTTATTGCCAGCAATAATCCTATGCATATCAAGCTTGCAGCAGTTGTACTTCCTCCATAGGAAAGAAATGGCAGTGGATCGCCTATCACAGGCAAGAGGCCTATTGACATTCCAATGTTTATAAAAAAATGAGCGCCAAAAAAAGCAAAAATCCCGATAGATACTAACTTAGAAAAATAATTTTTCGACCTATAAGCGATAGAGAAAATTATGCCAAGTAATGAGGTATAAAGCAAAATTAAAGCCATGCTACCTAAAAAGCCCCACTCCTCACTCAGCACTGCAAAAGCAAAATCCGTACGTTTCTCCGGCAAAAATCCAAGTTGAGTTTGACTTCCGTTAACAAAGCCCTTACCAAGCAAACCTCCTGAACCAATAGCTATCTGAGATTGCTGCGCATTATAACCTATTCCGAGTGGATCCACTGATGAATCCAAAAACGACAATATCCTTTGCTTGTGATAAGGACGTAAAAAAGGCCAAATAGCTGGTACTGCAAAAATGCCAAGCGTCCCATAAATTACTAAATGAGCTCTTTTTATTACTGCTGTGAATATAATTGATGCTCCTATAAACAACATTATCACAGCTGTGCCTAAATTAGGTTGCTTTAACACCAAGAATACAGGCAAGAAAATAATTATTACCGCCTTAAGCAATCTTTTAAATTCCATCATTTTATACACACTTTGCTTATCAAAATAACGAGCAAACGCAAGTATTAAGCCTACTTTTGCAAATTCTGATGGTTGCAAACTAATTGACCCAATTCTTATCCACCTCGTCGCACCCATTATGTGCGAGCCAAAAAAATTTACTGCTAATAGCGAAATCGCTGCTGCTATATAAAAAAAGTAGGCGTGCTTCAAATAAAAATCTAGCTCTATGAATGACATAGCTATAGCGAGTAGGAAAAAGAAGGAAAATATGACTATTTGGTGAATTGCAAATGGTACCCACTTTCCTCCAGCAGAAGAGTATTGAACAGCAATGCCAACGCAAAACAGCACTATCACGTTAATGACTAATAACCAATGAATCTTCTTCAGCCTATCCACACTTATAACCTTAAAGTATAGTAAAATATGAAACAAAGATAAAAATCAAAAAACCAACTTCTCAACTACTAACCGAATTGGAGTGCTATATATTCCAGTTACTATTGTTAAAGCTGCCATAAACAATAGACAGAAAAGCATAGGAAATGGCACATCATTAATTTTGTCCGGTGTCATTCCAGCGCTTGATGCTGCACTATTTTCAAAATACATTTTCTCTACCATCTTCCACATGTATATTAGTGCAAGAAAAGAACCGGCAGCAAAAGCTATCAGGGAAATCCACGCGCGAGATTCTATAACTGCTTTCATTATATACCATTTGCTTACAAAGCCATTTGTTAGCGGCACACCGACTAATGCTAAACTAAGTAGAGTAAACGCAAGTGCTGTATAAGGCATTGATTTCTTGAGTCCCGATAAATTCTCTATTTTTGTTGTATCAAATTTGTAAGAAATACATCCTGCAGCCATGAATAAAGATGTTTTTATTATGCTGTGGTTTACTATGTGAAGAATTGCTGCAAATACACCTGTTTTTGAGTTAAAACTCAGTGCTAAAATTATATAACCAATTTGGCTGACACTAGAATTAGCAAGCAGTCTTCTTATATCTTTTGCAGTTATTGCAGATATTGACCCAAATATAACAGCGCAAAGTGCGAGGATAATTATCACGTTGCTTAGTGATGGTTTAAATAAGAAGAAATTCTGATGGAAAACAGTATAGAAGATCCTAATGAAAACATATATCATCACTTTTGTCACTGTGCCTGAAAAGAATATGCTAATGAAACTTGGCGCCTCACTATATGCATTAATCAGCCACCTGCTTAATGGAAACAGTGCCATTTTAATTGAGAGACCAACAAAAATGAACAATGTGCCAAGTTTTATGATGTTGTTATCGTATAATGGAACTATTCTTTCAGCCATGTCAGACATATTGAGCGTTCCTGTCATGGAGTACAAAAGCCCAACACCAAACAAGTAAAACGTTGCCCCTATAGTGCCACTAATTAGATATTCAAATGCTGCAACCAAGGCTTTTTTATCCCTTCCCATTGAAACTAATACATAAGAAGAAAGAGATGAAATTTCCAAAAAAACATAAAGATTGAATATGTCGTTTGTTACTAGAATCCCGAGCAGTCCGCTTAAGCACAGTAGAAATAGAGAGTAAAAACCAGTGATTTTGTTTTTGCTAATTTCTTTTTCGTTAATATAAAAGCTATAAAGCACGCTAATCAGCGCTATAAAATTCACCAAAGTTAGAATCAAGGAGTTTAACACGTCGATTCTTAACTCTATTCCATGCGGAGGAGCCCAATTTCCAAGGTGATAAGTTATAATCTCGCCTCTATATGTTTTTATGAGTAGTATTGATGAAATGATAAGAGTGATTGTTGTTGCAATAAAAGAAATAAACCAAGATACCTTGTGTTTCTTGGTAAGAAAGCAAAACATTGATGCAATTATTGGTATAATAACTTGTAAAATTGGTAATTGCATTAAATTGTTGTTAATATATCGTTAAAGTATTAGTATATATAATACTTTTTGTTTTAATACTCTTATGTTATCTAAAATTTGTAACGCAATAAAACGCCTATTACGAAGAGAAGGTAAATTTGTAGGAAGAGATGAAAATGGAAATTCTTACTATGAATCAAGTAAAGGGAAAAGGTGGATTATGTATAGCAGTGTTTCTGAGCCTACAACAGTGCCTCCGGAATGGCATATATGGCTTCACTATACTGATAATGTAGTACCAGTTAATAATAAAAAAAGAAAAGTAAAACATACTCCTAATTTAACGGGTACAAAAGATGCATACTATCCAAACCAAAAAGTGAAAAATTACTATAAAAGCTGGAGTCCTGATAACTAAAGATGCGAAGGTCAAATATACTTGAAATAACCGCTGGATTATTTGTATTAATTTTCACTATTTTTCTGGTTTTCTTTGCTATTGATAAGCTATCTTACATAAAGAAAAACTATAAGGATTGCTATAAAATATATGGTCTTTTTGCTAACGCTAACGGTATAGGAGTTGGTGATAGTGTCAAGATCTCTGGTGTGGACGTTGGAAGCATAACTGGTGTGTCACTTGACAAAGCTACCTACATAGCACGAATCGATATGTGCGTAAGCCGAGATATAAAGTTGCCAGTTGATAGCTCAGCTCTGATCACTAGCAGTGGAGTTGTTGGCAGTAAATTTGTTAATATATCACCTGGATCAGATATTAAACTAATCTTGCACGGTGGTAAAATAGAGTATACTCAAGCTGAAGCAAATATGGGTGGAATAATGGACAGAATTCTTGGTATGTTTACGAAGTAAAAATGGCAGGATTCCAAGTATATCCGTTCAGGTGAAGCCTCCTGTAGTTCTAAAGTATTTAAGGAGTTTGCCTTATTTCTTGCCTTTTCTACCCCTTGCTAACCTATAATTGGGGTTTATAGTACAGCTTAACAGTTGCAGTGCATGTCTATCAATGATAAAATGAAGATTAATTTATTTTGATATTATGATTGGTTTACTGTTTGCCGTACTGTTGTTTTTTTGTGGTAGTGATGCACTTGCAAAACAGGAGCCACGTTCAATAGCTGGAGATAATCACATAAAGGTAATAAATTATAACCCACAAGCTATACATAAGTATACGGGTTTTTATGGTTATCAATCCAGCATATTGTTTGAACCAGGGGAGGTAATACAAAACCTTTCAATGGGTGATTCAACTGGTTGGCAACTCCTTCCTCAAGGTAACAGATTGTTTATTAAGCCTATAGATGATATTGCCGATACTAACGCAACTATAATTACCAATAAAAGAGTTTATTACTTTGAACTTCATGCTGAAGAAGCAACTGGACTAGATGATCCAAAATTAGCATATGAAGTAAGGTTTCTTTATCCATTATTTAGCAGTGATGAGATTTACACAACAAATAACGGCGATATCTTCGAACAAGCTAGTCATACCATTATTCCTGATATAAACGACATTGAAGTTGTAAAGAAGGGCTTAAATTTTAATTATTCCATCTCGCACGTTAAAGGCAGTCAGTCAATAATACCAATTAAGGTTTTTGATGACGGAAAATTTACATATCTACAATTCAATAAAATAAACTCTGATTTCCCGGCAGTTTTTATGGTTGATTCTGCAGGGTATGAGTCTTTAGTAAACTTCCGTACAGCTGACAACTACCTGATAATCGAAAGGGTGAGTTCAGTGTTTACCTTAAGGAATGGATCAAGTACAGTTTGCCTATTTAATGAAAACATGCCTTTCAAAAAAGGTAAGTGATTACTATCTAAAGGCTATAATGCCCGAGATATGGGTGCAAAGTTTTTTCTATGATGTTCTGTAATTCCATAAAGGCCAATAGCGTTAAGGTGCTCTTTTGTCCCATATCCTTTATTTTTATACCAATTATATTCAGGATGCTTATTGTGCAATTCTTGCATAAGCCGATCTCTCGTAACTTTTGCAACGATTGAAGCTGCTGCAATTGATGTACTCAAATTATCACCATTTACTATGGATTTCACTTGCCATTTCACTTCAGGTGGTTGATTACCATCAACTAGCACATAATCTAATTCTAGGTCCAGGTCTATCAACGCACGTTTCATTGAAAGTTTTGTTGCTTGCAAGATATTGTATGAATTTATTTCTTCTACGCTTGCCATTCCTATACCAAATTTTGCAACGGATGTTATTTTTTCATATAGGACTTGCCTACATTGAGGAGTCAACTTTTTCGAGTCGTTGATTCCATCAATAATTGTATTTCTATCAATAAACACTACGGCTGCGGATATTACTGGACCAGCTAGCGGACCTCTTCCAACTTCATCCACTCCTGCTATCACTCCTGATAATTTATTTTCTAATGTAAAGTCTGGGTATTTCATAGGTTTTTATAATAAGAAAGTTATAGTAAAAACTGAACAGATAATAGAAATTATCCAAAATTTCATAACGATTACATTTTCTGACCATCCCTTCTTCTCAAAGTGATGATGTATTGGTGCCATAAGAAAAACTCTTTTTCCTTCTCCATATTTAAACTTTGTATATTTAAAATATGATATCTGAATAATCACAGATAGAGTCTCTATTACAAAGATTATTCCAATAACGGCAAAAAGCACTTCTCTCTTCATTAAAACGCTAGTTAACCCTAAAGCTGCACCAATTGACAGGCTTCCAACATCACCCATAAATATTTTTGCTGGATGTGTGTTAAACCACAAGAAACTTAAAATAGCTCCTATAAATGCAATGCAGAATAAAGTAATATTCATATCTGCTTGAGTTATATATGCAATTAGCCCCAAAAAAGCAAAGGAAGTGATGACTTGAGTTGCAGCAAGGCCATCCAAACCATCTGTGAGATTCACAGCATTAGCAGAGCCGACAATTACAAACGCAGCAAACGGAACATATAGATAGCCAAAGTCGATTATTACTCCTTTAAATAGAGACGTTTTTGTAAAACCTTCAGCAGAGTATAGCTTAAGTATAGACATACTAACCAGAGTTACAATAAACTGAATAAGTATTTTGGTTTTTGCACTTAAACCTCGATAGTGATTTGTCTTCAATTTTAAATAATCATCAATAAATCCAAGTAGAGCAAAAAATAGAGTTATCAATATCAGCAGCAAAATTTCTAGTGTTAACTGAGCCCAGAGTAAAATTGGTAATAAAGAAGAAATCAGTATTATTATTCCGCCCATAGGTGGTACATTCTTTTTTGTTATTAAATGACTTTCTGGTCCACATGATCTAATTGGTTGCCCATCTTTACTTATTTTTTTTAGAAGCTTTATAAAATAGGGAAAAAGAATAAACCCAAAAACAAATGAGGTAAAAAATACTTTTGTAGCTAAGATCATCTGCTTACTTAAATTGACTAAGTATCATACCACCTATAGCTAATAAAGCCAACTTCTTTCATCCTATAGCCTATTCCTCTTTTACTTCATTTTTTCCTAACTTGGTGCGTATAATTACAATAACTCTGGAATGGTGTGAAGAATTATATTGTTATCTTCTGCAAAACAAAATTCGCTATTTTTATCTGTCCATTTATACATTTCTTTTAGATTAATCTCAGAAGAATCATAAGTATCATATTCCGTTTTTTTATGATAATCATAATAGTGAAACTTATTATTTTTATCAAAATAACCAAATTCATCAGTCAATGTAGCCTTTTTTTCACCCTTTCCACTATTTATTACTTCGAACACTACAGCTTGATGGTTACCTAGAGAATCTGGTTCAGCAATTCCTTCTGTAATAAAAAACGATGGCCGATGGCTAAGTAACTCACCAAGATTTAGGTTACGTTTTTCTTTCATACAACTCAAACTTATGAATTTATATTCATCTGAAACGTTCGAATACTGTGGATCGTATTTTTTATATTCAAAGAATTCATTACCTAAAAAATTACAAAACGTTAATTTATAATCATCATTATTAGATTTAATAACTTTTAAATAGTGAAAATCTCTTGGGATAACTACCTTCTCTTGTGTAACATGATTACGCATAATCAATTGATCATTGAACATGTAGTAACCTATTTTTGGAAGAGTAGCTATGGGCTTATCATTCAAGGCAACATTTGCTTCATAGATGTTATCCGATAACTCTTCCCCTTTTTGCAAAGTGAATTTCTGCTTTTCGTTGTTAGTCTCGGTTAAATTGCCTATTATTGTTGATACATCACTTATTGTTAATACACCACATTTATCTTTTGTGTATTGATACTGATAGCAGTTATCTTCATTATCTTTATCATATATTGAAACACAAGCTCCATCTTTGTCTGATATATAGATATTATCGTCTTTTATTGTAAAATAAAGACCACCTGTTTTTTGTTTGATCTTTTGTAGTACTGGGTCCTTTTCATCGTAAAAATTAATAAAGTTTAGTACTCCGGTTAACGCACCTTTCTCATAGCTATAAAGTGATAAACCTACACCAGAACTTGTACTGTCTTTTATGTATTTATCTGAAATTAATACTTCCTCTCCTAATCTAAGCTCTTTTATAATATCATCCTTATTTTCACCTATAATGTCCTCTTGTTCTATAATAAGGTTCTGTTCTTTGTTACCTTTTTTTACTTTCAGAGGTGAGTTCCCTTCATATAAAACTATATTATTGTTTTCCCACTTTAATTTTAAATTATTAGTATTCTCTATTTCCACCGTACCATTATTGTGTGAATAGATAGTATACCCATTGCCATTTCTCTGTAATATGTAATATGTGGTAGGAAGTTTAATCAACTTTTTATAAAGCGGATCTTTATTATCTATTCTAAATGTTTTTCCCATACTATTACCTTAAACAATTAACAGCCTTCAGATCAATCGCCTTGAAACTACTTGGAGGAGTGACATCGCTCATAAAACTCCTTGGCTGCTCGTTATCTGTTGCTGTTTTCTCAATATTAACAAACCCCCTTTGTTGCTCATTGTTTTCTAATGTTCTTTCCATACGATCTTTGAAAGTAGTCAAAAATCTATCAGTTTGTTTGTAATTTGGACATGATTTTTTTGCAGATAAATATAAGAGTTTTAACAGCTCGTTACGACTTTCATCATTAAATAATGACCTATCTAGAATGGTTGACTGTAGTTTTACTGGATCAAAATTTAGGCTTTTCTTTGGAATGCCGCATTTTGAAGCTGTTTCTTCTAATACTTTTTCAAATTTTGTAGCAATATCTGCTGCATCCATTACTTTTACCACTTGATTAAGCTCTTGTATTTTATTCTCTATTTTATATTCATCTTGTTTTACAAAAGGATAAAAGAAATTTATTACTTGAGATATAAATGAAGTTGGTCTACCTGCTCCACTTGTCACTGGCAGATTGTCTGAATTTTTAATTTCCCTCTTCTTTCTACGTACAGTACAAACCTGATCTGTAGGTTTTGTTTTACAAAAGATATCTTTTGTGTCACTATAAAATCTTTTCGTACTTTTTTGTGATTGCAATGCTTTACCTGCAAATCTTTCAGCAGCTTTGCTCACAGTTTCAGCTTTTTTTGTTAAATTCACTGTTTTATCGTGTAGTTTTGTAACATTACCTTCAGCGTCTTGAGCTTCTTTGGCAGATTTTTCAGAAGCAGTTTTAGCTACCTCTGCTGCTTTTTGAGCATTCTGAATTTCAATTTTTGTTTGATTCATCTTGCGCAGAAACTGATCAGCAACTGCAGCACCTATTCCATCTTCTCCCTTTGAGCCTTTAGGACCAGGCGCTCCTGTGTTGCCTTTAGGACCTACTCGACCTTGAGCACCTTTTTCTCCTTGCGTGCCATTAAAGCCTTGTAGACCTGGCAATCCATCCATTCCTGGTGCTCCAATTTCACCTCTATCTCCCTTGAGACCAAGATCACCTTTTATTCCAGGCATCCCTGGTAATCCATCTACTCCTTTGTCACCTTTTAATCCAGCCGTACCCGGCGCTCCGGTATCTCCTTTATCACCCATATCGCCTTTTGGACCAGCATCCCCTTTATTACCAGACACACCTGGCGCTCCATCTACTCCTTTGTCACCTTTTAATCCAGCCGTACCCGGCGCTCCGGTATCTCCTTTATCACCCATATCGCCTTTTGGACCTATGTCTCCCTGATCACCTTTTATTCCAGGCATCCCTGGTAATCCATCTACTCCTTTGTCACCTTTTAATCCAGCCGTACCCGGCGCTCCGGTATCTCCTTTATCACCCATATCGCCTTTTGGACCAGCATCCCCTTTATTACCAGACACACCTGGAGCACCATCTACTCCTTGAGGACCTACTGGACCTGAATCTCCTTTATCACCTTTTGGACCTACTAGACCTTGAGCACCTTTTTCTCCTTGCGTGCCATTAAAGCCTTGTAGACCTGGCAATCCATCCATTCCTGGTGCTCCAATTTCACCTCTATCTCCCTTGAGACCAAGATCACCTTTTATTCCAGGCATCCCTGGTAATCCATCTACTCCTTTGTCACCTTTTGGACCTACTAGACCTTGAGCACCTTTTTCTCCTTGCGTGCCATTAAAGCCTTGTAGACCTGGCAATCCATCCATTCCTGGTGCTCCAATTTCACCTCTATCTCCCTTGAGACCAAGATCACCTTTTATTCCAGGCATCCCTGGTAATCCATCTACTCCTTTGTCACCTTTTAATCCATCTGTACCTGGCACTCCGGTATCTCCTTTATCACCCATATCGCCTTTAGGACCTATGTCTCCCTGATCACCTTTTATTCCAGGCATCCCTGGTAATCCAACATCACCTTTCTCCCCTTGCGTGCCATTAAAGCCTTGTAGACCTGGCAATCCATCTACTCCTTTTGCACCCATATCCCCTTGATCACCTCTAGGACCTACTAGACCTTGAGGACCTGTATCTCCCTTTGCTCCCGGCAATCCATCTGTTCCTGGTGCTCCAATTTCACCTTTATCCCCTTTTAGACCCTGAGAACCTTTCTCCCCTTGCGTACCATTAAAGCCTTGAGAACCTTGTATACCTTCGTCACCTTTTTCTCCAGGTATTCCTGGCGCTCCATCTGCTCCTTTATCTCCCTTACCACCTTGTAGGGTCGAGAACTGGCGCGCCTACTTTAGGGTTTGGTGGCTGATCCATTGTTTTCACAATAGGCCTCAATCCAAATTCCCATGTTAACGTTTCCAGCTCCCGCCTCGTCAAACGCAGCATGCGGTTTTCCCGCACTACGCTTTCCTAGCAGATTCTTTACCAAAGTTTATCACATATTGTACTGGTGATGCTTTCGGTTTGTAATACCTTATTCTGTAGTCTGAATATAGACCCAGCGTTTTGTATATCCATTCGCTACTCCACTTCTTCCACCCAAACCCTTTCTTTGCTTTCCTGGCTCGCATTAAGTTGCGTCTTACCTTCTTTTCCACCCAATGTTTTACGTAATTGAACTTTCGACCAGAGTTCCCTATCCTAAAGTAGTTTACCCACCCTCTCAATATCGGATTGATGTCATGTATCACTCTTTTTATCGGTTGCGATTTATAGCGCCGAAATATTTCCTTCAACTTGCGTAGCAGGTTTGTTCGTGCTTTCATCTGCGGTGTTTTCCTGACATTCCATTTTCCTTGTCTTGTGATATTCTCTTGAAAATCAAACCCTAGGAAGCTAAATGTTTCTCCTTTCTTTAGGTTGATGACTTTTGTCTTTTCTTCATTTACGCTCACTTCTAGTTTTGCTAATTCTTCTTCCAACCTTCTGTATACTGCTCTTTCTAGCCATTCCCGTTTCGGGTGTTCACTAATCAGTATCACTAAATCGTCTGCCCATCTGGCATATTCCATACGTTGGTACTTTCCTTCTTTGGTCACCTCTTTTGCTTTCTCCAACATTTTATCTACCTCATTTAGGTATATATTGCTTAGTAGTGGCGAAAGTGGTGATCCTTGTGCTATTCCTCGTTTTCCTCCTGTTTTGAGGATTAGCTTAATCATGCGCATGATTTCTTTGTCATTTATTCTTTTGGCAATCTTTTCCATCAGAATATGATGTCGCACATTGTCGAAGTAGGATTTCAGATCTACGTCAATTACTTTTGTATTGCCTTTGATTGCTGCTTCCGTTACTTTTTGTACTGCTTCATGCGCATTACGCTTAGGTCTATACCCGTATGATCCTTTTTGGAAGTCTGATTCGAATATCGGTTCAAGTATTAGCTTCAGTGCTGTTTGCACTATTCTATCCCGGATGCAGGGTATGTTCAACTTTCTGAATTTTCCTCCAGATTTTGGTATTTCCTTCCTCCGGTTCCTATTTGGGCTATAGGTCTTGGTTATTAGTTCGTGTCTTATTTGTTGAAGATACTTTTCTAAGCCTTCTGCCTCTATCGATTCGAATGTCATCCCATCTATTCCTGGTGCCCCATTACTCTTCTTTGTTAGCTTATATGCTTCTTCCAGTGTCTCCATCTTACAGACGTGAACATAGATTCCCCAGAATCGCCATTCCGGTTCTGCTTTCGCTTTGATATATATCTTTCTTCTCAGGTCTTGTAATTTTATTGGCATTTTTATCATTTTTACCTTTACCTTCCTTTTGTTAAAAGATTTCTACTAGCAGGGTGCCTTTGCTCCATGAGCGTTACCTCACTTCTTCACTACTACGCACCCATCTGCCACCCTCTCATCTTCAGTTCACTTCCTGTTTTCCAGTTATAGAACCTACCTCTCCAAGGTATTTCTCCTTGGGATGAGGAGGGCTTCTCCAGTTGCTTTGTATGTCCTCATTGCCATGCCGTTACTAACACCCCGCTGAAGTAGACCTATCGTTTCATTCGTTTTTCGTCTGGTCTATTCTGTCTTCACCAGTACCAAGATGGCTCGACCTTCAGAATATTCCTTTCGAGGCAATCTGTGTATTCGCTTTCGCTACGGCCTGGTAATTCGCCATTATCCTACGATAATGTTGTCGGTAGGCTTCAACATTTTGGTTTCCCTCCATGCTGCTACCCAAGCTACAGGATTCCGACTTTTATCCTGGTAGGTCTATCTCCTACTGAACAATACTTGCCTTCTCTGGACGCACTTGGAACGGAAAAAAATAAGAATATCCTGATCCACTTTTTGAACGATATTTTAGGGTTTACTGAGATAAATGCAATACAAGAAGTTGAGTTTCTTAGCACTATTATGGATCCCGAAGTTGCCTCTGATAAACAAAGTATTGTTGATGTTCTCTGCAAGGATTCTCATGGAAATAGATATATAGCAGAAATGCAGCTCGCTAGAGACAAGGGCTTCGAAAAACGCGCTCAATTATATGCCGCTAAAGCCTACTCAAGACAATTAGATAAATCTGGCAACTACATTGATTTAAAGAAAGTCTTCTTTATTGCTATATCAAATTGTAACTTACTTCCCGAAGAAGTTGATTATATTTCTACTCACAATATACGTGATATAAAAACTAACGGCCATTACTTAAAAGATTTTCAATTTATCTTTATAGAATTGCCCAAATTTTCAAAAAGTAAAGTAGAGCAGTTAGAAAGTATAGTAGAAAGGTGGTGTTTCTTTTTTAAATACGCAGAAGAAACAACAGAAGAGGACTTAAAAGAGATAGCAGAAAAAGCGCCAATAATAAAGCTAGCATATGATGAATTAGACAAGTTTCGTTGGAACGAAAAAGATTTAGTAGCTTACGAAGAAAGAATAATGGATCTACGGAAAGAAGAAGCCATTCTTGAATACAGACTTGATCTTGCTGAAGAGAAAGGTATACAAAAAGGTATAGAGAAAGGAAAAATTGAAGGGAAAATTGAAGGGAAAATTGAAGGGAAAATTGAAGGGAAAATTGAAGTCGCAAAAGCAATGCTGGCTAATAATGTTGATGTCAACACTATTGTCAAGTTTACAGGCCTTTCTATTAGTGAGATTGAAGAATTAAGTGGAAATCTGTGAACGGTTACGTTTATTTTTTATCCTTATCATCAAGTGTAAATAAGGTTATTGTAGAGATTAAGCCTATTATAACTATTATCAACGAAAATGGGGCAGCTTCTCTATAGCGCTCATCGCTTACAAGTTCATATATTCTAGTTGATATAGTTTCAAAACTAAATGGTCTTATAATGAGTGTTGCTGTGAGCTCCTTGATAGTATCCATAAATACGAGCAAAAATCCCGATAATATACTCTTCTTGATGAGAGGGATATGAACATTCAAACATGTGGAAATAGGCCCATGACCCATGGTATATGCAGTCCACTCAATTTCATTTGGTGTTTTTTTGAGCCCTGATTCTACCGCCTTGAAAGATATAGCAAAAAAACGAAATAAATATGAGTAAACTAATGCGCCAATAGTTCCTACCAAGCTAATTTCCACAATATATTGAGTAATGAAAGAAGATATTCTGCTTAAAAATATTATTATGCTAATTGCGATAATTGCATTTGGAATTGCGTAGCCTAAAGAAATGAGACGTGCTACATTATTGATTACCTTACTTTTACGCGCCGTATATCCAATCATTATTGCAATGCTAATTGAGATTAATGCGGTGATAAATGATAAACTAACGCTATTTGCTATTATATTATAGAACCTTGCTTCGTATATGAAAAACCCCTTCTCTATGCTCCAATATATGAGCGGAATCATTGGCAAAATAAAACCTATTAATATCGGCAATACACACATAAGATAAGCAAAGATCAATGGTATAGTGCCACTTACACTCTGTTTGTTGTGATAATCTGCATTAGCGTTGATTGAAGAGTAAGATATTCCTTTTTTTTGTAGTTTCTTTTCGATAGCTATTAGTGTTGCAACGAAAATCAATTCTGCAACTGCTAAAACAGTAGTTGAATATTTATCATGCAGTAAAAACCAGGTGCGATATATTCCTGTCGTAAAAGTATCGATAGCAAGAAACTGTGGTGTGCCGAAATCCGTAATTACCTCCATTAGTACCAAGGACAACCCAGCTATAATTGATGGACGTATGGAAGGTATGATGACAGAAAACAGGCTCTGTAATGAGGAGAACCCAAGTGTTGACGCAATAGTGACTGAGTTACTAACATTCTTTAGACTTGAGCGGACTAGCATATAAACGTATGGATATAAACTAAATCCCATTACTAATATTCCACCACCTAGGGATTTTATTTCAGGAAACCAATAGTCACCTTTGCTCCACTCTAAAATGTCTCTTAATGAGCTCTGCACCGGACCTGAAAATTCTAGTGTATTTACATAGACGAACGCTACTATATATCCAGGAATCGATATCGGAAAGAACAAAGCAATCTCAAAAATTTTACTTCCAGGAAATGAAAAAAATGTGGTGAGCCATGCTGGAATCACTCCAAATATGAAGGATATCCCCCCCACTCCTATCATCAAAATTAGCGTACTCAGTATATATTCAGGGAAAAGTGTGCTGATTACCCATCCAGAATTTGCTGATTCTGTAAATAGAATCGATATTAACGATAGTATAGGACAGACGAATAATATACTTACTAAAAATAAGAATATATTTTTAAATACTCTCAAAAACATTAATTTGGATCTATATTTGATATTAAAATGTTATATGTAAAAACTGAAGATATCCAGTAATTAACAGCCGTACTATTGAATATCTTTATAATTTTGTATATCATGTTTTTAGTTGATAAGTGAATAATCATGAGCTTCGTCATTGCAACTTTCTATCACTTTGTAGAACTCTCTAATTATTATGACATGAAAGACGAAATAAAAACTGCATGCGACAACATTGAATTAAAGGGTACTATACTCCTTGCAGAAGAGGGTATTAATGCAACCGTATCTGGTGAAAGAAACGCGATTGATAAAATATTCGATTTTCTACGTTCTGATTATAGGCTAAGGGACCTTACATGGAAAGAGAGTGCAGCAGAATATCAACCATTTAGCAAGATGAAGGTAAAATTAAAAAGAGAGATTGTGAATCTTGGTGTAGGCAATCTTGATATTTCCCTTAAGGGTAAATATGTTGATCCAGAGCATTGGGATGATTTTACTTCTCAACCTGACGTTTTAGTAATAGATACACGAAATGAGTATGAAGTGAAATTAGGCAAGTTTAAAAATGCAATCAATCCACATACTCAGCGTTTTCGCGATTTTCCTGAGTGGGCAAAGTCTTTCTCTGAGAGTAAAGACCTGAAAGTAGCTATGTACTGCACTGGTGGGATTAGATGCGAAAAATCAACAGCGTACATGAAAAATCTTGGATTTAACAATGTATACCACCTGAAAGGCGGCATTCTTTCTTACCTTGAAAAAACTTATAATAAAAATGGTAATTGGGAAGGTGAGTGTTTTGTTTTTGATGATAGAATTGCTGTTGATAACTCACTTACTCCAAGCAACACAATAAAATGCATACTCTGCTCAAATCAAGTTTCAACTGATGAACTGAAGTCAGTTCCACGTGGCCAAGTGGTTTGTTTCAACTGTAAACTTTAGTGTTATAGCTATAATAAATAAAACATCATGCCGCTGCAGTTGTATGCACGTTGTGATTTGAGAGCAACCTCTACCAGAAAGGGTGTCATGCCAGTGCCCAGACACTGGCATCTAGGTTCTTTTTTTCTAGATTCCAGCGTCGCGTGCTGGAATGACAATAAAGAGCATGTAAATAATGGTTACGCAAGAAGTCTACTTTTTATTCTTAATCAACTCTAAAGCCTTCTTCAAATCTATGCTTTCAATATCTGCATTCTTACCCAAAGCAACGTTTGTTCTATCGCATTTTATATAGAACCCGTACCTGCCTTTGCAGATAAAGATTTCTTTTCCTTTTTCATTAACCCCGAGAGACTTTAACTCTTTGCGTGGACTGTTTGCAATAATTTGTACAGCTTCGCTCAATTCTGTATTCAGCACCTCTTTAGAGCTTTTTTTAAGAGAAAAATATCTACCATCATAAAAAATATAGTACCCAAATCGTCCAAGGCCTATTTTTATTTCCTTTCCGGTCTCAGGGTGTTCTCCGATTACTTTTGGCAAGGAAAGTAACTGAGTAGCGGTATTCAGATCAATATCATTAACATTTAGATCCTTTGGTATGGAAACTGTTTTTTTCTTTTTGGACTCACTATTAAACTCAAGGTAAAGCCCAAAAGGACCTTTTTTAATTACTACCTCTTGGCCTGTTATATCATCTACACCTAAACTTTTTGGATATTCTAAATTGTCATTACTACCTGTAATTTCTTTTGTATGGTTGCATTCAGGATAGTTAGAGCATCCAAGGAACACTCCTGCTCGCCCAAAGTTCAATTTTAATATACCATCAGAGCAAGCAGGGCATTTCTTACCTATTTCTTCTTTTCCTTCCTCTGAACAAAACCAATTAACTACCAAATCGTGAATGCCGCTGAAAACTTCATCATGCGTCATTTGCTTGACAGAATTTACATGACCAAAAAATGGCACCCAAAAGTGGCTCAATTCTTTTTTCCAATCTGCATGTCCATTTGAGATTAAATCAAGCTTTTCTTCCATTTGTGCTGTGAAATCATACTCTACACAACGCTGAAAAAAAGTTTCTAAAAATATGGTAACGATCTTACCACGACTGCTTGGAATAAATCTTTTATTATCCAGTGTAACATACTCACGATCCTGCAATACCGAAATAATTGTCGCATAAGTTGATGGACGGCCTATACCGATTTCCTCCATTTTTTTAACGATACTTGCTTCACTATAACGAGGTGGCGGTTGAGTGAAATGCTGTTTTGGCTCAACTGAAATCAGCTTACACGCTTCCCCTTCCTTCATGGCAGGTAGCAGGCCTTCATTTTCGGCTTCCATGTTATCTTGATAGACTTTATAAAAACCATCAAAGAATATACTTGATCCACTTGCTCGCAGAATCACTTTCTGATCAGTAGAACTAATTTCAACTACCACTTGATCAAGAATCGCCGATTCCATTTGACTTGCAATGGTTCTTTTCCAGATTAAATCGTACAATTTAAATTGCTCTGGCGTTAAGTAATCCTTAATACTACCCGGCGTTCTATTGATATCAGTTGGACGAATTGCTTCATGTGCTTCTTGAGCATTTTTGACCTTTTTTACATATTTACGAGGAGACTGTGGTAAATATTTATCACCATATAACGACTTAATTGACCCTCTAATTGAGTTTATAGCCTCATCTGCAATATGAAACCCATCTGTACGCATGTAAGTTATCAACCCTACAGTTTCACCACCAATATCGATACCTTCATATAAATTTTGCGCTATGCGCATAACATTTTTCACATTAAAATACAGCTTATTCACTGCATCTTGCTGTAGAGTAGAGGTAATAAATGGAGGAAGCGGATTTCTCTTAACTTGCTTGCGTTCTACTGTGCTTACAGCATATTGCCTTGATTCAATCTCCCTGACTAAGTTCTTTGCTTCTTCTTCATTTTTAATATCAAATTTTTCTAGCTTCTTATTGTCATAGTGACTCAGCATAGCAAAAAAAGCCTCATCTTTGCTATTTTGCATTTCTGCCTTTATGCTCCAATACTCCTGTGTTATAAACTTACTGATTTCATCTTCTCGTTCGCATATAAGCTTTAATGCAACAGATTGAACTCGCCCCGCAGATTTGCTTCCCGACAATTTTGTCCACAGCAGCGGTGACAAGCTAAATCCAACTAGATAATCCAAAGCTCTGCGTGTTTGCTGTGCGCGCACTAAGTCCATATTAATTTCACGTGGATTCTTTATTGCTTCTTGAACTGCTCTCTTTGTTATCTCATTAAAGACTACTCTATAAATGTTGTTTTCATTACTGATTGCTTTCTTTTCTTTTAATGTCTCTATCACATGCCAAGCCATTGCTTCCCCTTCTCTGTCTGGGTCTGTTGCAAGATATATATCTGATGCTTTACTCGCTGCTTTTACTAACTCTTTTATATACTTTTCTGCTTTTTCAATGGTTTCATACTTTATAGCAAAATCATTATCCGGATCGACAGAACCGTTTTTTGCTGGAAGATCCCTCACATGTCCAAAGGATGCAGCTACTTTGAACTCTTTACTTAAATATTTGCCTATTGTCTTTGCTTTCGCAGGTGATTCAACTATTAATAATCCCATATTGTTAATTATTTTAGTATTTAAAGATAATATGTTGAGAAATATACGATGAAAAGTAAAAAAATATTTTAATAGGTCTTGTGAATTTTACAGAGTAGGTTGTTCATGGTTTCCAGAAAACCCTTGGACCTTGCTATTTTCAAGTGAATTTGAAGGTCTATTACAATAGTATATGATTGCAGCAGCAACCAGACAACAAGCTCCAACTGCTATTCCCACTGCTATAGCTAACCCAAGAAAGGTTTACCTGAAGGATAGAATAGGTTATAATGGCATATTAAAGAGATGAAAAATGCCAAGCCCATATAGTGAAGACCTCAGAGAACGAGTTCTCAAAGCAGTTGATGAAAAAACAATGACGATAAAAAGAATTAGTGAAATATTTAAACTGAATATAAAAACAATATATTTATAGAGGAAAAGGAAAAAAGAAACAGGAAACATAAAGCCATCTTCAGGCTATCAAAAAGGTGACTGAGCCTCACCGGTGGCAGAATCTGGGTCACGAGGTCTTCTTCCTACACTCCATGTAAGAGCAGAAAGTGCCTCAAAAGAAGTACCAACCTGCCACCTATCCACTCTGAGAAGTTATTATCTTCTCTTGCTTTCAACCAAGTAATACTTATTCATATCATCCGGGTAAGGTCAGTTTGTAAAACTTAATTTGTACGCTTCCTAGTAATTCTGATATAGTTACTTTAGTTAAAGTCTATAAAAGTTTATAAATGGCAACCTTAAGTGTAAGAGAAGCTTTATGCACAGCGATCAGAGAAGAAATGCAAAACGACCCTGACGTGTTGATCATCGGTGAAGAAGTTGCAGAGTATGATGGTGCCTATAAAGTAACAAAAGGATTACTGAAAGAGTTTGGAGAAAATAGAGTGGTTGATACGCCTATTACCGAACATGGATTTGCTGGCCTTGCTGTTGGAGCAGCATTCGCTGGATTAAAGCCAATTGTCGAATTTATGACTTTTAATTTTTCTATGCAGGCTATCGACCAAATCGTGAATTCTGCAGCAAAAACAAATTATATGTCAGGTGGACAACTTGGATGCCCCATAGTATTTCGTGGGCCAAATGGTGCTGCAGCAAGAGTTGCTGCACAACACTCTCAATGCTTTGCATCTTGGTATTCGCATATACCGGGATTAAAAGTGATAGCACCTTACTTTGCCTCCGATTGCAGAGGTCTGCTTAAAGCTGCAATTCGTGACCTGAGTCCGGTAATATTTCTAGAAAACGAAATAGCTTACGGACATGAACATGAACTTTCTGACTCTGAGCTGTCAAATAAAGATTATCTACTTGAGATAGGCAAGGCTGCTGTTATACGGGAAGGAAAGGATGTAACTATCACTGCTTTCTCACTGAAATTAATGGATGCTTTAAACGCAGCAGATTTACTTTCGAGTGAAGGTATAGAAGCTGAAGTTATTGACCTCAGAACCTTAAGACCACTTGACACTCAAACTGTTATTAACTCTATTCAGAAGACTAATAGGTTAGTTAGTGTAGAAGAAGGATGGCCATTTGCAGGAATAGGAGCAGAGCTGTCAGCCGTTGTTATGGAACAAGGATTTGACTACCTTGATGCTCCAGTTATGCGCGTAACTGGCAAGGACATCCCCTTACCTTACGCTGCAAACCTAGAAAAAAAAGCATTACCGCAAGTGGAAGATATAGTTGAAGCCGTGCATCAGGTCTGCTTTAGAAAAAAATAACCCTATTGGTTCTTTTTTGTGTCTCCTGTTCCACATTGGTCCATCAAGGAAGTATTTCCAGTGCTGCCTATACCACCCATTACTTTTGTTACAATAGTTGTAGGGTCGAGAACTGGCGCGCCTACTTTAGGGTTTGGTGGCTGATCCATTGTTTTCACAATAGGCCTCAATCCAAATTCCCATGTTAACGTTTCCAGCTCCCGCCTCGTCAAACGCAGCATGCGGTTTTCCCGCACTACGCTTTCCTAGCAGATTCTTTACCAAAGTTTATCACATATTGTACTGGTGATGCTTTCGGTTTGTAATACCTTATTCTGTAGTCTGAATATAGACCCAGCGTTTTGTATATCCATTCGCTACTCCACTTCTTCCACCCAAACCCTTTCTTTGCTTTCCTGGCTCGCATTAAGTTGCGTCTTACCTTCTTTTCCACCCAATGTTTTACGTAATTGAACTTTCGACCAGAGTTCCCTATCCTAAAGTAGTTTACCCACCCTCTCAATATCGGATTGATGTCATGTATCACTCTTTTTATCGGTTGCGATTTATAGCGCCGAAATATTTCCTTCAACTTGCGTAGCAGGTTTGTTCGTGCTTTCATCTGCGGTGTTTTCCTGACATTCCATTTTCCTTGTCTTGTGATATTCTCTTGAAAATCAAACCCTAGGAAGCTAAATGTTTCTCCTTTCTTTAGGTTGATGACTTTTGTCTTTTCTTCATTTACGCTCACTTCTAGTTTTGCTAATTCTTCTTCCAACCTTCTGTATACTGCTCTTTCTAGCCATTCCCGTTTCGGGTGTTCACTAATCAGTATCACTAAATCGTCTGCCCATCTGGCATATTCCATACGTTGGTACTTTCCTTCTTTGGTCACCTCTTTTGCTTTCTCCAACATTTTATCTACCTCATTTAGGTATATATTGCTTAGTAGTGGCGAAAGTGGTGATCCTTGTGCTATTCCTCGTTTTCCTCCTGTTTTGAGGATTAGCTTAATCATGCGCATGATTTCTTTGTCATTTATTCTTTTGGCAATCTTTTCCATCAGAATATGATGTCGCACATTGTCGAAGTAGGATTTCAGATCTACGTCAATTACTTTTGTATTGCCTTTGATTGCTGCTTCCGTTACTTTTTGTACTGCTTCATGCGCATTACGCTTAGGTCTATACCCGTATGATCCTTTTTGGAAGTCTGATTCGAATATCGGTTCAAGTATTAGCTTCAGTGCTGTTTGCACTATTCTATCCCGGATGCAGGGTATGTTCAACTTTCTGAATTTTCCTCCAGATTTTGGTATTTCCTTCCTCCGGTTCCTATTTGGGCTATAGGTCTTGGTTATTAGTTCGTGTCTTATTTGTTGAAGATACTTTTCTAAGCCTTCTGCCTCTATCGATTCGAATGTCATCCCATCTATTCCTGGTGCCCCATTACTCTTCTTTGTTAGCTTATATGCTTCTTCCAGTGTCTCCATCTTACAGACGTGAACATAGATTCCCCAGAATCGCCATTCCGGTTCTGCTTTCGCTTTGATATATATCTTTCTTCTCAGGTCTTGTAATTTTATTGGCATTTTTATCATTTTTACCTTTACCTTCCTTTTGTTAAAAGATTTCTACTAGCAGGGTGCCTTTGCTCCATGAGCGTTATACCAAATCTCATAAATAAGTAGGCAAATAACTCACAGAACAAATGGTTTTGATCGAACTTTCCGTAATATTACGAATGAATGCACATACAGTATCCTCCAATAAACTAACAGAGTCATATATTCTATTTTTAATGAGATTGTCTTTCAAATATTGCCATAAACGCTCTACTGGATTTAACTCTGGTGAATATGGAGGTAAATAGATTAAGGTAATATTTTGTGGTATTTTTAAACCTTTGGATCTATGCCATCCTGCACAATCCACAACAAGAAATGCCTCCCTTGTTCCTAAATATTGTGACATCTGCTCAAGGAATATATTCATACAATCAGTATTGACGTTTGGTACGAATAAGCTAGAACTCTCTCGATTTCTAGGATTAACTGCACTATAGAGATAAAAGTTTTGCCTACCTAATTTTACCTTAACCTGTGTCCTAATGCCTTTTTTAAACCACCCGTGTCCAATCTTTGAATGTGTGCCAAACCGCGACTCATCGAAGAAAAATAGCTCTTTTTCGGGATACGTGACAATAGTTTCATTAAGATTTTTTTTTAAACTCTTCTTGTTTATTTTTATCCTGTTTATTGTGCACAGGCCTTGGAGTAATATACGAAAAACCTAACTTTTGCATCAGTCTATGTGCTGTAGACTTACTTACCTCAATAGAAAACATTTTCTCAATTATGATTTTTAATTTCTTAGCCGTTAGGTTGGCTCCTTCTTCTGCTATGACATTTTTAATTTCTTCTTGCTGCTTGTAGCTCAACTTCGGCTTTACTCCACGTCCTGGTTGTATTTTAAACGCATTGACTCCTCCTTCCTTAAATCTTGTAATCCACTTCATCAATGTAGTTCTAGTAATTCGGTATATTTGAGCAACTTTTGTTATTCCATATTCTTTTGCAGATATTATTGCCTGTAATCTTCTTCCTATCTCTCCTCTTATGCCGTGCTTCTTTAATTCCAGGTTACACTTATTATATAATTCTTCTCCTATTGCTTTACTTTTTCCTGCCATAACTCCCCACTAATTCTTAAATTATTCTATTTTAGAAATTTTTCTTTATTCCTCTATTTATTTTTAGGAATTGGTATAAGATCTAGAGAGTGGTGGTATTGTAATTGATTTTATTTCCATTGCAGCTTATTATTCATGAATAATCTCAATAAAAATAATGAAGTTAAGTGAAATCAGAGAAAGATTTATAAAATTTTTTTTAAGTAATGACCACGAGCAGGTTTCTTCTTCTCCTTTGATTCCAGAACATGACCCAACGCTCATGTTCACAAATGCTGGTATGGTGCAGTTTAAAAATATTTTTACTGGTGCTCAAAAAACTGAAATGAAACGTGCTGTCTCAAGTCAAAAGTGCCTAAGAGCAGGCGGTAAACACAACGATCTTGAAAATGTTGGCTATACAACTCGGCATCACACATTTTTTGAAATGCTCGGAAATTTTAGCTTCGGTGATTACTTTAAGGAAACTGCAATAGAATTTGCGTGGCAATTTATCACTAAGGAGTTATCTCTTGATAAAAACAGACTATCCATAACCGTCTACCATACTGATGATGAGGCGTACGAGATTTGGCGTAAGATAAGTGGCTTTTCAAGTGATAAAATCATAAGAATTACAACGGATGATAACTTTTGGAGTATGGGAAGCACTGGTCCATGCGGTCCATGTTCTGAAATTTTTTATGACCATGGGAGTCCTAATTTACAAGACGACGATAGAATTGTTGAAATCTGGAATCTGGTATTCATGGAGTTTAACAAAGATGAAGAAGGTAATTTACACAAATTGCCAAAAAAATGCATCGATACTGGAATGGGTCTTGAGAGAATAGCTACTGTAATGCAAAATGTCCATGATAACTATGATATTGATCTATTTTCTGCTCTGATCAATAAATCTCAAGAGTACTGTGGAAGAACGGAAAATAAAATAGCGCATAAGATCGTAGCAGATCATCTTCGCGCGGCTGCATTTCTCATCGCAGAAGGAGTGCTTCCTGGAAATGAGGGCAGGAATTACGTATTACGCAGATTAATTAGGAGAGCCGCGCGTTATATCCACCTGCTTGGATATAATGATTCTCTACTCCATCGCATTTTTCCGGCGCTGATAGATAGCACGAGTTCGGCTTATATGGGAGATGTTTATCCTGAATTAGTCAGAGCCAAAAGCTTAATAGAAACGACGTTAAAATCAGAGGAAGAAAACTTTAAAGACACTTTGATGAAAGGTATCAATCTTCTGGAGAAATTCACTACAGATTTAAAATCGGGCGATACTTTACCTGGAGAATCAGCATTTAAGCTATATGACACCTATGGGTTTCCTTTGGATATTACACTTGATATTTTAAAAGAGAAAAAAATAAATTTTGACCAGAAGGGTTTTGATGATGCAATGGGAGAACAAAAAGAGAGAGCACGTGCTAAATGGGCTGGATCTGGTGAAAAATCTGTTGAGCAAGTATGGTTTGATTTGATCAATAAATTTGGCAAAACAAAATTTGTTGGTTATGAGTTCAATGAAGTAAGTGATGCGAAAATACTAGCTATAGTTTCCTCTAAAAATGAAGTAATTGATTCTGCAAAGGAGGGAGAAAAGATAACCATTATACTTGATAAAACACCTTTTTATGGCGAGTCAGGTGGACAGGTGGGGGATACTGGAAGTTTCATTGTCCCTTCTGTCATCCAAGTAGCGGACACTGGGATCCAGAAAGAAGAAAACACGTGGTCACGCGCTGGAATGACGACAGATCGCATTGCTGGAAGTATGGTTATAGTGGAAAATACCAATAAGATTAATGACCTATGTTTGCACAGATGCATAGTTAAATTCGGCTCAATTTGTAAAGGTGATGTAGTTACAGCAAGCATCGACAAGGAAAGAAGGCAAACCTTAAGAAGAAATCATTCGGCTACGCATCTTCTGCACTTTGCATTGAGGAAAATCTTGGGTGATCATGTCACTCAAAAAGGTTCCCTAGTTGCACCAGATAGACTGAGATTCGACTTCAGCCATAACACTCAAGTGACTCAAGATCAGTTATTCTGGGTAGAGGATATGGTAAACTCTCTAATCAGAGAAAATCTTTCTGCATCTACAAAAATTCAAAGCATGAATCAGGCAATAGACGAAGGAGCCATGGCGTTGTTTGGTGAAAAATATGGTGATCAGGTTAGAGTTGTAAATATTGGAGATTCGAAAGAGCTATGTGGTGGCACGCACGTTGAACATACTGGAGAAATCGGTTTATTTAAGATAGTAACAGAAAGTTCTGTTGCTTTTGGAGTGAGGAGAATTGAAGCTTTAACTGGTCAGGAAGCAATCAATTATGTACGTGATAATGAAATTAACTTAAAAAAAGTTGCAGAATTCGTAAAAGTGCCAGTAAGTGAAATAACAAGCAAATTAAGTGTTTTAAGTCAAGAACACAAAAAATCCGAAACCAAAATAAGAAACCTATATAAAAAGCTTGTGAGTGCAGAGAATATAAAAAGCACTGAAATAAATGGAATAAATTTTATAAGCCACACTTTCACTGATATTCCAGCAAATGTAATAAGAGAGTTTGTTTTGCAGCAACAAAAACCAAAAACGGTAATAGCTTTCACGGCAACAGAAAAAGATAAAACAGTCTTGATTATTAAAGTAAGTAAAGACTTAATCAATAAGATTAGCGCAAAAGAACTAATATCAATAGCAGTTGAAAAGAACTGCGGTGGGAATGCTGAACTTGCACAAACAGGCTGTGATAGCAATAAAATAGATGATGCCATTACAGCAATTTATAGCAAAATAACCGCTTCTAAGCACTCTACATCATACCGCCGCGGTATCTCTAGATCCCGCTAACAAGCAGCGGGATGACGAGGTTATCGTCACATGCCACCGCGAACCGTCATACCGCCACAGACCGTCATACCGCGATTCATTCGCGGTATCTCATCCGCTAACACGTAGCGGGATGACAGCAGTCCTACGTCATGCCGCCGCGAACCGTCATACCGCGATTCATTCGCGGTATCTCTTAGCATAGATCCCGCTAACAAGCAGCGGGATGACGGTTGTCATAGTGTCATGAAAGTAGCTGACACTGGTTTCCATCCAAGAGGGTGTCATCCGAGTAGCTTGACTACTTGGATCCAGAAAACTTAACTTTAAATAAGTGGCTGCATAATAAAGACTAGATTCCAGCGTCACGTGCACAACTGTACGAACGTTGTGATTTTGGCCCATCAGGAGGGTGTCATCCCAGTCTGGGATCCAGGAATTTTAATTGTAAGTAAGCATACTGAGTTGATAAGTATAAAAGTAGCTAGAAAATAAACATTTTTGATGAGATTATATGGAAAACTGGATTCCAGTGTCAAGCACTGGAATGACAAGAAGAGGGTACTTGGATAAGAGGCATTGCCCTTCTGGTAGGCCCAAATCACAATGTTCGTATAGTTATGCGTTATGCGCTGGAATGACAACGTAAGGTAAATTTTTCAACATCCCAAAATTACAGAATTTAGTCTGTTTAATTAAGTGTGAACTGTTACACGAAAATTTTGTAAACAGATTAATATGCCCTGTTTTTGCTATTCATCTAAAAATGGAGCCATAGAGTACGTTGATGAGCATAAGCAAATTTTAATGCAAAAATTACTATCAGAAAATAGATTATGCAAGAGGTCTAATTATTCTGCCGCAATTTTGCTCTATCACACTTGCCACATTTAATATTCCAGCTTCGTCATAATAATTTCCAATCACTTGCAAGGCAAGTGGTAAACCCTCATTGGAAAGCCCAACAGGAACAGAAATAGCAGGCAACCCTGCAAGACTTGCTGGCACGGTAAACACATCATTGATGCACATAATTAGCGGATCTGGCTTTTCATTTAAGCCAAAAGCTTCTGTTGGAGCAGATGGCACAAGTATGTAATCTATTTTTTCAAACGCTTTTATAAAATCATTTCTGATTAATGCTCTAATGCACTGCGCTTTTTCGTAATATTCATTATAATGACCTGAAGAAAGCGCATAAGCGCCAATTAAAATTCTTCTTTTCACCTCTTTACCAAAACCTTCTGCTCTTGTTAGTGAATACATTTCTTCAAGGGTATCAGCATCAACCCTTAATCCATAACGCACACCATCGTAACGAGCAAGATTGGATGAAGTTTCAGCAGAACAGATTAAATAATAGACCGGTATTGCATATTTAGTATGTGGCAGAGTAATGTCAACAACTTCAGCGCCATTTTCTTTTAAATAGGAAGCAACTCTTTCCCAATTATGAACTATTTCCTCTGAAATTCCATCCATCCTATATTCTTTTGGTATACCAATACACTTACCCTTGACATCACCATTTATAAAGCTAGAAAATTTAGGCACTGGCTTTTCGCTCGATATTGAATCTTTTTTATCATAGCCACAAATTGCTTCCAGCATTAATGCTGAATCAGAGACAGAACGAGTAATGACTCCTGCTTGATCCAGAGAACTCGCAAATGCAATCATACCAAAACGCGAGCATCTTCCATAAGTTGGCTTTATTCCAACTACTCCACAATAAGCTGCTGGTTGGCGTACAGATCCACCGGTGTCGCTTCCTAACGCTCCAGCGCATAAAAATCCAGCAACCGATGCTGCAGATCCACCAGATGATCCACCAGGAACAACTTTTTCCCCATCACTTTTTCTAATCCACACATTTTCAACAGGGCCAAAATAGCTGTTTGTGTTCGCAGAACCCATAGCAAATTCATCCATATTAAGCTTACCGAGCATGGCTGCTCCACTTTTTAAAAGCAAGTCAGACACCGTAGATTCGTAAGTCGGAACGAAATTTTCCAGCATTTTTGAGCATGCTGTTGTTTTTATTCCTTTTGTACAGAATAGATCTTTGATGCCAACTGGTATACCCATGAGCGGCGAGATTAAATCATCCTTTTGCCTAGAGAAATGTTCATCTGCAGCTTTAGCAGCTTTCATTGCTATCTCTGGGGTTTTTGTTATAAATGCATTTAATTTCTCATTTTCAACCGCACTGATGTGCGCCTCCACGAGTTCAACAGCGGAAAAACTCCTTTTTTTGAGCCCGTCATGCATTTGTGTAATACTTAACTTTTTTAGTTCATTCATCAATATTTAATTTTTAGCAAGACGTTAATTATAACATGGCACGATAAAAAATCCATACATTTATAGTTACAGCTAGAAATATAGCTAAGAACCTGTACATAATTGATGCTCAGAGTGTAAAGAACGCAGATACTGCTGAAGAAAAAGGCTATGACGCTGGTAAAAAAATCTCAGGGCCATATCGCAGTTGATACTCAAGGTTTACCACATGCAATTTATGTAACAACTGCAGGAACAACTGACTGCAGCAGTGCTGTGAGAATGGTCAACAATGCAAAAGAAAACCTTTCTGGAGTTAAAAATATACTGGTTGATGCGGGCTATACAGGAGAGAATTTTGCAACTCAAATAAAAGATATTATTGGTGCAACTGTTGAAGTAATAAAGCGAAGTGAATTTGAACAGGCTCTTACAAAGTATACAAAAAACGTTTACAATCAACGTTCAACGTGATAAATTAAAGACGGTTTATTCCTCGGTAGCTCAGTGGTAGAGCAGTTGGCTGTTAACCAATTGGTCGCTGGTTCGAATCCGGCCCGGGGAGCTCTTCTTTGTGAAATTCTAGTGTTAATCTTATATGGGCATTAAATCAGTTGTTTTATGTATACTAGATGGCTGGGGAAATGGAATAGAAAGCAGTAAATACAATGCTATTAGCAATGCAAGTCCACCCTGTTGGCAATATATTAGCTCTAATTATCCAAAATGCAGTTTGTCCGCCTGTGGAACTGATGTTGGGTTACCTGGTGGTCAAATAGGTAATTCAGAAGTTGGCCATATGAATATTGGCAGTGGTAGAGTAGTAATGCAAAGCCTTCAGCGCATTAATCAAGAAATTGGAACAATAGAAAACAATGCAAATCTACAAAGCTTTATTAGTAATCTAAAAAATAAGAACGGAGTATGCCATCTGGTGGGATTAGTGTCAGATGGCGGTGTTCATTCGCATCAAAAGCATATTTCGATTTTAGCAAATAAAATATCACAGCGCGGAATCAAAGTGGTGATACATGCATTTTTAGATGGCAGAGACACATTACCAAATTCAGGAAAAAAATGCATTCAAGAATTTATAAAGAGTATAAAGGGAAATGACATAAGAATTGCTACTGTTTCTGGGCGTTACTATGCTATGGACCGTGATAACAGGTGGGAGAGAACAATTGAAGCTTATGAGGCTATCGCATTTGCAAAGGCACCTTGTCATGATAATGCAGTATCGTTGATTGATGAAAATTATCAAAATAACATAACTGATGAGTTTGTCAGGCCCGCAGTAATAGGTGACTATCAAGGTATAAAACCAGAAGATGGAGTGCTGTTGGCTAACTTTCGTGCTGATCGAATGATACAATTAGCAAGTATTTTACTAAACCAATCAGGTGTCATTCCAGCGCGTGACGCTGGAATCTATGGTCAAACTACTCGTACGACAGAAGGTCGTAAACGAAAACCATTTTCTTCAATTCTAAGTATGATGAAGTATAAAGAAGATCTTAAAATTCCTTATATTTTTCCTCCTATATCTTTTGCTAACACTTTAGGACAAACAATAGAAGACAATAAATTGCAACAATTACGCATCGCCGAAACCGAAAAATACGCTCATGTGACTTTCTTTTTCAATTGTGGAAAAGAAGAACCTTTCTCTGGTGAAGAAAGAATACTCATTCCCTCACCAAAAGTTCAAACTTATGATTTGCAGCCCGAAATGTCAGCCTTCAAGCTCACAGAAAAGCTTGTAGAAAAAATTCACTCCCAAGAATTTGCACTGATAGTTGTAAATTACGCTAATCCTGATATGGTAGGGCATACAGGTAATATAAAAGCAGCCGAGAAAGCTGTGCTAGCTGTAGATGATTGTCTTGCGAAAGTGCTGAGTGCTGTTAAAAAGTCAAGCAACACTGCATTAATTGTTACTGCAGACCATGGTAATGTGGAATGTATGTTCGATGAAGAAAATAATACACCTCATACAGCACACACTCTAAATAAAGTGCCATTTATTGTGTCTTGCGATAATCTAAAACTAAGAGACGGAAGGTTATCTGATATTGCCCCTACTATTTTACAGCTACTTGGAATTAAGAAACCGGATGAAATGACAGGCAGTTCGTTGATTTCTTGCATTACCCTCTGTCATTCCAGCTAGGCAGCGTCATGCGCTGGCAAATAGATGTGTTTTAACTTAACCCAACTTTTAAATTTTTCGCTGTTAGTACTAATGATTCATTAAAGAAGCTGTCTATATCACCAATATTATACCAAATCTCATAAATAAGTAGGCAAATAACTCGTAACCGTTCACGGATTGTGAGAATGAATTAAAGAACTAAGCAGTGACAGCTACTAGATTCTGTAGCTTTTGAAAGGGGTTCTGGCCATTGAGACGTGATGTCAAAAATATCGACAACATTCTTTCCACGAATCTTTCTCCACGTTCTGACCAGGTGAAAAAGCTGTTTTTACGATAAATTACGTACCGTCTAATTTGCCGTTCTGCAAGGTTATTAGTTGTTTCTATCACTTCAGGTTTTCTTAAAAACTTCCACATCATATCCTCAGATCGTAACATCTTAGCGGCCATTCTTGAAGCTTGAGTGCTATTTGCAACCCTCGTCATTTTACGTAAAAAATGTTTTACCCTTTTCCGAATTTTTCGCACCAGTCGATAAAATCTCAAATTATCTATCAAATTTTGTTTTTTTGCCTTATCTACTACAAACACCTTATTGCTGAGCGATTTTAGTGCTTGGCCAATTTTGCTCACTTCAACATTTTTACTATGGGCAAATCTCTCAAAATCTCTTGCCAGATGTGCCCAACATATCTGTCTATTTTCACGATTGAAGTAATTGTATACAGCGTATCTATCGCTCACAAATATACCATCATATTCTGGCAGTAAACTCTTCAACACCTTCTTACCACGAGACTCGCTTACCTTCAGAAGTGTCAACGCTTTGTTTGTTATTACCCAACTCCAGCCTCTCTTTCCTTGATTTCTGTGCCCTGTTTCGTCTATATGCAAATACTCGCTTCCTTGCAACTCTTCCTTCATTTTCTCATATTCAGATGCACACTTCTTCGATACCCTGCGTTCAGTATTTGAGACTAAACCAAGGCTTATATTTAGATTAAAAATACTGCCCAAAATTTGCTGTACCTCTCTTTTTGAGTTAATAAAAAAGCCGCTAAGGCTGCTTATAACTGTTTTAGCATTGGGTCCTAGAAAATCTCTTGCAACACCTTCGGGTAAATTTGCTGTAATTCTTTTATTACATACTCTACAATGTCCTCTTTGCAACCTGTACTCAGTTACAATTGGCTTAATTTCTGGCAACTCTGCCTTCTGATGAATAATTTCATCTTCTAAAGTAATCTTACCTCCACACATACAAATTGTATCAATTGTGCATCTCACTACCTCGTCTGCAGCCATTAATTCACGCTTATGCACCTTATGTCCTGGCTGACCTCCTGGTTTTTTATCACTTTTCTTTTTTGCTTTCTTACGATATATATCTCGTGATGGTGGCAGCGATGAATTTTGCGAATTTAAGCCCAATTTGTCTTCTAATTCAACTATTTTTGCTTTCAAGCTATCATTTTCTCTGATCAGTGCTTTTATTTCTTCCTTGAGATTAGCGTTTTCTGCTACAACCTTTTCTTGCAGCACTGTTGTCATTTACCCATTCCATATTTAGCTTCCTATCTCTTTACACTTTTATACTTACTTTGTAAACCACCTTATCTCCGTGAACGGTTACAATAACTCACAGAACAAATGGTTTTGATCGAACTTTCCGTAATATTACGAATGAATGCACATACAGTATCCTCCAATAAACTAACAGAGTCATATATTCTATTTTTAATGAGATTGTCTTTCAAATATTGCCATAAACGCTCTACTGGATTTAACTCTGGTGAATATGGAGGTAAATAGATTAAGGTAATATTTTGTGGTATTTTTAAACCTTTGGATCTATGCCATCCTGCACAATCCACAACAAGAAATGCCTCCCTTGTTCCTAAATATTGTGACATCTGCTCAAGGAATATATTCATACAATCAGTATTGACGTTTGGTACGAATAAGCTAGAACTCTCTCGATTTCTAGGATTAACTGCACTATAGAGATAAAAGTTTTGCCTACCTAATTTTACCTTAACCTGTGTCCTAATGCCTTTTTTAAACCACCCGTGTCCAATCTTTGAATGTGTGCCAAACCGCGACTCATCGAAGAAAAATAGCTCTTTTTCGGGATACGTGACAATAGTTTCATTAAGATTTTTTTTTAAACTCTTCTTGTTTATTTTTATCCTGTTTATTGTGCACAGGCCTTGGAGTAATATACGAAAAACCTAACTTTTGCATCAGTCTATGTGCTGTAGACTTACTTACCTCAATAGAAAACATTTTCTCAATTATGATTTTTAATTTCTTAGCCGTTAGGTTGGCTCCTTCTTCTGCTATGACATTTTTAATTTCTTCTTGCTGCTTGTAGCTCAACTTCGGCTTTACTCCACGTCCTGGTTGTATTTTAAACGCATTGACTCCTCCTTCCTTAAATCTTGTAATCCACTTCATCAATGTAGTTCTAGTAATTCGGTATATTTGAGCAACTTTTGTTATTCCATATTCTTTTGCAGATATTATTGCCTGTAATCTTCTTCCTATCTCTCCTCTTATGCCGTGCTTCTTTAATTCCAGGTTACACTTATTATATAATTCTTCTCCTATTGCTTTACTTTTTCCTGCCATAACTCCCCACTAATTCTTAAATTATTCTATTTTAGAAATTTTTCTTTATTCCTCTATTTATTTTTAGGAATTGGTATTACCTATACTTTTTGTACTGATAGATTGGTCAATCCTTTTGACTAAATTAGATAAAACTTTATTAGGGCCAATTTCAACAAATTTGTTAATGCCACGGCTTGCCATATACAAAACCATTTCTCTCCATTTCACTCTGCTTATGACTTGTTTAGCAAGTAAAGCTTTTATAACTTTGGGATCACTCTCCTCTTTAGCTGTAACATTTGATATCAAAGGAACTATAGGACGGGTTATTTTAATACCCTCCAAAAATTCCAAAACTTTTTCATCAGCAGGTTTCATAAGAGATGAGTGAAAAGGTCCACTAACCTGTAACTTAACTAATCTCTTGATGTTCAAGTTCTTGAGCAAATCGGGTAATATTTCAAGACCCTCTCTAGTACCACTTATAACCACTTGTCCGCCACCGTTATCGTTTGCAATTTCACAAATTCCGTCAATTTGAACTGATTTCAATATATCTTCCACTTCATTTATCTCTGCTCCAAGCAACGCAACCATTCCCCCTTCACATTTCAAAGAAGCTTCATGCATTGCTTCGCTGCGAACTTTCAGCAGCTTGATTGCAGACTCAAGAGTCAATGCCCCTGCAGCACATAGCGCTGTATATTCACCGACTGAATGCCCACAAACATATTTAACATTATGACCAGAAAAAAGAGATTCACCAAACACATGCTCGATAACACGTAGCGTCGCGATTGACACTGCCATTATAGCTGGCTGAGCGTTTTCTGTAATGGTTAATTCTTCAATAGGACCGTTGAAGATTAAATGAGACAGCTTTCTACCCAATATGCTATCCACTTCATTAAATACTTGTCTTGCAACGGAAAACTCACTATATAAGCTCTTTCCCATTCCTACAAACTGAGAGCCCTGACCAGGGAAAGCAAAAATCATGATAACTATTATTTATTCCTTATTAAGTATAACATTTTATTTATTTTTTGTCAATATTTTAGAATAATGATTGACTTAGTGAATTAAGTTCACTAGAATATTAACTGACTAAAAGTTTATAAGCAACAATGGCAGAAATTGATTATCATAAGGTTACTATAGTCATGACAGATGGTCAAGAGTTTGAAACTCGTTCCACTTATGGAAAGGAAGGTTATAAGATAAAACTTGATAGGGATCCTCTCACTCACCCTGCATGGACTGGAAGTTTGACAAGCGGGTCAGCAAGTAAAACTAGCAAATTAGCTAAGTTTAACGATAAATATGGGGATATTTTCTAGTTTTTCGCTTCTTTTTCAGAGTGAAGCATGCATAAATACAAAAATATAGGCTATATCGCTTCTGAGTCACTAAAATCGCAGGAAGTATCTAAACTATTAAAGAAACTTAATTTTATCAATATAACAGAAGAAAATAAGTCCGAAATCGATCTATTGATAGTTGTTGGCGGTGATGGCTTTATGCTACGCACCTTGCATAATTACGTTATAGAAAACAAAAACACACACGTATACGGAGTAAACACTGGCAATGTTGGGTTTTTGATGAATAAATGCTTTAGCCGCAGTGAAGATTTAATTGATCATATAGAGCACGCAACTTCAACTCAGTTAACTTTGCTAAAAATGGAAGCAACAGACACAAGTGGCAAGAAATACCACTATATAGCGGTAAACGAAGTATATGTTTTTAGGAAAGCAAACCAAATAGTAGAGATGAATATTACTATTAATGATAAACTAAAAGTAGAAAAATTTAGAGGGGATGGAGTAATATTATCTACTCCCACAGGCAGCACTGCATATAACTTCTCTGCCGGCGGTCCAATTTTACCACTCAATTCAAACTTACTTGCACTGACCTCCATCAATAGCTATTACCCAAGGCATTGGAATGGAGCACTAATCTCAAATGATACGATCGTACAAATTGACATTAACGACACAAAAAATCGTCCAGCGCTTGTAGTATCAGATTACAAAGAGTTTCATAATATATCACAGATAAAAATACAAAAAGACCATGAAAACACAATAACTTTGCTCTTTGACAAAGACGACTCACTCAATGAAAGAATCTTTGATAGGCAATTTCTATACTAAATTTTTCATAATTATCCGTAAACTGGTATTTACTACATCTTAATAACTATAGCGTAATCAACACAACATAGTAATTAATTTTGGAGTAAATATGGGACCAGTAACGAATCTACCATCTTCTGAAGAGAATGCACTATTAATATTTGACTTTGATCAAACAATTACAAATAAGTCTATGTGCAATTTCTTTACATCCAAGGGATATGATGATTATGATTCTGGCAAAGAAAAAGCAGTAATTAAAGAAAAAATAGAAGAATTTTTACAAAAGGAAGGCTCGGGAATCAAAAATAAAGAAAAGCTAAGGTCTGTATTAGATTCTGCACTTTCAAGCGGAGTAGAAGTTGCTATTGTATCGTCTGCAAAATACATAAAAGCAGTAGAGTATGTAGTGAAAAATCATTTAGGCTTAACAGAAGAGCAGGCACAAGGTATTAAAGTAGTTGGAGGAACGACTAAGCGTCAAGATCCACTAAATTCAGCAGAAGTAGCTAAAAGAATGAATGAGCCTCAAGATCCACAAATTGGAAAACATCTATGTGTTTTATCTCTTTTAAAAGCATATAAGAAAGACAAAGGTATGTTACCGCAAAAAGTCATGTTAGTTGATGGTAATCAGCGGGGCATTAATCCTGCTGATGACTTTTATAAAAGCATCAAGGAAGGATTATTAGAAAAAGATATGAAGGGTCTCTTAGAAAATATAGATCAAGAAATAGCGGAAGTTGATGTCAGGGAAGAGGAAATAAACAATATTGCATTTAAAGGGATTAATGTATCTAGTGAGCCAACAACAGGAACAGACGGAGCAGCGGATGATGGTTATTTAGGCAAAGTAGAAAAATGGATTGGAGAACCTATACCGAATCCTCAGGATATTAAAAGTCCAGGTACGTTTCCAACTCCTCCACCATCGTATAAAAGCAAAGATGACTCTGAAGAGTCTTTGTCACTAAATTCTGATATAGGTAGCACAACAAATAAAAAAACAAACAGATCCTGGCCAAGAGCAAAATATGCCATGCAGCAGAAGGGTTTTGTGATTTTTAGTGCAACTGCTATTATACTCAGCACATCTGCAGCTTTATTATATTTACAAGATGAAGCAAAATTTATTGCATTTTTTACAAACAGCCCAAAATATATCACTATACCAGTTATCGCACTTGCTGCATTGCTTGCAATCAGTCCAATATTTTTTGCAATAAAACAGTTTAGAAATACTGAAGAACATCACATTCAAAAAGAAGATGCGAATGAAATTTTAGCTGATGTGTTGGAGCATCAGCCAAAAAATAAAGCTATAAAATCTGTAAGACTGGAATATAGCAATGGCACTCATTCAAATTTTGTACTTAATGCTTGGGAAGCTAAAAACAACTTCATTAACATTGACGAAAAAGTAGTTGGTAGAACTAATAAAATAGAATCAGTAATTAACAATAGGCCACTATTTACTGCATTACTGACCGGTGTAGTTGCTGCAAATATAGCACTTCCTTTATTGCTGTATGCGGAAGGTGGTGTTAATAATATACAAAAATTTTACCAAAACCCTTTGACTAATAACATAGGATTATCATTACTTATAGGTTCTGGTATACTTGCATTATCAATTATATGTCTTGGCGTGCATTATTATAGAAAAAAAAATTGCACTAACCTTATATATTCTCAGGAAAAGATTGACACTGAAAGCGTTAACAAGAAATTCATTGAAGAAATAAAACAAGAAAGAACAGAGGTTCTTGGAGAAAACCACAGTAAAGATGCTAAACGCAGCAGCTTAACGCTTGAGCAAGTTGTAGTCCAATCTCATAATTGTAAGGATGTTGTTTATAGTGTCGGTTAATAAAATGCACAACGTAAAACACAATGCCTTATGCTCTTTCTTCGTCATCCCAGCGCGTGGTAACCGTTCACGGAGATAAGGTGGTTTACAAAGTAAGTATAAAAGTGTAAAGAGATAGGAAGCTAAATATGGAATGGGTAAATGACAACAGTGCTGCAAGAAAAGGTTGTAGCAGAAAACGCTAATCTCAAGGAAGAAATAAAAGCACTGATCAGAGAAAATGATAGCTTGAAAGCAAAAATAGTTGAATTAGAAGACAAATTGGGCTTAAATTCGCAAAATTCATCGCTGCCACCATCACGAGATATATATCGTAAGAAAGCAAAAAAGAAAAGTGATAAAAAACCAGGAGGTCAGCCAGGACATAAGGTGCATAAGCGTGAATTAATGGCTGCAGACGAGGTAGTGAGATGCACAATTGATACAATTTGTATGTGTGGAGGTAAGATTACTTTAGAAGATGAAATTATTCATCAGAAGGCAGAGTTGCCAGAAATTAAGCCAATTGTAACTGAGTACAGGTTGCAAAGAGGACATTGTAGAGTATGTAATAAAAGAATTACAGCAAATTTACCCGAAGGTGTTGCAAGAGATTTTCTAGGACCCAATGCTAAAACAGTTATAAGCAGCCTTAGCGGCTTTTTTATTAACTCAAAAAGAGAGGTACAGCAAATTTTGGGCAGTATTTTTAATCTAAATATAAGCCTTGGTTTAGTCTCAAATACTGAACGCAGGGTATCGAAGAAGTGTGCATCTGAATATGAGAAAATGAAGGAAGAGTTGCAAGGAAGCGAGTATTTGCATATAGACGAAACAGGGCACAGAAATCAAGGAAAGAGAGGCTGGAGTTGGGTAATAACAAACAAAGCGTTGACACTTCTGAAGGTAAGCGAGTCTCGTGGTAAGAAGGTGTTGAAGAGTTTACTGCCAGAATATGATGGTATAGTTGTGAGCGATAGATACGCTGTATACAATTACTTCAATCGTGAAAATAGACAGATATGTTGGGCACATCTGGCAAGAGATTTTGAGAGATTTGCCCATAGTAAAAATGTTGAAGTGAGCAAAATTGGCCAAGCACTAAAATCGCTCAGCAATAAGGTGTTTGTAGTAGATAAGGCAAAAAAACAAAATTTGATAGATAATTTGAGATTTTATCGACTGGTGCGAAAAATTCGGAAAAGGGTAAAACATTTTTTACGTAAAATGACGAGGGTTGCAAATAGTACTCAAGCTTCAAGAATGGCCGCTAAGATGTTACGATCTGAGGATATGATGTGGAAGTTTTTAAGAAAACCTGAAGTGATAGAAACAACTAATAACCTTGCAGAACGGCAAATTAGACGGTACGTAATTTATCGTAAAAACAGCTTTTTCACCTGGTCAGAACGTGGAGAAAGATTCGTGGAAAGAATGTTGTCGATATTTTTGACATCACGTCTAAATGGCCAGAACCCCTTTCAAAAGCTACAGAATCTAGTAGCTGTCACTGCTTAGTTCTTTAATTCATTCTCACAATCCGTGAACGGTTACATTTTATCCTATAGTTTTGGGTTTACCGAGGGTTCGTCATTCTGCTACATGTTAGCGCCGCGGCGGTGTGACGTAGGGTTGCACTAGCTATAGCAACTTTGTCTGCGCAACCATTTTCTACCGCACCATTGAACAGATATGCTTGAAGATATCCGTTCAGATGAGTTTATTGTCTCCTAAACCGTACACGCCTAACAAGCTACCGCTAGAGCTTGTGAAAAATTCTCTATTTTTATTCCCTTTAATTTACTGGATAAGTTGTCTACAAACAAATCTGATTTAGTGCAGATCTGCTCTATTTTTTTAGGAGATAAAGAGGAATCTAATTGATTCGCTATACCAGACACTCCATTTAAAACTACTCCAGCACCATATGGTACTATGACACAGTATATATAGCACCTGACGTAAAATCTAGTAAGTTCTGAGAAGAAGTGGTAATTTTATACCCTACTGTGTTTTTATCTTCTCCTTTGCATTTTTTAAGCACTTTTGATGCACCATGAGGAATATAAGATATACCAGCTATACCATATGAAGCCCCATTTAAGGCGTACGATACAACTACCGTTGTTGCTGATAGCGCTTTAGCTCCATATTTTGCAGTATAAAGCAATGGCTTAAGGGCATAAGAAATAGTTTTACCTTGTGATTCAGATTCAAGCAACGAATTTAGTTCTTCTTGTGTTGCTGCACATTCAAAAAATTCTTTCTCATCAATTTCTGCAAGATCAATCTCTTCAAAACCCTCATCAATATCTACAGGAGTCACTGTTTCTTTTATAGGGCTAACTTCTACATCACTTCCAATAACACTTGAATTATTAGAATTTTTGCCAAAAAGATTCAAAAACATACTAAACATTTTTTTTTACCTACAACTTAACGCTCATATCAATATATTAACCTAATATTAACCAGGTGTCAAGCACATATGACTCTTATAAACAGATGTTAGTAAATTAACTATTCCTCTTGCCAACCAGAGCGATGAAGATTTGATCTACATAAAAACTCATCTTAGGACGCCAAATAGGGCCATCCAAATGTATATCGATATAGATTGGATTACTATAGTTTGGTGGTATGAAAAAGAACCTGAATATAGAAGCTAAAGCGAAGTTAGATAAGGTTAAATTAGAAGAGATCGACCCTGATGCTTGATCAATCCCGAATTGTAAACTAGTTGAACATATACCACTCTTAATACTTGCTTTTCCGCTAATATTTTCAAAAAATGTACTGCCATTATATATATCAACATAAGCAAATGTGGAAATTTCAGACTTATTCTTACTGCTTAACAAATTAGCGATAAATGAATTGAAATCTACATTAGTAACTTCTATTCCCTGCGCTTGTAAGTTTACATCTCCTGATAAGCTATTAGCCCAATCATGAAAACTTTTTCCTTGAGTTTTGATTGCACCACTTAAGCTTATCTGACCATTTACATTGTCAATTCCTATAACCTTACCAATCTTTTTAGTGTCCAAATTTACAATAGAAAATCTTGTATTCATTGAGTCTGATCTTAAATAACCCTGAAAAAACACTTGCCCGTGTTCTAATACGTAACTTGCCTGCCTGATAGTGATAACGTTGTTTCTCATTACCGCATCCAAATTAAAATCTTTCAAAACATTCTGCTCGGTTTTAAATTCTGCAGTATTGATTTGCACATTTGCATCAAAGCCTTCTTTGTCATCCAAAAAATCAAGCTGCTTTGTTGACCATTGAATTTGATCTATCTCATTTCTTGAATTTCTTTTTACCTCTACTAAATTTGGTAATTTAAAGATATTTCCATTAAATTTATTGCCCGTAAGGTTCACATCTAATAAAGGTTTGGCGTATTTTTGATCTACTAATATTTTTGCATTACCGGTAATATCGAAATCTTCTCCAGATAGTTTTATTTTATCTGCAACTAGCTTACCTTTTTCCATTTTCAGCAAAAAATCCAAATTTTTAATTTTCGTATCATTCAATGTAAGGTTATTAACACTGGCCTTTATATTTGCATCATACTGAAAATTTTTCAGCCGTTGCATTTTAGATAAACTGCTAAATAATGAATGATCATATTTATCTGCATCAAGATTATGCATGCTAAATTCACCATCGATCACATTGTGTTTTTTTGTGTGGCTTACTCTAATTGACCCTTGCAAGGATTCCTTATTATTTAGCAGTCTAATGTCTGAGATAGATAATATTCTTGGTGCAAGGTGCAGTTTAGAACTTAGTGTAAATTGATTTTTCTGGTTTTCTTTCATCTTTATAGAAGGAAAAAAACATGAAATGAATGACTCAAAATCATTTCCTTCTACTAACAAATCACCGTTGAATTCAGATAGGACATTATTGTTTGAGATCTCTCCTGATAAGTAAGATATATTATTGATTCCAGGAAATTTAAGAAGCGTATTAACTTTTACTTTGCCATCAGTGGATTTTAGTACAGCACGGAAATTGTCCAATATTTTGTTTTGATATTGAATGTTAGAAGCTTCCATATTAAAATTTAAGCTCAAGTTCTTTGGCACAACTGCTCTAAAACATTCCAGAAGGTCTTTCATATTCGTTGTTCTTTGTGAATCATTTTGTATGGAATCTAAGTCAACTTTGCTGAAGCTAATATTGAGATTAGTGTGATCGCCTTTTCTATCATTTTGTATTGTACCACTGGCTTGCATGCTTTTGGAATCAATTTTCAAGTCAGTTACCGTAAACTCATTTTCATCGAGGTTGATATTAGATGATATCTCAATATTTTCACTAGGAATAACACAAGAGAGAAAGCTAAGATTAATGATTTTTGCTAAATCACTCACAGAACCGGAACTATTATTAATCGTTAGTGTTAAATTACCCTGGAGTTCTTCTTGATTTCTATTACCTGTAAATAGCAAATTTACAAAATTTGATTCAACACTAATGTATGCATTCTTTTTTGTGATATTAACCTTTCCTGAAAAATCGTAATTATTATCACCTACCTTTACTTTACCAGAGAATTGCCTATTTTTTTTTACAGCAACTTCCTTTATATTAACAATGCTGCTATAATTAGCGAAATCATTCTTAAAACTTACTTGGCTGTCTTTTATTACTACATCGACTGTGTTACCACTGGCTTTTGTATTTATAATATTAATTAAATTTTCTTTATTGCTTTTCATGCCAAACAATGTGATTGACTTTGGTTGCAACGAGAATAAAAGCAACGATAGGAACGATGGCCTTATTTCAATTTTTCTTACACTAATTAAATCTGATAGCTTTTGCTCTTTATTTTCGTTGTATTGTATATATACATTATGAATAGTGAGCTTTGGAGTAATGAGTGAAACTTCAACTTTCCCTCCAATATGCACTTTAGCATCATACGTTCTCTCCAACTCTTTTATGATATATTTCCTGTAGCCACTCCAATCCTTAAAAGTTGCAGCAACGTGCATGAGAATTAATAGCAGCGAGATTGATAATATGGCGTATATTGAGAGCTTCATAATATGCCTCTTAATTGCAATGGAGTTACTCTATTTCCTACCTTTGTCATCTCAATGTCTATCTTTGTCATCCCAGCACCCACTCCTGTCATCCCAGTGCTTGACACTGGGATCCATCTTATTTTCATCATGGGCATTATTTCAGCGTATGCTCCTAGAATCTGTTGTCTATTGCACAATTTGTAAATACTTTTATATCTGGATCCCAGTGTCAAGCACTGGGATGACACCGTTTGCTGTTCCTTTAGCAAAAGATCTAGTTTATACATATTTCAAATTATTCAAATTTCCTCTAAACATTAAATAGAGAATACCAAAATAAACAATAACACTCAAAGCTATTAAAGTCGTTAAATAAACAATACGAGCCAATATTTTATCAAAAAATAATCCTGCCAACAAAGAATTAAAAATATAAAGGGCTATTGACATGACTACCGTTGCTACAAAAATTTTCATGATATTTAACAATAACGCTTGGCTAACCTTATACATTTTATTTATTGTTAAATAACTAATTAATGGAATGGAGTTTATCCAAGTGGAAACGGAAGTAGCGATAGCAATCCCCGTGTGCTGATACTCGTTCATTAACAAAAGGTTTAGCACTACATTAATTCCAAGGCACATTAGTGAGAACATAGTTGGTATTTTTAGATTGCCTTTAGCAAAAAACGTGGGTAGCAATACTTTATTTATAATAAATGCAGGTAAAGAAAGAGAAAATGCTATTAACGTGGGAGCAGTTTGCTGCACTGCATAATGATCAAACCGGCCGTAAGAAAAAAGCGTAAGTAAAATTATGTCGGGAATAATAATAAAGGCAGCAGTTGTTGGCATAATTAACATTAATCCTATGTTGAGAGCCTTGTTCTGTATTTTGACTATATTTTCAGTATTATTTACCTGTTTTGAAATTAAAGGAAGAAGCACTGTACCGATTGCAGTACCGATTATTCCCTGCGGTAGTTGATTTAGTCTATCGGCATAATATATATAGGACACCGCATTTGGTATAAAACTCGCCATGATTGTGTCAATCCATACACTTATTTGAGTTACACAATTGTTGATAATTGCAGGTATCACACGCTTAAAAAACAACCTTACTTCATTGCTTAATTCAAGGCTAAAAGAAAAAGCTGCCTTTAACTTGTATGCACTAAATAGTATCAAAAGTAGCTGGAAAATTCCTCCTATAAGGACAGCTATAGAAAGGTTGTGCGCTGGAGTTTTTATGTAAGGCACAAACAAACTGATGATTAAACAGAGATTCAAAACGATTGGTGCAATAGCTGTTGAAGCAAAATGCTGCTTTACTTGCAGCATTCCACCAATAAGTGATGCAATTGAAACAAAGATTATGTAGGGCATCATAATTCTTGATAAAGTAACAGTAAGGGTAAACTTACTTTGGTCAAATCCAGGAGCAAAAATTTGAATCATATAAGGGGAGAAAGTTTGCATGATAAGGCAAAAAATTACTAAGATAATAAACGTAATGGATATTACACTACTTGCAAAATTAAATGCCTTTTTATCATCGTGTGATTCTGTTGAATATAACGGTATAAAGGACGTGGTAAATGCTCCCTCTGCAAAAAATGCGCGAAATAGATTGGCAAAACGAAACGAAGAAAAAAATATGTCTGCAAGAGAGTTTGCACCAATAACCGTAGCAATCAATACATCTCTTATTAACCCTGAGATCCTTGAAATAGCCGTAAAAAAACTAAATGTGAAAATACTTTTAAACATACCACTACTTCATTAGTATCAATACAATTAACTATAATAGTAAAAGTATCAATGAAAATATTTATTGGCTAAACTTAAAACCCTCTGCAAAAGGAGAGTTAAATAATCAATTGACTATTTGCGCTCGTATGTTAGATATTTTATATCTTGGCGGGCGTAGCTCAGTTGGTAGAGCGTCAGTTTGTGGTACTGAATGTCGCCAGTTCGATCCTGGTCGCTCGCCCCACTAAAATTTTCTGCTTGACGGAGATATAAACAAATGGTAATATTATTATTTATTGATTAATTAGGGAGTTTGTATGAAGAAAGAAAATTTAATACTTTTAGGTGTAGGATCAGTAACAGGTGCACTTACAGGTTTGGGATTGAGTTTCACAGCTTTGTCACCTTTGGTTATAGGTGGAATTGTTGCTGCCGTTCCTATAATATTATTCACTGCATATGGTACATGCAAAGGAGGATGCTCCAAGAAAGATCTTTTCGTGATGGCCGTTTTATGCGTTGCAAGCGCTGCAATTGGAGTTGGCCTTGCTGCAGCCGCAACTGCTATTTTTCCTGGTGCAATGCTTGGAATGGGCTCTGCAGCTTTAGCAGGTGCAACAATAGGATTCATAGCGCCGGTTGCAGTGTTGTTTGTAGCTGGTAAAGTGGAAGATTATATTATATCACCTATAATTGAGCACTTTTCTTCAAAAGGGAAGGGGTACTAATCACTTTAAACCAATTAAGTAAGGTTTCTGCTTTCTGTTATTCTAGTGTGCAGCATATAGCTGTACGAACATTTGTTGTAACCGTTCACGGAGATAAGGTGGTTTACAAAGTAAGTATAAAAGTGTAAAGAGATAGGAAGCTAAATATGGAATGGGTAAATGACAACAGTGCTGCAAGAAAAGGTTGTAGCAGAAAACGCTAATCTCAAGGAAGAAATAAAAGCACTGATCAGAGAAAATGATAGCTTGAAAGCAAAAATAGTTGAATTAGAAGACAAATTGGGCTTAAATTCGCAAAATTCATCGCTGCCACCATCACGAGATATATATCGTAAGAAAGCAAAAAAGAAAAGTGATAAAAAACCAGGAGGTCAGCCAGGACATAAGGTGCATAAGCGTGAATTAATGGCTGCAGACGAGGTAGTGAGATGCACAATTGATACAATTTGTATGTGTGGAGGTAAGATTACTTTAGAAGATGAAATTATTCATCAGAAGGCAGAGTTGCCAGAAATTAAGCCAATTGTAACTGAGTACAGGTTGCAAAGAGGACATTGTAGAGTATGTAATAAAAGAATTACAGCAAATTTACCCGAAGGTGTTGCAAGAGATTTTCTAGGACCCAATGCTAAAACAGTTATAAGCAGCCTTAGCGGCTTTTTTATTAACTCAAAAAGAGAGGTACAGCAAATTTTGGGCAGTATTTTTAATCTAAATATAAGCCTTGGTTTAGTCTCAAATACTGAACGCAGGGTATCGAAGAAGTGTGCATCTGAATATGAGAAAATGAAGGAAGAGTTGCAAGGAAGCGAGTATTTGCATATAGACGAAACAGGGCACAGAAATCAAGGAAAGAGAGGCTGGAGTTGGGTAATAACAAACAAAGCGTTGACACTTCTGAAGGTAAGCGAGTCTCGTGGTAAGAAGGTGTTGAAGAGTTTACTGCCAGAATATGATGGTATATTTGTGAGCGATAGATACGCTGTATACAATTACTTCAATCGTGAAAATAGACAGATATGTTGGGCACATCTGGCAAGAGATTTTGAGAGATTTGCCCATAGTAAAAATGTTGAAGTGAGCAAAATTGGCCAAGCACTAAAATCGCTCAGCAATAAGGTGTTTGTAGTAGATAAGGCAAAAAAACAAAATTTGATAGATAATTTGAGATTTTATCGACTGGTGCGAAAAATTCGGAAAAGGGTAAAACATTTTTTACGTAAAATGACGAGGGTTGCAAATAGCACTCAAGCTTCAAGAATGGCCGCTAAGATGTTACGATCTGAGGATATGATGTGGAAGTTTTTAAGAAAACCTGAAGTGATAGAAACAACTAATAACCTTGCAGAACGGCAAATTAGACGGTACGTAATTTATCGTAAAAACAGCTTTTTCACCTGGTCAGAACGTGGAGAAAGATTCGTGGAAAGAATGTTGTCGATATTTTTGACATCACGTCTAAATGGCCAGAACCCCTTTCAAAAGCTACAGAATCTAGTAGCTGTCACTGCTTAGTTCTTTAATTCATTCTCATAATCCGTGAACGGTTACGTTTAATCTGCACAGATGAAGATAACTGAATACCTTCAGTACCATGATAAGGGGGCTGGCGGAGTTTGTCAAGTAGGTTTTTTCGTTTCTATTGTAATGACAGTTATGGCCTGTGCAAGAAATCTATTGATTTACAGCAGGTTCTTTGTTACAGTTCATAGTTATGCAAAGAAACTTAAAGCCTCATGAGTTTATTTACAGCCAGTGATTTACATAATTTGGAACTGTATAGCTGAGTATTGTATATGGTAATATTGATAACAAACGATGATGGCTTTGGAAGTGAAGGAATAAAATTACTCAAAGAGATTGCACGGAATTTTGCGTCAGAAATATGGATAGTGGCACCAGATACTGATAGAAGCGGGGCTGCAAGATCTCTTGATTATCCAGTGAAACAATCTATTGGAATAAACCAACATAGTGAAAGGGAATTTAGTGTGTCTGGTACTCCTGCAGATTGTGTCATTATTGCGCTAAATAAAGTTATGAATAAAAAACCAGACTTAATATTGTCCGGAGTAAATATTGGATCAAATGTCGGGGACGATATTTGTTATTCAGGAACAATTGGTGCTGTAATGGAAGGTGCTGCAAGGTCTATACCTTCTATTGCGCTGAGCCAAGTTTATCATGATAAAATAGACTGGCACAATACAAAGGTTTTTGCACCAAAGGTTATTGCCAAGCTAGTTAAGGTTGGTTGGCCTAAAAACATAGTGATGAGTGTAAATTTTCCTGCTACGGAAAAAGTAAAAGGAGTAGAATTTGCTGAACAAGGTGAATATAACATTGATGGGGATTTAACTTTTACTGAAAATTCGAATGGCTTTTTTAGCTTAAATTGGTCTCGAGAGCACTCAGGCAGTGGTAGTGTAAATAAAATAAAAGAAGGATTTATTACTATCACACCAGTAAAATTAGATTTTACAGATTATGATACATTGAATGCTATGAAAAATTCTTGTGCAGACGAATTTTCTTCTATAGCTGACTAAGAAAAACATTTGCATTGCTCCTAATTGATGTTTTCTATTGTGTTATCGCGAGCAATTATTTTTTCTTCACCTGTATCCATGTTTTTAATCTTTAAAGTTTTACTACTCAATTCTTCATCGCCAAAGATTAAAGCAGCTTTAGCATTTGCTTGATTTGCTTTTTTCATTCGGTTTTTAAGTGCTCCGCTATATTCGTAGACTACATATAAACCATTTCTGCGCAATTCATTCGCAAGTGTTAGAGCATGTTCATCAGCCTCTCTGCCGATCGGAATTAGGTAAATAGGTCGCTCTTCTTTCGGAGAATAATTGATTAACTCCATTATGCGTTCAATACCTCCTGCAAATCCTATCGCTGGAGTGTGTTTTCCACCTACTGAAGATACTAGATTATCGTATCTTCCACCGGCAAAAACTGCCCCTTGTGCACCTAAATCTTCTGTGACAAATTCAAATACTATGTGACAATAATAGTCTAGACCTCGAACTAATTTGCTATTTACAGTGTAAGGTATGCCAAGAGCTTGCAGTCCATTTAACACCTGGTCAAAGAAATATGAAGATTCTTTTGTATAGTGATCACTGATTTTAGGCGCATCAGAAATTATTAATCTATCTTTCTCATCCTTAGAATCCAGTATTCTGAGTGGATTTTTGATCAACCTGTTTTTGCTATCTTCTGATAGATCGTTTTGATACTTTGTAAAGTATAAGATCAAAGCTTCTCTATACTTAGTTATTGTTTCACTATCACCTAAAGAGTTGATTTCCAGCTTTACATTTTTATTGATGCTAAATTCAGTTAGTAAGTGCTGAGCGAGTGATATCAATTCAACATCGGCTTTTGAATCTTCTACACCAAAAACCTCAAAATTTATCTGATGAAATTGCCTCTGTCTTCCCTTTTGCGGTCTTTCGTAACGAAATGCAGGCCCTGTTGAAAATAATTTTATCGGCGTTTGCAGTTTTTTTTCAATTAATAGCCTAACAACCGCTGCAGTGAACTCAGGACGTAAAGTTATGCTCTTTCCCCCTTTATCATTAAAGGTGTACATCTCTTTAGTGATGATGTCTGAGCTATCACCTAAAGTCTTTGTGAAAACTTCCGTATATTCAAATATCGGAGTTTGAGCAGGCAAAAAGCCATATAGACTTGAGATTCTGCTTGCTGTTTGCTCTATGTGTTTAGACTTGTACCATTCATCAAACAGGAGATCTTTTGTTCCTCTAACCGTTTGATTAGTCATAGTGTGGTCTCTATACCTGCAACCTCTGGTATGTGGTAGCTCAGCATATTCTGCACTCCTTGCTTTAAAGTAATTGCAGCACTTGGGCATCCAGAGCAAGCTCCTTGTAACTCAACATAAACTATCCCGTCTTTATAGCCACGAAATTTGATATCGCCACCATCTTGAGCAACTGCAGGTTTGATATAACTTTCCATCAATTCTTTTATTCTATTTACAATTTCTATATCATTTTTATCAAAAAATTCTTCATCCGGTATATTATTATCATTTACTCCTTCTTTATCTAGTGCTTTTCCACCTGAAGTAAAGTGATCCATGATTGTAGTTAAAATTTCTACTTTTAATGTATCCCAATTAATTCCACCCAATTTTGTTACTGAAATAAAATCATGACCAAAAAACACTCTTACCACATGTTCTATTTGAAAAAGATTTGCTGCTAGCTTGGAGTTTTTTATTTCATCTGCATTTGAAAAATCAGCCGTTTCTCCTTCGTTTAGAATTCCAAATCCAGGGAGAAATTTCAGTGTGTTTGGATTTGGTGTTTCTTCAATCTGGATGAACATGTTATTTACCATGACAATTATAATTGTTACTATTTAATCATAAAATGATAAAAAAATATACATGTCATTCATCTTTTTTCTTTTTTTAGTATTCATAGTAGTTACATTTGTTTTGCCTAGCGTTGTTGTATTTTTTCTTTTCCTGACAAAAAAAATAACATAAGTTTCATGATGAACTCTATATTGAGTAAGTTTTTGAACGAATTTAATAGCAGTAGAAGTTATACTGAAAATTACACTGGTGATAACATGTCCAAAGATGAGGCATTAAAGATACTGGGGCTGAATCCTGAGGCAAGTCAAAATGAAATTAATAAAGCATATCAAAATTTAATGAAATTAGTTCATCCAGATAAAGGAGGCTCAGAGTATTTTGCACAAAAATTAAATGCGGCACGTGATAGGTTGCTGAAGAGGTAGTAATTAATATCGCTTTAAACTTTTTATTTGTGTGTAAAGGATAAGTTGCTACAATAAAACGAGTTAAAGGTAGAGAAAGCTTTAAGTTATGCAGAAAAAAAAAACAACGATAGAAGAAGAAAAAGGCATATTAGGGTGGATAGAATATAGATTGCCTATATTTTCTTTTTTGAAACACACTGCTTCTTACCAAGTGCCAAAAAACTTAAATTATGCTTGGAACTTTGGCTCTTTGGCTGGTATAGCGCTAATTTTACAAATAATAACAGGTATATTTCTTGCTATGCACTACACTCCGCATGTTGATTATGCGTTTAATAGTGTAGAGCGCATAATGCGAGATGTGAATTACGGGTGGTTAATACGCTACACTCACGCTGTTGGAGCATCGCTCTTCTTTATGGTAGTCTATGTTCATATAATGCGTGGATTATATTACGGATCTTACAAGAGGCCACGAGAGATGGTGTGGTTTGTTGGTATATTTATATTTTTTGCAATGATGGCAACTGCCTTTATGGGATATGTATTGCCTTGGGGACAAATGAGTTTCTGGGGTGCAACAGTCATAACCAACTTATTTTCAGCTATACCTTTAATTGGCAATAAAATAGTTATATGGTTATGGGGTGGTTTTTCCGTTGATAATCCAACACTTAACCGTTTTTTCGCTCTGCATTATCTTCTGCCTTTTGTTATTATTGCTTTAGCTATGCTTCATGTGATAGCTCTGCATAGGTTTGGCTCTGGTAACCCAAGTGGAGTGGAGGTAAAATCAGATAAGGATACCATTCCTCTCTATCCTTATTATATAGTCAAGGATTGCATAACTTTTGGCCTGTTTTTTGTAGTTTTGTTTGCATTTGTTTTCTATGCTCCTAATTATCTTGGACATCCAGACAATTATATAGAAGCTGATTCTATGGTCACTCCGGTACATATAGTGCCAGAGTGGTACTTTTTACCTTTTTATGCAATGCTACGTTCAATTCCAGATAAACTTACTGGTGTGCTTACCATGTTTGCGTCTATTTTAGTTTGGTTTTTGTTACCTTGGCTTGATAAATCAAAAGTTAAAAGTGGTGCTTATCGCCCAGTGTTCAAAAAATTTTTTTGGGTTTTTGCAATAAATTTTGCACTTCTTGCCTGGCTTGGAGGACAAGAGGTGAAAGAGCCTTACATCACTATGAGTAGGCTATCCACTCTTTATTATTTTGCATATTTTGTAATAATTTTACCGCTTCTTAGTAAGTATGAAAAGCCAAAAGAACCACCAAAAACCTTAAGTGATTCTGTGCCGGAGATGAAGTAATGCTGATGAGAAGTATGTTAGCTATACTTTGCATATTGTTTTTTGCTAATTTTGTGTATGCAGAAGAATTCAAGCCATCACCAAATAAAAAAATGGACTGGAAATTTGATGGAATTACCGGATCTTTCGATAGAGAGTCAATTCAACGAGGCTATAAAGTGTATAAAGAAGTCTGTGCTGCTTGTCATTCAATGAATAGGATAGCATTTCGTAATTTGCAAGATGTTGGTTTTTCTGAAGAAGATATAAAACAGATTGCAGCTTCTTATCAAGTTAAAGATGGTCCGAATGATTTGGGTGAAATGTTCGATAGACCTGGAGTACCTTCGGATTATTTTATTGCACCTTTTGATACAAAAGAAGCAGCTGCAGCAAGCAATAATGGTGCAGTTCCACCAGACTTATCGTTAATTATTAAAGCAAGGCATGATGGTGCAAATTATGTCTATTCACTGTTAACAGGCTATCAAAACGGCGAGCACGATGAAAATGATTTATACTTCAACCCTTACTTTTCAACAGGCAGGTTAGCTATGGCGCCACCACTTTCTGAAGGAATGGTGGAATATGATGGTGCAAGACAAGCCACAGTTGAAAATATGGCGTATGATGTGATAAATTTTTTACAATGGGCAGCAGAGCCAGAATTAGAGCGCCGGCATAAACTTGGATTAAAAGTAGTGGCGTATTTTATAATTTTAACAGTGTTTTTTGTATTAACTAACAATAGAATTTGGAGCAAGCTCTATAAAAAGAAGTGATAGTCAATTTTGCCTCAAATACAATGGTTGTCATCCAAGTAGCTAACACTGGTTCCTTTATGACGGCAGTGCCCAGAGGTGTCATGCAAGTAGCTGACAACATAGAAACGAAAAACTTACTTGACAAACTCCGCCAGCCCCCTTATCATAAAACTGAAGCTATTTATTTATCTTCACAATCTCTGCAGTGGATTAATGACAAAAAAACTTAATGTATTTGGCGTAAATCATGCTTAATTTTTTGCACTATGTGCACCTCATGTCTTTATAAAACTTTTAGGTTTCTACCTATACAAGCCGAAACGCGCTTATAAAGCGTTTAAGACAGCAAAAAACGTCAAATTGACAAGGGAGAATTTGAATACTAGCTACCCTGGGGTTTCTTTGCCTTTTTTCCTGCTTGGTAAATTTCTTAAACACTTGCGATGTAGGTTAGTTGCAAGTTAAAAGCAGCTAAATCGATCTTAATCAAGCGTTTTAGAATAAAAAAAACGCCGATATTTTAGTACTTAGTGAATAGCCAACCACCACGGGGCTTCTTTTGCCTTTTTTTCGTTTGGTAAATTTCTTAAATATTTATAGCTAAAGATTGCACGAATGTTGCAATTACAAAAGCGATCTCTACTAGGAGGATGTCATCCCAGTGCACAGAGCACTGCCATGAATGAACCAACAGGACCAGAGCCTGCGATGATAATGTTTTTCATTTTTACCTCATATGAACCACCTAATGCTAGGCTTACCATAATATGAGATATAATGCAACAGTTTTTTTATTTAGAAATAGACTACTGTGGTGATTGCTGTGCTGCTACAAAACGCTCATGTTCTACTCTTGCCATTTTAGTACTGGGTTTAAATATCTCATATGTGATACGACCAGCTGCAAGTGCTGCTACTGTAACTATAGCCGCTGCGCCTATCATACGTGGTGCATCTGGTGTAATATTGCCAGTTGTAAAAAGTGTTATTGCTGCTACAGCCCCTAGTAACAGTGTTGAATAACGAACAAAGAGATCTTTATTGTATGCTTGTTTTAACTTCATTAAGTACCCAGTTTCACGAGGACGGTCTTGTGTGAAACCCCAATCAACACGGCTTTGCCAAGCTTGCCTTTCATACACATAATGGTCTATTGGAGTTGCACCATTGTTATCCTTTATCCAAGGGTCTGCCCCAAGTTCTACTAAGGCTAATATTGTTTTTTCTGAACCTAAATGGGCAGCTATATGTAGGGGAGTCTGTCCAAGATTATCTATTATATCGATTTTTGCTCCTTTTGCTGCCAGAAACTTAATTGTGTCCACTTGAAATAGCGAAGCAGCTTTATGTAGAGGGGTATCTCCTTGTGCATTTTTGAAATTGAGATCTGCACCATTATCTATCAGAAATTCTGCTATATCTGTCTTTCCATCATTGGCAGCAGAATGTAGATGACCGTTTAAAATAACTGCTCCATTTTCTACTAATAACTTTACTAGATTTATGCTCCCACCTTGGCCAACTGTCCAACCCAAAGGATCTGATTCATTAATGTCTGCTCTTCTGGCTATAAGGAGCTTTATTATTTCTACATATTTTTGATGATCTTCAGCGGCATTTTGCTGATACATGGGGCAAGCTTTGTTTACAGTAAGAGACAAAGGAGTTTCTTCACCTCTTGTTTCAGTTTTTGCATTGATATTCGCCCCATTTTCCAATAAGAACTGCACCATCTCTATGCGGCCATCTTCAACAGCTTCGTGCAGAGGAGTATACTTGATATCACCACTAATATTTGCACCAGCTTCTATCATAGCTTTGAGAATATTCATATAACCATTTCGATCAGCTATACGAAGTGGGTAATCTAATGAAAACCCACTTTCTTGCCATGATTTATATTCTTTTTCGCATAGCTTATATTTGTGTTTGCAAGTATCCCCATTGTGAGTACAGTTCATTCATCCTCTTCTCAAACTCTCGTTGTATTTTTTTAACTATGTTATTTGAGTTTAAATCTTGATCATTATTTAATACTTCCAGTATTTCATGTAGCGGCTCCATAGTCACCCTCTCTCTTTAATTAAATAATACATTATGACTACCCTGTAGAAGAGAGTCAATTAAAAGGCATTTGAGGCAAAACTTTCTACAAATTAAATTATGTAAAAAAATGTTTGCACATTATGTAATTGTTCAATATAAATGGCATTAATTGTCAAGATAAGGTGTTTTATGCAAGCTGCAGAGCAAAAAACAGAACAGCAAATATTATCAAAAGAACTAAGAGAGGATAAAAGGCTACAGTTAACAAATATAACTGAAGAGCAAAAAGCTGCAGCAATAAAGCAACTTGAAGCACGAGGAATCATCATCCGCAAGGGAGTTTAAACGCCAACTGCCTAACTGAAGAGCAGGGCTACCAAACATCTTAAAACACACAGCATTAAGGGGAAAAAACATGCAAAATCCATTTACAAATCCAGCATTTAGTATGACGGAATTAACTAAAGCAATAAACATATTGCCGATAAATTATGGTCGCGTCGAAAATTTAAAATTATTTCCAAGTAAATCAGTAAAAGTTCGTCATATTACCATAGAAGAGCAAAACGGAGTATTGAGTTTACTACCAACGCAAGTCCCAGGAGCGCCTGCAACAGTGGGAAAACGTGGAAAACGAAAAATAAGAACATTTACGATACCACATATTCCCCATGATGATGTAGTGTTACCAGAGGAAGTACAAGGAATAAGGGCATTTGGGTCAGAAAGTGAACTTACAGCACTGGCGAGTGTAGTAACAGATCACCTGGAGTTGATGAGAAACAAACATGCGATAACGTTAGAGCATCTGCGAATGGGGGCATTGAAGGGGATTATTCTGGACGCAGATGGCAGTGAGTTATTAAATCTGTATAACGAATTTGAAATTACACCAAAAGTAGTAAATTTTGCGCTGGGAACAGCAACAACCGATGTCAAGCGTAAGTGTCTGGAAGTATTGCGCCATGTTGAAGATAACTTAAGTGGTGAATATATGACGGGGATTCATAGTCCAGAGTTTTTTGATGCTTTAACTTCTCATGCCAAAGTAAAAGAAGCATACGAGAGATGGCAAGAAGGAGCAGCACTCCGGAACGACATGAGATCAGGATTTACGTTCTGTGGAATAACATTTGAGGAATATAGAGGGCAAGCAACTGATCCTGAAGGAAACGTAAGAAGATTTATTGAAGGAAATACCGGACATTGTTTTCCACTTGGTACAGCAAGCACATTTACTACTTACTTTGCGCCAGCAGACTTTAATGAGACGGTAAATACACTAGGAAAACCGTTATATGCAAAACAAGAGCCAAGAAGGTTTGATAGAGGGACCGATTTACATACTCAGTCAAATCCTTTACCAATGTGCCATCGCCCAGGAATATTAATCAAAGTCGTTGCAGCATAACAATACTGGTAGAGCAACTACAAAAGTGGTGAGGCATGAAAGTGCTCTACCAGTATGCCCCTTCTTATACCAAATCTCATAAATAAGCAGGCAAATAACTCACAGAACAAATGGTTTTGATCGAACTTTCCGTAATATTACGAATGAATGCACATACAGTATCCTCCAATAAACTAACAGAGTCATATATTCTATTTTTAATGAGATTGTCTTTCAAATATTGCCATAAACGCTCTACTGGATTTAACTCTGGTGAATATGGAGGTAAATAGATTAAGGTAATATTTTGTGGTATTTTTAAACCTTTGGATCTATGCCATCCTGCACAATCCACAACAAGAAATGCCTCCCTTGTTCCTAAATATTGTGACATCTGCTCAAGGAATATATTCATACAATCAGTATTGACGTTTGGTACGAATAAGCTAGAACTCTCTCGATTTCTAGGATTAACTGCACTATAGAGATAAAAGTTTTGCCTACCTAATTTTACCTTAACCTGTGTCCTAATGCCTTTTTTAAACCACCCGTGTCCAATCTTTGAATGTGTGCCAAACCGCGACTCATCGAAGAAAAATAGCTCTTTTTCGGGATACGTGACAATAGTTTCATTAAGATTTTTTTTTAAACTCTTCTTGTTTATTTTTATCCTGTTTATTGTGCACAGGCCTTGGAGTAATATACGAAAAACCTAACTTTTGCATCAGTCTATGTGCTGTAGACTTACTTACCTCAATAGAAAACATTTTCTCAATTATGATTTTTAATTTCTTAGCCGTTAGGTTGGCTCCTTCTTCTGCTATGACATTTTTAATTTCTTCTTGCTGCTTGTAGCTCAACTTCGGCTTTACTCCACGTCCTGGTTGTATTTTAAACGCATTGACTCCTCCTTCCTTAAATCTTGTAATCCACTTCATCAATGTAGTTCTAGTAATTCGGTATATTTGAGCAACTTTTGTTATTCCATATTCTTTTGCAGATATTATTGCCTGTAATCTTCTTCCTATCTCTCCTCTTATGCCGTGCTTCTTTAATTCCAGGTTACACTTATTATATAATTCTTCTCCTATTGCTTTACTTTTTCCTGCCATAACTCCCCACTAATTCTTAAATTATTCTATTTTAGAAATTTTTCTTTATTCCTCTATTTATTTTTAGGAATTGGTATTAGACCATAATTTTGCCATTGCAGAGCTAAATAGAAGGCTAGCGAACATTATTCGTATAGGTCTAGTTAAAGAGATAGACTATGAAAAGGCAAGAGTGCGGGTAAAAGTAGGAGAATTTTTGACCGATTGGTTACCGTGGATAACAACAAGAGCGGGAGAAGATAGAAGTTGGTTTTCCCCAGATATTGATGAGCAGGTGATGGTATTATCGCCATATGGAGAGTTGTCATTAGGGGTGGTGTTACCGGCAATATATCAGGAAAAGTATCCTCCTCCGGAAAGTAAAAAAGAAGTAAGTAGTGTAAAATTTCAAGATGGAACAAAATTATCGTACGACAAGGAGAATCATCATCTTGAGATTGATGTAGTAGATAAAATAACGTTGAAAGTAGAAGGATCAAGCGTAGAGATGACAAAGGATGGAATAAAACTTAAGGCACAAAGAATAAATCTAAATTAGGAAAAGGAATGAATAAATCAGTTATATGCCTAGGAGATCACTGCGGGGAAGCGTTGCCGCATTTTTGTATAAGTGGAAGCAGAGATATATTTGTAAACGGAAGACCAGTTTGTCGGCAAGGAGATAGTTTTACAGAAGGTAAGGTAATGGCACAAGGGTCAAAAACAGTGTTTGCAAATGGTCATGGTATAGGAAGAGTTGGGGATTCAGTATCTTGTGGGTTTAAAGTAATAAGTGGAAGTAGTAATGTTTTTTCAGAATAAAAATAAACCATGTGCTATACTTACCAAAAGTAAAATTATGAACATGGATATAACTACTAGCCTATTAGGAGACGTTAGTAATTTAATAGATAGAGCAAAGAATCATCTTTCTGTTCAATTCAATTCTACTCTAGTATTGTTAAACTGGGAAATTGGCTCCAGAATTGATCAAGATATCCTAAAGCACAAACGTGCAGATTATGGGAAGCAAATCATCTCCCAACTTGCAAAAGAACTTCAGATGAAATATGGACGTGGATTTGATAGAGCTTCATTGTTTCGGATGGTGCAATTTTCCAAATTCTTTCCCGATCAAGAAATTGTCGCGACACTGTCACAACAATTGAGTTGGTCACATTTTGTAGAAATTATTGCAATTTCTGATGAGCTGAAGCGTAATTATTATATAGAAATGTGTCGTATTGAAAGATGGAGTGTTAGAGCACTACGTAGTAGAATCGATACCATGTTGTATGAACGTACAGCACTAGCAAAAAAGCCTGAGGACTTCATAAGACAAAGCATCAAACAGTTACGTGAAGAAAATACGTTAGCCCCCGAATTCATTTTTCACGATCCATACTTCCTTAACTTTGTGGAATTGCCATCAAGTCATAGTGAGACTGATCTAGAAAATACGATTTTGGATGAATTGGTAAAATTTTTACAAGAGTTTGGTAATGATTTTTGTTTTGTGACACGTCAAAAAAGGATGAGTACCGAAAGAATTGATAGGTATTTAGACTTGCTATTTTTTCATAGGGGATTAAGGCGCCTTATTGCAATAGAACTAAAAATTGGTCGATTTGAACCAGCTTATAAAGGACAGATGGAATGGTACTTAAATTGGTTAGATAAAAATGAACGAAAACCAGATGAAGAAAAACCCCTAGGGATTATTTTGTGTGCTGATAAGGATCAAGAAGATATAGAATACCTGGAGCTTGAAGGATCTAATATTCATGTTGCACAGTATTTAAGACAGTTGCCTCCTAAGGAAATCCTTGAGGAGAAGTTGAGAAAAGCTATCTCTATAGCTCGTGAAAAATACGCAAGTACTAAGAAGAAAATGATTAAACAGATATAACACAAAAGGCAACGTGTTTATGCGAGGAATGGACGTTAATACTGGAAAAGAGTTAGAAGGAATAGAACATTTAAAGCAATCAATAGTTAATATTTTAACCATTCCTATTAACAGCAGAATAATGCGCAGGAGCTATGGGTCAAGATTACTTGAGTTAGTTGACCGGCCAATCAATCGTGATTTTACGTTAGAAATTTACGCAGCAACCGCTGAAGCACTGGAAAAATGGGAAAAGAGATTTAAGTTAGAAAAAGTAAAAATAACAGAAGTGAAAGAAGGGAAAGTCACAATTTCTTTGGATGGGATTTATCTACCAAATGGGGAAAAGATTCGCTTTGATGGAGTTGTGGTATAAAGATGGAGCAGCCTAACATTATTGAGCCACTGAACTTCGAAGAAATCTTTTCACGTATGAAGGAGGAGTTGATACGTCGAGACTCAAGTTTTACAGTATTGGTAGAAAGTGATCCAGCAATAAAGATTTTAGAGGTAGCAGCATGGCGAGAACTTTTGCTCAGAGAAAGAATAAACGAAGCAGCAAGGGGCAACTTACTTAAGTTTGCAAGGGGAGAAGAACTTGATGATTTAGCTGAATTTTACGGAGTGGAAAGGGAGAACGGGGAAAAGGATGAACGATTTAGAAAAAGAATCAAGGCAAGAATAGTTGGCTCAAGCACAGGAGGAAATTATCGGTATTATGCATTATCAGCAGATACGAGAGTAAAAGATGCATTAGTAGAATCACCTGTACCAGGAAAAGTACAAGTTTCAATCTTATCAACAGAATTATCCACACTGCCAGAAGAATTACTAGAAATTGTCAGAAATCAGCTAAACAGGGAGGATGTGAGGATTTTAACAGATACAATAGAAGTGGTAAGTTGCAATATTATAGAAATAGATATCCACAGTAAAATTAGCATTAAAAGACCAGATATTATTGAAACGGTGAAGAAGAAATTTATCGAAAAATTTGAAACAACGAAAAGATTAGGATGGAAAGTAACGAAATCATGGATTATAGCCAACCTGTTTGTGGATGGGGTAGAAAACGTGGAATTAATAGAGCCAAAAGAGGACGTTGTGGTACGAGGGAATGAGTGTGCTTTCTTAAAAAGTTTAAATGTTGAGTTGAATTAATGCTATTACCACCAAACGCAACAAAGCAAGAAAAAGCGCTGATTGATGCAATCGATTACAAAGTAGACCCAAGCTGTGTAAAAGGATTTAAATTTAGCCCAGGGGAAAAAGTATTGCCGTGGATAATAGAGGAATATGGGTTAGAAGAGATTCTGCGTTGGGCAAAAGAGAAAAGAAGAGCGATAAAAGAAGGGGTAGAATTTCAGCGTTTAAGAGGAACACCAGCGTCACTAAAAATAGCATTAAAATGGGAAATATAGAAGATATTACAATTATTGAAGAGCCACCCGGAGAACACTTTTTTGAATTACAGATAGGGATAAAAGATGTTCCGAAAGACTTCTTTGTTGATGCAGTAGTAGAACTAGCAAAACTATCATTACCTGCAAGATCACGGCTAATGAGGATTTTTAACGATTATTATAATGCGCAGAGATTTATATTGGATGAGAGTTTATTTGGAGATCTTCTTTCTGACTATTCGGGGGTAAAAGTTGAAAAAGATGGACCAGTGTTATCATTTGGGAGAGTAAATTTTTTCAGGTCTAGTGGTCCAGTTATTAGGATTATAGAAAACTATCTACGCGATCATTATGAGCAGGCATTAAGTAATGATCTGTATAGGCTAGATGTAGCAATACTTGGAGAAACCGAGCCTCACACAAAGAATTATAACGGTATTTATGAAAGAAATCATGTGTGGTATAACTTCAAAGCGCTATATCCGCTACCACAGAGTTTATTACCGGCAATTAAGTTTGCTAAAGCGCAGATAGTATTATCGGACAGTTGGAGTTTAGGAGAAATAAACGCATGTTTTCCAGTAAGTAGTATAGAAGAGAGGGGAAAAAGGTTTTTACTAGGAAGTGATAAGCTATCTGAACAAGTGTGGAATTTAAAATACAAGCCAATTTTAGAAAGGTTTAGCGTTACCTATCATTACAAAGTAGAAAACTCTACCGATCAAAAAGTTATAAGATTTGGTTTAGCAAAGCACTATGTTCATTTTGAAAGCGAATTAAATTCAGAGCAAAAGGATGCAATACAGGAGTTAGAAAATTACATTTTAGTATTTTACCCAGGTGTACTAACTTGGCATGAACATCGACATTTGAACAGGTCCTGGGAAGAAAAACAACCTATATGCTTAATGAATTAAATACATATATTTATATCTCCATACACTACATTAACATTCGGTAAAAATGTGTGTTTTTTGAAAAAAAGAAGTTGCTTTTCCATGCCAAAACAGCTATAAATTAGGTAGGTGTAGGTAAACATAAGAAATTGATCTTGCACTGAAGTGAGCCAAATTGGCGACTTTATGTATGTTTTTATAGTGGGGTAACTAAAATGTTCAATTTAAATAAAAGACTGGAAAAATTAAAGGAGAATTCATTTCGTGGAATAAATGAAAAAGACGCAGCAGGTTGCACAATATTGCACCGAGCAGCACAAGTGTCAAATCCAGAAGTAATAAAGTTATTGATAGAAAAAGGTGCAGGTACAAACGATAGAAACAATAGAGGCGAGACACCATTGCACCTAGCGGCATTCTATGGAAAGGTAGAGAATGTAAAAGCACTGATAGAAGGAGGAGCAAATGTAAATGCTATAGATGATGGAGGATATACGGCATTACATAGTGCGAGCTTAATGAGTTGTGAAAAGACAGTAAGGGAGCTAATAAAAGGAGGGTCAAATATTAATACTGGGAACTACATAGGAAGGACCCCCCTACATGAAGCAGTATTTATGAGGGAAATAGGGAACGTGAGAGCGATATTAGAAGCGGGAGGAGATGTAAATGCGAAAGACCAAAAAGGATACACGCCAATAGATCTGGCATATATGGCAAATAGTGAGGAGATAATGAGAGAGTTAGTGGCGAAGCAGAAGGTTATGGAAGTTGATTGAGAAAAGGAAGGAAATGGTGGAAAAGGAGGTGTTGTCATTAGAGAGAAAACCGTTGGCAGAGCTGAGGGAAAAGGCACAATTATTTGATGATTTGGGAGAGTGCTCAATTGATGAAAGATAGCGGATGCAGCTATGTGTTTCCAAAATTGTGCATAAAAGTAAAACAAAACGAAGGTTAACAGTTGCGTCTTTTTCGCAAGAGTAATGGATTTATGGAAAAAAGGAGTGCCCGAACTATAAAAATATTTACAGGAGAAACAATGAGAAAAAAGGTATTAACTGTAACTTGTCGATATGAGCCTGATGAGTTAGCAGATAAACGCTTATCGGATGTATACGGGCAACTGATAGAGAGATTGATAAAGAGAAAAAAAGAAAATAGAGAGAAAGAAACAAATGAAAGTAATGAGTTTATATGCGAGAGTGTCATCGTGCAAAAAATTAAGCATAGTACGACAAATACAAGTTTTCTTGTCGTTTTAATCTGCACAGATTGTGAAGTTAAATGAAATAGCTTCAGTTTCATGATAAGGGGGCTGGCGGAGTTTGTCAAGGAAGTTTTTCGTTTCTATTCCCAATAAAAGTTTGTTATATGGTTATGCAAGAAGTCTATTGTTGGTTAATGTTTTATGGCTTTACGGAAAGTTTATAGCTATACAACTTATCTTAAAAGCAATATAGTGTTCACTATGCAATGAGTCAAAGATAGTAAGTAAAGTCTATGAAATTTCAAATCACTACACATTTTCAACCCGCTGGAGATCAACCGCAGGCAATCGATAGTTTAATTGCGGGGCTAAATAGCAATAAAAGAGACCAAGTTTTACTTGGGGTTACTGGTTCTGGGAAAACTTTCACTATGGCAAATGTTATAGCAAGGACAAACAGACCTGCGCTGATCATGGCACACAATAAAACCTTAGCAGCACAACTTTATGAGGAAATGAAAGGATTATTTCCCAATAATGCTGTTGGATATTTCATTTCTTATTATGATTACTATCAGCCCGAAGCTTATTTGCCGCAAACTGATACTTATATCGAAAAAGACTCTGCAATCAACGACAGAATTGACATGCTGCGTTATTCTGCCGTCTGCTCCCTCTTGGAGCGCAGGGACACGATCGTAGTTGCCAGTGTTTCTTGCATATACGGTCTTGGTTCGCCTGAAAGCTACCGCAGCATGACTATATCTTTAAGTGTTGGAGATAAAATTCATGTTAATGATTTCTTGAGTAACTTAGCTGATCTCCAATACAAGCGCTCTGATACCAGGTTTGAGAGAGGATATTTCAGAGTGCGTGGCGATATTATCGATATATTTCCTGCCTATTATGAAAATAAAGCTTGGCGTTTATCGCTGCTTGGTGATGAAATAGAAGAAATTTCTGAAATTGATGCTATAACGAGTAATATTACCAAAAGCCTAAATACAATCACCATTTTTCCAAACAGCTATCACATTACATCACGTGAGACTCTGTTGCAGACAGTTGAGCTAATCAAAAAAGAGCTGCATGAATGCTTGGATTATTACTACTTGCAAAACAAGATTGTTGAAGCAAAGCGCCTCGAGCAACGCACTAATTTTGATATTGAAATGATGAGGACAACAGGAATATGTAAAGGTATTGAAAATTATTCGCGTTATCTCTATGGAATGGAAGCTGGGGATCCACCGCCTACTTTGTTTGAATATTTACCCAAAGACGTAATTTTATTTGTTGATGAGAGTCATGTCACCGTTCCTCAGATTGGTGCAATGTACAGTGGTAATGAGGCGCGTAAAAAGAAATTGATTGACTATGGCTTCAGGCTCCCTTCCGCTTTTGATAATCGTCCATTAAAATTTGAAGAATGGGAGAAAGTTAGGCCGCAGACTATTTACATTTCAGCTACTCCTGGAAAGTATGAGTTGGCAAAGACCAATAACGTATTTATAGAGCAAGTTATTCGTCCAACAGGGCTTACAGACCCAATCTGCATTGTGAAACCAATAGAGAGTCAAATTGATGATGTAATTCATGAGGCACAAGTGACAATAGGAAAGGGATTTTGTGTTTTAATCACTACACTGACAAAAAAAATGGCTGAAAATTTAGCTGAATATATGAGTGAATTAAATATGAGAGTGAGTTATTTGCATTCTGATATTGGTGCGCTGGAGAGAATAGAAATTATATGTAAATTAAGATCTAAAGAAATTGACGTTTTAGTAGGTGTTAACTTGCTTAGGGAAGGTCTTGATATTCCAGAGTGTGGTTTGGTTGCAATTTTAGATGCTGATAAAGAAGGATTTTTGCGATCAGAAACATCGCTCATTCAAACGATCGGTCGTGCTGCACGTAATGCTGAAGGTAGAGTAATTTTGTATGCAGATAAAATCACTGGTTCTTTAGATCGTGCATTAAGAGAGACTGAAAGAAGAAGAAAAAAACAAGAAGAACATAATATATTGCACAATATTGTCCCGAAGACTATAATAAAACCTATATCAAACACCTTACAGGAGAGGGCAATAGCAGAACCAAAAGTAAATACTAATAAGGATGACTTGAGAAAGCAAATGATAGAGCATGCTGAAAATTTAGAGTTTGAAGAAGCAGCAAGAATAAAAAAATTATTGCAAGGTTAAGTAATATATGATGCTATGGGCATAGCATGAAAGTGTAAACAACTAAACTTCCACTATTCTTCTTTTTATTTTAACTCATCTTTTTGAGACTTTTGACAATTTCTTAGAACTGAAGAAGGAAAGGTGTATTTTTTTATTGACTTACCTATGTATTACGGTAATCACTAAAGAATTAGTGAGTAATGGTTATAGAATATGAATGGTGGGGTACCAAGCAAGGGATTAAATGAACAATTACGTGACATTTTAGATAAGTTAGAACAGGATATCAATCTATTAGATAATCCCGGTTATATTCAACATATAATGTTTCTTCCAGGAGCAGGAGCTGATCCAAATACAACAGGAACCCAAGGTGAAAAAACTCTGTCAGATTACTCAAGTGAAAAATTACGTGACATTTTAAATCAGTTAGCAAGCAATAGCGATCTATTAGATAATTCCAATTATACTCGATATATAATGTTTCTTCTACAAGCAGGAGCTGATCCAAATACAACAGGAACCCAAGGTGAAAAAACTCTGTCAGATTACTCAAGTGAAAAATTACGTGACATTTTAAATCAGTTAGCAAGCAATAGCGATCTATTAGATAATCCCGGTTATATTCAACATATAATGTTTCTTCTAGAAGCAGGAGCTGATCGAAATACACAAAACCAATATGGAAAAACTCTGTCACATTACTCAAATGAACCATTACTTAACATTTTAAATGCGTTAGAAAGCAATGGAGATATATTAGATAATTATCTTCCATATATAATGTCTCTTCTACAAGCAGGAGCTAATCGAGATACACAAAACCGATATGAAAAAACTCTGTCATATTACTTAGATAAAAGATTATCTGACATTTTAGAAAGCAATAGAGCTCCATTAAATAATATTCAACATATAATTCTTCTTCTAGAAGCAGGAGCTAATCCAAATGTACAAAACCGAGAAGATGGAAAAACTCTGTTACATTACGTTGCTGAACATAACGATACTGGCGGTATACGTTTTCTTTTAGGAGCGGGTGCTAATCCAAATGTGCAAGATCAAAGTGAAAAGACTCCGTTACATTATGCTGCTGAAAATAACTACCTTCAAGCTATAGAACTTCTTTTAGGAGCGGGTGCTAATCCAAATGTGCAAGATCAAAGAGGAAAGACTCCATTTGAATATGTTACTGAACGTGAGTGCCGTCAAGCTATTAAGGATTTGGGTTATGATTTAGATGATTCTCATGAAAATGAAGGGAATCCGACAACACCTGATGATTCGGTAGATGATTGTTCAAATAGCTCTGGTGATGATAGTCAGATAGAGTCTGTTAAATTGAGTGATTGTAACACAGAAGAAGATTCGGACTATCATTCAGATGGTTCTTGTGAAAATGAAGAGAATTCGACAAATAACTCTAGTAATTACCCTAACAAGCACAATGATGATCAGACACTTCGTGATGATCCAGGGTATAGCTCCGGTGACGATAATAAAACAATTTCTACTGAACCGAGTGATTGTGACCGGAAAGACGAGGATTCGAGCTGTAGTTCAAGTGATCATCTTTTTCTAGAAGACTCACTTTCGATGAAGCTAGAAATACCATTAACTACAAGCGAAGAGGGGCTAATTAAAGATTTTTGTGAGAAGATAAGAGGTATAACAGCACAAAATAAACAAGAATCTGAAGAAAGTATTGAGAAAATAGTAAATGAGTACTTGAAGAAAGAAATAAGGTTGAATTCAAGTTGTAGTAATGGTAATGAAAATGACAATGGTGATAAAGAAACTGTAACAAGTTTAATACTTGAAGAAATAGAAGGTGTTCTTAATAATCGTGTGAAACCACGCGATGAAACCAGAGCGCGTGAAAGGCAGTCTGATGGTATCGCCGACCAAGACGATGGCAACGAAGATAAAGTTTCAGGCATCATAGAAAGCATCACTAACAAGTTATTGTTAAAAGGTGGGAAAGCAAGACAAAAATTTTTCTCCGGTAATACTGAGCTAGCACAAAATTATGGATCTAATTATATAAATGATCTCTCTAAGAAATATAAAGAAACTAAAGACAAGCTAAAGAGTATAGCATATGAAAGTATTGTAGGCAGAGATAGACAAGCTCAAAAGGGGGAGCCAGAAGAGGTAGACATAGATAATGTATGTTTTTATGTGAAATATTCACAAGATAGTATTATTGAACCTGTGAAAATCTTTAACAAAGCTGAAGATTTAAATTTAAAAGTCGGCATACTTCAAGTTGGGGAGAGTATAGTAAGAGTTGAAGGTACAAAAGATGGAAAAAGAAATTACACAGATGTCTTAGAAAGTAGCATTAAAATGTCTTTTACCACTGAAGCAGGAGAGATTAATATTTATCTAAGTCCTAGTGAGAAAGATAGTAATAAAATAGAAGTAGAAATTGATGATGAGAGTGAAGAAAGGCTTAACAAGTTAAAAGCTGAGAAGAAAAGTTTAGGAGAAAACTGTCTTTTGGGAGGAAAAAGTGTTCTGGAAGCTATAGAAGAGAAAGGTTTTAAGAAAAATGGTAATGTACCTACAGAGTCAATCGAGACTATTAAGGATGTTCCACGTACTGATGTTACGCAAGCTTGTTCGCAGCAAATTAACACAAGAGCTAAAGGCAAATAGCGATCTACCGATTATTGAAATAGTGCCACACAATAATAAGCTCACTCAAAATTGTTCCGATTTGGCAGGGTTATTTTGCCGCACCAAGCGGTATGGCTTTGAGTATGAGATTTTAATGTTTCCGGAAGCTCGCCACAGTGGATAGTACAGTATTTACAATGGGTGAACACCAGTGCTTTCAGGGTCAGGCCCAACCCTACTTAAGTGGCTAAGATATATCTAACGTAGCTTTATCTTTGCTTTCTGACAGTCTTTGTTGATACTCGTTTATCAGCCTTTCAGGCTCGTTCAATACACTCTGAATACAATATATTGCACAAGTTATGCTAGAGAGTATAATAAAACTTATATAAAATACTTTACAAGAAAAAGTGGTGGTAGAGGCAAAAGTGAACATTAATAAGAAGGAAAGCGCATGCTAGAGCTTGAAAAAGCAGCAAGAATAGAAAATATTATTGAAAGGTTAAATGGCGTATGATATAATATACATAGTGTAAAAATATAAATAATTTTATTGACATCTTTACGTTAACGCTTCTTAAATGTTTAGTACTGTAGAATTAAATTATTAACTTTTATGAAGGGAGTAAAAATGATGGAAAGCTTTTCAGGTAACAATAAAGACAGTAATTTTATTGAGGGGACAAAAATAATGGAAAATTTTTCAGATAATAACGAAAACGGTAGCTCAATCTTCCAAGGAAAAATCAGGGAGCAAGATTTCTCTGCGGAGCAGAAGTTAAATGAACTGAAAGCAGCCATAGAGAAGCTTGACAGACAAGATTTGCTCAGAAGGCTCGAGTGTGAGCGTCAGGCCTCTAGTTGTGTCGATGAAATATCATCTCAAGCAGAGCTACATATCGAAGATGGTGATGAGGGTTACTTCGATTGTGAAAAACCACTGGGAGATTTCTGGAGTTTCTTTGAACCTTTCTTCAACCTCTTTGAAGTAGATGTAGATGATCCGAAAATCTACCAAATGCTCAAGGAGAAGAAGGAAAAAAACCTGATTGCTGCGATAGTGAAGTTTTTGCGTGACAAGCTTAAGGAGTTAATCAAGAAGATCTTCAAAAGTAATTTAGATTTGAGTTGGGACAAGAGGTTGGACAAAGAGATAAAAGAATTGCAGGAGAAATTGGGCAGTGGTGAGTTATCAGAAGAGGAGCTTGCAAGGGTGCTCGAACGTCTACAATTTTTGCAGGATCTGAAACTCAAGTTACAGCTCGCCGTTACCGGATGGATTATTACAATGTTCGCAGAGATGTTTGGAGTTGAGCTAGCAGCTATAGTAGAGGCATCTACAGAAGAAACAACTAAAGCAGAAAAAACATCATTAAAGGAAGAAAATAAAGAAGTTCGTGAAAATGTAGAAATAAAAGTGGATGAAAGAGAAAAGCCTAAAGTGCCAGTTTTCCTTTTTGAAGTTTCACCCGGATTTGTAAGGCCAATTCCTCTGAGCAAACCAGAACTTGATCTTTTACCAAAACCTATGAAAGAACTAATGCCTAAAGAGGTTATAAAGGAGGAGATCCGCGAGGTAAAAGAAACAAAACCAAAAGTGGAAGAAGAGAAAAAAGCGAAGCCTGAGGAACCGAAGAAAGAGGTGTGTCCACCTGCTCCAAAAAAGCCAGAAGTTCAGACAGAACAGAGTACGTGGTTTAAAGTTAATAATGATATATCAGAAAAGATGAATTTAGATAGTGGTAATGCTAAAAAGCCTCGAAGAGGAGCTAGTAAAGGATCTTCTTTTAATGCTGGGAACTTTCCTAAAGTTAAACATTTTCAAGTTCCATCAGGAACTAATGATAAGTCCAATGCTAGTGCTGCTCAGTATAATGCTGCAAGTGATGTTCAACCACCAAAAGGATTAACTGATGATATAAAAGTTGAGAAATGTGTGGAAGGTCAGTCAGCAGAAGCAGGAAAGACACCGTTGCGCTAGTTTTTGTCATTCCAGTGTCCTTTTCTTGTTATTCCAGTGTCCCTTTCTTGTCATTCCAGCGCGTGACGCTGGAATCCAGATGTGCATTGGGTTTGGTAAGTGTAGAGTTTTATGTTAAGAAGGAGTGTTTTTGATGGAAAAAACTGGATCCCAGTGTCTGGGCACTGGGATCCAGGATGTACATTAGGTTTGATAAGTGTAGGGTTTTATGTTAAAAGGGAGTGTTTTTGATGGAAAAAAGACTAGATCCCAGTGTATGGGCACTGGGATGACACCTATGGGTTATTTGTGATGACAAAGGAGGGTGTCATTCGAGTAGTGGACGCTGAAATCCAGGAGCCAGTGCTTCCTTTTGTCATTCCAGTACTGGAATCCAGGATGTGCATTGGGTTTGATAAGTGTAGGGTTTTATGTTAAAAGGGAGTGTTTTTGATGGAAAAAAGACTAGATCCCAGTGTCTGGGCACTGGGATGACACCCTTCCTAGTTGGGATGACAAGAAAAAGAGGTACTGGTATGACATTAAAAGAGTAGGAGTTGATGGCAAAAAGAAACACAGGCGTCATTCAGTGTCTTTTTTTGTCATTCCAGTGCGTGACACTGGAATCTAGGAGTATAAAAATGACGAATAAAATTTATACTAAAAAATATAAAAAAGTGCTTGCACTTAATTTTATTTTTAGTATATTAATTACATAATATTTTTACTGGGGACAATATGGATAAAAAAGAATCTGATAGTGTTACAAGAAAAAGAGAAAGAGCTGATCTAAGCAAAGTAGATCCAAAGTATATCGATGACTATCGTGATAGGTTTAAAGAAAGAGATGAAGAGAGAGCAAGAAGGAATGATCCTAGCAGTTCTATGAGTAGTTGTAATAGTCAGAGTAGTAGTAAAGGTAGTTCAAGGTCATAAGTATATTTAAAATAAGGGGGTGTTATGCCTAATATAAGTGAAGTAAATCGAGAATTAGTAAAGGCATTTAATATTAATCTTCGTTTTAATAGTATTGCAGTTACTAACCTTACCGTGCAAAATTTGCATGGTAAGGATCATATTGTTATCTCATTTGATAAAAATATGGATTCCAAACAATGTATGAAGTATTTGAATAACATGAAGGAGAAAATAATTAAAAGATCTTATAGAGATGAAAAAGCTGCTGGTGTATCTTATAACTTGAAGTTTTTTCCGTTCGCTTTTAACACGAAACATTTACCTAGAGATGATAAAGGAAGAAAGAAATTTTCAGTAGAAATAGATGAAGGAGTGGTTTTTAATTTAAAATGTTATCTAGCTCAAGCGCTTGCCGGAAGTATAAAGGTAGGCATAGGAAATAAGTTTGGTGTGAGGTATGCAAAAAAAAGTATATATGATGCAAGTTTCGATAGGAACTCCTATTTATATTGCATGCTTTTTCATGATAAAGGGCTACAAAAAGACTTTGTTGATTTATTTTCAGCAGAAATTGAAGGTTATCCAAATCCTCCAAGTGATTACTTGGAAGAAAAGGGTAATCTTGTGTACATTAAAAAAGGCATTTTTGATGATATTGAGTTCATTAAAGACATAATAGCATATAATGCATCTTTAGAATGTCGTTATCTTCAGACTCCTAGTGCTAAGAACAACACTGTTGATAAACTAAAATATATAATGATCGATTTTATAGATAGGGCAGCAGATATTCCAGTTCGTACTATTACTCGTACTTCTTATGTTGATAAAAAAGAAGATTCAGTTCTTATTCCTCTTGTGCAAAATGGTAAGTTTCTTGGGTTTCTCAGCAAGGATGATGCATATGACCTCAACCGTACATTTGGTGATGCTGTGGTTACCAGAATTGAAAGTCATCGTTTAAAAAATCCATACTGGAGTAGTGATTACGTATATGCTATAGATTTTGCTGATGTGGACATTTCTTATTGTGTGCTGAATAAAATCATGGAAAGCTCTGTAATCAACAAAGACCATGAACTGTCCATTGACCCTGAGCTTGTGCGAGCATTGTCGCCTCCAGGAACACCGCCCAACCAAAGAAACAGAGATAGTGGTATTGGTGTGTCACCTCTGACTAAGGATTCTGGTTCTTCAAGTGGTGGTCCAGGGCCATCGACTGAACTGTCAGATATGGAATGGGGGTCTCCCACGCGGAGTCAGGATGGAGCATTAGAGGGGTCTCCCAGGCAAGGGTTGGTTTCCGTGCTGCCGTTGAACCCGTTAGATGTTCCTGGAACGAGTGGTGGGCCATTGACACATCTGGGTTATTCTACAGTTAGTCGTGGTGTTGCAGGGCCATCTTCATCATTGCAATCTGTAGGTGCTGCTGCGAATATGCCAGCATGGACTAGTGCTTCGTTTCAGCCAATGGACCGTTCGTCATTACCGGTTTTTTATGCACAAAGTAGTGATATTAGTGTTCCACGATTCCAGCCACCGACACAGTTGAGTTCTAGTGGACCTTCATCATGGAAAGGTGCTGCTAAAAATGTGCAAGCAAGTACTAGTGCTCGGGCTCAGCAAACGAACCCTTGTTTATCACAATGCACGTCCGGAAATAAATGGCAGCCACTGCAATTTACTGAACCAGGATTTAGTGGTTTATCATGGAAAGGTGCTAATGAAAGCACGTCAATAGGGAATAGTACTTGGTATGTGTCATTATCGGGTTCTCCAGATTTGGGGATTCTTGGAGATTATCCAAAAGGTACGGAGAGCATTTGTGGTGTGGAACCTGAAAAACAGCAAGTTAGTGATGAGTGTTCTGAAGCACAGTCACAAGAGAGTGAATCTCCGAAGAAACATGGGGGTGGTCTCCAAAGTACAATAAAAAGTTTCCTCTCTTCACTTTCTAAGCCTAAGCAACATGACGCAAGCTTGAAGCGATGTGATGTAGGGCGTGATACGATGCATTCAAGTGTAAGTGCTCCTGGGGATTTTGTAACTGAAAAACCACCTCTTTCTGAACGATCTGCCTCAGAAAGAAGAGCAAAAAGTAATTCACCCTCAAAAGAGACTTCTCCTGTACATTCTACAATTAGTGGTAGTATTCCAGGACTCCCGTCACAAGGTACTACCGTGGTAGAATCTAATAGTGGACTAAAGTCGCAAAAACGTCTTGATCGTGATCAGAGGGAGGAACTACGCCCATTTCTTTCTTCTGAGATGAAGGAGAAGCTAGACTCCAACTCTTTCTCCCCTGGGGAGGAGCAGCATTTATATTTGACGCATACTCCTTCGGGGAAATGGGAGCTAAGCAGATCTCTATGTGAGGGTAAAGAATCACAGTTATTGCGACTTGCAGAAGCACAATTACCGTCATCTGATAACCTTAGTTCTCAAAAAGTTAATAGAGATAGTGGCTTTTGTTCTATTGGATCGGCTTCTCCTGCTGTGCCACATAAGGGAAGTGTCTCTTCAGAGCTTAAACATCCGCAACAGGTAAAGCATATGTCAGAAGCTTTGGGGAAATAAATTTGTAACCGTTCACGGATTGTGAGAATGAATTAAAGAACTAAGCAGTGACAGCTACTAGATTCTGTAGCTTTTGAAAGGGGTTCTGGCCATTTAGACGTGATGTCAAAAATATCGACAACATTCTGTAACCGTTCACGGAGATAAGGTGGTTTACAAAGTAAGTATAAAAGTGTAAAGAGATAGGAAGCTAAATATGGAATGGGTAAATGACAACAGTGCTGCAAGAAAAGGTTGTAGCAGAAAACGCTAATCTCAAGGAAGAAATAAAAGCACTGATCAGAGAAAATGATAGCTTGAAAGCAAAAATAGTTGAATTAGAAGACAAATTGGGCTTAAATTCGCAAAATTCATCGCTGCCACCATCACGAGATATATATCGTAAGAAAGCAAAAAAGAAAAGTGATAAAAAACCAGGAGGTCAGCCAGGACATAAGGTGCATAAGCGTGAATTAATGGCTGCAGACGAGGTAGTGAGATGCACAATTGATACAATTTGTATGTGTGGAGGTAAGATTACTTTAGAAGATGAAATTATTCATCAGAAGGCAGAGTTGCCAGAAATTAAGCCAATTGTAACTGAGTACAGGTTGCAAAGAGGACATTGTAGAGTATGTAATAAAAGAATTACAGCAAATTTACCCGAAGGTGTTGCAAGAGATTTTCTAGGACCCAATGCTAAAACAGTTATAAGCAGCCTTAGCGGCTTTTTTATTAACTCAAAAAGAGAGGTACAGCAAATTTTGGGCAGTATTTTTAATCTAAATATAAGCCTTGGTTTAGTCTCAAATACTGAACGCAGGGTATCGAAGAAGTGTGCATCTGAATATGAGAAAATGAAGGAAGAGTTGCAAGGAAGCGAGTATTTGCATATAGACGAAACAGGGCACAGAAATCAAGGAAAGAGAGGCTGGAGTTGGGTAATAACAAACAAAGCGTTGACACTTCTGAAGGTAAGCGAGTCTCGTGGTAAGAAGGTGTTGAAGAGTTTACTGCCAGAATATGATGGTATATTTGTGAGCGATAGATACGCTGTATACAATTACTTCAATCGTGAAAATAGACAGATATGTTGGGCACATCTGGCAAGAGATTTTGAGAGATTTGCCCATAGTAAAAATGTTGAAGTGAGCAAAATTGGCCAAGCACTAAAATCGCTCAGCAATAAGGTGTTTGTAGTAGATAAGGCAAAAAAACAAAATTTGATAGATAATTTGAGATTTTATCGACTGGTGCGAAAAATTCGGAAAAGGGTAAAACATTTTTTACGTAAAATGACGAGGGTTGCAAATAGCACTCAAGCTTCAAGAATGGCCGCTAAGATGTTACGATCTGAGGATATGATGTGGAAGTTTTTAAGAAAACCTGAAGTGATAGAAACAACTAATAACCTTGCAGAACGGCAAATTAGACGGTACGTAATTTATCGTAAAAACAGCTTTTTCACCTGGCCAGAACCCCTTTCAAAAGCTACAAAATCTAGTAGCTGTCACTGCTTAGTTCTTTAATTCATTCTCACAATCCGTGAACGGTTACCAACATTCTTTCCACGAATCTTTCTCCACGTTCTGACCAGGTGAAAAAGCTGTTTTTACGATAAATTACGTACCGTCTAATTTGCCGTTCTGCAAGGTTATTAGTTGTTTCTATCACTTCAGGTTTTCTTAAAAACTTCCACATCATATCCTCAGATCGTAACATCTTAGCGGCCATTCTTGAAGCTTGAGTGCTATTTGCAACCCTCGTCATTTTACGTAAAAAATGTTTTACCCTTTTCCGAATTTTTCGCACCAGTCGATAAAATCTCAAATTATCTATCAAATTTTGTTTTTTTGCCTTATCTACTACAAACACCTTATTGCTGAGCGATTTTAGTGCTTGGCCAATTTTGCTCACTTCAACATTTTTACTATGGGCAAATCTCTCAAAATCTCTTGCCAGATGTGCCCAACATATCTGTCTATTTTCACGATTGAAGTAATTGTATACAGCGTATCTATCGCTCACAACTATACCATCATATTCTGGCAGTAAACTCTTCAACACCTTCTTACCACGAGACTCGCTTACCTTCAGAAGTGTCAACGCTTTGTTTGTTATTACCCAACTCCAGCCTCTCTTTCCTTGATTTCTGTGCCCTGTTTCGTCTATATGCAAATACTCGCTTCCTTGCAACTCTTCCTTCATTTTCTCATATTCAGATGCACACTTCTTCGATACCCTGCGTTCAGTATTTGAGACTAAACCAAGGCTTATATTTAGATTAAAAATACTGCCCAAAATTTGCTGTACCTCTCTTTTTGAGTTAATAAAAAAGCCGCTAAGGCTGCTTATAACTGTTTTAGCATTGGGTCCTAGAAAATCTCTTGCAACACCTTCGGGTAAATTTGCTGTAATTCTTTTATTACATACTCTACAATGTCCTCTTTGCAACCTGTACTCAGTTACAATTGGCTTAATTTCTGGCAACTCTGCCTTCTGATGAATAATTTCATCTTCTAAAGTAATCTTACCTCCACACATACAAATTGTATCAATTGTGCATCTCACTACCTCGTCTGCAGCCATTAATTCACGCTTATGCACCTTATGTCCTGGCTGACCTCCTGGTTTTTTATCACTTTTCTTTTTTGCTTTCTTACGATATATATCTCGTGATGGTGGCAGCGATGAATTTTGCGAATTTAAGCCCAATTTGTCTTCTAATTCAACTATTTTTGCTTTCAAGCTATCATTTTCTCTGATCAGTGCTTTTATTTCTTCCTTGAGATTAGCGTTTTCTGCTACAACCTTTTCTTGCAGCACTGTTGTCATTTACCCATTCCATATTTAGCTTCCTATCTCTTTACACTTTTATACTTACTTTGTAAACCACCTTATCTCCGTGAACGGTTACATAAATTTAGGTTTTTAGATATACCTTAACCATCTAAATGGTTTATTAGGGTTGGGGCCAAAGTCCCTGACCCTGAAAGCACTGGTGTTAGTTTTTCTCATCCATTGTAAATATTGTACCGTACTGTCCACCTGATCATCATAACGGGCTTCTGGGAACATTAAAATTTCGTACTCGAAATCGCTGAGCCATACCGTTTGCTGTGGCAGAAAAACCCTGCCAGACTCTATAATTGGAACAATTTGATAAAATCGAGTGAGTTTGTCATTGTGTGGCACGATTTCAATAATCGGTAGATCGCTATTTGCCTTTAGCTCTTGTGTTAATTGCTGACCACTTGTTTTTGCTTCGATCAAAATTGCATGTGGTGCCCATCTTGCAGCTAGTGACAGAACTTGCTCTTTAAGCTTTGGATACTCAAGCTTTGCTCGATATACATCAAGTAAATAGAATTTATTATCTATTTTTGCCCAGGTGGTGCAGACGCTAAAGTCGCTGGAATCGTTTGTTGAAACTGCAGTGTCCCAGCTTTGTGTTACATGTGAGAGATTATCAGGGAAATTTTTATAGCGCTTTAGCCACTCTTGTTTAATTATACTGCTTGAAAGCGGCAGGGGGTTTTGTTGATATTGAGCAGCAAAAGCGTAACTCCCGAGTTCAACTTTTATCATCTCAACTTCTTCTCTTCCTCCCTCCAGGGGATATAATAACTCATTCTCTTCTCTTGAATATAAACCTTTTTCTAGTGTCGTAATTGAGTTGATTATCTCCACTTTTTCAGAAATCATTGGCAAACAAATGTGATGCCATATGTTTTTTGGCTTGGATAAGAGGTGCCCAGTTAAGTCTTCCAGGTGCAGCCTGTGCATAACAAGCACAATTACTCCTTTTTTTCTATCGTTGAGCCTCGTTACCAAAGTCTGATCGAACCAATTTGTAACACGCTTTCTAAACGTTTCACTCAAAGCTTGAGCAGGGTTAAGCGGATCATCCACAATAATAAAATCACCACCTTCACCGGTTAACGTCCCTCCAACTGATGTTGCGATTCTAAATCCTCTCTGCACTGTTTGGAATTTATATTTAGTGTTCTGGTCTTTGGATAATTTTACCTCTGGGAATAGCTCTTTATACCAATCCGATTGCATTACGCACCTGGTATCAAGCGAGTGCTTTTCGCTGAGCAGCCGAGAATAACTTGCAACTATTATTCTTGCGGTTGGTTGATTTCCCAGTATCCATGCGGGCCACGCAACGCTTATGCACATGGACTTCATTGAACGCGGAGGCATATTGAATATTATGCGCCTTACTTCGCCAGCATTCGCTGCTTTCAGCCTGTCTTCTATGACTTTTATGTACTGATAATCATTATACTCACATCCCGGCACCACCGTTTGAAAGCACAGTTCAATGAATTTTAAAAAGTTGATTTTGTTCATGTGTATATTTTAGTAAATGTTCTTACAAGTAGCTGACACTGGAATGACATCCTTTGGTTTTTATATATGGTTATGCAATAAATCTAATGTAGATTTGATTTATTTGATAAGATTGAAGTAGCTATAATGGCAAACGCTACTGCTTTGTGAATTTAGTAAATAACCTACGAAAAGTGCTATTTCTTTAACTTTATTGAAGTAAAAAACTGATTTCCATTGCGGTAAATGAGCAACATTATTGAATCTTTACCGTTTTTCTTTACTGCTGAATCAACTTGTTTTTGAAAATCATTAGTATTTTCTATATCGGTTCCATCTAATTGGATAATAATGTCTCCTTTTTTAATACCACGCAGCGTGGCATTACTGTTACTATCTACATTAATAACTATCACACCTTTTGTAGGATTACTTTCTTTTGATTCTTTTGGCAGGTTTGAAACAGTTAAACCAGTTATGTAATCGGATGTTGATTTATTTTCTTCTTGATTATTACCTTGACCATCATTTGCAGATTCTTCAATCACAACCTTAATATTGACCTCTTTGCCCTTTCTAAGTAACTTAATTTGTACTTTTTTTCCAGGTTCAGTTCTTGAAACCATTTGAGGCAGTTGTGTCATTCTATCAATTTTTTTATCATCAAATTCTAATAATATGTCACCCACCTTAATTCCACCTTTTTCTGCAGGGCTATCCTTTACTATACTTGCAACCAGTGCACCTTTTGTATCTTTTAAACCCAAAGACTCAGCAAATTCTTTCGTTATAGGCTGAACTTGCACACCAAGCCAACCATGTTTTATTTTTTTGCCACTTTTTAATGTGTCAATAATTGACATAGCTAAATTAGATGGTATAGCAAAGCCTATACCCACGTTACCGCCAGACTCAGATGGGGAATAGATAGCGGTGTTAATGCCTATAACTTTTCCATTTAAATCAAATAATGGCCCTCCAGAGTTGCCTCTATTAATTGCAGCATCAGTTTGAATAAATTCATTCATAGTGCCGATACTAATGTCTCTGGACCTTGCAGATATAATTCCTGTGCTTACAGAGCTACCCAAACCAAATGGGTTACCTATTGCAATAACTGTATCGCCAACCCTTGCTGTATCAGAATTACCAAATGCAACAAAAGGAAGATCTTTATTAGAATGAACCTTAAGCACAGCAAGATCAGTTCTTGCATCATAGCCTAAAACTTCTGCTTTGAAATAAGTATTATCGTTCATAGTAACTGTGATATCTTGGGCGTTTTTAATAACGTGATAATTGGTTACTATAGTTCCACCTTTATCTATAATAAACCCAGAACCAAGCAGCACCACCTCTCTGTTAACACTAGGGCCCCTATCCATAAAAAACTGATCAAAATGCTCAAAAAATTCTCTAAAATCATCAAAGAAATTATTTCTTGGCATAAAAGGGATTTTAGTTCTATTGTTACTTTCTTGTTTGATTATTTGTTCGCTTGAAATATTTACAACCGCAGGAATGAGTTCTTCCACTAAATCGGCAAGTCCTTGATTACAGTTACATGCAGTAGTGCTAGCATCAACGACCTTTTTTGCATTCCAATCAAACATATTAGCGTATGAAGAAAACGCAATTAGAAAATATGCAAATATAGATAAAATAAATGCCTTACTTTTCATAAATTATTTCCATCCTTTGTTTAAAATATCTAAAAAGTTATTGTTTGGTGAAAGTACAAATTTAGTATTATTTTCGGCAAATGATTTACTGTAAGCGCTCATAGAGCGATAAAAGTTAAAAAACTCTTCATCAACCTTAAATGCCTCATTATAAATTCTAGTTGCTTCAGCATAACCACGGCCCCTTATTTCATATGATTCTTTTACTGCACTGGAGATAATTTCCCTTTTTAATTTATCAGCTTTTGATCTAACTTCCTGCCCAGCTTGCTCTCCTTCTGCTCTAATTTCTTTTGCTTCTTTTTCCCTTTCAGTTTGCATACGGCGAAATATTGCAGAACTATTTTCTTCTGGTAAATCTGCTCTCTTAATTCTTACGTCTATTATTTCTATGCCAAATTTTTCAGCTTCAGAATAAACTCCACGCTGAATCAATTGCATAACCTCTGATCTTTTTTCATTCAACAAACTGATCAACGAAAATTTGCCTATATTTTCTCTTATGTGTGCTTCTATAACCGGATACAATCTTCTAACCAGCCCTGATTCATTCCTCACAGCCTGGTAAAAAGTAACAGGATTTGTTATTTTATATTTTGCATACGCATCTACTATAATACGTTTTTGATCCGCTGTTATCACTTCCCTTGGGATCTTATCAGGACTTAAATCTAAAACTCTTTTATCAAGAAACTCTACACTGTTTATGAATGGTAACTTGAAATATAAGCCACTTTCCCTAACATCTCTTACAACTTTACCGAGTTGTATAACTATCGCTTGCTTTGTTTCTTGCACAACAAATATTGAATTAAATAAAACAATCAATAAAACAACAAATACAGAAACAAAAACAATTTTAATATTACTACTCATGGTTATTTCCCTAAATTTGTAAGAGGTAAATAAGAAAACATACCTTTCAGATCATCAGTTACAACAACTTTGTCTACCTTACTGAAAATATTTTCCATAGTTTCAAGATAAATACGATTCTTAACGAGAGAAGGATTCTGTCTATATTCCTCATAAAGAGATAAAAAGCGATTTGCATTACCTTTTGCTTCATTTATTACTTCATTCTCATATGCCTCTGCATCTAATTTTATCTTTATCGCTTCACCCTTTGCTCGAGGTATAATATCGTTATTATAAGCATATGCTTCGTTTATAGTACGCTCTTTGTCTGCACGAGCACTTTGTACATCTCTAAACGAACTGATTACTTTTTCTGGTGGATCAATTTTTTTCATTTGAACAGATAAAATCTCTATGCCCATTTGGTATCCATCAAGAATCTGCTGCAATAGAATTCTAGTATCTCTAGAAATTTCTGGTCTGCCTTGACCAAGTGCAAAAGAGATCGTGTTTTTACCTATTATTTCTCTCATGGCACTTTCAGCAGCATTTTTAACACTGAAACCGGGTTTGTAATCCCGCACTTTGAATAAATAGTCCTTAGCATCTCTAACGCGCCACTGAACCTCGAAGTTAACGTTGACTATATTTTCATCTCCAGTTAGCATCACACCTTCACCGCGATCTGTGTCTCGCCCATAAGAATTACTTACCCCAATTTCTTCACGATTTACTTCCTTAACATTCACTTTAAAAACCTTGCCAATAGGGTAGGGGAAGTGATAACGCAAACCAGGTGTTTCTGTATTAGAATATTTACCAAAGGTAAGTTCTATACTTTCCTCACTAGGATGGACAATATAAAAGCCAGTGCAAGCATAGAACAGTAAAATAATGAAAATGATGAAATAAGGTTTTTTGCCCCTGTTTCTGGTTAATCCATTAAGAAAGAATCTTACATCAGATACAGCTTTACTTAAAATATCTTCATTATTAGGAGTTTTGTTCCCTACCGGTTTCTTTCCCAAATTCCAAGGATTATTCTCATCAAACATAACGATTGATTCTATAATTAATACGCTAATATTACTTCTTTAATAAGAAAATGCAAACATAAATTGCTATTTTATTTACAAATTAATCATCAGGATGGAAAACATGATCGTACACTTCCTTTTCTCTATGTAGTATGGTCGACTCTATAGAATTTTCTGGCTTTTTTTTGAATTCTTTGTTGTCACTCTTTAAGTGCACTACGTCTTCGTGAAAATGGGAATTATACCTAAATAGTAAAGCTATTATTATTAAAGTTATAACAGCCAAAAAGATGAGTGCCTTTTTTATGCACCTCATAAATACTCCGGCTTCTTGACCTAATTTTCTACGCTTCCAAAAAACACGTCAAGCAGAATTATTCAAAGACAAATGAACATTAACAGTCAAATTAACACTAACTTAAGAATCGAGGGTGTACAATATGAATATATTTAATTAATAGTGAGGTTTAAAATGTTAGCCAGTGAACAAACAAATTCAAGTCCTGTTAAAAAAAATTCTCCTTTCATGGAAACTGTGCAGGATAAACTAAAAGATATAAAAAATTTCTCTAATTGGTCTGCAAAAGAGCAAATGATTGCAGTAGGTGCAGTAGGTGTGATGGTTGGTGCATTACTTCCATTTGTGGCAGTTGCTTTACCGGTTGCTGCAACAGGTGCAATAGTTGCCCTAACTCTATTTTTTGCTTATAAAGCAGTTGAATACACATTCAAAGGGCTCAAATGGTCAGCAGAAAAGACAGTTGATGGGGCGAAATATACTGCCGAGAAAGTTAAGGACGCGTCAGTATATACTGCAGAAAAAGCAAGAGAAGGTTATCATTCAGTAAAAGGAGCTATAAGTTCTGTGAGACGAGCAACAAGAGAGGGAACTGGTGCTACGTTAGGAAAAATGGGGCGCAGTTTAAGTAATTTAAGTGAAAGTATGTCTAGTTTAGACGCCATTCCATATTCAATAGGTAACGAAGGTCAAACTGTTGTTTTGAAAACAGAAGAAAAAACAAGGAATTTCAATAGTGTAAAGGAGATGTTTATTAAGGAAGTTCTTGAAGACAAAGCCGTGAATAGCTCTGCTTTAACTAAGGAAATATTTTCTAAGCTGGGAGGAAAAATATTAGAGAAAGCTTATTCTGTTGGTGGTCCACAAGGTGCCAAAAAGGACCAGTTGATCAATCAGTTGAAACAGCAAGCAGATTTTGTCAATAAATTAGACGCTAAGAAGTTGCAAAATTTGTTGTCTAAAAATAATAACAATCTTTATGAAATTTTCTCTGAGCATCACGATGAAATTAAGAGGATTATTGGAGAATGTAAAAGAGAATACGAATTTGATCAATCTATGAGGCGTAACAACGCAAGAGACGCAGAAGAAAGAAAAGCTAGTAAGTCTTTTTCACTTTCATCAGTCTTTTCACTGAGAAGAAAAGACTCTACACAATCAACTAGCAGCTTGTCAAAAAGCAGTTCACTAGATTCTGTAAGGACTGACAGTACTGTTAGCAGCGAAGCGGAATTGTTCAATCCTGCGAAGCATAAAGAAGTGAAAACAACTGCTCCATTTAAAGTGCCATTATGGTTGGGGGGTAAAAAAGCACCAGAAGAAACTACTAATGTTAAATATCAAGTTCTTTCTGAATCAGACACGTTGTCTAGACAAGTAGGAAAGAGAACTTTTTACGTTGATACTCCTATTCCCATTGAAAATACTGGTAAAACTGCAACAGCAGGAGGAAGACTTTCTGGTAAGCAGCCTATTCCAGTTACTCCACCAAAGGTATCAAGAAGCTCTTCTACTGATAGTAGAATGGGTTCTGGTTCTTCTACGCCAAAAAGTCCTTCTCTAGAAGACTTAAGTAAAGCTCGTGCAGAACTGAAAAAAACAGGTTATCTGGGCAAAATGGTGGAACAGCCTTCTACGTGTAAGTCTGAAGTTTACATTGAACCACAGCAGCCAGGAGTTACATCTGGTAAGTAGCATAAACAAAACCACTCACTTTCTCCAAAGGATGTTACTCAATGAGTAACATCCTTTTTTTGTTTTTAAACTATAGAAAAATCCCAGCGTTATGCGCACAAACGTATGAACATTGTGATTTCTCCACTAGGGAAGGTGTCATCCCAGTGCCTTGACTACTTGGATCCAGGAATTTTATTAAGTTGGGAAGCATAAAAGTAGCCGTTTTATGTTAAAATACAACATTTTGATGATTATGAAAAGGCTGGATTCCAGCGTCACGCGCTGGAATGACATGGTGAGGCGTCATCCTGCTGCTCCTTTCTTGCCATCCCAGTAGCCTCCTTTTTTTGTCATCCCAATACCCCCTCTTGTCATCCCAGTGCCCTTTTTTGTCATCCCAATACCCCCTCTTGTCATCCCAGTGCCCTTTTTTGTCATCCCAGTGCGTGACACTGGGATCTAGCCATTTCACGCAATCCCATCGAAAACGCTGTGTTTTAAAAAATGTTAGCCACTTTCATGTTTACCAACTTAGTGCTCAATCAAAATTCCTAGATCCCAGTGTCACGCACTGGGATGACAGGGGAAGGAAGCACTGGAATGACAGAAGAGAGCACTCGGATGACAGGGGAAGGAGGCACTGGAATGACAGAAGAGAGTGCTGGAATGACAGAAAAATCTAATCTATTTTCTCTTGATGAATAAACCTAAGTGGAGTATAGTAGAAATGCATTTACGTAGATTCTAATGAATAATTTAGTTTTGATTTATACAACTTTTTCAAGTTTTGAAGAGGCTAAAACTGTTTCTGAGGAATTGTTAAACGAGAAATTAATTGTATGTGTAAATATATTTCCTGAAGTGAATTCTCTGTATTTATGGGAAGGTAAAATTAGTAATAGTTGTGAAGTAGTAGCAATTATGAAGAGCAAAAATGATCAAGTTGATAAAATTGTAGAAAAAATCGAAGCAATGCATTCTTATGATCAGCCAGCTATTGCTGTGATGTCCATAGAAAAAGCAAATAAATCTTTTACTAATTGGGCTAATAGTGTTATTGATGTAAGTAGTATTGGGGTGTAGCCAAGTGGTAAGGCAGCGGTTTTTGATACCGTCACGCGAAGGTTCGAATCCTTCCACCCCAGCCATATTGAAGTGGGTGTGAAATGATATCACTTTTCTATAAATTAAGATTATTGAATTATATATTAGGTAGTCTAAAAGATATAATTGTGAAACTGTTTCTCTTCACAATGTATCTTTACACATCCAGCATTGTGCTCATGTTTCTCAGCAATGGTTTTTGGTATGCTGTAGAATTTGGCTCTTTCAAAAATGCGTTTTACCATTTATTTCAATATTACAAGTGGTATTATGAAAATAGGGAAGACCTCGGTTACGGAATTTCTATTCGAATATTAGTAGCATTCCTTACTCCGCATTTTCTCTATAAGTTGTTCCTTAGCACAGGCTGGAAGTCTTTTTTAAAGGAAAAGATAGTGCAGATACTCAGCACAAGAAGAAAAAAGGGTAGTGAGTTCAGTAACAGTAGTAAACCAAGTGGCAGTAGTTATAGTGATAAGAATAATTACAGCAATAACAGTGAGCATCACGCTCAAGATGCAAAGCGGAAAGTAAACATAATAAAGCAGCTATTAATCAAAGATATAGAGGCAACTATAGATAGGAGATTGAATGATATTTTTTTCGGTAAAAGGAGTAAACCTCATTAAAAAGGCTTTATCTAGTAAGGCTTTTTAAGATTGGCTGTATTTTGTTTTTTACGTATACCGGATCACAATCAGCCAATATACATGTGTGTGCAAAATCTTGACTAAAGTCCGATAACCAAGAAATCGCCTTACGTTTCTCTACCAAGCTTTCTGTTTTTTTACAGTGACTTGCTGCATCAGTCATTGCCTGCGCTATTACTGATTTCCACAGCAAATAATACCTTTGTATATCATCTGACGTACTATTTGTTTCATAGTGGTTAAAAAATTCTTTAAAATTGAAATTGTTTGACATAATGATACCTCTTTGGATTGAAATTTGAAATGATTTGAGTTTATGTCGCCACAGCAGATCCCGCTAACAAGCAGCGGGATGACGATTGTCAGGGTGTCATCCCAGTGCCTCTCTATAATGTCATCCCAGTAGCCCCTAATGTCATCCCAGTGCCTCTCTATAATGTCATCCCAGTAGCCCCTATAATGTCATCCGAGTAGCTGACACTGGGATCTCATTTCACTCTATAATAGCAGTGCTCCTTTCTTGTCATCCCAGTACTGATTAGCTATAAAATTTAAGAAATTTGTAACCGTTCACGGATTGTGAGAATGAATTAAAGAACTAAGCAGTGACAGCTACTAGATTCTGTAGCTTTTGAAAGGGGTTCTGGCCATTGAGACGTGATGTCAAAAATATCGACAACATTCTTTCCACGAATCTTTCTCCACGTTCTGACCAGGTGAAAAAGCTGTTTTTACGATAAATTACGTACCGTCTAATTTGCCGTTCTGCAAGGTTATTAGTTGTTTCTATCACTTCAGGTTTTCTTAAAAACTTCCACATCATATCCTCAGATCGTAACATCTTAGCGGCCATTCTTGAAGCTTGAGTGCTATTTGCAACCCTCGTCATTTTACGTAAAAAATGTTTTACCCTTTTCCGAATTTTTCGCACCAGTCGATAAAATCTCAAATTATCTATCAAATTTTGTTTTTTTGCCTTATCTACTACAAACACCTTATTGCTGAGCGATTTTAGTGCTTGGCCAATTTTGCTCACTTCAACATTTTTACTATGGGCAAATCTCTCAAAATCTCTTGCCAGATGTGCCCAACATATCTGTCTATTTTCATGATTGAAGTAATTGTATACAGCGTATCTATCGCTCACAAATATACCATCATATTCTGGCAGTAAACTCTTCAACACCTTCTTACCACGAGACTCGCTTACCTTCAGAAGTGTCAACGCTTTGTTTGTTATTACCCAACTCCAGCCTCTCTTTCCTTGATTTCTGTGCCCTGTTTCGTCTATATGCAAATACTCGCTTCCTTGCAACTCTTCCTTCATTTTCTCATATTCAGATGCACACTTCTTCGATACCCTGCGTTCAGTATTTGAGACTAAACCAAGGCTTATATTTAGATTAAAAATACTGCCCAAAATTTGCTGTACCTCTCTTTTTGAGTTAATAAAAAAGCCGCTAAGGCTGCTTATAACTGTTTTAGCATTGGGTCCTAGAAAATCTCTTGCAACACCTTCGGGTAAATTTGCTGTAATTCTTTTATTACATACTCTACAATGTCCTCTTTGCAACCTGTACTCAGTTACAATTGGCTTAATTTCTGGCAACTCTGCCTTCTGATGAATAATTTCATCTTCTAAAGTAATCTTACCTCCACACATACAAATTGTATCAATTGTGCATCTCACTACCTCGTCTGCAGCCATTAATTCACGCTTATGCACCTTATGTCCTGGCTGACCTCCTGGTTTTTTATCACTTTTCTTTTTTGCTTTCTTACGATATATATCTCGTGATGGTGGCAGCGATGAATTTTGCGAATTTAAGCCCAATTTGTCTTCTAATTCAACTATTTTTGCTTTCAAGCTATCATTTTCTCTGATCAGTGCTTTTATTTCTTCCTTGAGATTAGCGTTTTCTGCTACAACCTTTTCTTGCAGCACTGTTGTCATTTACCCATTCCATATTTAGCTTCCTATCTCTTTACACTTTTATACTTACTTTGTAAACCACCTTATCTCCGTGAACGGTTACATAAATTTACCAAATGAAAAAAAAGGCAAAAGAAGCCCCGTGGTGCGAGTTTTGAACTCTATATTACTGTAAGTGGCGCTGTAATAATGTGCTAACGCTTAAAATAAGCGCGATTTGGCTGAATGTAGAAAAAATAAAAAAGACATGCAGCCGCTATAATTTTATGTAATCCGCCAAAAAATACCCTAAGTTTTTTACTGAATTTTGTCATTGAGCCTGCAGGTCAAAAACAAGTTTTGAGTCAGAAATACCCTTACTGTCATAATAAGGGGGCTGACGGAGTTTGTCAAGCAAGTTTTTTCGTTTCTATGTTGTCAGCTACTTGCATGACACCATTTGTTGTAAACTCACTTTTTCTTGATTTTTTGGTTTATCTTGTCTACCTATTTTGCCACTCTGCTAAACGGATACCTACTGAATAACAGTAAGATTTTTCAATCCTGTTCCACAGCAAATTTTAATGCCATGTGAGTAGTTATAGTGCTGTTAACAATCAAAACGACAAAAATTAACATGGTGATTAGTAGTGTATAAATATTCAAGGACAAATTTTCAAATTGAGTTAGCATTTTAAAATACACAAAGGTTGGCATTATCATTGGCAAAACAAGGATTTGCGATACTCCTGATGCTAAGTTATTTCGACCAATCATCAATGCATTTCCAGTAGCTGAAATATTAATGATTATCAGCGTATTAAATAATAAAGACACTCCAACTGCTATTGAGTGTTCAATACTATTGCCTAGAACTGCAAAGCTGAATATGGAAGAAACCACTGAAATCGGTAGCCCAAATAATAACCAGTGAGCGAAAATTTTATAAGCAACTATAAGCCTAGAAGAGAGTGGCTGTACAAAGATTTGCTCTAATATTCCATCATGATAATCAGATGTAAACAAATTATTTGTAGAGATCTGCAAAACAAATGTAGCACATATCCATGTTAATGTTAACATAACTTCTTGTTTATTGTTGTTTTCAAGTGTAAATGAAGATAAACTTAACATTATAATAAAAATACATACTATATAGGTAAGGTTCTTACCATCTATTACTAATTTTTTTACTAAGTCGATCATACTAGGCTTTTAAATGTTTATTATAAATTATAGTGTTTACTTTGAGGGTAGTATAATTTTTTGTTCATAAGTTATATAGGTTTTATTATTTTTTTGATAATGCAATTATGGAAAAGTTACCGAAAATAAAGTCACCAGAGGATTATACTCCTTCAGAAGATGAAGAATATATGAGCGTAAAACAACTGGAATACTTCAGCTTAAAGTTACAATCAATACTCGCTGAGTTGGAGAAACAAGAACTAGAAGATAATAGTATTGATACATACTATTCTGATGGAGATAGTGGAAATGAGGAATTAATCAAGCGCCGAAAAGATAGAAAAGAAAAGATTAAGGAGGCGTTAGAAAAAATAAAATTAGGCACTTATGGTTACTGCGATGGAACAGGAGAAGAAATAGGAGTCGAAAGACTTAAAGCTAATCCGCTTGCTATATATTGTATTGAAGAGCAAGAGAGAGTAGAAAAAGAAAAGAACGTGTACAACATTAACGATTAATTTACACATAAGTGGTGAGCTATTGGGCTTCAAGAGGAGCAAGAGGCGGATCAGGACTGAAGTATGTTATGCTATAAAGAAAGTGGAAAATTGGACATTCTCAACTCGACTCCTGCTAGATTAAAAATTAAGTTGAATTAAAAATTGAGTTTGACGCAGTTTTTTCCCATAGTTTAAAAAATTAAAAATTTAACGATTAGAATTATAATTACAAACCACAGTAAAAAATAGACTTTTCCATTTGATTTATTTTTAACTTGGATGTTTTCTAATTTTTTATCAGCTATTAGGTTTAATTTTTCTATAAGGCTAAATATCCCTTGGATTGTTTTTACAGGATAAGAATTTCTAATTTTTTCCCTATACCCTATTTTACTTTCATGTTGACTGCTTATCCACGCTTCAACTACTTTCCACATATTGATTTCTGGGTAGATCTTTCTACATGTCCCTTCCAGTAAAATCATAGTTTTCTGCAGCAATAACAATTGTGTTTGAACTTTCATATCAAAATCACCAGTTATTTTTAATAGCTGAGCAAGTAAACTAGCAAATGAAATCTTCTGTATAGGCTGCCCAATAATGGGTTCACCTATTGCCCTGCAAGCTGTGACAAAATTTCTATGCTGTGATGAAACGTAACCAGCTTTAAAGTGCATTTTTGCAACGTGGTCATAATCCCGATTTAAAAAGCCTTTGAGTATCTCTATAACGTAATAGCATGTCTCACGATCTATTCTACCCATGATTCCACAATCCAGGGCAATAATATTGTTATTACTATCAACCATTAGATTTCCAGGATGCATATCAGCATGAAAAAAACAATCCCTGTATACCTGACTACAAAACGATTCTATAAGATTGATAGCTATTTGCTTACGATTATTCAGTTTTTCAACTTCGTATATTGGTGTTGCTTCTATCCATTCTAATGTTAAAACCTTTTTTGCAGTTCTATTCCAATCTATTTCAGGTACATAAAAACCTCTGTCATTTTTTGTGTTTTCCTTTAGTTCTGAAGAGTGAGCAGCTTCAAAACGTAGATCTAACTCTAATCGGCAAATTTCAGCAAAAGTTTTGACTAATTCAATTGGCCTCAGCCTTTTTGATTGTTCGCTAAATCTTTCTGCAATTTCTGCGAGCCAAGAAAGCATTTTTATATCCCTTGAGAATGTTTTCTCAATATTTGGCCTTAAAACCTTCACAGCAACTTCCTTACCCTCAGTTGTAACCGCTCTATGCACCTGAGAAATCGATGCTGCTGCAATTGGCTTTTCAGAAAAGCTTGAAAAAATGTCGCTCAATTTACAATTAAACTCACTTTCTATAGTTTTAACTGCTATTTTATGTGAAAATGATGGCAATCTATCACATATCAATAACAAGTTATTTGTTATATCCTCATTTAAAACATCAGTACGTGATGAGATAGACTGCCCAAACTTAATGAACACCGGACCTAATTTTTCAAGAGCACACTTTAGCTTATGGCCTTGTATTTTATTTATTGATTTCTTTGATGGTGGAAGTAAATAAGGTAATATATTGTAACGTGTCAGCACTGTAGTTATGTGCAGAAGACGCAAAATATTTTGAATCATTTTGCTGCGTAACTGCTAAATATTTCATTTAGGGTTCTATTTTTCATAATCTCATCAGGCTTGCCTTGGCAATAGATAGTATTATTTATACAAATTACGTAATCTGAGGATGGTAGAGCAGAGTTAAGATCATGAGAAGTCATAAGAATCGATACCAATCGTTTTTTTGCTATTTTATTTATAATATCATAAAATTTAGCCCGCGCGTTAATATCCATTGCACTAACTGGTTCATCTAGAATGATCAAGTCAGGTTCTGCAATTAAACAACGTGCAAGCAGTAGTAGTTGTGTTTGCCCTGCAGAAATTTCTAACACTTGATTCTTCAAAATGTTACCGATACCAACCAACTCTATCGCTTCTGTAATAATGGATTGATTTTTCTTTAGTCTTTTCAGGGAGCTATTTAAAAGGAAATATTCAACTGTTATTGGCATCAAATTACTAATACTAAAATTTTGCGGCATATAGCCAATTTTTATGTTGTCAGCAAATACGATACTACCGGTACAGCTTTTATTTATGCCAGCAATTGCTTTCACTAAAGAGGTTTTACCTCCACCATTTGGACCAAGTATTGTAATTACGTCTCCTCTTTCCATGAACATATTGATATTGTCAAGGATTCTTTTACCATCATATGTGAGAGCAAGATTTTCTATTTTTAGAACACGATTATTGACATTATTTAACTTTTTGGCAAAATTTAACTTCTTCTCAACGTTTATATGAGACATTTACTGCCTTTTTTTCTATTACTTTCATTTACACTATACTATAATATTGCCTTTTCATCCAATTTAAAAGTTGTAGCTACAATCAAACCTATCCACTCACTTGTAGCTTCTGTGACAGAAGGGATTTTAGAACCGGAATTGCTTGGCTATGCAACATCTGCGCATAATTATATATTAAAGCCGTCTGATGCGAGTAATTTGGAATCAAGTGATGTTATATTTTACACTGACGATAACTTAGAGACGTTTGTTCAAACTTTCGCCAAAAATAATAAAGAACTAGTGCAATTGTCAAAGGTAATCAACCTACTTCCTGCTCGGCCACATTCATTTTCTAGAAAAATTACCAATACTCAAGATGAAAAAGACCTACACATTTGGCTGAGTCCCGAAAATGCAAAGAGCATGGTACTTTTTATAAGTGCAACATTGTCTAAAATAGATAAAGAAAATTTCCATCGATACAACTCTAATGCAACAAAAGCCATAAAAAAAATAGACCAAGAAGTAAAAGAAATCGTGAAAGAACTGAATGATTTTAAAAATCAAAAATACATCGTCACTCACGATGCTTATCAATATTTTGAAAAATATTTTGGTTTAAATCACCCAAGCGCCATTCTTTCTATAGAAGAGGATTCGTACATAGGTATGAAGAGTTTAATGAAGCTAAAAAAGATAATAAAGGAAGAAAACGTTAAATGTATATTTGCTCATTCACAAGAAGATAGCATAAAGCCTAATGCTCTTTCTAATGACGCAAAAATGGTAGTTCTTGATCCTATTGGATCAGACATAGAGCCTGGAAAAGATGCATATCTAGCTATAATCAATAGCATTGCACAAAATTTCAAATCTTGTTTTGTTGAGTAACAAGTTCTTTTTAAAATGCCTCTGACTTACTGTTTTATTGTTCTGCATTTAAATCACCATTTGTCCTTTACATATTATACAGGTTTAGAATTATGCTTTATTCTTACGTTTATGTCTTGGTCCAATGCAATCAATAAGTTAAGCAAGTATTCTAAGGAAAACCCTTCGATTTTTGACCTATTGATTTGAGATACTTTAGGTTGATCAGTCTTTAGAGCGCTTGCTGCTTTTTTCTGTGTTTTGTACCTCTTACTTATTAATTGTGCAATGACCTTTATTAATTTCAGTTTTGTATCTTTTACATCCCCCAACTCTACTATTATAGGATAACTTAATTGTAAATTTTGCATAATAATAAAATTCCTTATAAAAAAACTACTTTAATTTTTCTTCTTTAAATAATACGTGCCTTCTGACTACTGGGTCATACTTCCTAAACTCCAGTTTTCTGGTGAGCTTTTTTGGATTACGCTTTTTTACATAAAAATAGCCAGTTGATTTTTCTTCACCAGTTTTTGTTATCTTGATTGCAGTGCTGACTAACTTAACGAGCAAAGAAGCATTTTTTTTCGCCATACTTATAATGATATAATAAATTCTATGCGAGTTTATTACGCAAAACACTAAAAGTCAACCGAATAATGCAGATCGTAAAATTCTTGACAATCAACAGTGCATTAAGTAGCATGAAGTTAACTTCAGAATGAAAAGCAAACGGTAAATAAGTGGCAAATAGTGGCAAAAGGTTATTATTGATAGAAAATTCTGCCTGTTCTAATGAGGTAAGAGTTGCCTTATCAGTTAATAATAAGGTTGTAGAATTTGAACAAGAATTCAAGGAAAAAAAACAATTAAGAGGTAATATATACGTTGCTTATGTAAAGCGTATAGAGCCTTCTTTGCAAGCCGTATTTATTGAATATGGAAAAAACAAGCAAGGTTTTTTATCTTTTTCCGAGATATCTCTAGATTACTTCAATATTCCAGAAAAAGAAAAGGAAACTATCTTTGAGGGCTACTCAAATGACGATTGTACAGAAGAAGCTTCAGCAAATGTTTCTTCAGATTCTGCAGCTAGTAGGAATGTCAACGAGTTAGGTAGTGGTTTTGTAAGAGAGGTACCTTTATATAAAAAATACAAATTACAAGATGTTATTTCAGTAAATCAAAAAGTATTGGTCCAGCTAACTAAAGAGGAACGAGGCAATAAAGGAGCTTCATTTACAACATACATAACTTTAGTGGGTAGATACTGTGTTTTCATGCCAAATTCCATGAGTAAAGGTGGAGTGTCTCGCAGAATTGAAGATGCTAATGTCAGAAAGCAGTTAAAGGATATACTGAGTTCAATAAACTTGCCAAAAAGATCAGGTTTAATAGTAAGAACTGTTGGTTCAGGAAAAGATAAGAAAGAAATTGAGCAGGATTACAATTACTTATCCTCATTATGGCAGAGCATTCAAAAAAATGCCTTCTCTGTAAATGCTCCATCATTAATTTACAACGAAGCAGATGTAATTATGAGATCTGTTCGTGATTTTTGTAGCGATGGTATAGAAGTCATAGTATCTGGGAAGGAAGCTTTTGAAGCAGTGAGACAATATACTAAAAATGCATTAAAAGGTAGTAAGTTGCGTTACAGATTGTATAGAGGTTCTATCCCAATCTTTACTTACTATGGAATCGAAGATCAAATTTCTGAGTTATATAGCAATAGGGTAGAGTTGCCATCTGGTGGGTCTTTGGTAATAACTTTAACTGAAGCGTTTGTTTCAATAGACGTAAATTCAGGAAAGATGACAGGAGAAGATAGCATAGAAGAAACAGCTTATAGAACCAATATGGAAGCAGTACCTGAAATATCAAGACAGGTGAATCTTAGGGGCCTATCAGGATTAATAGTAGTCGATTTTATTGACATGTTGAAATATCAGTATTGCAGAGCTGTTGAGTCTGCTATAAAGCAAGCGTTTAAAGACGATAAAGCTAAAGTTCAATTTAGCTACATAAATGACTTTGGTTTAATGGTATTTTCAAGACAAAGAATTAAACCAAACATACAAGAAATTAATACTACAGAGTGTTTACACTGCAAGGGTATTGGAAGAGTAAAATCGAACGAAGTAATTGTTGCATCGATACTAAGGGATTTACAACACATTGCTCATAGGAACCAAAATAAGTCTTTTGATTTAGTAGCGCATAGTGCGGTTATAGCGCATATTTTTAATAGTAAAAGGAATACAGTTTCTACAATCGAAAAAGAGTTTAATATTACATTTAACATTAGTATTGATAACAGTTTAGATGTAAATACATTTGTTTTAAAACAAGGAGATGATGTTAATTCAAACGGTTATAAGCCATTACAGAACTCTGGATACCAAATTGAGGATAGCAGCAATGAAGAAGTTGATAATTCAAATAAACTACGAGGCAATTTTTGGCTGACTAAATGGCTTTCGCGCTTTTTAAGTTCTAATAACTAATTAGAAACCCTAAATTGGGCTTGTAATTAATAAGTCCTATACTTATATATTCTTATATCAGATAATATTTACAATGGGGTACTCATTATGGGAAGAGCAATAGGCATAGATCTCGGAACAACAAATTCTTGTGTTGCAATAATGCAGGGCAAGGATACAAAGGTAATAGAAAATAAAGAAGGGGCAAGAACTACTCCATCTATAGTTGCATTTACTTCGTCAGGAGAAAGGTTGATTGGCGCTCCTGCAAAAAGACAAGCAACCACCAATGCAAGTAATACTTTTTTTGCTACTAAGAGATTAATAGGCCGTCAATACGGTGATTCTGAAATGAAAAATCTAAACGTGCCGTATAAAGTGTTTGCAGCAAAAAATGGTGACGCATGGGTTAAAACCACTGATAATAAAGAATACTCTCCTAGTCAAATTGGTGCATTCATACTACAAAACATGAAAGAAGCAGCAGAAGCTTATCTTGGAGAGGAAGTAAAAGATGCTGTGATAACAGTGCCAGCATACTTCAACGACTCTCAACGTCAAGCAACAAAAGATGCAGGAAAAATCGCCGGATTAAATGTGCTCAGAATAGTAAATGAACCGACTGCTGCAGCGCTTGCTTATGGTCTTGATAAGAAACATGGGCACACAATAGTGGTATATGACCTTGGTGGTGGTACATTTGATGTCTCAATACTTGAAATAGGTGAAGGGGTTTTTGAAGTAAAGGCTACAAATGGTGACACTCATCTTGGAGGTGAAGACTTTGATAACGCAATAGTGAGTTATTTACTAGATGAATTCAAGAAAAGTAATGGCATTGATTTGAAAAATGATCCAATGGCTATGCAAAGAATCAAAGAAGCTGCTGAAAAAGCGAAAATTGAATTATCAAGTGCAATGGAAACGGAAATAAATCTACCGTTTATTACAGCTGATGCAAGTGGTCCAAAACACTTAAATATGAAATTAACGAGAGCAAAACTTGAAAGCTTAGTGAATGGTTTAATCGAAAGAACTATGGCTCCTTGTAAAAAAGCTCTTGAGGATGCTGGTTTGTCTGCTAGTCAAATTGGCGAAGTGGTTCTCGTTGGTGGCATGACTCGTATGCCAAAAGTCATAGAGAAAGTTAAAGAATTCTTTGGCAAAGATCCACATAGAGGAGTAAATCCTGATGAAGTTGTAGCAATTGGAGCTGCAATACAGGCGGGAATCATTCAAGGTGATGTAAGAGATGTGTTACTACTTGACGTGACTCCACTTTCTCTTGGTATTGAGACTCTAGGAGGAGTATTCACTCCACTTATTGAACGTAATACTACTATTCCTACTAAAAAATCTCAGGTGTTTTCAACTGCAGAAGATAACCAAACAGCCGTTACAATTAAGGTACATCAAGGTGAAAGAAAATTGGCGGTTGATAACAAGCTACTTGGTCAGTTTAGTTTGGAAGGGATACCTCCTGCTCCTCGTGGAGTTCCTCAGATCGAAGTAACATTTGACATAGATGCAAATGGAATAGCACACGTTTCTGCAAAAGATAAAGCTACTGGAAAAGAGCAAAAAATACGCATTCAATCTTCAGGTGGTCTATCTGATGATGAAATAAATCGCATGGTAAAAGAAGCTGAAGAAAAAGCGCAAGAAGATGAAAAGCGCAAAAAGTTTATTGAAGTGAAGAATCAAGCGGATAGTTTAGTTCATTCTACAGAAAAGTCTCTGACAGAGTATGGTGATAAAGTTTCACCAGAAGATAAATCTGCTATTGAAAATGCAGTTAACGAATTAAAAGAAGTTAGTAAATCTGATAACATTGATGACGCTGATTCAATCCAGCAGAAAGTTACTAATCTTTCTCAATTATCTATGAAACTTGGAGAAGCTATGTATAATGCCTCACAACAAAATAGTGCTGGAAATGGCTTTTCATCAGAAGGGAATCCAAATGATAAAGAAGAAAAAGTAGTAGATTCTGATTATCAAGACATAGATAATAAGGAAGAGAATAAATAAGGGTGTATTGTTATATCACTTTTCCTGTCATCCCAGTGTCAGCTACTTGGATGACAAGAGGAGCATGTTGTTGCTTAAAGAAACCATTATGGATATTATTAAAACAATAGAAGAAAAGATACGCGATTCGATAGATGTAATTGATATCAACATTGTCGATGAATCAGCAAAGCATGCTGATCATTATTTTGCTTCATCTTCAACATTACCTTCGCACATTAAATTAATATTAATATCTGACGGCTTTATTGGAATGAGCATTCTAAAAAGACATAAGTTGATTTATGAGTTATTGAAGGGTGAGATAGAGCTAATACATGCAATTTCTCTTCACTTGTATACGCAAAACGAGTACAATTTAAAAAATAAATAATAAAAATGTGAAGGAAGAGTCTATATTAGTTAAAGCAGGAAGAAAATTTAATGACTATAAAGGTTCTATGAACCCGCCAGTTTATCATTCTTCTACCATATTATTTCCTACTTACAAGGACTACTTAAATGCAGCAAATGGAGAAAGTATATACGATGTAATCAACGATGGTGTTGCAAGGGATTATAGCTACAGTAATGTTGGTACTCCTACTGTCCATTATCTTTCAAATGCACTGGCTGAAATTGAAGGGAGTGGACAAGCGCTTATTTATCCTTCCGGACTATTTGCACTTACTTTTGCTATTTTGACTTTCACTAAAGCAGGCTCGCACGTTTTAATTCAAGATAATAGTTATTATAGGCTTAGGAGGTTTGCAGAAAATGAGCTACCAAAAAGAGGAACAGAAGTAACTTTTTATGATCCAACGCAGGATATAACTGATTTAATTCAGAGTAATACTTCATTGATAATGATCGAGACTCCTGGTTCTATAATGTTTGAGATTTCGAATATAGAGCATATAGTAAAAGTTGCTAAAGAACATGTAATCGTAACCGTTTGCGACAATTCATGGGCCACTCCTTTGTTATTTAAGCCGCTTGATTATGGAATTGATGTTGCACTATATTCAGTGACAAAGTATCTAGCCGGTCACTCAGATTTAGTTATGGGAGCTATTATTGCTGAAGGTGAAATTTTTAAATTGCTTTATGAGAGCTATAAAAATTATGGAGTAACCATTCAATCGCACGACTGCTACCTTGCACACAGGGGACTAAGAACACTGCACACACGTATGAAAAGGCACCAAAATACAGCAATGGAAGTGGCAAAGTGGCTAGAAGCACAGCAAAAAGTTAGAAAGGTTTTATATCCAGCACTTCCCTCCCATCCTCAACACGAATTATGGAAAAGTTACTTCAAAGGAGCAAGCGGCACATTCAGTATAGCACTGGATAGAGAATATTCATGTGAAGAACTAAGCTGCATGGTTGATCATATGAAAATTTTTAGTATTGGTGCTTCTTGGGGAGGGTGCGACAGTTTGATATTACCAGTAGATCGTAGATCTATGTCAAGATCTGTAATGAATTCAGATTGTGGTGGAAGTTTCGTGCGAATATTTTGTGGACTGGAAGATCCTGAAGATTTAATCTTTGACCTTAATGACGCACTAAAAAGGTTACCATGTTTAGACTTTCAAAACGATGAAGTAGGACATGAAACTGAGAGAATTACTGCATGATATTGTTGATGTTAACTTTGACGTTGAAATCAAGGGCGTTACATGTAATCCCAAGAGAGTCAAGGAAGGTTATCTTTTCGTTTGTGTGTCAGAAAGGGATAGGATTTACATAGATCAGATATTATCTTGTGGAGCTAAAGCGATAATTGCAAGTGATTGCATAACAAATGGTGTCATTCCAGTGCGTGACGCTGGAATTCATATTTTCCACCCAAATCCTCAAGAAATATACAGCGAAATAGTCAGCAGGTTTTATCAATTCAAACAGCCCAAATATGTTGCTGCTGTAACGGGTACGAATGGTAAAACTTCAGTAGTAGAATTTTGCCGCCAGATCTGGCAAAACTCTGGCTATAATGCTGCGTCTATTGGAACACTTGGAACATGCATCAATAATGGTAGAAAAGGTAATAGCAACAGTCTTACCACTCCAGATACAGATGACCTTTGCGCAACATTGCATGGTATAAATGTAGAACACTTAGTGTTAGAAGCATCAAGTCATGGGATTGATCAATATAGAATCCATCGATTAAAGTTGAGTGCTGCAGCTTTTACTAATTTCTCGCAAGATCATTTAGATTACCATAAAAATCTTGGTGAATATTTAGAAACTAAAAAAAGGTTATTTTACGAGGTATTACCAGAAGGAAAAACAGCGATTTTAAATGCGGATATAGATGAATACTACGCGTTGCTTAAGATAGCTGAAAAACGCAGCAACAAAATTATCACCTATGGAAAAACAGGCTCTGATATTACTTTATTGGAGCAAACACCAACCCCTAATGGTCAACACCTTACAATAAAAATTGGTGGTGAAATTTATGATACGTTTTTTCCGGTTCTGGGGCAATTTCAAGCATATAATCTGTTGTGTGCAATGGGTATAGTTACCTCGTCTGGACTGAATTACAGAGAAATATGCGTAGAAAAACTCGTTTCTCCACCAGGAAGAATGGAAAAAGTGAAACCTTTTGCATTTGTGGATTATGCTCATACTCCAAGTGCGCTTAAACAAGCCCTATTGTCTTTAAAATGGCACTTCAATAAAAAAATAATTCTAGTTTTTGGTTGTGGTGGCAATCGTGATCAAACAAAACGCGCAGAAATGGGTAAAGTAGCACAAATATATGCAGACAAAGTGATAATCACGGATGACAATCCGCGTGATGAGAATCCTGCAGAAATTCGTCGTGGTATTTTACTACATTGCCCTAATGCGCTAGAGATAGAAGATAGAAGAGAAGCTATAGAGAAAGGAGTAGATATTGCCTATAACGAGGGTATGATTCTGCTAGTTGCAGGAAAGGGGCACGAAAGATTTCAAATCATAGGGAATCAAACCTTTGAGTTTAGTGATGTTGAGGTTATTAAAAATCATGCCTTAACATACTGATTTTCACAATGGGCTTACCTCCGTATCTGTTCAGGGACGTGGCTAATGTGCGAATATTGAAGCAAAAGTGATGTCATCCCAGTGCTTGACACTGGGATCCAGGAAAAAAAGAGCATAGATCCAGTGGATGGCAGGGATTGGTGTCATGAAAGTAGCTGATGCTGGAATTTAGCTTTTTATGCAACCTTATCAATTTAGTATAAGATCAGCTACTTTTCATACTCAACAAATCAGTTTACAAGCAAACTTTCCTGGATCCCAGTGTCAAGCACTGGGATGACATCATCCTGGTAGACAATGTTCGTACAGCTGTGTGTCGGGGCACTGGGATGACACCCTTCTTGGCAGACAATGTTCGTACAGCTATGTGCGTAACGCTGGCACTGGAATCTAGAAAAAAATAGATCCAAGTAGTCAAGCTACTTGGATGACACTGACTGCTAATTTTTTATGCAAGAGGTCCAATCATTCACCGTTCTTGCAAGCGATAGCACTCTCACTTCTTTTGCACCGGAGTTTAAAATTTCCTGAGAGCAAGATCTTACAGTTGCTCCGGTTGTTACCACATCATCAACTAATATCACGATTTTATTTTCGATAATTTTCTTGTTGGTTATGCTAAAAGCCTTTTTCAAATTTTTTTCACGCTGTTTAAGTGAAAGACCAGCTTGAGGCGCAGTATGGCGAAGACGTTTTATTGCAAATGGCGTATAGGATAAATTGGACAACTTACTCAACTCTTTTGCAAGCAATGCTGCTTGATTATATTTACGTTTAAACAAGCGCATTTTATGTAACGGTATAGGAATTATGACCTCTGCGTTCTGAAACGTATCCTGATTAGCTTGGTGTATCCACTTTGCATAGATTTTTACGTAATTCAAATTATCAAAAAATTTGAAATTTATAATCATGTTTTTACTATGTTGATCATAAGCAAAAACTGATCTTAATACTTTAAACGGTGGAGGATTGATGATGCACTTACCACACGTATGAATATCGTCTGAGATTACTACGCCACAAACATTGCAGTAATGCTTAGTTAGAAAATTGATTTTTTTGTTGCATTCACTACATAGATTAAGATTTTCATCAATGATATATTCGCAACTTACGCATACGTTCGGAAATATAAGATTTGTAGCTTTTTTTAGTAAGAGAAGGTTCACAATTCATTAAATATATTATAAAATTTATATAGTATAGCTAAAGTAACTTGTGCTTACACTCTTTCACTTTTTATTTCATCTCAATGTAATTCAAACTGAGCCACTGCTGAAAAAGCAGAACTTATAAGTTTGCGGTATACCATTGACTAAAGTAGTCTCCGAATCACTCCGATTAGATAAAAGCTGATGTTTTTCTGGCTCCTGTATTTCACTTAACTTACTTTGCACTTTGTTGCAAGCCCACACAAGTGGCGTTATCATTGACGCGGCAGCCCAAATGATAGCAGCGCAAGAATAACTTACAATCTTGTTAAATACTTCAGCTACTGCACTAGCACAATCTTGCCCAGCACTTAAAAATGCATTTGAATGATCAACTAATGATTTTGTACTTGCTTTTAAACAATAGTCCCCTGTTATTTTTGACAATAACTTGGCTGGAAAGTATGACGAATATGCCACCATCAAAAATAAAGGTTGCAATATTATGCTAGCTGCTAGAAAAGCACCCCGTTCACAAAGTGGAAACACTTCCTCTGCTCTGTGGCCCACGTATTCACATTTATCATTGTTTTTATTATACTTGTTATAATCGTCTTTACTCTCAACTCCACAAATTACATCTTTTACAGGTCCTAATATATTATCAACATAATGTACAGACTTATAGAAACTATTTTCTGGAACTAGTGTGCAATCTTCTGCTCTCTTAGCAGGTACAACTCCATATTCAACGTACCTTCTAAAGTGTCGATATACTGACATTCTTATCTCCAAATCATAAATATGCAACCTAGCCTAATATAATTAAGAAATAGTTTATAATAAATACGTTTTAAGATACCTGCCTGTAACACTTTCTGGAATTTTTGCCACTTCTTCTGGAGTTCCTGTAGCAATCACTTCTCCGCCTTTTATTCCGCCCTCTGGTCCGATGTCTATTATATAATCTGCAGTTTTTATAACGTGCAAATTGTGCTCGATAACTATAACAGTGTTTCCCAGATCGACTAATCTATGGAGTATTTTTAGTAAGTTATTTATATCTTCAAAGTGTAATCCAGTTGTTGGCTCATCAAGAATATACAATGTTCTTCCGGTAAATCGTTTTGATAGCTCTTTGGACAGCTTTATTCGTTGTGCTTCACCCCCAGACAACGTTGTTGACGACTGTCCGAGTTTTATATAGCCAAGCCCCACTTCCTGCAAAGAAACCAACTTTTCTTTTACCATTGGAAGGTTTTCAAAAAAATCACAAGCCTGATCTATCGTCATATCAAGCACATCAGAGATTGATTTTCCTTTATAAGTAACTTCCAATGTTTCACGATTATACCTTCGCCCTTTACACTGCTCACACTTCACATAAACGTCCGGTAGAAAATGCATCTCTATCTTTAAGTGCCCATCACCTTTACAAGCCTCACACCTTCCCCCTCTGGTATTAAATGAAAACCGGCCTATATTATATCCCCTTGCTTTTGACTCCGAAAGAACTGCAAACCAATTTCTTATATGAGTAAACATACCGACATATGTTGCTGGATTTGACGCAGGAGTTCTACCAATTGGCGACTGATCAACTTCTATAACTTTATCTATATATTCAAGGCCTTCTATTCTATCACACCGACCATACCGTGCAGACGAATGATATATCTTATGTGCTGAATATTTATATAACGTTTCTATGACTAAACTTGATTTTCCCCCTCCTGATATTCCAGTAACACAAATAAGATTCCCTATAGGAAATTTAACGTTCACATTTTTTAAGTTATTTTCACATGCATTTATTACTTTTATGAACTGAGTTGCTTGCTTTCTTCTCCTTGGAATTAAAATTTTTTTCTCTCCACTCAAATATTGCCCTGTTATGCTCCCTGAATTTCTTTGCACCTGGTCTGGTGTTCCTTCTGCAATAACTTTTCCACCATTTACGCCAGCTCCAGGACCAATATCAATCGCATAATCAGCAGCCATTATTGTATCTTCATCATGCTCAACAACGATTACAGTGTTACCCATGTCTCTCAAGTCTTTCAGTGTAGCAATTAACCGATCATTATCGCATTGATGAAGGCCTATCGAGGGTTCATCAAGCACATACAGCACTCCTGTTAAACCAGAGCCAATTTGCGAAGCAAGTCTGATCCTCTGACTCTCACCGCCAGAGAGAGTGCTAGATTCTCGATCGAGCGTTAGGTAATTCAACCCTACATTCTTTAGAAATGCTAGCCTCTTGATTATTTCATTTAATATTTTACTTGAGATTTGCTTCTGTTGTTCTGTGAGCTTGTCTGGCAAATTTTCAAACCACTTAAGGGATTTATCGATGCTGAGCCCTGATATTTCACCTATATGTCTGCTATCAATTTTTACTGTGAGTGCTTCTTTTCTCAATCTATGGCCAGTACATTCCTTACAATGAATAACAGAGCAGTATCGCTCAACAAGCGTTTCATCATAATCCATCTGGTTCTCCAAGATACTGATCAAACCTTGAAATTTATTAGAGCCAAAGAGTATCATATCTTTTACTTCTTGATCTATGTTCTTCCACGGAACATCAAGGCTAAATTTACAATTTTCAGCCAGTGATAGAATTGCACTTTTTAGAAATCCATAACTTGTGTGCACTTGACGGAACATTGGTCCTACTGGCTTTAAAGCACCCTCAGATATTGAAAGAGTTTCATCTGGCACTATCAGCTTTACATCAACAGCCAGCTTTTTACCAAGCCCATTACACGAACCACATGCACCGTAAGGGCTGTTAAAAGAAAATAATCTTGGTTCTATTTCCTCAAGAGTGAAACCAGACTCGGGGCATGCAAAATTCTCTGAAAAAGTCAGAATTTGACCATTTTTATACTCGGAATTATGGTTGTCAGGTAGGTTTACTACTTCTACACACATTAGACCATTACCAAGTTTTAGTGCGGATTCTATACTACTTGGCAGTCGATTTCCTATATCGCCCAATATTGATATTCTATCTGCAACCACAAAAATGTCGTGTTTCTTGTTCTTATCGAGTTTAGGCAAGTCATCTACATTGTACACTTCACCATCTATTTTGAACCTTACGTAACCTTGTCTTTTAATTTCCAATATCTCTTTGAGATGTTCTCCCTTTCTACCACGCACAACAGGGGCAAGTATATATATTTTAGTTTCTAAAGGTAACGCAATTATAGTATCTACAATTTGAGATACAGTTTGCTTTGTTATCGGTAATCCAGTTGCAGGTGAATAAGGAACCCCTATTCGTGCATATACTAAGCGCAAGTAATCGTAAATTTCGGTAACAGTTCCAACTGTTGACCTTGGATTTTTTGAGATCGATTTCTGGTTGATAGATATTGCAGGGGAAAGACCTGTAATCGACTCAACATCTGGTTTATCCTGAATGTTGAGAAATTGACGCGCGTAAGCTGATAGGCTTTCAACGTATCGGCGTTGGCCTTCTGCATAAATCGTATCAAATGCGAGACTAGATTTACCAGAACCACTTAGCCCAGTTATAACAACTAGCTTATTTTTCGGTATATTGACATCTATACCTTGCAGATTATGTTCCCTTGCACCCTTAACTCTTATAAAATCGTCCATATTATACTATATAACGTATTTTAACCATTATAGCCTTAAAATACATGAATTTACAGTGATATGTTGATTTTCTATTGATTTTTTCAACTGTTACGGAAAATTAGGCAGCGTTTGGTAAATCGTCATTCCGCTACTTGTTAGCGGAATCTATGCTGAGATACCGGGCGGTATGACGTAGGGCTGTACAACTTGTGTTAGAGTCTTAGGGCAAATCTACTACCTATAAATTCTAAACTGTTGTTACGTATTAGGACCACCAAATACATCCCCAGGACCCAAAGTCAGTTTAGCTATATCAGAAAACAGGTTATGTGGAAATCTTAAAATACTTCTTGTTCGCCAAGCAAAATAAATACATTCCTACAAACAAGCAGATGCTTAATACTGACGCATAAGAAAACTTAAAAATTAAATCTCTAATATATATTGCTAAGCATTTACCTGCAGAAAATTTGTATAGTAATCCAACACATACAACGGCACTATCAATTACTGATGCCATAATTAAAGTAATGAAATTTGCCATATGAAAATTCAACTTGGACTTCAATTTTTCAAAAACAATTATGCTTGAGAGAAGAGATACTAAAATTGCAGCATATGAAGTCAATATCATCAAACTAAAACTTTGCCATTTTAAAATACAGCATAGCGCTGTACACACTATTAAGCTATACGTAGCTTTTTCTTTGCCATAAAATTCAACCATTGAATTTACAACTAAAGCAGCTCCTATAAATAAAGCAGCACATATCATCAATTTATTTGAAGCGTTGAGTAAAGAAAGACTGATAAATAAGAGTGTCGGTAAAATAGACATAATTACCTACCCAAATTTAATAACATACATTTATTTTAAGTAAATATTGCACATAGTGAAAGAGTTATTTAACCTAATGGAAAACAAAAAACATTTTAAACTGACATGCTATAGCTACCCAAGAAAGGTTTTCCTACGTCATACCGCCGCGGCCGCTAACAAGCAGCGGGATGACGAGTTTGTCGTTTATCAAATCGTCTGTAAACCTAAGTTACTTTAGCTATATAATAACTATTTCCCAAATCTTTCAGATTTACTTTTAAAACATCCTTTATGTTTAGCACCTTTTTCTCTGTTACTTCACCAATATATGAATAAACTACGCCTTTAAACAATTCTTCAAACCTCTGCTGATTTTGTGGTGCAATAGTAACCAAAATTCTACTTTGCGATTCAGAAAACATTATTATCTTGTTTATTATGTCTGTATTTTGTGTTTTTCCTATTGGTACTAGTGAAAGATCGATTTCAGCACCAAGGTCTCCTGCAATTAGCGATTTTGCCAGAGCAATAATTAATCCGCCCAAGTTTGGTGCAATTGCAGAGGCAATTATGCCATCTTTTATTGCCTGGTTGTAACGCTCATACAACTTCCTAGCGCTCTTTGCATCAACTTTTGGCACGTTGTTATTATCTATTCCACTATATAACTGATATTCAGATCTACCAAGCTCATCGTGGGTTGTACCAAGCACATATATCAAGTCCCCTGGCATTTTCACATCAAGCGATACCGCATTTTCAATATTTTCTATAACTCCAATTGCTGAAATGAGTAATGAAGGTGGTGCAGATATCATCACTTTCTCGCCATTTTCGTCATATCCCTTGAAGTCATTGAACATACTGTCTTTTCCGGATATGAATGGCGTTTTAAATGCAGTTGCAAAGTCGTAACAAGCCTCTGCAGCTCTCTTTAGCTGCCATAGCCTTTCTGGATTATAAGCATCGCACCAGCAAAAATTGTCGAGCAACGCTAGATGATTTATATTTCCTCCTGCAGCTACGTAGTTGCGTATTGCAGTGTCAATCGCACATGCTGCCATGTGATAAGTGTCAATTTCTCCATAACTTGAGCCAAATCCCTGCGATTTTACAACACCTTTGTTTGAAGAAAGGACTGGCCTCGAGACAACAGCTTCACTGCACACTCTTCCCTTGCCTTGCAGTGGTTTCAGTATTGACGATCCTTGAACCTCATGGTCATATTGCACCACTATAAACTCTTTGCTGCGTATGTTTGGTCTGCTTAGCATTTCTTTTAGCTCGACTTCTAAAAAAGACGGATTTCCAGCGCGTGACGCTGGCTGGTCAGCTACTTGGATGAAAGGGGAGGGGGCTTTAGACCATGGCTTTGTCTGTAAATGCACTTTGGGATTACCGTCATGCAGAAATTCAGTTTCGATGTCCATTATTACTTTCCCTTCAGGACATTTAACAACAGCTTTACCACTTTCGTTAAACTCTCCAATCACACAAACCTCCACATCATGTTTTTTCATGATTTGCTTAAACATAGGAAGATTTTCTTCTGGCACTGCTAAGGTCATTCTCTCTTGTGATTCTGATATCCATATTTCCCACGGAGCCATACCATCGTTTTTAAGGAGAACCTTGCTCAAATCAACTTCAAATCCGTCTTTTCCCATTTCACCAATGGACGATGATAGACCGCCTGCTCCATTATCCGTTATTGCATTATAAAGACCAAGCTCTCTTGCTTTTATGACGGCATTGGATAGTTTTTTTTGTGTTATGGGGTCGCCAATTTGCACAATCGTTGAAGGGCTGTTTCCCGACAAAGCCTCTGAAGAAAACGTTGCACCGTGAATTCCATCTCTTCCAACTCTTCCACCAATAATTACGATTTTATCGCCGTTTTTAGGCCCTTTGATGTGTGAAGGTACATTATTTATACTGCGCGGAATAGTTCCAACACTTCCAACAAAGACCAGCGGCTTTCCACAAAATCTATCGTCAAAATATACTGATCCAAGTTGTGTTGGAATACCGCAGCAGTTGCCAGCAACATTAACGCCATGAATCACTTCTTTCATTATATATTTTGGCGGTAAAATCTCATCAGTACGCTCCTTGTCCCTATAAAATTTGCCTTTTGCTTCTTTGGCAAAGCAAAAGTAATAGGTATTCATTATAGGCTCCGCGCCTTTCCCGAAACCCACTATATCACGATTAACTCCAAGCACTCCGGTCATTGCTCCACCAAATGGATCAAGAGCTGAAGGGCTATTGTGAGTTTCAACTTTATCTACAATCAAGTAATCGTCATCAAAAATTATTCCTCCTGCGTTGTCGGAGAAAACTGACACGCATATGTCAGAATTTATCTCACGCGTTGCACGCTTAATATAATGAGCATATAGACCGTCTTTTATTTCATCAATAGGGGAGCAAAAAATATTGTGTTTACAATGTTCAGACCAAGTCTGTGCCAGAGACTCAAGTTCAATATCATATGGATTTCTACCGAGTTTTTTAAAGTAATCCTTTATAGCTTTCATTGCTGCCAGCGAGAGCCCTAAAGTGCCATTACCATCGATTCCATCTCTGCTGATTTTTTCAAGCTCTTGGTCACTCACATTGAGGTCAACAGACTTAGTACTATCCTCTGTCATCCCAACCCTACCTTCTGTCATTCCAGTGCTTGACACTGGAATCCAGTTTGCATTATACAATTGCTTGAAATTTTCTGGATCCCAGTGTCGGGGCACTGGGATGACACCAGGTGTTGTATTCGATTTACCATAATATTTCCAGCTATAGTTCTTACAGATAAGTGTGCAATATTCAGTGATAGGGTTGAATTCTTGTTTTATATCATCTTCAGTTGGCAAATTCCCTTGACTTAGAATCAATTTTGAACTTCTTGCTTTGATCTCAATTGGTGTCATTCCAGCGCGTGACGCTGGAATCTGCGTTTTCTCTTTCTGGATCCCAGTGTCAGCTACTTGGATGACAGAAGGGAGGGCTGGGATGACAGGCTGGTCGATATAGCCTTTGCTTATTAAATATTCTGTAATAATTTGTTTTGCTGTGTTGCCTACATTGTCGGTCATGCCAGGTAAAAAGCTTATCTCCAAGCCCCACTTTGCTTGTGGTTCTATGAAGTTATATTGAACTTCTTCAAGGTTTTCATTGTAGGAATAATAACGGCAGTCTTGTATGACTTTATTATAAAATAGCCCACAAATTTCTTCATGTAATTTTGATGGTAATTCTTTGCTTATGTAAATCAAGTAAACATTAACTACCCTTCTGCGGCCAACTTGTTCACATTTATTTAAAACTTCTATTCTGATGTTTGCCATGTAATATTGTGAAAGACTTTAATATATCATAGCATAAGAAACTGCGAGCACATTTATATTTTGAGTGATTTCTATATAATAAAATATTGTATTAATTGTTACTGTTAGTGGGAAGAGTTTTTACCGTTAATGTGGATGAGTCCTTTTTCAATGTATTGGTTCAGCACATATTTTCTGAATATGAAAGAGAAAAAATTCCCGAGATAAAGATCATACTTCCCTGCAAAAGGGATGTAATAGCGCTGCTGAGTGCGTTCAAGAATTATAACGCTAAAAAATGCATAATTTTGCCAGAGATAGTTTCGCTAGAGAACATCGATGAGGAGGATTTAATATTAAATCTTGATAGAGTTAAAGTTATCAATCCAACAAAGAGGACGCTGCTACTCATTCAATTCATATTGGAGTGGAATAGAAAAAATAATGATAATTTCCCCATTGATTTAGCTTATGGCCTGCCATCATTGCTTGATAAAATTCAATCTACCCAAACAACGGATTGTTATCAATTCGATGAACATTCAAAAAAAATAGAGAATTTCATAAGCTTACTCATTGAGAGTTGGAATAAAATTTTAAAAGATTTAGGAGTAGTAGATATATTAGAACATAAGAGTGATTACATAAACAATATGATAATCTCTTTACAAAAAGACCAACATATAATCTTTGTTGGAATTGGAAAGGATAAGTCGTTAATTAAGGCTATATATGACCTGCCGTTTGGAAAAATAATTTTTCCTAATCTGAATTTGAAAATTAAAGAGAAAGATTGGCAATCACTTGATAAAAAACATTATCAATATTGCCTGAAAGACCTGCTCGATTATTTAAATGTAGATAGAAGAGATGTGAGTTTTCTGCCAGAAGCGTGTTCTGATGTCATCCCAGTGCCCAGACACTGGGATCCAGAAAACTTAACTTTAAATGAGCGCACCAGGTGGCTGTGCAATAGAAACTGGATTCCAGTGTCAAGCACTGGAATGACACCATCTACTACTCAAATTACCTGCAAATTGCAATGTTCATACACCAAAAATCAAAGGGCTGGAATGACAGGAAGTCCTGAGGAATATCTAGATTACATTTTTGATACAACTGCCGATCTAAGCAAAGTTAGTAATGGACATATTGGCAATATTGAAGTCATCACTTGTGATTCCAGAGAGGAAGAAGCACAAGTGACATCATTAATTATAGAAAATGAAGGTTATGAAAACGTTTCTTTGGTTGTCTTTGATAAATTACTTGCAGCTCGTATAGCATGTTTATCAAGGCAACACAGTGCCATACCGGAAAATTATCCTTATATAACACTCCTACTTTATAGTATCGAAGTTTTGACCTCAAATTGGAGCAGTGTGTCATTACTTTCGCTCCTTAAACATAGGCTAGTGACTTTTGATTACACTCAAGAAGAGTACTCTCAGATTTTATCTGAATTTGAAATAGAGATATTACGCAACTTTAGTACAAATGGCCTTAAAGATATTATAGATGCTATTAATACCTATAAAAAGCTAAAACATAAAGAGGATATATTGCTTATTATCAATAGGTTAGAGGCTATACTTAATCTTTTACTTAACTCTATAAATTGCCCTATTTCTGATGTGGTGGCAACTCATTTGCAGTGTATTAATGTGCTATCTGGTATAAATTTTTCAGAGCTAAATAGTGAAATAGGTAATTTCACCTGTAATTTCTTGAATGCATGTGAGGGTATAGAAATTAAGTGCTCCTTAGAGTTATATAGCCAAATTCTGACCTTATTTTTAGAGAAAGAGTTTTTCTCTGTAGCAAATGACTTGAATAAATTCAGCTTATATCACAACAAAGTTGTAATACTCGCTGGATTTAATGAAGCGCCAAGCTTTCAAAGTCCGCTTTTGAATGCACTTACGAGAGAAAAATTTAACCTTCCTTCTGCGCAAGAAGAGCAGGGGTATTTTTTTTATACTTTACACAATTTGTTTTGCGCAAGTAAGGTTTATATTACAAGATCGCTAAGCCATAGAAAACCAATTCTATTGCAGCGTTTGGAAATTCTGCTCAAGGAGGGGAAACAGCCGTATCGCGATTGGCTGAGGATATTAAATACGCCTGAATGTACTGTTCCATGTACTCAGCCTATGCCAAAACCTCAAACCGAAGTTAGAAAAGAAAGAATGCAGGTGATGTCTTGCAGTGCAATAGAAAAGCTAATTCGTAATCCTTATTCATTTTACGTTGAATATATACTGGGCCTTAAACAATTAAGAGACTTGAATTTTAAGCCATCGATATTGGAATTTGGCACTATGGTGCACAACATTCTTGCAAGATATTTACGCAACAAAAAGTCGCCAATGAGCATTGCACGAAAAGCATTCTCGACTAGTCAGTTTAATTTTTCAAATATGTGGTGGGTAAGACTGCAAAGGATAATTCAATCTTTTGTCGAATTTGATGAGACTCGAAGCAATTATGTTGAGTTGGAAAAGAGTTTTACCTGTCCGATATTTCATATTCCAGCGCGTGACGCTGGAATCTATATTTCTTGTGATGATGTATCCCAGTATGAAACTGCTTGGATGACAAATAGAGATCTGATCCCACAAGAAATTTTACTGACAGCAAGATGTGATAGAGTTGAGTATCTACCAAGTGGGCAAGTAGCAATTATAGACTATAAGCTTGGTTCACCACCTTCCAATGAAGAAGTGATGTCGGGGTTTTTTCCACAGTTAATTTTGCAAGCCTTAGCGGTAGAACATATAACAAAAAGAGAAGTTTCAGAACTTGCTTATTGGAAACTTGATTATGATAAAATAAAAGTTATTTCTATACAAAATTATAGATACAAAATGCAAGAATTAAAAAATGATCTGCCTGGTTTTTTATCTAATTATTTAAGTAATTCCACACCCTTTATTGCCTCTCCATATTTTGATAAATTCCTGAGATTTAATAGCTATAAACAGCTAGAAAGGGTAGGGGAGTGGTTGTAAATGGTGTCATCCGAGTAGCTTGACTACTTGGATTCAGGAAAAAGAATGGTGTCATGCAAGTAGCCTCCTTCTCCTGTCATCCCAGTGCCCAGACACTGGGATGACAGCAGTCCTACGTCATACCGCGATTCATTCGCGGTATCTCTTAACATAGATCCCGCTAACAAGCAGCGGGATGACACCTCTCTTGGGCTCTTTTAGCTACAAACGTTAAGAAATTTACCAAACGAAAAAAAAGGCAAAAGAAGCCCTAGTCATTGTCTATTTTCAGTATTGGCGTTTTTTAAGTCTTAAACACTGCAATTTAGCTGCTTTTAAATGCAACTCACATTAGTTTAAATGTTTAAGAAATTTACTAAGCAGAAAAAAAGGCAAAAGAAACCCCGTGTTAGCTAGTTGTCACTCTCTAATCCTGCAAATTGGCGTACTATACTGTCTTAAACGACTTATAAGCGCGTTTCAGCTTATATAGGTAAAAACCCAGAAATGTTGTGAAGACATAAGGTGCACATAGTGCAAAAAATTAAAAATAAGACGCCAACTACGTTGTTTTCTTGCTGTTTAACCTGCACAGATGAAGATAACTGAATACCTTCACTATCATGATAAGGGGGCTGGCGGAGTTTGTCAAGGAAGTTTTTTCGTTTCTATTCCCAAGAAAAGTTCGTTATATGGTTATGCAAGAAGTCTATTATATTTCCTTACCCATTTGCTTAACTTTCTCTCTACTTTTTTTGAATAAGGTCACTATTGGCATGACAAACATTCATCGTAGTCAATATCTGTTTTGTGTTGCAATATTTCACTTTTTTTGAATATGTCATGCGAAACCTTGTCAGCTCTCTGCATTGATTGTGATCTGCAGTAATATAAGCTCTTCAATCCTTTTTTCCAGGCAAGCATGTGTATTTTATGCAAGTAACGTTTGTGTATGTTGGCAGGCAAGAACAGATTGACTGATTGAGACTGACAAACATACGGAGTTCTATCACTTGCATGTTCTATAATCCATCTTTGATCAAGCTCGTACGCTGTTTTAAATGTCAATTTTTCATGCTCACTAAGAAAATCTAAATGCTGAACGGAACCCTCGTTTGTCGAAATTGAAGACCATATTTTATCATTGTCTTGATTTTTTTCTGCTAATAGTTTTTGCAAGAATTTATTTCGCACTACAAATGAGCCTGTCAGTGTCTTTTGTATGAATACGTTTGCTGCATATGGCTCTATTCCAGGAGAGGTATTGCCTGCAATAATGGAGATTGAGGCAGTTGGAGCAATAGCGAGCTTGTGTGTAAACCTTTCCATTAGATCAACTTCTTTGGCATCAGGACATGCCCCCTTTTCCTCTGCTAATTTTTTAGAAACTATATCTGCTTGCTCACGTAAATACTTAAATATTTTTTTATTCCATTGTTGTGCTATTACTGATTCAAAAGGAACCATTTTGCTTTGTAAAAATGAATGAAAACCCATCACACCAAGACCAATACTGCGTTCTCTGGCTGCAGAATATTTTGCTCGCTGCATTTCATTCGGTGCTTTATTTATGAAATCTTCCAATACATTATCAAGAAAGCGCATTATATCTTCTATGAAGAGTTTATTGTCTTTCCATTCTTCGTAGTAATCAAGGTTTACGGATGATAGACAACACACAGCAGTGCGTGACTTATTCAGGTGATCATAACCTGTAGTTAAAGTTATTTCACTGCATAGATTTGACATCTTGATGTCTAAGTTGAGCTTTTTGTAAGATTCTGGCTTATTGTTATTTGTTGCATCAAGGAAAATAATGTAAGGTTCTCCAGTTTCAACTCTTGCTGTTAATATTTTGATCCATATATCCCGCGCTTTTACAGTTGAAATAACCTTATTGTTGTGAGGGCTTATTAAATTCCATTCTTGATCATTCTCAACAGCCTGCATAAATTTATCTGTTACTATTACAGCATGATGTATATTTAACGCTTTGCGATTTGGGTCACCGCCTGTTGGCTTGCGCAAATCCAGAAACTCTTCTATCTCCGGATGAGATACAGGAAGATAGACTGCTGAACTTCCTCGCCTTAAGGATCCCTGACTAATTGCGAGCGTTAGAGCATTTTGCACCACAATAAATGGTACAATTCCTGATGTTTTACCACTACCTTTTACACTTTCACCAATTGAACGTAAATTTCCCCAATAACTACCTATGCCTCCTCCACGTGCAGCAAGCCAAACATTTTCATTCCATAAGTCAACTATTCCCTGCAAGCTGTCTTCGGTTTCATTAAGAAAGCAAGAGATAGGCAACCCTCTCTTGGTGCCACCATTGCTGAGTATTGGTGTTGAAGGCATGAACCACAAGTTGCTCATGTAGTCATAAAGACGCTGCGCATGTTCTTTGTTATCAGAATAGTAATTAGCAATACGTGCAAAGAGGTCTTGGTAACTTTCATTTTCTATTAAATACCTGTCTGATAGAACTGCTTTTCCAAAATCGGTTAATTTGCTATCCTTTGCGTAATTAATAGTAATGTTATTCATAAAATTCCTTTTATTCTTTTATTATATATAGATACTTAAAAGCCACTTTGAGCGATTTTTAAGTTAGGTTTTTCGGATTTTCTTGTTGATGCTGTAATGCAAACAAGATACCGTCAACCTGACTGCCATATATTTTACAGTAACTCATATAACTTATCTGCATGTTTATTTTTTTTGCAACATGTTGAACATAACTTTCTGAGTGACGAAAATAGTCTCCTTTGTTTACAAAGTCAATACCTTCACCTTCCTTTCTTCTTATTAAACATATAATAACCCCTTTTTTGCTCGTAGATCTTTTTGCTAATTCCAATTCTTCTTGAAAGTCATGTAGATAATGTAGCACTTCAGCAAAGATAATTACATCATACTGCTGGTTTTTCTTTTGTTTAAGAAACTCTTTCATTTCCATATGTATTAATTCATTGTAAACAGGCTTACCTTTTATAAAGCATCCTCTTGCGATATTTAGCATTCTACTTGAAATGTCAATTCCTGTTATGTGGCTTCCAGTACTATTTATTTTCAAGAAATGACCACATATTCCAGTCCCACAACCAAGGTCAAGTATATTGAGCTCAGAAGTGGAGTTGTTGAAGATTTTTGTAATTATCATGTGTACAAGTTCATGCCCTCTATACTGTTTAGCAATCAACCAATGCTCAACAAAATATTCACCTGTGTAATCAAAATATTGTCTTATGAGGTTTTTTGGCAATTCTGTAATAGGCGCTGAGTTTGTCATTTTTTTTATATAGTAAGATGCCTCCTCGTGATCACTATCTAATTTTAGTGTCTGTGTTAAATAATTATAAGCTTTATTAGTATTCCCTACCGCAAAATGACACCTTCCGATGTTATACCAGACTATGGGTAAATGGGGGTAAAATATGCTAATTAACCAAAATCGTAACTTTGCATCTGATATGCTACCTTTATAAAAGTGATATAAACCGATTTCAATGTTGGTATTTAACAGGTTCTTAGATTTTTTAAGAAGCACTGTCATTTCTTTATGAAGAGTATTATATTTATTCACAATGAAGTGTTTTACTTTCTTAATATTTAATACACCAATAAGCTTAGACATACAATTTAAAGCCACGTTTTTTATAAAAGAGAGATTACTTTTCATACATGAGAAATACTCCGAATGTTCATTATCATTTTTAGGCAATTGATTTTAACACATTTTATCTTACAAAATATCTTTTTTATTAATTTTTACTGTATATATAAGTTTACCGCATATTTCTCAGATTGTACTGTTTAGGATTGCTAGTATATTGTTGTTGATAATATAAGTAAATGTTTTGTGCAAAAAGGCGTTGACATATTATTTATTAGGTTATAATATAAAGATTAATTTAGTTTTTAGATGTTTGACAAGTTTTATGGTAGAGATTAATTTAATCTCAATTCAATTTTAATAATATTTAACTCTGCATATTCTGCATATAGTCGGATAAATAAATTATTAAGAGCACTTGATGGATGCCTTGGCGTTAAGAGGCGATGAAGGACGTGGCAGGCTGCGATAAGCTGTGGGGAATTGTCAACAAATTTTGATCCGCAGATTTCCGAATGGGGAAACCCAACTAGCTTGGCTAGTTATTACATACTAAGTATGTAAAGCAAACTTGGTGAACTGAAATATCTAAGTAGCCAAAGGAAAAGAAATCAACCGAGATTCTGTTAGTAGTGACGAGCGAAAGCGGAAAAGGCTAGTGATTTAAGAATAAGAATTAGAATACTCTGGAAATAGTAACCATAGAAGGTGATAGTCCTGTATAAGTAGAAAGTTTTTAAATCCTTGAGTAGAGCGGGGCACGTGAAATCCTGTTTGAATATGGGGGGACCATCCTCCAAGCCTAAATACTCCTTAACGACCGATAGCGAACAAGTACCGTGAGGGAAAGTTGAAAAGAACCCCGGGAGGGGAGTGAAATAGAATCTGAAATCAAGTGCTTACAAACAGTTGGAGCTCTATATCAATTTATTGATATTTAGAGTGACAGCGTACCTTTTGCATAATGGGTCAGCGAGTTAATCTATGAAGCAAGCTTAAGCCGTTAGGTGTAGGCGTAGCGAAAGCAAGTCTGAATAGGGCGTTTTAGTTTTATGGATTAGACCCGAAACCAAGTGATCTAGTCATGACCAGATTGAAGGTGTGGTAAAACACACTGGAGGATCGAACCAGTTAATGTTGCAACATTATTGGATGAGTTGTGATTAGGGGTGAAAGGCCAATCAAACTTGGAAATAGCTGGTTCTCCGCGAAATCTATTTAGGTAGAGCGTTGTATGTATGTTGTTGGGGGTAGAGCACTGGATAGACTAGGGGGATTCACCGTCTTACCAAATCTAACTAAACTCCGAATACCAACAATTAATTATACAGCAGGCACACTACGGGTGCTAAGTCCGTGGTGGAAAGGGAAACAACCCAGATCACTATCTAAGGTCCCAAAATTACAGCTAAGTGGGGAAGGAAGTAGAAAAACCATTACAGCTAGGAGGTTGGCTTGGAAGCAGCCATCCTTTAAAGAAAGCGTAACAGCTCACTTGTCTAAATAAGTTTTTCTGCGCCGAAAATGTACCGGGGCTAAAGCTGTATACCGAAGATGTGAGTGCTTATTGATTTCGATCAATAGGCGCGGTAGCGGAGCGTTCCGTAAGTCTGTGAAGGTGGTTTGTGAAAACTGCTGGAGATATCGGAAGTGAGAATGCTGACATAAGTAGCGTAAAAGAGTGTGAAAAACACTCTCACCAAAAATCTAAGGGTTCCTACGTTAAGTTAATCTGCGTAGGGTTAGTCGGTTCCTAAGGCGAGTCCGTAAAGGAGTAGTCGATGGCAATTAGGTTAATATTCCTAAACCTCTTAAGTGTGACGGGTTTCGTATTTGTATAGATCTTATTGGATTGATCTATGCTTAAAAGAAGCTCCAGGAAATAGCACTTATATTTATGAGGCCGTACCGCAAACCGACACTGGTGGATGAGTAGAGTATACTAAGGTGTTGAAAGAATGATGTTGAAGGAACTCGGCAAATTATACCTGTAACTTCGGAAGAAGGGTAACCTGCTTTTAGGCAACTATGAGTAGGTGGCACAAAATAGGGAGTAGCGACTGTTTACTAAAAACACAGGACTCTGCAAACACGTAAGTGGAAGTATAGGGTCTGACGCCTGCCCGGTGCTGGAAGGTTAATAGGAGGGGTGCAAGCTCTAAATTGAAGCCCCAGTAAACGGCGGCCGTAACACTGACGGTCCTAAGGTAGCGAAATTCCTTGTCGGGTAAGTTCCGACCCGCACGAATGGCGTAACGATTTCTCCACTGTCTCCAACATCACTTCAGCGAAATTGAATTCCCCGTGCAGATGCGGGGTACCCGCGGTTAGACGAAGAGACCCCGTGCACCTTTACTATAGCTTTACATTGCTATTAAAAGTGTGATGTGCAGGATAGGTGGGAGACTTTGAAGTTATGGCGCTAGCTATAATGGAGTCAACCTTGAGATACCACCCTTTACACTTTTGATATCTAACTATGTTTCATTATCTGGAACTAGGACATTGTATGGTGGGTAGTTTGACTGGGGCGGTCGCCTCCTAAAAAGTAACGGAGGCGTGCGAAGGTAAGCTAGAGCTGGTCGGAAATCAGCTTGATAGTATAATGGCATAAGCTTGCCTGACTGCGAGGCTGACAAGCCAAGCAGAGACGAAAGTCGGTCATAGTGATCCGGTGATTCTGTATGGAAGGGTCATCGCTCAACGGATAAAAGGTACGCCGGGGATAACAGGCTGATGGTGTTCGAGCGTTCATAGCGACGACACCGTTTGGCACCTCGATGTCGACTCATCACATCCTGGGGCTGAAGAAGGTCCCAAGGGTTCGGCTGTTCGCCGATTAAAGTGATACGTGAGTTGGGTTTAGAACGTCGTGAGACAGTTCGGTTTCTATCTGCCGTGGGTGAAGGAAATTTGAGAAGGTCTGACTCTAGTACGAGAGGACCGAGATGGATATACCTCTGGTGTACCAGCTGTTATGCCAATAGCATCGCTGGGTGGCTATGTATAGATGGGATAATTGCTGAAAGCATATAAGCAAGAAACCCTCTTCAAAAAGATTTCCCAATTAAGGCCGTGGAAGACTACCACGTTGATAGGCTAGGTGTGGAAGCATGGTAACATGTGAAGCTAACTAGTACTAATAGCTTGATTGATTTATTTGCTTTCTATATGTGTGTATGCAGTGTTAAATATTAAGTTAAAATTGTTAAGTTAGAAATTTTTATTGACTTGGTGGCTATAGCAAAAATGAACCACCCGATCTCATCTCGAACTCGGAAGTGAAACTTTTTAGCGCTGATGGTACTTGAAAAGGGAGAGTAGGTCGCCGCCAAGTTTATAAAAATTTCTTTTTATCGCCTTTTAATAATTCTTTTATTACGAGAAGTCGCTTCTATATTCAAATCTAATAATTGTGGTCTAGGTTTATTCTTATTCTGCTCTAAGTATTGACTTTGCTCAAATGCTAATTCCCATTGTGTACGATAACTAGATTTTTTATATTCATAATAATCTTCTTTAACATTATTTGTATTTATATTGAGATTTTTATCTTGTTCTTTTCTACTCTCTACCATTAAACACCCACACCCGTTAATTTATTTTAAAAATTTTACTTATGTTATCATAAAAAATATAGTTGTAAATACCTTAATTGAGATTTTTTTTTATTTTATCTTTTTTAAGCAAATAGTTATACCAAATCTCATAAATAAGTAGGCAAATAACTCACAGAACAAATGGTTTTGATCGAACTTTCCGTAATATTACGAATGAATGCACATACAGTGTAACCGTTCACGGATTGTGAGAATGAATTAAAGAACTAAGCAGTGACAGCTACTAGATTCTGTAGCTTTTGAAAGGGGTTCTGGCCATTTAGACGTGATGTCAAAAATATCGACAACATTCTTTCCACGAATCTTTCTCCACGTTCTGACCAGGTGAAAAAGCTGTTTTTACGATAAATTACGTACCGTCTAATTTGCCGTTCTGCAAGGTTATTAGTTGTTTCTATCACTTCAGGTTTTCTTAAAAACTTCCACATCATATCCTCAGATCGTAACATCTTAGCGGCCATTCTTGAAGCTTGAGTACTATTTGCAACCCTCGTCATTTTACGTAAAAAATGTTTTACCCTTTTCCGAATTTTTCGCACCAGTCGATAAAATCTCAAATTATCTATCAAATTTTGTTTTTTTGCCTTATCTACTACAAACACCTTATTGCTGAGCGATTTTAGTGCTTGGCCAATTTTGCTCACTTCAACATTTTTACTATGGGCAAATCTCTCAAAATCTCTTGCCAGATGTGCCCAACATATCTGTCTATTTTCACGATTGAAGTAATTGTATACAGCGTATCTATCGCTCACAAATATACCATCATATTCTGGCAGTAAACTCTTCAACACCTTCTTACCACGAGACTCGCTTACCTTCAGAAGTGTCAACGCTTTGTTTGTTATTACCCAACTCCAGCCTCTCTTTCCTTGATTTCTGTGCCCTGTTTCGTCTATATGCAAATACTCGCTTCCTTGCAACTCTTCCTTCATTTTCTCATATTCAGATGCACACTTCTTCGATACCCTGCGTTCAGTATTTGAGACTAAACCAAGGCTTATATTTAGATTAAAAATACTGCCCAAAATTTGCTGTACCTCTCTTTTTGAGTTAATAAAAAAGCCGCTAAGGCTGCTTATAACTGTTTTAGCATTGGGTCCTAGAAAATCTCTTGCAACACCTTCGGGTAAATTTGCTGTAATTCTTTTATTACATACTCTACAATGTCCTCTTTGCAACCTGTACTCAGTTACAATTGGCTTAATTTCTGGCAACTCTGCCTTCTGATGAATAATTTCATCTTCTAAAGTAATCTTACCTCCACACATACAAATTGTATCAATTGTGCATCTCACTACCTCGTCTGCAGCCATTAATTCACGCTTATGCACCTTATGTCCTGGCTGACCTCCTGGTTTTTTATCACTTTTCTTTTTTGCTTTCTTACGATATATATCTCGTGATGGTGGCAGCGATGAATTTTGCGAATTTAAGCCCAATTTGTCTTCTAATTCAACTATTTTTGCTTTCAAGCTATCATTTTCTCTGATCAGTGCTTTTATTTCTTCCTTGAGATTAGCGTTTTCTGCTACAACCTTTTCTTGCAGCACTGTTGTCATTTACCCATTCCATATTTAGCTTCCTATCTCTTTACACTTTTATACTTACTTTGTAAACCACCTTATCTCCGTGAACGGTTACATTGTGTCAAGCGCTGCATCAATTCATTATTGAGTATAGCCATTTTTGTCCATTTGCCCACTGGTTTTGCAACACCAATTATTTTTAGATTTTCTTTATAAACTTGAAGGTTATGTTCAATTTTCTCTTCACTCTCTTTTAGTGACACTTTTCTGATAAGACTTTTATACGCTCGTTTCCTAAAAAAGGAAAGTATTTTAATAGCAATGATTAGTATTATGCCACATATAGAAATCTGCTCGTAGGACATTGTTGCACTCCGCTATTTTAAGGTTATTCCGTAAAGCAGAAATAATTCTATAATTTCTTCATTTTCATCTGCTACAGCGTTCTCTAGTGCTGTGTAACCTTCTTCAGAGTTATAAAAACATTTCAGATAAACATTTGCTTTTCTACTCAGCAATAATTCCACAATTTCTTTATTGCTATTCATAACAGCCAGATGCAATGGTGTACAACCACTTTTCCCAATTGCGTTAACATCTGCCCAGCTTTGCAATAAAAGCTCTACATACTCTTTCTTATTTAATGAAACTGCAAGGTGCAAAGGAGTACTTTCTTCTGCATTTTTAGTTTCGAGAAAGGCGCCTCCCTTTATCAGTAACCCCAACATTACCCCATCAGCACATTTTACAGCTATATGAAGAGGTGACTCACCTAGACCATTTAGGCGATTAATATCGGCACCATATCGTAATAGCCTTTGCATAGCATACAATTGCTTATACTTTATTGAAAAATGTAAAGGAGTATTACCGTAAATATTATAGACGTTAATATTTTCAGTTCTTGCTGCAACAGTTTGTACTATTTCGATAAAGCCAAATATGGAAGCAACGTGTAGTACTGTATTGCCTTCTCTATCAGCAGCATCAACGTTAGCACCATGTTGGACAAGGAATCGAATGATATTATAAAAGTTCTTTTCTGCAGCAAAATGTAAAAAACGAACACCCAATCTACTATTTATGATCCATTTGAAGACTGCACTAACTAATAAAGAAAAAATACTAGGATGTCTGATACCAAATCTCATAAATAAGTAGGCAAATAACTCACAGAACAAATGGTTTTGATCGAACTTTCCGTAATATTACGAATGAATGCACATACAGTATCCTCCAATAAACTAACAGAGTCATATATTCTATTTTTAATGAGATTGTCTTTCAAATATTGCCATAAACGCTCTACTGGATTTAACTCTGGTGAATATGGAGGTAAATAGATTAAGGTAATATTTTGTGGTATTTTTAAACCTTTGGATCTATGCCATCCTGCACAATCCACAACAAGAAATGCCTCCCTTGTTCCTAAATATTGTGACATCTGCTCAAGGAATATATTCATACAATCAGTATTGACGTTTGGTACGAATAAGCTAGAACTCTCTCGATTTCTAGGATTAACTGCACTATAGAGATAAAAGTTTTGCCTACCTAATTTTACCTTAACCTGTGTCCTAATGCCTTTTTTAAACCACCCGTGTCCAATCTTTGAATGTGTGCCAAACCGCGACTCATCGAAGAAAAATAGCTCTTTTTCGGGATACGTGACAATAGTTTCATTAAGATTTTTTTTTAAACTCTTCTTGTTTATTTTTATCCTGTTTATTGTGCACAGGCCTTGGAGTAATATACGAAAAACCTAACTTTTGCATCAGTCTATGTGCTGTAGACTTACTTACCTCAATAGAAAACATTTTCTCAATTATGATTTTTAATTTCTTAGCCGTTAGGTTGGCTCCTTCTTCTGCTATGACATTTTTAATTTCTTCTTGCTGCTTGTAGCTCAACTTCGGCTTTACTCCACGTCCTGGTTGTATTTTAAACGCATTGACTCCTCCTTCCTTAAATCTTGTAATCCACTTCATCAATGTAGTTCTAGTAATTCGGTATATTTGAGCAACTTTTGTTATTCCATATTCTTTTGCAGATATTATTGCCTGTAATCTTCTTCCTATCTCTCCTCTTATGCCGTGCTTCTTTAATTCCAGGTTACACTTATTATATAATTCTTCTCCTATTGCTTTACTTTTTCCTGCCATAACTCCCCACTAATTCTTAAATTATTCTATTTTAGAAATTTTTCTTTATTCCTCTATTTATTTTTAGGAATTGGTATTACTCCAAGGCCTGTGCACAATAAACAGGATAAAAATAAACAAGAAGAGTTTAAAAAAAAATCTTAATGAAACTATTGTCACGTATCCCGAAAAAGAGCTATTTTTCTTCGATGAGTCGCGGTTTGGCACACATTCAAAGATTGGACACGGGTGGTTTAAAAAAGGCATTAGGACACAGGTTAAGGTAAAATTAGGTAGGCAAAACTTTTATCTCTATAGTGCAGTTAATCCTAGAAATCGAGAGAGTTCTAGCTTATTCGTACCAAACGTCAATACTGATTGTATGAATATATTCCTTGAGCAGATGTCACAATATTTAGGAACAAGGGAGGCATTTCTTGTTGTGGATTGTGCAGGATGGCATAGATCCAAAGGTTTAAAAATACCACAAAATATTACCTTAATCTATTTACCTCCATATTCACCAGAGTTAAATCCAGTAGAGCGTTTATGGCAATATTTGAAAGACAATCTCATTAAAAATAGAATATATGACTCTGTTAGTTTATTGGAGGATACTGTATGTGCATTCATTCGTAATATTACGGAAAGTTCGATCAAAACCATTTGTTCTGTGAGTTATTTGCCTACTTATTTATGAGATTTGGTATAACTCAGTATATACTTGGACTTTTGCTATCTTACAATTTTTTAGTGGGGCAACGTTTAATGTTTTTTCCAGTAAAAAAATTTATTTTTTCTCGTTATCAACTATGATCTTGGGGTTTTTTGTCCTTATTAATAGTGACAATTTTTCCCATTTGATTTTATCTCAAGTATTGATTGCAACTGGAGCATCATTTGGTTTTATTGGTGCTGCTCATACAAGTAGCATATGTTTTTCCGTTGCCCAATTTGGATTAATGTTTTCACTAGTGCAGACAATTTCAAGTCTTTCCGCTTTGGTGATTCAAATGTTGTTCTCTAGCTTGCTTGCCGAAGGTGCAGATTGGAAGAATCTGATTGTATGCATAATACTATTTGGTGTGTTGATATTTGTACTTACGCTTTTTTGTCCAAACACACTTCCAGAAAGCAGTTCAGAAGAATGCACAATAAAAAGCTCTATAAGAACAGTAATGTGCTCTGTACTCACAGTGCTAAAATTAAGAGATATCTGGATAACTTCAGTGGTGGGTGCTATTACTTTTGGAACATTTTTAGCACTGAATACCTTGTGGGCTCCAAGGTTACTGAGCAACTCAGAACTTGATGCAGTGGAGTCAGGTGTAGCAACCGCAATATTATGGCTTGGTCTTGCAGTTGGTGCTCCAATTGCAGATCGAATCTCAAATCTATTTAAAAATAGAAGGCATGTAATCTCTGCTTTTGCTCTGTTACAAGGTATTTCAATGATTATTTTGTTGTGCAGCCACTTAACAGTCCACGTTGTGTACTTTTGTATGTTAATGTTCGGGTTTTTTGCGGGAGGACATATGCTTAATTTTACTGTCGGCAGCGAGATTGTGAAACGAAAATACATTAGCACATCATCATCCATTATCAATGGGTTTATGTTTATTGTCAGCGGAATTATAGTGTCAATGCTAGCACTTTTTACAGATCATCAAATGGCGCTTTTTGCAATATTTGTAATGTTGGCAGTTGCTAGTATTTTAAATTATGCTACAGAAGAGACATACCCTAAAAAATAAAGTAGCTGAATCTCGAGTCGATTGCTATATTATATTTACGTATTGTAATATTTATCAATAATGGATCACGTTACAACAAAAGACACAACAGTAACTAAGGCAACGATAGCTGAAAATATAAACCAAGAAATAGGATTATCAAAGGAAGACTCTGCTTCGATAATAGATGATATATTGAACGAAATAAAGACAAGCTTGGTAAAGGATGGAATAGTAAAAATATCGTCACTTGGAACATTCTTGGTTAAGAAAAAGAAGGAAAGACCAGGAAATATACCAAATACATCAGAGAAAGTGATGATTCAGGCAAGAAATTCAATTTCTTTTAGGCCTTCAAAAATTATAAAAAAATTAATCAATAATTAATGAATAAGGAAAAATTATTTTATACGATTGGGGAAGTAGCTGAAGAGCTACATTTGGAACAGCATGTTTTAAGATTTTGGGAAGGTCAATTTCATCAAATTAAGCCTACAAAGCGTAAAGGAAGAAGGCTATATGATCTTAAGTGTATAGAGGCCATAAAGAAAGTAAAATACATGCTATATGATAAAGGATATACAATAAAAGGAGTGCAAAAAGAATTTGGTAATGATATAAAAGTCAATCGTGATCCAAAGAATTTGTTGCAAGAACTTACCGATTTGAGGGATTATTTAACTAGTAAAATAAATAACGAGGAAAGTAACGAACAGGCGTGAAACACTACGTCTCGCTAAAATTTTGGAGTTTTGTGAGAGTTGATATATCTAAAATGTGGCATATAGCTTCATTTCTTATATTATTAGCAATATTAATAGGCTGTGGCCTGCAAAAACCTGCACCTGTGCTGCTTAAAGGCGAAGAATTTTACGGAAAAAGAGAGCTGGAATATACAAGAGAGTACCATTTAATTAGGGAGCCTTTAATAAAAAAAGAAAATAGAAAAGGCATCATAAACAGGATATACAAAGATAACAATAATGCACAAAACGTGGGGGTAAATTGCAAATTTGTAATGCCAGTTAAAGGTACAGTTATTTCAGCTACCTCTTCTGATGAAATGTGTAAGGATGGCATAAAAATTGCTGCTCAAAATGGAACGAATGTAGTTGCCTCTGCACCCGGCAAAGTGGTATATGTAGGCAAAGGGCTGAGATGGTATGGAAATTTAATTATAGTAGAACACAAAGATAATTACATGACTGTGTACTCCTATTTAAAAAACATACATGTTGAAATTGGTGATAAAGTAAAGCAAGGTCAAGTGATTGGATCTGCAGGTAAATCAAGCACACAAGATAAAGATCCACAGATGTGTTTCACAATACGGCATAATGGCCAAGCGGTTGATCCTTTGATGCATGTGAACTGTAATTGAATTTGGATTTATATGAAATATGATTTTAAAAGTGTTGAAAAATTTTATCAAGATAAATGGGATTTTTCTGTAAGCAAGAATAGTGAACAAGAGAAATGTTACGTATTGGAGATGTTTCCATATCCATCCGGTAAAATTCATATGGGGCACTTACGTAACTATGCAATAGGGGATGTGATAGCGCGTTACAAGAGAGCTCGTGGATTTGAGGTTTTGCATCCAATTGGCTGGGATGCGTTTGGATTACCAGCTGAAAATGCAGCAAGGGACAATAATATTAGCCCTGAAACATGGACAAAAGAGAATATAGATAATATGCGTACACAGTTGAAATCTATAGGTCTTTCTTATAATTGGGAGCGTGAACTCTCCACATGTGAGCCTGATTACTACAAACACGAACAAAAATTTTTCCTGGATTTTTTAAAGCATGGGCTTGCCTATCGAAAAGAGTCATGGGTTAACTGGGATCCAGTGGACCAAACAGTGCTTGCAAATGAACAGGTGGTTGATGGAAAAGGGTGGCGATCAGGTGCAGTTGTTAAAAAACGTAAGTTGTCCCAATGGTTTTTAAAGATTACTGATTTCGCTGAAGACTTACTCAAGTGCCTGCAAAGTTTGAAAAATTGGCCAGAAAAAGTCAAAACAATGCAAGAGCGCTGGATAGGAAAATCCGAAGGGGTCACCATAGAGTTTGAAGTAGTTGGTCTAAATAAGAAATTGAAGGTTTTTACAACTTATCCTCATACTTTATTTGGGGCTTCTTTTTGTGCAGTGGCAGCAGAGCACCCTATTGTGCAGGATTTAAAAAATAAAGAAATACAGGACTTTATCGATAACATAAAAACAAATGGGGAGAATGATGAAAAAATAGGAGTTTATACCGGATTAAACGTCAAGCATCCATTTCTTGATAAGGAATTGCCGCTTTACATAGCGAATTTTGTGTTGATGGAATATGGGGAAGGCGCGATTTTTGGTTGCCCTGCACATGATCAGCGTGATTTTGAATTTGCACAGAAATATAATTTGCCGATTATTCCCGTAGTTCGTGAAGAGGGTGCACAAACTATAGAGACCTTGAAGGTCGTTGATGGGATAATGTTTAACTCTGAGTTCTTAAACGGATTAACGGTAAGTAGAGCAAAGGAAGTAATCATTAAAAAGCTCAAAGAAAAAGGGGTAGGTGAGAAAACAACAAACTATCGTTTACATGATTGGGGAATTTCGAGACAACGTTATTGGGGATGCCCTATACCTATAATATATTGTAAAGATTGTGGAACTGTGCAAGTGCCAGAAAAAGACCTTCCTGTAGTTCTACCTGCAGATGTAGAATTTACAAGTGGTGGCAATCCGCTGGATAAGCACCCAACTTGGAAGTTCGTTGATTGCCCAAAATGTGGAAAGCAAGCAGAGCGTGAAACTGATACATTCGACACCTTTTTTGAGTCTTCCTGGTATTTTGCTGCATTCTGTAGTGAAGATAAATCAATAGACAAAGATGCATGTAATCGTTTTATGCCTGTTGATTATTATATAGGTGGGATAGAACATGCAATTCTGCATTTGCTTTACTCACGATTTTTCTGCCGTGCTTTAACCAAATGTGGCTATTTTGCTATTAAAGAGCCTTTCTCTACTTTAATCACTCAAGGAATGGTCTGCCATGCAACTTATAAAGACGAAAATGGTAAGTGGCTATTTCCCCCAGAAGCAAAAGAGTTGATTGCACAAGGAGCTAAGGTTCAAGTGGGCAAAGTTGAAAAAATGAGCAAGTCGAAAAAGAACACAGTTGATCCAAATTTTATCATAGAAAAGTATGGTGCTGATACTGCTCGCTTGTTTGTGTTGTCCGACACTCCTCCAGAAAAAGATATGGAATGGTCCGATGATGGCGTGGAAGGTTGTTCTCGTTATGTAAATAAATTGTGGCGTATGGTCATGCAGCTGAGACCTGTAAATATACACTATGATAATGAAAGTATTACGGGTGGACTTCTAGAGTACAGAAAAAAAATTCATAAACTCTTACACGGACTTACAGATGACTTGGAAAACTGCAGATTAAACTGTGTAGTGGCAAAATTTCGTGAGATGACGAACTTAATAGCTGAAATAGATGTAAAAACTGGAAAATCTCTTATTGATGAAGGTATATGTATATTAATCAGAGTAATCGAACCATTCATACCACATCTAGCTGAAAGCCTATGGCAAGAAATAGGAGGTCAACCTTGGCCAAAAGCTGATGAATCATTATTAGTTGACGATACGGTAACTATAGCAGTGCAAATCAATGGAAAATTACGCACAACAATAAAGGTAGCAATTAACTTACCTCAAGAAGAATTGAAGAAAATAGCGATAGACTCTGTGTCCAGTAAGATCGGTCAAAGCAAAGTTCGCACTGTATATGCTGTACCAAATAAGATAGTAAATATAGTTATATAAAAAATCCGAGTGTATCTGTTCAGGCAATGGCGTCAACTTAAGGGAAAATATCAGTGATAGTGTATAAAATTTCTCTCTAAAATTTTTACTATTAAATTACCCAAAAGCTGCAATAAACAGCACTTTTGTTTCTGTTTTATAGTATTTTCAAAAGCGAATGATAAAGGTATAATATATTCTATACTGAGAATATGCACGAGCTCCAAGAGGAGAAAAAATATATGCTGATGTTCCAGGAAAAAAGCGGGAAAGAGTGAGTATAATAGGTGGATGGATTGAAAAGAAGTTTATTGCACCAATGACCTTCACAGGAGGGTGTAATAAAGATGTATTTAATGTATGGTTAGAGCGAACCACAATTGCAGCGTAATACAACCATAGTTATGGATAATGCTACATTCCATAAAACTCCCAAAACAAAGTCATTAATAGAGTCTTTTGGCTGTCATTTGCTTTATCTTCCAACATATTCACCTGATCTAAATCCGATAGACATTGTTGGCACACCATCAAAAGTCGCCTCAGACCTCTAATGCATCAATGTACAGACTTACACCTTTTAGTTGGTAATACCATTTTAGACGTTTATCATTCGTTTTAGAAAATACTATAACTGCTAACATTGTTTGCTTTTATGCCTTGCCTCAGGCAACATATCTTTGCTTAGAAAGAAAGCAATAGCTCTTGCATCATGCTTGTCTGTTTTGTGTATAGAGCGGCGCACAACTTCAAACTGTCCGGGAGCGACTATTACCACACGCTTAACGTAAGGTGAAACTGCATCATAAAAGAAACAGCTATTGCCTGTTGCTTCTATAGCCACTTTATCTGTTTCTTGAAGATTTTCGATAAAATTATCCAAGTCTTTTAAGCAAAACGTTTGAATATACTCTGGCTTCCCTTCTTGCAGATAACAAGCAGTAAAGCTATTAGTATAACTCCAATGTGACGCATTTTTTCCTCCAATTGCATATTTCAATATATCAGAGTACCGGTTGTTCCAAACTCCTATACGAGGTCATCACATTTTGTGAGCCTCGCCGGTGGCAGAATCTGGGTCACGAGGTCTTCTTCCTACACTCCATGTAAGAGCAGAAAGTGCCTCAAAAGAAGTACCAACCTGCCACCTATCCACTCTGAAAAGTTATTATCTTCTCTTGCTTTCAACCAAGCAATACTTATTCATATCATCTGGGTAAGGTCACAGTCATATAATAAAAGACCAAGGACGTAAGTATTTCTTTCCTTTTGCAGAAGAATATTGTCACTTATTTACTTAACAATTCAAAAAACTTGAAAGAATAAAGATAGCTATTGAAATTATCTTGATTTACATCAGTTATCCAAGTTTGACATTGAATACTTAACACTTCCTCTATTAACGCCTTTCTGTAATGTTTATCCAGATGAGACATTATATCATCAAGTAGAAGAAGTGGTGCCTTATTGTAATGAATACACCTTGCTTTTACACTGGATAAAATAATAGAAAGCAGTAATAACTTTTGTTCTCCAGTGGAGCATAGATTTATTGGTACGTTTCTTTTTTGACAAAAAACCCGAAAATTATCGTTATGCACACCAAGGGTTACTCTACCAGTCAATGAATCTTTTTCTCTGTTTTCCTTTAGACGATTCTGAAAATATTCTGCAGTATCGTCCAAAGTTAGCTGGCTGCTGAATTTCAAACTTGCCTTCGGAAAAAGCTTACTGGAATGGTTATCAATTGTATCTTGTAATATTTTTAAAACAGACGATCGCATATGTAAAATACTAACTGCATTAACGGCCATTATGTTTTCAAGACTAGAGAACCAGTTTTTGTTCAAAATGTTCTCCCTCAATAGTTTACTTCGCTCATGTTTAGCTTTTCTATATTTCATGTAGCAGCAAGTGTAATTTTCTTCAAACAGTGAAACTATACGGTCTAAAAATTTTAATCTGTCACTTGGAGAATTAAGAAGAACATAGTCCATTTGTGGAATCAGCCATATTACATTGGATATCTTATACAGAGATGAATAACTTGATTGCGTTTTTCCATCAATTTGTATTAGTTTCTTATCAAAACTCTTTGCGATACCAATTGAATTAAAATCCGTTCCATTAAAAAAATCATAGTGCACTACCCAATCTTCATTACTGAATCTATTTTGTATCTCACTGGCTTTTGCTTTTTTCATTCCATTGCTTTTAGCAAGCAACGAGATTGCTTCAAGTATATTAGTTTTACCAATACCATTTTCGCCAGTTATTACAACTGAGCTATCATCTGAATCCAGTTCAAAGTTTGAGTGGCTACGAAAATTATGTAATTTCAGCTTTTTTATGTAGCAATGGGTAGCCATTAACCTATTCTTTAGTTTACATTTTCCTTACTTCTTCCAGAACCTCATCAACATGCCCACTAACTTTTACATTTTTCCAGATCTTTACTACTTTACCTTTTTTATCTATTAAAAAAGTAGTGCGCTCTATTCCCATATACTTTTTGCCAAACATACTTTTCTCTACCCAAACACCATATTTTTCCAACATTTCAGCATTCTCATCAGAAACTAAGGAAAATGGCAGAGAATATTTTGCTTTGAAGTTAGCGTGGCGCTTAACACTATCTTTTGATACACCAATTATCACTGTGTCAAGGGAAGAAAAATCATCTATTTTATCTCTAAAGCCTTTTGCCTCCATCCTACAACCCGGAGTATCGTCTTTAGGATAAAAATAAAGAACTACATTTTTTTTATCAAAAAATTCACTCAATGATAAATTTTCACCAGAATCTGTTGGTAAGCTAAAATCAGGTGCATTATTTCCTACTGCTAATTCCATACCTTGCTCCATTAATAACACTTTTATGGTATTATAGTAATATGGTACATTATTTCCTACTGCTAATTCCATACCTCGCTCCATTAATACCACTTCTGTGGTATTATAGTAGTATGGTACATTATTTCCTACTGTTAATTCCATACTTTGCTCCATTGATAACACTTTTATCTATAGTAGTATATTGTAGTCAGAGTATCAAATTTTATATATAGCTAACAGATAAGATTCTTGATGGGGGCTTATTGATAAGTTTCTGCCTTGTATCTTGTAAAAAGCATCTAATGCTTTAAGCTTAAGCATTGTAAGTCATGCTCATTAGTTTCCTCATCTCTTATAGTATTGCTAGATATATAATTGGATTTCTTAGGAAACAAAATACAATTTGAAATCGCAATAAAGAAGACCTTCTTTAAATTAGTGTATCTGCCAGACTGTCTTGAGTAAACTTTACCAGCATATGCTTGTGCGCGTTTTTCAAAGCCCTTGTCGCGAGCGAGCTGCATTTCGACCACAAATCTGTTCCCCAACAGAATCTTGACAGAGAACATCAACTATACTTTGTCTCTCAGAGGCAAATTCAGGATTCAGAGCAGTGTTGATGAATTCTATTTCTTGTATAACATTAACTTCAGTACACCCTAAAATATCGTTCAAAAAATGGATGAGAATCTTCTTGTTTTTTTCCGTACCAAGTGCGTCCAGAGAAGGCAAGTATTGTTCAGTAGGAGATAGACCTACCAGGATAAAAGTCGGAATCCTGTAGCTTGGGTAGCAGCATGGAGGGAAACCAAAATGTTGAAGCCTACCGACAACATTATCGTAGGATAATGGCGAATTACCAGGCCGTAGCGAAAGCGAATACACAGATTGCCTCGAAAGGAATATTCTGAAGGTCGAGCCATCTTGGTACTGGCGAAGACAGAATAGACCAGACGAAAAACGAATGAAACGATAGGTCTACTTCAGCGGGGTGTTAGTAACGGCATGGCAATGAGGACATACAAAGCAACTGGAGAAGCCCTCCTCATCCCAAGGAGAAATACCTTGGAGAGGTAGGTTCTATAACTGGAAAACAGGAAGTGAACTGAAGATGAGAGGGTGGCAGATGGGTGCGTAGTAGTGAAGAAGTGAGGTAACGCTCATGGAGCAAAGGCACCCTGCTAGTAGAAATCTTTTAACAAAAGGAAGGTAAAGGTAAAAATGATAAAAATGCCAATAAAATTACAAGACCTGAGAAGAAAGATATATATCAAAGCGAAAGCAGAACCGGAATGGCGATTCTGGGGAATCTATGTTCACGTCTGTAAGATGGAGACACTGGAAGAAGCATATAAGCTAACAAAGAAGAGTAATGGGGCACCAGGAATAGATGGGATGACATTCGAATCGATAGAGGCAGAAGGCTTAGAAAAGTATCTTCAACAAATAAGACACGAACTAATAACCAAGACCTATAGCCCAAATAGGAACCGGAGGAAGGAAATACCAAAATCTGGAGGAAAATTCAGAAAGTTGAACATACCCTGCATCCGGGATAGAATAGTGCAAACAGCACTGAAGCTAATACTTGAACCGATATTCGAATCAGACTTCCAAAAAGGATCATACGGGTATAGACCTAAGCGTAATGCGCATGAAGCAGTACAAAAAGTAACGGAAGCAGCAATCAAAGGCAATACAAAAGTAATTGACGTAGATCTGAAATCCTACTTCGACAATGTGCGACATCATATTCTGATGGAAAAGATTGCCAAAAGAATAAATGACAAAGAAATCATGCGCATGATTAAGCTAATCCTCAAAACAGGAGGAAAACGAGGAATAGCACAAGGATCACCACTTTCGCCACTACTAAGCAATATATACCTAAATGAGGTAGATAAAATGTTGGAGAAAGCAAAAGAGGTGACCAAAGAAGGAAAGTACCAACGTATGGAATATGCCAGATGGGCAGACGATTTAGTGATACTGATTAGTGAACACCCGAAACGGGAATGGCTAGAAAGAGCAGTATACAGAAGGTTGGAAGAAGAATTAGCAAAACTAGAAGTGAGCGTAAATGAAGAAAAGACAAAAGTCATCAACCTAAAGAAAGGAGAAACATTTAGCTTCCTAGGGTTTGATTTTCAAGAGAATATCACAAGACAAGGAAAATGGAATGTCAGGAAAACACCGCAGATGAAAGCACGAACAAACCTGCTACGCAAGTTGAAGGAAATATTTCGGCGCTATAAATCGCAACCGATAAAAAGAGTGATACATGACATCAATCCGATATTGAGAGGGTGGGTAAACTACTTTAGGATAGGGAACTCTGGTCGAAAGTTCAATTACGTAAAACATTGGGTGGAAAAGAAGGTAATACCAAATCTCATAAATAAGTAGGCAAATAACTCACAGAACAAATGGTTTTGATCGAACTTTCCGTAATATTACGAATGAATGCACATACAGTATCCTCCAATAAACTAACAGAGTCATATATTCTATTTTTAATGAGATTGTCTTTCAAATATTGCCATAAACGCTCTACTGGATTTAACTCTGGTGAATATGGAGGTAAATAGATTAAGGTAATATTTTGTGGTATTTTTAAACCTTTGGATCTATGCCATCCTGCACAATCCACAACAAGAAATGCCTCCCTTGTTCCTAAATATTGTGACATCTGCTCAAGGAATATATTCATACAATCAGTATTGACGTTTGGTACGAATAAGCTAGAACTCTCTCGATTTCTAGGATTAACTGCACTATAGAGATAAAAGTTTTGCCTACCTAATTTTACCTTAACCTGTGTCCTAATGCCTTTTTTAAACCACCCGTGTCCAATCTTTGAATGTGTGCCAAACCGCGACTCATCGAAGAAAAATAGCTCTTTTTCGGGATACGTGACAATAGTTTCATTAAGATTTTTTTTTAAACTCTTCTTGTTTATTTTTATCCTGTTTATTGTGCACAGGCCTTGGAGTAATATACGAAAAACCTAACTTTTGCATCAGTCTATGTGCTGTAGACTTACTTACCTCAATAGAAAACATTTTCTCAATTATGATTTTTAATTTCTTAGCCGTTAGGTTGGCTCCTTCTTCTGCTATGACATTTTTAATTTCTTCTTGCTGCTTGTAGCTCAACTTCGGCTTTACTCCACGTCCTGGTTGTATTTTAAACGCATTGACTCCTCCTTCCTTAAATCTTGTAATCCACTTCATCAATGTAGTTCTAGTAATTCGGTATATTTGAGCAACTTTTGTTATTCCATATTCTTTTGCAGATATTATTGCCTGTAATCTTCTTCCTATCTCTCCTCTTATGCCGTGCTTCTTTAATTCCAGGTTACACTTATTATATAATTCTTCTCCTATTGCTTTACTTTTTCCTGCCATAACTCCCCACTAATTCTTAAATTATTCTATTTTAGAAATTTTTCTTTATTCCTCTATTTATTTTTAGGAATTGGTATAAGACGCAACTTAATGCGAGCCAGGAAAGCAAAGAAAGGGTTTGGGTGGAAGAAGTGGAGTAGCGAATGGATATACAAAACGCTGGGTCTATATTCAGACTACAGAATAAGGTATTACAAACCGAAAGCATCACCAGTACAATATGTGATAAACTTTGGTAAAGAATCTGCTAGGAAAGCGTAGTGCGGGAAAACCGCATGCTGCGTTTGACGAGGCGGGAGCTGGAAACGTTAACATGGGAATTTGGATTGAGGCCTATTGTGAAAACAATGGATCAGCCACCAAACCCTAAAGTAGGCGCGCCAGTTCTCGACCCTACACCAAGGTCATAAAAGAACTCCACTTGTTTACCACCAAAACCTTTAATGTCAAGAACTTCCACAAAATGTTTTAACTTTCCTATTTGTTGTGCTGGACAAACATTTCCACCTGAACATCTAGCTGTAGCTTCATCTTCAAATTTATCTACTGCACTTTCACACTCCGGGCAAGTATCAGGAAACACAAACTTTGGTGCATTTGGAAAACGAAAACTTTTGTCTACATCTATGATCTTAGGAATCACATTGCCTGCTCGTTCCACTACTACGACATCTCCTTCTCTTATGTCCTTGCGCACAATTTCATCTTTATTATACAGATTTGCTCTAGTAACGACCACCCCACCTATGTTTATTGGCACTAATTCAGCAACTGGAGTCAATTTGCCCGTTTTGCCCACTTGTACTAATATTTTCTCTATTTTAGTTTTTCCACGTTCTGCAGGGAATTTGTGTGCTATAGCCCCGCGTGGTGCTTTATTAGTATTTCCTAATCTATCATGTAATTTCAAATCATTAACCTTGTAGACTATGCCATCGATATCATAGCCTAAATTATGACGATTGCTATAGATTCGATCATAGAACTCCAACATTTCGCCTACATTGTTTGCTAAAAATTTATATTCATTAACACAAAAGCCAAGTTCTTTCAGTCTATTTAATACTTCAAATTGAGTCTTTTCTGTACAGCCAATCAAAGAATAAGCAAAATATTTCAATGGCCTACTGGCGGTAACTTCTGGGTCCAATTGTCTTAGTGAACCTGACGCTGTGTTGCGCGGATTTGAGAAATTCTTATTTAATTTTAAAAAGTCGTCATTACTTATGTATACCTCACCTCTTACTTCCAGCCTTCCTTGCACACCTTGCAAAAATTTAGGAAAGCCTTTTATTGTTGCAACATTGTGAGTGATGTCTTCCCCCACAAAGCCATCTCCCCGAGTTGCGGCTCTAACAAACCTTCCATCTTCATAAATTGCAGAAAACGACAATCCATCAATTTTTGGCTCACATATGATTTCCAACTCATGCACATTCAGAAGTTTTTTAAGAAACTCTTCAACTTCATCTCGTCCGTGAGCCTTGTCCAACGAGAGCATTGGTACAATATGTTCCACCTCTAAAAATCTTCTATCAGGCGCAGTACCAACGGTTTGAATATCTACTTTTTTTACCAGTTCATCGTACTCTGCATCGGTTATTTCTGATACATTTTCCCGATAGTACAACTCGTTGTGACGCTTTATTTCTTCTTGTAATGCATTTTCACTCATAATAATTTACCTCAACCACTGTTTCAGTATACAGCGTCAATCGTGAATCAATTATTAATTTGCACGCTCGTTTTACTAGAGCTTTACAAATAAAACTTTTAATTTACCGCTACTTTGTATTTAATATATAATATTTAAATAGAAAAAGAAAAATATTTAATTAGTAGAGATCTCTGCTCGATCAGCTACCCAAGAATGCGAATTGGTTAGTAGTAAAGTTTTAATAAAACTCAATAATACTGTATTATATATTTGTCCTGCAATTGTGTGAAAAATGACCAATACCGAAAAGAAAGTTGCTGCTGGCTCTCTAGGTTACCAAATAATTCAAGAGATAAAAAAATTGAGGGTATTAAGAGGATACTCTCAGGCAGAGCTAGCAAAGAAAGTTGGTATATCAAAGTCACAAATGGCAAAGTATGAGCAAGGGGTATACAACATTTCACCTGAAAAGGCAGAAGAGATGGCAAAAGCATTATCGGTTGAATTTGAGGATCTACTTCCTAAGTCAACAGATTATGTAAGTAGCGAAGATGAGAAGATGTTAAGTATAGTGCAAAACTTCAAAAAAATTAGGGACCAAGAATTTCGCAGTGTGTTTTGTTCATTAGTAAAACTTTTGTCAGAAGGAATTGAAATGGGCAAAACTGATACAAAGTCTATAAAATACAAAATGGGACAAAAGGCAAAAGATTGGCGGTTAGTAAGAGCATATACTCAGTTGGAGTTAGCAAACAAAGCCGAGCTATCAATTCAACAAATAAACAGGTATGAACGAGGTATAGATTATATGTCGTTTGAAAGGGTACCTGAAATGGCAAAAGCATTATCAGTAAACTATGGAGTGCTACTGCCAAAATCAAAAGAAGAGACTTATTATGAAGATGAAGATAGTAAAGGGGAAATGAAGGTATTAAATCTAATGAGAGAATGTAAAAAAATTGAAGATCAAAGATTAAAGGATTTATTGTGTGAGTTTTTGACTAAGGTGGTAAAAATTAGCGAAGAGGAGAATAAAGAACGGACAGAATGCACTTTGAGAGACTACAGTTAGACGACAGCAGATATGAAACCGCTAGACTGTTGGCATATGCGTCAAACGGAGCTATCTTCCCCTTCCCTTATACTTACCCTGGGTTGAAGACTGAGCTTTTACAAATAGCTCCCAATATCCCTTCTCATCGCCTTCTTCCTGTATCAATTGTGTCAGTAACCGTTCACGGATTGTGAGAATGAATTAAAGAACTAAGCAGTGACAGCTACTAGATTCTGTAGCTTTTGAAAGGGGTTCTGGCCATTGAGACGTGATGTCAAAAATATCGACAACATTCTTTCCACGAATCTTTCTCCACGTTCTGACCAGGTGAAAAAGCTGTTTTTACGATAAATTACGTACCGTCTAATTTGCCGTTCTGCAAGGTTATTAGTTGTTTCTATCACTTCAGGTTTTCTTAAAAACTTCCACATCATATCCTCAGATCGTAACATCTTAGCGGCCATTCTTGAAGCTTGAGTGCTATTTGCAACCCTCGTCATTTTACGTAAAAAATGTTTTACCCTTTTCCGAATTTTTCGCACCAGTCGATAAAATCTCAAATTATCTATCAAATTTTGTTTTTTTGCCTTATCTACTACAAACACCTTATTGCTGAGCGATTTTAGTGCTTGGCCAATTTTGCTCACTTCAACATTTTTACTATGGGCAAATCTCTCAAAATCTCTTGCCAGATGTGCCCAACATATCTGTCTATTTTCACGATTGAAGTAATTGTATACAGCGTATCTATCGCTCACAAATATACCATCATATTCTGGCAGTAAACTCTTCAACACCTTCTTACCACGAGACTCGCTTACCTTCAGAAGTGTCAACGCTTTGTTTGTTATTACCCAACTCCAGCCTCTCTTTCCTTGATTTCTGTGCCCTGTTTCGTCTATATGCAAATACTCGCTTCCTTGCAACTCTTCCTTCATTTTCTCATATTCAGATGCACACTTCTTCGATACCCTGCGTTCAGTATTTGAGACTAAACCAAGGCTTATATTTAGATTAAAAATACTGCCCAAAATTTGCTGTACCTCTCTTTTTGAGTTAATAAAAAAGCCGCTAAGGCTGCTTATAACTGTTTTAGCATTGGGTCCTAGAAAATCTCTTGCAACACCTTCGGGTAAATTTGCTGTAATTCTTTTATTACATACTCTACAATGTCCTCTTTGCAACCTGTACTCAGTTACAATTGGCTTAATTTCTGGCAACTCTGCCTTCTGATGAATAATTTCATCTTCTAAAGTAATCTTACCTCCACACATACAAATTGTATCAATTGTGCATCTCACTACCTCGTCTGCAGCCATTAATTCACGCTTATGCACCTTATGTCCTGGCTGACCTCCTGGTTTTTTATCACTTTTCTTTTTTGCTTTCTTACGATATATATCTCGTGATGGTGGCAGCGATGAATTTTGCGAATTTAAGCCCAATTTGTCTTCTAATTCAACTATTTTTGCTTTCAAGCTATCATTTTCTCTGATCAGTGCTTTTATTTCTTCCTTGAGATTAGCGTTTTCTGCTACAACCTTTTCTTGCAGCACTGTTGTCATTTACCCATTCCATATTTAGCTTCCTATCTCTTTACACTTTTATACTTACTTTGTAAACCACCTTATCTCCGTGAACGGTTACAAAGCTTTAGCTAATAACAATCTTACAAAGCTTGAATACCTTAGTTTAAAAGACAACTACATTCGTAATGAAGGTGCAAAAGCTTTAGCTAATGGTAACTTTACAAAGCTTCAACATCTTATCTTAACCGAAGGTGTTGGTGATGAAGTTAGAAAGAAGTTAGAAAAGAGCTAGAAGCTAAGCTTACAATTGTATTGTTGTTGTACATTACCGTAATCGAAATCTACCATGTAGGGTCGAGAACTGGCGCGCCTACTTTAGGGTTTGGTGGCTGATCCATTGTTTTCACAATAGGCCTCAATCCAAATTCCCATGTTAACGTTTCCAGCTCCCGCCTCGTCAAACGCAGCATGCGGTTTTCCCGCACTACGCTTTCCTAGCAGATTCTTTACCAAAGTTTATCACATATTGTACTGGTGATGCTTTCGGTTTGTAATACCTTATTCTGTAGTCTGAATATAGACCCAGCGTTTTGTATATCCATTCGCTACTCCACTTCTTCCACCCAAACCCTTTCTTTGCTTTCCTGGCTCGCATTAAGTTGCGTCTTACCTTCTTTTCCACCCAATGTTTTACGTAATTGAACTTTCGACCAGAGTTCCCTATCCTAAAGTAGTTTACCCACCCTCTCAATATCGGATTGATGTCATGTATCACTCTTTTTATCGGTTGCGATTTATAGCGCCGAAATATTTCCTTCAACTTGCGTAGCAGGTTTGTTCGTGCTTTCATCTGCGGTGTTTTCCTGACATTCCATTTTCCTTGTCTTGTGATATTCTCTTGAAAATCAAACCCTAGGAAGCTAAATGTTTCTCCTTTCTTTAGGTTGATGACTTTTGTCTTTTCTTCATTTACGCTCACTTCTAGTTTTGCTAATTCTTCTTCCAACCTTCTGTATACTGCTCTTTCTAGCCATTCCCGTTTCGGGTGTTCACTAATCAGTATCACTAAATCGTCTGCCCATCTGGCATATTCCATACGTTGGTACTTTCCTTCTTTGGTCACCTCTTTTGCTTTCTCCAACATTTTATCTACCTCATTTAGGTATATATTGCTTAGTAGTGGCGAAAGTGGTGATCCTTGTGCTATTCCTCGTTTTCCTCCTGTTTTGAGGATTAGCTTAATCATGCGCATGATTTCTTTGTCATTTATTCTTTTGGCAATCTTTTCCATCAGAATATGATGTCGCACATTGTCGAAGTAGGATTTCAGATCTACGTCAATTACTTTTGTATTGCCTTTGATTGCTGCTTCCGTTACTTTTTGTACTGCTTCATGCGCATTACGCTTAGGTCTATACCCGTATGATCCTTTTTGGAAGTCTGATTCGAATATCGGTTCAAGTATTAGCTTCAGTGCTGTTTGCACTATTCTATCCCGGATGCAGGGTATGTTCAACTTTCTGAATTTTCCTCCAGATTTTGGTATTTCCTTCCTCCGGTTCCTATTTGGGCTATAGGTCTTGGTTATTAGTTCGTGTCTTATTTGTTGAAGATACTTTTCTAAGCCTTCTGCCTCTATCGATTCGAATGTCATCCCATCTATTCCTGGTGCCCCATTACTCTTCTTTGTTAGCTTATATGCTTCTTCCAGTGTCTCCATCTTACAGACGTGAACATAGATTCCCCAGAATCGCCATTCCGGTTCTGCTTTCGCTTTGATATATATCTTTCTTCTCAGGTCTTGTAATTTTATTGGCATTTTTATCATTTTTACCTTTACCTTCCTTTTGTTAAAAGATTTCTACTAGCAGGGTGCCTTTGCTCCATGAGCGTTACCTCACTTCTTCACTACTACGCACCCATCTGCCACCCTCTCATCTTCAGTTCACTTCCTGTTTTCCAGTTATAGAACCTACCTCTCCAAGGTATTTCTCCTTGGGATGAGGAGGGCTTCTCCAGTTGCTTTGTATGTCCTCATTGCCATGCCGTTACTAACACCCCGCTGAAGTAGACCTATCGTTTCATTCGTTTTTCGTCTGGTCTATTCTGTCTTCGCCAGTACCAAGATGGCTCGACCTTCAGAATATTCCTTTCGAGGCAATCTGTGTATTCGCTTTCGCTACGGCCTGGTAATTCGCCATTATCCTACGATAATGTTGTCGGTAGGCTTCAACATTTTGGTTTCCCTCCATGCTGCTACCCAAGCTACAGGATTCCGACTTTTATCCTGGTAGGTCTATCTCCTACTGAACAATACTTGCCTTCTCTGGACGCACTTGGCACTGCAACTAAATGGTGATATCCTGCTTGAGCTAGCGCATGACTCCACAATCCAATATCATAAGTCTTGCCAAACCCAGTTTCTGCATCAATCATAGTATTACAGTTAGTGATGGAAGAACTTTCTAGATGCTTTAGCATCTCTTCAACAACAGGTTTACGACGTTCTACTATTATAGATTCTTTGTCACTGAAGAGCTTTATAGATTCACCTTGTAGCTTACTATTAACTTCCTTTAAATGAGGAATAAGCTCTTTTATTTGATTAGTAATACATTGACTCATATCTTCCCACTATCAATACAATGTATTCCATAATACATTGTATTGATAGAATTACAACAAACATTTTTAGGTATTTTATGCCTTATAGACAAAAAATCCAACATTAGTTATCATCTTAATATGAACGACAATCTGGTATGCCTCGGAATGATTACTTCTCCTCACGGAATTAAAGGAGCTGTTAAATTAAAAACTTTTACCGAAAAACCTGAAAATATCTCCTTATATGGTGAGCTAATAAGTGGTGATGAGAATTATAAAATAGACTTAGTATCCGTCATAGGTGATAATCTAGTAATAGCTACAATCAGCGGAGTAAATTCCCGTAATGAAGCAGAGCTTTTAAGGAATAAGAAGCTGTATATAGAAAGAAGCAAGCTACCGAAGCTAAATGATGAGAATGAATTTTATCAAAGTGACCTTGTAGATATGGAAGTAAGGCTGGAAAGTAATGAATTATATGGCAATGTAAAATCTATATATAATTTCGGCTCAGGGGATATATTAGAAATTTTAGTTATCAGCACAAAAAAACGCATTATGCTGTCTTTTACCAAAGAAATGTTTCCACACATAAACATGAAGGAGAGGTATATGGTGCTCAATATGCCAGAATTTATTGACTAATAAAGACTTTGATATTTATATAAAGCTATTTATAACTGTAAGATCGAACTGAAAATGTAATTATGGCAGAAAGAGCTAACGATATCAGACCAGGTCAGGTGTTGGAACATAACGGCGGATTATTTTTGGTTGTAGGTATTATGCATACTCAACCTGGTAAAGGTGGTGCATACATACAAGCCGAAATGAAAAACATTAAAACCGGAGCAAAACACTATGAAAGATTTCGCTCTGATGCAACAATCAGAAGGGCAATTTTAGATGAAGAGGAGTATGTTTACCTTTTCACTGAAGGAAACATTGTAAATCTTATGCATCCAAGTAATTACGAGCAAATCACTATAAATTTGGACTTATTGGGAGAAAAAAAGATTTATCTACAGGATAATATGAAAGTTAAAATAGTAACTTATCAAGACAAAATAATTTCTGCGCATGTACCTGATTATGTTACACTTGCTGTGAAAGAAACAGAGTCTGTTATTAAAGGACAAACTGCTACTGCTTCTTATAAGCCTGCAATTTTAGAAAACGGAATGCGCGTTAACGTGCCTCAGTTTATAAAAGAAGAGGATAAAATTGTAGTATATACTCCAGATGACAGCTATTATGAAAGAGTGAAAGAGTAAAAGGAAGAATGTCCATCTCATCACCACGAATTAATGTGATGCTTGATTCTGTGCGTAGTGCTTCCAGGCAGCTTATGCGCGATTTTAATGAATTGCAAATTTCTAATGTTAAATCAGCAGACTTCATTAATAAAACTTATTCAAAATCCAAGCAAACCATATACGATTGCTTGCACGACTACAAACGAGACTATGGGTTTATTTCCGAAGATGATACTGACCAAGAAATAAAAGATAACGGTTACACTTGGTTTATTATGCCTATAGAGGGCAGGGAGAACTTTTCTAGTTGCATGGTTTATTTTGCAGTATCAGTCTGTCTCATTCATAAAAATAAAGTTGTGGCAGCTGTAATTGATGCTCCGGCTCTTAGAGAAACTTTTTGGGCAGAAGAAAAGAAAGGTGCTTTTCTTGAGGATTTTAGATCTCGTCATATAAAAATGCGGGTGAAAAGCCGTGAAGGGGGTCTAATAGATGTAAGTGGTAATTTATTAAATAAATTGCTGCCTGGCAATAGTAATGTACGCTCCATCGGTTCAACAATTTTAGGCTTTGCGTACCTTGCAGCAGGAAGGCACAGAGGAGCAGTTTACTCTGGAGTTAACAAATATAAAGCCTTGCTCGGTAGACTTTTTCTGCAAGAAAGCGGTGGAAGGCTAACGGAAGACAACGGATTGATTATTGCTGGCGATATTAAATTAGGATAAACAGACTACAGAGATAGACAACTTTTCGAAAACTTTTATAAGAGATTCTGTTAAATGTTCTATCATTTCATCAGTATGATAAGGTGTAGGGGTAATACGGAAACGCTCAGTTCCTCTTGGCACTGTTGGATAATTTATATGTTGAACGTATATTCCATGCTCATCAAATAATAATTTTGATGCTCCTTTGGATAACTCTGGGTCGCCAATTATTATTGGAATTATATGAGTTTCTGTTGGAATGAAGTTAATTCCTGTATTTCTCAGTGAGTTTTTTACTTTTTCAACGACTTGCTTTTGCTTTTCCCTTTCAATGTTGCTCGATTTTAGGTGTTCAACGCTTGCCTTTGCTGCCGCTGCTAAAACAGGCGACATAGCAGTGGTGAAAATAAATCCTGGAGCGGAACTTCTTATTACATCTACCAAGCTCTTTGAAGACGCTATATACCCACCCATCACTCCAAAAGCCTTCGATAGTGTACCTTGAATGACGGTTATTCTATCCACCAGGCCTTCTCTTTCTGCAATTCCGCCACCATGTGAACCATACATGCCAACTGCGTGCACCTCATCCAAATAGGTGATTGCATTATGTTGATCTGCAAGATCACATATCGCTTCAAGCGGCGCTATATCGCCATCCATTGAATATACGGATTCAAGTGCTATTATCTTTGGTGTTTTTGTGTCTACGGACTTTAACAACTGCTCTAAGTGATCAACATCATTGTGTTTAAATATATGTTTTGGTCTTTTTCCTGATTTTATGCCTTCTATCATTGAAGAATGGTTCTTCTCGTCTGAAAAAATTACTACATTTGGAATAATAGACGATAAAGTGCTAAGTGTTGTCTGGTTAGCAAGGTAGCCACAAGCAAAAGTTAAAGCAGCCTCTTTTTTATGCAAACAAGCTAAGGATTTTTCCAGTTCGATAACCTCTTTTGTTGTACCAGATATATTTCTTGTTCCCCCCGCACCAATTGATGAATTTTGAATAGCGGCAATAACTTTCTCATTTTGTGACATTCCTAAATAGTTATTACTGCACCAGACTATTACTTCCCTATTTCTTTCATAGTCCATAATGTGGGGGAGCCTACCTGGCAATGACGCAAAGTGCGTAAATTCACGGTAGCGCCCCTCATCTTTTATATCTTTGATTTTGTTTAAGAATATTTCTTCGTAGTTTACCAAGTTTTCATTCGCTAATAATTAATATAATTATAATAAATTATTAAATGGTAAACTACAATATTTATTCTTCAACTTACTGTTATTCAACAAGCTTTCCGTTAGCTACAGGTTCAACATTACTACCCTTAAATGAACTTGAAGGTCTGTTACAGCAATATATGATTACAGCAGCAACTAAACAACAAGCTCCAACTGCTATTCCCACTGCTAATACCAAATCTCATAAATAAGCAGGCAAATAACTCACAGAACAAATGGTTTTGATCGAACTTTCCGTAATATTACGAATGAATGCACATACAGTATCCTCCAATAAACTAACAGAGTCATATATTCTATTTTTAATGAGATTGTCTTTCAAATATTGCCATAAACGCTCTACTGGATTTAACTCTGGTGAATATGGAGGTAAATAGATTAAGGTAATATTTTGTGGTATTTTTAAACCTTTGGATCTATGCCATCCTGCACAATCCACAACAAGAAATGCCTCCCTTGTTCCTAAATATTGTGACATCTGCTCAAGGAATATATTCATACAATCAGTATTGACGTTTGGTACGAATAAGCTAGAACTCTCTCGATTTCTAGGATTAACTGCACTATAGAGATAAAAGTTTTGCCTACCTAATTTTACCTTAACCTGTGTCCTAATGCCTTTTTTAAACCACCCGTGTCCAATCTTTGAATGTGTGCCAAACCGCGACTCATCGAAGAAAAATAGCTCTTTTTCGGGATACGTGACAATAGTTTCATTAAGATTTTTTTTTAAACTCTTCTTGTTTATTTTTATCCTGTTTATTGTGCACAGGCCTTGGAGTAATATACGAAAAACCTAACTTTTGCATCAGTCTATGTGCTGTAGACTTACTTACCTCAATAGAAAACATTTTCTCAATTATGATTTTTAATTTCTTAGCCGTTAGGTTGGCTCCTTCTTCTGCTATGACATTTTTAATTTCTTCTTGCTGCTTGTAGCTCAACTTCGGCTTTACTCCACGTCCTGGTTGTATTTTAAACGCATTGACTCCTCCTTCCTTAAATCTTGTAATCCACTTCATCAATGTAGTTCTAGTAATTCGGTATATTTGAGCAACTTTTGTTATTCCATATTCTTTTGCAGATATTATTGCCTGTAATCTTCTTCCTATCTCTCCTCTTATGCCGTGCTTCTTTAATTCCAGGTTACACTTATTATATAATTCTTCTCCTATTGCTTTACTTTTTCCTGCCATAACTCCCCACTAATTCTTAAATTATTCTATTTTAGAAATTTTTCTTTATTCCTCTATTTATTTTTAGGAATTGGTATAACATCTCTAGGCAAACTACAATAGCCGCTCCCGAAGCAACTCCAGCTAGTGCTAGTGCAGAAGCAGCTATAACAGGCAGCTTACTAATTTTTGTACTTTGTGGGTGCGTTTCAACATCGTTATCTTCAACAACTACGTTATTAGAATTACCGATGACAATAATCTGCGGACCTTGTGAATCACCTTTACCTGTAGGTTGATCATTACCCTCTTTACTATCTGTTGTAGTTACCACAGGCTCTTCATTGTCAGTAATATCTTCAGTTGTAGACACATCGCCAGCATTTGAAGAGGTGCTGCTATGCTCATCACTGCTTGAGAGACTAGCATTATCATCCAAGGTGTTTGTATCGTTAAATAAAGTTTCTGGTTGTGGATTATCTTCACTTTCACGCTGGTGATTATCCTCCTCATCACTTGAGGAATCTGGCGTATCACTTGTTTGTAGTGTTATGTATTCAGTAGACTGATTAGCAAGAGTACCTGTAGTATCACTAACATCTTTACTTGAAGAATCTAGCTCATCACTTACTGATGGTGCATGATCATTTTGAATTACAAGCCATTCACTAAGAAGTTTCACAATCTCTCTGAGTTTGCCTCCTTGTTTACTTTTCTCCTCGCCCTCTAAACTAGCAACTTTTGTCTTGGCTTTGCTTAATGCTTCCCGTAAAGCAAATTCAGCAGATGCAGTTATATAAATTTTTTTCTGTCCCACTATAAGTTTTACTGTCTCAAGATCAACACTCTCAAGAACATTACAAAGAATTTCTTCTATGGCCTTTCCTTGGTTAGTTTGAATCCTAGAAAACGGAAACAATTCCTTAATTTCTTTAAGTTTGCTTTCTTGTTGATTCTTTTCCTCGCCCTGCAAACCATTAATTTCTGCCTCGGCCTCATTTATCGTTTCTCGAAGAGTAAAAAGTTCTCTCAAACTGGTCGACCTTTCATTACTTTGTGTCTTTTTTTTAGGACGGAAAAAATTAGAAAGTCTTTTCTGAACCGACCCCTTTTTACTTTGTCTCTCCTCTTTAGAGTTGGTCGACTTGTCAGCATCAGGAGTTTCTATTCCCGAATTGGTCAAAATATTAACATCGGAAAGTCCTCCTCCCAAACTGACTGACTTCTTTTTACTTTGTTTTAAATGGACCTGATTGAACCCATAGTAGGTACTCCTAGACGGGTGTTACTAGGTTTAGGATTGTTCAAATACTTGTTAAAATATTCTACACGTTCAACCACAGTCTTTTCACCTTCTTCAAGATTATTCGGACTGCCAATATCAAAAATTTCCCCCGAATTGACCCAGTTTTCAAACGATTCTACCAAACTAGTCTTATCCCTTTTGTTTTGTTCCCTCAAATTGATCGTCGATCCTCCTTTAGAATTAGTCAAATTGTCAATATTAGGAAGTCCTCCTCCCAAACTGACTGACTTTTCACTTTGTTCTTTAAATTTGGTCATTACACCCTCCTTATTATAATTGCCTCTGGGCTTCTTTATTGAAGCCCTTATGTCACCCATAATACCATTTCTTCTATCTTTGTCAAGAAATTTATCATTTCTATTGCTGAGCTCAGAATATCTATTAATTATTTCAGAGAATGAAGCATTCTTATGTTGATCTTTCACTCGTTCAAAATATTGTTTATCGCTACTTGAATGGGTGCTTGGAATAAGACAACTGGGTACAGTTAGTACATCATACACTTCCCTAGCAGTCCGGGAAAGGATGTAGCATGTTGCAGATGTATTATTATCCGACTTAAAATTTTTTGGCTTTATTTTTAAAATAAGATCATGATAAACTTCCAATTTGTGGTCATGTAGCGCCGGCACGGAATGTCTTCCTATTTTTAATTGTTTGCCTACATGTTTATAGCCCATAAAATTAGGTGGTAATGAAGGTATGGAATCTGATCGATCAACTACTCTAATAGTCTTTCTTCCGAAGAGCTCATTACAGACTTTAGCAGCATTACGGTTAAAAACCCTTGGTGCACCAAAAGTTGCAATATGCAAATCTTTTGCATCCTCTGTTACACTTAAACATAGAGCAGCTATGTTAGTGACAGCACCTCCCATGCTGTGACCTGTAAGATTAATTTTTAAATCTCTGATTTCTAGTAACCGTTCACGGAGATAAGGTGGTTTACAAAGTAAGTATAAAAGTGTAAAGAGATAGGAAGCTAAATATGGAATGGGTAAATGACAACAGTGCTGCAAGAAAAGGTTGTAGCAGAAAACGCTAATCTCAAGGAAGAAATAAAAGCACTGATCAGAGAAAATGATAGCTTGAAAGCAAAAATAGTTGAATTAGAAGACAAATTGGGCTTAAATTCGCAAAATTCATCGCTGCCACCATCACGAGATATATATCGTAAGAAAGCAAAAAAGAAAAGTGATAAAAAACCAGGAGGTCAGCCAGGACATAAGGTGCATAAGCGTGAATTAATGGCTGCAGACGAGGTAGTGAGATGCACAATTGATACAATTTGTATGTGTGGAGGTAAGATTACTTTAGAAGATGAAATTATTCATCAGAAGGCAGAGTTGCCAGAAATTAAGCCAATTGTAACTGAGTACAGGTTGCAAAGAGGACATTGTAGAGTATGTAATAAAAGAATTACAGCAAATTTACCCGAAGGTGTTGCAAGAGATTTTCTAGGACCCAATGCTAAAACAGTTATAAGCAGCCTTAGCGGCTTTTTTATTAACTCAAAAAGAGAGGTACAGCAAATTTTGGGCAGTATTTTTAATCTAAATATAAGCCTTGGTTTAGTCTCAAATACTGAACGCAGGGTATCGAAGAAGTGTGCATCTGAATATGAGAAAATGAAGGAAGAGTTGCAAGGAAGCGAGTATTTGCATATAGACGAAACAGGGCACAGAAATCAAGGAAAGAGAGGCTGGAGTTGGGTAATAACAAACAAAGCGTTGACACTTCTGAAGGTAAGCGAGTCTCGTGGTAAGAAGGTGTTGAAGAGTTTACTGCCAGAATATGATGGTATATTTGTGAGCGATAGATACGCTGTATACAATTACTTCAATCGTGAAAATAGACAGATATGTTGGGCACATCTGGCAAGAGATTTTGAGAGATTTGCCCATAGTAAAAATGTTGAAGTGAGCAAAATTGGCCAAGCACTAAAATCGCTCAGCAATAAGGTGTTTGTAGTAGATAAGGCAAAAAAACAAAATTTGATAGATAATTTGAGATTTTATCGACTGGTGCGAAAAATTCGGAAAAGGGTAAAACATTTTTTACGTAAAATGACGAGGGTTGCAAATAGCACTCAAGCTTCAAGAATGGCCGCTAAGATGTTACGATCTGAGGATATGATGTGGAAGTTTTTAAGAAAACCTGAAGTGATAGAAACAACTAATAACCTTGCAGAACGGCAAATTAGACGGTACGTAATTTATCGTAAAAACAGCTTTTTCACCTGGTCAGAACGTGGAGAAAGATTCGTGGAAAGAATGTTGTCGATATTTTTGACATCACGTCTCAATGGCCAGAACCCCTTTCAAAAGCTACAGAATCTAGTAGCTGTCACTGCTTAGTTCTTTAATTCATTCTCACAATCCGTGAACGGTTACAAGTAATCTTACCTCCACACATACAAATTGTATCAATTGTGCATCTCACTACCTCGTCTGCAGCCATTAATTCACGCTTATGCACCTTATGTCCTGGCTGACCTCCTGGTTTTTTATCACTTTTCTTTTTTGCTTTCTTACGATATATATCTCGTGATGGTGGCAGCGATGAATTTTGCGAATTTAAGCCCAATTTGTCTTCTAATTCAACTATTTTTGCTTTCAAGCTATCATTTTCTCTGATCAGTGCTTTTATTTCTTCCTTGAGATTAGCGTTTTCTGCTACAACCTTTTCTTGCAGCACTGTTGTCATTTACCCATTCCATATTTAGCTTCCTATCTCTCTACACTTTTATACTTACTTTGTAAACCACCTTATCTCCGTGAACGGTTACGTCAGTTTAGCTATAGGCAGCAATTTTCTGTATTTATTTTAAATTGAAGAAAGCTCAAATGAAAGATCATGTTTTGCTAAAAATCACAGAATGCAGTCTGGTTACACATATAGTTGAAGTAATTCAGATTTGTAAGATATGTTTATCTGCAGTTATAGCTTCAACAGTAGGCGTTACTCTTGATTACCTCAACATTTTCTCTTGGCAATTCTTTAATGAACCGAGAAGTGCGCATCGGTTGCCACTGGTTGTTAATTTCCCTCCTATCTGCACATGAAATGATTAACCTTTCCTTTGCCCTGGTTATGCCAACATATGCAAGTCTCCTTTCTTCTTCTAAAGCTTTACCACTTTTATCTTCAAAAGATCTTTGATGAGGAAATAATCCCGCTTCCCAACCAGGTAGAAACACGCACGGGAATTCAAGTCCTTTGGCTGCATGAAGAGTCATAACATATACGGTGTCATCGTTATTCATATTATCCACTTCCATCACTAGACTTATATGCTCCAAGAAAGTTGTGGCATTATCGAAATTTTTTAAAGATGAGATGAGCTCCTTGACATTTTCTATTCGTGCTAAGCCTGTTACCTCCTCATTTTCAAGCATTTCAATATACCCTGATTGGTTTGCTACGATTTTAACGAATTCATGCAGTGGTTTTACGCTTACTATTTCTTCCCAAGCTTTAATTTTATTTAAAAAATCATTTAGTGAGAGTTTAATTCTTTCGGTTACTTGATTACTATTAACTAATATTTTTGCTGCCTCAAAAAAAGAAATTTTGTTATCCTGAGCAGTCGTGTATATTTTCTTTAGAGTTGTAGCTCCTATGCTTCTTTTTGGCCGGTTTACGATCCTTTCAAAAGCTAAGTCATCGTTATTGTTTGTAACAAGTCTTAAATATGCAATTATATCCCTGACTTCCTGACGTTCGTAGAATTTTACGCCACTTATAATCTTGTAGGGAATTGAATATTTTATAAAATACTCTTCGAGAACTCTAGTTTGAAAAGTGGCCCTTACCAGCACTGCAATGTCACTAAATCTGTATTTATTGAGCTTTAATATCTGTTCGCTTATGAACCTTGCTTCAGCTTTTCCGTCCCATAATTTTATTAGATTTACCTTTTCCCCTTCAATGTTTGTTGTCCACAATTTTTTTTCTAGCCGAGTTTTATTGTGATTGATAACATATGACGCAGTTGCAAGTATGTGAGATGTTGATCTATAGTTACACTCTAGTTTGACAGTTTTTGCATTTTTAAAATCATCAGAAAATTTTAAAATGTTTTCAACTTCTGCACCACGCCAACTATATATTGACTGATCGTCATCTCCCACACAGCAAATATTTGAGTGCTTTTTTGCAAGGTATTTTAGCCAAAGATATTGTATTGCATTTGTATCTTGATACTCATCTACCATGACATACTTAAACTTGTTTTGGTAGTAGGACAGAACTTCGGTCTTTTGATTAAAGAGTTGTATGTTATATAGCAATAAGTCACCAAAATCGACAGAGTTAAGGAATTTTAACCTTTCCTGATACTGGTGATAGACTTTGAGTGCAGTTACGTACACTGGCCTAAATGATTGAACGTCTTCCACTTCAGATGGCAGTAAACACTTCTCTTTCCATTGCTGAATAATATTCATAATGGTCTTACATTTTTCTGATAGGTAATCAGGGCTGATTTCATTCATGATGTTTTTTATTACCTGTAATTGGTCATCCACACCAATAATTGTAAAATTGGAATTTAGCCCCACGACTTCAGCATGATGACGTAGAATTTTTGCTGCAATTGCATGGAAAGTGCCAAGCCATGGTATGTTTGTGCCTGTTAGCTCAAGTACCCTTGATACCATCTCATTTGCTGCTTTGTTTGTGAATGTAACAGCTAATATTTCATCAGAATAAGCGTGACCGTTTCTAATTATGTGCGCTATTCTTGAAGTGATCGTTCTTGTTTTTCCGGTTCCGGCTCCTGCCAATATTAAAACCGGTCCATCTATGTTAGTTACAGCTAATTGTTGTTCTGGATTTAGCAGTGAGAGATAATCGTTCATTTGCAGCCCTATAGATTATAACTTCGTAAAGTTAAACCTATGATCGAAATATTGTAAAGGTTTTATTGAATAGAACAGTTAAAGAATGTCCTAGGTGTATGGTCCCACCATACCAATTTATTGTACTAATTCTAGTATAACCTGCCGGGACAATCTATTTCAGTTCCAATACCTTACATTATAAGGATACAAGTCAATAATTGACAATCACTGAGATACAGGCTAAAATGTTTATATGATAATTCTTGTGAGGAGGAAAAATGGATTTTGACAAATATATTAAAGGCAATGCACTTTTTATACATGGATGTGTTGCTGTAGATATAGTGGTTAAAGAGCTAGTAAGGTTTTTACAAAATGAAACACACATTACAGAACTTGGTCTAGAATGGTGTAAAATTGATGATGAAGATGCAAAAGAGTTAGCTAAGCTTACACATCTTACTTCACTTGATTTATCCATGAACAACATTAGTGATAAAGGTGCAAAAGCTTTAGCTAGTCTTACCAGTCTGACTAGACTTAACTTATTGAGTAACAATATTAGTGTTGAAGGTGCAAAAGCTTTAGCCAATGGCAAGCTTGAAAATCTCAAGCAGCTTAACTTAGAAAACAACAATATTGGTGATGAAGGTGCAAAAGCTTTAGCCAATGGTAAGCTTGAAAATCTCAAGCAGCTTAATTTAAAAAACAACAATATTGGTGATGAAGGTGCAAAAGCTCTAGCTAACGGTAATCTTACAAGTCTTGAATGGCTTAAATTATCATGTAACAAAATTGGTGGTAAAGGTGCAAAAGCTTTAGCTAATGGTAAGCTTGAAAATCTTAAATATCTTGATTTAACGCAAAATAATATTGGTGCTTCTGAAGGTGCAAAAGGGTTGGCTGAAGGTAATCTTATCAATCTTGTTCAACTTAATTTAACCCGGAATAAGATTGGTAAAAAGGGCGCAAAAGTTTTAGCCAATGGTAAGTTTGAAAATCTCGAGCAGTTTAACTTAGAAAACAACAATATTGGTGATGAAGGTGCAAAAGCTTTGTAACCGTTCACGGATTGTGAGAATGAATTAAAGAACTAAGCAGTGACAGCTACTAGATTCTGTAGCTTTTGAAAGGGGTTCTGGCCATTGAGACGTGATGTCAAAAATATCGACAACATTCTTTCCACGAATCTTTCTCCACGTTCTGACCAGGTGAAAAAGCTGTTTTTACGATAAATTACGTACCGTCTAATTTGCCGTTCTGCAAGGTTATTAGTTGTTTCTATCACTTCAGGTTTTCTTAAAAACTTCCACATCATATCCTCAGATCGTAACATCTTAGCGGCCATTCTTGAAGCTTGAGTGCTATTTGCAACCCTCGTCATTTTACGTAAAAAATGTTTTACCCTTTTCCGAATTTTTCGCACCAGTCGATAAAATCTCAAATTATCTATCAAATTTTGTTTTTTTGCCTTATCTACTACAAACACCTTATTGCTGAGCGATTTTAGTGCTTGGCCAATTTTGCTCACTTCAACATTTTTACTATGGGCAAATCTCTCAAAATCTCTTGCCAGATGTGCCCAACATATCTGTCTATTTTCACGATTGAAGTAATTGTATACAGCGTATCTATCGCTCACAAATATACCATCATATTCTGGCAGTAAACTCTTCAACACCTTCTTACCACGAGACTCGCTTACCTTCAGAAGTGTCAACGCTTTGTTTGTTATTACCCAACTCCAGCCTCTCTTTCCTTGATTTCTGTGCCCTGTTTCGTCTATATGCAAATACTCGCTTCCTTGCAACTCTTCCTTCATTTTCTCATATTCAGATGCACACTTCTTCGATACCCTGCGTTCAGTATTTGAGACTAAACCAAGGCTTATATTTAGATTAAAAATACTGCCCAAAATTTGCTGTACCTCTCTTTTTGAGTTAATAAAAAAGCCGCTAAGGCTGCTTATAACTGTTTTAGCATTGGGTCCTAGAAAATCTCTTGCAACACCTTCGGGTAAATTTGCTGTAATTCTTTTATTACATACTCTACAATGTCCTCTTTGCAACCTGTACTCAGTTACAATTGGCTTAATTTCTGGCAACTCTGCCTTCTGATGAATAATTTCATCTTCTAAAGTAATCTTACCTCCACACATACAAATTGTATCAATTGTGCATCTCACTACCTCGTCTGCAGCCATTAATTCACGCTTATGCATCTTATGTCCTGGCTGACCTCCTGGTTTTTTATCACTTTTCTTTTTTGCTTTCTTACGATATATATCTCGTGATGGTGGCAGCGATGAATTTTGCGAATTTAAGCCCAATTTGTCTTCTAATTCAACTATTTTTGCTTTCAAGCTATCATTTTCTCTGATCAGTGCTTTTATTTCTTCCTTGAGATTAGCGTTTTCTGCTACAACCTTTTCTTGCAGCACTGTTGTCATTTACCCATTCCATATTTAGCTTCCTATCTCTTTACACTTTTATACTTACTTTGTAAACCACCTTATCTCCGTGAACGGTTACAATTTCTTAGCATTTAGCTAAGGGTCTGTTGCAGTTTAAAAGTCGCTAAATTGCAGCGTTTAAGACTTAAAAAATGCCAAATACTGAAAATAGACAATGACCAGGGCTTCTTTTGCCTTTTTTTTCGTTTGGTGAATTTCTTAAATATTTATGGCTAAACGACAACCGTCATCCCGCTACTTGTTAGCGGCTGAGATACCGTGACGGTATGACGTAGGACTGCTGTCATCTCGCTACTTGTTAGCGGCTAAGAGATACCGCGGCGGTATGACGGTTCGCGGCAGCATGACGATAAGCTCGTCATCCCGCTACTTGGATGACAGCAGATCACCTCTTCACAAAAATTTTATCAGTAATACGCATATCAATAATACTCCAATCGCTGAAAGTAAAATCAGTTGTATTGTGTAAGTGGTTTAAATAGTCCCATGCACTAGAAGGGTTATCTTCAGGCAGTTTCACTGTGGAATCGTTATCAAGTATGATATTCCATCTTCTATTCCCTATATAAGCAAAAGAAGAAATGTGGTCACTTAATTGAGTTTTACTCTCTAGCACATCTCTAACAAATTTTAGGTTTGATAACGAGTTTTGTCCTGTAATTACAACAAGATCATCTACTGGATAGTCATCTACGATCACTTTGCCTTCGAAATCAATTACCGAGGTTTTGTTATTATCTTTCCAGAGAGCAAACGGTTTATGCTCATCTATATTAATATGTAGGGTATTGGGCAAAATTCTGTGAACTCTTACGTATTTTATCCATCTGCTTACGGATTGTATGCTACCGGCAAGTTTTGAAAGTGATATATACAGGATAGGTTGCGTTCTATCTGTCAAACTTAGAATGTCCTTTTTGTTTGTAAATTTGTTGCCGCTCACGACTACTTCATCGATTGAAAATCCATTGCTGAGTAATAAACTGGATAGGCACTCATTACACCAAGTAAAGTAGTAATTAAATCGATTTATTATTTTATCAAGTGAACTATAAAGTACTAATGTAAAAAAAAGCGCAGTTATAATAACGAAAGCGCACTTGCGCAAAAAACTCCTTTGGCTTCTAGTAATACTGCTCAACATGACTTAAATCCCTAATATTTTTGTGCCGCAAACTATCTTCAATAATAATTTTAACTAATTCATTAAAATTGATTCCTTTTGCCAATTTTGCAATTTCTGGCACTAACGATAACTCAGTAAAGCCAGGATGTGTATTAATCTCAAGCATTTTTAAAGTGTTATTTTTGGGATTATAACGGAAATCTGAGCGGGAAATAGTTTTACAGCCTAAAAATTGATGAATTTTCAGTGCGTGTTCCAAGGTCATTTTATATATATTGTCAGGAATTTCAGCAGGAAATATATGTTCTGCAAATCCATCTGTATACTTTGCTTCATAATCATAGAATTTATTTTTTGGTCGTATTTCCATAGTGCCAATTGCTTCATCTAGCAATACAGCAGTATGTAACTCTATTCCTGGGACATATTCTTCTATGATCATCAAGTCTCTTGTCATAGAGGTAGCTGACACTGGTTCTTTTTTCTGGATTCCAGTGTCAGCTACTTGAATGACATCAAGTATGATAGCGTCATTTTTAAATTTTAAATGGTCTTCATATGAGGAAACAATATGCACTCCGATGCTAGAACCTTCGTTAATTGGTTTTAAGACGTACGGATAATCGATTTTAATATTATTTTTTAGTAGATCTTCTTGGCTAATTACATAACCTTTTGGAGTGTCGATACTAAGGGATCGAAATATATGCTTTGACATCACTTTATTCATAGCAACAGCAGAAGCCATAACTCCTGAGTGTGTATATTTTATACCTAAGATTTCCAATAAACCTTGAATGCAACCATCTTCACCATAAGGTCCATGCAGAGCGATAAAAGTAAGGCCCGGATTAATCTTTTTAAGCTTTTCAACAATGTTGCTGTCAACATCTATTTCTATTGCATTATATGAAAGGCTATCAAGTGCCTTCTTTACTGCTTTTCCGCTCATAAGCGACACTTCTCTCTCACAAGAAAACCCACCACTTAAAATTGCTATAGTTGGAATCATAGGCATTCTATGTTTTGCTATATAGCATATAGAAGATACTTTTATCTTCAATAAAAACCTGCTTCTATAGCTAAAAATTTATCAATGAATTAATATTAACTTAGTATTAAATAATGTTAAAAACTTGATAATATGATTACTTTCAGCAATAAAAACTAAAGGTTGTGAGAACCGTTCATTTTGGAATCTGTATACCTAGCCTTTACTCCTCAAAAGATTATAAACAGGTTCTCACGACTATAATTCATCTGGCGGGTTGATCAGATAACATCTTGCTCCCTCTAACCCTTTTTCCTGATTAATTTTTGCTAGCGCTACTTGCTAGCCTATTAAGTGATAATCATGATTATAATCATCTAGCGGGTGATCAGTAGTTGTTATAACATCTTGTTGATCAGATTCCTTTAATTCTTTTTCCTGTTTCTCCTGATTAATTGTTGTTTTAGGTCTCTCTTCTGTATTTAACTCTCCTTGATTATCGTCTAATCCAATGTTTTTTAATTCTTCTGCTACATCTCTTATAAATTCGCCTCTTGGGAAAGAAGTGCCGTAATTTTTCTCATTATACAAATTTAGAGTAACATAAATCATTGTTGTCAAATCATTAGCTATAGACTCACTGTGATAATGGTATTCGTGATAATCCGCGGTAATAGAATCATAATCATCGTCAGACAAATTTGCTAAGTTGTTATATGTAAAGCCTTTAACAGTATGATCTGTGTTCATATCTAAACCATATCTCTCTTGATAGGCATGAAAAATATAATTAGCGTATTTTTCGATCGTAAGGAGATCTTTCTCATCTAATTGATCGTAATGTATTTCATACTTAAATTTTGTTCCTTCAATATTGATTGCTTTTGAGTTTGGTAATACTGTTTCTGGACTGATTTCTTCTTGGCGACTTTTTTCCTCATCTAGCTTGATTTTTTCTTCTTCTCCTGAGCCTGAAGGTTCTATTTTTTTTGGCTCTTCTTGATTAATTGTTGTTTCAGGTTTCTCCGCTGTATTTGACTCTTCTTGATTATCGTCTAATCTAATGGCTTTTAATTCTTTTTCTACATCTCTTATAAACGTGTATTTGTCTTCTAGGTAAGGAGTACCGTGATTTTCCCTATTATACAAATTTAGAGTAAGATAAATCACGTCTGTCAACTTATGAGCTATAGACTCACTTTTATAATGGTAGTGGTGACCATATGCGTTTGCATAAGCACCGTGACGCAAATCTGTTAAGTTGTTATATGTAAAGCCTTTAAAAGTATGATCTGTGTTGATATCTAAACCATATCTCTCTTGGTAGGCATGAAAAATATAATTAGCGTATTTTTCAATCGTAAGGAGATCTTTCTCGTCTAGTTGGTCGTAATGTATTTCATACTTAAATTTTGTTCCTTCAATATTGATTGTTTTTGAGTTTGGTAATACTGTTTCTGGACTGATTTCTTCTTGGCGACTTTTTTCCTCATCTAGCTTGATTTTTTCTTCTCCTCCTGAACCTGAAGGTTCTATTCTTTTTGGCTCTTCTTGATTAATTGTTGTTTCAGGTTTCTCCCCTGTATTTGACTCTTCTTGATTAATTGTTTGATGCTTTTCTGGACTGATTTCTTCTTGGCGACTTTTTTCCTCATCTACCTTGATTTTTTCTTCTTCTGAGCCTGAAAGTTCTATTTTTTTTGACTCTTCTTGATTGTCGTCTAATCTAATAGCTTTTAATTCTTTTTCTACATCTATTGTAAAATTGCCTTTTGGGATAGGAATATTACGACTTTGTTTATTATAGAAATTTAGAGTAATATAAATCATTTTTGTCAAATCATGAGCTACAGACCCACTTTTATGAGGGTAGTGGTGAACATTCGCAGTTCATAAGAATTGTTATGCCCTGGACGTGCATTACGCAAATCTGTTAAGCTGTTATATATAAAGCCTTTAAAAGTATGATCTGTGTTGATATCTAAACCATATTTCTCTTGGTAGGCATGGAAAATATGATTAGCGTATTTTTCAATCATAAGAAGATCTTTCTCATCTAATTGATCGTAATGTATTTCATACTTGAAATTTGTTCCTTCAATATTGATTGTTTTTGAGTTTGGTAATACTACTTTATGCTTTATACTCTCTTTAGCGTGATTTTCCATTTTGATGCCTCTAAATTTTATAATACTGTCATCCTACTAAAAGTTATATAATAATTCGTTAATTCTATATTTAACATAATCTTTCGTTGTTTCCAAGTAGATTATTATTAATCTAATATTAAATATTACTAAAAACCTAAATAATGCGACCATTTTCAATAACCAAAGACAAACAGGATAAGATATAAAAGAAGTTTCTTCCTCTTCAACAGTATTACTCTAAATTTTCATCAAAATAAGCTGTTTTATCCTTTTTTTCCTTATACTCTTCTGCAGTATAGAGAGGTTGCTTTTTAGCTGTAATGTTTGGCCATTTTTGTGAGTATTCTACATTTATATCGTAAAATAACTTGAAAGTTTTTTGTTCGCTGCTCAGTAATTCTTCATCTAATTCTAAAATATCTTTTATGGAATCATCAGTTACAATTGCATCTACTGGACACTCAGGTATGCACACTCCGCAATCAATACATTCATCTGGGTTAATCACGAGCATGTTTTTACCTTCATAGAAGCAGTCAACGGGACATACTTCCACACAGTCCGTATATTTACATTTTATGCATTTATCTGTAACAAAATGCGTCATAAAACACTGTATATTTGCATTATCTTGGGTACACTAAATTGATAAGAAATTCAAGCCTTTTATGAAGATAAATAAATTGAACAACAAAGAATTAGAAGTATGGTTAAGCTTGGCTAGAACTATAGGACCAATAAAGTTTTTTAGTATACTAAGAACACATGGATCGCTAGATGAGGTGCTAAAATATCTCAATAGGGTGGCTAATAATAAGGTGTATGGCATTCAAGATGCACGAGAAGAAATCAATAATGCAGAAAGAATTGGAGCTAAAATTATACCCGCATGTGACCCAGATTACCCTGATCTTTTAAGAAATATCTCTAGTTGTCCTCCTATAATAACTGCGTTTGGTAATATATCATTATTAAGCCGTGAGATAATTGCAATAATCGGTGGGCGCAACTCTTCGATGAATGGAAGAAATTTTGCCAGTAAACTAGCACTTGATTTAAGCGAAGCTGGTTTTGTTATCGTTTCTGGACTTGCAAAAGGAATCGATACTGCAGCAAACAGTGTAATATACAAAAATCATCCCACTATTGCTGTTACAGCAAGCGGAATTGATGTGGTGTATCCAAAAGAGAATTTTGATCTATACAAAAAAATCACTGGGAACGGTGGTTTAGTAATTACTGAGCTTCCATTTGCTACTAAACCAAAGCCTCAGTATTTTCCTCAAAGGAATCGAATTATATCTGGTCTATCGCTGGGTGTTGTAGTGATTGAAGCATCGAAACGTTCTGGCTCTCTAATAACAGCAGATTTTGCTTTAAATCAAGGGAGAGAGGTATTTGCAGTTTCTGGTTTCCCTTTAGATTCATGCTGTAGTGGTAGTAATTATTTAATTAAAAACGGTGCTAAGCTTATCGAGTCCGCTGATGACATAATAGAAAGTGTTAGGTTTAGTTTACCTCCGCAGCAAAAAAACCTATTTAATGTTGAGCACTATGCTGTTAACCAAAAACAAGAAAAATTACAACAGGCAAAATCTGTTATAGTTGATCATATTAACTCTGTACCTGTTGATATAGATGAACTTATATTAGCAAGCGGACTTTCTGCCAACATAGCTCTAATGGCTCTTTTAGAACTAGAGTTGGAAAACAAAATAGAGCGTTCACCGGGGAATAAAATATCGTTAATTTTCTAGATTACTTTAGCTATAAGCCCACAACCGTACGAACATTGTGATTTGAGTCCACCAAGAAAGATGTCATTCCAGCGCGTGACGCTGGAATCCAGCCTTTATTATGCAGCCACTTGGTTGAAATTAAGTCTTCTGGATCCAAGTAGTCTGGGCACTGGGATGACACCGTCTTGGATGGAAATCAGTGTCAGCTACTTAGATGACACCACCTTTGTATGGAAACCAGTGTCACTCTGACAACCGTCATCTCGCTACGTGTTAGCGGATACCGTGACGTTATGACGAGGGAGTACGCGTTAGCGGAATCTGCTGAGACGCCCGTGATAGCCCTATTCCTATAGTGAGTAATTCCCTTTTATCTACTTTTAGAATTGATAAGAGAAAACTTGTTTTCAACTTGTTGTATGATTTTATAAAAGTGATCGAAATCTAAGCTTGCACTGCCAATTAAAACTCCTGGTAAATTTGAAATATTTAACAAATTTTCTATATTTTCTGAACTGACTGAACCACCATATGTAATGTGTTTTTTACCAGTACACAATTTTATTACCTCTATCACCTCAGCAATTGCATCATTATTTGGCACATGACCTGTGCCTATTGCCCATATTGGCTCATATGCTACGGTATATTCACCGTGTGTTGGCAAACGGTTTTTGCATTGATATTCTATTACTTCTTTTGTTTTTTCATTCTTATAATCTTCTGAATTTTCACCTACACAGATAATTGGGTGTAAGCCTGATTCTATTGCTATTTCCGACTTAAGTTTTATTTCACTATCTGTTTCGTTAGCCCTTTCAGAATGCCCAAGTATTACGTAAGTACACCCTAATTCCTTTAACATTTCTGCGCTAATTTCACCTGTGTAAGAACCAGATTTTTTATAATGGCAATTCTGTGCTCCTATATTAATATTATCGCTCAACTCTATACTGTCTGAAAATGCGGTAAATGGTGGACAAATCACTAGTCTAGAAGTAATCTCATTGTTCTTGTTATTAAGTTTGCCTATAAAGTCAACAAATGAAGACCGTGTTCCATTCATCTTCCAATTTGCTACTATTAAAAAGGACATCAACTTTACTTATATGGGCGAGAGTGCCGGCTGTCGGACTTGAACTGACAACCTACTGATTACAAGTCAGTTGCTCTACCAATTGAGCTAAGCCGGCGTTAAACACATTAATAATATACAATTATCAATGGATTTTAGTCAACTGATTTTTAAAATACTGTATAATGAAAATAATATGAGAAAATTTTTACTGAAGCCAAAAAAGAGTCTAGGGCAAAATTTTATTTTATCGAGTGAGATAACAAAAAAAATCGTCGCTTTAGCCGGTAGTCTAGAGAATTTTAATGTCATTGAAATTGGTCCTGGATATGGTGCATTAACAAGAGAAATATTGGTGCATAATCCAAAGTCTCTACTTTCTATAGAAAAAGATAGAGATTTAGTAAAACACCATGACCAACTGCTAAATGAGCATCAAGGAAAGTATAGAATTATAGAAGCGGATGCACTGCATGTTATAGAAGAAGAGCTGATAGAGCGCCCAGTCAAAGTTATTGCTAACTTGCCTTACAATATCTCGGTAGTGTTATTTTTAAAGTGGTTAAATAATATAAAATTTTTTACGAGTTTGACATTAATGTTTCAAAAAGAGGTAGCAGATCGCATTACGGCAAGACCCAATTCTAAAGATTATGGTTCCTTATCAGTGCTAAGCCAGTTACTATGTGATATAAAAAAGGAATTTGATATTGAACCTAAAGAGTTTTTTCCAAGACCAAAAATACATTCTTCAGTAATTACAGTAAATCCTTTGCCTACCCCAAAGTTTGCAGTAAATTTGGAAACCTTAACAAGATTAACACGTGCCGTTTTTGCTCAAAGAAGAAAGATGCTGAGAAATAGCTTGCAAAATATAACGAACCACGCTGAAACTGTCCTTGAAAACGCTAAATTGAGTGGAAACGAACGTCCAGAAAACTTAACCATTGAGCAGTTTTGTTTGCTGGCAAATAATGTAGAATGCTTATTTTGCAAAAGCCCTATTGCAATTTAATTAATTGGCGTATAAGCTTTAAATAAAGCCTATGAAAAAAATGGAAGCTTGTTATTCGTTTGACGATATACTTCTTTTGCCAGCCTATTCTAATATATTGCCTTGCGATGCAGATACAAAAACTTATTTAACAAATAATATAGAACTAAATATCCCTCTCATATCCTCTGCAATGGATACTGTTACTGAATCGGGCTTTGCAATAGCTATTGCCCAACATGGAGGGATAGGTTGCATACATAAGAATTTATCAATAGATGAACAAGTTTTAGAAGTAAGAAGGGTGAAAAAATATGAAAGTTGGATCGTGTATAACCCAATTACGATTTCACCGGATAAAACAGTTGCGGAAGCAATTTCATTAATGAGAGAGCACAATTATTCTGGCATTCCTGTAGTCGATCAACTCAAGTTAGTTGGAATTTTAACTAACCGAGATGTGAGGTTTATTGAAGACCAGAACATGAATGTAAAAGTTTCCGAAGTGATGACAAAAGATAAGTTAGTGACAGTGCGGGAGCAGGGAGTGAATAGTGCCTCAGCAATGAAATTGTTGCATGAAAATAGAATAGAAAAGCTTTTGGTCGTAGATGAAAATTCTTGTTGTATAGGTTTAATTACGGTTAAAGACATTGAAAAATACAATAGATACCCAAATTCATGTAAAGACAGTAAAGGGCGGCTCAGAGTTGCCGCTGCAATTGGCACTGGTAAAAAAGATGGTATAGAAAGATGTGAAGCTTTGATCGGAGAAGAAGTTGATGTAGTTGTTGTGGATACTGCTCACGGTCATTCCGAAAACGTTATCAATACCATTAGGGAAATAAAAAAGATGTATCCTAATACGCAATTAATTGGCGGAAACATTGCAACAAAGGAGGCTGCTGAAGCGTTGATTGATGCGGGTGTTGATGCAGTGAAGGTCGGAATAGGACCAGGATCAATCTGTACAACCAGAATAGTTACAGGTGTTGGTGTGCCACAATTCTCTGCAATCAAGAATGTTGCAGAGACGTGTAGAGCAAGAAACGTCAGACTAATTGCTGATGGTGGGGTAAAATACTCAGGAGATGTTGCAAAAGCTATTGCAGCTGGTGCTGACTCTGTGATGATTGGTTCGATTTTTGCTGGCACTGACGAAAGCCCAGGTGAGATTATCATGTATAAGGGCAGAGCATATAAAGGCTATCGAGGAATGGGATCTATTAGTGCAATGAAACGAGGTTCAGCTAGCCGTTATTTTCAAGATAAAGATTCAAAACTAAAATTAGTTCCACAAGGAGTGGAAGGAAGAGTTCCATTCAAAGGTCCAGCTTCAGGAGTAATCCATCAGTTGATTGGCGGATTGCAAGCTGCAATGGGGTATACTGGTAATAGGAATATAGAAGAGATGAAAAAAAATTGTAAATTTGTTACTATTACTGCATCAGGATTAAGAGAGAGTCATGCTCATGATGTAGTCATTACACAAGAAGCTCCAAATTACGCTTATCAAGCGTCCAATTTGTCAACCGATTCAGAGTAGTGACCGTTTATTATTTTGCACCCCAGTCTTTTTCAAATATTGCTAGCCCTTGGTTAGTAAGTGGGTGATTAATTAATTGTCTAAGTACTTTTGCTGGCACAGTAATTGAATCAGCACCAAGCCTTGCAGCTTCTATTACATGTGCTGGGCTTCTCACTGATGCAACAAGAACTTTAGTATCAAAACCGTAATTAGAATATATAGTACATATATCTTCTATTAGCGATAAGCCATCATAGCTTATATCATCAAGGCGACCAACAAAGGGAGAAATAAAACAAGCACCGGCCTTAGCGGCAAGCAGTGCTTGTCCAGGAGAAAAACATAATGTGACGTTAACAGGTATTTTATGCTCTGTCCACAACTTTTTACAAGAAATTAATCCTTCATATGTAAGGGGCAATTTTACCACAACATTATCAGCGATTTTCGCTAACTTAAGGCCTTCTTTAACCATATCTGCATGGTTATTTGCAACAACTTCAACACTAACAGGCCCCTTGATAATAGAGCATATTTCACGCACTAAATCCTCGTATTTATCTTTACGCCCGGACTTTGCTATTAAAGAAGGATTAGTTGTTATGCCGTCAATGAACTCCTTTAGTTCTTTAATTTCATTTAAATCAACGCTATCAAGAAAAATTTCCATATTAATCTCCCATAAAAAAAATACCCTTGCAAAATCTTGTCATCCAAACGCCCTTCTTTGTCATCCAAGTAGCTGACACTGGGATCCATCTTTTTTTTATTATGAACATTATATGCTCCTAGAATCTATTACCCATTGTATAATTTACAAATATTTTTACACCTAGATCCCAGTGTCACGCACTGGGATGACAAAGATGAATACTGGGATGATAGGGAAGAGAATACTGAATGACAGAAAAAAAAGCACTTGGATGACAAAAGTTGGGCTACTTGGATGACAAGAAAGTGATAACCGACTTTTTGCCTAAAATAACTAAGAAAGAAATTTCTCATCAAGATAACTTAAATATATACTAATTCTCTTATTTTTAAACGATTTCTCATCATGAATTGCACGATCAAAAACCTGAATTTGACTTGTTATAATGCTACAATTATTATTTGCAACTTCTAATACGCCACTATCAATTACAACCTTCTTTTCTGTTTGGTTACTCATTTTAATAGTAATCATACCAGGCAATAAATAAATTAAGTAAGGAGCATGGTGAGCTAAAATCATAAGCTCCCCTTCGAGCCCAGTTACTGAAAGAGAAACCACTCCACTGAATGAAATTTGATCATCAGGAGAGAAAAATTGCACTTTAAAAGTATTCATAATCTTTAACTTTTATTTAGCTTCAGCTTGTATTAATTCAGCCTTTTTTATTGCTTCATCTATATTCCCTACCATATAAAAAGCAGCCTCTGGTAAGTAATCATATTTACCTTCAACAATCTCTTTAAAACTGGAAACAGTATCAGAAAGTGAAACAAATTTACCAGGCATACCAGTAAATATTTCTGCAACGTGAAAAGGTTGAGAAAGAAATTTCTGAATCTTACGAGCCCTATCAACAATAATTTTATCTTCATCAGATAGCTCATCCATACCAAGTATTGCGATAATATCCTGCAGTGATTTATAAGTTTGCAATATACGTTTCACCTCAGAAGCTACCTTATAATGTTCTTCACCAATGATTTCAGCAGATAAAGACTGAGAAGTTGAATCAAGTGGATCAACAGCAGGGTATATTCCCATTTCAGCTATTTGCCTTGACAACACTGTGGTGGCATCAAGATGAGAGAATGTAGTTGCTGGGGCTGGATCAGTTAAATCGTCCGCAGGAACATATATAGCTTGCACAGAAGTAATAGAGCCAGAAGTTGTTGAAGCTATTCTTTCTTGCATTGCACCCATATCAGTTGCAAGGGTTGGCTGATAACCAACAGCTGACGGTATTCTTCCAAGTAAAGCAGAAATTTCAGAACCAGCTTGTGTAAAACGGAAGATATTATCCACAAAAAATAGAACATCTTGGTTTTCACGGTCACGAAAATACTCTGCCATAGTAAGTGCTGTTAAAGCAACTCTAGCCCTTGCTCCAGGAGGCTCATTCATCTGACCATAAACCAAAACAGCTTGAGATTTTTCATGCTCATTTATATTTATTACATTTGAAGTGATCATCTCGTGATAAAGATCGTTACCTTCACGCGTTCTCTCCCCTACCCCGGCAAACACAGAAAATCCTTTATGAGCTTTTGCTATATTATTAATTAATTCCATTATCAGGACTGTTTTACCAACACCGGCTCCACCAAATAAGCCAATTTTTCCTCCTTTAAGATAAGGTGCAAGAAGATCTATAACTTTTATTCCCGTAACTAAAACTTCTTCCTGTATTCTCTGTTCAGTAAAACTTGGAGGTGCTCTATGTATAGGCTCTAAGTTATATTTTCCCTTCAGTGGACCACACTCATCTATAAGCTCTCCAACAACATTAAAAATCCTTCCTAAAGTTGAACGCCCAACCGGAACTGATATTGGTGCGCCTGTATCAACAAATTCATCCCCCCTTGACATGCCATCTGTGCTATCCATAGCAATACAACGAACTATATTGTCACCTATATGCTGCGAAACTTCTAAAACCAGCTCCTTATCCTTATATTTTAGTTTGCTTTTTAAAGCATTAAATATTTTAGGCAATTCACCTTCAAATTTTATATCAACAACTGCTTGAGTTACCTTAATCGCTCTACCTATATTCATCTCTTTATTTTTATCACCCAACACTATAATTCCATAAAAGAACTTCTAAAGAAAATAAATCTTATATTATTAATAGAAATTTTGCAACATTAAAACGCTTACTAGTTACGCTTCATTACAAACAATGCAAATGCATTTAATAGCCAAGTAATAATAAACAATACTAAACTAAGCGCATAAGCAGCAAGAGTTTGTACACTATTGAAATCCTGATCTCCGGTAAGTAATGTAGCGATCTGCACGGTAATGGTAGTAACTGAATTAAGAGGGTTAAAAGTCAAATTTGCGTTGATTCCCACAGCCATTAGCACAATCATTGTTTCACCTATCACTCTTGAAATTGACAATAAAATTGCACTTAAAATTGTAGGCATTGCATAAGGTATTGTTATATGCCATATAGTTTCCGCTGGAGTTGCGCCAAGTGCCATGAAGCCATAACGCAAGCTTTTTGGAACAGATCTTATGGCATCTTCGAGTAAAGAAATAATAAAAGGAAGAATCATTATCCCAATCGATAAACCGGCAACTAAGGCACTTTCTGAGTGTATACTTAAACCAAAAAAATTTGCTACCTGCTTTATAAAGAAAGACAAGAACACAACCGCAAAATATCCATATACAACCGTAGGAATAGCAGATAAAACTTGCAAAGTTGTATTAACAATATAACGCACTTTCTCACTCGCATATTCACTAATATATATTGCAGAAAATAAACCAAGCGGAACGACAACTAACATTGCTATAATAGTTATAAGTAATGTACCTACTAAAAGCGGCGCTATACCAAAACATCCTATCTTCTCTTCATTGACAGTGACTACATTGTGGCCCCATTTCAAGCAAAACAAGAATTCTGAAATAGCTACTTTATTAAAAAAATTAATGGATTGAATAAAAATAGATAGCATTATAAATAAAGTGATAAAAAATGATATGGCCAAAGCCACAAATAACGAAAGTTTTATTATCTTATTTCTTTTATTTTTAAAGATAAAAGCAAGCATGAAAAAAAGTAATGCTATAGAAATAAAAGTTACAAAACAATTATTATAGAGTACTAACAACCAAGTTAGCATCCATACACAACTAAGATATAGATAAGATTTAACCTTATTTACTTCTTGAAACCTACTAAAACAAAATAAAAGGATTAGTAGGACAGGTATGACTATCACCGAATTCATTTTCCCATGCATCAAATTTTATTCTACGAAAATGTCATACAAGTTCACCATCATTTGACAATAAAGTAAAACAATTTAAAATAAATAATTATATTAACATAAAAACAATGAAGAGAACATTTCAACCAAAAAATTTGATAAGAAAGCGCAGACATGGATTTCGTTCACGTATGGCAACAAGAGCTGGAAGAAAAATCCTTAATAGGCGCCGTTCATTAGGGTGTAACAAATTATGCGCATAGTAAGTATAAAAAAAAAGATTTTTCCTTTGCTTTCAAAAATAAGTTAGCACTCAGCAGTCTTTTTTATCGTGGGCTTTATATATCACTGTACGCCATAAAAGAAAGAGAACCTGAAAAGTACACTCATACTATTAGAGTAGGTCTGGCTATCAGTAAAAAAGCCGGAAAAGCAGCAAAAAGAAATAAAATAAAAAGGCAATTACGAATGCTTGCTAAAATTAGCATTTTAAATATAAGCAATATAGGGCACTACTACATAATACTAACTCATAGAAACATTATGCAAGCAAATTATAAAAACTTACAAAAAGATCTAATACCAATTCCTAAAAATAAATAGAGGAATAAAGAAAAATTTCTAAAATAGAATAATTTAAGAATTAGTGGGGAGTTATGGCAGGAAAAAGTAAAGCAATAGGAGAAGAATTATATAATAAGTGTAACCTGGAATTAAAGAAGCACGGCATAAGAGGAGAGATAGGAAGAAGATTACAGGCAATAATATCTGCAAAAGAATATGGAATAACAAAAGTTGCTCAAATATACCGAATTACTAGAACTACATTGATGAAGTGGATTACAAGATTTAAGGAAGGAGGAGTCAATGCGTTTAAAATACAACCAGGACGTGGAGTAAAGCCGAAGTTGAGCTACAAGCAGCAAGAAGAAATTAAAAATGTCATAGCAGAAGAAGGAGCCAACCTAACGGCTAAGAAATTAAAAATCATAATTGAGAAAATGTTTTCTATTGAGGTAAGTAAGTCTACAGCACATAGACTGATGCAAAAGTTAGGTTTTTCGTATATTACTCCAAGGCCTGTGCACAATAAACAGGATAAAAATAAACAAGAAGAGTTTAAAAAAAAATCTTAATGAAACTATTGTCACGTATCCCGAAAAAGAGCTATTTTTCTTCGATGAGTCGCGGTTTGGCACACATTCAAAGATTGGACACGGGTGGTTTAAAAAAGGCATTAGGACACAGGTTAAGGTAAAATTAGGTAGGCAAAACTTTTATCTCTATAGTGCAGTTAATCCTAGAAATCGAGAGAGTTCTAGCTTATTCGTACCAAACGTCAATACTGATTGTATGAATATATTCCTTGAGCAGATGTCACAATATTTAGGAACAAGGGAGGCATTTCTTGTTGTGGATTGTGCAGGATGGCATAGATCCAAAGGTTTAAAAATACCACAAAATATTACCTTAATCTATTTACCTCCATATTCACCAGAGTTAAATCCAGTAGAGCGTTTATGGCAATATTTGAAAGACAATCTCATTAAAAATAGAATATATGACTCTGTTAGTTTATTGAAGGATACTGTATGGTAACCGTTCACGGAGATAAGGTGGTTTACAAAGTAAGTATAAAAGTGTAAAGAGATAGGAAGCTAAATATGGAATGGGTAAATGACAACAGTGCTGCAAGAAAAGGTTGTAGCAGAAAACGCTAATCTCAAGGAAGAAATAAAAGCACTGATCAGAGAAAATGATAGCTTGAAAGCAAAAATAGTTGAATTAGAAGACAAATTGGGCTTAAATTCGCAAAATTCATCGCTGCCACCATCACGAGATATATATCGTAAGAAAGCAAAAAAGAAAAGTGATAAAAAACCAGGAGGTCAGCCAGGACATAAGGTGCATAAGCGTGAATTAATGGCTGCAGACGAGGTAGTGAGATGCACAATTGATACAATTTGTATGTGTGGAGGTAAGATTACTTTAGAAGATGAAATTATTCATCAGAAGGCAGAGTTGCCAGAAATTAAGCCAATTGTAACTGAGTACAGGTTGCAAAGAGGACATTGTAGAGTATGTAATAAAAGAATTACAGCAAATTTACCCGAAGGTGTTGCAAGAGATTTTCTAGGACCCAATGCTAAAACAGTTATAAGCAGCCTTAGCGGCTTTTTTATTAACTCAAAAAGAGAGGTACAGCAAATTTTGGGCAGTATTTTTAATCTAAATATAAGCCTTGGTTTAGTCTCAAATACTGAACGCAGGGTATCGAAGAAGTGTGCATCTGAATATGAGAAAATGAAGGAAGAGTTGCAAGGAAGCGAGTATTTGCATATAGACGAAACAGGGCACAGAAATCAAGGAAAGAGAGGCTGGAGTTGGGTAATAACAAACAAAGCGTTGACACTTCTGAAGGTAAGCGAGTCTCGTGGTAAGAAGGTGTTGAAGAGTTTACTGCCAGAATATGATGGTATATTTGTGAGCGATAGATACGCTGTATACAATTACTTCAATCGTGAAAATAGACAGATATGTTGGGCACATCTGGCAAGAGATTTTGAGAGATTTGCCCATAGTAAAAATGTTGAAGTGAGCAAAATTGGCCAAGCACTAAAATCGCTCAGCAATAAGGTGTTTGTAGTAGATAAGGCAAAAAAACAAAATTTGATAGATAATTTGAGATTTTATCGACTGGTGCGAAAAATTCGGAAAAGGGTAAAACATTTTTTACGTAAAATGACGAGGGTTGCAAATAGCACTCAAGCTTCAAGAATGGCCGCTAAGATGTTACGATCTGAGGATATGATGTGGAAGTTTTTAAGAAAACCTGAAGTGATAGAAACAACTAATAACCTTGCAGAACGGCAAATTAGACGGTACGTAATTTATCGTAAAAACAGCTTTTTCACCTGGTCAGAACGTGGAGAAAGATTCGTGGAAAGAATGTTGTCGATATTTTTGACATCACGTCTCAATGGCCAGAACCCCTTTCAAAAGCTACAGAATCTAGTAGCTGTCACTGCTTAGTTCTTTAATTCATTCTCACAATCCGTGAACGGTTACAAAAAAACAGCCAGCAGGATTTTTCATATATCTCTCTGGTCTTTCAGGAAGTGGTAAACTTTCCACAGCAATAGAATTGTCCAATATGATAGACGCATTAATTGTAAATAGTAAGTTCTATAACAATGTTCAAGTTTGCTCTATATACAATGGTGTCTTTGAACGTGATCAAATACCTAAAGAAGTTCAAGATAGAATATATGACATTATGCAAATTATGCTTCAGGTAATAGAAAATTATCCGATTCACTCAAAAAATTACATATTTATTGATGAGTTGATGGAAAATAATGACCAGAACATGAGGATGTATGATTCAATAGTAAGGCTTAGTAAAAAAATGAACACAGAAATCCTTCCTGTGGTACTTAGGTGTGATCTACCGACATTACAAAAGCGTATTGCATTAAAAAGGCAAAGAAAAAATAGGAAGGTGACTAATGTAAATAGCATGATAGATCAATTTAGGATTAACAATTTATTTATACCACCGAGTGCCATAGAGATAGAAAATTCAGATATGAGTATAAAAGAAGTAGCTCAAGAGATAGTAAACCAGATGCACAGGCTTAGCCACATTGTATGTACGCGAAAGAATAGTCTATAATGATTTCATATACTGAGGCTCATTTAAATATAGAGCCTCAACTTCATTTAATTTTTGCTTGTTCTTCAGTCTATAATGAACCAATAGTCCTGCATGGCTAGCATTTAAATTGCAATCCATATGTGTAATGCAGTCACTGCTTGTAGCGTGACACTTGGATCCAGGTTCACGTGCTGCAGTTGGACCAGATAGCGGCAATAAATTGAAATCAAATAACTGCGTATAAAACCCTTGAGCATTTTTGATTATAGCTCTGATATTTTTTTTGCTATTCGTACAAAGCAAAGATATTGTGTAAGCTTGAACTTCCAGCGCATTAACTCCGTATAATGGCTTATTTGTAGCAAGATTTATACCTTGTGCTGCTGATATACCAACTCTAATTCCAGTGAAACTTCCTGGTCCAACTACTACCGCTAAATGATCTATTTTATCATAATTATAATTGTGCTTATCAAACAAAGTATTCAGAATTTGAAAAAATGATTCTACATGATTGTTGCTGGCGGAATTGCGCTCTACAAAACAATTACCATCATAATCAACTATTGCTATTGAACTACCAGTACCTACAGTATCAATCGCTAAAATAGACATTACTTAAGCTTATCATAGAGTTTTGTAAACATCATAGTAAAGGCACCATTACCCATAACATTTGCTGAAGTGATTATTGGATCAAACACTATATACAAGGCTGTGATTAACGAAAGCATTTCTGGAGAAAATTTGAGGTATTTCTCAAGAATAGGTAGCATTACCATAATTCCTCCTGCCGGCACTGCAACGATAGCAAACTTAAATAACAAAAAATAGAGAAGAAAAGTTACATAGTCCGTTGTGGACAATAAATAACCAGAAGTAATTACCATTGATAATATTATAACAAAAAAGCAATCACCTACTAAATGGAAGCTAGCAGTTATTGGTATAACAGACGATGCTATATCAGGTTGCTTTACATTTTTTTTGCTTCCTTCAAGAGTAAGCGGCATAGTTGCATTACTAGACATTGTGCTCATCGCAGTAATAAATGCCGGTATCATATTGCTTATACTAGCTATCCAGCTTGTGATCTTGAATGAATTTGCTGCTCCATATAAGAGGAAAACATAAAGGTAGGTTGCAGATGCTATAATAATAAAAATTATTGAGTAATCCTTAAATATTATAGATAAAACTTGATCATGCTGCATTTTTAAAGCAAGCCCAAGTACAAATATTGGAATAATCGGCGTCAAAAACGTCCTCAAAATAAAGAGAGTTAAATCTAACATTTTGTTCGAAAGCTCTTTGCTTTTCTTAGGTAGCAGTATAGACACTACTATGCTGGACACAAATCCACAAGCAAGAGCATGAAAGTTAGAAAGGAGTAGCGGAAGCCTAAACGACCATAAAGGAACAATTGTTTCTTCATACGTTATATCTTGTATTGAATAAGTGTTTTGTATGATAAAATGCCCAACAGAATAAGCTATTAAACTTGAAGCCAGATTCGATAAGAAGATCATTATAATAAGTAACAATATAAACTTTATAGCTGACTGCTTAAGATTGTTAACACTGCTAAAGATTAACGCAAAAATAATAAAAGGCATTATAAATAGCAAAACCTCTTTTATACTCAGGCTCGTTGAGTACAAGAAGGTTTTTGCTTCCATTGGAACTAAATGACCAAAGAATGCAACTGAAGTGATGACCGTGAGTAAGATTAATAGTTGTAGCACGTTCTTATATACCAATGTCCTATGGACATATATATGGTAAGTTGGTTGTTAAGTAAAGCAAAACTGCCTATTGCTACGAAACATTATGAAAGACAAGCAGCTTTTGTTACTCCCGCGCGTACTGCATGAATATTATCTATTAGATCCCAGTGCCTTGACTACTTCGATCCAGGGAAATTGATTATGCACTATACAACATTCTCGATCAAAAAACTGATTCCAGTGTCAGCTACTTGCATGACAAAGAAGAGTGAAATTAGCACTCACCTATTATTCGTGTCGTTTTCAGTAAAAGCCTCCTCCCATGTGCCTTGAGTTGCTGCACGACTATACTCTGTTACTCTATTTTCAAAGAAATTCGTATGTTCAACGCCATTTAGTATTTCATCGAGCCATGGAATAGGATTATCATTGACATCATATATGGACTCAAGACCTAATTGCATTAACCGTCTGTTTGCTACGTAGCGTATGTAATTGCGCACTTCTTCTGCGGATAGTCCTTCAACATCTCCTAAATCAAAGGCAAGCTTTATGAATTCGTCCTCAAGCTCAACAATAGTGCGGCATGCAGAATATAATTCCTCTTTAAACTCGTTGTCCCAAATTTCATTATTCTCTTTAATAAATGTATTAAATAACATAATAATTGAATTGGTGTGCAAAGTTTCATCACGGGCTGACCAGGCGATTATCTGCCCCATGCCTTTCATTTTTCCAAAGCGTTGGAAATTGAGCAAAATTGCAAACGATGCGAATAACTGCAACCCCTCGGTAAATGCACCAAACACTGCTAGAGTTTTAGCTACATGTTTTTTATCGTGTTTTTTGCTTTCCTCAAATTCCAGCATGTATTCATATTTCTTTCTCATAGCATCATACTTTAAAAATGCTTGATACTCGCTTTCTGGCATGCCAATTGTGTCTAAAAGATAAGAATAAGCTGCAATGTGTATGGTTTCCATATTGGAAAAACTTGCAAGCATCATGCATATCTCTGTTGGCTTAAATATATTTGAATAATGCCTCATATAGCAGTTATTTACTTCAATGTCCGCTTGAGTAAAGAATCTAAAAATCTGAGTTAGTAGATTTTTTTCTACACTTGAAAGTTTAGTTTTCCAATCCTTCACGTCATCAGCAAGCGGAACTTCCTCAGGTATCCAATGGATTCTTTGTTGCTGCAGCCACGCATCATACGCCCAAGGGTAATTAAAAGGTTTGTATATTGGATCTGCTTCTAACAATGACATAAGACACCTATTATTTTCTAAAGTAAATATTATATTAAGTGATATTGAGAATCAGTCAATTTAACTTTTTGAAATTTGACGGCAGGTAATTTATTAGTGTATTATAGCTTCAAGTAATTTATCAACAGAAATGCGAGTATTAATATCTTTTATTTTATTATTTACAGTGAGCTGCACACACACTATTCACAACCACGGAGCTCCTGGCATTAGTGTTGAATTGTGGAGCAAGATAAAAGCAGGTGACGATAAAGAAAAAGTGGTTCACACTTTAGGATCACCAACATTAGTATCAAAGTTCGATGACAATGTTTGGTACTATGTCTCATATAAAATTAAACAAGCTAACTTCTTAGGAAAAAGGAAGTATAGCAGTAAGTCTCTGCAAATTTCATTCGATCAGAACGGTAAAGTTGCAGATACAAAAGAAACTGACATCTTAGAGAGATCTTTGGCTGTTCCTGATTGAAAATCTGCTGACTACAGAGTTTTTCCCGCCCTTCTTTGTCATCCAAGAACCGTATTACGTCATCCCAGTGCCCAGACACTGGGATCTATTTTTTTGTAACCGTTCACGGATTGTGAGAATGAATTAAAGAACTAAGCAGTGACAGCTACTAGATTCTGTAGCTTTTGAAAGGGGTTCTGGCCATTTAGACGTGATGTCAAAAATATCGACAACATTCTTTCCACGAATCTTTCTCCGTAACCGTTCACGGATTGTGAGAATGAATAAAGAACTAAGCAGTCGTAACTTTTGGAAGGGATTTTGTAACCGTTCACAGAGATAAGGTGGTTTACAAAGTAAGTATAAAAGTGTAAAGAGATAGGAAGCTAAATATGGAATGGGTAAATGACAACAGTGCTGCAAGAAAAGGTTGTAGCAGAAAACGCTAATCTCAAGGAAGAAATAAAAGCACTGATCAGAGAAAATGATAGCTTGAAAGCAAAAATAGTTGAATTAGAAGACAAATTGGGCTTAAATTCGCAAAATTCATCGCTGCCACCATCACGAGATATATATCGTAAGAAAGCAAAAAAGAAAAGTGATAAAAAACCAGGAGGTCAGCCAGGACATAAGGTGCATAAGCGTGAATTAATGGCTGCAGACGAGGTAGTGAGATGCACAATTGATACAATTTGTATGTGTGGAGGTAAGATTACTTTAGAAGATGAAATTATTCATCAGAAGGCAGAGTTGCCAGAAATTAAGCCAATTGTAACTGAGTACAGGTTGCAAAGAGGACATTGTAGAGTATGTAATAAAAGAATTACAGCAAATTTACCCGAAGGTGTTGCAAGAGATTTTCTAGGACCCAATGCTAAAACAGTTATAAGCAGCCTTAGCGGCTTTTTTATTAACTCAAAAAGAGAGGTACAGCAAATTTTGGGCAGTATTTTTAATCTAAATATAAGCCTTGGTTTAGTCTCAAATACTGAACGCAGGGTATCGAAGAAGTGTGCATCTGAATATGAGAAAATGAAGGAAGAGTTGCAAGGAAGCGAGTATTTGCATATAGACGAAACAGGGCACAGAAATCAAGGAAAGAGAGGCTGGAGTTGGGTAATAACAAACAAAGCGTTGACACTTCTGAAGGTAAGCGAGTCTCGTGGTAAGAAGGTGTTGAAGAGTTTACTGCCAGAATATGATGGTATATTTGTGAGCGATAGATACGCTGTATACAATTACTTCAATCGTGAAAATAGACAGATATGTTGGGCACATCTGGCAAGAGATTTTGAGAGATTTGCCCATAGTAAAAATGTTGAAGTGAGCAAAATTGGCCAAGCACTAAAATCGCTCAGCAATAAGGTGTTTGTAGTAGATAAGGCAAAAAAACAAAATTTGATAGATAATTTGAGATTTTATCGACTGGTGGGAAAAATTCGGAAAAGGGTAAAACATTTTTTACGTAAAATGACGAGGGTTGCAAATAGCACTCAAGCTTCAAGAATGGCCGCTAAGATGTTACGATCTGAGGATATGATGTGGAAGTTTTTAAGAAAACCTGAAGTGATAGAAACAACTAATAACCTTGCAGAACGGCAAATTAGACGGCTATCGTAAAAACAGCTTTTTCACCTGGTCAGAACGTGGAGAAAGATTCGTGGAAAGAATGTTGTCGATATTTTTGACATCACGTCTAAATGGCCAGAACCCCTTTCAAAAGCTACAGAATCTAGTAGCTGTCACTGCTTAGTTCTTTAATTCATTCTCACAATCCGTGAACGGTTACGTTTCTTTTGCCTTTTTTTCTGCTTAGTAAATTTCTTAAACATTTGAGATAAGGTGAGTTGCATTTAAAAGCAGCCAAATTGCAGTGTTTAAGACTTAAAAAACGCCAATACTGAAAATAGATATTAACCGGGGCTTCTTTTGCCTTTTTTTTCGTTTGGTAAATTTCTTAACGTTTGTAGCTAAAGTAACTTAGGTTCACCGACAACCGTCATCCCGCTACTTGTTAGCGGGATCTATGCTAAGAGATACCGCGGCGGTATGACGTAGGACTGCTGTCATTCCGGTGCTCCTTTTTTGTCATCCCAGTGCGTGACACTGGGATCTAGCCTTTATTATTTGGTTGAAATTAAGTCTTCTGGATCCCAATGTCAGCTACTTTCATGACATCATCATAAAGTAAAATGAGATCCCAGTGTCACGCACTGGGATGACAGGAGAAGGTACTAGCCTGACAACCGTCATCCCGCTACTTGTTAGCGGGATCTATGCTAAGAGATACCGCGGCGGTATGACGATTCGTGGTAGTATGACGGTTCGCGGCGGCATGACGGTTCGCGGTGGCATGACGATAAGCTCGTCATCCCGCTACTTGTTAGCGGGATCTGGAGATACCGCAGTGGTATGACGTAGGAAAACCTAAGCTATACTTTTATAACCCAATCAAAATCCTGGATCCCGCTAACACGTAGCGGAATGATGGTTTTTCAAATCGTCGGTAAGCCTAAGTCAGTTTAGCTATATGCTTTTAATTCCCCCAAAAGGAGAATTAAATATGTGAAGTTCTAGTTGATATGATTTAATGAATGGTTAGTTTAAATTACTAATTTATTTAAGAGATTTTGATAATATTTAACCCACTCGCTTTTCTATTTTCCATATCGCGATGAGCTTGAATTATTTCACCAAATTTATATTTTTTATTGATCCGTACAGTTAAAAGTTTTTTTCTTATCATCTCGAAGATTTCCATTGTGGTAAGCACTAATGTGAATCTATCATGCTTATAATGGTATATTGAGGTTCCAGTTGCAAATAACGAACGTGAACTAAGTAAAGAAAAACTAATAGGAGCGTTACCTGATATCTGCCCATAGGAAACGTATATGCCGAACCTGCCTAAAGATTCAAAAGAAAGCTTGCTTGTAGCGTAACCTATAGGGTCATACACTGCACCTACTCCTCTGTTTTGCGTAATCTCCATAACTTTAGAAACGAAGTCTTTATCATTGTAGTTTATTGCGTATGTGCAGCCACTTTGTAAAGCTATCTTCATTTTTTCATCAGAGCTTACAGAACCTATCACTACACCTTTTTTATCCTTTGCCCATTGGCATATTATTTGTCCTAAACCACCATTAGCCCCATGAACTAGCACGAAAGCACCAGGCCTAACTTTATAAGATTGATTAACTAAATAGTGAGCTGTCATACCTTTAAACAGCACTGCAGCAGCAACTTCATCAGATATGTCATCTGGAATTTTTATCAGATATTTCTGGTGTATAACGCGCTTTTCACAATATGCCCCTGGAGGAGCTGTGCAATATCCAACTCTATCTCCAACCTTCAATCCATCACTGATTTTTTTACCAAGCTTTTCAATAACTCCCACTGCTTCCACTCCAAGCACTGATGGTAAATTTTTAATTTTGCGTGTACCTTTTCTGTGCTCTAAATCATAACGATTTAAGCCGATAGTTGTATGACGTATTAAAACTTCCTCGCCTTTTGGCTCACCTATATTCTTATCTACAAATTCTAATACTTCTGGTCCCCCAGTTTTTTTTATTTGTATAGCTCTAACCATGATGAATGTAAGATAAAAACTTTGATTATGTTATCTAATAATTAATATTTTGCAAAGTCATTGTTTCCACAATTAACAAGCTTGACTTTTTTATCAAATATCTCTATATTTTAAATAAGCTATTTAAGCAATTAGAGAGTATAAATTATGTTAGGTAGAAGAGATAGATATATTAATAGGTATATTGCTCTTTGTGAGATATTTAAGAAAATAAGCAATAATATAAAAACATATAATGTAATAGAGTTAATAAAAAGCAAGTTAGAAGAAGGCAAAGAGTATAGTCAAAGCTGCAGTGATTTATTTGAGTTATGGAAAGCTGGAAATTTTGCAATTGACCATGAATTTCGTGTGCAAAATGATGGCAAAGATCCAGATGCCAGAAAACTCTTAGATATAGCTATCAACTCTAAATACCTTAACGTGGCAGAAGCTTTAGTAAGAGCTGGAGCGGACATTAAGCCAAGAGATGAATTTACCTATCTACATGTAGCTTTTCTTATACCATCTCCAAACCTTTTTAAGACTCTCATGGAGAGAAAAATAATCATTACCTCTAATAGGCAAGCATGTGACATTTTAGAAGGTTTTACTAACTTTTCCCTCGATCAATCTTCACAAAATAAAGAGAATGCTGAAAGAGCTGAAAGTCAGATAAAATGTGCTAAGATGCTAATTAATCACATATTAAAGGAAAATCCCAACATAGAAATGTCAGATTCTGTAAAAAATAATAAGGAGTTGGCTAAGTATTGGAATGCTTGTGAAGCAAATAATAAAAGATGGGTATTGGTTGATTCAGCAACACCAAGCACTGAAACACAAGTAGTCAGTGCGCAAAAAGCAAATAAGAGCTCCTGCTCAATTCAATAGATCTGTTGCATAACTATTATTTGAATAACAACGCACTCCTTCTATAGCTAACACGTCATACCGCCGCGGTATCCCATAGATCCCGCTAACAAGTAGCGGGATGACGAGGTTTACCTTATCGGATTGTTTCAACACGTCATACCGCGATTCATTCGCGGTATCTCAAAGCATAGATCCCGCTAACGGGTAGCGGAATGACAGTTTTTCAAATTGTCGGTAAATCTAAGTCAGTTTAGCTATAGCTCACGCTGCTTGGGTGGACAATAGAAAAAGTTTGTTACTTAAGCTTAAAAAACGTGTATGATAGTGTTATTTCGCTCAAATCTTTTGTATTACTATCAAGCATTATCTCAGGATCTATATAGAAAGATACGGGCATAGCTGCTTTTTGTTTTGGTAGCAACATTTGCTCTTCAAAACAAAAGCATGCAACTTTATTGAAATACTTACCTGCTTTGAAAGGCGTAACGTTATATACTGCCATACCAAATGAAAGATGATCAGATAGATTTTTTGCGTAATAAAATGCTAAACTTTGTTCTCCTATGTTTACGTCAACGTAGTTAGTTTCTGATTTAAATTCCCAAGGTAGATCGGACATTATATCAGCATTGAAGTGGACCCTGATTTTTTGGTCAGTTGCACTTATTGTTGCATTAGTTACTTTTCTTGTTGTGCCACCATACCCGGTAGCTTTACAGAAAATGCTATATAATGGTACCGATGCATATGCAAGACATAGCATCAACACGACTAAAGATATTAAAAAGAAAACTATAGAATTCTTACTACCTTTCCTTAAAAAGGAAAACATCTAGTCCCTATTATTGAACAAGTTAAGTAACCTGAGTAGATTGAGAAATATGTTAATAAAGTTAAAATAAAGATCAGTTGCACCCAGTATTGCCAATTTAGTAGTAGCGACTTCTGAGCCATCATTATATCTATAATAAACGTCTTTGATTCTCTGAGCATCATATGCAGTCATTAAGGTAAAGACTATTACTGATATGAACGATATTGCAAAATAGAGAGGACTGCTTCTAAGGAATAAATTTACTATGAGTGCAATAAATAATCCCAAGACTCCCATAATCAAGAAAGAACCCATGCTAGTCAGATCTTTTTTTGTAGTATTGCCATACAAAGCCATAGAGCTGAACATAATTGATGTAATGAAGAACGCTCTTGTTATATTTTCTGCAGTGTAACGTACAAAAATATAAGATAAGAAAAGCCCCATTAACACTGAAAACATAAAAAACATAGCAATGGCGGACTGAGCACTTAGGTGCTGAATTCTATACTGCATGTATAACACCAATGCAAAAGGAGATAGCATTACCACGATTAACAAGACGGGATTAGAATGAATTACCTGAAAAAGACCAGAAAATACCGTTAGAAATGCAACAAGCCCTGTAACGCCCAAAGCTAAAGCCATGTAATTATATACTTTAGTTAGGTAACTTCTGAGCCCAGCGCTATAATAAACGCCCTGAGAGCGGATATCCTGTTCATTTCTCATGTAAGACATAAATATAACTCCTTTTGTCCATTATTTAACACATTATAATATAAAACCACATTTTTATCAAGTATTTTTATTATAAACAGTTATGCGCTGGCATTTGTTTTAATATAAATAGAATATAGGCCTATTGCTGCTGCATTTGAAACATTTAAACTGTTAATTGCATTTGACATTGGTATTTTTAAAAGATAATCACAATTTTCTTTAACTAACCTCCGCATTCCTTTCTCTTCAGAACCAAAAATAATTACTCTTTTTTTCTCAAAGCTCTTTATTTCATCTATATTTTCTTTAGCATTGCAATCAAACCCGTAACACCAGTAGCCGACCTTTTTTAAATACTGCATAGTTTTTACTATATTTGTAACGTATATTAGCGGAACAATATCCAATGCTCCACTTGCTGCTTTTGCAATAGATGCATTTTCGCCAGGTGAATGATTATGTGGTAAAACCAATGCGTTGACATTAAAACAAGCTGAAGTTCTTAAAATTGATCCAATATTGTGCGTGTCAGTGACTTGATCTAAAATGACTATAGTAGAGCTGTCGTTTGAGCTTTCAGCTACTTCTTCGATGCTTAAGTTACAAAGAATAGGGGCAACATTTAAAGCAATTCCTTGATGGTTAGCACCTTTAGATAAAACGTCATTAAGTATTTTGTTTTCTACTAATCGAACTTTAATGCCCTTACTATTTACACATTGCCTAATTTCTTTTTCATGTTCTCTATAGAAATTTTCTGTTACTAACAGTTCTATACACCGCCTATTTTTATTCTTCAGTGCTGACATGCAGGTGTGCTTTCCATACAGCCAAAAATTCTCATTAGTTTTTGACGATTTCATCGTATTATCGAAAATCTGATTTTTATAGAATAAGCAACATTTTACTATGTTTGGATATTGTTGTAAAATTATACAATTCGATTAATGCGTTTATGTCGGACGATGAGTTGGATTGGCAAAAAAATGTTAAGCCAATAGAATGTGGAAAAGTTACTTTGAAAGTTAATCATAAAGTAAATATAAAGTCTATGGTTGATAAAGGTACCTCCGACTTACAAAGGAATTTTCTTAATACCAATAATGGTAACTCATCATTTTGTCTTGACCAAAACACAAAATCAAAAGTTGATAGGGGTAAATATTTTATAAGCGATAAGCTCGATTTGCACGGCTATAGTATAGAGGATGCTTACTGTAAATTGATAGATTTTATTATCAAAAATTATCGAGCAGGAAATAGATGTTTATTGGTAATTACGGGATACGGCAGTGCAACAAATAAAACAGACACTATAAAGAATAACTTAAATAAGTGGTTAAATGATACTAAAATCCAGCATATGGTTCTATACTACCAGCAAGCTACGAAAAAACATGGTGGTAAAGGGGCTTTTTATGTTTTATTAAAAAGGCTTAGGCCCTATTAGCTGCTTAAGTTTCCTTTTAAGCCTTAATTTTTCTTATATAGCCATATAAAAACCAGTGTTCGGCAGCGCGTTACGCACAATTGTACAAACATTGTAGCCGTTATTCAAGTAGCCCGCAGAAACGAAAAAACTTCCTTGACAAACTCCGCCAGCCCCCTTATTATGACAATAAGGGTATTTATGACTCAAAACTTGTTTTTGACCTGCAGGCTCAATGACAAAATTCAGTAAAAAACTTAGGGTATTTTTTGGCGGATTACATAAAATTATAGCGGCTGCATGTCTTTTAAATTTTTTCTACATTCAGCCAAATCGCGCTTATTTTAAGCGTTAGCACATTATTACAGCGCCACTTACAGTAATATAGAGTCAAAACTCGCACCACGGGAGTTCTTTGCCTTTTTTTTCATTTGGTAAATTTCTTAATGTTTGTAGCTAAAGCAATTTGATACCAATTCCTAAAAATAAATAGAGGAATAAAGAAAAATTTCTAAAATAGAATAATTTAAGAATTAGTGGGGAGTTATGGCAGGAAAAAGTAAAGCAATAGGAGAAGAATTATATAATAAGTGTAACCTGGAATTAAAGAAGCACGGCATAAGAGGAGAGATAGGAAGAAGATTACAGGCAATAATATCTGCAAAAGAATATGGAATAACAAAAGTTGCTCAAATATACCGAATTACTAGAACTACATTGATGAAGTGGATTACAAGATTTAAGGAAGGAGGAGTCAATGCGTTTAAAATACAACCAGGACGTGGAGTAAAGCCGAAGTTGAGCTACAAGCAGCAAGAAGAAATTAAAAATGTCATAGCAGAAGAAGGAGCCAACCTAACGGCTAAGAAATTAAAAATCATAATTGAGAAAATGTTTTCTATTGAGGTAAGTAAGTCTACAGCACATAGACTGATGCAAAAGTTAGGTTTTTCGTATATTACTCCAAGGCCTGTGCACAATAAACAGGATAAAAATAAACAAGAAGAGTTTAAAAAAAAATCTTAATGAAACTATTGTCACGTATCCCGAAAAAGAGCTATTTTTCTTCGATGAGTCGCGGTTTGGCACACATTCAAAGATTGGACACGGGTGGTTTAAAAAAGGCATTAGGACACAGGTTAAGGTAAAATTAGGTAGGCAAAACTTTTATCTCTATAGTGCAGTTAATCCTAGAAATCGAGAGAGTTCTAGCTTATTCGTACCAAACGTCAATACTGATTGTATGAATATATTCCTTGAGCAGATGTCACAATATTTAGGAACAAGGGAGGCATTTCTTGTTGTGGATTGTGCAGGATGGCATAGATCCAAAGGTTTAAAAATACCACAAAATATTACCTTAATCTATTTACCTCCATATTCACCAGAGTTAAATCCAGTAGAGCGTTTATGGCAATATTTGAAAGACAATCTCATTAAAAATAGAATATATGACTCTGTTAGTTTATTGGAGGATACTGTATGTGCATTCATTCGTAATATTACGGAAAGTTCGATCAAAACCATTTGTTCTGTGAGTTATTTGCCTACTTATTTATGAGATTTGGTATGAGAGACCGAAAATGGTGTCATTCCAGCGCGTGACGCTGGAATCTAGTCTTTATTATGCAGCCACTTATTTAAAGTTAAGTTTTCTGGATCCAAGTAGTCAAGCTACTCGGATGACACCTTGACGATTTGAAGAATCGTCATCCTGCTACGTGTTAGCGGATGAGATACCGCGGCGGTATGACGTAGGGGTTGCCGAGAACTTGTCATTCCAGTCTGGAATCTAGTTCTTATTGTACATTTACTTGATGTAGAGTTAAGTTTCCTGGATCCAAGTAGTCAGGGCACTGGGATGACACCCTCCTGATGGGCCCAAATCACAATGTTCGTACAGTTGTGGGCGGTATGACAGCGTTAGCTATACTTTTATACTCACCAACTCAGCATCCAATCAAGTAGTCAAGCTACTTAGATCTGGTGGACTCAAATCACAATGTTCATACAGTTATGCTGTGCCCTATGGTGTGATGTTCTACGAGTTGGGTAACAGGAGGTAATGCAAGAAGTCTAATAGCGCAGCAACACGGAACCCCATGTGAGACCTGCACCTATTGCAATCAGCAGTACCAGATTTCCTGATTTTATTTTTGATTCTTGTATTGCATAGTCTAAGGCCAGTGGAATTGACGCTGCTGAGGTGTTTGCATGCTTATCAACGGTATTAATCACTTTCTCTATAGGAAAATCTAATTTCTTTACTACTGCTTCAATAATACGAATGTTTGCTTGATGGGGAATTAACCAGTCAATATCAGTGATTTTCAAATTATTGCATCTTAGTGTTTCCTCTACTGAGGCTGTTAACTTACCCACTGCATGTTTAAACACTTCTCTTCCATTCATACATATTTTTCCAGAATCATCAGTAGAGGATACCCCTCCGTTCGTACATAATATGTCCACATTGCCATCAGAGTGTAAGTTTGTTGATATGATGACGCTGCTACCCATTTCCGATTTTATTATCACTGCACCAGCACCATCACCAAAGAGTACACAAGTTGACCTATCTTCCCAGTCAACAATCCTAGACATTATTTCAGCACCAATAACGAGCGCATATTTAATTCTATTGTTAGATTTTATGAGCGAATCAGCAACTGTAACTGCATATATAAAACCAGAGCATGCTGCTTGTACATCAAAAGAAAATGCGTTTTTACATTTTAACTTACTTTGTACAATCGTTGCACAGCTAGGCAAAGTTTTATCAGGCGTTGTTGTTGCAACTATAATCAAGTCAATTTCATCTACTGAAATTTTAGCTTTTTCTATAGCACTTTTTGCTGCATTTACAGCTAGATCTGACGTTAATTCTCCTTCATCTGCTATATGCCTTTGAACTATTCCTGTTCTCTGCCTTATCCATTTATCGCTTGTCTCAACTATCGATGCAATTTCGTTGTTACTCAACGTTTTTCTTGGTAGATAAGATCCAGTGCTTAATATGAAACTTTTATTCAATATGACTTACCCCGTTAATTATCTTTTGATTTAAATTTTCACTAATTGCATTTACTGCAAATTTTATAGCATGGGCAAAAGAAATAGCATCAGAATTTCCATGACTTTTAATGATGATACCATTCAGCCCTAAAAACATAGCTCCACTTCTAATTTTGGGATTAAAACGCGTTAATGCTTTATTTAGTTTAGATTTTAACAATATACCAATAAGCATTTTCGCTATCCACGAGTTGAATACTTCCTGCTTTATTAGATTGATAAAAGTACTAGCGGTTGCCTCAGCTGTTTTGAGCATTACATTGCCAACAAAACCATCAGCAACAATCACATCTATATTACCCTCTAAAAATTCACTTGCCTCTATATACCCTTTGAAATTAATGCCTGGAGCGTTTTTAAGCAACTCAAAAGCGCCGCGCACTGAGTCATTACCTTTAACTTCTTCTGTACCGATATTTAGCAAAGCAACCTCAGGATTGTCAATTTTTAGCGCTACTTTTGCAAATATACTTCCCATTAATGCAAATTGGAATAACGAATCGGCATTACAATCGACATTTGCACCAAGGTCAAGCAAAGCGAAGCTTTTTGTCTTAGTTGGACAGATAGAGACAATAGCAGGACGATAAATATTTGGTAATGTTCCTAAAATAAATCTGGAAATTGCCATCAACGCCCCGGTGTTGCCTGAAGATACCACTCCGAAAGCTTTACCTTCTTTCACTGCAACAATTGCAGCTTTCATACTTGAGTCTTTACGATGTCTCAGCGCAAAAGATGGCTTATCATTTGCAAGGACATTGTCAGAACAATGAGTAAACTCAGAATTGTTACTTACTTTTTTATATTTCAAAAGCAAAGGAGATACTTTTTCCTTATCTCCATAAATATGAAAAAGAACTTTAATGCCTGGGTCAACAAGATTATCCAAAAAAAAACCAGCACCCTGAATTACGGAAAGAGGCGCAAAATCGCCCCCCATAGCGTCAAGTGCAATAACTATGTGATTATTGACCGTAGGTAACATACCATAATAGTCATTCTGCCTGTTGCTTAATGAAAACTCGTTTTCCTTTGTAACTGCCATCTACTGCTACATTGTGAGGCAACATGAATTCTCCAGTTGTTGAACATACCACAACATTCTTAGGCTCAATAGCATGATGAGAACGATGCATATTATGCCTTGACTTCGACTTTTTTCTTTTTGGAACTGCCAAAACTTCCTCCATTCTACTACAAAATTCAATTCATTAATAACATGTTTTTTACAAGAAGTAAACAGGGATAATAAAATAAGTAAGGTTTGCTTATGTAATTGAGTCCTATAGCTAAAGTGGCTTAGGTTTACCTACAATTTGAAAAACCGTCATTCCGCTACTAGTTAGCGCCGCGGCGGTATGACGTAGGGAAACCTTTCTTGGGTTAAGCTTTAAATTAAAACATCAAGTATGTTGAACTTAAAACATATCTCAGCTATACTTTGCGATAAAGTTAATAAAAATTTTAATAAAATCAGTAAGACTAACCTCTAGCTAAAATGAATACAAAGTGAGCTTTTTTGATATAAATAGTGTTAGAATAATTGGTAGGTACTTTATCAATTTTTTGTTAAGGCTTGGTAGTGCATTCATATTTTTTATTCAATCTCTATACCACTGCTTTGTGCCACCATATTATTTTAGCAACGTAGCAAAACAAATTATAGAGATAGGCTTTTTCTCTCTGCCAATTGTTGGGCTCACTGGAGTTTTTATAGGAGCGGCGATAGTTTTACAAAGCAGCTTGAGTGACTCATTAATTAACCAAGAGCAGATAATACCCAAACTTGTTACGATCACTATCATTAAAGAGTTAGGACCAGTTTTGATCAGCTTAATAATGGTAGGGAAGGTTGGATCATCAATTGCAGCAGAAATTGGTACAATGCGCATCACCGAGCAAATAGATGCCCTTACAACTTTGAACATCAACCCTTTCAAGTATTTAATTGCACCAAGGATTTTAGCGTCAATCATAGTATTTCCCATACTTACAGTATGTGCAGATCTAATAGGAATATTTGGAGGATGTATCACTGCAGTCTTCGAATTTAACCACAATTTAAATATATACATTAAATACACAGCTCAGTTCTTTAATATGTACGATTTTATTGTTGGGCTAATAAAAGCAATTGCTTTTGGCGCCATAATTTCTGTCTTAAGTTGCTATTACGGTTATCATTGCAAAGAAGGTGCACGAGGAGTAGGTGTTGCTACAACATCAACTGTTGTTTTATCGTCCATACTGATCATTTTAGCAAACTACATGATTACTTTGATACATGCGTAACCCCATAATATCAATATTGAACTTAAGCTTATCTTTTGATGATAGGACAGTACTAAAAGATCTAAGTTTCGATATATTAAAAGAGGAATCATTAGTCATACTTGGCGGCTCAGGAAGCGGCAAATCTGTACTAACAAAAACAATTATCGGCTTGCTTGCTCCAGACTCAGGGTCTGTTAAAATAAATAGTAAAAGCAAAAATAAATTTGGGGTTTTATTTCAAAATTCCGCTTTATTTGACTACGTTACAGTGTGGGAAAATATATCTTTTAATTATAAAAAGCGCTTTAATATCAGCAAAAAGGAGGCAAAACAGCTAGCAATCGAGAAGTTAAATGATGTTGGACTGGAGGAAAGCATAGCAGATATGTTTCCAATAGAGCTATCAGGTGGAATGAAAAAAAGAGTAGCACTTGCAAGGGCGATTGCACACAATCCAGAAATCATCGTATTAGATGAGCCAACTTCAGGATTGGACCCAATTATGTCAGATATAGTAAACGAGATAATAATAAAATTATCTAAAGATCTTAACACTACAATTATCACGATTACACATGATATTCATAGCGCATTTAAAATAGCTGATAAAATAGCAGTATTACATGAAGGGGAGATCATTTCCCATGGAACTGTTCAGGAAATACAAAATACTAATAACGAATATATAAAGAAATTCATTCGTTATATAAGGTAGCAGACATTGGAATTCGGATTTTTTCAAACTGGGTCCTATATAAGATGACAGAAATTGTTTGTATTAGCTATATTCAAAAGCTCTATTGATATTTTGCAATATTTGTGATAAAATAATAGCTTAAGGTTGAGAGTAAAAATTTATGAGTGAAGCTCAAGGTCCAAATATTGCAGAATGGCAAGCGCAGCAGCAACACCAAGAAGCCGCTGGTGAGAAAAGTGGTTTTGGTCTTGGTCATAGTGACTCTGTTTCAACAGTCGTGGATGGAATGAAATGGTTGTTCAACTTTCATGAAGGAGCAATTGCTGCTTATAGTAACGTGTTTGAAAGTTTGGTAAGTGGCAGTAGTTTAGTAACACTGTTTGGAAAATCAGGTAATATGTTTGGCATAAAATTTCTTGAAAGCATTGCAGAACATTTTTCAGGTGGAGGTGGGGAAGATATGCCATCAGAAGGAATGGATATGGCTCATGGTGATGAGGGACCTCACTCAGATGATTACCCTCATGCCAATAATGAAATGGCTCATAATGCTGATGGTTTGCAAGACATGCATGATGCAGGTGATCACCATGGTCAATCTTTTTCACCTGGTCCTTCACCATCTGTTGGCGATGACCACGTACATGAACTTGGTTAAACGCTTAAAAACTGCTGAATAGTATGCGAGAAGACCTAATAAGAAAAGTTGCTATTGTTGTGAGTTTGTCTTAGTGAAAAAGGTTTCAGTTTTAGGATCAACAGGAAGTGTTGGAAAAAAGACTGTAGATTTGCTCTCAAGGAGAAAAGAAGAATACCAAGTGGAAGCACTAAGTGCCCATTCAGACTTTGCTCTACTGGCACACCAAGCAAAACTGCTGAATGCAAAATACGTTGCTATCTCCGATGAAAGGTTTTACAAAGATTTAAGAGAAAACCTACTTGGTACAGATGTAAAAATAGCAATTGGCGCTACAAATATTGCTACCATACCTGTTGATCTCTCAGTTGTTGCAATAATTGGCATTGCAGGCCTTGAACCAGTTATGCACATCATAGAAAGCGGTACTAAAGTCATTGCACTAGCAAACAAAGAAAGCATTGTTTGCGGTGGAAAGTTATTACTCAAAAAAGCTAAAGAAAAAAACGTACAAATAATCCCTATCGACTCTGAACACAACGCAATTTTTCAAGTTTTGCAAAATGACGACAAATGCGTAGAAAAGATCATACTTACTGTTTCTGGTGGACCATTCTTAAACTATAGTTCTGAGCAATTAAGAAATGTCACGGTAGATCAGGCGCTTAGTCACCCCACTTGGAATATGGGAAGGAAAATCTCAGTTGATAGTGCAACAATGATGAATAAGGCACTAGAGATAATAGAAGCACATAACTTGTTTAACATCAGCCCGGATAAAATTGAAGCAATAGTGCATCCTGAGTCAATAGTACATGGAATTGTAACTTATAAGGATGGGTTCAACTTTGCTGTGCTTGCAGAAACTGACATGGCAATTCCTATTTCATATGCTTTGTCTTGGCCGGAAAGATCAGCTTTAAATCGTAAATTAGATTTAACAAAGCAAGGAAAATTGACCTTTCAAGAACCAGACCATAAGCGTTTTCCTGCGCTAAAGCTTAGCATGGCAGTGTTAAACTCTTCTGCTCCACAAACAAACAGTATTGTGCTCAATGCTGCAAATGAAATAGCTGTTAATGAATTTTTGAAGTCACGAATTGGCTTTTTAAAAATAGTAGAGGTAGTGGAATCAACAATGGAAAGTTTTGATAGTTACACTGATATTAATTCACTATCTGATATAATAAATATTGATTGTGAAAGTCGTATTATTGCTAATAAAATTGTTGAAAGTAAAGTTGTTGCGTATAGCTAGAGTAATGTAACCAGACTGCATTCTGTGATTTTAGCAAAACACGATCTTTCATTTGAGCTTTCTTCAATTTAAAATAAATACAGAAACTAGCTATCTTCAAAAATATGGTTGAATAATTGTATCCGTTCAGGCAATGGCATCAACTTAAGGGATGTTAAGGAGTAAAATACTACAAGAGACAGCACTTTTGTTTCTATTTTATTGCAACAAAAAAGTTTAAAATGTGTCATTTTTAGGTGAGGCATGCAAAAAGGAAAAGATCTTATCTTACAAATTAAAAATGCAATATACTCGAAAACTTTTCAGAAAATCCATTGTGTTGAGTTTTACACGAACAAGAAAACTTCTTTTTTCGACAGTATTTTCTATAGTTAGTTAAAAAAAGTTTGGGAATAGAATTTGAACTTATGGAGCCATTGACATGTACCCTCAAAGCAAGCTTTTTCTAAAGCAAGGTATAAGATTTGCCATACAGGCTTTCAAGAATTTAAGCATCCAAACAGCCTATCAGGATGAACCTGAGTATGGAACTTGGAGAGGCTATAGACTTATTGCAGCAGATGGTTCTGGTATTCAGCTCTGAGGAAATTGTATCCGAGTTTGGCCGCTTTAAACCAAATGGAACAACAGGCACCATTGGCAATTTGTTTGTTGATTTGTGTACTTCGCTGATTTGTAGTGCTCGTCTTGCGGCTTGGAATATAGGTGAACAAACGTTGGCGGAAGAGCAATTACCCGAAGTTATCACTCAAATGCGTTCATTAAATCAAGAGAAATTATTATTTATCTATGATCGTCTTCAGTAAAATTCATTCAGCAGCATGATGATTTGGAAGTAGATTTTATTTTTCGCTTGCAAAAAAGAAATTATAGCAAGCTATGGGAACGCTGGCGAATTAGATTTTGATTTTATATTGGAAAATGAAAAGCTAAAAAATAAAATGAAAGGACAGAAAGTAAGAGCTGACATTAGCCAACGGAGAAACAGAGTTTTTGATCGAGACTTTGGAGTAAAGCTTATGTATTAAGGTGGCACATAGAGGAGTGCTATAAACGACTCAAAGTAGGAGCAGAGTTAGATAATTTTTCTGGAGAGGCTGTATTACAAGAATTTTGGGCAAACTTGGTCATGTGCAATATATTATCGCTTCATATGTGTGATGCACAAGGGCCTTGGAACCCAGATCAAATTGCTGAGTATCGTTTAAATTTTTCAGTTTTATTTGGTGTGATGAGACAGAAACTTTATCAAGTGCTTGTTGCGCCAAAAGATTTTCAAGCCCTTTTTGATAGAGCAAGTATACGCGCTAAAGTTAAGATCCGACCGGGAAGATTGTATAGCCGCGATAAAGTAGATAAGCCTAAACGCCATCATGTCTTTAGGAGAGTTTGCTAATGTATGCTCTTAAGTTGACGCCATTGACTGTTCTCCCTCGTCATACCGCCGCGGTATCTCTAGATCCCGCTAACAAGTAGCGGGATGACGAGGTTATCGTCATGCCACCGCAGACCGTCATACCGCGATTCATTCGCGGTATCTCATCAGCTAACAAGCAGCGGGACGACAGCAGTACTACGTCATACTACCGCAAACCGTCATACCGCCGCGGTATCTCTAGATCCCGCTAACAAGTAGCGGGATGACGGTTGTCAGGCTAGCTGTCATCCCAGTGCCCAGACACTGGGATCTCATTTTACTCTATAATGGCAGTGCCTCTATGATGTAAGGAATCCAGTTTTTATGCAATCTCATCAAGAACGTTGTGTTTTAACGTAAGGTTGGCTACTTTTACACTCACTAACTTAGCTGGATCCCAGTGTCTGGGCACTGGGATGACGAGAAAGGAGCACTGGAATGACACCCTCCTGATGGGCCCAAATCAAAATGTTCGTACAGTTATGGGTTTAGCACACCTTATAATTCTCAAACACCCCACTCACATTAGAATCATTAAATTCACTATAAGGAGGAGCGCTTGGAGGAGAGTAAGGAGGTGGTCCATAATTCCTAACTGCTTCTTTAGCCTTCTCAATATTATCTGATTCTTTCTCATGCTTCATATGAAAAGCTAAACCACCAGCAAAACATACGAGAGAATTAACGCCAAGGATAACTAAACCCCACACTGGATAAACAGCACAAGCTACCAAAGCCGCTAAAGAAACAGCGCCAACCGCAAATTCTATATTCCTAAGCATCTTAAGCTTATTATCAAGATAATCTATTTTTTCTTCTTTTCTAGCCGCTTTTCTGCTGCTGTTATACCAAAAACACATACCAGCATGGAAAGCAACACACACAACTGCAGCTACCATACCTAAAGCTAATAGCTTTCTACTGTCTTCCGAGTCTTTTTTCTTATCTTCTCTGCTTTGATGGCTACCACTACTGAAACCAGGGTTATTTATAACTGTAGTATGACCACCAAACAGGCTGCGAAGTAGTAAATAATCCCAAAAATCTAAACCTCTATCATTGTGTACATGTACGTGTGTAACCTGAGGGCCTGTAGGTTGCCTGTTATTCCCTGCGTTATATTGATTATTTCTGCTTCCTGTATCGTGCCTATTGCTTGAATTTGGATGTGTAAATTTTTCATACGCATTTTTAAAATTCTCCTCACTCCAATTTGTGGTGTTTTGCGTATTACAAAATTGTAAAAACTCTTTAACATTACTGTTACTACCAGATTTTTTTATATAGGCTAACGCATACCTTTTTAAAACACTATCACTTGCTACCATAAATACCCTCTTAAGTTAAGACTAAATTAATAAATACTTATTATAACAAAGTAACGTCTTCTTGTCAAATCAACCATAACTTAATACCCAGTTAATATCCTTTCCAACAGCTCTTTTACTGTCGGTACGTAGCCATTCTCATAAAACGGATCTTGCTTAAATTTGTACACATTGTGCCCGGAAAACATGAGTTCATTTTCAATATTGCCGTCATGTATAATGTTTTGCAGTGTTTTTTGTATACAAAAACTCCGTGGATCTGGCTTTCGTCCTGTTGAATGGTCGCCGTGATCCTTCCAATTGCTAAACAAACAATGACTTAAGCATCCCATACAATTGATTTGATCTTGTCTTATCTCTGCAAATTTGCCTGGCGTCACAAAAATAACAGTTGTATCTGGAGTTTTCATTGCTTCTGTATACCCTGCTTTAGTCCATGTATTTGCCAGCTCTTTGTCTTTTGAAGTAAGGTAGATCTTCCTACCTCTGCTACCCATTGCAAATTCACTACTAAATTCTTCGCTGGCATTTTCTGAAAACTTTATTTGACGTGAATTCCGTTTCTGCAACTCACGTATGAAGTTATTTTTTACTGCAGATGAGTAAAACTCTGTTGGACTGAATTTATTTAAAAATACATCACCTTCTTCTAAAGTGAGTAGCTTCTTTTTCCACTCTGCAGAAATTGGGCTTTCTTTCGTCAAAAGTGGACGAGTGCCAAACTGAAAAGCTATTGGTCCAATTTGCAGATTGTCAAACCAATGTTCCCAATCTTTCAAATGCCACACTCCTCCTGCCATAACAATTGGTGTTTCTGAAAGACCGATCTCGTTCATGAAAGATCTAAGCTCTGCAACTCTTTCAAATGGAGCCTGTGGTAGCTCTGGGTCTTCACTGTTACTGAGTCCATTGTGCCCTCCAGCAAGCCATGGATCTTCATACACTACTCCACCAAGCAAACAGGAAGATATTCTTTGGTAAGTACGCTTCCATAATGCTTTAAAAGCACGCACCGATGAGACAATAGGGTAATAATAAACCTGATATTTAGCTGCAATTTCTCCAAGCCTATAAGGCATACCAGCACCGCAGGTAATACCATGAACTAAGCCTTTTGCTTTTTCTAATATGCCATGAAGCACGCGTTCTGCTGCTCCCATCTCCCAAAGCACATTCATATGTATTCTTCCATGACCTTTTGATATTTCATTCGCTATTTTTGCCTGACTGATTCCAGCTTTAATACTATACTCAATCAATTCACTGTGTTTTTCATTTCTTGTTTTGCCTTTGTAAATCAGCGGCACTAACTCACCATTATCATCAATAAGCTTAGCATTTGCACCAGAAAACGTACCCACAGCATCTGCTGCAGCAAATGCTCCACTTGACCTTCCATCACTGATTGCGATGCCTTTGCCGCCCTCAATGATTGGCCACACTTCCTTTCCTGAAATTACTATCTTTTTTATCTTATTTTTCAAAACTTCCTCGCAATCTTTCACTCTATTTTACTTAATTACTAAAAAAATAATAGCTGTTTATTTTTTCTTTTATCATCAGAGCCTCTGCATAGCCAAATTTGGGTTTTGAGTAGACACAGCAGCTACTGTAATATAGTTTCGAAAGAAGTCTAATGTATTTTGCTATATGATCATAGGTCTAACAGGCGGAATTGGGGTAGGAAAGAGCTTTGTAGCTAATTGCTTTCAAGAGTTTGGTGCTGCTGTGTTTGATGCTGATTCTGTTGTACACCAACTTTATAAAGTGGATAAAAGCATAATAAGTTATGCAGAAAAAAATTTTCCTGGAGTGGTAGTAAATGGTGAAATAGGTAGAACAGTACTGTCTAAATATTTCTTAGCCTACGATGAAAATTGGAAACAATTTCAATCTTTGGTTCACTCTGCTGTGCTGCGTGAATTAGAATTTTTTATTGCCAAGGAAAAAAAGATCGATAGAAAGCTTTTAGTTTTAGATGTGCCACTTCTATTAGAAACAAAATTTCATTCATACTGTGACCTTATTATTTTTATCTATGCAGATAGCGTTGTGCAAGCTCAAAGACTTAACGAACGCAACATAGATAAAGAAAAGCTAAATTTAATCTTCAATGTTCAGTTATCTATTGAGGAGAAAAGGAAGATGAGTGACTTTATTATCGACACCAGTGTAAGCAAAGAGTATGTTTTTTCTCAAATAAAAAAAATAGTGGATTCATTAAACCTCAACACGTAGCTCTACGTCATACCGCCGCAGTATCTCTTGGCCGCTAACAAGCAGCGGGATGACGAGGTTATCTTCATACTGCCGCGAACCGCCATACCGCCGCGGTATCTCTAGATCCCGCTAACAAGCAGCGGAATGACGATTGTCGATAAATCTAAGTTACTTTAGCAACAGTTATTCTCCACCAAATTACTCCGAATTTTAGTTGTATTATTTGCGGATTTCACTGCTGAAATCTCAAATTTTGAGCTTGTGTTCAAAAATGATTCAACTGACCTGCCAAAAAAATCGTATCTCCACCCCTTGAATAGTTTATCTATCTGCCCAGATATTGACCCGGTTAACTCATCTTTTGAAGAAACTAATTTCCTTGATATGTTACTTTCTTTACATTTACTATCTAAAATAATTGAGAGTATATCGAATACAGATTTGTCATAATTATTCGGTAAGATGTTGTTTTGCTGCATCCAATTTTTTTCATTTTCATTAAAAATATTCACAAACTCTAGTAAATCTGCATCTTTTATATTTTTTGCATTCCTCTTGAGATCATCTAAAATCTCATCAACATGCTCTACATTTTTTTCAATAAAACCAGCTATTACAGCATTATTAATTACTTTACTACGATTCATATTATAGCGCTGTGCTAAGGTCTCTTGCCATTCACTAACTGCTTTAACAGTTAATACCAATCTTGGATTTGTTTCATAATTAAATTTAATTCTCTTCCATGCATCTTTTGGACTATGTAAATACTTATTTATATTAACTATTGATTCCATCTCTTCTTGAAACCAACACATCCTATTATTTTCTTCAAGTTTATTGCACAATATTTGGTATAAGTCATATAGGTGTACCACGTCGTTTATTGCATAGTCTAACTGATCCTCGGACAACGGACGCCTTAACCAATCTGAATTTTTAGCTTTAATTTTATCCAGCACTACTCCTTGATATTGCTCTACTACTTTTGAGTAACCAATAAAGTCATGATAATAATGACAAAACATAGCGGCAACTTGGGTATCAAAAATGGGAGTGGGAATACATTTAAACACAGTGAGTAAGGATTCTATATCCTGCCTGCAGCTATGAAACACTTTGGTTATCCCCTGATTTAGCATTATTTTCTTAATGAATGATAAATCAATTTCTGGCACTAATGCGTCTACAATAAAACTCTTCTCTCCGTAAGAAATTTGAATTAACGATAATTTTGGGTAGTAGGTTAAATTATTTCTAATGAACTCCGTGTCAACTGCTATAAATTTCGGCTTTTTTGCTATTAATTCTTCACACGTATCTTCCAGCTCTGATGTTGTACTAATTAGCATATATTTTTCACTTGGTGGTTCTACTTTATCTGACCTTACCCAGAAAAAGTAGAGAGAAAGTTAAGACGTTTTTGTCATGAGAATGATGCATCAAATTGTGCAGGAATGCAATAATTAATAGTAGAATGCCTACGTTGTTTGTTATAAAAGATTTCTATGTATTCAAATATGGCAGTTCTGGTTTGTTGAGCGAAAAGTATCAATAAGCAGCTCCCTTTTGAGTGAACTTTTCTGCAACAGAGTTATCGTAACAACATCCCTTATGGCTCATGCTGGAAATGATGTTTTTTGTATTCAATAGAAATTGGTAATTTTGAGAGGTATACTGTGACCCTTGATCGCTATGTAACAGCAGATTTTTATCGGGTTTGCGCTTATTAACGGCCATCAATAAAGAGTCAACAACCAATTGTTTATTTATTGAACTGCTCATTAACTACCATGCGTGAATATAGATCCTGCCAAATATAGCCATCCTTCTTTGGTTTTTATATAAGTAATCCCATATTTTATTTGGTTGATCGACAATAAAGTTTTGGTCTAATATATTGAGAGCTACGACTCTATTGTCCGTTTGTTGCTTCTTATACCAATTCCTAAAAATAAATAGAGGAATAAAGAAAAATTTCTAAAATAGAATAATTTAAGAATTAGTGGGGAGTTATGGCAGGAAAAAGTAAAGCAATAGGAGAAGAATTATATAATAAGTGTAACCTGGAATTAAAGAAGCACGGCATAAGAGGAGAGATAGGAAGAAGATTACAGGCAATAATATCTGCAAAAGAATATGGAATAACAAAAGTTGCTCAAATATACCGAATTACTAGAACTACATTGATGAAGTGGATTACAAGATTTAAGGAAGGAGGAGTCAATGCGTTTAAAATACAACCAGGACGTGGAGTAAAGCCGAAGTTGAGCTACAAGCAGCAAGAAGAAATTAAAAATGTCATAGCAGAAGAAGGAGCCAACCTAACGGCTAAGAAATTAAAAATCATAATTGAGAAAATGTTTTCTATTGAGGTAAGTAAGTCTACAGCACATAGACTGATGCAAAAGTTAGGTTTTTCGTATATTACTCCAAGGCCTGTGCACAATAAACAGGATAAAAATAAACAAGAAGAGTTTAAAAAAAAATCTTAATGAAACTATTGTCACGTATCCCGAAAAAGAGCTATTTTTCTTCGATGAGTCGCGGTTTGGCACACATTCAAAGATTGGACACGGGTGGTTTAAAAAAGGCATTAGGACACAGGTTAAGGTAAAATTAGGTAGGCAAAACTTTTATCTCTATAGTGCAGTTAATCCTAGAAATCGAGAGAGTTCTAGCTTATTCGTACCAAACGTCAATACTGATTGTATGAATATATTCCTTGAGCAGATGTCACAATATTTAGGAACAAGGGAGGCATTTCTTGTTGTGGATTGTGCAGGATGGCATAGATCCAAAGGTTTAAAAATACCACAAAATATTACCTTAATCTATTTACCTCCATATTCACCAGAGTTAAATCCAGTAGAGCGTTTATGGCAATATTTGAAAGACAATCTCATTAAAAATAGAATATATGACTCTGTTAGTTTATTGGAGGATACTGTATGTGCATTCATTCGTAATATTACGGAAAGTTCGATCAAAACCATTTGTTCTGTGAGTTATTTGCCTACTTATTTATGAGATTTGGTATTAGCCGTTAGGTTGGCTCCTTCTTCTGCTATGACATTTTTAATTTCTTCTTGCTGCTTGTAGCTCAACTTCGGCTTTACTCCACGTCCTGGTTGTATTTTAAACGCATTGACTCCTCCTTCCTTAAATCTTGTAATCCACTTCATCAATGTAGTTCTAGTAATTCGGTATATTTGAGCAACTTTTGTTATTCCATATTCTTTTGCAGATATTATTGCCTGTAATCTTCTTCCTATCTCTCCTCTTATGCCGTGCTTCTTTAATTCCAGGTTACACTTATTATATAATTCTTCTCCTATTGCTTTACTTTTTCCTGCCATAACTCCCCACTAATTCTTAAATTATTCTATTTTAGAAATTTTTCTTTATTCCTCTATTTATTTTTAGGAATTGGTATAACTCCTATACATCTTGCACAAACTGCAGCAGCATTAATCAACAATGGGGTATTTCATAACGCAACCTTGATGTTGAATAAAAGAAGTATAGGAGAGCAAATTATCTCAAGAAGAACTTCCAGGGAAATGAGAAAATTATTACGCGCAGCAGTAACAGATGGCACTGGCAGAAAAGCAAAAATGAAGGCATATTCAATAGGGGGAAAGACTGGATCGGCGGAAAAAGTTGTAGATGGTAAATATAGCAAAGATGCAAACATAGCGTCATTTATAGGAGTGCTAACCATGCTTGACCCAAGGTATATAGTGCTAATTGCTATTGATGAACCTCAAGGGATACACCATACCGGGGGGTAACCGTTCACGGATTGTGAGAATGAATTAAAGAACTAAGCAGTGACAGCTACTAGATTCTGTAGCTTTTGAAAGGGGTTCTGGCCATTTAGACGTGATGTCAAAAATATCGACAACATTCTTTCCACGAATCTTTCTCCACGTTCTGACCAGGTGAAAAAGCTGTTTTTACGATAAATTACGTACCGTCTAATTTGCCGTTCTGCAAGGTTATTAGTTGTTTCTATCACTTCAGGTTTTCTTAAAAACTTCCACATCATATCCTCAGATCGTAACATCTTAGCGGCCATTCTTGAAGCTTGAGTGCTATTTGCAACCCTCGTCATTTTACGTAAAAAATGTTTTACCCTTTTCCGAATTTTTCGCACCAGTCGATAAAATCTCAAATTATCTATCAAATTTTGTTTTTTTGCCTTATCTACTACAAACACCTTATTGCTGAGCGATTTTAGTGCTTGGCCAATTTTGCTCACTTCAACATTTTTACTATGGGCAAATCTCTCAAAATCTCTTGCCAGATGTGCCCAACATATCTGTCTATTTTCACGATTGAAGTAATTGTATACAGCGTATCTATCGCTCACAAATATACCATCATATTCTGGCAGTAAACTCTTCAACACCTTCTTACCACGAGACTCGCTTACCTTCAGAAGTGTCAACGCTTTGTTTGTTATTACTCAACTCCAGCCTCTCTTTCCTTGATTTCTGTGCCCTGTTTCGTCTATATGCAAATACTCGCTTCCTTGCAACTCTTCCTTCATTTTCTCATATTCAGATGCACACTTCTTCGATACCCTGCGTTCAGTATTTGAGACTAAACCAAGGCTTATATTTAGATTAAAAATACTGCCCAAAATTTGCTGTACCTCTCTTTTTGAGTTAATAAAAAAGCCGCTAAGGCTGCTTATAACTGTTTTAGCATTGGGTCCTAGAAAATCTCTTGCAACACCTTCGGGTAAATTTGCTGTAATTCTTTTATTACATACTCTACAATGTCCTCTTTGCAACCTGTACTCAGTTACAATTGGCTTAATTTCTGGCAACTCTGCCTTCTGATGAATAATTTCATCTTCTAAAGTAATCTTACCTCCACACATACAAATTGTATCAATTGTGCATCTCACTACCTCGTCTGCAGCCATTAATTCACGCTTATGCACCTTATGTCCTGGCTGACCTCCTGGTTTTTTATCACTTTTCTTTTTTGCTTTCTTACGATATATATCTCGTGATGGTGGCAGCGATGAATTTTGCGAATTTAAGCCCAATTTGTCTTCTAATTCAACTATTTTTGCTTTCAAGCTATCATTTTCTCTGATCAGTGCTTTTATTTCTTCCTTGAGATTAGCGTTTTCTGCTACAACCTTTTCTTGCAGCACTGTTGTCATTTACCCATTCCATATTTAGCTTCCTATCTCTTTACACTTTTATACTTACTTTGTAAACCACCTTATCTCCGTGAACGGTTACTAACCTGACACATATGGCTTTTTGAATACTCCTAATGAACATATTTATAAATAAATATTTACTCTTCTTTTTTATTGTTTTTGGGTTTTTCTTGATCAACCATTTCTCCACCGATCTCTTTTATTTTTAGTATCAACGACTCTGGTACATACATGTCAATTACTTCTTCTGCTGTCACAAATAAAGCCTGATAAGAGTGTGAATTTATTATCCAATTAGGCAATATGTCTTCTGCTTTTATTTCAGAATGTTCCTCTTTTTTGCCATATTCTTTTTTGTCATATACTGTGTAGCAATATAAGTGCACAGCAAAAAATAATACATAAGAGAGCAATATTCCTTTAAGCACTCCGAGAAAGATTCCAGTAACTCTATCGATAAACCCCAACCTTATGGGTGATAATATGTACATTAGCCAGTTGTTTATTATCATGAATATAAGATTAAGTATAATAAATACAGAGATTGTAGAAAGTATGTTTAGTATAACTTTAGAATCAAAATATTTACTATAATTTGGAGTGAAAAAATCATAGTGATTAGCTGTCAGAAAAATTGATAAAAATAGAAACATTAGTGCGCATAGCTCTTTTATAAAACCTCTAGTTACCGAGATTATTACGCATAGAACAACAATGAAGATAATTAGGCTATCGAAAAGCATATTTTATATCTATATGGTTTTCAAGATATAATAGTTGTAAATAACAAGGTTGTAAAATTAATTGTATTTATGCTGCATCAATTGATCTAAATACCTAGCGATCATGTCAATTTCTAAATTCAGATAATCATTTATTTTGTTGTACTGAAAAGTTGTATTTTCCCATGTATAGGGAATTATATTTACTATAAATTCCTGATTAATAACTGAATTCACTGTGAGGGAAACCCCGTCTAGTGTAACGGAGCCTTTTTTTGCAACAAATTTAATTAATTCTTGTGGGCACGATAGTTTGATTTCATGAGAATCTAAATTTCGCTTAATTGTTAAAATTTTTACTACCCCATCAACATGACCCTGAACCAAGTGGCCATCGATTCTGTCGCTTAGCCGCATTGCTTGTTCTAGGTTTATTTTTTTTCCTATTCTCCACGTATTTAAGTTAGCAACCTTCATAGTTTCTTGAGACACTTGAACTGTGAATACATCGTTCAGTATGTTCACAACAGTTAAACATACACCAGAGCAAGCTATTGAATCTCCTTTATTTATAGAGGACAAGTTTTGTGCCTTGATATGGAAAGAATTGGAGTGAGTGGTAGTATCAGTTATAGTTCCGATATCTGTGATAATTCCTTTAAACATATGGTGAAAATAAATAATTTTACCATGAAAAATTTTTTACAACAACTTATTTCTATTTTGTTATAGCTAAAGTAATTCTGGTTTACCGACAATTTAAAAAACGACAAATTCGTCATCCCGCTGCTTGTTAGCGGGATCTAGAGATACCGCGAATGAATCGCGGTATGACGGTTCGCGGCGGCATGAAGATAAGCTCGTCATCCCGCTACGTGTTAGCGGGATCTAGAGATACCGTGACGGTATGACGTAGGAAAACTGAGCCTGCACTAGCTATAGGCGCGAGAAAGGGGATCGTTTTCACTTACTTGCTTAACAGATTCTATAGAATATTCAGAATATATAAAGTAAGCTAAACTCAAAACACATAATGTAATCAATGTTGGTAACCCTATGTTCAACGCTAACCCAATATTTTCTCTTTTTTCTGGTGGCACTAATCCTTTTAACATTGACACTTTTCCTAATGGAAAATGCCATAAGCAAAGTGTTGATGCAGATGCTACTATTATAAATAGACAAAAATAAGCCTTTTTTGAGGAAAATACAGTTTTTAACGGTGATTTGAGTGTAATGTTAGTAGGTGGTAGAGTTTTAGCTTCATTTGTTGCTGGTGAAGGATCTTTAGATTTATTTATTGGTAAAGGGTTTGTAGATTTATGAGGAGTATTTTCATGTTGCGTAGGAGGTTGTTGTATATAAACACCTGAAACTAATTTGAGCAATTGCTCTTTTTTTTTATATACTTGCTTATGTAAATACTCTTTTGGAAAAGAAGACTTGCCAGCTGGTTGTGGTATTTCTAGTATTTCTAATACTTCTGATATCTCACCTGACTCTAATATTTCATGTAATTGTTTATCTTGAAAATAAACAATATTGAATATTGAGTTAAAAACATTGCGAAATGTTTCTGGATCTTGATTTTTGTATCCATTCATCACTTCAATAAATATTTCATCGAGTTTTTTTCCCCTGCGCTCAATCTGGTTATCTAACATAGCTACTCTAGCATCATTTTGTGCTTGTTTTATGGCTAATTGTTTTTCTTTCTCTGATAGTTCTTTGGTCTGCTTTTTTGACTTCTTTTTTCTGTTAGCCTTAAAATACTCTGTGTGCGAAGTAGTTTGACCTACATTCTGTTCTGCTCCTTGAGGTATTGGATTTCCTATACTACTTGTCATCCAAGTAGCTGACACTGGGGTCCATTTTTCTTTTTTTTTCTGGATTCCAGCGTCAAGCGCTGGAATGACACCAAATGGTATATTGTTGCTCTGTATAGAAGGTTTTGGTGTTCTTAAAAGGGATAACCTTATTACATCATTAAAAAAATTGGATAAGGGAAGGAAGACTCTATATTTTGGTATATTAGCTTTTATTGCAGCAGTAACCACTGGAGCTTTACAATTTACTTTGCTTGCTACGTTAAAGCCAAACGAGCCTGTAAATGGTACAATTTGTCTATTTTGTGCGTTTTTTTGCTTAGTTTCACTCTGTTCTTGTCTGTCTTTATTTTCTGCTTCTTTTACTTGTAGTGTAACTTGACTCTGTTCCTCATTTTCAGTTTTTTCTGCATGTTTTAGCTTTTCATTTAAAAATGACCCTATTTGGTGCAAATTATCTAAGTTAATGTCTTTAACATTTGTTTGTAGTATGATTGTTATTCCTTGCAGAAGGATTTGAGACGGAGCATTATTTACGAATTCTTCTACAGTTTTATCACTATTAGTTTTACAGTAGTTATTATATAATTCACTGCTTTCTTTTGGTACTTTTATGTTGACTGTAAAATTTTTTTCCCGAGAAAGGCAGATTTTAAAAAAATCAATTAAAGATTTTATTTGAAATGGTCTTGTATTAAAGGTGTCTTTACCTGTTGCTGTTAGCTCAAATGAAAATTCTTGTATATTACTTTCAATACTTCTCGAGCGAATGGTACTGATCTTAATTATTTTGCTAGAAAATGCTTTACTTATGTTTTTGGATCTTTCCTTAAAGAACTTAGGTAAATCCTCTATTTTGTACTTATTATCAGTTTCAGTGTCACTGTTGTGCATGGTTGATACAGCAAATTCATCAACGCAAAGGTAAATAAAAAAAACTAATTGGTGAATAAATTAATAATCAAAATGGGACAGTTTTTAGATTGTTGATGCTATTCAAGATTTTACTATAATTAAAGTTTAAGCCAGCGTTTCTAAGATGAATAAAGAGCTACTGAATGAAATACCTTCACTTGAAGATAAAGCGGTCTCTGAAATTGAGAATGCTTCTTCTTTACAAGATTTAGAAAAAGTCAGGCTATCATATTTGGGAAAAAAGGGTGTAATTAAAGCTTATTTTGACAACTTAAAAGAGATAGAAGACGCAGGAAAAAAGCGCAATTTAGGCGAAGTTATCAACGTTTTACGTAATAAGCTAGATCAGCTTATAATGAATAAGGAAAATGCACTAAAAGCCGAAGAAGTTAACTTTAAATTGCAGAACGAGGCGGTTGATATCACGTTGCCCGTTAGACCAGAAAAAATGGGCAAGGTCCATCCACTCAGTAAGGTTCTAAATGAAGTAAAGCTTATTTTTGCACATATGGGTTTTAAAGCAGTTGATGGCCCTGACATTGAAGATGAATTTCATGTATTTGATGCACTGAATACTCCAAGTCACCACCCTGCGCGGGAGGAGCAAGATACCTTCTACTTAAAGAATAAAATAAACGACAAAAGAATGGTGCTGCGCACTCATACCTCATCTGTGGAGATCAGAACTATGGAAAAAGCGAAAACTTTTCCGATTAAAATCGTATCTCCTGGTAGAGTATACAGAAACGACTTTGATGCAACTCACACCCCTATGTTCCATCAAATAGAGGGGTTATATGTCAATGAGAATGTCAATATGGGCCAGTTAAAATTTACTATTCATCACTTCCTTAATAAGTTTTTTGGAGATAAAGGGCTGAAGATACGTTTTCGTAATAGTTTTTTCCCTTTTACCGAGCCTTCTGCAGAAGTGGACATAAGTTATAAAGGTAGTAAATGGATAGAAGTACTGGGATGCGGTATGACGCATCCAAATGTATTTCAAAATGTTGGAATAGATCACACTAAATACAGCGGTTTTGCGTTTGGCATTGGTATAGAAAGGCTTGCAATGCTAAAATATCAAATTAGCGACTTAAGGAGCTTTTATGACAACAAAATCAGCTGGCTTGATCATTACGGTTTTCATTTTTCATCTTTAAGATAAGTGATAAGTAAAACTCATACGTTCGTTATACTTGCTGCAGGGCATGGCAGGCGGATGAATTCAGATTTGCCTAAGGTCCTACACAAAATAGGCAGTTTTTCCATGCTCCAGCATGTCATTTACAATGCAAAACAGTTAAATCCTGAAAATATTGCTGTTGTAGTTGATCTGCCTTTAATTGAAAGACTAAAGTGCTTTAAGGATATACAGTTAATTACACAAGAATTAACACTTGGCACGGGAGATGCAGTCAAAACTGCGATGAGAAACCTGAAAGAATTGCCAGATTCGAGCATAATTATTGTGCAGTATGGAGATACCCCACTCATAAAAAGCAGCACAATAACTAAAATGGTTAGTTGCTTAGAAGGCAAGGCTCTAGTTTGCCTAGGTTTTAGGACAAGCAATAAAGAATACGGTAGGTTAATTATTGAGAATGGTTCCTTAAGAGAAATCGTAGAAGCAAAGAGTGATAAAAATAATCATGAAGAGTTTCTTGCAAATGCTGGAATAATGGTTGCATGTGCAAAGAATTTACGTGAATTGGTGGAGAAAATAGAGTGCAATAGCTCAACTCATGAATATTATTTGACCGATATAGTTTCCATTGCAGTGAAGAGTAATTTAAATGTCGGTTACGTTATTACCGGTGGAGAAGAGGCAACGGGAATAAATAACAGAAATGACCTTATAAAAGCTGAATTTTACTTTCAAGAAAACAAAAGAAAATTTTTTACCAACTCTGGAGTAACGCTTGTTGCTCCAGAGACTGTTTTCTTTTCTCTTGATACGCAAATTGCCAGAGATTCAGTTATTTACCCATATGTTTTTTTCGGTACTGGAGTGAAAATAGAGTCTGGTGCGAAAATACTGCCATTTTCGCATTTAAAAAACTGCTTAATTAAAAGTAATGCTGAGGTCGGTCCATTTACCAGAATACGCGGAAACACAACAATTGGTAATAAGGCAAAAATAGGAAATTTTGTGGAAGTGAAAACAAGTGAAGTTGGTCAAAACACTAGAATAAAACACTTAAGTTATATAGGAAATGCTAAAGTAGGGCAGAGGAGTAATATAGGAGCAGGTACTATTGTTTGTAATTATGATGGGAAAAAGAAACATAAAACGAACATAGGAAGCAATTGCTTTATTGGTGCCAATAGCTCACTCATTGCACCGCTTAATGTTCATGATGACTCTGTAATTGCGGCAGGTAGTGTTATAGTGGAAGATGTACCAGAAAAAAGCCTTGCAATAGCAAGAGAAAAGCAGGTGATTAAGAGAATAAAGTAATTCGCTGTAATTATATTATTTTTAATGCTTATATTTGTATACATGCGTATATCAATATTTGGAGGGTAAAAATGAAAAAATTACTTACCTTAGTAGCTATATTGCCTGCTGTTTCTTTGTCAGTACCATGTTTTGGAGTTGATTGGGTTAGAGATAGGATCTATACTTCTTCGTCATACAGTTCTGGCAATTTTAGTCATAGTATCGGTTATCACTACACAAACAGCGTAAAAATTTCAGTTGAGCCTATGATTTCAGTTGCAAATATTTTTAAATATAGACTGCAAGGAGGAATTTTAGCAAATTTATGTTATCATTACGAGTTTACAAACACGGATATCACTCCGTATGTCAATGTTGGTATAGGCGCTGCTATCGATTTGAGTAAGTTAGAATTTGGTTTCTCATATAAAATAAGCTCTGGTCTGGACCTTCCGCTTTCTTCAAGGACAAGTGCTTTTGCTGGTTATAGTCTATTGAAAGCATTTGAAGATTATAATCATGGATTTGAGCTTGGAATAAATTATAACTTATAAAACCCCAGCTGAATAGCAACAGGTTGTACTTTTTTCAAATTGAAGCTGAATTTTTGCTAGATAATTAATAAGCCGTATTATGGAGTTTTAATTAGAGACCTACCGCAAAAGCAAAGTGAGGGAGATTAAAAATGATCAAGTTTTGCTTCTGTTCAAAACAAGATTTTTTGAGAATTAATTATTGTCTGAGAAAAAGCAGATAACAAGGTGAAAAAAGATAGAAGTATTTAAGTAGCTCAGAAGGAGCATTAAGTCATGTTTTTTATTTATATTGACAGCATATATGACATCGTTTACGATTAAAGTTAATAACAATAATTTATATTTATCATGTTTGCAGTAATTGAGACTGGTGGAAAACAATATTTAGTAAAAGAAGGCAGTATAATAAAAGTAGAGAAGTTAGAAGTTGAAGAAAAAAAAGAGGTAGAAATCAATAAGGTGATTTGTATTTCAAATAATGGCTTATCTTATTCATCTAATGCTACTGTTAAAGCTGAAGTATTGGAGCAGTGTAGAGGAGAAAAAATTATAATCTTTAAGAAGAAAAGAAGAAAAAATTACCGTAGAAAGACTAGTCATAGGCAGTATATAACTGTTCTTCGTATCAATGAAATTAATCTTCAAAAGTAAGAGGTAAGATATGGCAACTAAAAAATCAGGTGGTAGTTCCTGTAATGGTAGAGATTCAGCAGGTCGTAGGTTAGGAATAAAGAAGAATGGGAAGGTTATTCCTGGTAACATAATTGTGCGCCAAAGAGGCACAAAATTCCATCCTGGGAAGAATGTTGGTATAGGTAAAGATCATACGATTTTTGCTAAAGTAGAAGGCTGGGTCAGCTTTAGAAGGTCAGCAAATAAAAAGACTTTTATTGATATCTTGCCTACAGATAATATGAAAGCTTCAGCTTGAATAAATCAGGGGTCTGTAGCTCAGGTGGTTAGAGCGCACGCCTGATAAGCGTGAGGTCGGAGGTTCAACTCTTCCCAGACCCACCATTTAGTAATTACTAACTGTGTTTTTATAGCGGTTTTGGTATTGTATAAGCAGAAACCTAAAGCATGAGTTTATATAAAAATTTAGTAACCAGTGAGTCAGTGGCTGCTGGTCATCCAGATAAAGTAGCAGATCAAATTTCAGATGCAATACTTGATGAGTACCTTTTCACTGATCCTTTTGCGCGAGCTGCAATAGAGACTTTAGTCACCAAAGATAACGTTATTATAGCTGGGGAAGTATTCGGACCTAACATCAAAAATAGCAGGATTGAAAGTATTGTACGGAATACAATAAAAGATATTGGTTATGAGCATGATGGTTTCCACTGGAGAAAAGTGAAGGTAAATATACTGCTGCATGAGCAATCAAATGACATTGCAATAGGGTTGGATCAAGGTGCTGGCGATCAGGGCATAATGTATGGCTATGCAACAACAGAGACAGAAAACCTTATGCCAGCACCCATTTTTTATGCACACTCGATTCTGAAAAATATCATGAGCGCAGTTAAAGAAGCAAAGCTTGGTCCGGATGCAAAATCACAAATCACTTTGGCATATGAGAATAACCTCCCGGTACGTGCTGAAAGTATCATTGTCTCAATACAGCACCCTGAGGATTTGGATCAATCAAAAGTAAAAGAAATAATTTATCCTTACATAGTTTCATCTTTACCTAAAGGGTGGATATGTCCTGAGGAAAATCTCTTAGTCAATCCAACTGGTAGATTTGTTATTGGTGGACCGGTTAGTGATTGTGGATTAACCGGACGAAAAATTATGGTTGATACCTATGGAGGTTATATTCCACACGGTGGAGGGGCATTTTCCGGAAAAGATGCAACCAAAGTTGATAGATCTGCAGCTTATATGGCAAGATACCTTGCTAAAAATATTGTCTTTGCAGGTTTAGCTGAACGTTGTCTTGTGCAGCTTTCTTATGCAATTGGTGTATCAAAACCTACTTCATTCTATATTGATACATTTGGTACGAATGCGGTGGAGGAAAGAGTAATTAAAGAGTTTATCGAGAATAGTATAGATTTATCAACAAAAGGCATAATCAAGCATTTATCGCTTAATCGCCCTATATATAAACGTACAGCCTGTTATGGACATTTTGGTAAAGAGTCAGAAAATGACGGTGGATTTTCTTGGGAAAGCATGAACTTGTCTGCTGATCTTTGTAAAGAATTCAATATAGAAGGTAATAGTAAAATTTCTTTAGATTGCTAAAATTTTTGATTTACAGCCTCATATTTATATACTAGCTTATTGTTGAAGTATAATTGCTTTTTCATAATAATTATACTATATTAGTGATAATTATTATATTCAGTTTTTATTGTGAGGCTCATAAAATGTATAACGTAATAGAAGAAGAATTCTGTAGCATAGCTATAAAAGAATCATCTGATCTTATTGATAGAATAGAAGAACATCCTTTTTATGTTGAATTGATGAATGGCAAATTAAGTTATAAGAAGTTCAAGTTCTACGTTCAACAGACTTTTTTATGCTTAGTGGATTGCACTCGTGCTTTTTTAATTATTGCAGCTAGAGCTAATGATATTGAAACAATGGATAAATTAACCTTTATAGCTCGTAAAATATTCAGTATGCGAAGTCTATGCGAGGAGCAGTTTACAGAATGTAACTCATCCGATAATCACAAAAGATCGAAATCTAGTTCTGCCTTTATTGATTTCTTCATGCGTGCTGCATACCATAATTCAGTAGCTGAAGGCTTAGCAGCTTCTTATCCATGTTTTGGTATGTGTCAGATCACCTTTCAACATACGGTAAAAGATAGCATTCCTTCAAGCAATAAGTATAAAAAATGGATTAATCTCTATAATACTAATATAGTGGATAACACAGCTGATGCTATAACTGAGATTGTGAATAAGCTGTATAGAGAATCTAGTAATAAGGAGAAGAAAAAGATGCTCGAGTTTTTTCGTAACGGATTAGAACTTGAGGTAATATTCTGGGATGAGATGTATTACTCTAATATATCTAGCAAAGAATATTAGCAGCGGATTATTTACGTTGACTTGATCTTTATCGGTAACTACAGTGTTCAGTGGCATAATTAGGAGCTGTTACGGGTCAAATCTTTTAAAGGATATAATTGAGCATCCTTTTAATGTTAAGTTGGCGAATAACACCCTAAATATAGAGAACTTCAAATTCTATGCTCAACAAAAGACGTTGCTCTTAGGTGATTATATTCGTACCACCTTAATTACTGCATCCAGAATGGAAGATTATAGTAGTATTATCTCGCTTACTGAAGTAGCCCAAAGAGCAGTGACTGTTAATAGAGTGCTATATGACTACTACTTTACTATGTACAGTATAAGTCGTGGAAAGAAATCTCTTGAGTGTTTTAATTTCACTAATTTTCTTTTATCCATCTCGTATAGTAATACCTATGAGGCTATGACGGTTTTGTATTCTTGCATGTTTATATACAAGACTGTCGTTGATAGCATGAAAAATAGATTCAAAAAAAATAATAGATATAGGGATTGGTTTTATTTTTGTTACAGTGATTCAGTAAAGTCTGGATGCATTATTTTGGAAAATATTATTGATGGATATTGCAGCAGAGCAAGAGAAAATGAAAAGAGCAAAATGCTTGAGTTGTTTAGAATAACTGCACAATTTGTGTTAGATTTTTTGAACGGTGCATATAATTTTTCAAGATTCAATCAATTTCCTAAGGAACATTGACAATTTTAAGCTAATTTGTATCCTTAATAAGTATTTTTTAAAATGCTATGAAAAGTAAAGAACATGATTTTCATTTAGTGGATCCAAGTCCTTGGCCAATTGCTATATCAGCAGCAATTCTTATTCTTGCACTTGGATTAGTTGGCGCGCTTCATAAACAAATTTTCGGAATGTTTTGTTTAGTTCTGGGAATCTCCGCAGTATCAGGGGTGCTGTTCTATTGGTGGAGAGATGTAATAAGGGAGGCCATTTATGATAAATGTCATACTACCATTGTAAAACATGGACTCAAATTTGCAATGTACTTATTTATTCTCTCGGAGGTCGTATTTTTTATAGTGTTCTTTTGTTCATTCTTTAAAGCCTGGCTTGATCCAGTTTTTTTATTTGAGGCGTTTTCTCCTGCAAAAAAAGTTGAATGGCCCCCTGAGGGAATTTTGCCACCTGATCCGTGGTCACTACCATTCATGAATACATTAATATTATTGCTTTCTGGTACAACAATTACTTGGGCAAATCATTCTTTACTTGAAAATGATAAAAAGAGCATGATTAAAATGCTGTCCATAACTATATTGCTTGGGGTTTTTTTTATAATAGTGCAAGCAATAGAGTATCATGAAGCGAGTTTTTCTCTACAAGAAACAGGAGAAAAGCTTATTTATACATCCAATTTTTATATGATTACCGGTTTTCACTGCGCACACGTTATAATAGGAATAATATTTTTATCAGTGTGTTTATTTAGAGCGCGGAAAGGCCAGTTTACACCTCAGGACCATTTGTGCTTTGAGTTTGCCTCCTGGTATTGGCACTTTGTAGATGTAGTCTGGATGTTTTTATTTTTGTTTGTCTATTGGTTAAGCGTTTATTAAGTGGTTAAAATAATAGGTCTAGATCCAGGGATAAGCAAGACTGGTTGGGCCATTATCAGCCTGAACGAGAAAAATAATATTGAATTTTTGGGCGGCGGTACCATATCAACTGATGGTAAATTGGGTACAGGTGAACGCTTACATATAATTTTTGAACAATTAAAGAAAGTAATATTTCAGTATTCTCCGAATGAAGCTGCAGTAGAAAAAATTTTTGTTAATAAAAATCCTAAATCTTCACTAACTTTAGGATATGCAAGAGGGGTTGTAATTTTAGCGTTAAAAATAACAAAGCTAACTATGAATGAATATGATGCAAACTATGTAAAAAAAAGCATTACCGGAAATGGCCATGCTGATAAGGATCAGATTATATTTATGGTGAAGCAAATAGTTAAAAATTTGAGTATAAAATGTCACCATGCTGCTGATGCTCTTGCTGTAGCAATTTGTCATGCTTATACGAAAGGTTCTTGTTTTGTTGAGTAACTTTTATATGAGATTCAGTTTGAAGATTTCCAGATCTGAAAAAACTATTTGATTGTATTTATCTTGTCTAACGTTCGTTGCAAAATAATACATGCGGAGATTTTATCATCTATTTTTTTCGATTTTGTGATTGATATTCCAGTGATTTTTAGTGTATGAGTTGCGATAGATGTTGAGAAGCTTTCGTCTTGTAAGTATATATGTACTTTATATTTTTTTATTATTTTATTTGCGAATTGGATTATGGTTTTACACCATTTAGTTTCTTGCTCGTCCATTTTTAATGGTAGTCCTATTACCATTGATCCAGCTTCATTTTCTTTGAATATTCTATGCAGATAACCTAAATCTTTGCTCATATTTTTCCTATAATATACACTATGAGCTGTGGCTATAAGCTGTGTTTTATCGCTAAATGCTATGCCTATTTGCTTTTCTCCCATGTCAAGGCACATTATGCGCTTATCTTTTGGAATAGACTTTAGAAACTCATCTGGATTTCTATGTAGCATCTATTAGACTTCCTTTAAAGTGACCTTACCCAGAAAAAGTAGAGAGAAAGTCAAGAAAATTTTTTACAAAAAGAATAATGAATCAAATTGCTCAGGAATGCAATAATTAATAGCAGAATGTCTACGCTGTTTAATACACAGCTTCTAATTAAAACTCAACTGTATATTCTCTTCTTTTTGTCATTACTACTCCTTTTGAAAAAACATTTTTATTATAAAAAAACGCCTTTTCTTTCTCTTCACTCTTTCTGGGTAAGGTCATATTTTAATTACTATAGGTTAAAAAGTTAAGACAAAAAATAAAAATGTGGGTTTTGTTTTGACTTTTTGTGTTAATTTTGCAGAATATTAAGATTATCATTTAAATAAAATACATGACGAAAGAGGATTGGGAAGCGGTAATTGGGCTTGAGGTGCACGCTCAAGTTTCTTCTAATACGAAGCTATTTTCTAGCTCATCAACGGAGTTTGGTGCTGAGCATAACACTCAAGTTTCTCTAGTTGATGCGGCAATGCCAGGTACGCTGCCAATACTAAATTATTACTGCATAGAGCAAGCAATACGCACCGGTCTTGCACTTTCTGCAGAAATTAATAAGTGTTCTTACTTTGATCGGAAAAATTATTTTTATCCTGATTTACCGCAAGGTTACCAGATAACCCAGTTTTTTGAGCCAATAGTTAAAAATGGTAGAGTATTTATCAACGACAATGAAAAGGAAATAAGAATTGCGAGAATTCATTTAGAGCAAGACGCAGGAAAGAGCGTTCATGAGGAAAGCAAAACTTATGTGGATTTAAATCGTGCAGGGGTTGCTTTAATGGAAATTGTTTCAGAACCAGATTTCCGTTCATCTGCGGAAGCTGCAGAATGCATGAAAAAATTGAGGCAGATTTTGCGTTACATTGGTTCATGTGATGGTGATATGGAAAAGGGATCACTTCGTTGTGATGCAAATGTTTCTGTCCGCCTAAAAGGCAGTAGCACATTTGGCACTCGTTGTGAGATAAAAAATCTAAACTCGATACGTTATGTTGTGCAAGCTATAGACTATGAAATACAAAGACAAATTGAAATTTTAGAAGGTGGGGAAGAAATAAGTCAAGATACCTTATTGTTTGACGTTGCTTCGGGAAAAACAAAAGTGATGCGAAACAAAGAAGATGCAAGCGACTATAGATACTTCCCTGAGCCTGATTTATTACCTGTTGAGGTAAGCCAGGAGAAAATTGATTTAATTCAATCATCTTTGCCCGAGTTGCCAGATCAAAAAAAGCTGCGATACATTGAGGAATTAGGTATCAATGAATACGATGCAAACGTCATTACTTCCGATAAGGCGATTGCTGATTACTTTGAGGAATTGATAAAAAAACATGATTCAAAGCTCGCGGTCACCTGGTTAACTGTAGAGCTTTTCGGTCGTTTAAATAAAGCAAATATTGATATTGTGAGCTCCCCAATCAAAGCAAATGCTTTGTCAGAACTCTTAGATTTTATCGTTGATGGAACGATCTCTGCTAAACTTGGTAAACAAGTTTTTGATATTATGTTTGAAACTGGCAAACCTGCATCTCTAATTATAGAAGAGCAAGACCTAAAGCAAATAACCGATAGAGGTCAAATATCGGAAATTATCGACACAATCATCAATAGCAACCAAGATAAAGTTCAAGAATACAAAAGCGGTAAAACAAAGTTATACGGATTCTTTGTTGGCGAAGTTATGAAACTTACCAAGGGAAAAGCCAGCCCTGATATCGTGAATTCAATTTTGAGTGAAAGATTAAGTAATTAGTCACATTTTTTTATTTACATAACAGCACATCTCGTAGATATTCCAAGGTCTTTGTTACGATATCTGTATATCATGACATATAACTTTTTTACCATTTGTCGGTACTATTTTTAAAATTATGTGAGGTTGAGGATGCTTGAAAGATCGTCCTGCTCAGTGTTTAAATGCACCTTTCCTGGTATTATGTACCAAGTGGGATGGCTAATGCTGTTTCCTAAACGTGCAGTAGATAGGAAATATTCTTTTCGCCTATTCACAGAGAAGGAGTCAGCCAAAGATTTTGATGATATCGTTCTTCGTTATGAACAAGACGGAAAGATAGTACATAGATTCATACAAATCAAGCATAAGAAAGGTAGGCACAAAAAAATCAGCATAGGTAAATTATTAACACGGGAAAAGGGTGGTGCGTTTAGCTTAATAAAATATCTAATTGCTTATTTAAAGATCAAAGATAATGGAGAGTTTGAGGGTGAAATAGAGGATTTTGTCATTGTTACAAATGCTGATTTTGATTCCACGGATTCGATACTTTATCCAGTAAGAAAGCTGAGAATGATGTTGAGTGGAAAGAATAAAGGAAAAGAACTTTCATTTGTAAGGATAGACACAAAAGATGAGTTTCTGGATATAGGTGATAGTGCAAGATATAGAATTAGTGATTCAGATGGTAGTGTTGCTCAATACTTGAAACAAAATATGGATTTTATAAAGCGTGAGATAGGCAAGGAAGTCAGCAATAAAGAGATAGAGGACTTTTTAAATGAACTGGTGTTCGTCGTTAACTTACCCCATGAAGCTCAGCTAAGAGAATTATTGCTAGGTAAGTTGAGTAGTAGGTTGAACAAAAAGTTTGACTATATTGGTGACAATCAAATCTTTTGTAATAATCTTCTAAAAAAAATATCAGACTGGGTAAAAGATATAAAAGCGCGTCCTCTTTCGTACAAAGAAGGAGAAGAACTTTTTTGAGAAGTTGAGCTGTGGGCTAGTACTTTAGGTAAGATAGAGGAAGAAGTAAAGAAAGTAAATGAAAAAGCAGATAGAATAGAGGAAAAAGTCAATAGAATAGGAGAAGAGGTAGCAGACATTTACAGATTAATGCAAGAAGTGAATAGATTAAAATTACAAGAGAAAGGCAGAGAAGAAGAAATTTTAAGAAAGTCCTTAGAATTAATAAATAACAGTAATATAGAACAAAAGAATGTAAGTCATATTGCATCTGTTTGGGGATATGTAAGTACACATGATAAGTTGATTGATGATTTTTACTTTAACTCATCTTATATGTATAGAGGACTGTTTTCTACAAAGAAAATCACTCCTTTACACTTTCTTGCTGTAATACCAATTCCTAAAAATAAATAGAGGAATAAAGAAAAATTTCTAAAATAGAATAATTTAAGAATTAGTGGGGAGTTATGGCAGGAAAAAGTAAAGCAATAGGAGAAGAATTATATAATAAGTGTAACCTGGAATTAAAGAAGCACGGCATAAGAGGAGAGATAGGAAGAAGATTACAGGCAATAATATCTGCAAAAGAATATGGAATAACAAAAGTTGCTCAAATATACCGAATTACTAGAACTACATTGATGAAGTGGATTACAAGATTTAAGGAAGGAGGAGTCAATGCGTTTAAAATACAACCAGGACGTGGAGTAAAGCCGAAGTTGAGCTACAAGCAGCAAGAAGAAATTAAAAATGTCATAGCAGAAGAAGGAGCCAACCTAACGGCTAAGAAATTAAAAATCATAATTGAGAAAATGTTTTCTATTGAGGTAAGTAAGTCTACAGCACATAGACTGATGCAAAAGTTAGGTTTTTCGTATATTACTCCAAGGCCTGTGCACAATAAACAGGATAAAAATAAACAAGAAGAGTTTAAAAAAAAATCTTAATGAAACTATTGTCACGTATCCCGAAAAAGAGCTATTTTTCTTCGATGAGTCGCGGTTTGGCACACATTCAAAGATTGGACACGGGTGGTTTAAAAAAGGCATTAGGACACAGGTTAAGGTAAAATTAGGTAGGCAAAACTTTTATCTCTATAGTGCAGTTAATCCTAGAAATCGAGAGAGTTCTAGCTTATTCGTACCAAACGTCAATACTGATTGTATGAATATATTCCTTGAGCAGATGTCACAATATTTAGGAACAAGGGAGGCATTTCTTGTTGTGGATTGTGCAGGATGGCATAGATCCAAAGGTTTAAAAATACCACAAAATATTACCTTAATCTATTTACCTCCATATTCACCAGAGTTAAATCCAGTAGAGCGTTTATGGCAATATTTGAAAGACAATCTCATTAAAAATAGAATATATGACTCTGTTAGTTTATTGGAGGATACTGTATGTGCATTCATTCGTAATATTACGGAAAGTTCGATCAAAACCATTTGTTCTGTTAGTTATTTGCCTACTTATTTATGAGATTTGGTATAAGTGGTGATTGTGGTGCAGTTAGTGAAATAATAAAACATGTAGAAAGACATTACCCAGGTAAATTGGTAAGAACTGTTAATGTTGAGGACAATCGTGGTCAAACTCCGTTACACCAGGCTTCTTATAATGGGAATTTTAGTGTAGTGAAATACCTGATTAGTGAAGGCGCTGATGTTAATGCTAGAAGCGAAGATGATTGGGTTCCATTACACTTGGCTTCTTATAATGGAGAACTAGATGTGGTGAAGTATCTAATTAATAAAGGTGCTGATGTTAATACTACAGAGTTACTGTATCATGTAACTCCATTACATTTAGCTGCATACCACGGAAAGTTGAGTATCATAAAATATCTAATCAGCGAAGGTGCTGATGTTAATGCGAGGAACAGAAGCAACTGGACTCCTATTCATAGAGCTGCTCACAGTGGAAAATTGGATGTAGTAAAGTACCTTATTAGTAAAGGTGCTGAGATTAATGCTAAGAGCATATATAACGATACTCCATTGCACTTAGCCGTATACAGTGGAATGTTGGATGTGGTAGTATATCTTGTTAGTCAGGATGCTGAGATTAATGCTAAGAGCAGGTATGGTGGTACTCCGTTGAGCTCAGCTCTATACAGAGCAATATTATTTTGTTCAATATCTTATTTTGGTAAAAGCATTAATACTCAGAGTAAGGTTGATAGCACTTCATTAGACCTTGCTGTTGAGAATTACGTGTATACAATGGAGTACCTTGTTGAAAAAGGTGGTAGTTTTGATACTAAGAACGGATATAATAAAACTCTGTCACACTGCTATGCCTCTGGAAGTGGAAGTCTGATAGTAGTAGAATATCTTGTAAACAGGGTACTTGTTTTAATATTAGGACTAAAATTATCAATATTACGTTGCGCTTTGCTAAATAAGAAGAAAAGTTGATATAACACAAAGTGCTACTAAAACACAACGCAGACGTTAACACTAAAAATAAGTAACCGTTCACGGATTGTGAGAATGAATTAAAGAACTAAGCAGTGACAGCTACTAGATTCTGTAGCTTTTGAAAGGGGTTCTGGCCATTTAGACGTGATGTCAAAAATATCGACAACATTCTTTCCACGAATCTTTCTCCACGTTCTGACCAGGTGAAAAAGCTGTTTTTACGATAAATTACGTACCGTCTAATTTGCCGTTCTGCAAGGTTATTAGTTGTTTCTATCACTTCAGGTTTTCTTAAAAACTTCCACATCATATCCTCAGATCGTAACATCTTAGCGGCCATTCTTGAAGCTTGAGTGCTATTTGCAACCCTCGTCATTTTACGTAAAAAATGTTTTACCCTTTTCCGAATTTTTCGCACCAGTCGATAAAATCTCAAATTATCTATCAAATTTTGTTTTTTTGCCTTATCTACTACAAACACCTTATTGCTGAGCGATTTTAGTGCTTGGCCAATTTTGCTCACTTCAACATTTTTACTATGGGCAAATCTCTCAAAATCTCTTGCCAGATGTGCCCAACATATCTGTCTATTTTCATGATTGAAGTAATTGTATACAGCGTATCTATCGCTCACAAATATACCATCATATTCTGGCAGTAAACTCTTCAACACCTTCTTACCACGAGACTCGCTTACCTTCAGAAGTGTCAACGCTTTGTTTGTTATTACCCAACTCCAGCCTCTCTTTCCTTGATTTCTGTGCCCTGTTTCGTCTATATGCAAATACTCGCTTCCTTGCAACTCTTCCTTCATTTTCTCATATTCAGATGCACACTTCTTCGATACCCTGCGTTCAGTATTTGAGACTAAACCAAGGCTTATATTTAGATTAAAAATACTGCCCAAAATTTGCTGTACCTCTCTTTTTGAGTTAATAAAAAAGCCGCTAAGGCTGCTTATAACTGTTTTAGCATTGGGTCCTAGAAAATCTCTTGCAACACCTTCGGGTAAATTTGCTGTAATTCTTTTATTACATACTCTACAATGTCCTCTTTGCAACCTGTACTCAGTTACAATTGGCTTAATTTCTGGCAACTCTGCCTTCTGATGAATAATTTCATCTTCTAAAGTAATCTTACCTCCACACATACAAATTGTATCAATTGTGCATCTCACTACCTCGTCTGCAGCCATTAATTCACGCTTATGCACCTTATGTCCTGGCTGACCTCCTGGTTTTTTATCACTTTTCTTTTTTGCTTTCTTACGATATATATCTCGTGATGGTGGCAGCGATGAATTTTGCGAATTTAAGCCCAATTTGTCTTCTAATTCAACTATTTTTGCTTTCAAGCTATCATTTTCTCTGATCAGTGCTTTTATTTCTTCCTTGAGATTAGCGTTTTCTGCTACAACCTTTTCTTGCAGCACTGTTGTCATTTACCCATTCCATATTTAGCTTCCTATCTCTTTACACTTTTATACTTACTTTGTAAACCACCTTATCTCCGTGAACGGTTACCTGCAGGTCAAAAACAAGTTTTGAGTCGTAAATACCCTTATTGTCATGATAAGGGGGCTGGCGGAGTTTGTCAAGCAAGTTTTTTCGTTTCTATGTTGTCAGCTACCTGAATATTGATCATACGGTTTCCATCTGTTATATATAATCTTTTTGAATACGAAGAAAACTGATGAATGAGTATGATATTACGGTTATAGGTAGCGGTCCTGGTGGTTATATAGCAGCAATTAGGGCGGCACAGCTTGGGTTTAAAACTGCAATTGTGGAAAAAGAAAAAAATTTAGGCGGTATATGCTTAAATTGGGGATGTATACCAACAAAATCACTACTTAGAGCATCTGAGGTTTATAGGCTAATAAAAAGATCAAAAGAGTTTGGTATAGAAGTAAAGGGAGCGAGTTTTGATATACAATCAATAGTGAAATACTCAAGAAACGTTGTTGATAAATTGTCAAGCGGTGTTGCATATTTGATGAAAAAAAATAACATCAAAGTTCATCAAGGCTTTGGTAAACTTGCAGGCAATAGTACTATAAAAGTTGCTGGCGATAAGGAAGAACAAGAAATTGTTTCCAAACATATCATTTTAGCAACAGGCGTGAGAGCACGGAATCTGCCTGAAATAGAGGCAGATGGAGATTTAATATGGAATGCGCAGCACGCTATGACTCCAGAGAGATTACCAAAATCACTACTAATCATAGGGTCTGGTGCAATTGGAATAGAATTTGCAAGTTTTTATAGTACTTTGGGGGTTGATGTAACAATCATAGAGATAAAGAGCACTATTTTGCCGCTGGAAGATAAAGACATTTCAGGCCTAGCAGAAGAAATATTCACAAAACAGGGGATAAAAATATATACAAACAGTAGCGTAAAAGCTCTTACTAAAAGTAAAGACTCTGCTCAAGTGCTACTAAGTAGTGGCGAGAGCAAAGAATTTGATAGGGTGATTGTTGCGGTTGGAATTCAAGCAAATATTGAAAATATAGGTTTAGAAAATACAAAAATTAAATTAAGCCCTTCTGGTTTTATTGAAATGAATGAATGGTATGAAACTAGTGAATCAAATGTGTATGCAATAGGTGATGTAGCTGGCCCACCATGTTTAGCACATAAAGCGAGCCATGAAGCTGTGATCTGCGTTGAAAAGATTGCTGGTAAAAGTGCTCATGCGTTAAAAAAAGAATGCATACCAAATTGCACTTATTCTCATCCACAAATAGCGAGCATCGGCCTTACTGAGGAACAGGCAATAAGAGGTGGGTATGATGTAAAAATAGGAAAATTTCACTCTAACTTTAATGGTAAGTCTATTGCACTCAGTGAAACTGAAGGGTTAGTGAAAACAATTATAGACAAAAAGACAGGCGAACTTCTGGGTAGCCACATGATAGGTGCAGAAGTAACGGAGTTAATTAGCAATTTTGCTCTTGCAAAGCAACTAGAAGGAACAGACTTCGACATAAAATCTACGATTTTTCCTCATCCAACCATTTCAGAGATGATACACGAATCAGTGCTTGCTGCAGATGATGAGTCGTTAAATAGTTGAACTAACGTTCCATCGTTTTAGAGTTGTCAATGTCTTGGGTAGTAGTTTGATTAGGCACTTTAATTTTAATAGATTGATTACCACCAGCATCAGAATTCTGTAACTCTTCTTTCAATCCCTTAGCTGCTTCTTTGACTTCAAGCTTTGCCTTTGGATGAAGATCTTCTGTGCCTTTTCCTTTAGTATCCAAACCTTGTTGTAGATTAGTGCTTTTCATTTTATTATGCTGCTCGTGCTCAGGTAGGTCAACAACCGAATTGAAAAGAATTTTTATTATATTTTTTAGCAGTTCTAAAAAACCTCCGCTTCTGCCTTCTCTTTGTTCTTGAGGCTTATTTTTCACGTTAGATTCTTTTTTACTGTTACTACTTTCAGGCATTTTTAACTCAACTATCATAAAGCTTAATAAAATTCTACGTGCAAATTATTAAATAACAGTTAACAATCTAGGATTCATTATTTACAGATGGATATTATTTTAGCAACAGGTGGCACAGGTGGGCATATCTTTCCGGCCATAGCCTTAGCAAAAGCACTAAAGACACAAGGATACAATTGCATATTATTCACTGATAAAAAAACAAATAAAAATATCGACATAGAAAGCTATATTTTACCATTACGTAGACCAAGCGGCAACAAATTTAAGTTTTTCCTTTTATTAATGTATAGTTGTGTGCTAGCAATATATAAAATCAGAAAATTGAAGCCAAGATTAGTAATTGGTTTTGGTAGCTATGCTTCTTTTCCAACTCTTCTTGCAGCAAGGGTTCTTTATATACCTATAATTTTACATGAACAAAATACAGTTTTAGGAAGAGTAAATAGATTCTTTTTCAAGAGTGCAAAATTAATTGCAACCAGCTTTCCGGAGACTAAATATGCAGAAGGTAATAAATGTATTTTTACAGGAAATTTTATTGATATAAAAGCACAGAGCCATTCTAGCACTGAGAAAGCCCTAAACATATTAGTCATAGCAGGTAGCCAAGGTGCAAATTTTTTTGATGATGTAGTAAGCAGCGTAATTTGTGATTTACCTATTAAAATGAAAAAGAAAATTAGAGTAACGCAGCAATGTACGAAGAAAAATATAAACAAGGTCAAGAGTCTATACAAAAGTGAAAAGATCGATTGTGAATTAAGTGAATTTTTTGATGATATGGGAAATAGACTAGCCAATGCTCACTTGGTAATTAGCAGAGCAGGAGCAACTTCAATAGCAGAGATCACTCTTGCTAGGCGCGCTGCTATATACATTCCTTACCCTGACTCAAAAGATAATCACCAATTTTATAACGCAAAATATATTGAAGATTCGGGAGCAGCTGTAATAGTTGAGCAGAATAGTGAAGCAAAAAAAAATCTAACAGAGGTACTATTTGATCTATTAAATAATTCTCAAAAATTGCGTGATATGACCAATAATACAAAAAAAACAGGGATAAAGAATGGGACTACTGAGTTTGTTAAGGTAATTTTTCACAGGTTTAGTTGATGGCTGCTTGCTTTTTCTTCAAACACATCCCAAAGGTCTTTTTCTAGCGATATATTATATAATTTATTGATATAAACCACTCCCGTGGGTGAAGTTGTGTTAATTTCGAGCAGGAAGTCATCTATAATATCAATACCAACAAATATTAGCCCCCTTTTCTTTAATTCAGGACCAATTTTGTTACATATTTCATTGTCTCTATTGTTCATTTGAGCGGGCTCAAAACTTGCTCCAAGTCGCATGTTTGTTCTGATCTCTCCACTGATTTTTGGAACTCGTTTCATTACTCCAATTGGTTGACCATAAAGTAGCAATATTCTTTTATCTTTATCTATGTTTTTACAAAATGATTGCGCAATTACAGGACATTCATATTTTGCTATCATGAGATCCACTACCACTTGAATGCTGTTTTCATCTCGTATTCTTATTACATCGTTTCCTCCATAACTATACAACGGCTTCAGAATAATATCTTGATAGTTGTAGTAGAAATCTCTAATCATCGATATATTTTCAGTGATCAAGTGCGTCCAGAGAAGGCAAGTATTGTTCAGTAGGAGATAGACCTACCAGGATAAAAGTCGGAATCCTGTAGCTTGGGTAGCAGCATGGAGGGAAACCAAAATGTTGAAGCCTACCGACAACATTATCGTAGGATAATGGCGAATTACCAGGCCGTAGCGAAAGCGAATACACAGATTGCCTCGAAAGGAATATTCTGAAGGTCGAGCCATCTTGGTACTGGCGAAGACAGAATAGACCAGACGAAAAACGAATGAAACGATAGGTCTACTTCAGCGGGGTGTTAGTAACGGCATGGCAATGAGGACATACAAAGCAACTGGAGAAGCCCTCCTCATCCCAAGGAGAAATACCTTGGAGAGGTAGGTTCTATAACTGGAAAACAGGAAGTGAACTGAAGATGAGAGGGTGGCGGATGGGTGCGTAGTAGTGAAGAAGTGATACCAATTCTCAATAATAATGAGACAAATGAAAAAGAGTGCTTTCCGCCTATAAATGGAGGTTTAAGTGAATTTATCGTATATTCTATTTGTCTTCCCAATAACGAAGTTTGGTATGAGGTAACGCTCATGGAGCAAAGGCACCCTGCTAGTAGAAATCTTTTAACAAAAGGAAGGTAAAGGTAAAAATGATAAAAATGCCAATAAAATTACAAGACCTGAGAAGAAAGATATATATCAAAGCGAAAGCAGAACCGGAATGGCGATTCTGGGGAATCTATGTTCACGTCTGTAAGATGGAGACACTGGAAGAAGCATATAATACCAATTCCTAAAAATAAATAGAGGAATAAAGAAAAATTTCTAAAATAGAATAATTTAAGAATTAGTGGGGAGTTATGGCAGGAAAAAGTAAAGCAATAGGAGAAGAATTATATAATAAGTGTAACCTGGAATTAAAGAAGCACGGCATAAGAGGAGAGATAGGAAGAAGATTACAGGCAATAATATCTGCAAAAGAATATGGAATAACAAAAGTTGCTCAAATATACCGAATTACTAGAACTACATTGATGAAGTGGATTACAAGATTTAAGGAAGGAGGAGTCAATGCGTTTAAAATACAACCAGGACGTGGAGTAAAGCCGAAGTTGAGCTACAAGCAGCAAGAAGAAATTAAAAATGTCATAGCAGAAGAAGGAGCCAACCTAACGGCTAAGAAATTAAAAATCATAATTGAGAAAATGTTTTCTATTGAGGTAAGTAAGTCTACAGCACATAGACTGATGCAAAAGTTAGGTTTTTCGTATATTACTCCAAGGCCTGTGCACAATAAACAGGATAAAAATAAACAAGAAGAGTTTAAAAAAAAATCTTAATGAAACTATTGTCACGTATCCCGAAAAAGAGCTATTTTTCTTCGATGAGTCGCGGTTTGGCACACATTCAAAGATTGGACACGGGTGGTTTAAAAAAGGCATTAGGACACAGGTTAAGGTAAAATTAGGTAGGCAAAACTTTTATCTCTATAGTGCAGTTAATCCTAGAAATCGAGAGAGTTCTAGCTTATTCGTACCAAACGTCAATACTGATTGTATGAATATATTCCTTGAGCAGATGTCACAATATTTAGGAACAAGGGAGGCATTTCTTGTTGTGGATTGTGCAGGATGGCATAGATCCAAAGGTTTAAAAATACCACAAAATATTACCTTAATCTATTTACCTCCATATTCACCAGAGTTAAATCCAGTAGAGCGTTTATGGCAATATTTGAAAGACAATCTCATTAAAAATAGAATATATGACTCTGTTAGTTTATTGGAGGATACTGTATGTGCATTCATTCGTAATATTACGGAAAGTTCGATCAAAACCATTTGTTCTGTGAGTTATTTGCCTACTTATTTATGAGATTTGGTATAACGCTCATGGAGCAAAGGCACCCTGCTAGTAGAAATCTTTTAACAAAAGGAAGGTAAAGGTAAAAATGATAAAAATGCCAATAAAATTACAAGACCTGAGAAGAAAGATATATATCAAAGCGAAAGCAGAACCGGAATGGCGATTCTGGGGAATCTATGTTCACGTCTGTAAGATGGAGACACTGGAAGAAGCATATAAGCTAACAAAGAAGAGTAATGGGGCACCAGGAATAGATGGGATGACATTCGAATCGATAGAGGCAGAAGGCTTAGAAAAGTATCTTCAACAAATAAGACACGAACTAATAACCAAGACCTATAGCCCAAATAGGAACCGGAGGAAGGAAATACCAAAATCTGGAGGAAAATTCAGAAAGTTGAACATACCCTGCATCCGGGATAGAATAGTGCAAACAGCACTGAAGCTAATACTTGAACCGATATTCGAATCAGACTTCCAAAAAGGATCATACGGGTATAGACCTAAGCGTAATGCGCATGAAGCAGTACAAAAAGTAACGGAAGCAGCAATCAAAGGCAATACAAAAGTAATTGACGTAGATCTGAAATCCTACTTCGACAATGTGCGACATCATATTCTGATGGAAAAGATTGCCAAAAGAATAAATGACAAAGAAATCATGCGCATGATTAAGCTAATCCTCAAAACAGGAGGAAAACGAGGAATAGCACAAGGATCACCACTTTCGCCACTACTAAGCAATATATACCTAAATGAGGTAGATAAAATGTTGGAGAAAGCAAAAGAGGTGACCAAAGAAGGAAAGTACCAACGTATGGAATATGCCAGATGGGCAGACGATTTAGTGATACTGATTAGTGAACACCCGAAACGGGAATGGCTAGAAAGAGCAGTATACAGAAGGTTGGAAGAAGAATTAGCAAAACTAGAAGTGAGCGTAAATGAAGAAAAGACAAAAGTCATCAACCTAAAGAAAGGAGAAACATTTAGCTTCCTAGGGTTTGATTTTCAAGAGAATATCACAAGACAAGGAAAATGGAATGTCAGGAAAACACCGCAGATGAAAGCACGAACAAACCTGCTACGCAAGTTGAAGGAAATATTTCGGCGCTATAAATCGCAACCGATAAAAAGAGTGATACATGACATCAATCCGATATTGAGAGGGTGGGTAAACTACTTTAGGATAGGGAACTCTGGTCGAAAGTTCAATTACGTAAAACATTGGGTGGAAAAGAAGGTAAGACGCAACTTAATGCGAGCCAGGAAAGCAAAGAAAGGGTTTGGGTGGAAGAAGTGGAGTAGCGAATGGATATACAAAACGCTGGGTCTATATTCAGACTACAGAATAAGGTATTACAAACCGAAAGCATCACCAGTACAATATGTGATAAACTTTGGTAAAGAATCTGCTAGGAAAGCGTAGTGCGGGAAAACCGCATGCTGCGTTTGACGAGGCGGGAGCTGGAAACGTTAACATGGGAATTTGGATTGAGGCCTATTGTGAAAACAATGGATCAGCCACCAAACCCTAAAGTAGGCGCGCCAGTTCTCGACCCTACAGTCGGCGGAATTAGCTCTGGAAATAATGAAGTTATCAATTTTTCAGGACAATTTCTTATTTCTGTTGGATTGTTAATTACCAATGCGCTGGTTTTTTCTAAGATATAGGTTGTTGTAATGTAGCGCATATCAAAGGGTGGATCCTGTCTGATAAATATGATGTCCATTTCATTCAAGTTGATTGCTACATCCTCTTTAGAGATAAAACTAAAATCATCAACGCTGACTTTCTGAGCAAGAGCAATTGGATGGTTTAGCTTTAGTGCTAAATTGTTAGGAGCATAGACAAAAACTTCGTGCTTCCTCCTTTGTGCTTCCTTTATTAGCACGAATGTAGTGTCAGTTTCAAAATTTATATTTTCATCCATCTGAAAGGCAACTTTCATTTATGTTCTCTACCTATTGTCACAACTGTACAAATGTTATAATTTGAAGGCGATTTTTGCCTAATGGCGTAATTTACTGTACTTATATCGTACATAACTTACAACTTGTTTTACTCCCTTTACTTTTCTTGCAATTGATATTACAGCTTTTAATTCCGCTTTATTTTGGGCTATACCCATCAAATAAACAACTTTATCAACCGTATTAACGCTATAATTAATTGATTTAATATTTCTTTTCCCTAGAAGTCTTGTTCTTATTTCCGCTGTTATCATGCCATCTACAGTAGTGTCTAGCATGGAAGCCATTTGAATTGGTATTACTCTTATTTCATTTATCACTTCTTTAATTTCTTTTTGCTGCCAAGCTATTTTTTCTGCTGTAAGTTGTTTTTCAGGAGTGTCAACACTTCCAATGAGCAATACTCTTCCTTCACTTACTTTAACTTTTATGGATGAAAATAGCCCATGTTTTAAGAGCCCCTTATTAATTCTGATGACCATAGTCGTATCATCAATGATATTTCCCAAGGATTTGTCCTGCATTGTTATTGCTGTTGCTGTCGCTGTAGCCACCACACCACCTATTATAAGGGTTGTGCAACCACTTTGTGTAATCAAAAAAATTGCAAGTAAGAAGCTTGTTATTAATCTCATTATTGATTTTCAGGATTTAGAGCTTTCATTAAGAAATGTTAATAAGCTTTTTTGATTGTGTAAATACTATAAATTAAGTAAGACTTTAAACCTTGAATATTTTTAATGGAATACCTATAATAGGGTACTGAAAATTTCTTGCGGATATGGCGGAATTGGTAGACGTGCCAGGTTTAGGTCCTGGTGAGCTTGCTCGTGGGGGTTCAAGTCCCTCTATCCGCACTTTAAAGTCATGTAACTTAGGTTTTAAGGGAAAATTTATAATCACTGAATACACTTTTGTTTGTATAAAAACCTGTTCTTAAGGATTGTGTTTAACTTAAATTCTGGTAAAATGACTCTATTAAGATATGAATTAAAATGTTAATAAATGAATTATGATGTCTAATAATATACCTCAAAATACAGTCGAAGTAAGTAGCGTATATATCTACAAAGAGCTTAGTATAGATAAACTAAAGTATGAGTATGAAATCACAGTTGGTAGTGATTATATAAAACAAAAGGTAAATTCCAGGTTGCAAGAGATAGCAGAAAATGCAAAATCACCTGGGTTTAGGGCTGGAAAGATGCCCTATGACCTTGTTGTTGCAAATTATAAAAACGAAGCTTTGGAATATGTGATAAATAATACAATTGATTATTGCTCAAGTGATTTGATGAAAAAAATTGAAGTCAAGTCTCACATTTATCCTAAGGTTGATGTTATATCATTACCAGATCTGGGCAAAGAAAATGAGGAGGGCAATTTTGTATACAAGCTATCTTTTGAGTCGATGCCTGAAGTACCGATGATAGATCTTGACAAAATAAACTTAAAGAAAATTGAAGCAAAGATTGAAGAGGAAGATATAAAAGAATTTATTGATTCTATTAAAACAAAGTTCCCCAATTTTGCCTCTGTTGATGATGCTTCTTATCAAGCGAAAGATGGGGATAAATTGATAATTGATTTTGAAGGGCGGATTAGGAATAAGCTCTTTCAGGGTGGAAGTAGCAAAAATTTTGCCGTTAATTTAGGGTCTGGCACATTTATTAATGGTTTTGAAGATCAATTAACTGGTATGAAAAAGGGAGAAACAAAGGACTTTAAGTTGCAATTTCCTGAAAATTACCAAGCCATTTCACTTGCAGGACAGGAAGCTGATTTTTCTGTGCGAGTTAATGAGATTCAAATTGCCAAAGATTTTGAAAATGATGATGAAATAGCTAGGAGTATTGGTTTTAAAGATTATTCTTTGCTAATAAGTCATGCAAAAAAAATGATTGGTGATCAGTGCACCGAAATGAGAAATCTCTTAATTAAAAAGGAGCTATTTGATTATTTGGATGCTAATTATAGTTTTGATTTACCCACAGACATAGTAAAACAGGAGCAACAAAGAATGGAAGGAGAACTGGGTGCTCAAAATGATTCTTGTAAAGAAGCTGAAAAACGTGTAAAGCTTGCTATGTTATTTATGAAATTTAGTGCAGAAAATAAAATATCATTAACTCAAAATGATGTTTTGAATGTTATTGTAAATCAATATGTCAGTAAGGATGTACCGTTTGACAGAGTACTTAAGCATTTTGAATCAAATAAACAATTTCAAGAATTAGTTAGAGGGCAAGCGCTTGAGTATAGAGTGACAGATTATATAATAGAAAAAGTTAGTAAAGAAGAGCAGATTATTTCTGTGAAAGAATTAAAGGAATTGTTTGGTAATATTTAATAGGAAAAGGTATGACTCTTATACCAATTGTAGTTGAACAAACTAGTCGCGGTGAGCGCGCTTATGACATATATTCAAGACTAGTGAAAGAAAGAATAATTTTCGTAACAGGTCCTATTGAGGACAACATGGCCAGTGTAATAGTAGCACAGCTTTTATTTTTAGAATCGGAAAATCCCGATAAAGACATTTGTATGTACATCAACTCACCAGGTGGTGTTGTAACTGCTGGTTTGTCGATCTACGATACAATGCAGTATATAAACCCAGACGTTTCAACTTTATGTATAGGTCAAGCTGCGTCTATGGGTTCCTTATTGCTTGCATCTGGTACAAAAGGTAAGCGCTACTCTCTACCTCATTCAAGAATTATGATACATCAGCCATCTGGTGGTTATCATGGTCAAGCAACTGATATAGAAATACATGCTAATGAAATTTTGCGAGTTAAGAAAAAACTAAATCAAATTTATGAAAAACATACTGGAAATTCACTGAAGAAAATTGAAGGAATGATGGAAAGAGATAAATTCATGGATCCTGAAGAAGCAAGGAAAATTGGCTTAATTGACAGGGTGATAGCTGAGCGTACAGATATTGAAATTGAAAATATTAAAGTTAAACAAAAGGTGGGTTAATGGATAACAATAATGATTTACACTACTGTTCTTTTTGCAACAAGGCGCAAGATGAAGTAGATAAATTGATTACTAACTCCTCGGATGGTTTAAAGGTGTTTATTTGTAATGAGTGCATAGAATTATCCCATAAAGCAATAAGTCAAAAGAAAGATAGATCTTTTAATTCAGATCGTATATCTGATATGAAGCTATTACTAAAGAAACCTGAGGATATAAAAAATTTTCTCAGCAAGCATGTTGTAGGTCAAGAACACGCGCAACACGTTTTATCTGTAGCTATGTATAACCATTGTCAATCCATGGTACAATTTCATGCTATAAGTGATATTGAAATCGAGAAGTCAAATATAATGCTTATTGGTCCCACTGGTTCTGGTAAGACTTTGCTAGCCAAAACACTTGCTAAAGTTTCAGATGTGCCATTTGCTATGGCTGATGCGACAACTTTAACTGAGGCAGGTTATGTGGGTGATGATGTAGAAAGCGTGTTGTCGCGTTTATTACAAGCTGCAAATTATGACGTTGCAAAAGCACAGCGTGGTATAGTGTTTATAGATGAAATAGACAAGATTACAAGAAAATCTGAAAGCACTTCAATAACCCGTGACGTTTCAGGTGAAGGGGTCCAGCAAGCTCTGCTTAAGATTATGGAGGGTACAGTTGCTTATGTTCCGCCACAAGGAGGGCGAAAACACCCACAACAAGAGTTTATACAAGTGGATACTAGTAACATACTATTTATTTGTGGAGGAGCTTTTGAAGGCCTCGATAAGATTATTGAAGCGAGAAAAAAGGGAACGTCAGTTGGCTTTGGAGCAGATATAAGTCAGTCTAAAGAGCAAAAGAAAAAGAATGCTTTACATGATGTTCAACCTGAAGATTTAATCAAATTCGGTTTAATACCCGAATTTGTAGGGCGGGTTCCAATAACTGCTGTTTTAGATGAGTTGGATCATGAAGATTTAATACATGTGTTGACAGAGCCAAGGAATGCACTAATAAAACAGTACAAAGCATTGCTTGCGTTTAGCAAAGTAAACCTTGAGTTTTCAGATGAAGCAATATCAGCTATTGCTAAAAAGGCTATAAGCTATAAAACAGGTGCAAGAATGTTACGTGCTATCTTGGAGTCACTTTTGCTTGACGTTATGTATACAGCTGGAAACGGAGATTTTGAAGGTAGCACTATAGTAATCACTAAGAAAATGGTAGAATTAGGAAAAGCAACGGTTAATCATAATAATAATGGCAATGTTATAACGGTTAATGATTAATTTGAGGCATATATTATGAACATTGAACGTGCTGTGAGCTCTAGTTTTACTGCATTGCCAGTATTACCTTTAAGAGATGTAGTAATTTTTCCAAATATAATGGTGCCTTTATTCATAGGCAGAGAAAAATCTGTTAATGCACTAGAATATGCAACAAGTAGTAGTCACCAAAATGAGATTTTTCTTGTAGCACAGAAAGATGGCTCTGTTGATAATCCAGAGCCTGAAGATCTTTATGAAGTAGGTGTGTTAGCAAACATTATACAACCATTAATAAAATTGCCTGACAATGCAGTAAAAGTTATAATCCGGGGGATAAGAAGGGGAAGAGTTGTAGAATATATTAGCTCTCATACTTTATTACAAGCCAGGGTAGAGTTAGACAATCATTATAAAGAAGATGAAGACGATATTGATTTAGAAGCTTTAAGGCGATCTGTTATAGACGCGTTCGATAGCTGGTGTAAGCTAAACAAGAAAAATCAGCTTGAAGTTGCCATTAACCCCATTGATCAAATCAAAGAAGTTGATCAACTTGTAGACACGGTAGCTTCACATTTAAATATAAAAGTATCGGATAAACAAAGCATACTTGAGGCTTATGACCCAAAAGAGCGTTTAAAAAAAGCTTTTGCTTTTATTGAGGGAGAAATAAGTATTTTGAACGCACAAAACCGTTTATATAAGACAATTAAATCGCAAGTTGAAAGCACTCAGAAAGTTTACTACCTTAACGAGCAATTGAAAGCTATACAGAAAGAATTAGACGAATTTGAGAATGGTGATGAAGGGAATATACTCAATGAATTTGAAAAAAAGATAAATGAAACAAAGCTTTCTCAGGAAGCAAGAGAGAAAGCTATAACTGATTTGAAGAGATACAAGAAAATGAATCCCATTTCTCCTGAAGCTACAGTTATATCTAGTTACTTGCATTGGTTACTTGATTTGCCGTGGGGAAAGTACAAAGATGCAAAAATTAACTTAAATGCAGCTAAGAAAATCTTAGATGAAAATCATTATGGCATAGAGAAAGTAAAAGATAGGATAATAGAATTTTTAGCAGTATTAAAAAGAGTAAAAGAGATAAAAGGTCCTATACTTTGCTTGGTTGGACCGCCAGGTGTTGGTAAAACTTCTTTAGCTAAGTCTATGGCAGGAGCAGTAGGAAGAGATTTTGTTCGCATAGCTCTTGGTGGTGTGCGTGATGAGTCCGAGATACGAGGGCATAGGAAAACTTATGTTGGCTCAATGCCTGGTAAAATTATTCAACATATGAAAAAAGCTAATTCATGCAACCCGCTTTTTCTGCTTGATGAAATAGATAAGATGGGTTCTGATTCGCGTGGCGATCCTGCATCTGCATTACTTGAGGTTTTAGATACTGAGCACAATAAACACTTTACGGATCATTACTTGGAAGTTGAGTTTGATCTTTCAAGTGTAATGTTTGTAGCTACGGCAAACAGCTTAAATTTGCCACATCCTTTGCGTGATAGGATGGAAATTATACAATTGTCCGGGTATACTGAAGATGAAAAAATCAGTATTGCTACACACCACCTTATTCCGAAGTTAAAGAAGGAGCATGGTTTGTATCAGAAGGAATGGGACATAACTAATGAGGCGTTATACAAGTTGATACGTTTATATACACGTGAAAGTGGTGTGCGGAGTATGGAAAGGGAGCTTGCAAAGCTCATGAGAAAGGCAGTTAAAGAAATATTGACTGATAAAAATAAGAAAATATCCGTAGGGGTTGACAATTTACAAGATTATTTAGGGGTACGTAAATATACCTTTGGTATTGCAGAAAATGAGAGTTTAGTGGGAGTAGTAACTGGGCTTGCCTATACTGAAACAGGTGGTGATATTTTGATGATAGAATCAGTCCTAATTCCGGGCAAGGGAGAAATAAAATACACAGGAAAGCTTGGAGAGGTTATGCAAGAATCTATAAAAGCTGCGTATAGTTATATTCGATCAAATTGTTTGTTTTTTGGTATAAAGCCCGAAAAATTCCAAAATAATGATATACATTTGCATGTACCTGAGGGTGCTGTACCAAAAGATGGCCCTTCTGCTGGCGGCGCGGTATGTACGTCTATTGTTTCTCTTATGACAAATATACCAGTTAACAAAAATGTTGCTATGACAGGCGAAGTGACATTGCGTGGTAGAGTTTTAGCTATTGGGGGCTTGAGAGAAAAGTTACTTGCAGCGCTCAGAGGATCAATCAAAACTGTGATTATACCAAGTGAAAATGAGAAAGATATGCAAGAGATTCCTGCAAGCATCAAAGAGGGGATCAACGTAGTTTTTGCTAAGAATATTGATGAAGTTATGAAAGTTGCTTTAATGCACCCTACTACTCCAATTGATGGTGATGATAATCAAAATAGTGTGCCTTCCTCTATAGAAAATAAAGATGATACTTTTCCTATGTCGGAAACATTGAAGCATTAGATTAAGAAGATATTATACAATCTCCATTTCTCTTTTGTCCGGCAAAAACCCACCAACTTGTGCATCCCACAGAGTTTTATACATTCCATTTTTATCAAGAAGTTCCTGATGCGTGCCATCTTCTACAATCTTGCCTTGATCAAACACTAAAATGCGATCCATATGCAAAAGCGTAGATAGGCGGTGGGCTATTACTATTGTAGTTTTATCTTGCATCAACTCCCATAAAGATTCTTGAATATTACTTTCAGTCACAGAATCAAGTTGTGAAGTTGCTTCATCCAGAATTAATATAGGAGCATTTTTTAAAATAGCTCTTGCAATTGCAATACGCTGCCTTTGCCCTCCTGAAAGTTTCACACCTCTTTCTCCAACAAGAGACTCATAACCTTGGGGTAATTTTGAAATAAACTCATGAGCATGTGCTTTTTTTGCCGCTTCAATTACTTCATCATCGCTAGCATCTGTTTTTCCATAGCGAATGTTTTCCATCAAAGTTCTATGAAAAAGCGATGGATCTTGCGGAATCATGCCAATATTTTTGTGTAAAGAATCCTGGGTTACATTGCGAATATCTTGTCCATCAATTAAAATTTTTCCAGATTTTATGTCATAAAGCCTAAGAATCAGGTTTACAAATGTTGATTTACCACCACCAGAATAACCAACAAGTCCTACTTTTTGACCAGGTTTAATTATTATGGATTTGTTTTCAAATATTGGTTCTGCATCTTTATAATGAAAATGAACTTTATCAAAACTAATTTCCCCCTTTTTAACGACCAGATCTGCTGCATTTGGCTGATCTTGGATTTCAGGGATTGAAGTAATTGTTCTCAAAGCTTGAGTAATCCTTCCCCATGACTTAGAGAATTGTGAGAAATCTTTAGCTATCATCCAAAGAAAATTAGCTATTGCTATATTAACAGTAAGAACAAAAGCAAAATCTCCAGCAGTAATTGACCCTTGCCCTCTTCCTTTAATTAGGAAATATAAATTAAGTATTTGCATGATTAGAAATAAGAAGCCATAGAAAGTAAAAATCCACGTATACAGCCACTGAAGTCTTTGCTCTGCTTTAACAGCCTCGCTATGAGTAGCTCGCAAAGATAATCTTTCTTGGTATTTGCTGGCAAATAACCTTACAGACATGATATTTGAGAAGACATCTACCATTTTACCAGTAATGCTTGAGCCAAGCTCTGACCATGCATCTGCAAGACGCGTTACCTTTCCTGCAAGTAAGAGGGAAGACAGAACAAATAATGTAGACCAAGTCAACATCAATAAAGCAAAATTAATATTTACTTGCCATAAAAAGTAAATTGCGATGCTAAGCGCTAATGCACGACCCATGACCCTGTCAGCCATAATTTGCATGATATCTGGAATATAATTTGTCAAATCATTAACCTTGTTAGCAAGACTGCCGGAGAAGTTATTTTGATAGTAGCTATTATCCTGATTTAATAATATGTCAATACTCGATTCAACAATGTTTTTACGGAGATTAGGGATCATCTTATACCAAATCTCATAAATAAGTAGGCAAATAACTCACAGAACAAATGGTTTTGATCGAACTTTCCGTAATATTACGAATGAATGCACATACAGTATCCTCCAATAAACTAACAGAGTCATATATTCTATTTTTAATGAGATTGTCTTTCAAATATTGCCATAAACGCTCTACTGGATTTAACTCTGGTGAATATGGAGGTAAATAGATTAAGGTAATATTTTGTGGTATTTTTAAACCTTTGGATCTATGCCATCCTGCACAATCCACAACAAGAAATGCCTCCCTTGTTCCTAAATATTGTGACATCTGCTCAAGGAATATATTCATACAATCAGTATTGACGTTTGGTACGAATAAGCTAGAACTCTCTCGATTTCTAGGATTAACTGCACTATAGAGATAAAAGTTTTGCCTACCTAATTTTACCTTAACCTGTGTCCTAATGCCTTTTTTAAACCACCCGTGTCCAATCTTTGAATGTGTGCCAAACCGCGACTCATCGAAGAAAAATAGCTCTTTTTCGGGATACGTGACAATAGTTTCATTAAGATTTTTTTTTAAACTCTTCTTGTTTATTTTTATCCTGTTTATTGTGCACAGGCCTTGGAGTAATATACGAAAAACCTAACTTTTGCATCAGTCTATGTGCTGTAGACTTACTTACCTCAATAGAAAACATTTTCTCAATTATGATTTTTAATTTCTTAGCCGTTAGGTTGGCTCCTTCTTCTGCTATGACATTTTTAATTTCTTCTTGCTGCTTGTAGCTCAACTTCGGCTTTACTCCACGTCCTGGTTGTATTTTAAACGCATTGACTCCTCCTTCCTTAAATCTTGTAATCCACTTCATCAATGTAGTTCTAGTAATTCGGTATATTTGAGCAACTTTTGTTATTCCATATTCTTTTGCAGATATTATTGCCTGTAATCTTCTTCCTATCTCTCCTCTTATGCCGTGCTTCTTTAATTCCAGGTTACACTTATTATATAATTCTTCTCCTATTGCTTTACTTTTTCCTGCCATAACTCCCCACTAATTCTTAAATTATTCTATTTTAGAAATTTTTCTTTATTCCTCTATTTATTTTTAGGAATTGGTATTAGCTAGCGCAACTTGCGCGATTGTAAGTCCAAGTTCTTTTTCAAGATTCACACTTATAAAAGTATAAACTATCTGAATATTGCTGAGTATAACAACCAAGTTACTGATCAGCCAAATGAACCAAGCCTTAGCTCTGCTTTCCATAAGATTTATTTTTATAAGTAATCTATTAGAAATTTAACACTAAGTCTCTTTTTAAGCTATTGTTTCCTGAATAAGTGCTGGACTTGACTTTCTTTAGCTTTATTGTACAATTAAATAATTTTAGGGTTAGAGTAATATGGCACCACGTGAGTCTCAATTAAAAAAGTTTAGGAATATATTTGCAAGAATAAGTAATAATATTGACTCTGGTAAGGTTAGTTATACTGGAATTTATGAGGAAATAAAAAATCAGTTAAGAGAAAATTTTAGTACTGTATATGAAGAGTGGAAAAATAGTAATTTTAATCCAAGTTTTAAGTTCAAGTTATACAGTAGTTTAAATAGAGTTAAAGAAACAACGCTACTACATAGGGCAATTGAATGCAGAGAAAAAGAGCCTGCATGTATACTACTAATTCAATGTTTATTGGAAAAGGGAGCTGACATTAATATAAGAGATAGCAATAATCAGACTCCGTTAAGTAGAGCTGTTTACACCGAAGAAGATAAGAATAAAGAAGTAGTAAAATTATTATTAGACGCAGGGGCAGATCCAAATGCAATGGATGATGATGATAATGTTCATGATTTAAAAACTCTATTATCCAGAGCATGCCGTTATTCTGATGAAAGTCTCAACGCAGAGTCAGCAAAACTTCTACTAGAAAGTGGAGCAAACATTAATGAAGTGGTGGATAATAGAGGAAATACTGTTTTACATTAGCTTATTCGTCAGTCATTTGACATATTAGATAGAGAACAAGCTTTCAAAGAACAACTTATTGATTTAATAGAATTTTTTATAAAATATGGGGCTAATATTTATGCTAAGAACACTGGTGGCTACACTCCTGAAAGTAATATTGAAAATCAACTTCGTACCTATAGCGTGGAAGCAAAAGGATTCAATAGAGTACCACAGAAAGTTACTTGAGTTGGTAGATAAGAATAAGGACCTTGAGTCACTTGTTAGTATCATAAGAGGAAATGGCCTAATCAGTACAAGGGGCCTTCAAGTTTGCAGTAAAGCGATACCTCAAATACTTGGAATATCAGGTATAAAGCTTGCCGTTAAAGGTACTATTGTTGACGGTGAAGTTGAACAAGAGTTTTCTCAAGGGCCTGTTATTGAGATTGAAGGTAATCCTCTTATTAAATATTACGATTTATTTGACAAGATCATTGCTGCATTTCCAGGAAACCCTGTAATCGGTAAACTACATGTACGATTTTGTAGCCCACCGAAGGAACTAATGTCTACACTGGTCACTAGGCAAGAGCTTTGTGAAAACTTTAAAGAAACGTCAGATAAGAAATTCTTTAATAACCTGAAACAAGAGCTCAGTAATCTTAACAGTCTTAAAAAAACGCTAAATGATGAATACTACAGTAGTCTGTACGCTAGCCTTCAGACGTTTGTAGGAATGCTAGAAATTACGCTAGAAAAAGAAACGGTTAAAAGCAGTTATACAGAACTCAATAATGAACTTGTGCCTATAAAACAAAAGCTGTGTGGTTTTATAGAACAGCTAAGAAGAAAGGAGCAAGAAGTAGAAAAGCGGAAAGAAGAAGATCTAATGTATGAGGTATGTCGCTATATCAGAGATAACCTGCATGTTATAAAGCGAGAGCTTTGGGGTGAACCAAGAGCATCAACTGAAACAAAAAAAGAGGAAGGTAATGTAACAAAACAGCATGTTGCACAAAAAGAGCCTGATAAAGGTACTGTAAAACAGCACGGTAAGAAAAAAACAGGAGGTGATTCTGATAGCAAAGAAAAAAGGGAGAAGGCAGCTAGTGAGAAAACAGTAATGGGACACCCTCCTATTAATTCTGGGGTTTATTCTCAAAAAGAGCCACCAATATTTTCTAGAAAACAAAAAATTGCAATTGCTGTTGGTATTGTTGCTGCACTAGCAACAGCTTTGGTCTGTTATTCAGTTCAACTACCCATTTTAGCAATAGTTGTATCTGCGTTAATAGTGGGAGCTGGTGCTTACATGATATCAAGCAAGCTCTACGAAGTTGTTGTCTGTAACGGTACTAACCAACAGCCTGGTTTTTAGTTGCTTTATGTAAAGTATCAATAACTTGAGATATAGCTGATTCACTTATAAAACTCCGTGGCTTAGGGTTTTGTTCTTTTAACCTATCAAGATTTCGTAACCGTTCACGGAGATAAGGTGGTTTACAAAGTAAGTATAAAAGTGTAAAGAGATAGGAAGCTAAATATGGAATGGGTAAATGACAACAGTGCTGCAAGAAAAGGTTGTAGCAGAAAACGCTAATCTCAAGGAAGAAATAAAAGCACTGATCAGAGAAAATGATAGCTTGAAAGCAAAAATAGTTGAATTAGAAGACAAATTGGGCTTAAATTCGCAAAATTCATCGCTGCCACCATCACGAGATATATATCGTAAGAAAGCAAAAAAGAAAAGTGATAAAAAACCAGGAGGTCAGCCAGGACATAAGGTGCATAAGCGTGAATTAATGGCTGCAGACGAGGTAGTGAGATGCACAATTGATACAATTTGTATGTGTGGAGGTAAGATTACTTTAGAAGATGAAATTATTCATCAGAAGGCAGAGTTGCCAGAAATTAAGCCAATTGTAACTGAGTACGGGTTGCAAAGAGGACATTGTAGAGTATGTAATAAAAGAATTACAGCAAATTTACCCGAAGGTGTTGCAAGAGATTTTCTAGGACCCAATGCTAAAACAGTTATAAGCAGCCTTAGCGGCTTTTTTATTAACTCAAAAAGAGAGGTACAGCAAATTTTGGGCAGTATTTTTAATCTAAATATAAGCCTTGGTTTAGTCTCAAATACTGAACGCAGGGTATCGAAGAAGTGTGCATCTGAATATGAGAAAATGAAGGAAGAGTTGCAAGGAAGCGAGTATTTGCATATAGACGAAACAGGGCACAGAAATCAAGGAAAGAGAGGCTGGAGTTGGGTAATAACAAACAAAGCGTTGACACTTCTGAAGGTAAGCGAGTCTCGTGGTAAGAAGGTGTTGAAGAGTTTACTGCCAGAATATGATGGTATATTTGTGAGCGATAGATACGCTGTATACAATTACTTCAATCGTGAAAATAGACAGATATGTTGGGCACATCTGGCAAGAGATTTTGAGAGATTTGCCCATAGTAAAAATGTTGAAGTGAGCAAAATTGGCCAAGCACTAAAATCGCTCAGCAATAAGGTGTTTGTAGTAGATAAGGCAAAAAAACAAAATTTGATAGATAATTTGAGATTTTATCGACTGGTGCGAAAAATTCGGAAAAGGGTAAAACATTTTTTACGTAAAATGACGAGGGTTGCAAATAGCACTCAAGCTTCAAGAATGGCCGCTAAGATGTTACGATCTGAGGATATGATGTGGAAGTTTTTAAGAAAACCTGAAGTGATAGAAACAACTAATAACCTTGCAGAACGGCAAATTAGACGGTACGTAATTTATCGTAAAAACAGCTTTTTCACCTGGTCAGAACGTGGAGAAAGATTCGTGGAAAGAATGTTGTCGATATTTTTGACATCACGTCTAAATGGCCAGAACCCCTTTCAAAAGCTACAGAATCTAGTAGCTGTCACTGCTTAGTTCTTTAATTCATTCTCACAATCCGTGAACGGTTACAATGCGTTTTTAGAAACGATTTAGTACAGGATTTATTAGACATAACATTGTCGCTTGGTAATAACGCTTTTTTCTATACTCCGACAAGCATCATACAATCATTTATATTTGAGGATGCAACAAAGTTTGACTCACTAAGTGATATGAATGAGCTTACACTGATAAGAGAGCAGGATAAGGTAAAATACATGAACGAGATGGCTGATGCTATAGCTACTGACCTATCTTCAGTCCTGATACAGCCAATACCTCATGAAGAGAAATCTCCTTATGTGTCTGCATCTGCTTGATACGTAGCACTTAATCAGAAGATTTTTCAGATAAGTATTGTCTAAGAATCTCAATTCCTTCATCAATCTCATTTTCAGTGATAATTAGTGGAGGTAAAATTCTCACAACGTTATCTGATGTTACCCCAACAGTAAGCAAGCCGCGATAACTTAGCTCTTCTGCAAACTTTTTATTGTTTGCTTTCACCTTTATTCCAAGCATTAACCCTTTCCCTCTCACTTCTTCTATTATTGGAAATTTACTTGCTAAGTCTTCTAATTTATTTTTTAAATACTTACCTCTAATTTCAACATTTTTCAAAAAGCCAGGACTGAGCAATTCTTCGAGCACAGCATTACCTACTGAGGTTGCAAGCGGATTGCCACCAAAAGTGGAACCGTGCATACCGACCGCCATATACTTAGCAGCCCTTTCAGTTGCAAGACAAGCCCCTAGCGGAAAGCCTCCTCCTATTCCCTTTGCAAGAGCACATATATCAGGTTCCACTCCTATATGTTCGTATGCGAATAATTTTCCTGTCCTACCAGCACCGCATTGTACGCAATCAAAAAATAACAATATGTCATTTTCATCACACAGCTTTCTTAGTTCTTTCATAAAGGCTTCATTCATTACTTTGATACCACCTTGCCCTTGTATTGGTTCTATTAATATAACACCTATGTCATTAGAAATTGCTTTCTTTATGCTCTCAATATTGGGCTCGATATTATCACACCAATCAATACAGGGACTCAGTAATTCAGAAAATTTCTGTTTATCGTTTGCAGCACAAGTTAGGAAGGTTCTTCCATGAAATGCACCATGGAATGTTAAAATTCTGTGACGGTTTTTATTGCCTTTTCCGTTTTGATAGACCCTAGCAATCTTAAGCCCACATTCTACTGCCTCTGATCCAGAATTTGAGAAAAATACAGTGTCAGCGAAACTGTTGTTTATTAATTTTTCTGCAAAATTATTGGCAGCAGGTATATTATAGGTATTTGATATATGCCATAATTCTTCTCCTTGCAATTTTAGAGCACTAATTAATCGCGAATTGGTGTGACCTAAGCTACTAACGGCTATTCCAGAGTGAAAATCTACGTAGCGCTTACCGTCAATATCATACAAGTAAATACCTTTACCATAAGAAAAATTTATGTTAACAGGAGAATAAACTGGCAAAATAGGAGAAATTGTCATAAAATATTATATGCTAAATTTTATTATTAATAACATAAAAACCGTTGTTTCACAATAAGAAGAATATGTATAAGCTAGGTAAATCAATGTTTTCTGCGCTGGAGAAAAACAAATACACAAAAGTTATTGCATTACTCTCATCGATCTTTATGATTTTATTCAGTGTGATATATTGTAATTATTTACTAAGGAGTAATTTCCTTTCTTCTTACCGTGATTCAAGTGTAAACTTAAAAAGTATACTGGAAAATGGCATAATAAAAAAATACCATTATTTACTAATAGAAAAGCATCACATTAAATACAAAAATTTTGACTACATAAACCAACTGGTAAAACTGCGTGCTGAATTATTACAATCAGTGAGCAAAGTAAAGGATTTCAGCTTAATACTGTATGATCAAAACAGCAGAATAATATTCAGTAATTTTAACACTCAAGATTATGATTATGAACAGTTACTTACAAACGATGAAATTGATGAACTATTAAGTAACCAAGAAATATTTTATACTACAGGAAATACATTAACTTCTATTTTTCCTATATTCCATGAAAATAGCGTTAAACCTTCGTTTTTTTTGAAGATTCTTCGAAACTACAATAATTCTTATGTTATAGCATATGGCCTATTTTTAACATTTTTGGGCTTATTATTAATAATTTTAATATTAATAATGTTCTATTTGCAATTTTCTAATACCCAAATGCTAGCCAAGCAACATAAAACTAACATTGAATTACAGCAGATAAAAGAGGCATTAGAGCAAGAAAATGCAAATAAGCTAAAATTTTTTGCAAGCGTTACACATGAATTACGCACACCTCTTAATGCTATTATTGGATTTGCGGAGTTGATCAAAAATGAAACTTTAGGTTCAATGGATAACTCTCAATACAAGGAGTATGCAGACGATATATATAATGCAGGAACACACTTACTTACCTTAATTAATGATGTGTTAGATTTTTCAAAAGCTGAATCAAGTAGTTTAACAGTAGAAAAAGTGAAGTTTAACCTGAACAAAATAATAGATTCATGCGTAAATATGCTATTACCTAAATTAAAAGAAGCCGGGATTAATTTAAAAAAAGAGACGACTAATAAACAATTATTAGTCATTGCAGATCCTAAGAGAATGAAACAAGTTATAATAAATTTATTATCAAACTCAATCAAGTTTACTCCCAAAGATGGTTTAATAAGAATGGTGATAAAAGAAAATATAGAAAAAAACTTATTAACTATTGAGTTTCATGACAATGGAATAGGAATAATGCAGCAGGATATATATAAAGTTATGTCTGTTTTTGGCCAAGCAGATTCGGGATATAGAAATGAAGGTACGGGCATCGGATTACCGCTAAGCAAGAAATTAGTAGAGTTAATGGGTGGAACTTTCGACATTAAAAGTGAAGCAAAACTTGGTACTACGATAACATTGAACTTCTTTTATGAAGAACAAACATGTGAAGATTCGATTGATTTTTAATAGGATCTATTTGATATTGTCTTGAAAACCACACTTTATCAAAAGCAGCAAGCCGAGAAGGTAGGTACCGTCTGGCTAGTCAACAAGAAAATTATAAAAATTGAATCTCAAGCTGTATTGTAAAATCAAAAAATACTTCTAACTGTGTAGCGGTATACAGATTATAGTTAGTGGATATGTTGATAAGTAAATTAGTTATACCAATTCCCGCTATACAAGTAACGGATAGACAATAATGGAAAAAAAGCCATACTGGAGTAAGTAAAATAGCGAGGTTTAAATGGCATTAAGATCAAAATTATTGGATGAAAAAGTGAGCAAAAGAAATGCTGAAGAAAGTAAGAAATAATGCATATGTTGCAAAAAAACTAAATGCTGTAATTGCAGCAAAAAAGCATAGTATAACAGCCGTAGCAAAAATATGTTGCATTTCAAGAAAGGCACTTACTGCATGACCTAAAGTTTGGAAGAGAAGAAAAATTATTTGCTCCACCTCAACGACGTAGAAAAACTATATTGAATCAAAGTCAACGTGAACAAGTTGAGGTGTGGATAGAGGAAAACCCCAATATTACTATAAAAGAAATGAAAATAAGAATTCAGGAAAGGTTTGGTTTAGCAAGTCTACAGTACACCGTAATATGCAAAGAATGAAATTCTCATATATCACACCAAGACCAGTGCATAACGGACAAGATAAAAGTAAACAAGAGGAGTTTAAAAAAAAATCTTAATGAAACTATTGTCATGTATCCTGAAAAAGAGCTGTTTTTCTTCGATGAATCGCGGTTTGGCACACATTCAAAGATTGGACACGGGTGGTTTAAAAAAGGCATTAGGACACAGGTTAAGGTAAAACTAGGTAGGAAAATTTTTATCTCTATAGTGCACCAGAAATGGAGAGAGTTCTGGCTCAAACGTCAATACTGATTGTATGAATATATTCCTTGAGCAGATGTCACAATATTTAGGAACAAGGGAAGCATTTCTTATCATGGATTGTGCTAGTTGGCATAAGTCAAAAAATTTAAAGGTGCCTAAAAATATTGACATTATATACCTACCTCCATATTCACCTGACTGTTGAGAGGTTTTGGTTATACATAAAACAGAACATTTTGCGCAATAAAATCTATGATACAATTGCTCTGCTTGAGAGCGCTTTGTGCAAATTTATTGCCTCTCTTTCTCACTCCACAATTAAACAACTCTGCAATGCCTCTTATTTGATTCACTAATAATGAGAATTGGTATTAGAACAATTGGGGAGAAATCTTGTAACCGTTCACGGATTGTGAGAATGAATTAAAGAACTAAGCAGTGACAGCTACTAGATTCTGTAGCTTTTGAAAGGGGTTCTGGCCATTGAGACGTGATGTCAAAAATATCGACAACATTCTTTCCACGAATCTTTCTCCACGTTCTGACCAGGTGAAAAAGCTGTTTTTACGATAAATTACGTACCGTCTAATTTGCCGTTCTGCAAGGTTATTAGTTGTTTCTATCACTTCAGGTTTTCTTAAAAACTTCCACATCATATCCTCAGATCGTAACATCTTAGCGGCCATTCTTGAAGCTTGAGTGCTATTTGCAACCCTCGTCATTTTACGTAAAAAATGTTTTACCCTTTTCCGAATTTTTCGCACCAGTCGATAAAATCTCAAATTATCTATCAAATTTTGTTTTTTTGCCTTATCTACTACAAACACCTTATTGCTGAGCGATTTTAGTGCTTGGCCAATTTTGCTCACTTCAACATTTTTACTATGGGCAAATCTCTCAAAATCTCTTGCCAGATGTGCCCAACATATCTGTCTATTTTCACGATTGAAGTAATTGTATACAGCGTATCTATCGCTCACAAATATACCATCATATTCTGGCAGTAAACTCTTCAACACCTTCTTACCACGAGACTCGCTTACCTTCAGAAGTGTCAACGCTTTGTTTGTTATTACCCAACTCCAGCCTCTCTTTCCTTGATTTCTGTGCCCTGTTTCGTCTATATGCAAATACTCGCTTCCTTGCAACTCTTCCTTCATTTTCTCATATTCAGATGCACACTTCTTCGATACCCTGCGTTCAGTATTTGAGACTAAACCAAGGCTTATATTTAGATTAAAAATACTGCCCAAAATTTGCTGTACCTCTCTTTTTGAGTTAATAAAAAAGCCGCTAAGGCTGCTTATAACTGTTTTAGCATTGGGTCCTAGAAAATCTCTTGCAACACCTTCGGGTAAATTTGCTGTAATTCTTTTATTACATACTCTACAATGTCCTCTTTGCAACCTGTACTCAGTTACAATTGGCTTAATTTCTGGCAACTCTGCCTTCTGATGAATAATTTCATCTTCTAAAGTAATCTTACCTCCACACATACAAATTGTATCAATTGTGCATCTCACTACCTCGTCTGCAGCCATTAATTCACGCTTATGCACCTTATGTCCTGGCTGACCTCCTGGTTTTTTATCACTTTTCTTTTTTGCTTTCTTACGATATATATCTCGTGATGGTGGCAGCGATGAATTTTGCGAATTTAAGCCCAATTTGTCTTCTAATTCAACTATTTTTGCTTTCAAGCTATCATTTTCTCTGATCAGTGCTTTTATTTCTTCCTTGAGATTAGCGTTTTCTGCTACAACCTTTTCTTGCAGCACTGTTGTCATTTACCCATTCCATATTTAGCTTCCTATCTCTTTACACTTTTATACTTACTTTGTAAACCACCTTATCTCCGTGAACGGTTACTCTCTAGATCCCGCTAACAAGTAGCGGGATGACGAGATGCCACCGCGAACCGTCATACCGCCGCGGTATCTCACCCGCTAACACGTAGCAGGATGACGAGGTTATCGTCATACCACCGCGAACCGTCATACCGCGATTCATTCGCGGTATCTTTTAGCATAGATCCCGCTAACAAGCAGCGGGATGACGAATTACTTAACCATCATCTACACCGTCATACCGCCGCGGTATCTCTTAGCCGCTAACAAGTAGCGGGATGACGAGTTACTATACCACCGCGAACCGTCATACCGCCGCGGTATCTCTAGATCCCGCTAACAAGCAGCGGGATGACGAATTACTTAACCATCATCTACACCGTCATACCGCCGCGGTATCTCTTAGCCGCTAACAAGTAGCGGGATGACGAGTTACTATACCACCGCGAACCGTCATACCGCCGCGGTATCTCACCCGCTAACAAGTAGCGGGATGACGAGTTACTATACCGCCGTGAACCGTCATACCGCCGCGGTATCTCTAGATCCCGCTAACAAGCAGCGGGATGACGATTGTCGTTTAGCCACAAATATTAAGAAATTTACCAAATAAAAAAAAAGGCAAAAGAAGCCCCGATTAATATCTATTTAAAAACATTGGCGTTTTTTAAGTCTTAAACACTGCAATTTAGCTGCTTTTAAATACAACTTACCTTAGCTAAAATGTTTAAGAAATTTACTAAGCAGAAAAAAAGGCAAAAGAAACCCCGTGTTAGCTAGTTGTCACTCTCTAATCCTGCAAATTGGCGTACTATACTGTCTTAAACGACTTATAAGCGCGTTTCAGCTTATATAGGCAAAAACCTAGAAATGTTGTGAAGACATAAGGTGCACATAGTGCAAAAAATTAAAAATAAGACGCCAACTACGTTGTTTTCTTGCTGTTTAATCTGCACAGATGAAGATAACTGAATACCTTCAGTTTCATGATAAGGGGGCTGGCGGAGTTTGTCAAGTAAGTTTTTTCGTTTCTATTCCCAATAAAAGTTCGTCATATGGTTATGCAAGAAGTCTAATTGGTATAACCATGCATGAATGCTATTTTCGGCAGAATCTCTTACAATGCTCAAAAGCAGAAAAACAAAAACTTGATTTTCGCAGCTAAATAGTGGACCATCAAAAGCACGCATAAATATCTACAATGAAAGAAAAAACTTTCACAATCATCGATGGCTATGGTTTTCTTTTCAGAGCTTACTATGTACTACCTCACTTAATTACCACAACAGGAATGCCAATAGGTGGTGTATATGGCTTTCTGAATATGGTTCTTAAGTACATTGCCCATTCGGACTACTTAACTATAGCACTTGATGCAGGAAAAAAGAATTTTAGGCACAATTTATATCCTGAATACAAAGCAAACAGAGTAACCCCTCCTGAGGATCTAATTCCACAGTTCACCATACTGAGGGAAGCGGTAGAAGCTTTTAACCTCAGCTATGAAGAAATTGAAGGTTATGAAGCAGATGACATAATCGCAACACTAGCTGCAAAATACGCCAACCACCAAGACTTTAAAGTGGTAGTCGTTTCATCAGATAAAGATTTATTTCAACTCTTGAACCACAATATTTTAATATTCGACCCCATTAAAAATATATATATAGATGAAAAACAAGTAATAGAAAAATTTGGTGTAAACTCACACAAGCTTCTTGATTTATTTTCTCTAACTGGTGATGCATCTGACAACATTCCAGGCGTTCCGGGAATAGGTCCGAAGACTGCAGCTAAATTACTAGATGAATTTGATTCATTGAATAATATTATAGAGAACATTGATAACATCGAGCAAACGAGGATTCGTAATATTCTTGCTGAACATAAGGAAAAAGCGCTAATTTCAAGAGAACTTTTATCACTATGCGAAAAAGTAGACCTTCAACATGATATTGCAAAATGTGAAGTTCGCCCTCCAAATATGGAAAAACTATTATCCTTTTTAAAGAAGTATGAATTCAATTCCTTAATAGGTAAAATAGAAAAGCTTTTTTCCTATAATGGATCTAGCACAAAAGAGAAAATAGAATATAGTAGTGAAGAGTTAGAGAAATTTTTGGAGCATTGTAGATATGAAGGCAAAATTGCAATTCATTACCACCTTGAAAACAATGTATTAAGTCTATCTTATAGCGAAAGTAATATTTTTTGTATAGAGCAAGATAGCATACAAAATGCACTCATTACAATCAACTCAACTTTACTCTCAAATGGGGTGCTTAAAATAATACATAACATTAAAGAGATGAGGAAAATCTTCCCTGCAGTGGAGAAGATGCTAGATTCAGTTGATGATTTGATGATAATGTCGTATAGCTTGGATACAGGAAAACATGATCACAGTATTCCAAACATAGTTGCGCATAATTTGAGTGAAAATGCAGAAATTTTCTCGGCAAAAACTTTAATAGCAATTCATGAAAAGCTAAAGCAAAGGTTATTTCAGGAAAAATTGTTCACAATTTACGAGCGCTTCGATAAGCCACTTATGAAAGTGATATTTAATATGGAGAAAAATGGAATATTACTAAATATTCAAAAACTACAGGAGCTGTCCGATAAATTTCAGCAGGTAATTGCTGTACTTGAAAGTGAGATATATAATTTGGCAGGGGAGAAATTCAACATTGCGTCACCAAAACAATTAAGTGATGTTTTATTTAATAAAATGGGGCTTAATAAAAAGAAAAAGTCAAAATCTGGATCGTATAGCACCAATTATGAAGTTCTAGAGGCACTCGAAGAAGAAGGGGTAGAAATTGCAGGTAAAATTTTAAGTTGGCGACATTCAAGTAAATTGAAGAGTACCTACACTGATGCATTAATAAAACAGGTTGATCCGCTCGATGATAGAATACACACAAGCTTTTCAATAACTGCAACTGGAAGGCTGAGCTCCAGCAATCCTAATTTACAGAATATTCCTATCAGAAGCGAAGAGGGAAATCTTATCAGACAAGCATTTATTGTGCCAAAAGGGTGCAAGATAATCTCTGCTGACTATTCGCAAATAGAATTGAGGCTCCTGGCACACGTTGCAAACGTTGCAGCATTTAAAGAAGCTTTTGCAAACGGACAAGATATTCACGATATCACCGCTAGGCAAGTTTTTGGAGTGCAAGAAATAGATGAGCAATTAAGACGCAAAGCAAAATCCATTAATTTTGGAATTATATATGGAATCAGCCCGTTTGGCCTTGCAAAACGGCTTGGAATTACCATTGCGGAAGCTGCTGAATACATTAATTACTATTTTTCCTGTTACCCAGAAATAAAGGTCTATATGGAAAAAGCAGTGTCTATCGCAAGATTGCATGGTTATGTAGAAACTTTGTTTGGCAGGAGATGCTTTGTAAGAGACATAAACAATACAATTCCTTATGTAAGACAATTTGCAGAAAGGGCAGCAATAAATGCACCACTGCAAGGAACCGCTGCTGATATAATAAAACGTGCGAAGATTCAGCTTTTTGATCAGCTGAAGATAGGTAAAATAATCCTCCAGGTTCACGATGAACTACTGGTTGAAGTAGAGGACGAAAAGGTGCAAGAAACAGCAAAACTTATGAAAGACGTAATGGAAAATGCAATAGAAATTTCTATACCACTTGAAGTAGAAATAAAAATTGGCGACAACTGGGCTCTTAATTATGACTTAAACATGGCGGATTCTAAGAGTATAGATTATTTGAATTAATATGAAAAATATGTTACAATTAAAGTATAGTAAATGTGAGTAACTCAGTTATGACAAAAATATTAACTCCACAAACAAAGAATTTGGAGCCTTCAAATCAGGTAACTAACAAAGATGAGAAAGTTTTTAAATTTAAAAACGAGGAGCACCAGTTAATCTATCGTGCTTTCCTAGATACTTTAGAAAATCCAGAAACTCTAGAAAATCTAAAAAAGCAAACGAAACAGGAAATAGAAAAGAAGGAACAGAAATTGAAAGAAGAACTTCCAGATCGAGAAAAACAAGAATTACAGGATGATCTGAAGTCATTAGATGAACGATTAGAGCGATTACAGAATGGAAATGAAAAGAAAATTTTTACTTTTATATCAAAAAATCATGAAGGTATATTCAATAATATTAATCAAGAAGATATAAAGTTACTAAGTGAAGAAAACTTTTGTCAGCTTTTACTTTCCGTATTTGAAAAAATTAGAGAAAAAAATTTAGCTAGTGAAGAGAATTTAAAGAATAACAAAATAAAGCAAGAAGTAGCTGAATGTGTAGCTGATATACGTGGTACAGAAGCTAAAGATTCATTCATAAAGCTTGCTGGGTGGCCGTTTGGAATAAAGATAGACCCAAAAAATATTTCCAGCTCTTTTATGAATGGGGTGAAAGAAAAAATACCATTCTTAGGTAAAGATAAAAAAGAAGAGGATGAACCACCACTCAGTGATGAAGAGATGGCAACAGCATTCTTACGTAAGATTTTTCTTCCTATTTCTTTTTCCATTGCTTCAATATTAATTTTTGGTCCTACTACACTCGCGATAGTTGCTGCCGTTATTGGTACAATATTCGCCATAAAAGGGGGAGTGGAGGTTCTTTTTTCAAATGACAAAAAAGGTACTTTATATAACCCTCATTCACGAGATGAAAAGAAAAAAGAAGGATGGGATGGGAAAATTCTTGATGGTATTAGTAAAATTTTAGGATCCAAAGTTAATGAAACTGGGCAGGGTAATCAACCTGCTGTAACAACTGAGGAGCAACTTACTCAAAAGAGTGAGCAGTCTACTGGTAACCGTTCACGGATTGTGAGAATGAATTAAAGAACTAAGCAGTGACAGCTACTAGATTCTGTAGCTTTTGAAAGGGGTTCTGGCCATTTAGACGTGATGTCAAAAATATCGACAACATTCTTTCCACGAATCTTTCTCCACGTTCTGACCAGGTGAAAAAGCTGTTTTTACGATAAATTACGTACCGTCTAATTTGCCGTTCTGCAAGGTTATTAGTTGGTAACCGTTCACGGATTGTGAGAATGAATTAAAGAACTAAGCAGTGACAGCTACTAGATTCTGTAGCTTTTGAAAGGGGTTCTGGCCATTGAGACGTGATGTCAAAAATATCGACAACATTCTTTCCACGAATCTTTCTCCACGTTCTGACCAGGTGAAAAAGCTGTTTTTACGATAAATTACGTACCGTCTAATTTGCCGTTCTGCAAGGTTATTAGTTGTTTCTATCACTTCAGGTTTTCTTAAAAACTTCCACATCATATCCTCAGATCGTAACATCTTAGCGGCCATTCTTGAAGCTTGAGTGCTATTTGCAACCCTCGTCATTTTACGTAAAAAATGTTTTACCCTTTTCCGAATTTTTCGCACCAGTCGATAAAATCTCAAATTATCTATCAAATTTTGTTTTTTTGCCTTATCTACTACAAACACCTTATTGCTGAGCGATTTTAGTGCTTGGCCAATTTTGCTCACTTCAACATTTTTACTATGGGCAAATCTCTCAAAATCTCTTGCCAGATGTGCCCAACATATCTGTCTATTTTCATGATTGAAGTAATTGTATACAGCGTATCTATCGCTCACAAATATACCATCATATTCTGGCAGTAAACTCTTCAACACCTTCTTACCACGAGACTCGCTTACCTTCAGAAGTGTCAACGCTTTGTTTGTTATTACCCAACTCCAGCCTCTCTTTCCTTGATTTCTGTGCCCTGTTTCGTCTATATGCAAATACTCGCTTCCTTGCAACTCTTCCTTCATTTTCTCATATTCAGATGCACACTTCTTCGATACCCTGCGTTCAGTATTTGAGACTAAACCAAGGCTTATATTTAGATTAAAAATACTGCCCAAAATTTGCTGTACCTCTCTTTTTGAGTTAATAAAAAAGCCGCTAAGGCTGCTTATAACTGTTTTAGCATTGGGTCCTAGAAAATCTCTTGCAACACCTTCGGGTAAATTTGCTGTAATTCTTTTATTACATACTCTACAATGTCCTCTTTGCAACCTGTACTCAGTTACAATTGGCTTAATTTCTGGCAACTCTGCCTTCTGATGAATAATTTCATCTTCTAAAGTAATCTTACCTCCACACATACAAATTGTATCAATTGTGCATCTCACTACCTCGTCTGCAGCCATTAATTCACGCTTATGCACCTTATGTCCTGGCTGACCTCCTGGTTTTTTATCACTTTTCTTTTTTGCTTTCTTACGATATATATCTCGTGATGGTGGCAGCGATGAATTTTGCGAATTTAAGCCCAATTTGTCTTCTAATTCAACTATTTTTGCTTTCAAGCTATCATTTTCTCTGATCAGTGCTTTTATTTCTTCCTTGAGATTAGCGTTTTCTGCTACAACCTTTTCTTGCAGCACTGTTGTCATTTACCCATTCCATATTTAGCTTCCTATCTCTTTACACTTTTATACTTACTTTGTAAACCACCTTATCTCCGTGAACGGTTACTAAATATAATCACCAAGAACTTGTAGAATTGCTTTTAGCTCATGGTGCATCCTATTACTAGAAATTTGCATTTAATTTATAGCTCCGCTTCTATCAGGGCATAGGATGACAGAAGTGGGCTTTAATAGCTGTAATACTATAGCTGTTATACTCCAAAAGTAAGTATTAGATATAACAAATAGAAGAAATTAGATAGAATGATTAAAGGGGCAAGGATATAAAGGTTTAACTTGAAATAACCTGATAAAATTTGAATCACACTTCCAAGTGCTGGCACCCATGAAAGTAATAAAGTTGCAAAAATTAGCAAATTTTTTGTAACTTTTGGCATTGTATATTCGTTTTCTAATTTGTGGTATGATTTTCGTATAGAGATTGTTATTCTACCTAAGTACCAATTAACTATTCCACCAAGGCTTGATCCTAGTACTCCAAAAAATAACATAAGTAGTAGATTGTGATGTGATCTAAAGTACAGCATAGCTTCAAACATAAAGCCTTGGTGTATAGGCAAGATTAACGATGATAATAGGCTATCTTTAAACAGCAGAAAGTAATCTTCCATATAAGTTTACCAAGTTGTTGTACCATCTTCATTGTCAGAAATTGTAACCCCCATTTGTTTCAACTGATCCCTTATTTTGTCTGCAGTATCGTAATTTTTATTTTTTTTTGCAATTTTTCTTAAGTCTATCAACCTTTCTATTTCTTGATGATTTACATCCACAGCAAACCACTCTTGATAACTTGACTCAAGAAGACCAATAAATCTGGCACTCTTAACAAAACTCTCAGTTAATTTAAGCTTTTCACTTTCATTACTCATTTTGTTGATTTTTGCAGCCATTTCATGCAGTATAGCTAGAGCTTCAGGAATGTTTAAGTCGTTTTTTAAAGCGTCTATAAAATCTTTAGAAATCTCTGCGTTACTTTCATCAATATTCGTTGTATCTAAGCCACGTAATAACCGATAAAATTTATTTAAGGTTTCCTGTGCATCAGAAATAACGTTTTCTGTCCAATCAAGTGGTTTTCTGTAGTGAGTTTTGAGCAGTGCATAGCGTATTACTTCACCCTTTATTCCACTATCTAGCAAATCTCTTACTTTGACTATATTAAATAAGGACTTGCTCATTTTTTCTTCATTTACTGTAAGAAAGCCGTTATGTATCCAGTATTTTGCAAACATTGATCCAGCAAATGCAGACTTACTCTGTGCAATTTCATTTTCATGGTGAGGAAATTGTAAATCTATGCCGCCACCATGAATATCAAAATCTTTGCCAAGATAAGCATATGACATTGCTGAGCATTCTATATGCCATCCAGGCCTGCCCTCTCCCCATGGGCTATCCCAATAACTTGAAAGTTTGTAGTCAATATCACTTGCAGGCTTCCACAGTACAAAATCTCCAGGGTGCTTTTTATTTTCATTAACTTCAACTCTGCTACCTGGAACCAATTCATCAGTTTTTTTTCCTGATAAAGCACCATATTCATGGTAAGATTCTATATTAAAATACACGTGTTTGTCAGACTCGTAAGCGTGGCCTGATTGCAGTAAATGTTCAATTAATTCTATAATATAATCTACGTTTTCCGTTGCTTTTGGCTCGTGTGTTGGCTCTTTACAATTTATGCTTTCCATATCATCATGAAAAGCTTTAATGTAATATGTGGTTATACTTTCTATGTTGCTATTTTTCTCACTTGCTGCATTGATTATCTTATCATCAATGTCGGTTATGTTACGCACATAGGTAACTTTGCCATAACAAAACTTAAGTAGCTGAAATAACACATCATACACAACAACAGACCGTGCATTGCCTATATGTGCTGTGTCATATACTGTTGGTCCGCAAACATACATTTTCACATGATCTTTATCGATTGGTGTAAAAAGTTCCTTTTTTTTTGTTAAGGTGTTGTAAAGCCTAACCATATACGAAGCTTTTGAGAAAAGAAAATGCCCCAATGATAAGTTGTGGCCCTTTGACTACTACAACAAGAGTAAGCAATAGTCCGCACAATGATATTAAAACTCCCAATATGGATAGAAACCCATCTTTACTCATAATACCAAGTGAAATAAGAGTCGTACCAATTGCAGGAATAAAGTTGGTAAGAGGTAATGGAAGAGCTATTGATAATGCACAAAGCAACATTACAAAAGCTAAAATTTTTTCGCCAGGCCCATAGAAAATAAAAGACATTCTTGGTTTCATGAACTTTTCTATTTTTTTTAATGCTGGAGAAGTTTTCTCCACCACAAGAGCTAGTGTTGAACGCTGAAAAGATCTTCTTTCTAGCCAACTGGGCATCCAAGGAGAATCAAATCCAAATAGAAGCTGCAGTGAGAATAAGATTAAAGGTATAGAAAGAATAGTTGTATAACCAGGTGGAACCGGTATAGGCACCGATAGTGGCAAGGAGAAGATGATTATTAAAATACCAAAACCGCGCTCATGCAAAGCTGTTTTAATATCGAACAAAGTTACTTTATCGCTATCATTGTTATTGGTATCTGCAACCTCTTTTAGAATATCAGAAGCTAGTTTATCACTTTTAGTCAACTTATCATTTTGTGACACGAAAAACCCTTGATAAAAGTAATTCTTAACACAATTATTGTTTTATTTCAATATGCATTATTCATTTCGCGCTAGTACTTCATTCTTTTGTTAAAGTGTTGTAAAGCTTTTAAGAAGAGAAAGTGCTCCGGTTATAAGTTGTGGTCCTTTGACTATTACAACAAGAGTAAGCAACAACGCACACAATGACACTAAAACTCCCAATATGGATAGAAACCCGTCTTTACTCATAATACCAAGTGAAATAAGAGTTGTGCCAATTGCAGGAAGGAAGTGAGTAAAAGGTAATGGAAGAGCTATTATTATTGCACAAAGCAACATCATAAAAGCCAGAATCTTCTCACCAGGCCCATAGAAAATGAAAGATAGTCTTGGCTTCATGAATTTTTCTATTTTTTCTAATACAGGGGAAGTTTTCTCTACCACAAGAGCTAGTGTTGAACGCTGAAAAGACCTTCTTTCTAGCCAACTGGGCATCCAAGGAGAATCAAATCCAAATAGAAGCTGCAGTGAGAATAAGATTAAAGGTATAGAAAGAATAGTTGTATAACCAGGTGGAACCGGTATAGGCACCGATAGTGGCAAGGAGAAGATGATTATTAAAATACCAAAACCGCGCTCATGCAAAGCCGTTTTAATATCGAACAAAGTTACTTTATCGCTATCATTGTTATTGGTATCTGCAACCTCTTTTAGAATATCAGAAGCTAGTTTTTTATCTTTAGTTAGTTTCTCACTTTTTTGCACAATTATCCTTTAATCAAACTATTCCTTTTAAACTAACGTAATTATTGCTGTATTTCAATATACATTTATTATTGTTAATTGTTAGAGTTAAAGTACAATCGTAATTTTGTCATTATACTTGCAGTTGGTGCAAATGAAGTTGTTTGTTACAGCATCAATGCAATACAGTTTTCCCTTGCGTGTTTTTTGGGTTACACGCAAGGGTTAAACTACCTATAAAAAAAAGTTATAGTATATCATTAGTATCTGACTGTGAATAATGACTTTCGTCACTTAATGGATCAGAATACAATGAACTCTGTGATAATTCGATAGATTCACTTTCTTCTTCTGTGCCCCATATCCATGATATAAAACTTCTAAAAATAGATGCAATAGATGAAAATACACCAGGTTCACTCGTTTGTGTAGATTGACTTTCTTCTGTATTGTCATCTAGCTTGGTGGTTTCTTTTTGCACTTCTCTTTTTTCTCTATAGAGTTCTTTGTTATTATATAGTGTATCTCCTTCTGTTTCCTCTTCCTCCACTATATTTGTTTTTTTATCATCTTCATTGCTTTCTCTAAGCTCTAATGCCTTGTTATGAGCTGGATTTTCATATTCTTCAGTTTTATATTCTTTTGTCTGTCCACTATCTATATCTTTTTTATTTTCTTCTTCTACTTGATTCCCGATTAAATTTCCAACTAATTCAGGGTCTAATGAATTCTTCATATTTGTTAATAGCTCATTTTGGAACACATGGCCCAGCTCATGACCTAAAACAAAGTCCATACCGGCAAATTTGTATACTACTATCGCTTTACCATCAGTTGCACCATAAGCATTATCTGCGTCAATGCCAGCTAATTCATTATATTTCTGGTAATCATTCTTGTTGTTAAAAACATTAACTTCTAAATTTAAAGTTGTTTCAGGTTTGTTTACATCAAACAATTTTTTAAAATTTTCATAAGCAACATAAATGTCCTTTTGAATTTGGAATTTCTCTTGTGATGACATGTCATCATACCTTATATTATATTTTATACCTTCATCTTGGAATGAAAATACTTTTGGTAATACTTCCTCTATAGTTTCTGGTGCTTTGTCAAAGATCTTTGACTCTGAAGGCTTATATATCTTATTAAAGAATTTTGGTATACATTGTTCTCTAATGTTATATATATGATTCCCATCCATATCACGAACTTCATAATTGTATACAGGATTTGAGTTATTTTTGATTAATTGAAACTTTTGTCCATTAGTGTTAATACCTATTTTACCATTATAATCTTCAGAATAGTTTTTGTATTGTTGATTGTTATTTTTACTCATTTTCGTACCTCACTATTTAAATAAATTTACTCTTACATTATCAGTATAGTATGTATAAAAATTTATTAATAATAATGATTGTATTTTTAAATTTTCACTACAAGACTTGTTTGTATGCTATATAAAGTGACCGCGAAAATTTCTATAAAGCATTTTAACAATATTAGAAAAATTATGAATTCAGAGGAAGGTGAAGCAGACGCAACAGCTTAAGCGGAAAGATTGAAAAATAATTGATGCTTTAAGTGAGTAACACGCACCTTAGTGCGTGTCACGAAGTATGAGGACGCTAACGATCTGGTTCATTAGACGATAATTTTTCTGAGTCCTTAAGCTCCTGTTTAAGGTTTTTGATGCCTTTTCCTAAATCACCCATAACTTGCGGTAATCTGCCTGCACCAAACAGAACTAAAATTATTATTAAGACTAGAAACAATTGCCATGGTCCTAAACTCATTTTCACCTCCATTTAAAATATTGACCTTTAAATATTAAAACTTGACTGAAGTCAAGTAACACATAGATTATATCACCTTTATTTAATTATAAATCAAGGTTTTTTAATTATTTTATAACAATTCCAAACTAGATTGTTTTCTTGCAGCGAATAAGTGGAAACTTTTCGCTTAACTATAGAGTAGAGGAGAGCTCACTAAAAAACTTTGCTAGCGTATCATCTTTAGGCCTATGGTATATATCGCTAGAAACTCCTGATTGAATAATTTTACCATTTTTCATTACGTAGATAAAATCTGCAACTTTCAATGCTTCTTGCGGGTCATGAGTTACCATTAGCACAGGGATATTTTTACTTCTAAAAAGGGACAATATATGTTGTCTTATTCGGCACTTGAGCAGTATATCCAAATTAGAAAATGGTTCATCTAACAACACAACATCAGGGTTTTGTGCCATCACTCTTGCTATTGCAACTAATTGTTGCTGTCCTCCAGATAAGGCGTTAGGGTACATATTTTCATATTTTTCTATATTGAGTAACTTCAAGATTTCCAATGCAATTAGGTGCTTTTCTCTCTTGGAAGAGCTGCGGATAGCAAAGGTTATATTTTCTACTACTGTTTTGTGAGGAAATAATGCAGAATGCTGAAAAATCAATCCGATATTTCTATGCTCTATAGCGACTGATGCCTTATTGCTTGCAACTAACCTATCATTTATAAAAATAGTTCCAGATTTTGGATTTTCTATCCCTGCAATTAATTTCAAAATTGTTGACTTGCCACAGCCAGAATGCCCCAATAAACATGCAACACTTCCTTTTTTTACTTTAATGTTTATATTGCTTAAAGCAAAGTCGTCTTGATTGTTATAGAAATAACCAATGTTGTTAACTAGCATTAATCTTACTTAAACCATGTTATTAAATATAATAGCATTATACTCAAGAAGTACAGAAATGTTTCTTGTCGTCATAAATTGGTTATGCAAGAAATCTAGAAAAGAGAAGGATTTTTTGCTATAACTTTACATAAATGGTAGGAAACACGGGACTATAGCTCAGCAGGATAGAGCGTTGGACTCCTAATCCGAAGGTCGTGCGTTCGAATCGCACTAGTCCCACCACATTGCTTCACAAATTTCATGGAGATTTTTTTTCACAAATACACACACCTATTCCAGTGTCAAGCACTGGAATGACAAGTTCTTGGCAACCCCTACGTCATACCGCCGCGGTATCTCTTAGCATAGATCCCGCTAACAAGCAGCGGGATGACGAGGTTATCGTCATGCCACCGCGAACCGTCATACCGCCACGAACCGTCATACCGCGATTCATTCGCGGTATCTCTTAGCCGCTAACACGTAGCGGGATACTTGACCTTTACAGGGATGACGGTTGTCGTTTAGTTATAAATATTTAAGAAATTTACCAAATAAAAAAAAAGGCAAGAGAAGCCCCGAGTAGCGAGTTTTGACTCTATATTACTGTAAGTGGCGCTGTAATAATGTGCTAACGCTTAAAATAAGCGCGATTTGGCTGAATGTAGAAAAAATAAAAAAGACATGCAGCCGCTATAATTTTATGTAATCCGCCAAAAAATACCCTAAGTTTTTTACTGAATTTTGTCATTGAGCCTGCAGGTCAAAAATAAGTTTTGAGTCATAAATACCCTTATTGTCATAATAAGGGGGCTGGCGGAGTTTGTCAAGGAAGTTTTTCGTTTCTACTGAATGACAATTGTGGCTTGGGAGGTAGTGCAAGAAGTCTACTGATGGCTTTCAAAGCAGTTGAGCTTAATTATTAGAGTAGTAATGTTTATTTTTATATTGACTATTGAGGTTTATTATTTTATAACTAAAAACTTAGTTATTTTAATGAGCTTGAATTTATAACATATGCCTACGATAAATCAATTAATACGTAAGGGTAGATTAGGATTGACCCATAAGAAAAAGGTACCAGCTTTGGGAGAAAGCAACCCTCAAAGGAGGGGTGTTTGCACTAAGGTGTATACTACAACTCCTAGGAAGCCTAACTCAGCACTCCGTAAAGTAGCCAGAGTAAAAATTAGTGGGTATGGTGAAGTGACAGCTTATATACCTGGTGAAGGTCATAATTTACAAGAGCATTCTGTTGTTTTGATACGTGGTGGGCGGGTTAAAGATTTGCCAGGTGTGCGTTATCACATAATAAGAGGTGCCCTTGATCTGCGTGGCGTGCAAAATCGAAAGAAAGCTCGTTCAAAATATGGTGTAAAGAAATCTGGTTAAAATTTATGGCTCGTCGGAATAAAGCAAAAAAAAGAGAAATAAGTCCTGATTCGCGTTATGGCAGTGTTTTGCTGATGCGTTTCATTAATACAATCATGAAATGTGGTAAAAAATCTACTGCAGAAAAGATTATCTATTACGCTTTGTCTTTAGCTGAAAAGAAAATAGGCGAAGGTGGGTTATCAATTTTTGAAACAGCGGTAGGAAATGTTACTCCTTCTATAGAAGTGCGTTCTCGACGCATTGGTGGTGCAACTTATCAAGTGCCTGTTGAAGTTCGACAAGATAGAGCGATTTCTTTAGCGTTAAGGTGGATTGCTAAAGCAACTTCTGCTGCTCGAAAAAAGAGTGGAAAAACCACTGTTGATTGTTTGCAATCTGAAATACTGGATGCTTATAATAAACGCGGTGGTGCGTTTAAGATGTGCGAAGAAAAATATAAAATGGCTGAGGCTAATAAGGCATTTTCTCATCTTCGTTTTTAATGTTAGCTAATTAATTGTGATATGCAAATTGGGATATCTAAATACAGAAATATAGGAATAATGGCTCACATAGATGCTGGTAAGACTACCACAACAGAGCGTATTTTATTTTATACTGGTAAGCAAAATAGAATTGGTGAAGTGCACGATGGGGCAGCTTCTATGGATTGGATGGAGCAGGAAAAAGAGCGTGGTATTACAATCACATCTGCTGCAACAACATGTTTTTGGAATGATCATAGGGTCAATATAATAGACACTCCAGGTCACGTTGATTTCACTATTGAAGTTGAGAGATCTTTAAGGGTTTTGGATGGTGCAGTTGCTGTATTTGATGGAGTTGCTGGAGTTGAACCTCAATCTGAAACAGTTTGGCGTCAAGCTGATAAATATAGCGTTCCTCGTATCTGCTTTGTTAATAAGATGGATAGAATAGGGGCAAATTTTTATCGATGTGTTGATATGATAAAGACGAAGCTTGGTGCAGCACCTTTAGTCATTCAGCTGCCAATAGGAAGTGAGAAAGATTTCAAAGGTATAATTGACCTTATTTCTATGAAAGCTATTATATGGCAAGAAGAAACGTTGGGTGCTAAATTTTCTTATGAAGATATTCCTTCTGATTTGCTTGACAAGGCTCAAGAATATCGAAATCTTTTATTAGATGCTGCAGCTGAGATGGATGATGAAGCGATGAATACTTACTTTGAGTCTAATGATCTGCCAGTAGATTTACTGAAAAAATGCGTGAGAAATGGAACCATCAAAGGAAAATTTGTTCCTGTATTATGTGGATCAGCTTTTAAAAATAAAGGCGTACAACCACTTTTAGATGGTGTGGTTGACTTTTTACCTTCTCCTATTGATGTTGATGTAATTGTTGGAACTGATCCTAAAGATTCAGAAAAGAAAATTGAGATCAAACCTTCAGAAAAAGAGAAATTCGTTGCTCTTGCGTTTAAAGTGATGACGGATAAGTTTGTAGGCAGCTTGACGTTTATTCGTATTTATTCCGGTAAGTTAAAATCCAAATCCGCTGTGTTAAATGCGGGAAAAAATGAGACTGAAGGAATTGGCAGAATGCTGCTTATGCATGCAAATAACAGAGAAGATATAAACGAAGCTAAAGTTGGCGATATAGTTGCCTTAGTTGGATTAAAGAGAACAATTACTGGTGACACTTTATGTTCACCTGATTTTCCTATATTATTAGAGCGTATGGAATTTCCTGAGCCTGTTATTGAAATTGCTGTGGAACCTAAAACTACTTCAGATCAGGAAAAATTAGGTGTTGCTTTAAATAGATTGGTTGCAGAAGATCCTTCTTTAAGAATGTCAGTAAATGCGGAGAGTGGACAGACTATATTGAAAGGCATGGGTGAGCTGCATCTTGAGATTATTGTTGATAGAATGAAGCGCGAGTTTAACGTTGAAGCTAACGTCGGTGCGCCTCAAGTTGCATATCGTGAAACTATCACTAAATCTGTTGAAATTGATTATACTCATAAAAAACAGTCCGGCGGTGCTGGCCAATTTGCAAAAGTAAAGATTATATTTGAACCTCTTGAGCCTGGTTCTGGGTTTCAATTTGAAAGTAAAATTGTAGGTGGTGCAATTCCAAAAGAATATATTCCTGGTGTACAAAATGGTTTAGAGTTGATAAAAGAAGGAGGCATGATCTCTGGTTTTCCGGTTATTGATTTTAAGGCTACCCTTATTGATGGTGCTTTCCATGAAGTTGATTCTAGTCCTTTAGCTTTTGAACTTGCTGCTAAAGGTGCTTTTAAAGAGATGGCAAACAAAGCTGGTCCAAAAATGTTAGAACCTATAATGAAAGTTGAAATCATTACGCCTGAAGAGTATATGGGCGATATCATGGGCGATGTAAATAGCAGAAGGGGGCAAGTTTCAAGTATGGAAACGCATAATAGTAGCACTATAATTCTTGCTTTCGTACCTCTTGCGAATATGTTTGGTTATATAAATGTTTTGCGTTCTATATCTCAGGGAAGAGCTCAGTATAGTATGCATTTTTCTTATTATGAACAAGTACCACAATATGTGGTTGATGAGTTAAAGTTAAAGTATAATTAAGGGTAATAATTATGACAGCAGTAGTGGAAGCATTTGGAAAGCCGCATGTAAATGTGGGAACAATAGGACATGTGGATCATGGGAAGACAACGTTAACAGCGGCGATAACAAAGCATTATGGAAATTTTGTAGCGTACGATCAGATAGATAAGGCGCCAGAAGAAAGGAAAAGGGGGATAACGATAGCAACAGCGCATGTTGAGTATCAGACGGAAAAAAGGCATTATGCACACGTTGATTGTCCTGGACATGCTGACTATGTAAAGAACATGATAGTAGGTGCAGCACAGATGGATGCGGCGATATTGGTAGTGTCGGGGGTTGATGGGCCAATGCCACAAACGAGAGAGCATATATTGCTAGCGAAGCAGGTAGGTGTTGGATATATCGTGGTGTATATAAATAAAGCTGATGTTGCTGATGCTGATATGATAGATTTGGTAGAAATGGAAGTGAGGGAATTGCTGAATAAATACGGATTTCCAGGGGATGAAGTGCCTGTGGTAGTGGGGTCTGCATTGAAAGCGCTGGAGGATGACAGTAGCGAATATGGAAAGAAATCAATAGATAAATTGATGGAAAAGTTAGATGAGTATGTGGCAGTTCCACCAAGGCCTGTGGATTTACCATTTTTATTGCCAATCGAGGATGTATTTTCGATATCGGGGCGAGGAACGGTGGTAACAGGAAGGATAGAGAAGGGAGAGATAAAGACGGGAGAAGAGATAGAGATAATAGGTCTGAAAGCGACGCAAAAGACGATATGCACAGGTGTAGAAATGTTTAAGAAGTTGCTGGATAAGGGGAGTGCAGGACTCAATGTAGGAATATTGTTAAGAGGAACAAAAAGAGAAGAAGTGGAGAGAGGGCAAGTATTAGCAAAACCGGGGACGATAACGCCGCATAGAAAGTTTAGGGCGGAGGTTTATATATTAAAGCAAGAGGAAGGAGGAAGGCATACACCATTTTTTGCGAATTACCAGCCACAGTTTTATTTAAGGACAACGGATGTAACTGGGAGCATAAAATTGCTAGATGGGAAGGAGATGGTAATGCCAGGAGATAATGTGAGTGTAGAAGTAGAATTGCAAGTACCGATAGCAATGGATAAGGGATTGCGTTTTGCGATAAGAGAAGGCGGTAGAACTGTTGGTTCTGGTGTTGTTTCTGAAATTTTGGAGTGAGAGTTTGAGTTATAGGAGTGTAGCTCAATTGGTAGAGCGCTGGTCTCCAAAACCAGAGGTTGTAGGTTCAATTCCTATCGCTCCTGCATTAATGTTGTGGTGAAAATGTTAAAAAGTTTGTGTGTTTTTTTCTATGATATAAAGCAAGAAATACGAAGAATTGCTTGGGTAAAGAAACAGGAGGTGTTGTCATCTCTATTTGTTGTGATGATTGTTATATTATGCTTTTCGATTTTCTTCTGTTTTGTGGATTTTATGTCTCTTTACGTAATTAAGGCTTTATTTGGAATTATTTATGGAATGTGAATATAAATGGTATATCATTAGAGTTGATTATGGATATGAGCAAAATATACGTGAATTGGTAAGTAATGCTGTTTATTTTAAGGAAGTGTTTATTCCTTATCAAACGGTATGTAATTCAAAGTCTGATATAAAAGAGTTATGTGAAGTGTATGTATATATGCATCTATGTGATGAAAGCAAAAATATTTTGAATCAAACGCCTGGATTCTGCAGTGGCGAATCTGGTGATTTTGAGATGATTTCAGATGATGAGATAAGTTTAAAGTGTAAAGAATTTAATAGATATAAATGGTATATTTTGAGAGTTGCTTCCAATTGTGAAGAGAAAGTGCGCCAACATATATTGGAAAATTCTATGAGATTGAGTGTTAATGGTCACTTTAAGGAAGTTTTTATTCCATATGAAGAGCTAAGTGAAGTAGAGTTGAAATCTAAGAAAATTGCTACACGAAGGAAATGCTTTCCTGGTTATGTCTTTTTATACGTGAATTTATGCGATGAAGTATTGAATTTTATCAATAATATACCAAAATCTCTTAAGGTTTATGGGTTTTTGAAAAATGGTAATATTCCAAAGGTGATTTTGGACGATGAGATTCACTCAATGTGTAATGCACTTTATAATGCTCAAGAGACAAAGAAGTTAGGTTATGGTTATGAAAAAGGTGAAAAAGTGAAAATTAATGATGGTCTTTTTCAAAATTTTACTGGTAAGGTAAATATGGTAAACGATGAGAAAAAAATTATTAATGTGGAAGTATCAATTTTAGGTAAGCCGACAATAATAGAGCTTGATCTGGCTCAAGTAGAGAAAATAGAGGATTAATTATGAGTGTTATAGTTGCTAAGATTAACTTACTTATGGAAGCTGGGAAAGCAATTCCAGGACCGAAAATTGCTTCAGTACTTGGTCCACGTGGTATACCTGTTCCTAAGTTTTGTGAAGCTTTTAATAAAGTTACTAGCGCTGCTAACGCTAATTATAAAGTAGGCGATTTAGTAACAGTGCGAATTTCCATAAAGGATGATCGCTCTCATGATTTTACTGTCAGCGGTCCACCTGTGGCTTATTTACTTAAGCAGGAGGCTAAATTAAGTAAAAGTTCTGGTAATCCTGGTAAAGAATTAGTGGCTAAATTACCTATGTCTGCTATAATTAAAGTGGCAAAGTGCAAGATGGTTGATATGAAAGTGGATAATGAAGATTCAGCAGTGAAAATGGTTGTAGGCACTGCAAAATCTATGGGTATAGAAGTTGTGGAAGGTTAGGTAAATGAATACATATAATGATAATCCTAAGCAGTGTTTGAAGAAGATTATTGAGTCTGCTTCAGCAAAATTTAATGAATCAGTTGATATTGCAGTCAATTTAGGCGTAGATTCACGTAAATCTGAAGAGCAGGTGCGTGGTACAGTAGTTTTGCCTAAAGGTATCGGGAAGAATATTAAAGTAGCTGTTTTCGCTCAAGATAAACATTTATTAGAAGCTGAAAAAGCTGGTGCTGATATTGCAGGAGGAGAGGATTTAGTTGAAGAAATAAAAAAGGGTAGAAAATTAGATGTTGATTGGTGCATTACTACTCCTGATTTTATGGCAAAAATCACTCCTATTGCAAAAGTATTGGGTGCTAAAGGGCTGATGCCTAACCCTAAATTTGGTACTGTGACTTCTAACATTGCAGAAGCTATTAAAACCATTAAGTCTGGTCAGATAAAATTTAGAACAGATAAAAATGGTGTTATTCATGGTAAATTAGGAAATATTAAATTTGATATTGATGACTTGCTAGAAAATTTAAAAGCCTTTCTTAAAGTAATTAAAGATAATAAACCTATTTCTGCGAAAGGAATTTACTTTAAGGGTGTTTTTTTAAATTCAACTATGGGTGAAGCTTATAAGATAAGCAAAGTGGAAGATATAATTTAAGGGAGTGATACCGTGAAGCGTAAAAATAAGGATGAATTTATACAGAGCACAATAAACGTATTTGTAAATAATGATTTCTTGATATTAGTAAATTTTAAATCTATAAATGCTAATGATTCATTAACTCTGAGGAATAGCCTGAAGTCTATAGCAGGTGGGGTATTAGTAGTTAAAAACACTCTAGCGCGCTTGGCTTTGGAAAGGACTGGTAAATTTTCTTATTTATCAGGCAAATTTTCTGGTTCTGTTGCTATTATATACTCTAGTGGCATAGTAGAAGCTGCAAAGTTAATAGTTGATTTTATTAATGCTAACAAAGAAAAAATGTCTGTGATTTGCGCGGCTCATATAAATGAATTGTTAACAGTGGAAGATGTTAATAAACTGGCTAAGTTGCCTTCTTTGGATGAGTTGCGTGTTAAAATTATGCGTTTAATATCTTATGATATTCCTGCTCGATTGGCGTTGTCTATTAATTCATCTTCTATGAGGCTTATGAGAGTTTTGGATTATTATAGTTCTAAAAAATAAATTTGTTGTTAAGTAAGGTGGTAATTATGAGTAATGTAACAAGTGATTTGGTTGATAAAATATTATCTTTAAACCTATTAGAGGCTTCTGAACTTGTAAAAGTTCTAGAAGAGAAAATAGGGTTGCCTGCTGGTTCTTTTCTTGGTGGGGCTGTTGGTACTGGGGCGCCTATTAGTGATAATGCTGCTGCTCCTGCTGCTCAAGAAAAAGCTGAGTATAAAGTTGTGATTAAAGAAATTGATGCGAGTAAAAAAATAGGAGTTATTAAAGCTGTGAGAGAAGTTAATTCTACATTGGGTTTAAAAGAAGCAAAAGAGTTGGTTGAATCTTTACCTAAAGATTTAACTGCTAATGTTCCTAAAGACGAAGCAGAAAAAATCAAGCAAAAACTTATTGAAGCAGGAGCAACTAAAGTGGAGCTTGAATAATATTTAATGTATTAATTTTATATTGATATAGCTCTTTTAATTAGTTTGGGGTATTTTAATGGTTGATTCTTCTTATATGTACGCTTCTGGTGCTTTTGTTCCTAGAGTTTCTTATTCTAGGTCGATTGATTTAAAAGATTCTTTATTGGATTTGGTTAAGGTTCAAAAAGAATCGTATGATTCATTTGCTCCTAAGAATAAGGGTAATGAAAGACTTGAAGTTATCTTTCATACAATCTTTCCAATAAATGATCCTTTGCGTAGGGCTACTATTGAGTTTATAAGTTGTAGGGTAGATGATCCTAAGTATGATGAATCTGAGTGTATAAAGCGTGGTGTAACTTTTTCTGCTCAGGTTATTGCTTCTATACGTCTTGTTGTTATGCAGGATGGTATTTCTCTTGATGAATATAAATCGATTAAAGAGAGTGGAGATCATTCTAAACTTGCAACCGTTGTAAAATCTATAGAAGAGCAGGAAGTCCACTTTTGTGGGTTGCCTATGATGACTGATAAGGGCACTTTCATCATTAATGGTGTAGAAAAAGTTATTGTCTCACAAATGCATAGGTCTCCTGGTGTATTTTTTGATAGCGATAAGGGAAAAACTTACAATTCTGGTAAATTGATCTATTCTGCTAGAATTATTCCTTATAGGGGTTCTTGGCTTGATATTGAATTTGATGTTAAAGATCATTTGTATTTTCGTGTTGATAGAAAAAGAAAATTGCCAATCTCAGTTTTGTTAAAGGCGTTAGGTCTATCAAATAATGATATACTCGATAGATTTTATGAGAAAATAAAGTATGTAAAACATAAAGATGGTTGGAAAGTGCCTTTTGTTCCTGATAAATTTAAAGGAGTGAGGTTGCCTTTCGACTTAATGGATATTGAAGGTAATGTGCTGCTTAAAGCTAACGTTCGTATCACCTCAAGACTAGCTAAAAAGCTATATGATAATGAATTGAAAGAGTATCTGGTTCCTTTTAATTCTATATGTGGTTTATTCCTCGCAGAAGATTTAATGGATAGTGCTAGCTCTACGAAAATTTTATCTGCTGGTGAATCTATAAAGCTGGAAGACATAAAGAAGCTTGAGTTATTGTCTGTGGATGAAATATCAGTATTGAACATAGATAATGTATCTGTTGGACCTTATATATTAAATACGCTTTTCTTAGACGAAAACATGTCTTATCAGGATGCGCTATATGAAATATATAGAGTTTTGCGTCCTGGTGAAGTTCCTGTTTTAGAGATAGTAGAGGAGTTTTTCCGTAATCTTTTCTTCAGTCCGGAATATTATGATTTGTCTAACATTGGTAGGTTGAAGCTTAACTCTTACCTTGGATTAAATTATGATAAGGATTTAACTGTTTTAACGTATGAAGATATTATTGAAATTGTAAAAAAAATAGTATTGTTACGTGACGGTCAAGGATCTGTAGATGATATTGATCATTTAGGAAACAGAAGAGTAAGATCAGTTGGAGAGTTTATAGAAAATCAATTTAGAACTGGGTTGTTGAAATTGGAACGCGCAATAGTTGATTCTATGTCCACTTCTAGTTTAGATAAAGTTTCTCCATCTGATTTTATTAATCCAAAAGTGTTAACTAATGTCTTAAGAGATTTCTTCAATTCTTCTCAATTATCTCAATTTATGGATCAGACTAATCCGTTATCTGAAATAACACATAAAAGAAGGTTGTCCGCGTTAGGTCCTGGCGGTTTAACAAGAGAACGGGCAGGATTTGAAGTGCGTGATGTTCATCCAACTCATTATGGAAGAATTTGCCCTATTGAGACTCCTGAAGGGCAAAACATAGGGTTAATCAACAGTTTAGCTATATACGCGCGTATTAATAAATATGGTTTCATTGAAAGTCCTTATAGAAAAGTAGTTAATAGGGTTGTTACTGATCAAATTGAGTATCTGTCTGCCATAGATGAAGGTTTATATTATATAGCTGATACCAGCGCAAAGCTCGATGAAAATAATTGCTTTGTTGATGATATGCTATACTGTAGATATGCTGGTAGTTTCATTATGGTAAGTAGTGATCAGGTGAGTTACATTGACGTATCTCCTAAGCAGGTAATATCAGTTGCGGCTTCCTTGATTCCATTTTTAGAAAATGATGATGCTAATAGAGCATTAATGGGCTCAAATATGCAACGTCAGGCCGTACCTTTATTGAAGCCTACCGCTCCTCTGGTTGCTACTGGTATGGAGTCTTTTGTAGCTTCTGGCTCTGGTGCTGTAGTTTTAGCAAAACGCGATGGCATAGTTGATAGTTCTGATAGTAACTCTATAGTTATACGTGCTTTTGATAAAGAAAGGGTTAACTACTTGGACGTAGATATTTATCATCTAAGGAAATTTCAGCGTTCTAACCATAATACTTGTATTAATCAAAGACCGCTAGTGTGCGTAGGTGATTATGTTAAAAAGGGTGATGTAATAGCTGATGGTCCTGCAATTAACAGTGGTGAGTTGGCGCTTGGTAAAAATTTGCTAGTCGCTTTTATGTCTTGGCAAGGTTATAATTTTGAAGACTCTATTATTATTTCTAGTGAAGTTGTTAAAAAAGATCTCTTTACTTCTATTCATATAGAAGAATTTGACTGTGTTGTACATGATACCCCTTTAGGATCAGAAAAAATAACTCGTGCTATACCTGGTGTTAATGAAGAAAATCTATATCACTTAGATGATAGTGGTATAGTGAAAATTGGTACAAGAGTTGGTCCAGGCTATATTCTGGTAGGTAAAGTTACACCTAAACCTTCTCTTTCATTGCCTCCTGAAACGAAGTTATTAATGACAATTTTTGGTGAAAAGTCATTCGATTGTGCGGATTCCTCTTTATATACATCTCCAGATGTTGAAGGGACAGTAATTGATGTACAAGTCTTTACACGCAGAGGGGTTGAAGAAAATGAAAGGGCATTACTCATCAAACAAAAAGAGGTAAATGACTTTGAGGAAGAGCGAGATTATATAATCAATGTTACTAGTGAATATTTCTATGATGAACTGAAGAAACTTCTTATTAATTCTGGTTCTCAAGATCGAGAAAAATTTGACTCTATTGAACGTGAGCAATGGTGGAGTATAGGATTAAAAAACCAACCCATTTCTGAGCAAGTTAAGAGCTTAAAAAAAGATTTTGATGAAAAAGTATCACATGCAATAGCACAGTTTAAGCGAAAAGTAGAAAAATTACATGAAGGTTATGACCTGCCTCAAGGTGTGTCGATGTCAGTAAAAGTTTTCATTGCTGTGAAACATAGTCTGCAACCAGGGGATAAAATGGCTGGTAGACATGGGAATAAAGGTGTGATCTCTCGAGTTGTGCCAGTGGAAGATATGCCTTATTTGGAAGATGGTACTCCTGTTGATATTATTCTTAACCCTCTTGGTGTTCCTTCACGAATGAATGTAGGGCAAATACTGGAAACGCATGTAGGTTGGGCTTGTAGAAAATTAGGGGAAAGGGTAAGTAATATTCTCGATGAGATCAATAAAATCAAAAGTGCTTTTTGCAAGGGAATTAGGTCCCTTAACGATGATAATTTTACACAATTTGCAGTAGCATACCTTGACAATAAAAAAATTGAAAATATTGATGATGATGAAATAATGGCTTCTGTTTTAAATACACCTAATAAAAATGCACTAAATGACGAGTTGAATGCGTTAGTAGAGAACTATTTGAACTCTTGTAAAAGTTCATACAGCAATTTACGTAATTTCCTGATTGAGGTTTATAGCTATGGTAGTAACGTATCTATCTGTAATGATATTCGTAATATTAGTGATAATAATCTCATTGAATTTGCACGTAAATTACGTGATGGCGTTCCTGTTGCTGCACCTGTATTTGAGGGTCCAAAAGATGAACAAATAGCAAAATTATTTGAACTTGCTGGTTTGGATAACTCTGGACAAGCTGTATTATATGACGGTTGCAGTGGTGAAAAATTCGACCGCAAGGTTACAGTTGGTTACATGTACATGCTTAAGTTGCACCACTTGGTTGATGGTAAAATTCATGCGCGTTCAGTAGGGCCTTATAGTTTGGTTACTCAACAACCTCTAGGAGGAAAATCTCATTTTGGTGGTCAGCGTTTTGGTGAAATGGAATGTTGGGCATTACAAGCCTATGGTGCTGCTTATACTTTGCAGGAAATGTTAACTGTGAAGTCTGATGATATTAATGGTAGAGTTAAGATTTACGAATCGATAATAAAAGGTGACAGTAATTTTGAATGTGGAATTCCTGAATCCTTTAATGTGATGATAAAAGAACTACGTTCTTTATGTTTAAATGTAGATTTAAAGCAAAATGATGTAGTGATTGAAGATATATCTCACACTAACATTGCACAACCTTTTAATGAGGTTAGCATATCGATTGCTAGCCCTGAAAGTATTAAGCGTATATCTTGTGGTGAGATAGAAGATGTTTCAACTGCAAATTATCGTACGTTCAAAGTTGAGAAAGGTGGATTATTTTGCCCTAAGGTTTTTGGCCCTGTCAATAACGATGAATGTTTATGTGGAAAATACAAAAAAAGAAGACACAGAGGTCGCATATGTGAAAAATGCGGAGTAGAAGTTACATCTTCTAAAGTAAGAAGAGAAAGGATGGGTCATATAGAGCTTGCATCTCCTGTTGCTCATATATGGTTTTTGAAATCGCTTCCTTCAAGAATTGGAGCATTATTGGATATGTCTCTCAGAGATATTGAGAATATTTTATATAGCGATAATTATATCGTGATAGATCCTCTTGTTTCGCCTTTTGAAAAAGGTGAGATTATTAGTGAAAAAGCTTATAATGAAGCTAAAGATAGCTATGGGATCGATAGTTTTGTAGCTATGCAAGGTGTTGAAGCTATAAGAGAGTTGCTAACGCGCCTTGATTTACATGAAATTAGGAAGGATTTAAGACTAGAATTAGAGTCTGTTGCTTCTGAGATAAGAAGAAAGAAAATTATAAAGAGATTGCGTATTATTGAAAACTTCATTAAATCTGGAAATAGGCCTGAGTGGATGATACTTACAACTATACCTATTTTACCACCTGATTTGCGTCCTTTGGTATCGCTTGAAAGTGGTCGTCCTGCAGTTTCTGATCTGAATCATCATTATAGGACTATTATTAATAGAAATAACAGGTTGAGGAAATTGTTGAGCTTAAATCCTCCTGAGATTATGATTCGTAATGAAAAAAGGATGTTACAAGAAGCAGTTGATTCTCTTTTTGATAATAGTCGTCGTAATACTTTGGTAAACAAAGCTGGTGCTGTTGGATATAAAAAGTCCATTAGTGATATGTTAAAAGGAAAACAGGGTCGTTTTCGCCAGAACCTCTTAGGAAAAAGGGTAGACTACTCTGGACGTTCTGTAATAGTTGTTGGTCCAACTTTGAAACTAAATCAGTGTGGATTACCAAAAAGAATGGCTCTTGAACTATTCAAACCTTTTGTTTACTCAAAGCTTAAGATGTATGGTATGGCTCCAACTATTAAGTTTGCTAGTAAGTTGATAAGAGCAGAAAAACCAGAAGTTTGGGATATGCTTGAAGAGGTAATAAAAGAGCATCCTGTTTTGTTGAATAGAGCGCCTACGCTACATAGACTTGGTATTCAGGCTTTTGAGCCAATCCTTATTGAAGGCAAAGCAATACAGCTTCATCCGCTTGTCTGTACGGCGTTTAATGCTGATTTTGATGGTGACCAAATGGCAGTGCATGTGCCAATTTCATTGGAAGCTCAGCTTGAAGCTAGGGTGTTGATGATGTCCACTAATAACGTTTTAAGTCCTTCTAATGGCAGACCGATTATAGTTCCTAGTAAAGATATAGTACTTGGTATATATTATCTGACTTTACAAGAACCTAAGGAAGATAATTTACCATCTTTTGGTGCTTTTTGTGAAGTTGAGCATTCTTTGAGTGATGGTACTTTACATATTCATTCTAGTATAAAGTATAGGATGGAGTATATTAATAGCAGCGGTGAAACTCACTATAAAACTGTTTGTACAACTCCTGGCCGTTTAATATTATGGCAAATTTTTCCTAAGCATGAGAATCTAGGCTTCGATCTAATAAATCAGATATTAACAGTCAAGGAAATAACTGGTATAGTTGATTTAGTATATCGTAACTGTGGTCAAAGTGCTACAGTGGCATTTTCTGATAAATTAATGGTACTTGGCTTTGAGTATGCCACATTTTCTGGTGTTTCTTTTGGTCGTTGTGATCTGGTTATACCTGAAACTAAAGCTACACATGTTGATCACGCGAGGGGTGAAATTAAGAAATTCTCTATGCAATATCAAGATGGGCTAATAACTAGAAGTGAGAGGTATAACAAGGTTATAGATGAATGGTCTAAGTGTACGGATATGATAGCTAATGATATGTTAAAAGCAATATCTATATATGATGGAAATAGTAAGTACAACTCAGTGTATATGATGGTTAACTCTGGTGCAAGGGGTTCTACTTCACAGATGAAACAGCTAGCAGGAATGCGAGGGCTCATGACCAAACCTTCTGGTGAGATTATAGAAACACCTATAATTTCTAATTTCCGTGAAGGATTGAACGTATTTGAATACTTTAATTCTACTCACGGTGCGCGTAAAGGTTTAGCTGACACTGCGCTTAAAACTGCAAACTCTGGATACTTAACTCGTCGTTTAGTTGATGTGTCTCAAAATTGCATAGTTACAAAGCATGACTGTAAAACAAAAAATGGTCTTGTTGTGAGAGCTACAGTTGAAGGAAGTACTATAGTTGCATCTCTAGAGAGTGTTGTGCTGGGTAGAACATCTGCAAATGGTATATATAACCCAGTGACAAAAGAATTATTAGTAAAAGCAGGGGAATTAATTGATGAGGATAAAGTAAAGCAAATCAGCATTGCAGGTCTTGATGCTGTAAAAATTAGATCGCCTTTAACTTGTGAAATAAGTCCTGGTGTGTGTTCTTTGTGTTATGGAAGAGACCTTGCAACTGGTAAAATTGTTTCAATAGGTGAAGCAGTTGGTGTTATAGCTGCTCAATCTGTTGGAGAGCCAGGTACTCAGTTAACGATGCGTACTTTCCATATAGGTGGGGTAATGACTAGAGGCGTTGAATCCTCAAATATTATAGCTTCTATTAGTGCTAAAATAAAGTTAAACAATAGTAATATAATTATAGATAGAAACGGAAATAAAATTGTGATAAGCCGTTCCTGTGAAGTCGTGTTGGTTGATAGCCTTGGTAGTGAGAAGTTGAAGCATAGTGTACCTTACGGTGCTAAACTTTATGTGGATGAGAGTGGGTCAGTAAAAATTGGCGATAAAGTTGCGGAATGGGATCCTTATACATTGCCTATTATCACGGAGAAGACTGGTACAGTGTCTTATCAGGACTTAAAAGATGGAATTTCGATCACTGAAGTGATGGATGAATCTACAGGAATATCAAGCAAAGTAGTAAAAGACTGGAAATTGCATTCTGGTGGAGCTAGTTTACGTCCTCGTATTGTGCTGCTTGACGATAATGGTGAAGTAATGACACTCGCAAGTGGCGTTGAAGCATGTTATTTTATACCAATTGGTGCAGTGCTCAATGTACAAAATGGCCAGAAGGTTCATGCAGGTGATGTTATTACAAGAACACCAAGAGAGTCAGTTAAAACTCGTGATATTACTGGTGGTTTACCGAGGGTTATAGAGTTATTTGAAGCACGTCGTCCTAAAGAGCATGCTATTGTTAGTGAGATAGATGGCTATGTAGCGTTTTCTGAAAAAGACCGTAGAGGAAAACGCAGTATATTAATTAAACCTGTAGATGAACAAATTTCTCCAGTTGAATATTTGGTATCAAGAAGTAAGCATGTAATAGTCAATGAAGGTGATTTTGTACGTAAAGGTGATCTATTGATGGATGGTGACCCTGATCTCCATGATATTTTACGTGTGCTTGGGTTAGAAGCTTTAGCGCACTATATGATTTCTGAAATACAGCAAGTTTATAGATTGCAGGGTGTTCGTATAGACAACAAGCATTTAGAGGTGATCTTAAAACAAATGCTACAAAAAGTGGAAATTACTGATCCTGGTGATACTATGTACTTGGTTGGCGAAAGCATTGACAAGCTGGAAGTTGATAGGGAAAATGATGCTATGAGTAACTCTGGCAAACGGCCTGCTCATTATCTTCCTATTCTGCAGGGGATTACTAGGGCAAGTCTTGAAACTAGCTCCTTTATTTCTGCTGCTTCTTTCCAAGAGACAACAAAAGTACTTACAGAAGCAGCATTCTGCGGGAAGAGTGATCCTTTAAGTGGATTAAAAGAAAATGTTATAGTAGGAAGATTAATTCCTGCTGGTACAGGTTTGATTATGAATAAGATCAGAGCACTTTCACTTTGTGATAATATAGATAAATATGAAAAATATTTTGATATTGAAACTTATGACGAGAAATGGTTTATGGATAATAATTGTCATTTACACTCTGGTGAGGAAGAGAGCGTAGTGGCATATGATCAGTCGAATTGAGTACAGCTAGTGTGTCTCTTGACCAAAAAAGCCAATAATATTTTCTTTCACTTCTGTGCTATCTGTCATGTTATTTACTCTCATGCGAAATTCAGATGAGCTTTGAAGCCCGCTACTGTACCAACCTATGTGTTTGCGGGCCATCTTTATTCCTGTGTTATTTCCATAGTACTCAAGAATATTGTCGTAATGCTCGAGTATGATGCTTAATCTCTCTGAAGCTGTTGGCTCAGAAGTTTCACTTCCACTGAGAAAGTTCATTGCTTGATTAATCAGCCAAGGTTTACCGTAGGCACCACGACCTATCATCACTCCGTCTGCTCCAGATTCTTTGAGAGCACTTTGAATATCATTTAAATTTTTAATATCGCCATTTACTATAACTGGAATTTTCACTTGCTCTTTAACATTTCTAACGAATTTCCAATCTGCTTGGCCGTTATAGAGCTGTGCCCTCGTTCTTCCATGCATAGTGATCATTTTTGCTCCTAAGTCTTCGGCAATTTTCGCAAGCCTCGGTGCATTGCGATTTTCATCGTTCCATCCAGTGCGCATTTTCACCGTAACTGGCACATTCACTGCTTTGACCACGGCCTCAATTATCTCAGCGGCTTTTTTCTCATCACGCATTAGCGCTGATCCTGCATAACCGTTTACAACTTTTTTAACAGGACAACCGAAATTTATATCTATTATTTTTGCACCCATATCCTCATTTAGTTTTGCAGCTTCTGCCATTACATCCGGCTCGCATCCAGCAAGCTGCACAGCAGTTAATTCATCGACTTTTGCTTTTTGCAGACTCTGACGAGTTTGCATAATCATAGCTCTGCTTGCAATCATCTCTGAAACTAACAAACTTGCACCTAGCTTCTTTACAATACTTCTAAACGGATAATCAGTTACCCCTGACATTGGAGCTAAAATAACTGAAGAATCAATCGTCAAACTTCCTATTTGGAGGGGCATAAGGTTAATGGTAATCCTTCATTGTAAACTATATAGCAAACTGAGCTGTATTCTGCACCCCTTGAGGTAAGAGAGGTGTCCGTTCCTGGTGGAAGATCGCATAAAAGCCCGTTTTCTAGATCTTCCTTCCATTTTTCATCTTCCATAAGCGCTTTTGTAAACTCTCTTCTTTTCTTTTGCAATTGTTCTGGATTAGGCTTGTATTCCGATAACTCTGCGTCAATTTCATCAAATGATTTACCTTCGTTGAGCATTTGCGTAATCCTATGAGCGTTTTCCAATGCAAATATTCCACAATTATGTCCATCGCTTTGTTGTTTGGCTCCGGAGCTTCTTATATTACAGTTCTCTATTTCCAAAACTGCTTCCAGTGCGCTCACTATATTATCAGTATTTATTGGGACATTAATTAATTCATTTTTCTTGTTCCGACACGTTTGTGCTGTCTCTTTGACATCTTTACTCATTTCTTTTTTTCCTTGCGCATTCAACTCACTAGCTTGATCAGTAAGAGGTGTAACCAATTCTTTAATTGCATTTGCAAGTTCTATTTTCTTACGTTGACTACCAGGACTTGGTAAATCAGCACTAAAAGAATCACAATAATAAGCTCTAAATTGTTTATTATCCGAGTTGTATGCAACAACTAGCGTTACCCAATGATTACCACCCAAATTAATAACTGAAGTAAATATCCTTTTCGAACTCTCTCGTTCTGCTTTATTTTTATATTCTCCCAACCTTTCACTCAAGGTTTCAAGATTACCAGGAATACAGAAGAATACACCATCCGTAAAACCTTCTGAATACTTATATTTAATTCTTGCAATATTAGCAATATCATGTTGCTGCAACCAGTAAGCGTAATTCTTTCTATTTGTTTGATGCACAAGAGTGTCCAAATTTTCATGAAACTCTTTACCACCCAAACCACTATCCAAAGAGCTTCTACGACTACTGTTCCTTGAATCGGGTTCACTGCCTGGTACAATACCACTATCTCCATCTTGAGTTTTTTGCTCACCTTGACCTGCTCCTTTTCCATTAATATAGTTCTTTGCTAAGTAAAATAAAGGTTCAACAACCATTTTGTATGCTACTGTAAGAATTATTCCCATTAAAACCCAAACTACGGGGTTAGAGATGAGCATAGCAAGTGGAAAGGTCAATAGAGGGAATCCTATTATCAACCCCAAATAGCCAACAGCAAATGTGGCTGCTAGGCATACACAAGTAGCGTAGATAACGAATTTTCCACCAGCAAAGTAAGTGCTCTCTTTAAATTGATTATATTTTTTTATGATGCTCGACATACTATATCCTATGAACGCTAAGTTAATTAAATTTTAACAAATTCTAACAAAAAAATCAACCATAATAATTTTAGTAGTATGAGAAAATATTGAATATTAAGAGCTTTTGAAGTACAGTAATAATGTTAGTAATAGCACAATATATGCACGATATAGAATATATACGCAAAAACCCTGAAGGATTTGAAAAGGCAATGAAAAGCAGGGGGATAAGAGAGTTTACTGCAAAAGAGGTATTAGAAATTGATCACGAGAAAAGGTCATTAACCACTAAATTGCAAGATTTAAATAGGCAGCGCAATGAAATCACAGAGGAAATAAAGAAGCTTAAAATGAGCAAGAGCCCCTGTGAAGAGCAAATAGAGTTGTCAAAAGACATCACGAATGAGATAGAGGCAATTAGCTTAAAAGAACAAGCAGAAAAGGATAAGTTAGTGAATGTTTTATCTAACTTGCCGAATATTCCTGCGCAAGATGTGCCAATAGGCACAGATGAGAACTCTAATTTAGAGGTGAGAAGATATGGAGGAAAAAGACAGTTTGATTTTGTACCAGAATCTCATTATGAACTCGGAGAAAAATTAGGTTTAATGGACTTCGAACAAGCGGCGAAAATTTCCGGATCAAGATTTGCGATATTAAAAGGACAGTTAGCTAAGCTTGGACGAGCGCTAATAAATTTTATGCTTGAAATGCATGTTAATGAATTTGGCTATACTGAGGTGTACCACCCAGCTTTGGTGAAAAACGAAGCTATGTATAATGTTGGTCAGCTACCGAAATTTTCTGACGATTCGTATTTAACTACCGACGAATTGAGGTTGATTCCCACAAGTGAAGTGTTTTTAACAAATTTGGTTGCTGATAAAATAGTAGAGGAAAAAGAACTGCCTATTCGTTTTACTGCGTATTCAGAGTGTTTTCGTAAAGAAGCAGGCAGCGCAGGGCGAGACACGAGAGGCATGATAAGGCAACACCAATTTGGTAAAGTGGAGTTGGTGAGTATTACAACTGAAGACCAATCAAATGATGAACTTGAGCGCATGACGAATGTTGTTGAAGAGATATTAAAAAAACTAGAATTACCGTATAGAGTAATGCTACTGTGTAGTGGTGATATGGGTTTTGCTGCACAAAGGACTTATGACATAGAGGTATGGTTACCTGAGCAAAATAAATATAGAGAAATATCAAGCTGCTCAAATTGTGGTGCATTTCAAGCAAGAAGGATGAACGCTAAATACTCTTCAGAAACTGATAAAAAGATAAAAAAATATGTTCACACTTTAAACGGCTCAGCTTTAGCTATAGGAAGAACGATTGTTGCCATAATGGAGAATTATCAAAATTCTGACGGGTCGATTGCAATACCAAACGTGTTGCAAAAATACATGAGTAATGATACTGTTATAAGCAAATAATAATTTTGACATATAGAAAAGCGAGGAAATAAAGATGAAGGTTCTGGTTATAGGTTCTGGTGGACGTGAGCACGCTCTACTTTGGGCTCTAAAAAAATCTCCTATCTTGACTGAGTTATATGTAACTCCTGGTCGCCAAGCTATGAAAGATCTTGGGACTCTTGTGGATGTAAATATTCAAAATTCAGTGGATGTTACACAATTTTGCAAGAGAGAAAATATAGAGTTGGTTGTTATTGGTCCAGAACAACCAATAATTGATGGGCTTGCTGATGATTTAGTTGCAGAGGGAATAAATGTTTTTGCTCCGAGTCAAGCAACTGCAAAACTTGAGGGATCAAAGTCTTTCACCAAAGGACTATGCAAGCGATATGGCATACCAACTGCCAAGTACGAGTGTTTTGTTGATGAAGGATTAGCTAAAGATTTTGTACGTAGCAATAAAATAAAGTTTCCACTTGTAGTGAAAGCAAATGGAATTGCGGCAGGGAAAGGCGTGATGATATGTTGCGCAGAAAACGAAGCTTTTTCAGCAATAGATTCAATGCTAGTGGAGAAAGAATTTGGTGAATCAGGTGAAGAAATAATCATAGAAGAATTTTTAATTGGAGAAGAAGTAAGCTTTTTTGCTCTTGTTGATGGGTTGAAAGTAGTAACTCTTGGGTGCGCAAAAGATTATAAGAGAGTGAATGAAAATAATGAAGGCCAAAATACTGGGGGTATGGGATCGTACTCATCACCTTCAATTATAAGTAAGGACATGGAGCAAAAAATCATCCAAAAAATAATATACCCTACAGCTCAAGCATTGGTTAACATGGGTACGCCTTATAAGGGAGTACTCTTTGCTGGTTTAATGATTTGCAGAGATGGCCCAAAACTTCTCGAGTATAACGTTAGATTCGGTGATCCAGAAACGCAATCTATATTACCTAGATTTGATTCAAATTGCGATTTGTTAAAATTGATGTTGTCAGTTGCAGAAGGAAAGTTAAATGTCAAAATGGTGGAACTTAACAACAAATCTACAGTTTGTGTAGTTGTTGCAAGTAAAGGCTATCCGGGTGATTATCAAAAGGGAGAAGTAATTAAGGGATTAGATAAAATTGAAAGCATTCCTGGTATATTGGTATTTCACGCTGGTACTAAATTAGATGAGAGTGGTAATTGGGTTTCAGATGGCGGAAGAGTGCTAAATATAGTAGCAGAAGGGAGCACTATAGAGGAAGCCAAAAGTAAGGTGTACTCAGCATTAAATTTTTTAGAATGGCCAGGGGGCTTCTTCAGATACGATATTGGTAGTTAATGTTAGCTGTCGGTTAGCAGGTAGACCAACCGATTCCAAAACGAACACCCCTCACGCTAGCTGATTTTTGTTGCTGAAAATGGTTGTATTATTTAAGTTTTTAGTAGTATTCAATGCTAAATTAACATTGATTCGTCAGGAAACAGCGAAGAAAAATGTATCCGTTAAGGGAAGTGGCAAAGAAAAAAAATAAGTGAAAGAATATATTAAAGTGATAATAATGCAAAATATTTGGTAGCAATTGTAGAGCTAGATGTTTCAACTGTTAATTAGTCTTGTCGAGCTGTATAATACCAATTCTCAATAATAATGAGACAAATGAAAAAGAGTGCTTTCCGCCTATAAATGGAGGTTTAAGTGAATTTATCGTATATTCTATTTGTCTTCCCAATAACGAAGTTTGGTATAAGAACTTGTCCGCAAACCAGTAAATTCAAGAATATTCCCTCTGCAATATAACCTTACTCATAGCTAAATATATAAAATTTTCAGTAGATGTTGTAAGCAAATCATACTCCTTTGATAGCCTTCTATTCCTCCTTTGATAGCCTTCTATTCCTATTGATCCAAGCAAAAGTTCTTTCTACAACCCACCTTCTGGGCTGCACTTTAAATCCTGGATCTCGTTGAGGCAATAGTTCTGGTGGCGTGTCTTGATGCACCCAAAATCTGCACGGAGGCCTCTTAACAATTTCAATGTCTATTCCATATTCTTTCTTTATATGATCCTTTAAATCTTTTTCTTGATACCCCATATCAGCCCACATTTTTCTAATTTTACTATATTTTTTCTTCATGTTATCTAATGCTATTTTCACGCCATCTCTGTCATTTTCATTGGCAGCTCCGACATAGCAACTGAGTATAAACCCTTGAGTATCTGTGATTATATGCCTCTTTCTACCTTTGACTTTCTTGCCTCCATCGTAACCTTTGACCCCCTTTTTCTGTTGTCTTTATAGATTGGCTATCCACTATACAAGCACTTGGCTCCTCGTTTCTTTCCATTTTTGACCTATGTATGGTCCCAGAGTGTGATGGTATGATAAAATATGAGAAAAAAATACCATCAAAGGAGGAGTTATGGTTACATGGGTGCGCCAAAACAACACAGACGATTCGTAGAGCAATACAAAATAGAAAAGAGAGCATAGCAAAACTCTCCAAGCATTATAACCTTAATCCAAAAACTATTATTAAGTGGAGAAAACGTTCATTTACGAAAGATGCTGATATGGGTCCAAAGCATCCAAGATCGACTGTTTTAACGCTAGAAGAGGAAGCTATAATAGTTACATTTCGCAAGTATACACTACTGCCACTAGATGATTGCCTTTACGCTCTGCAGTCTACAATTCCGCATTTGACTCGCTCTAGCTTGCATCGTTGTTTACAAAGACACAACATTAGCAGATTACCAACTGTTGATGGAGAAGTTAAGTCAAAAAAGAAATTCAAACAATATCCTATCGGTTACTTTCATATTGATATTGCTGAAGTTAGAACTGAGGAGGGCAAATTACATTTGTTTGTTGCTATTGATAGGACATCCAAATTCACCTATGTTGAGTTGCATAACAGTGCTACAAAACCCATAGCTGCTGAGTTCTTACGTAATTTAATTAGAATTTTACCGTATAAAATCCATACTATTTTGACAGATAACGGTATACAATTTACAAACCAGAAGCGTCATAAGTATGCTTTCCAACACATATTTGATAGAGTTTGCGAAGAGAATGTTATTGAACATCGTTTGACAAAAGTTAGCTATCCTTGGACAAATGGGCAAGTTGAACGTATGAATAAAACTTTAAAGGATACTACAGTTAAGAAGTATTACTATCAATCGCATCAGCAACTTAAAGAACACCTTTATAACTTTGTTATCGCTTATAATTATGCAAAGAGACTCAAAACTCTTAAGGGTCTTACTCCTTATGAATTTATATGTTATCAGTGGACACAGTCTCCAGAATTATTTATACTAAACCAACACCACCACACTCTGGGACCATACATCTAAGACCTGGACAAACATTAGACTCCCTGCGAAAAGGTAAAAAATGGATAAAAAACACTAAAAAGTGTATAAAATAGCAAATTTGGCAATAAGTTACGCAAAAGTTGCAAAAACCCCGTATGTTTTGAGGCAATTAACTGGTCTGACAAAAGAAGAATTTGAAAAAACAGTAGAAAAAGTTAGGCCAGAATGGAAAAAAGTTGAAAAACAAAAGAAATGCCAAGGAAGAAAATCGCACATTGAGACGTTAGAAGACAAGATTTTATGTATATTAATTTATTGTCGAACATACATAACGCACCCATTTTTGGGCTTTTTGTTTAATTTGCACAACTCAAATATTTGCCGACTTTTGAAGAAAATGGAGCCATTATTGGCCAAAAAAATTACTATAAAAAAGGATAGAACGATGACTACAGACGGGATTTTGAAGATTTTAGCAGATGTAACAGAGCAGCCTGTGCAGCGTCCGAAAGACAACAAAAAACGCAAGAAAAGTTATTCCGGAAAAAAGAAAACGACCACGATAAAAACCGAAATTGTGATCGAAGAAAATGGGCAAATTTTGTCGATTTCAAAGTTGCATCGAGCACGATTTTAAGATAAGGAAAAAGGAAAAACTTCTTCCCACGGATAGCATAAAATACGCCGATTCTGGCTATCAGGGCTGGCAAAAGCTGCAGAGCAATGTCATAATTCCATATAAAAAGTATCGTAAAAAGCCATTAACTCCAGAGCAGAAAGAGCATAATAGAAGATTAGCATCATTTAGAATGAGAGTAGAAAATAAGATCCGTGAGATAAAGATATTTAAGATTATGTCGCATGTTTACCGTAATTTTCAGAAAAAATATAACATGAGATTTAATATTATTGCAGGTATTGTGAATTTGAGGCATGGGTTTTAACATCTTTTGGGTTTGGGATTTCTTACCGATTTTATCGGACAACCCGCTTCCACTTGTTTCGCAGGGGGTTTAGTAATTCTTGACAACGCAAGTTTTCATAAGTCCAAAAAAAACAAGGAAATTAATAGAAAGTGGGAAGTGTAAAATCTTATTTTTGCCACCATATTCGCCTGATTTGAATCCAATTGAGAAATTTTGGTTCCCTATTAAACGCTCCATAAGAAAAGCTCTGCCAAACTTTTGGCCAGATATTAATTCTGCTATTGATTTTGTCTTTTAGTGTTTAGGTAAACCTTTCTTGGGTTAGCTATAGCTACTTCGCGCTTTGAGTTTTTATAAAATCCGCTGAACGCTGCAATTATCGATTTAACTTTTCGACCAAATGTATTTGACGTAACACCTTCTGATAATTTGCTGCTTTTTCTTTTTCCACATTTTCGACAACGGCCATGTTCCATCTGATACCAAACTTCGTTATTGGGAAGACAAATAGGACATATTATAAATTTGCTTAAACTCCGCAATTACAGGCAAAAGGGCTATTTTTAATTTGTCTTATTATTAATGAGACTTGGTATGATATTCCATTACATAAGCCTTGATCTCCGGAAGATCTACTTTCTGATGGATATAAGGTTTTTCGCATATTACTATATTCTCTCCGCATTCGCAAGCAGATGACAACTCTATCTTTATCACCTCATTTGCCTCCATTTTAGCGCGATAATTACCTTTATGCCCAACTTGACCACCAATCTTTCTTTCGCTTTTCCTTTTTGTATAATTGTTTTGAGCTTGGTAGAGATGAATTTTTCGAGTTTAAACTAAGCCTTTCCTTTAACTCAGCGTTCTCTATCTTTAAAGCCTTATTTTCTGCTTCTAGCTCCTCTATCCTTGCTTCCAACCTTTCTATTTTTGCTGTAAATCTCTGCAAAGTTCTAAAAGATTTACCATGTTACCTAATGTTTTCTCTATGATTATCTTTTTAGATCACCTTACCACCTGATTCTGCCACTTTGCTGAACTGAGAAAAAATTCCCGTAAATTGAGACATTGGGTCAGACAACAGTGGATCACATTCTTTGTTAAAGCCATCATCATTGGATTTGATTTCTGCAATTCTTGTTATAAAATCAGCAGTTGTAATGCTCTTGCCACTGCCACGACGTATGGAACCAGCATGTGCAGCACGTACCAAATCTTTCAGTCCTGCCCCTGAAAAACCTTGAGTTTTTCCTAAAATTTTATCAACATCTACTCCTTCAAATGATAAATCCTCTTTCTTCATATGACTTTCCAATATCTTCTTCTGTAACTGAGGAGTTTCTGGTGGAGAAAATCGAATTTTTTCAGAGAAACGACCAGGTCTAGACAATGCTCCTTTAAAAACTCCTGGATTGTTAGTTGCACCAATTACTATCACACGCTTATTGGAATTAAAGCCATCCATTTGAGACAATAATTCAGCTTCCTCAGCCGATCTACCAGTCAACGCACCAAAAATGCCTTTGCTAGTAAGAAGACCATCTATTTCATCTATAAAAACTATACAAGGAGAGTGCTTCCTCGCATCTTCAAAAATCTTACGCAGGTTTGCTGCAGTCATAGAAGGAACATTACTGATAATATCAGATGCAGAATAATTGAAAAATGAAACACCAGACTCATTTGCAATTATACGGGCAGCGAAGGTTTTACCATTCCCTGGTGGTCCATAGAAAATATATCCTGGTGCTGGATCAATTGCCATATCCTTTATATCATTGGAAATTTGCTTCAGCACTTTTTCAACTCCTTCTTCTAATATAATATCATCAAATGTTTCACTTCCCTTTTCTAGTTGTTTGGGTTTCGCTTGTGCCATCATTAAGCCAAAAACAAGAAGTAAAGATACAAAAGAAAACACAGTGAACAATACTGTGGATGTTTTTACAAAAGACTCCAGAACGATAGGTACTAAAGAGATACCGCTACCGAAAGATAAATACAACACAAGATAAGAAATCAAGATAGCAAAGGCAGCAATTGCTAAACATAAAAAAATAAATTTAAAATACCCTTTATATATGATAGACCTCACAACAACTATATACTGTAAGTATACTAATTTTTTTGTAGTATACAATGATAATTTTTCTAAATTTGTATAAAATCGTAGATTTAAACCAAAGTTATGTTAGATGTATGGTCCCAGAGTGTGATGGTATGATAAAATGTAAGAACCTGTTTAAAATCTCGGAGAGATGAGGTAAAATAGGCGTAGATTAAGAATGAGGTATATCTATGCGTAAAAATTATCCAAGTGATATAAGTCGAGAGCAATTTGAAAAAATCAGACCAATACTAGAGAGTGGCAGGAAGAAAACGAGACCAAGAAAACTTGATTTGTATGATGTATTTCGTACAGTGTTATACGTCCTAAAAAGTGGTTGCCAGTGGAGCAAAAGATTTTCCAAGGTGGGAAAGCGTATATTACTATTTTCAAATGTGGAATAAAAAGAATGGAGAAGAACCAAGTTTATTGGAATTAGTTTTAAAAAAAATTAGTTGGAGAGATCCGTATCAACAATGGTCGGAAACAGTTTCTGTATAATTGATGCTCAAAGTGTTAAAAACACAGATACTGCTGGCTTTGTTGCATGGCTAGGAATGAGAAGGATTAATGGAAGGAATTTACGAGGCAAATTCGAAAATAGGCATACCTATATCAGTAAAGTTGTTAATCAAATAGCATTTTAAAAGCACCTCTTGAGAGCGATTTACCTCAGATTTATTCTTAAAACTAAAACCAAATGTTTTTTTGAGCCTAAGGAAAAAACTCTCGATACGTGAAGGGAGTGTTAAATAAACTGTGTCAAACCGCATTTTTAGTTCAACTCAATTTTCAATCTGCCAGGAAAGAAAACATCAAGTTGAGAGATAGTTAAAGCCCAATCATGTACAGGCATCGTCCACTTTTCCTCTGCCTTCTTTATAGCACAATATACCTGCTTATACAAGGCATTTATGCTGGTAAATGAGCCTTTGGTCTTAGTGAATTTCCTAATTTGCCTATGTAGCCCCTCTATGGGATTGGTGGTGTAGATTATCCTCCTAACTGGACCAGAATACTTAAAATAACCAGACAAGTTTTCCCAATTATTCTGCCAAGATTTTATAACCATAGGGTACTTTGTGCCCCATTTTTCATCCAATTCCAACAGATAATTCTCGGCAATTTCCTTGCTTGAAGCTTGATATACCTTCTTTAAATCGCTCAAAAAACTCTTCGCATCTTTACTGGCCACATACTTCAGTGAGTTGCGTATCTGATGCACTATACACATCTGCACTTCCGCATTAGGAAAGACACTGTTTATAGCTGCAGGAAAGCTTTTCAGCCCATCAACGCAGGCAATAAGGATATCTTCTACTCCTCTTTCTTTGAGGTCATTTAGCACTCCCAACCAGAAGTTAGCTCCTTCACTTTCAGCCAAATAAAAACCTAATACTTCTTTTTTGCCATTTTGATCTATGCCTAATATGTTATACATGCATTTACTTACGCAATGCCCGTCCTCTTTGACTTTAAAAAACCATGAAAACTATCGGATATACAGACTGCAGCGGGCGACTACGCCATTCGTTGATTACTGGTAGCAATTTGTCAGTAATACTTGATATCTCTGCCGCCGATATTTTGTGATCATAAATTTCCTCAACATGTGACACTATATCTCTATAGCCCATACCACTGGCAAATGTGCTCAAAATCTTCGTTTCAAGCTCTGGATGTAAGTTTGTTTGCCTTTTTTTGACTATTTGTGGTTCGAAACTTCCTTCCCTATCTCTTGGCGTCAAAAGCTCAAATGACCCTGCGCTTGTACGTAAAGTCTTTGCATTCCTCCCATTTCTTCGATTATTCTCTTCGCTTTCAGCCGACAAGTGGTTTTCTATTTCACCTTCCAGGCTTACCTCCAGCAACTTTTTTATAAACGGTGTTAATGCTCCATCTCTTCCTGTCAACGGTCTTCCTTCTCGTATAGACGACAGGATATTTGTTTCTAATTCTTTATAATCTACCAAACCGGTAGTTCTGTTTACTACTTTCTGACTCATTGTCAAACCTCCATTTTTTTATATCAATTTATTACTTTTTTTTCGGTTTGACACAGTTTATTTAACACTCCCTGCTTAACAGCAGTTCCTACTTCCATATCTGGATTTTCTGCTTTCTTTTCATAAATTTTTACTGCTCCAAATAGTATAGCAGCAGTTACCACAGCTCCAACAAATATGCCAGCAGCTACCACAGGATTGAAAACTGCTGCACCTACAACTAAAGCGTAAATTCCCACTGCTATAAATGGAGAAGCTATCATCACACCATACATAATTTTCTTTTTTGTGCTGACTTGCTGAAAGGATTTACTTGCAGTACTAGGTGTTCCTATACTTTCACTTGCATTATGTACAGAGGCACATCTTCTTTGTGATCTTTCTTTTTGTTCCATGAAAATTGGAGCTCTAGAATTGGGATCGGCTTTAAGTAAATCTTCGTGGCTCATAGGTTTTGTATGAACTATATAGCGTGCCCAATCTGCTAGTGACATGTCGTCCGAGTATTCTAGTGCGTTTGTGCTCACTTGCTCCAATTGCTTGACTACACCTTTAAGCCCTTTTATTGACTCTTCTAACTCCTTGAATGCTGCATCATTTAATGGGATGCCTTCTTGATACTCTACACAAGCCCCCCATCTCCTTATATGTTCTAGGTTTACTTTTTGTGTATTTAAAGTTCTTTCCAAATTAGATGTACTTCGTTTTAAAACACCGGTAAAAACGCTTATAACAGCTTTTTTATCATAACGATATTGAATGCTTAGATTACTCAACTCGCTCTTTATTCTTTTTGCAACTGCGTTTTGAAGACTTTGTTCTTTCTGAAGATTAGGATTAAAATCATAGTCTAAGATAATTCGCTTTATATCCGACTCCAACAAAGCAGAACACGCTTTAATATTACCTTCTTCATCTCGAATATAATTTTCATGCCCCTCCTCAAGCTTTGTAATGAGGTTTGCTCCTGATAGCGTAGTTATTTTATCGACCTTTAAGTAGCTTTCATTAGATGTAAATATATCAAAATAACATGATCCTTTACTTTTTACATCTCTTCCAATTCTTCCCATAAGCTGAAGTAAAAACATTGGATCTAGTATTTCAGTTTTGTCTTCTATTATAGCTGCAGCTCTGCTGAGTCTTGGAGCATCAATTCCTAATGCCAGCTCTTTAGAAATAGTGTTTGGCACAAAGCCAGCCTTAATTATACTAAGTATATTCTTTTTATCCATATTATTAATATAACTATAGATTTGCTTTCCATTACTTTTGAAACGCTTCACACTTCCATTAAAGTAACAGATAACTGCATCCTGCTCACAAAATTGTTTAATTTTAGGAAATTTGTTAAAAATATGCTCATGTAGTTTTTTATCTCCAGGATAGTTACGTTCCGTACTTTTTTTGTGACCTTGATCACTTTGAAGCTTATGTAATTTCAATATAGCATCTGTGAGTTCAGAATTGAACTCTAGAGAAGAAGAATCAGTAATTTCATATTTTTCATCAATAAATTTACTTATTTCATCCTTATTAACTGCTCTGCCACTCTTTTTATATTCATCCAAAGTATCAAGTATGTTATGTAGTTTAATGGAAGGAAGTAATTTGCTACCAATTTCAACATTTAAGTTTTCCTCTACCAGGCATCTTATATTGTTTTCTGTTAACCCAATATTCAGATCTTTAATTACTTTAACAAAAGATTCTATGCGCTTTTTTCTTCTTTCTTCAGCATAATCTTTTCTTTCCCCAGTGATATAATTTGTCACCTGTTCTGCCCACCTTTCTTCAGTGCCGATAAAACCTTGCTTATAAGCTTGACTGTCTAATGATTTGCTAATGAAATCTAAAAATGGCTGTGATAGCTTACTAAGATCACCGTTCTGCTTTGTTATCTCACTTATAAATTTCGCTACTGCATCTTTATATTGATCGAGTCTTGTATGGGTATTTTCACTTTTTTCTGTATATGCTATTTCTGGATTTACAAATCGCAACTCATATGTGCCTTTGCCTTGAACTGTAGCACTTTCCATCTCTTCCAAGGTTTTAAATTTCATTTTATGGTAGTACACCACAGGCAATTTTCCAATACCAAGTGCTTCTCTTTCCTTTGGAGAAAGCAAGATCTGTTGTTTTATTTTAAATTCTTCACTGAGAAATTTATCTGGTGTAGCACTGAAAAAAGCAGTCGGGTTACCACGAGATACTTCAACTGCACGAGCCATTTGCACAGCATTTTCTTTCAATTTTGGAGCTTCATCGATAAGAATCAATACTGGTTTGCTTTTATTTTTACCATATTTATCATTAAGCAAATTCCATTGCGTATTAAACGCTTCAGTAAAAGTTGAAGTTGCATATTCAGCATTTGTTTCAGAAAAAGGTTCAGCAAATTCTTGTGCAACTTCATCAGGTAAAAATGCTCTATCAAAATTATTTGATTGATTTCTCAAATTGTCGCTTGGAACTGCAGTAACGCAAGGAATATTTGTAAGATAAGCCCAGAATTTTAAGAGCGCTATATCCCCTGTTTTTCCTGAACCAGTTGCTATATTATTTGCTATTCTTAGTCTTTCTTCTAATGGTGTCCCTTCATCCTTTAAAACCTCTATGACTTTGTAAAAATTGGCAAAACGCAAAGCAAATGGAACTTTTTTACCTAGCCCACCGACTTTTAAATCTTGCAATCTTGATTGATCATGTAAACCAACAGCAAATGCCCTATTATTATTTGGATCTTTTTCGAAAGACACTTTACTATCGGCCCATAGAGCTATTATCTCTTCGTCAGTATATTTCAGTATATCTTTAGCTTCTGGTTTAGTATGCTCACCTAAAATTCCAAGCTCATAGCTACCACCTTTTTTGATAATGTTAACTTTATATGAATTACCTTTTACTTTAAACTCTGCTTGTGTTTTACCTTGAGTAATTGCCTCAACAATTATATCTTGCAGTGATTTTCCGCTATCAACTTTGAACTCATTCAATTTATGTAATAGTAAGTAACTGTCATATACCGCTTCTGCGAATCCAACAATTTTCTCTTTTTGGTATAACATCATCTTTTTTTTGTTTAAGTTAAATAATAAGTTTAGCAATTCTTGTCAAAATTTGCAAGTAAATATTACTTCCCTAGAACTACAACAAATTTGTTTGTTTACTTCTTTAACCTTTCTCAAAACCACAAAAAGGTACATATATCTGTGAGAACAAGCCGCGTAAAAATAGGGTTGTGAAAATAGAAAAGTAAAACTGTTGCAACAAAGTTAAGCAAATTAGTTCATATATAAATTTAGTTAAAGTAGGCTAATATAGCTGGTTTTGCGATATAGTAAAATTATTATATAGAAAAGTTCGCACAGAACAAGAGGTAGCTCACAGAAATGCAAAACTTACTTGACAAACTCCGTCAGCCCCCTTATCATGAAACTGAAGGTATTCAGTTATCTTCATCTGTGCAGATTAAACAGCAAGAAAACAACGTAGTTGGCGTCTTATTTTTAATTTTTTGCACTATGTGCACCTTATGTCTTCACAATATTTCTAGGTTTTTACCTACACAAGCTGAAACGCGCTTATAAGTCGTTTAAGACAGTATAGTACGCCAATTTGCAGGATTAGAGAGTGACAACTAGCTAACGCGGGGTTTCTTTTGCCTTTTTTTTACTTGGTAAATTTCTTAATGTTTATAGCTAAAAGAGCCCAAGAGAGGTGTCATTCCAGTGCCCCTGTGATGTCATTCCAGTGCTTGACACTGGAATCCAGTTTTCCATATAATCTCATCGAAAACGTTGTAACCACTTTCTATGCTAGTTTGCTTGTAAACAAGCAAACTTTCCTGGATCCCAGTGGGCTTTGTTGCATCGCTAGCTATGATGGATTAAAGATAAAAAAGATAGAGAATATCAGTAGCTTATTATTCTGGTATTTAGAACGGTCAGTGAATACCTAAATTTGAGTAAAAGAAATTTCACTACCACTCACTAATCCGGCTAAAATTCAAGAATTTCAATGCTTTAGCTATTTTCAATAGAATTAAATTTATTAATATAAATAATAAATTACTATTCTTAAATTTGATCAGATTGATTGCAAAAAAACAAGATTTTCAATAGGTTGCTTATAATCCTAACTATAGTTAGCCTTTCATAAATAGCGATGCAACAAAGCCATCCCAGTGTCTGGGCACTGGGATGACACCATTCTTTTTCCTGGATTCCAAACTGGGATGACAGCTAGCCTGACAATCGTCATCCCGCTGCTTGTTAGCGGGATCTAGAGATACCGCGGCGGTATGACGGTTCGTGGTGGAATGACGATAAGCTCGTCATCCCGCTGCTTGTTAGCGGGATCTATGTGAGATACCGTGAATAAATCACGGTATGACGTAGAAGCTATACTTTTATGCTTACCAACCCAATCAAAATCCTGGATCCCGCTGCTTGTTAGCGGGATCTAGAGATACCGCGAATGAATCGCGGTATGACGGTTCATGGTGGAATGACGTAGAATTTTATACTCACCAACTCAGTGTCCAATCTGGATTGTATCTTATCGGTAAAAAAGAAGAGCTATTTTAGGAAGTTTTTATAGGGCTAAAACTAAAGAAAACTTGCATATAAGTTCATCAAGTGTAAAATTAGAGTTGTTTTAAAAGAATAGGTCAATTATGAATCTTGTAACAAAATCTGCTATCGATTTTACTGCTTCAGCTGTTCTCTCCGGCGGAGAAATTGTTGATGATTTCTGTCTGAGTAAGCACATAAAAAATAAGTATGCTGTCCTTTTTTTCTATCCACTTGATTTTACTTTTGTTTGCCCAACTGAATTGATATCGCTCAATAATAGAATAAATGAGTTTGCAAAGCGTGGTATTGAAGTGATAGGAATAAGTGTAGATTCAAAATTTTCACATTATAAATGGCGAAACACTCCAGTTAATGATGGTGGTATTGGAGAGGTTAGCTACACTTTAGTGTCTGATATCAAAAAGTCTATATCAAGAGACTATGGGGTCTTATATGATGACTCAATTGCGCTGAGAGCAACTTTCGTTATTGATGATAAATTTATTGTACGTCATCAATCGATAAATGATTTGCCTTTAGGGCGTAATATCGATGAATTCGTTAGAATCATTGATGCAATTAAACATAATGAGGAGCATGGTGAAGTATGTCCAGCAGGGTGGAAAAAAGGTAAGCCAGCAATGCAGGCAAGCGATGAAGGAGTAGCTGATTATCTAAACTCATACAGTGAAGAATTATAGATTTAGTACAAAAGTTCTTATTATTGGATCTGGAGCAGCGGGTTATGCTGCTGCTATATATGCAGCACGTGCAAACTTAGAGCCAATTGTAGTAACGGGAATGCAGCCTGGTGGTCAGCTTACAATTACTACAGATGTTGAAAACTATCCTGGTTTTGTTTCAATACAGGGTCCAGAACTAATGGAGCAAATGAGGTTGCATGCAGAACAGGTTGGAGCAAAAATAATAGATGATGAGATAAAAAGCGTTGAACAACTTGAGGATTCTAATGAGTATAGGTTTAGATCTTCTGGTAATACTAATGACTACTATTCAGATGCAATTATAATTGCATCTGGTGCGCAAGCGAAGTGGCTTGGTTTGGAGAGTGAAAAGGAATTTCAAGGTTACGGAGTTTCAGCTTGTGCAACTTGTGATGGTGCATTTTTTAGGAATAAAGTTGTAGCTGTGGTTGGTGGTGGAAACACTGCTGTTGAAGAGGCGATATTTTTAACTCGATTTGCCAAAGAAGTTATACTAATACACAGGCGTGATAAATTGAGAGCGGAAAAAGTAATGCAAGATAGGCTCTTTAAAAATGATAAAATAAAAGTAATATGGAACCATACCGTAGAGCAGATTCTTGGAGAAGAAAATCCGAAAAAAGTTACTGGTATTATAATTAAATCAACGGAAGCTCAAGAATTGAAAGTCGATGGAGTGTTCATTGCAATCGGGCATGCACCAAATACTGGTATTTTTAAAGGTTTTGTTGAAATGGATAAGCAGGGTTATATAATTACGAAACCTGGAACAACTTTAACTAGTAAAGCAGGGGTGTTTGCCGCAGGTGATGTTCAAGATAAGGTGTATCGCCAGGCAGTAGTTGCCGCAGGAACAGGGTGCATAGCTGCACTTGATGCAGAGAAGTTTCTAGAGTCGTAATTAATTAACTCAGAATTAGGATTTTATAGCTAAAGTGACTTAAGTTCATCGATAATTTTAAAAACAAAAATTCGTCATTCCGCTACTTGTTAGCGGAATCTATGCTGAGATACCGCGAATAAATCGCGGTATGACGTAGGAAAACCTTTCTTGGGTTAGCTATAGATAAATTGCTTGCAATTTTCCTTTTTTTTACATAATTATATTAGTAAATCATTAATAAAGAGGGTTTAGTATGCCTTATAGAAACGTTGTAACATATTATGGAGCTTATGGAGGTGGTGATAACACGGCATCGCAAGCTCGAAACCCGACAACTTCAAGACAGCTAAGTGAATCAACAAAACAGTTATTTGAAGCTATTGATAATGGATATCTAGAAGGTTTTAAGCAAGCTCTAAAAGAAGGTGGGGATGTTAATGCGTTTGATGAAGAAGGCATGACACCTTTGATGTCTATTGTTAATGTCTATGTTGTCAGCGGTGATAAACAACCTACATTAGAGAAGATGTCCAAATTGCTTATACAAAACAGCAATATCGATATTAACGCTCAAAGTAGGGAATATGTTTATGAGGAAAGGCAAAAGAAAGATGAATTTGGGCGTCTAGTATATTTATCTCGTGGTCAAGAAGTGGTAGAAGTGCGACCAGGTTATTATATATATTGTAATAATGGTCAACCTGTAGATAACATGGATGATCAAGATAGACGTAGATATTTCAATTCCTACTATGATGGTGTAAACGAGAAGATAAGAACATCCAAGATAAAAAAAAATACTGTCTTACATATTGCTTGTCAAGTTGGAGCTAAAGATATAGTAAAAATATTGCTCACGCACCCAGGTATAAAAACTGATGTTAAAAATTGTGAAGATAAAGAACCTAAACGTTGTATTGCAAGAGGATTTGAGGACGTAATAAAATTAGAATTTAAAAAAGCACAAAAAGCAAACGAGTTGTTAGATGCTCTTTATAGTAGAGACTTTGACCAAGCGAACATGCTATTGAATGAAGAGCTTAACCCTAATTGCTGGAGAAGAGTGAGAACTGAAGAAATAACAACCCCCTTGAGCTTGATTATCATATTAGGCGCAGAAAAAATAACAGAAAATGGAAAACAAGTATTGATAAAGCTTTTAAAACATAAAGAGCTTGATCTTAATCAAATAAAGTCAACACCTGCGATGATACAACGGAAACAATTAAGAAAAATTATTGAAGAGAAACAATTAAAGCAAATAATCGAACAAGCTATTAAAGAGCGATTGATTGATGCTATTAATAGCAAGAATTTAGATGATGTGAAAAAATTAGTAGAAGATAATGACTTCATGAATTATGCAATTATTATTGCTGCATGGAGAAATGTTAATAATCCAATCGAGTCTATTGTAAATTATCTAAATGAAAAATTTCCTGCAAATACATTACAACCTTTGGCAAATACGAATAATATACCAGAAGATTTTAAGGAGTTTGTACAAGAGTTTGTAGATGAACTTAAAAAGACAGAAGCTCAACTTGCAGAAACAGAGCAAAAGCTGGATAAGGTTGTGCGTGAAAAAACGAGCGAAACTAGCAAAATTTCACAATTAGAAAGAGATAGGCTTTCATCAGAAAATAGACTGCTCCGTACTAAAAGTCTAAGTAATAAAAACGAAAAATCCTCACAAGCAATTTCTCCTGGTAAAAAACAAAGCAACTATGCTTATGCATTTTTTATATTATCTGGAGCATTGACTGGTTGTGTAGGTTTAGCAATTTTATACGATTATCTAGTAATAGGTGCTTGTCTTACAGCAGTTGCACTGGTCCTTTTTTTAGTAGGATATTATTTATGTAAAGCGGATGAACGAGATATAGGACCTGGTGGTACCACCGACAATCCTCAAGTTACAAGGGTTTTGATTTCTTCTCCAGGCCCTGCTGAAAATTTTTGTACATGTTAAAAACATCTTGATAATTGAGGTGAGTGTAAACCTGGGTGGTTTCCAGGCTTGAGTGGCCAAGCAGTTGTTGTATTGATCTTATGTCAATATCTTCCTGAAGCAAATGAGTAGCAAAACTATGACGAAATGCATGTGGAGATAAGATTTCTGGCAGATTTAATATTCTCCTTATTTTCTGCAAACGATTAGCCACATAAGTTCTTCCCAATTTTTTTCCTCTTACTCCCAAAAAAAGATATTGTGTTTCATTATTAATGCCAAGATAAGGACAGGCTTTTACATATTCCTGTATACACTTTTTTACTACCGGAAGAATGAATACCTGCCTTTGTTTATCTCCCTTACCTGTTACTATTAAACTTTCATTGTTAATATCACTAACCCCAAGGTTCAACGCTTCACTGATTCTTAAGCCTGTACCATATAGCAGGACGATAATTGCAATTTCTCTTTTTACCACCCAAGGTTCGCTCAAGTCAGATAATTTCATTTCTTTCACCAAAGTTTTTATATCAGGTATTGATAATGCTTTGGGCAGAGTTCTTCTCTGAATTGGCCTTGATAAGGAAAATACAGCTTCATTGTCTATATTGTAGTTGTTTTTTATGTACTTGAAGAAATTTCTGATTACTGAGAGTGCTCGAGCGTTAGATCTTGCATTCACACCTCTTGCATAACGAGAGGTAAGCCAACTTCTTAACTCAGGTATACTTAAATTTTTCAGAGTACCAACATTTACTTCTCCACCAATGTGAGTATTTAGGAAACTTATAAGATCCTTCAAGTCCCTCATGTATGACTCTAAAGTGTTTGGTGAATAAGATCTGTTGCACCTCAGCCACTCATACCATTTTTCAATGATTGAACCGAGGTCCACAATTATTTCTTAAAGAAAGCATCGATGCACGCATCTCGAAAGGCTTCATTTATATCAGGATGAGAGTGACAAATTCTGTATATATCCTCTGCTGCTGCGCCATATGCCATTGCAACCGCTGCTTCGTTGATTAGCGTATCAGCGTATGCTCCTATGATATGCACACCTAGTATTGTATCTGCTCTGCTACAAGTCAGCACTTTCACGAATCCTTCAGCATCATCAGTGATTTTTGCTCTGCCGTTTGCAGCAAATTGACATTTACCAACTTTGTACTTATAGCCAGCATTTTTGAGTTCCTCTTCGGCTTTACCGATCGAAGAAACCGCAGGGTGAGTGTAAATGACAGATGGTATAATTTCATAATCAACGTGAGGTGACTGTCCTGCTATTATCTCTGCAACTGCCACTCCTTCTTTCTCTGCTTTATGAGCAAGCATTGCTCCACCAATCACATCACCAATAGCAAATATTCCTTTCACATTAGTTTCATATCTGTTGTTAACTTGAACGAAACCGCGATTATCTTTTTCTATTTTTTCATCAATACCAAGACCATCAGTACAGGGTTTGCGTCCTGCTGCCACCAATACCTTATCCGCCTCTATAGTGTTTGTTTGATTATCTTTTACAGAGCAAACTTTCACACTCAAAGAGTTACTACTTTGTTTTATTCCCTCAACTTTAGTGCTAAGTAAAAATTTTATTCCTTGTTTTTGTAGACTAGAAAGTAGAGACTTACTTAATTCTCCATCCATTGCTGCAGCGATTCTGTCAAAAAATTCTACTACAGTGACTTCAGACCCTAGCCTCCTCCATACAGAAGACATTTCAAGCCCTATTGCCCCGGCTCCGATTACGACAAGTTTTTTTGGTACTTCAGTTAAAGGCAATGCACCAGTTGATGAAATAATACTTTTCTCATCGATATTAATTCCTGGCAAAGAAATAACGTCAGAACCGGTTGCAATTACTATATTTTTTGTCTTCAGCACCTTATCTTCAACTGAAACTTCAAGATTACCTTGGTCAAAAGAAGTAATTTTCCCAAGTCCATTGATTTTAGTGATTTTGTGAAGGTTAAACAGATATTCTATACCTTTTCCAAGTTCCTGAACTCTGGCGTCCTTATAGCCTAGCATTTCTTTTAAATCGAAACTTGCATCCTTAATTTTTATGCCAAGCTTCGACAGATCATTTTTCGTGTGAGCATACTGATAGGAAGAATGAAGTAGTGCTTTGGAAGGTATGCACCCAACTCGCAAGCATGTACCACCAAAAATGCTATTTTTATCTATGCAGGCAACTTTCAATCCAAGTTTTGCAGCAGCGATAGCACACTTATAACCGCCTGGACCACCACCTATAACAATCAGGTCATAATCAATCATAAAGAACAAACCTATTTTCTAAAGAATAAACACCATTTCCCTCAGTTGTTACATATATTTTATCGTGAGTAAACACTGGAGTGTGAAACACATTACCAGGTACTTTGATTACCTTTCCTGCACTTTCAGATCCAGGAAAAGCAAGCATTGAACCTTTATTGCTTGTCACCCACAGTGTATGGGCATGCACAATTGGAGCAAACAATTGCGTATTTTCTATTAAATCAGATGCCCAGACTGTTTCTCCATTTTTTATATCCAGGCCGATTATTTTATTATCTTCAGTTACTATAAAAATTCTTCCGCCTTCTTTTTGTTTCTCTGCAGGAATAAGAGGACTATAATATGACTCAATGTCTGATACACTTTTTACTTGCAGTGACTTTGACCACAAAATATTTCCTGATTTCACGTCAATACCATAAATATAAGAATTGTTTGTAGCTATTAAAGTATCGCCAAGCACTCTCGGTGTAGTAGTTACATCTGTGAGCTGTGTATCCAAAAGGTTTGTAGCCAATTTTTGGCTCCACAATTTTTTACCGTCTTCATTAAAAGCTATTAACTCACCATTTGAAAATGGTGCTATTATTTTATCGTTAGAAATTGTTGGCGATATGGAATACAAACCTCGAACCTCATTGATACCGTTTTGATAAGCCCAAACGGAGCTGCCATCTTTTATATCAAACACGTACAGATAATTATCAATAGTCAATACTACCAATTTATTATTTATTACTGCTGCTTTCCCTCTTACTGGAGCTCTCAATTCTTTTTCCCACTCAATCTTGCCAGTTTTTGCATCTATTGCGTGTAAAGTGTTATCCACTATAAAGAAAACATTTTTTTCATAATGCGATAGGCTCATGTTACCAATTTTTTTCCTATGTGAGAGGTGTAATTTCCAATTCATAGCCTTTGAGTTATCAATATCAAAGGAATATAAAGCGCCGTGCTTGTCTGATAAAATAACGCTATCTTCTGTAAGCACTGGAGCTACATATCCTTGAGATAGTTTTTTATCCACTAGACTTATTCGCTCGCTTGCCATTGTGTAACTGCTACACAATAACATTATTATAACAATTATTACTTTCATTACTTAGTTGAGAACAAGATTTATTAATATACATACTAGAAATCTTAATCACAATGAAAATGTTCTTGTTGTACGTTGAAACATTGATTTATGAACAGAATATTATACTATTATGTAAAAATCATACTCTTAGAGGTAATACACCTCATCCACTATGCGGCAACGTGCATAGCTGTATGAACATTGAGATATAAAAGTAATTTATACCAAGAAGAAAGATGTCATCCAAGTAGCTTGACTACTTGGATCCAGATTGGATACTGAGTTGGTGAGTATAAAAGTATAGCTAACGCGAGCTCTGCGTCATACCGTGATTAATTCGCGGTATCTCAGCCGCTAACACATAGCGGGATGACAGCAATCCTACGTCATACCGCCGCGAACCGTCATACTGCCGCAGATCGTCATACCGCGATTCATTCGCGGTATCTCTTAGCATAGATCCCGCTAACAAGCAGCGGGATGACGGTTGTCATAGTGTCATGAAAGTAGCTGACACTGGTTTCCATCCAAGAGGGTGTCATCCGAGTAGCTTGACTACTTGGATCCAGAAAACTTAACTTTAAATAAGTGGCTGCATAATAAAGACTAGATTCCAGCGTCACGCGCTGGAATGACACCATTTTCGGTCTCTTAAATTGCTTTAGCTACAAACATTAAGAAATTTACCAAGCGGAAAAAAAGGCAAAAGAAGCCCCGTGGTGCGAGTTTTGACTCTATATTACTGTAAGTGGCGCTGTAATAATGTGCTAACGCTTAAAATAAGCGCGATTTGGCTGAATGTAGAAAAAATTTAAAAGACATGCAGCCGCTATAATTTTATGTAATCCGCCAAAAAATACCCTAAGTTTTTTACTGAATTTTGTCATTGAGCCTGCAGGTCAAAAACAAGTTTTGAGTCAGAAATACCCTTATTGTCATAATAAGGAGGCTGGCGAAGTTTGTCAAGTAAGTTTTTTCGTTTCTGCGGGCTACTTGAATAACGGCTACAATGTTTGTACAATTGTTCGTCATGCGCTGGAACCCGTTTTAGCCCTTATCTATATCTCAGTTCCACCAACAGTTATTGCGTCGACTTTGAGTGTTGGTTGACCAACTCCAACGGGCACATTTTGTCCATCTTTTGAGCATGTGCCAACACCGGGGTCCAACTTTAAGTCGTTGCCAACCATGGATACTTTTTTTAGCACTGTTGGCCCATCACCAATTAGTGTTGCTCCTTTGACTGGCTGTGTAATTTTACCATTTTCTATTAAGTAAGCTTCTGAAGATGAAAAAACAAATTTCCCTGACGTTATATCAACTTGCCCACCACCGAAATTTACTGCATACAGACCTTTCTTTACGCTAGATATTATTTCTTCCGGCGTATGTTTCCCTGGTAACATATAGGTGTTTGTCATGCGCGGCATAGTAACTTCTTTATAACTTTCTCTTCTACCATTACCAGTTGGATTCACACCCATGAGTTTAGCATTCATATGATCCTGCATGTAGCCTTTGAGAATTCCATCCTCTATCAACACATTATAACTGGGTGGAGTACCTTCATCATCTATGCTAATAGAACCACGCAAATTAGGCAGAGTTCCATCATCAACTACTGTGATGCCACTAGCTGCTACTTGTTTACCAATAGAATTTGAAAATGCTGAGACTCCTTTACGATTAAAATCGCCTTCGAGTCCATGACCCACAGCTTCATGCAACAATACTCCCGGCCAGCCCGGACCTAGAATAACTGTCATTTCTCCGGCTGGAGTTGGAATTGCTTCAAGATTTACCAGTGCTTGTTCCAAAGCCTGGTTTGCAACTTCTTTCCACTTTTTCTCAGAAATAAACTTACTATAAGAATCCCTTCCACCGTGTCCTGCGGAGCCTCTCTCGGTTCGACCATCTTTCTCTACGATGACTAACACATTAAAACGTACCAGAGGCCTGATATCGCTTAATCTGTGATCACCCTTTATTATTTGTACGACTTGCCATTCTCCACTTAGAGTTATTTTTACTTGCTTCACGCAGTTATTTTTGGACCTTACATACTCATTAACCTCATTGAGTAGTTTAATCTTTGAATTCAGATCCATTTCATTTGTAGGGTTAATCCTCGAATATAGACTTTTTGTCTCTTCGTTTAAATTTATTGAATTTGTCTTGTTTAAAGACACTGAGCTTTTTACCATAGAAGCAGCATTACTAATTTCTTTTTCGCTAATCTCAGAAGAACAAACGAAAGATGTACTATCCTCACAAAAAGACCTTAAACCAAATCCCCTTCTGGTATTCAAATCCACGTGTTTTAATATATTGTCATCAAAAACTAGGGACTCCGACTGGCAAAATTCTAGAAACAGCTCACCACCATCGCTATTGCTCAAAGCGTTATTGACTATTTTATATACGTTATTAATATTAACATTGTTTTGAGCGAAAAATATTTGATCTAGATTTGGCATTACCTTTGAACTAAAAATTGTTTAAGTATATTATTTAACTTTAACATAGTAAACTATAAAAAGCCCGGGTGGCGGAATTGGTAGACGCGCTAGCTTCAGGTGCTAGTAACTTTTTAAGTTGTGGAAGTTCAAGTCTTCTCTCGGGCACTCTTAGCTTCCATATTGCTTGTTGAATTAGTTAATGCTACAATATAACGTATTAGGTAATATTTATGCTATGTATGGTGAAAAAGATAAGTTAGCCTACAGAAAGAAGGTACGAACTTACTCGAAACGCTTAGTTACTGCGCTATCTACTGCCCTTTTTATTGGATATATAGCAACATTAGTCTTTAATATTTCTGGGCTAAGTGTACATTCTGCCGCTCTTAGTATCACACTAAGTGCAATTTCACTTGGCTTAAATTCATGGTCACGTACTGATCACTTTCGAAAATGCGAGCTTAATAAGCAGCTTGGTGTAGAAAACTCTCCTGGACAAAAAAAATTAACGAAGATCTATCTTGATATAGTATCCAGCGTTTCATTTCTAATAGGAGGTATTGCATCTATGTCGCTTTTTGAGTCTTCTGTTATCTATTTTGTTTCTACACCTTTTTTTATTTTAGGTTGTGCTATTATGGCAACTAATATCATTCCGACTTTGATCAGCAAACCACAGGCAGAAAAACCTACTGATACCCTCTCTCCATCTGTAAAAGCAGTTTAAGTGTCAACAAGTTAACTTATTTGACTTGTATAGGAATATTAGCTATAATATTAATAGTTTAATAATAAAAGAGGTTAGTATATGGATTTTTTAAACAGTCACCCAGATTTTTTTGAGGATAATGCTTATTATGTAATATCTGAATATAATACGGATAATCGAGATCTTACAGATCTTAGTACATATGTAGTAGAACGTGATGCATATGAGAATTTGGTATTCAAAAACTTATATACATATATACGTTCCGATGGAAACGTACATAAAGATATAATGCTTAATCCAAAATCTTTACAAATAGAAGAGAGGATAGAAGATAGCAGCATCGAACAGTGTTATACAAATAACTATAAGATAGATAATGGAACTTTATCTTTAGATGAGAGAGAATTAGTATTCAATATAACTCCAGGTAAATGGAATGATTCAACAGAGTTCAATGTAATTAGCATTAAAAAAGTATAAGTGAATTTAAAGCTTAGTGGTAAATAGGGGACTGAGTATCCTTATTTCAACATCAATTACTTGAATAGTTGCTCAAGCCATCAAAATAAAAATTTTTATTCAGTAATTTTTGTATAAAGGGTACTATTTTACTAGTAGTGAAATAAATCAGAATGAAGTCTATTTTATTAACGAGGCCTTTATTGGATTCGTTCAATACAAGAAATATATTGAGAAAGTATGGATACAAAGTTTTTATAGAACCAGTATTCACAATAAAGTACTTAAATCCTGATATATCTGCGTACGAATTTGACGTTGTGATATCTACAAGTAAAAACAGTGTAAAGGCTTTTAGTCAAATATGCAAAGAGGATGACTTTCCGATTATTACAGTTGGTAATTCAACCATGCAGGCTGCAAAAAATTTGGGATTTTCTGATATAATCTCAGCAGACAGCAACGTTGATGGTCTGATATCATTCATAAAAGCTCATTATTCAAACGCAATAAAGTTCTTGTATATAAGGGGACAAGAAGTATCATGTGACCTAAAAAAGAGATTATCTGAAGAAGATTTTAATGTAAGAGAAGTTGTACTCTATAAAACAATTATAAAAAGGAGTCTAACTAATAGGTGTAAAAATTTACTGTTGGATGGTAAAATTGATAGTGTTGCTTTTTTTTCCTCACAGACAGCAAGGGTATTTTGTTCATTAGTTCTAAAAAGTGGGCTATCTCATGTGATGAATAATACAGTTGCATATACCATGAGTAAAAACATTGCTGATAGTTTAAGGTTAATCAAATGGAAAAAAATTATAACATCGAGGTTGCCTACTGGGGAGAGTTTAATTGATATAATTAATAAGGATTGTTGATGCTAAAGATTGCAACTTGGAACGTAAACTCCATACGTAAAAGAGTTAACCAACTTTGTAGTTTTATAGTTGACAGTCAGATAGATATAGTTTTGCTGCAAGAGATAAAATGTACGGAAGAGCAATTTCCTTATGTAGAGATAGAAAAGTTAGGATATGAATATGCTATCTATGGACAAGTTGCAAGAAATGGCGTTTGTGTTTTATCTAAATATCCGATACTGGAAAAATTAAAAATTGATGTTGTAGAGAGTCATCAAGAAGCACGTTATATAGAATGTGTGATAAAACACACCAATCATAAGGTAAGGGTAGGAAGTGTATACGTTCCAAATGGTCAAAGCCCAGACTCTCATATGTTTGAGTATAAACTCAAGTTTTTTGATAACCTATATGAAAGGATGAGCACTTTGTTGAAAAATGAAGAGTTAACTATTATAGCTGGCGATTATAATGTTGCACTGGATGAAATTGATGTTTTTGATTCAAATTTATTGAATGGCCAAGTGTGCTTTCATATAAAAGAACGTGAGAAGTTAAGAGCAATCTTGAATCTTGGGTTTAAAGACACGTTTAGAATATCCCACCCCAATTTGCAACAATTCACTTGGTGGCATTATCAAGGCAATTCACTCAGAAACAATCAAGGAATGCGAATAGATTATATGCTATTATCGCCACAAGCTGTAGATAAATTGGAAACATGCTACGTAGATGATAGATTGCGTAAGCTAGAAAATCCGTCTGATCATACTCCTGTTGTATGCGTTATAGAATAATAGTAGACCTCTTACACAACTCACTTTATTGGCAAACTTAGGTAGTCTTACTTGGTTGCTGCCCTGTGGTTTTTTGCTGATCTAAAGTAACTTGTTCAAGCACAGTAGACGTAACCGTTCACGGAGATAAGGTGGTTTACAAAGTAAGTATAAAAGTGTAAAGAGATAGGAAGCTAAATATGGAATGGGTAAATGACAACAGTGCTGCAAGAAAAGGTTGTAGCAGAAAACGCTAATCTCAAGGAAGAAATAAAAGCACTGATCAGAGAAAATGATAGCTTGAAAGCAAAAATAGGTAACCGTTCACGGATTGTGAGAATGAATTAAAGAACTAAGCAGTGACAGCTACTAGATTCTGTAGCTTTTGAAAGGGGTTCTGGCCATTGAGACGTGATGTCAAAAATATCGACAACATTCTTTCCACGAATCTTTCTCCACGTTCTGACCAGGTGAAAAAGCTGTTTTTACGATAAATTACGTACCGTCTAATTTGCCGTTCTGCAAGGTTATTAGTTGTTTCTATCACTTCAGGTTTTCTTAAAAACTTCCACATCATATCCTCAGATCGTAACATCTTAGCGGCCATTCTTGAAGCTTGAGTGCTATTTGCAACCCTCGTCATTTTACGTAAAAAATGTTTTACCCTTTTCCGAATTTTTCGCACCAGTCGATAAAATCTCAAATTATCTATCAAATTTTGTTTTTTTGCCTTATCTACTACAAACACCTTATTGCTGAGCGATTTTAGTGCTTGGCCAATTTTGCTCACTTCAACATTTTTACTATGGGCAAATCTCTCAAAATCTCTTGCCAGATGTGCCCAACATATCTGTCTATTTTCACGATTGAAGTAATTGTATACAGCGTATCTATCGCTCACAAATATACCATCATATTCTGGCAGTAAACTCTTCAACACCTTCTTACCACGAGACTCGCTTACCTTCAGAAGTGTCAACGCTTTGTTTGTTATTACCCAACTCCAGCCTCTCTTTCCTTGATTTCTGTGCCCTGTTTCGTCTATATGCAAATACTCGCTTCCTTGCAACTCTTCCTTCATTTTCTCATATTCAGATGCACACTTCTTCGATACCCTGCGTTCAGTATTTGAGACTAAACCAAGGCTTATATTTAGATTAAAAATACTGCCCAAAATTTGCTGTACCTCTCTTTTTGAGTTAATAAAAAAGCCGCTAAGGCTGCTTATAACTGTTTTAGCATTGGGTCCTAGAAAATCTCTTGCAACACCTTCGGGTAAATTTGCTGTAATTCTTTTATTACATACTCTACAATGTCCTCTTTGCAACCTGTACTCAGTTACAATTGGCTTAATTTCTGGCAACTCTGCCTTCTGATGAATAATTTCATCTTCTAAAGTAATCTTACCTCCACACATACAAATTGTATCAATTGTGCATCTCACTACCTCGTCTGCAGCCATTAATTCACGCTTATGCACCTTATGTCCTGGCTGACCTCCTGGTTTTTTATCACTTTTCTTTTTTGCTTTCTTACGATATATATCTCGTGATGGTGGCAGCGATGAATTTTGCGAATTTAAGCCCAATTTGTCTTCTAATTCAACTATTTTTGCTTTCAAGCTATCATTTTCTCTGATCAGTGCTTTTATTTCTTCCTTGAGATTAGCGTTTTCTGCTACAACCTTTTCTTGCAGCACTGTTGTCATTTACCCATTCCATATTTAGCTTCCTATCTCTTTACACTTTTATACTTACTTTGTAAACCACCTTATCTCCGTGAACGGTTACAAAGAAACCCCGTGGTAATTAGTGTTCACTCTCTAATCCTGCAAATTGGCGTACTATACTGTCTTAAACGACTTATAAGCGCGTTTCAGCTTATATAGGTAAAAACCCAGAAATGTTGTGAAGACATAAGGTGCACATAGTGCAAAAAATTAAAAATAAGACGCCAACTACGTTGTTTTCTTGCTGTTTAATCTGCACAGATGAAGATAACTGAATACCTTCAGTACAATGATAAGGGGGCTGGCAAAGCTTGTAAAGTAATTTTTTCGTTTCTATTCCCAATAAAAGTTTGTTATATGGTTATGCAAGAGGTCTAATGAATCGCGGTATGACGTCTTAGCTATAGATGCTGATTTGTGTGATTTCAAGAGAAGCTTAGTAGATAAGTTGTGTTTTAAACCAGATTCGGTATTTTAAACTGAACATTTTCAATAATACCACCTGGCATAACTGAAATTTTTACACTCAGGTTTACTTTTAGGTAGTCCATTAATTCATCAACCAATATGTCAGGAGCAGAAGCACCTGCAGTGATTCCTATCTTTTCTACGCCATGAAACCAGCTTTTATTCACACAGCTGTAATTATCAATTAAGTAGGCTCTTTTTCCTCTGGCAGTGCACAGATCTAATAAGCGGTTTGAATTTGAGCTATTTTTACTTCCTACAACTAACACCATGTCTACAATTTCAGCTAGCTTTTTAACAGCATTTTGTCTGTTTTGCGTTGCATAGCATATGTCCTTTAAATCTGGACCTGTTATGCTTGGAAACCTGAGCTTCAGGGCAACAATAATTTCACGGGTATCGTCGATGCTTAACGTGGTTTGTGTAACATAAGATAAATTATCTGGATCTTTAACTTTTAAATTGCGTACGTCCTGCACAGTTTGCACTAAAATGATAGGATTATTTACTCTTCCTCTAATTCCCTTAACTTCTGGATGGTTTTCATGCCCAATGAGAATTAATTCTTTACCACTGTTTTCATACCTTTTTGCCTCTTTATGCACTTTGCTGACTAAAGGACATGTTGCATCAATCACTTGAATACCCTTTCTTTTTGCCTTATCTTCTATATTTTTTGATACTCCGTGCGCGCTGAAGATCAGTATTCCTCCATTATCTTCAATTTCCTCGATACTGTTCACAAAAACCACTCCTTGTCTCTTAAAGTCCTCTACTATATATTTATTGTGAACAATTTCGTGTAGCACATAAACTTGGCACTTGTTTTTGTATTTTTCTAAAGTAATAGCTAATATGTCCACAGCTCTTTTTACCCCGGCACAAAAACCTCGCGGCTCAGCTAAGATAATTTCCATTTTTGTCAAATCAAGTAAATATGCAAGCATTACTTAAAAATAAGCTCCGCTCACTGTGTTTTATAGTACCATTATTTACGTTTTATATAATAATTATTTTTCGCATATTCTCTTTAACATTTGATCAACCTACTACTTCAGAAAATTTTAGAAAAGATAATACAGTATATAAACAACCTGATATTTTAGATAGAAATGGAGTGGTAATAGCAACAAATGTGCCCACAACATCACTATATACAGATGCAACCAAAGTAAAGAATCCGGAAAGTATAGCAGCACAACTGTGTTCTATTTTGAATGATCTTGAATACGAGAATTCATATAGAGTACTTACTTCAAAAAAGAAATTTGCTTGGGTAAAACGGCACTTGACTCCAAAAGAACTGTTAGCAATAAAAAATGCCGGCGTGCCAGGAATAAACTTCTATAACGATGTAAAACGTATATATCCTCACAGTAATTTATTTTCACACGTGCTTGGTTACACTGACATAGATGGCAACGGTATTGCAGGAGTTGAGGCATATATAAGTAAAAACAAACAACATTCTGTTATCCAAGTAGCTGACACTGGGGTCCAGAAAAAAAATACGTGGATTCCAACATTACGCGCTGGAATAACACCTTGCCAGGGTATTCAACTATCCTTAGATACACGAGTGCAAAGCATAGTGCATGAAGAGCTAACTAAAGCTGTAAGCAGATATCAGGCACTCGGCGGAGTAGGAATTGTTTTAAATGTGAGAAATAGTGAAGTCATCTCAATGGTCATTCTGCCTGATTTTAACCCCAACCTACAGAATAAGGCAGAAGACGTACAAAAGTTTAATCGCGCCAGTCTTGGGGTGTATGAGATGGGGTCGGTATTAAAATTCTTTACAATAGCCGCAGCGCTTGATGCAAACGTTGTAAAAATTGATGATTTATATGACGTGTCAAAGCCAATCACTATTGGGAAATATAAAATTTATGATCTTCATAAATTTAAGATTCCGGAAATCACTGTGCGAGATATATTTGTGAAATCATCCAACATTGGTGCAGCAAAAATTGCAATTAAATTAGGTATTGAAAAACAAGTAGAATACTTTAAAGCTATGAAGCTATTTTCTCCTTTGAAAATAGAAATACCAGAAAAATCTACACCGATAATCCCGGATAAATGGAGTGAAAACACTTTAATAACAGCATCTTATGGTTATGGCATAGCTGTAATACCAAATCTCATAAATAAGTAGGCAAATAACTCACAGAACAAATGGTTTTGATCGAACTTTCCGTAATATTACGAATGAATGCACATACAGTATCCTCCAATAAACTAACAGAGTCATATATTCTATTTTTAATGAGATTGTCTTTCAAATATTGCCATAAACGCTCTACTGGATTTAACTCTGGTGAATATGGAGGTAAATAGATTAAGGTAATATTTTGTGGTATTTTTAAACCTTTGGATCTATGCCATCCTGCACAATCCACAACAAGAAATGCCTCCCTTGTTCCTAAATATTGTGACATCTGCTCAAGGAATATATTCATACAATCAGTATTGACGTTTGGTACGAATAAGCTAGAACTCTCTCGATTTCTAGGATTAACTGCACTATAGAGATAAAAGTTTTGCCTACCTAATTTTACCTTAACCTGTGTCCTAATGCCTTTTTTAAACCACCCGTGTCCAATCTTTGAATGTGTGCCAAACCGCGACTCATCGAAGAAAAATAGCTCTTTTTCGGGATACGTGACAATAGTTTCATTAAGATTTTTTTTTAAACTCTTCTTGTTTATTTTTATCCTGTTTATTGTGCACAGGCCTTGGAGTAATATACGAAAAACCTAACTTTTGCATCAGTCTATGTGCTGTAGACTTACTTACCTCAATAGAAAACATTTTCTCAATTATGATTTTTAATTTCTTATACCAATTCCTAAAAATAAATAGAGGAATAAAGAAAAATTTCTAAAATAGAATAATTTAAGAATTAGTGGGGAGTTATGGCAGGAAAAAGTAAAGCAATAGGAGAAGAATTATATAATAAGTGTAACCTGGAATTAAAGAAGCACGGCATAAGAGGAGAGATAGGAAGAAGATTACAGGCAATAATATCTGCAAAAGAATATGGAATAACAAAAGTTGCTCAAATATACCGAATTACTAGAACTACATTGATGAAGTGGATTACAAGATTTAAGGAAGGAGGAGTCAATGCGTTTAAAATACAACCAGGACGTGGAGTAAAGCCGAAGTTGAGCTACAAGCAGCAAGAAGAAATTAAAAATGTCATAGCAGAAGAAGGAGCCAACCTAACGGCTAAGAAATTAAAAATCATAATTGAGAAAATGTTTTCTATTGAGGTAAGTAAGTCTACAGCACATAGACTGATGCAAAAGTTAGGTTTTTCGTATATTACTCCAAGGCCTGTGCACAATAAACAGGATAAAAATAAACAAGAAGAGTTTAAAAAAAAATCTTAATGAAACTATTGTCACGTATCCCGAAAAAGAGCTATTTTTCTTCGATGAGTCGCGGTTTGGCACACATTCAAAGATTGGACACGGGTGGTTTAAAAAAGGCATTAGGACACAGGTTAAGGTAAAATTAGGTAGGCAAAACTTTTATCTCTATAGTGCAGTTAATCCTAGAAATCGAGAGAGTTCTAGCTTATTCGTACCAAACGTCAATACTGATTGTATGAATATATTCCTTGAGCAGATGTCACAATATTTAGGAACAAGGGAGGCATTTCTTGTTGTGGATTGTGCAGGATGGCATAGATCCAAAGGTTTAAAAATACCACAAAATATTACCTTAATCTATTTACCTCCATATTCACCAGAGTTAAATCCAGTAGAGCGTTTATGGCAATATTTGAAAGACAATCTCATTAAAAATAGAATATATGACTCTGTTAGTTTATTGGAGGATACTGTATGTGCATTCATTCGTAATATTATGGAAAGTTCGATCAAAACCATTTGTTCTGTGAGTTATTTGCCTACTTATTTATGAGATTTGGTATTAGGTATGGTGATGATATTCTGGTAGGGTTTGCAGGACCAAAAAATGAAGCTGAACAAATTAAAAATGAGATTGCTAAATTCCTCAATGAGGAGCTCAAACTTATGCTTAATGAAGATAAAACGCTTATTACACACGCGTGTGATAGCAAAGCCAATTTTTTAGGTTATAAAATACACGTCTTGCATGCAGATGATAAACATGATCATCGGACACAACGATGTATTAACGGTAGTATTGGGTTACGTGTACCACATCATATAAAGCAGAAAAAGTGTTCTGAATATATGCGTTGTGGAAAGCCTATACATTTACCTCAACGTACACTTGATACAGCTTACAGTATTGTTGCTCAGTATCAAACTGAATATCGAGGAATTGTACAATATTACAAAATGGCCTACAACCTTCACACACTAAGTTATTTGAAGTATGTGATGGAAGTATCATTAGTAAAGACTTTAGCATCTAAATACAAAACAACTTGCAGGAAAATTTATAGAAAATTTGGTGCAATGATTGAAAACGACGAAGGTGAAAAACGAAAAGTCATCCAAGTCAGAGTAGATCGTTTACCATCAAAGATACCATTAATTACACACTTTGGTGCTGTGTCACTAAAATGGAATAAATGGGTAAGTATAAGTGATAACCTTATACCAATATGGAATAAGCGTAGTGAAATAGAGCAAAGACTATTGGCACAAACTTGTGAATTATGTAAATCACAAGAGCAGATTGAAGTACATCACGTACGTAAACTTGCTGATTTGCTAGGTAAACGTAATACTGAGCTACCGAAATGGAAAAAGAGAATGATTGAACGACAGAGGAAGACTCTTGTTGTTTGTCATGAATGCCATAAGAAAATCCAATATGGAAAATATGATGGTGACTCCTTAAAACGTTAGATTATTGGAGAGCCACGTGATACGGAAACGATCATGCGTGGTTCGGAGAGGGGTTGTTGGAAAAGTACTTAACAAGTAACTCGCTGGCTGCCCACTCTACTTCATGCACAGTTCTGTGAGAGGCTGGCGGGGAAGGTCCGCTGGTCTACTCTCCCTATAGACAATCATAATATAAAAGAGTGAAACGGATGCAAACAGTAGTGCCTTTCTGCACCAAACGTATTACCTTTAACGAATAGTAAAATGTGAGATTTTTTGGAACTACCGTGGAGCAATTGCTCCACGGTTTCACTCTACTTAGAATCCACCCATGCCACCCATTTCTCCTGCGGCCATAGGAGATGAAGCATTTTCTTTGCTTGGTACATCAACTATCATAGATTCAGTAGTAATCAGCACACTCGCAACAGATATCGCTGTTTCAAAAGCAATACGCACCACTTTTGCTGGATCAATCACACCAGCTGTAAATGCATTAGCGTAATTCATAGCCTCAACGTTGTATATAAGCTCTTTATCATTCTGCTTAATCAAATAGTCAATGATAACAGCAGATTCAAGACCAGCATTTTTAACTAACCTTCTAATTGGAGCACTGAGAACTTTCTTGATAATGTTTATGCCTATTTGCTCTTCGTCACTTGCACCTTTTAATTTGTCGAGAACAGATGAAGCATAAAGAAGTGCAACTCCACCACCTGGAACTATGCCTTCTTCAATTGCAGCTCTTGTTGCATGCAGCGCATCTTCAACTCTATCTCTACGTTCTTTAACTTCCACTTCAGTTGCTCCACCAACTTTTAGCACAGCAACACCACCTGATAATTTCGCTAAACGTTCTCTTAGCTTTTCTTTATCATAATCAGAAGTTGAAGTTTCAATTTGAGATTTGATCTGCTCGATTCTAGCTTTCACACTGTCAGAATCGCTATTTTCGCTGACAACTGTGGTATTATCTTTAGTAATTTTAACATTTTTAGCAGTACCAAGATCATCAAGTGTCAGATCTTCCATCTTGATTCCAAGTTCATCTTTTATGACGTACTTAGCACCAGTCAAAGTTGCTATATCTTCGAGCATTTCCTTTCTTCTGTCACCAAAACCTGGAGCTTTTACTGCAGCAACTTTTAAACCACCACGCAATTTATTGATAACTAAAGTGCTTAATGCTTCACCTTCGATATCCTCTGCAATAATAACCAAAGGTTTACCAGATTTAACAACAGCTTCAAGAATAGGAAGTAAAGGTTGAATAATATTTAATTTTTTCTCTGTAATTAATAGATAAGGATTATCAAGCTCCACGATCATTTTTTCATTATTTGTAATAAAATACGGAGAGAGATAACCGCGATCAAATTGCATGCCAGTAGTCAGCTCAACTTCTAACTCTTTTGAACCTTTACTTTCTTCAACAGTGATTACACCCTCTTTTCCAACTTTTTTCACGGAATCAGCGATACTGTTACCTATATCCTTATCACCATTTGCAGAGATTATCGCAACTTGCGCTACTTCATCCATTTTCTCTAGAGAAATTGTACGAGACATTGATGCAATTTCCTTTAATATTACATCTTTTGCCTTCTGTATTCCGTTTTTAATACCAACACGATCGTTTCCAGCAGCAATTGATTTTGAAGCTTCCATGATCATGCTGCTAGTTAATATTGAGCACGTTGTTGTACCATCACCAACTTTGTCGTTACATTGAGAACAACTTTGGGCAAAGATGCTTGCTATTGCAGCATTCAGTGGTTTTTCAGGCTTGATACCCTTCATCACCTTATAACCATCTTTTGTAATTTCTGGTGCTCCATAGGGCTTATTAATCCCTACTGTTTTTCCTCTAGGTCCCGCAGTTATTGCTACCGTTGAATCCACTATTGCTGCGACTTCACGAAAGGCTTCTTGTAACTGCTCACCTGATACTACTACATTAGTCATTTTTATCACCTCTTGTTAATAAAAAATTTAGAAAACTATAATAAAATCATTTACAATGCGCCATGTTGCGCTTTGTTTCAATTTAGTAAAATAAAGACTGCTATTTAATGACAGCAAGTATATCGGACTCTTTCATCACGATAAGCTTTTCATCATTATGTTCTATTTCTGTACCAGCCCATTGACGATAGAACACTTTATCACCAGCCTTTACAGTTAAAGCTATGCGTTCGCCATTTGAGTTGCGTGAACCTTCACCAGTTGCTACAATTTCACCTTTAGTAGGTTTCTTTTCAGCACTTGATGGAAGCATAATTCCACCCTGCTTTTCCTCGCTAATAGGCTTGATCAGCACGCTATCATCCAATACATTTAAACTTATACTTGACATTTGCTTTTCCTCTCAACAAATTAACCTATAACTTTATATATATACTCGTAAGTTAGATTTCAAGGGCTGGAGCTTGTAAAATATGCACACCATATAAAATATGCACGCCAAAAGCAGTTTCTAAAAGAGCCTAATGTTATATAATAAAATTTAGGTTTATTTATAGAGATTTCATGAGTTATATACCATTCTTAAGTCGTGGTGTGATAGTGCTATATGGGCCTGACACTAGAGATTTTCTGCAGGGCATTATAACCAATGATATTAATAAGCTAGATAGCCAAAAAGCTATTTACTCTTTATTGCTTAGCCCTCAGGGAAAATACCTATATGATTTTTTTCTTATTGAATATGGTAGATATATTTTCTTAGAGTGCGAAAATGTGCACTTACAGCAAATAATCGAGAAACTAGATTTACTTAAAACTTATTTGAGAGTGAAAATTAAAGACATTAGTGCACTATATAAGGTTGGAGTTTTGTTTGATACTAAGTTGGCGGAGTGTAGTAGTAAGTCACAAGTTATTTTTCAAGATCCAAGGCACAAGCTGCTAGGAATGAGGATCATACATAAAGATGAAATAAAAGAACCGGTTGGAGATTTTATTCAGTATGAAAAAGTTAGAATTAAAAACCTTGTCCCAGATGGAGCAAAAGATATGGTACAAAATTCATCGTTCCCATTGCAATATTTAATCGATAAGGCAAACGGTATAAGCTTTAATAAGGGGTGTTACGTAGGTCAGGAAGTCGTAAATCGAATGAGCAGACAAGAAATATTCAGAAGAAAACTTTATCTTGTTGAGGGGGATAACGCACTTCCAGATATTGGCACTAAAGTGACAAATGAAAATAATGAGGAAATAGGGGAACTGCGCTCTAGTGTAGACAACATTGGACTTGCATTGCTTAATACTCAAAAAAGTCATGCAAATTTATATGTCGATGGGGTTAAGTGCGTTAAGACGTTGTATAATTAAAGTCTTAAGGTAGCGCATATAGAAACGAAAAACTTATTTTATGGCCTAGCGTCACGCACTAGAATGACATCATTTACGATGTAACATTTATTACTTTTGCAGATACAATTTACATGCTATAATTGAATCTTCATAGTTGGTAAATTGGAGTGCAAAGAAGTAAAATTAAAGTAGAAATAAAGAGATTATCACACGGAGAAGACTTGTCTCTTCCATGTTATGCAACTACGCAGAGTGCTGGTATGGATCTTTATGCTGCATTGAATGACTCTGCTGTTTTAAATCCACTTGAGAGATTACTTGTTCCAACTGGAATTGTGATTGCAATACCAAACGGTTTTGAGGGGCAAATCCGCCCACGTTCTGGTCTTGCTGCAAAACATGGAATCACTGTCTTAAATTCTCCGGGCACTATAGACTCTGATTATCGAGGTGAGGTGAAGATTTGCCTAATTAATCTAAGTAATCAGTCGTATGAGATAAAAAGAGGAGATAGAATTGCACAAATCCTTATTTCTCCTGTGTCTCAGGTAATTTGGGATGACAGAGAAGAATTCTGCACAGAAGAAACCGGTCGCAATGCAGGGGGCTTTGGCTCAAGTGGTAGGTAACTTACGAAAAAGCTTGACTATGGTGTCATCCCAGTCTGGGATCCAGCTAAGTTGGTAAGCATAAAAGCAGCCGTTTTATGTTAAAATACAACGTTTTGATGATTATGAAAAGGCTGGATCCCAGACTGGAATGACACCACCTGCCAGTAACCGTTCACGGAGATAAGGTGGTTTACAAAGTAAGTATAAAAGTGTAAAGAGATAGGAAGCTAAATATGGAATGGGTAAATGACAACAGTGCTGCAAGAAAAGGTTGTAGCAGAAAACGCTAATCTCAAGGAAGAAATAAAAGCACTGATCAGAGAAAATGATAGCTTGAAAGCAAAAATAGTTGAATTAGAAGACAAATTGGGCTTAAATTCGCAAAATTCATCGCTGCCACCATCACGAGATATATATCGTAAGAAAGCAAAAAGAAAAGTGATAAAAAACCAGGAGGTCAGCCAGGACATAAGGTGCATAAGCGTGAATTAATGGCTGCAGACGAGGTAGTGAGATGCACAATTGATACAATTTGTATGTGTGGAGGTAAGATTACTTTAGAAGATGAAATTATTCATCAGAAGGCAGAGTTGCCAGAAATTAAGCCAATTGTAACTGAGTACAGGTTGCAAAGAGGAGATTGTAGAGTATGTAATAAAAGAATTACAGCAAATTTACCCGAAGGTGTTGCAAGAGATTTTCTAGGACCCAATGCTAAAACAGTTATAAGCAGCCTTAGCGGCTTTTTTATTAACTCAAAAAGAGAGGTACAGCAAATTTTGGGCAGTATTTTTAATCTAAATATAAGCCTTGGTTTAGTCTCAAATACTGAACGCAGGGTATCGAAGAAGTGTGCATCTGAATATGAGAAAATGAAGGAAGAGTTGCAAGGAAGCGAGTATTTGCATATAGACGAAACAGGGCACAGAAATCAAGGAAAGAGAGGCTGGAGTTGGGTAATAACAAACAAAGCGTTGACACTTCTGAAGGTAAGCGAGTCTCGTGGTAAGAAGGTGTTGAAGAGTTTACTGCCAGAATATGATGGTATATTTGTGAGCGATAGATACGCTGTATACAATTACTTCAATCGTGAAAATAGACAGATATGTTGGGCACATCTGGCAAGAGATTTTGAGAGATTTGCCCATAGTAAAAATGTTGAAGTGAGCAAAATTGGCCAAGCACTAAAATCGCTCAGCAATAAGGTGTTTGTAGTAGATAAGGCAAAAAAACAAAATTTGATAGATAATTTGAGATTTTATCGACTGGTGGGAAAAATTCGGAAAAGGGTAAAACATTTTTTACGTAAAATGACGAGGGTTGCAAATAGCACTCAAGCTTCAAGAATGGCCGCTAAGATGTTACGATCTGAGGATATGATGTGGAAGTTTTTAAGAAAACCTGAAGTGATAGAAACAACTAATAACCTTGCAGAACGGCAAATTAGACGGTACGTAATTTATCGTAAAAACAGCTTTTTCACCTGGTCAGAACGTGGAGAAAGATTCGTGGAAAGAATGTTGTCGATATTTTTGACATCACGTCTAAATGGCCAGAACCCCTTTCAAAAGCTACAGAATCTAGTAGCTGTCACTGCTTAGTTCTTTAATTCATTCTCACAATCCGTGAACGGTTACGTCAGGTTAAGAGCACTCCTCTCTTATAATTCACGTATTTAAGAATGACTTCTGCTAAACCTTTACTAATTCCATGTACGTTTTGAATTTCAGCCAGAGAAGCTTTGCTTATATTTTTCACTGAACCAAAATAAGACATCAACGCCTTTTTCCTTTTGTTGCCAATGCCGGGTATTTTGCTTAATTGTGAAACTATAAACTGTTTATCGCGTTTTTTTCTATGTGAAGTTATCGCAAAACGGTGGGCTTCATTACGCAGCAATTGTAAGTAAAGCATGACTTTGCTGTCATTTGCCAGACTGAATTCTTCCCTGCCCAGCATATAAAATGTTTCATTTCCTGCGTTACGATTAGGACCTTTTGCCATACAAGCAAAAGGAACGTTTATATTCAATACTTCCAGTACATTCTGTACTATGGAAACATGTCCTGGTCCACCATCAATCAGTAAAAAATCAGGTATTATGCCTTTTATATTGCCGGAGAAACGTCTGGTTAGCACTTCCCTCATCATTTTATAGTCATCGCCTGAAAATTTTTCCTTTATAGTAAATTTTCTGTACTCACTTTTTAAAAAACCCTCCTGCCCTGCAACAACCATTACACCAATTTGTTGATTTCCAAATATATGGCTATTGTCATAAACCTCAATACGCTTTGGAATGTTTGGTAACAAGAAGATTTTGCTAAGCTCCTCAAGCTTTTCTAGGTTATTTCTATAATCGATAAGCTTCTGCTCTAAGCTATGCTGAGAGTTATCATAAACAAATTTCAATAAATCACGCTCTTTTTTATTCTTTGCATGCAGAACTTTTACTGGCTTTTGAGCAACCTTATGTAGTGCTTGTTCTATAATTTCCTTATCCACAATAGAATCTGGAACGTAAATTTGTATTGGAGGTATGTTAGCTGAATTATAAAAATTGACCAAAAAGGTGGATAAAATTTCATCATTTGAGTGATCACTACAGTTCTCGGCAAAGTAAGGAGTGCTGCCGTAGTTGTCTTTATTTCTGAACGATAACACACTAATACATGCTAGATCCTCTTCACGTACAATACTGAAGAAATCTGCATCTTTTTCAAAAGAAAAATCCGTGTGCTGTATTTGAATTTGCTCAAGAAACTTTACTCGATCTCTATATATAGCAGCAAGCTCATAGTTTTCTTCACTGCTGCACTTTCTCATTGTGAAAAGTAACTGTTCTTTCACTTCCTTATTTCTTCCAAGCAATGTATTTCGTGCCTGTTTTACTGATTGGCAGTAGTCGTCTTTTGTGATTTTGTTTATGCATGGTGCTGAGCAGCGCTTAATTTGATATTCAATACATGGTCTTTTTGTTGAGGAAAAGTATTGATCTGAACATACTCTTAGGAGAAAAGCTTTTTGCAATGACAATATAGTTTGCTTAACAGCAGCGGCAGATGTAAAGGGACCATAATAATGAAACTCATTCTTCTTAAATTTGCCTCTATATTTTGCTATTCTTGGATAATCGTGCTTGGAAATTGTTATATAAGGATAAAATTTTCCATCCTTGAGCACAATATTATAAAGTGGTTTCAATGATTTTATTAACTGTGCTTCAAGAAGCAGTGCTTCGATTTCATTCTCAGTGATGAATATTTCAACCTTAACAACCTGTGAGAGCATAACTCTAATTCGTTCAGAAAGGTTTTCGAATTGAAGGTAGTCAGATAATCTCGATTTCAAGTTTTTTGCTTTACCAATGTATAAAACTTTATCCTTATCTCCAATCATCTTATACACACCACAAGACTGCGGAGATAATTTTATCTGTTCTTTATATTGCTTGAACATTTATCCATTACTTGACTTGTATGAGGTTAAAATCTGCTACTAAATGAAAGACGGAAACTACATTTTCAAGCAAAGATAATCTGTTTCTTCTCAGCTTATCAGAATCACAGTTAATCTTTACACTGTCCATAAACTGATTGATAAACGGAGCAAAACCAGCAAGTTCATCAAGCGCTGCATTAAAGTGGTTATTTTTTATCGCTTGTTTTATGTTTTTACAAGCAGTTATAGCACAATTTGATAGCGCAATTTCTTCATTTTCAATCAAAAATCTCTTACCGTAAGATGCACTATAAGTAGTGCCATCACTTTTCCTTACTTTGCTCATCATGTTACTGACTCTTTTGTAAGTGCTTAGAATCTGTTCACCTTCTGGCGTACTAAGATAACGATCCAATATAACAGTTTGCTTTTCTGCTGTCAGCAGATCATTAATATCGATTTTATATAGTATTGAATCTACGACATCTTGCCTTATATCTCTATTTTTTAAAATAACCTTGAATCTTTCTAAGCAGAATCTAAATACTAGTTCTGAAATTTGTTTTCTATTTGGCTTATCAACTGACGTTGTATTTTCATTAAATAGAAGCCTTGAATATAAAGATACTGACTTATCTATCAATAGCCTAATTGGAATATGCAAATTATTTTCAAGTATTGTTCTAATTATACTAATTGTCATTCTCCGCAAACCAAACTGATCATACGAACCAGAGATTTTCTCACCTGCTGCAATTAAACCAACTAAGCTATCCACTTTGTCTGCAATTGACACAGCAATTGCTGAAGGGGATTTAGGACACTCCTGCTCTGGCCCGATTGGCTTATAGTGTTCAGTTATAGCTTCCACTATTTCTCTATCTTCTTGAAAATAAGAAGCATAATATCCACCCATTACTCCTTGTAATTCTGGAAACTCTCTTACTATCGATGTTACCAAATCAGCTTTTGCCAAATATGCAGCACGTTCAACTTTTATCAGCGAAGCATGTGGAATAAATATAGCTATATACTTTGACAGAGACGTAATACGCTTCACCTTTTCCCCCACGCTGCCAAGAAAAGCATGAAATAATATCGAACCCAATTTTTTGACATAATGATCCAGATCTTCCTTTTTGTCCTGAGATATCAAAAATTGTGCATCAGCAAGACGTGCTTCTAATATTCTTTCGTGTCCTTTAACAACTTCACCATTGTTGACGTTGACAACAGTGACAAAGTGTGAAATTCTCTTTCCATTACTTAAAGCAAGATATTTTTGCTGCGTATTAATTATACTAAGAATTACTTCCTTCGGTAATCCAAATGACTTTTCTTGATTCACTTCACCAAACAGTACGATTGGCCACTCTATAAGCCCTGTCAATTCATTTAGTAAATAATCATTTTTCTCAAGTTGTAAATTCTGCTCTTTTGTGAATTTATTAATCTGATCTAGTATAAATTGCTTTCTTTTGTCCATCTGGAGAATTACGCTGTTTTTTTCTAGCAATTCAAAATAGTCTTTAGGTGCTTTAATAGTTAACGTCGCATCACTTGAGAGAAATCGATGGCCATATGTTGTGTTAGATGCTGTGATCCCTGCAAAAGACACAGGTATTATTTCGTCATTTAAAATGCATAAAATGTTTTTAATTGGCCTAACCCACCTTTCTTTTCCTTCGCCCCATCTCATGCTCTTCAACCAAGAAAAGTTTTTGAGCATTTCCTCCAGTTGATTTTTGAGGAATTCTCTGATGTTAAATGAGCAGCTTTCTCTTTTAATGAAGTAAAAATCCTCATTATTTACTTTTCGAACGAGCAAATCTTCTTCATTTTTCTGATATTTTCTTAAAAAACCTTCGATAGCACTTTTTGGTGCGTTAATGTTTGGTCCCTTAACTTCGTTATTGGAATCCTTTAGCTCCAAAGCATTTATGTTGTCAACAAATAGGGTAATGCGACGTGCCGTTACAAAAACCTCCATTGATGTAAATTTTACATTATTTTTGTTAAAAACATTGGCAATACAGCTCTTAACTTGAGTTGCAGCTATATTCTGCATTCTCGATGGTATTTCTTCTGAAAGGCACTCAAATAACAACTGCAACGACATACGCTATTTACTCATGTACAATTCGCAACATTTTTTTGTCAGCTCTCTAACTCTACCAATATGCGCTGTACGTTCATTGACACCAAGCACACCTCTTGCATCAAGCAGATTAAGTAGGTGACTAGTTTTAATACATTGGTCATAAGCTGCAATTGGTAGCTCCTTTTCAATAAGGAACTTACATAATTTTTCCGTATCTTCAAATTGCTGCTGTACCACTTTAGTATCATAATAATCTAACGCTAGATAAGAAAATTCATATTCTCTTTGTTTAAAAATATCTCCGTAAGTTACACCGTTATCGTTCCAAGTTATATCGTAAACATTATCTACACCTTGTATGCACATTGCTAAACGTTCCAACCCATATGCCACCTCACCAGGAATCATCTTGCAGTCAATCCCTCCAACTTGCTGTATATAAGTAAGCTGTGTTACTTCCATTCCATTGCATGTAACTTCCCATCCAAGTCCTGATGCACCAACACTTGGGTTTTCCCAATCATCTTCAACAAACTTAATATCATATTTTTCTGTAGATATGCCAAGAGCTTTTAAGCTATCTAAATAGACGTTTTGTAAATTATTACCAGATGGCTTTATTATAACTTGATATTGGTGATGTTGATACAAGCGATTAGGATTATCACTATAGCGTCCATCTGCTGGCCTAATTACTGGTTGTAGATATGCAATTTTTGTCGGTTTTGTATCAATTGCAGACATAATTGTTGCAGGATGTAATGTACCAGCACCAACTTCAGATGTGTATGGGTGAAGTATAACGCACCCTTCACCAGCCCAAAAATCTTGCAACTCTTTTATTATACTTTGTAAATTCACACAAATTGCACACTTTTTATACTAAATATATAAATAAATAAGTACTATTCAATATTTATTTTTTTTGCAGCACTATGTAAATAATCACCTAAAACTGCTGAACTTTCCCTCACATACTGAATTATGCTTTTATTTAGGACAATTGCATCATGCATAGTTAAATCGCAGAATATAAATGCTGTTAAATACAGTAAAATCACCGCATAAAATGTGTGAAAAATCCCCTCAAATGTAATTGAAATTGCATTATTATAGCTGAGTTGTATTGAACTTATTGGCCATGGTTTTATCACTTCTACGACATTAAAAAATACGTAAGGTATCATAAGAAAAAAGAAAAAGTGCATAAAATCATTAAACCAAAATGGGCATTGAAACATCTGCTTACATATACTCCCATAGAGTTTACTTACAGTATAATAAATTGACATTATTGCTGGCATTGAAAGTGCTACAGTCAATACTTGCCCTGACGCTATTTGTATTACTATTTCTTCACCACTGTTTGCTGAAGGGTCCTGAGCATGAAAAATAAATATTCCAATTAATTGTATTACTAACATAACTATTGCCAATTTTGTAAAAACAGCAGCTACAACTATTCCTGAATTTGGCATTTTATATAGTAAATATTCGCCTCCATATGTAAAAATCAATATAACATCGACAATAAATAATATTAAAAAAGAAGACCAATAGTTCTGCCAACCTGGTAAATATCCTATTCCCAAAAAAGAGCTTACTGTTTTGGCAGGAAAAACCTTACCTAGCATCTTTCCCAAAAATTTAAAAAAAATCCCCATGCTCTAAGTAACACTTGGTTTATATTATTTATAATACTGTATTGTAACGGACTTATCAATAACTTAAAACATGTATTGGAAAATTTTAGGTAATATGCAGCAACAGTAGAAGAACATGCGCCAAAAATTTAGTAATTTTATAGGGCTTGTGCACTTAAATTTTTTGCAATATCAAGTGCAGCGTAAGTGAATATTGCACTTGCACCCGCACGTTTGAAACCAATCAAAGATTCATAAATCACCTTGTCATAATCTAGCCAGCCATTATTTGCAGCAGCTTTTATCATTGCGTACTCACCGCTTACTTGGTAAGCAAAAATCGGAAAATTAAACTTATCACTTGCTGTTTTGATAATATCCAAATATGGCATACCTGGTTTAATCATAATAAAATCTGCACCTTCATTTATATCCATTTCAATTTCGCACATTGCTTCGTGCGCATTTTTATAATCCATTTGATAACCACTTTTGTCTATAGAATGTGATAGCCCACATGAACCAACGACTTGCCTGAATGGAGCATAGAAGCTAGAGCAATATTTCACCGCATAAGATAATATTAATACGTCTTGAAAGTTATTATCATCTAATGATTTTCTGATTCTTCCTATTCTACCATCCATCATATCAGAAGGAGCAACTATATCACATCCTGCCTTCGCTAAAGCAAGTGCTTGCTTACACAGTACTGATATAGTTTCATCGTTTTCTACATCCATCTGATTATCTTTTAAAATGCCGTCATAGCCATGAATAGTGTATGGATCCAGTGCAACGTCTGCAATAATACCAATTTCAGGTACCTTTAATTTTACAGCACGGATTGCTTTGCAGATTAAGTTGTCAGAATTATATGCTCCCTCAGCGTTTTCAGATTTTAGTTTACTATCAACTACAGGAAAAATTGCAACAGCATTAATTCCTAAATCTTTAGCTTCCTTAACTATAGACACTAATCCATCTATTGAATAACACTTTACGTCTGGTAAGCCAGAAATTGGTTCAGTTGTTTCTTTTCTGTCGTGAACAAACAGAGGAAGAACCAGATCATTTACTGATAGACTATTTTCACTTGTTAAATTGCGAACCCATTTGCTCGAGCGCCTGCGCCTTAATCTTGTATTTGGAAAATTAAACATTGGACCCAGGTAAATTCCCAGTAAAGAGCAACACTCCTGAAATGAGTACCACCCAAAGCACCGATATTGGCAGAAACACTTTCCAACCAAGACGCATTAGCTGATCATATCGATAACGAGGTATTGTTGCTCTAATCCAAATAAATACGAACAAAAGTATAACTATCTTCAAAACGAACCAAATCAAACCTGGAATTTTGTAAAGTAAACTGAACTCCAGCGGCGGATACCATCCTCCTAGAAAGAATATCGTCATCATAGCACTTGCTAGAATCATATTTGCATATTCTCCAAGAAAAAAGAGGGCAAAAGGCATGGATGAATATTCAACGTTATATCCAGAGACAAGCTCTGCTTCAGCTTCTGGTAAATCAAATGGGTGACGATTAGTTTCTGCAAGCAAAGAAATAAAAAATATTATTCCTATAGGCATTAGTAGCAAATCAACCCAAAATGGCATGTTGTGTTTCGCTACCACCATCTCTCCAAGGTTCAACGTACCAGTTGTAACAACAACTGTAGCAACTATTAAGCCTATTGAAACTTCATATGAAATCATCTGAGCAGCCGACCGTATAGCGCCAAGAAATGCATAATTAGAATTGCTTGACCAGCCTGCAATAATTACGCCGTATACTCCCAGCGACGATATAGCTAGCACATAAAGCACTCCAACATTAATATTTGCTATAACCTTAGGAATCACTACTTGCTGGCCATTTTCTACAATTACTTCAGCACCAAACGGTATAACTGCCCAGGCAATTAATGCCAAGATAAAGGTAAGCATTGGAGCCATAATGAACAGTATGGTGCTCGCTCTAAATGGTATTATCGGCTCTTTAATCAGTAGCTTAATAGCATCTGCAAATGGCTGCAATAGCCCAAAAGGTCCAACTACACTTGGGCCGTGTCTCAGTTGAATTGCACCAATAACCTTACGCTCAAAGTATACCAAGTACGCAACTGAAAGTAGTAGCGGTACTAAAATAAATAAAATATTAACTAGCGTGTTCATAAAAAGCTTTAGTACAATCTGCCATTATTTTTGAAGCGCGACTTATTGAATCCGTCATATAAAAATTACACTCCTTTAAAGTGAAAGGTGTATTACTTAAGCTTATCCCATCATTGCTAATTGGCACCCATGTGTTTTTTACCACTTGATCGGCATTTCTAAACTGTGGACCGATAGTATCTAATTTTTTTCTCACATCAAATAAACTATCATACGGTAAAGAAAGGTCTAAATATTGTGAAAGATTTTTAATAATTAACCAATCCTCCTTTGCTTCACCAGGTGGGAATACAGCTAAATTTGTTCTTTGCACTCGACCTTCAGTGTTTACATAAGTTGCATATTTTTCTGTATATGCAGCACCAGGCAAGATAACATCTGCCACATGTGCACCCTTATCACCGTGATGACCTTGATAAATTACAAATGTATTTTCTAATTTTGATGTATCAATTTCATCTGCACCAAGAAGATAAACCACTTCTATGTCACCACTTTCTGCATTTTCCAGTATCTGATTAGTGTCTTTTCCACCTTTTTCAGGAACAAACCCAACGTCCAGACCACCAACTCTTGCTGCAGCTTTATGCAGCATATTAAAGCCATTCCAGTCGTCTCTGACCATGTTAAATTTTTCTGCAATTTTGCCAGCTAGAACTAGAACTGATTCAGAATCATCTCTTACTAATGCATCTTGACCAATGATCAGCATAGGGTTTTGAGCAGCTACCAGCAGCTCGCAGAATTTATGATTTCCATTTGCTATTTTACTCAAAACATCAGGATTATCGCCCAATTTCTCAACATGATACAAATATTCAATGTTAGGACCAACACTTGCAATAGGAAAGTTACCCTGTAAATATCTCTTTCTCAATCTTACATTAATGATCGGTGCTTCTATCCTTGGATTTGTATTTATAAGCAGACACAAATCTGCATTCTCTATACCCTGGGTAGTGGTATTGAACACATAAGATCCGCGATTACTTGGTATAAGCTTTGCACCATCTTGCCTGCAGTCTATATTCCCCGAGCCGAGCTTCTGCATCACTTCTTTGAGTAGAAGCATAGACTCACAATCTGCTAAATCACCTGCAATTGCAGCTATTTTATTTGATTTTGTATTCTTTAATTTCTTTGCAGCAATAGTTAATGCTTCATTCCAATCAACTGGGGCTAATTTACCATCTTTTTTTACATAAGGTTGATCAAGACGCTGAACTTTTAGTCCATCATAGGCAAAGCGGGTTTTATCTGATATCCATTCTTCATTTACCTCTTCGCTCAGTCTTGGTAATATTCGCATAACTTCCAGGCCACGATAATCAACTCTAATGCTACTTCCCACAGCATCTAGCACATCTATAGTCTCACAATGTGATAGCTCCCATGGACGCGCTGTAAAGGAGTAAGGCTTTGAAGTTAAAGCCCCTACCGGGCAGAGATCTATGATATTTCCAGATAATTCAGAACTAATATGCCTTTTTATGTAAGTGCTAATCTCTACATTTTCTCCCCTTCCGATTCCTCCAAGTTCATTTATACCTGCAACATCAGACAAAAATCTAACACACCGAGTGCAATGAATGCATCGATTCATCGCAGTCTCAATCAGTGGTCCGAAGTGTTTTTTTGGCACAGCCCTCTTATGCTCATCAAGTCTGCTGGTTCCTTTCCCATAAGCCATCGTGATATCTTGCAAATCGCATTCACCACCTTGATCGCAAATTGGGCAATCAAGCGGGTGGTTAATTAGCAAAAACTCAAGCACACCTTCACGTGCTTTTTTAACCTTAGGGGTATCAGTGTGAATAACCATCCCTTCTGCAATTGGCATTGCACAAGAGGCTACTGGTTTTGGAGGCCCACCCTCAACTTCAACCAAACACATTCTGCAGTTACCAGCAATTGCTAAACGCTCATGATAACAAAAACGTGGAATTTCAACGCCCACGACTTCACAAGCTTGAATTATAGTGAGCCCATGCTCTACTTCACATTCCTTAGAATTAATAGTAACTTTAACCACAACTATTATACAGCTTCCCACTTTATAGGATTGCCGCTTACCTCATCTTCAACCAGATTGCCGTTGTCATATTGAGCAGACATATAATTCATGCGCGAGTCACGATCTATATATCTAACAGGTTTTACCGGTTTATCTTTATACATTTTTTGCTCGGCCTTCTTACGCTGAGTAGGGTTATTTTTACTAGCTGTCTTTGCTTTCCCACCTACTGCCATATAAACTCCTAAAAACTTTTCATTCTATTTTAACACTTAAGTATATAGCGTCAATATTTAATAACTTTAAAATTTCAATAGATCTCTTATTATAATCATTGTTTAAATAAAAAGTTACTCCTTGATATCATTCCAGTGCTTGACCAGAAAAAAAGAAATATGCATCAGCTACTTTCATTTGCTGCGCCTCGAAAATAAACGTTCATGTAGCTGTGAGTCAAGCCATAAATCCAGTATAAAGACCTTTAATCATTGGCTTCGTAGTACTTTTTAACCAACTTATTAAGTAACCTTACACCAAAACCTACTGCTCCTCTTGGATAAATGTCAGTACCTTTTTCGTGCCAAGCAGTGCCTGCGATATCTAAATGTGCCCAGCAAGTTTCATTCACAAAACGCTGTAAAAACTGTGCAGCCATTATGCTATCTCCACCAGAGCCTGCAGGAGCGATGTTTTGAACATCAGCAATCGGTGAATCAATAATTTTGTCATAAGTTTCATTCATAGGAAAACGCCATAACTTCTCACTTACTTCATTTCCTGCATCAATCAGACGGTTTGCTAATTCATCATTATTTGAAAAAAGACCAGCATATTCGTTATTTCCAAGTGCAACCACTATAGCACCAGTTAAAGTTGCAAGATCAATCATAAATTTTGGTGAGAATCTGTCTTGCGTATACCATAAAGCATCTGCAAGTATGAGCCTTCCTTCTGCATCGGTGTTCAACACTTCTATCGTCTGTCCAGACATTGAAGTTACTACATCACTCGGCCTTTGAGCATTACCACCCACTGCATTCTCTGCAAGTGCAACCACGCCGATTGCATTTACTTTTGCTTTTCGTCCTGCTAAAGCATGCATCACCCCAACTACAGCAGCAGAGCCTGCCATGTCATATTTCATCGACTCCATACCACGTGAAGGTTTGAGTGATACTCCACCAGTGTCAAACGTTATACCTTTACCAACAAAAGCTATTGGCTTTTGTTCTTTAGAAGCCCCATTCCATTTTATCACTACTAATTTTGGTTCTTTACTACTTCCTTGTGCGACTCCAAGCAAGGCTCCCATTTTTTTCTCTTCCATCTGCTTTTTATCAAGCACTTCGATTTCAAGACCAAGCTTAGTAAGCTCTTTTTTTATATGATCAGCATAGGATTCTGGATATAGAATGTTAGGAGGCTCTGTTATAAAAGAGCGCGCAAGGAATATACTCTCACCTTCTTGCCTTGAGTGCTCAAATGATCTTTCAGCATTACTTAATTGCTCATCTTTTACTAATACGGTAATTTCCTCTACCTCTGTAATTTTCTCATCCTTTTTAGTTTTATACTTATCAAACTTAAAACTACGCAGAAACGCACCATATGCAACATTTGCTGCACTACCTTCGATTAAAATCGCTGCTTTCTTAATTTTTAATCTGCTTAGCTCACAATATATTTTACCACCAATATTTAATTCTTTATTTTCATTCCATTCATCCTTCTTACCAAGTCCAACAACTACAACGTTTTTTCCTTCTGGTAAAATGGTAGAAGAAAATTCACCAAAGCTTCCATTAAAATCGCTAAATTGCTTTATATTATCTATGATCTGTTTTCCTTGCAAAACTCTGCCATCATTTACGGTTTCGTTGTCCTCAAATAAACCCATTACTATTGTTTTAAAATCGGGCGAAATTTTAGAAATTGTTATTTTCATTGCTGGCATCTCCGTTGCAAATAATTGTAAACTGTACATAAAACATAGCAAAAACATCAGTAAGATATTTTTCATATACATCCTAAGTACAATAACATTCAAGTTTACTATGGACTACCTTACATGCAAGGGTTTTTATCTTTTATTAGAGAACTTATTATATCCACCCAAGGTAATGTTAAACGTATAGGTTTTTATGACCTGATCACTGTAAGTAAATGGTGTTATGAGAAGGCTTGCAAGCCCATTACTAACAAAATCTCCAAGAACAGGATCAGCACAATTATCGCAATTATGGTCAGCAAAAAACATTTGCGTTGTGAATTCTGGAAAATCTGGATGTTGAACTAGAAAGTTAATATGTGGAGCTCTCTCACCAATTTTACCAGGTGCTATCGTAATAAAATTATAATAGCCAAGATTATTCACTACAAACCTTCCTGATCCAGCAAAATTCGGATCGAGTTGATTATCCTCTATATTCTCATCGTAATGGTTCACGCCGCGTGAATTCGCGTGCCATATAGAAACTACAGCATTTTGTATTGGTAAACAGTTTATATCAGTAATTCTACCCACTATGTGTATTAATTCTCCTATTGCACTATTTGGAGAACCAGCTTTCCTTCTTAAATTGTTTGAAGAGCTAAAATTTTTTGGCCTTGCATCAAGGTCATATATTTCTGGAGTTTCAATGCAGTTGAGCAAAACAGGATCATCTGCAAATAGCGGCAAACTGAATACCGTTTGTACTAAAAGCGCTAATAAGATATTTTTCACATTCATTTCATTTATAATGCTTTTATTCAGATTATAGCAGCTTTTTTCTTTTGTTTAAAGATAAGACTTCCTTTGGAGCCGCTTTATTTCAGTGCATAAGCTGGTCCTTTTCGGATCTTAGCGCTGTGTACATAACTGCACGAACGTCTAGCTTAGGGGTAAGATAGGAGAAAAATTAGGGCCCGCAAATTAATCCAAACACATAAGTGTAGTGTTACCACCGAATGCTGTAGTGTTAACACTTACAACTTTTTCTGTAGAAAAACGCTGTAAATAATGAGGACCACCAGCTTTTGGCCCAGTGCCAGATAGTCCTCTACCACCAAATGGTTGTATCCCAACTGCTGCACCTATCTGGTTACGGTTGATGTAGACATTTCCAACTGATATTTTTTTGCTTATTAAATCGATCTGATTTTGTATACGGCTCTGCAAAGAAAATGTAAGCCCATATCCTGTATTGTTTATATCACTTATAACTTCATTTAATTGTGACTTGTTAAAACGTATGATATGCAAAATAGGACCAAATACTTCTTGCTTTAATTGCGAAATTTTTTGTATCTCATAAATATATGGAGGAAAGAAATAACCATTATGAGAATTTGTATCCATGGGTACTTTAAATAACAGATTTGAATCTTCGTCCTCTGACATTTTTTGCGTATGTTGAGTTAGCATATCGATAGATGCTTTGTCAATTATTGGACCAATATCAGTACTAAGTTGTATTGGGTCACCAATCTTGAGTTCTTGCGCTGCACCACATATCATTTTTATCTGCTTCTCTGCTATGTCCTCTTGAATAAACAGCACTCTAAGTGCAGAACAGCGTTGGCCGGCACTGCGAAACGCAGAAAGTACAACATCTGTAGTCACTTGCTCTAAGAGAGCGGAGCTATCAACAATCATAGCATTGAGCCCTCCTGTTTCAGCAATAAGCGGTACAATAGGACCATCCCTATCCGCAAGCATTTTATTAATTATTTGAGCAGTTTGTGTTGAGCCAGTAAAAGCTACTCCAGCAATTCTATTGTCTGGAACTAATATTTTGCCTAAATATCCACCATCCCCAGGAATGAGGTGTAACACATTTTTTGGTATCCCAGCTTCATGTAGTATCTTAACAGCTTCGTAGGCAATAATCGGCGTTTGCTCTGCCGGTTTTGCCAGCACCGCATTACCTGCTGCAAGTGCAGCTGAAACCTGCCCAATGAAGATAGCAAGTGGAAAATTCCATGGTGATATACACAGGAAAACTCCTCTGCCTTCAAAAAAGATGAAGTTATCTTCACCCGTTGGACCTGGCAATTTTTTCCAGTCGCTCAGTTCATTTTTTGCTATCGTTGCGTAGTAACGTAAGAAATCCACTGCCTCTCTTACTTCCGCTATTGCATCAGATAAAATTTTTCCTGCTTCTACGATCAGAATGTAAATCAACTCTTTCATCCTTTCTTCAAGCAAATCTGCAGCTTTTTCAAGGCATTTAGCGCGCTTTTCTGCTGAAACATTCTGCCATTCAGTAAAAGCATTATGTGCTATTTCAAGAGCGTTTAAAACTTGAGCACTTGTTGTATTTGACACTTCTCCAATTACATTTTCTAAATGTGCAGGATTCACCACTTCAGTAAATTTGGCATCATCAAAAAGTGACTGTCCGTCAATTATCGGCCCAACTTGCCATTTTTTTTCACTAAAGCTCTTTATATCATCTGCAAATTGTGAGACTATCACCGAGTCACTAATATCCATTCCCAAAGAATTTTTTCTTTCTGGTCCCAAAATATCTTGTGGTAACGGAATGCCTGGATGAGGTTCATAATTAAAATTTATAGCTTTTTCCAGTGGATCTGAAATTAACTCATCAATTTTAACGTTAGAATCATTTATTTGATTAACAAATGAACTATTAGCTCCATTTTCAAGAAGGCGTCTTATAAGATAAGGCAACAAGTCACTATGTTCCCCAACGGGTGCGTAGACACGACAGCTAACATTTGTTGCAAGCTCTGACATTGCATAATCATATAAGTCTTTTGCCATTCCATGTAAGCGTTGAAATTCAAATCCAGGGTGGTTTTTATCAGCAAGTTCCATGATAGAAGCAAAAGTATAGGCGTTATGAGTTCCAAAGCATGGGTAAAAGCTGTTTGGTTTACTCAAAAGTTTCTGTGCGCATGCGAGGTAAGATACGTCAGTATAGCTTTTTCTTGTAAATACTGAGTAATCATTTAATCCCAATTCTTGCGTACGCTTGATTTCTGAATCCCAATATGCACCTTTTACAAGTCTGACCATAATTTTATGATTTGATCGAATAGCAACATCCTCTACAAAGTCAAGAACAGATAAAGCACGTTTTTGATATGCTTGTACAGCCAAGCCAAGCCCTTCCCACTCAGAAAGTGATTCATCAAGCCGTAATTGTTCAAACAAGATTAAGGACATTTCAAGCCTTTCTGTTTCTTCTGCATCTATGCATAATGAAATGTTGTATTTTTTTGCTTCATGACAAAGCTCTAGCAGTTTAGCTCTCAACTCTTCAGCTATATTATCGAATTGACCAAATTCATAACGTGGATGTAACGCAGACAATTTGATTGAAATTCCATGCGATTTAAAACAATCATTTATTTCAGTGGATTCACCTATAGCTTTTATTGAGTGCATGTATGAATTAAAATACTCTTCTGCATCTTCATCTGTGTGAGCAGCTTCGCCAAGCATATCAAAAGAGTATAAAAACTTACTATTGTCATCTAGTTTTGCATACCTTAAAGCTTCTTCTGTGGTTTCTCCAACAACAAAATGATTACCAAGCATAGACATTGCTTGTTTTACTGCTTTGCGAATGATCGGTTCTCCTAAATTCTTAAGTAACTTAGAAATTGCGTAATAGAACTTCGAATCGCCTTCATTATCTCTCAATATACTGCTACCTATCATCAAGCTCCATGTGGAAGCATTGACAAACAACGAAGAAGAGTGCCCTAAATATTTATTCCATTCCTGATTGGCAATTTTATCTTTGATTATTTCGTCTATTGTATAATCATCTGGTATTCTAAGTAGCGATTCAGCAAGGCACATCAATGCTATTCCTTCATCATTGGAAAGCGAGTATTGCTGCATGAAGGAATCTACAATACTTAATTTATTGTGTTTGATTTTTTCAATAACTTGTTTTGCAATATTATAAATTCTACTTTTTGAATCAGCTGAAAGCTCTGCTTTTTCTACAAGATAACGTATATAACTCTTTTCATCAGTACGATAAAATCCTTGTAAACGTTTTCTCAATTCATTAGGTTCTTGTATAGAGGTAATCATAATTATCTATAAAACACCTTTACTATATGTAAGGTAAAATTATATCATAACTTCGCGTAGAATAAATTATTATTTATAAAAGAGCCAGGGCTGGCTAAAAGAAGTCTAGTACTTACTTAACTTTACTAAGTCAAGAGAAGTATGTAGCTCAATACTCCACCATCCATCAAGTATTTAACCTCAGTTGCAGTTTGTACACAGCATTTGAGTTGAATTGATTGCTTTGAACTATCCTTTCTTTTGATGATACATTCTAAATTTCCACTTGGCACTATTTCACCTTTTATGCTTATTATCTCACTACCATCAAATATCTTTCTGGTTATTCCATTTTGGAATATAAGTGGAAGAACACCCATGCCGACCAAGTTGGACCTATGTATACGCTCAAAGCTTTCTGCAATTACAACTTTAATCCCCAACAATAAAGTACCTTTTGCTGCCCAATCCCTACTTGAACCTGTGCCATACTCCTTTCCTGCCACAATGATGAGAGGAACATTACTTTCTTTGTAGCGCATTGCTGCATCAAAAATCGACATAGTTTCTTGAGAAGGAATATATTTTGTATAGCCGCCTTCGATGCTTACCATTTCATTTTTTATTCTAATGTTAGCAAAAGTTCCACGCATCATTACATTGTGGTTACCACGACGAGATCCATACGAATTAAAGTCCTGTGGCTCAATTCCAAGATTTTTTAAATATATACCTGCAGGACTACTTGAGGCAATATTTCCAGCAGGGGAAATGTGATCAGTGGTTACGCTATCGCCAAACATTGCCAATATTTGTGCACCTTTTATATCGATTGTTTTATCTTTATTATTTTTAGGTGATAAATTATCAAAATAGGGCGGATCTTGTATGTAAGTGCTGTTTGCATCCCAATTATAGATTTCACTTTTTTCACACTTTATCTTTCGCCAATGTTCATCACCAGAAAAAACATCCTTATACTTTTGTATAAACATCTCACGTGTTACCACATTTTTAACACAATCTTCGATTTCATTGTTTGTTGGCCATATATCTTTGAGATAGACATCGTTTCCATTCTTATCTTTGCATATTGAATCTTTTGTCAAATCAGTTTGCACAGTACCAGCAAGTGCATATGCAACAACAAGTGGAGGAGATGCCAAGTAATTAGCTTTGACTAACGGATGAATTCTTCCTTCAAAGTTACGATTACCAGATAAAACTGCAGCAACAGTTAAATTTTTGTTTTTAATGCCATCTTCTATATCTTTATTAAGTGGACCAGAATTCCCAATGCAAGTTGTGCAACCATATCCAACTAGATTAAAACCCAAAGCATTTAGATCTACCTGCAATCCAGACTTTTCTAAATATTCTGTTACAACTTGTGACCCTGGAGCAAGAGAAGTTTTAACCCAAGGCTTTGATTTTAATCCAAGTTTAATTGCATTACGAGCTACAAGACCTGCAGCAATCATTACACTTGGATTTGAGGTGTTAGTGCAGCTTGTTATTGCTGCAATAACTACACTTCCATCTTGAAGCTTATCACTTTCCTTTAATTCGTTAACTGAAAATGATTTAGAAAAAGACTCTGCCACTTGTGAAAGAAAAACCTTATCTTGTGGTCTTTTGGGACCAGCCATTACTGGCTTCACGCTTGATAAATCAAGCTCTAGTGTGTCAAAAAATGCTAACTCATTATTGCCACGCCACAATCCTTGCTCTTTCGCATAAGCCTCAACTAGCTTTTCTGGCCTTCCGGTTAAGCTTAAATAATCTAGCGTTTTCTGATCAATTGGAAAAAATCCACAAGTTGCGCCATACTCTGGGGCCATGTTTGCTATAGTTGCCCTATCTGCCAAAGATAAATAATCTAAACCATCACCATAAAATTCTACAAACTTACCAACAACACCCTTTGTTCTTAGGATATTGGTAACCGTCAGCACTAAATCAGTCGCAGTTACTCCTTCCGGCAGTCTGCCAATTAATTTAAATCCAACTACTTCTGGAATCACCATACTAATTGGTTGACCAAGCATCACAGACTCAGCTTCTATGCCTCCAACACCCCAACCAAGGACTGATAACCCGTTAACCATCGTAGTATGGCTATCCGTACCAACCAAAGTATCAGGATACAAAACCCCATCCTTATTACATACAACTTGCGCTAAATACTCAAGATTCACTTGGTGGCAAATTCCAGTACCTGGCGGTACTACTCTAAAATTTGTGAAGGATGATTCTCCCCACTTTAAGAATTGATATCTCTCCAAATTTCTTTTTACTTCTAGCTCAACATTCTTACTGAATGCGGAAACACTTCCATAACTATCTACTTGAACAGAATGGTCGATCACAAGATCAACGGGCACAGACGGATTTATGCTGCTTGGATCGCCTCCATTTTTCTTGACATAACTCCGCATAGAAGCTAAATCGACGACAGCAGGAACCCCTGTAAAATCTTGCATCAACACCCTTGCTGGCTTGTAGCTAATTTCATGATTAGCGTGTTTATTAACGCAACTTGCTAGTATTTTTATATCATCCAGCTTTACGTTTACTCCATCTTCATTGCGCAATAAATTTTCAAGCAGAACCTTAAGTGAGCAGGGCAATTTAGTTACATCTATTCCTAAAAATTCACTAGCACTATTTAGGCTAAAATAGTTGTATGACTTCCCGTCAATGTTTAAAGTCGTTTTTGCGTTTAAAGAATTATTCATCAGGTTACATCATATTAGTTAAAATTGGAATTACTACCGTTACTTCTTTGTTGTTGACTTTGCTGCTCGTACATAGTTTCAAAATCTATAGGATCTAGCATTAGTGGGGGAAATCCACCACTGCTTGTAACTCTTGCAATTATTTCTCTTGCAAAAGGGAAAAGAAAAGTAGGTCCGCCAATAAACAAAGCTTGTCTTACCTCTTCCTCACTCAACTCTTTAAAATTTTCTATTGAAAAAATGCCACAATATTTTGTCTCACAAATGAAAGCTACGCCATCTTTTATACCTTCATCTTTTATCGTTGCTCTGACTTCTATATGTAAAGTAATTTCATGGAAAGATTTTTCTTCATTTACTCCTTCTTTGTTTTCCATTCCTTCTAATTTCGCTGAATTGATATTAACCATTACATTAATATCGGGAGCTTTATTTGAAGAAAGGAATGGCGAATTCGGATTCTCAAACGATAGATCTTTAAAATATTGACCGTGAATTCTCATTTTTTGTTGTAGCATTTCTTACGTCTCCTTTAATTAAGTTGAGATATTTAATACTTTCTTATATAATATATTCATTTACAAACGAATAGCAAACCTGATTATAAGTTGATATGAAAAACATATTTTCATTAATAATTAATAATGTTCGGATACTTTATATGCCAAGGAGTTGAGTTACTATGATAGAGCTTGTAATATATACTTTATTAGCGGCGTTCATTTTTTCACGTTTGTATAATTCTTTAGGAAGGTCAGCCAATCTCAATCTAAAAAAGCTAACTAGTGTGTTGGATGTAAGCCGAAGTAAAGAAGATGTAGTAGAAAACATTGAGGGTTACATTGATAGCAACGATGAAAATTCAATAAAAGTTACTTATGAACAAATATTAAAAAAAAACAAAGATTTTTCTATTTCCCACTTTATAGAAGGTTCAAGCATAGCTTTTGAATTAATAATAAAGTATTTCAATCAAGGAAATTTGTCTCAGTTAAAACCACTTCTCGATAAAGACTTATATGATAATTTTGCAGAGAAGATTAAACATCGTAAAGAGGTGCACGAGTCTATAATTGTTTCTATCGTTTCACAAAAGATTTTAGAAATAAAGCTAGTAAAAAACACAGTGTTTATTGCAGTATATTTCCTTTCAGAGCAAATTAACTTTATTAAAGATAGCTCAGAAAATATAATATCAGGTAGCACATCCACCATTAATAAAGTTGAGGATGTATGGCAATTCAAAAAAAATGTTAATTCATCAGACCCAAGCTGGTTGCTTGTTTCTATTAACTATAAAAAGACAAATAACGATAAGACAAATGACAAGTAAGATTAGTTTCATTTAGAGTTAACCATGGAAAGCAAGCTGCGCGAAATAGTACTTGACACTGAAACGACAGGTCTTGACACTGAATCTGGTCATCGAATTATTGAAATAGGGTGTGTGGAATTAATTAATCGTATTCCAACAGGTAAAGTACTCCATCTGTACCTTAACCCAGAAAGAGATATACCTTATCACTCGTTTAAGATTCACGGTATTAGTGAAGAATTTTTAGAAGATAAACCATTATTCTCAGATGTTGCACTTGAATTTCTTGACTTTATATCTAATGATATTTTGGTAATTCACAACGCTGAATTCGATGTTAAGTTCCTTAACATGGAGTTAAGCAAGCTGAATGCTGGGTTAATTTCCTCAGATAGAGTGCTAGATACATTACCTCTTGCGAGGAAAAAATTCGTAGGATCACCTGCTTCTTTGAATGCATTATGTAAGCGTTTTGATATATCGCTAGAGAATAGAGAATTGCACGGAGCACTAGTTGATGCTCAATTGCTTGCAAAGGTATATGTTGAACTTACAGGAGGGTTACAAACCTTTCTGTTTGATAATGAATGCAATCAGGACAGTAACTCTACATTCGTTCAGCATAAAGTGCGTAATCTAACTCCCAGAGAACATTCACCAAATAGTGAAGAAATTGATGAACATAAGAAACTGTTAGACAAAATTAACAATACACTTTGGGATAAATATATTGAATAGGTTAACCAATAAAGATACAATTTGATTTTACTGAGAGCATTCTAATGGTAAGGTTTATAAGATTGTTATCTAATGTGCTAGCAGCATTAGCAGTTGTTTTTTTAGGTTATTGTTATTTCACTAAAAAAGGAATATTTGCCCCGGCAGCGATTCACAACGCGGAAGTTAAGATAGGCGGAGATTTTTCTTTAATTAATCAGGACGGACAGATTCTGCGCAGTAGTGATTTTAAAGATAAATACATGATGATTTTCTTTGGATTTTCCTCATGTAAAAGAATTTGTCCTATGAACCTTGGGATAATTTCAGAAACACTTGCAAAGTTAGATGAGAAAACTACCAACAAGCTACAAACATTCTTCATCACAGTTGATCCTGAGCGCGATAGCACGGAAAGACTTAAAGAATTTCAGCAGCAATTTGACCATAGAATACAAATGTTAACTGGTGAAAGAGAAAAAATAGACGAAGTAGTTGCGAAATATAAAGTATATGCAAGCAAAGTAGACGGAGAAGAAGAAATCAACCATTCTTCGATAATATATCTTATTGGCCCTGGAGGAAAATATGTTACACACTTTGCAGCTGATTTAAATTCAGACGAAAGTCAATCTGATAAGATTTTGGCTGAGATAAGAAAATACGTAAACTGAATTATAGATTTTTCTGTTAATTAGTCGAGCACGCAACTGCATGAGCATTATAATTTAATCTCCACCGGGAAGACGCATTGGAATGACACTATTTGCTGTCTTCAAAAATAAGCATTCGTAAAGTTGTGCTTTTAACATGGGTTATCAGTTTAAAAATGTTGCTAACTAGTATATCTGAATGTAACATCAATTAACGTGTATAAATGAAGCAATCTAATGGAAAATAGTTATAATGCCGATGCAATAAAAATCTTAAGGGGTCTTGATGCTGTAAGGAAACGTCCAGGTATGTACATTGGTGACACTGACGATGGATCTGGCTTGCACCACATGGTATATGAGGTTGTTGACAACGCAATAGATGAATCTTTAGCTGGATATTGTGATAAAATTGAAGTTAGCATAAATAAAGATGGTTCAGTATCTGTAACTGATAATGGTCGTGGCATTCCAACTGACCTTCATGAAGAAGAAGGAATATCAGCAGCAGAGGTAATAATGACTCAACTCCATGCTGGTGGTAAATTTGACAGTAATACCTATAAAGTTTCTGGGGGATTACATGGTGTTGGAATCTCAGTTGTGAATGCATTATCAAGCTGGTTGGAATTAACTATTTGGCGCAATAAGAAAGAACACTTTATGCGCTTTGAAGATGGTGAGTCTATTGAACCTTTAAAGGTAGTCAACGAAAATACAAACAAAAGAGGAACTAAAGTCACGTTCATGCCATCAACAGAGACTTTTAATGGCATTAATTTCAGTTACTCAACGCTTGAAAGTCGTATAAGAGAATTAGCATTTTTAAATTCAAATATCGACATTACTTTACGTGATCTGCGCAATGAACCATATACAGAATCTCATTTCAATCAGAGCAATCAATCTAAAGACAATTTTGGTACAGCGAATTTTGTGCGGTACTTAGATAAGAATAAGACACATGTAACTAAAATTGCCAGTATGAAAGGAGATGCAGAAGATCTTGGCATCAGCTTGGAAATATCGATGGAATGGAATGATTCCTACTATGAACATATGTTATGCTTCACGAATAATATAAGGCAACGAGATGGTGGTACGCATTTGGCAGGATTTAGATCCGCTTTAACCAGATGTATCAATAACTATGCAACTAATGAAGGGTTTTTAAAGAAAGCAAAAGTAAATTTAACTGGAGAGGACGTTAGAGAAGGTTTAACTTGTGTTTTATCTCTCAAGATGCCTGATCCTAAGTTTTCTTCACAAACAAAAGATAAACTAGTTAGTTCTGAAGCGCGTACAGTTGTGGAGAGCATAGTTTCTGATAAATTGAGCACAATCCTTGAAACTGATCCTAAATTGGCAGCAAGTATAGTAGAAAGAGCAATCAGATCAGCAAAAGGAAGAGAAGCCGCAAGAAAAGCACGAGAGTTAGTTAAAAGCAAAAACAATATTGATATTGCAACTCTGCCAGGAAAGCTTGCTGATTGCCAGGAAAAAGCCCCTGAGTTATCGGAATTATTTATAGTAGAGGGTAATTCAGCAGGTGGTACTGCAAAGCAGGGGCGTAATCGTAAAACACAAGCAGTGCTTGCCTTAAGAGGAAAAATTCTAAACGTAGAACGTGTAAGTTTAGATCGTATTTTTTCATCTGCAGAAATAGGCTCTTTAATTACTGCAATTGGTGCTGGAATAGGGAGTGAACACTTCAATATTGAAAAAGCTAGATATCATAAAATTATCATCATGACAGATGCAGATGTTGATGGTTCACATATAAGAACTTTGATTCTAACTTTCTTTTTTAGACATATGCGTGAAGTTATTGAAAAAGGCTACTTATACATAGCACAGCCACCCCTTTATAAAGTTACAAAGAATGCTAAAGACACTTATATTAAAGATGACGAAACTTTTGAAGAGTATATAATAAACTCAGCAGTTAAAAGATTAACACTAAGTGGTACAGCTACAGAATTTAACGACTTGCGCCTTATTTTGAATAAATGCGTTAGCATTTCTAATATTAGCAAAAATTATGATAGAGAAATACCACAAAATCTCTTAGAGTCATTGCTAATTTTAAGCAAAAAGAATGCTCTATCATCGGCTGATGAGATATTAAAGTATTTAAAATTAATGTACAGTGAATATACTTGGGAAGTAGAAATAAAGGATGAAGAAAAAGAAATTCACATCTCTAAATTATTTCAAGGATTGGCAGACAAATATATATTTGCACTTAGTATGCTTGAAGGCAAAGATATGCAAAACATATTAAGTTTGCTTGATGGTATAAGTAATTTATTTAATGGTGATTCATTTTTAAAGTCACAAGAAACTGAAATAAAAATCACTTCTCCAAGTACGCTTGCAAAAATAATAATGGATTATGGTAAAAAAGGTTTAACTCTGCAGAGATTTAAAGGTCTTGGTGAAATGAATGCTGATCAGCTATGGGATACTACGTTAAATCCTGAGGCTAGAACTTTATTGAAGGTTGAAATAAGAGATTGTGAAGAAGCTGATTCCATATTTTCAATATTAATGGGTGATATAGTTGAACCACGCCGTGATTTTATTAATAGTAATGCACTCAACGTGCATGATGTTGATATTTGAACTTTTAGCAAAATGTACGAACGTTACGGGTTTAAGCAAAAACTGTGTCATTCAAGTAGCTGACACTTGGATCCAGATTGGATACTGAGTTGGTGAGTATAAAAGTATAGCTTCTACGTCATACCACGATTCATTCGCGGTATCTCAGCCGCTAACAAGTAGCGGGATGACGAGGTTATCGTCATGCCACCGCGAACCGTCATACCGCCGCGGTATCTCACATAGATCCCGCTAACAAGCAGCGGGATGACAGCAATCCTACGTCATACCGCGATTCATTCGCGGTATCTCATCCGCTAACACGTAGCAGGATGACGATTGTCAAGGTGTCATCCGAGTAGCTTGACTACTTGGATCCAGAAAACTTAACTTTAAATAAGTGGCTGCATAATAAAGACTAGATTCCAGCGTCACGCGCTGTAATGACACCATTTTCGGTCTCTTAAGTTACTTTAGCTATAAACATTAAGAAATTTACCAAACGAAAAAAAAGGCAAAAGAAGCCCCGTGGTGCGAGTTTTGACTCTATATTACTGTAAGTGGCGCTGTAATAATGTGCTAACGCTTAAAATAAGCGCGATTTGGCTGAATGTAGAAAAAATAAAAAAGACATGCAGCCGCTATAATTTTATGTAATCCGCCAATAAATACCTGAGTTTTTTACTGAATTTTGTCATTGAGCCTGCAGGTCGTAACCGTTCACGGATTGTGAGAATGAATTAAAGAACTAAGCAGTGACAGCTACTAGATTCTGTAGCTTTTGAAAGGGGTTCTGGCCATTTAGACGTGATGTCAAAAATATCGACAACATTCTTTCCACGAATCTTTCTCCACGTTCTGACCAGGTGAAAAAGCTGTTTTTACGATAAATTACGTACCGTCTAATTTGCCGTTCTGCAAGGTTATTAGTTGTTTCTATCACTTCAGGTTTTCTTAAAAACTTCCACATCATATCCTCAGATCGTAACATCTTAGCGGCCATTCTTGAAGCTTGAGTGCTATTTGCAACCCTCGTCATTTTACGTAAAAAATGTTTTACCCTTTTCCGAATTTTTCGCACCAGTCGATAAAATCTCAAATTATCTATCAAATTTTGTTTTTTTGCCTTATCTACTACAAACACCTTATTGCTGAGCGATTTTAGTGCTTGGCCAATTTTGCTCACTTCAACATTTTTACTATGGGCAAATCTCTCAAAATCTCTTGCCAGATGTGCCCAACATATCTGTCTATTTTCACGATTGAAGTAATTGTATACAGCGTATCTATCGCTCACAAATATACCATCATATTCTGGCAGTAAACTCTTCAACACCTTCTTACCACGAGACTCGCTTACCTTCAGAAGTGTCAACGCTTTGTTTGTTATTACCCAACTCCAGCCTCTCTTTCCTTGATTTCTGTGCCCTGTTTCGTCTATATGCAAATACTCGCTTCCTTGCAACTCTTCCTTCATTTTCTCATATTCAGATGCACACTTCTTCGATACCCTGCGTTCAGTATTTGAGACTAAACCAAGGCTTATATTTAGATTAAAAATACTGCCCAAAATTTGCTGTACCTCTCTTTTTGAGTTAATAAAAAAGCCGCTAAGGCTGCTTATAACTGTTTTAGCATTGGGTCCTAGAAAATCTCTTGCAACACCTTCGGGTAAATTTGCTGTAATTCTTTTATTACATACTCTACAATGTCCTCTTTGCAACCTGTACTCAGTTACAATTGGCTTAATTTCTGGCAACTCTGCCTTCTGATGAATAATTTCATCTTCTAAAGTAATCTTACCTCCACACATACAAATTGTATCAATTGTGCATCTCACTACCTCGTCTGCAGCCATTAATTCACGCTTATGCACCTTATGTCCTGGCTGACCTCCTGGTTTTTTATCACTTTTCTTTTTTGCTTTCTTACGATATATATCTCGTGATGGTGGCAGCGATGAATTTTGCGAATTTAAGCCCAATTTGTCTTCTAATTCAACTATTTTTGCTTTCAAGCTATCATTTTCTCTGATCAGTGCTTTTATTTCTTCCTTGAGATTAGCGTTTTCTGCTACAACCTTTTCTTGCAGCACTGTTGTCATTTACCCATTCCATATTTAGCTTCCTATCTCTTTACACTTTTATACTTACTTTGTAAACCACCTTATCTCCGTGAACGGTTACTTTAACCCAGCAAACGTAGGGTTGATTGAAGGAGATGGAGTCGCTTATGGACTTAGCTATCAAGATAATGGTAATGGGAGCAGTAAAGTAAAATTACTTATTAGTCCATTATATCAATCAAAAACATACGAATGGGGTACAAATGTTAGCGTAGTAAATGAATTCAAAGATCAATTGTCTCTCACATTAATAGAAGATTCACCTGAAACAGATAAAGTTGGAATTGTCTTTCCTGAAGAAGGAATTGGCGAAGAAGGAGAAAAATACGTTAAAGGCTTATCTTTTAACACTTACGGAATTAAACAATCAGTTAATACTCCTTCAGTTGAACATTTAGGTAAAACAAAATTACAAAAGAATATTGATAATAATAGTCTTGCAAATGTGGGCAATAGTTACTTTCAACCAAAAGCAGTGAAAGTTGGTAATGGTGATGTAATTGTAATTGCTCATAACTTAAAGGATCAAATTTTAGTTTCTTGGTACTTAGAGTCAAATGGAAGTGAAAAATTTAAAGCATTAAATGGAAAAAGTGGTGTTACAGAAAGAAAATTGTTCAATTTTGATAATCCGGGGCAATTGGCATTAAATGGAAACACGATGCTTTATGCGCAAGTGAGCAGAAAAATTATTGGGGATCAAGAGGTGAGAAAAACACGTATTTTCAAATTTGATATGGCTAAAGTGGTTGAGGATCTGAAAAGTAGAAAGGAAGATGAATGTTTGCTTGGTAAGAAAAATTGTCAGATAAATACAGCGTCATCTTTTTCTAGTGAATATGAAATAAGCTTTTTGCAGTATGTAAAGCGAACTGAAGGCAATGATCTAGTTGCCTTTCTTGCAGAAGAGCGGTTGTCTGATAAACAAACGTTACATTTAACAAGTCTTGTTAAGAATGGATCAAAATCGAACTTTACTATTTGCGAATTTGCAGATTCTATAGAGCAATTGTACGTTAAAGACAATGGTCAAGACAGTTTTATTGTAACTGCAATAAGTGAAGAAAACATCGCAATTTTCAATCATCAGAGATTTGAAAAGCTTTCTAATACCAAATCTCATAAATAAGTAGGCAAATAACTCACAGAACAAATGGTTTTGATCGAACTTTCCGTAATATTACGAATGAATGCACATACAGTATCCTCCAATAAACTAACAGAGTCATATATTCTATTTTTAATGAGATTGTCTTTCAAATATTGCCATAAACGCTCTACTGGATTTAACTCTGGTGAATATGGAGGTAAATAGATTAAGGTAATATTTTGTGGTATTTTTAAACCTTTGGATCTATGCCATCCTGCACAATCCACAACAAGAAATGCCTCCCTTGTTCCTAAATATTGTGACATCTGCTCAAGGAATATATTCATACAATCAGTATTGACGTTTGGTACGAATAAGCTAGAACTCTCTCGATTTCTAGGATTAACTGCACTATAGAGATAAAAGTTTTGCCTACCTAATTTTACCTTAACCTGTGTCCTAATGCCTTTTTTAAACCACCCGTGTCCAATCTTTGAATGTGTGCCAAACCGCGACTCATCGAAGAAAAATAGCTCTTTTTCGGGATACGTGACAATAGTTTCATTAAGATTTTTTTTTAAACTCTTCTTGTTTATTTTTATCCTGTTTATTGTGCACAGGCCTTGGAGTAATATACGAAAAACCTAACTTTTGCATCAGTCTATGTGCTGTAGACTTACTTACCTCAATAGAAAACATTTTCTCAATTATGATTTTTAATTTCTTAGCCGTTAGGTTGGCTCCTTCTTCTGCTATGACATTTTTAATTTCTTCTTGCTGCTTGTAGCTCAACTTCGGCTTTACTCCACGTCCTGGTTGTATTTTAAACGCATTGACTCCTCCTTCCTTAAATCTTGTAATCCACTTCATCAATGTAGTTCTAGTAATTCGGTATATTTGAGCAACTTTTGTTATTCCATATTCTTTTGCAGATATTATTGCCTGTAATCTTCTTCCTATCTCTCCTCTTATGCCGTGCTTCTTTAATTCCAGGTTACACTTATTATATAATTCTTCTCCTATTGCTTTACTTTTTCCTGCCATAACTCCCCACTAATTCTTAAATTATTCTATTTTAGAAATTTTTCTTTATTCCTCTATTTATTTTTAGGAATTGGTATAACAGGAGACATTTCTAGTGAGCCTGATAATGTTCCACGAAAGAAGATAGAGTTATCCAGATCTTTAAGCTTTGATAGTGAATCTGATAATAAGTCTTATGTTCCACAGGAAGGGGACAATGATAGCGCATATGATAGCAATGAGGAGAATTGTGATAATCATCCTTGTAGTTCAGTTCTAGTCCTAGGGTCCGTAAGTCCTATCAGAGCACAGGCAAGGAGTAGAAACGTAGGTAGGTAGCTCACCTTCCTCTCGCATTATTGTGAAGATGGTTGGGGTTAAGTTGCAAGAGAAATACTTAAGTGGGGTGCAAAAAGTCTTTTGTGTTGATAATAATTTAAAATCTATAGTAGACTGAAAAAGATTATTAAATTATAATATAACATATGATAAAAGACGAGAAATCGAAAACAATTTTTGAAGTGGAAGGGGCAGTAACTGCTTTACTACCTGCAGCAGAATTTAGAGTGAAACTGGACAATGAACATGAGATTATCTGTCATGTATCAGGGAAAGTGAGAAGAAGTAAAATACGCATCATTATCGGGGATAGGGTGTTAGTTGAGATGAGCATTTACGATAGGAATGCGAAAAAAGGTCGGATCATTAGAAGGCTTAAAGGTACAAGTGACAGAACGATCTCTAAATAATCTTATTCTTGCTTCATCATCGAAAAGGCGTATAGCTTTACTAAAACAAATAAATATTGAGCCAGGTTTAATTTTGCCAGCAGACATAGATGAAGCCCCTTTAAAAAAGGAACTTCCGAAGGATTACTCAATCCGTATGGCAAAAAGTAAAGCTGAGAAAATACAAAGTTCAAATCCAAATTACTTTGTGCTTGGTGTTGATACAGTTGTTGCTTGTGGTAGAAGGATATTGCTTAAAGCTGAAAACGTTGAGCAAGCAGAAAAATGCATCCGCTTGTTATCAGGAAGAAGGCATAGAGTATATACCAGTGTGTGTCTATTAACTCCCGATCAATCTAAACAACATATTAGAACTGTGGTTACAATAGTGAAATTTAAACGTCTCAGTGAACAAGAAATTAAGTATTATTTAGCATCAGAAGAGTGGAAAAATAGGGCAGGGGGATGCAATATACAAGGCCTAGCTGGGATGTTCGTATTGTTCTTACGCGGCTCCTACTCTTCCGTTATAGGGTTACCATTACATGAAACCTATTGTTTGCTAAGTAATTATTTTAACCGGGAGTGTTAAATAAACCATACGCGTCAAGTTAAGGCCCAATATAGCACCATTTAAAGTGGGTAGATAGCCTTTCGAAATCCCTTAACAAGTGTGCCCAACAAATCTGTCTTTTTTCGTCACTGAAGTAGTTGTAAACCGCATACCTATCGGTAACAACCAAATTCTTATAACTAGAAAATGTACTACTCTCTAGAAACTTAACTCCTCTTGTGTCTGCTAATTTAATAAGGCTTGCTTCATTATTAGCAAACACCCAGCACCAGCCAAGTTTACCTTTAGAATAATGGCTAGTTTCATCAATATGCAAAACTTTGCTTGCTCTCTCTACTTGTTCATATACATCTTAATACATAATTCTCCACAAAAACAATCTTCAGGGAGGAGCTGGATAATTATAAGCTCAGCATTATTGTTTGGCGCTATAGGAGCCACAATGGCTACAATGGGAATTATACCTGAAATTGCTGCTATTGGAGTAATTGCAACTGTTGTGTTGTCAGGAATCGCTGGTACTATAGTAGGTAGTGTAGCGGGATATCTTGTTAATGTGGCAATAAATCAATGCTGTGGAGCATGCAGCTCAGTAGTTCAAGAATAAGACCAATCCGGTAAAGAAGCATTTGTGGGAGTGGAAACCATTTTTTGATTTTTCTTTACTAAGTCTACTAAATATAGTTTAGAGTTGCTTGGTGATTCTGTTCTTGTGAAAATGATTTCTCTACCATTTGGTAGCCATGCCGGAGATTCAATTTTATGCCCTTCTGAAAGTAGACGTTCTTCTTTGCCATCTGGCTTCATAACTCCTATGTAAAATTTTCCTGACTGAATCTTTGTGAAAGCTATCAGATCTCCTTTTGGCGACCAAACAGGCGTAGCATATCTTCCACTTCCAAAACTAATTCTTTTAGGTTTTTTACTTTTGTTAGTAAAATCGATAACATACAGCTGCTGACTCCCACTCATATCGGAACTAAAAACCATATACTTTTGATCTGGAGAAAAAGAGGGAGAAGTGCTTATAGCTGAACCTTTAGTAATTTTTTTTGTCCGTTTACTACTTAAATCCAAAGATAATATATTCGTTTCACCACCCAATGAGTGGGAAATTAAAAGAGATTTACCATCAGGAGAAAATCTTGGTGCAGAAATAACTCCTTCAAATGCGCTGATTATTGATTCAGTGTGGTCTTTTAAATTTTTTAATACTATATAACTTTTACCATTTGCGTATGAGATATAAACAATACCCTTTCCATTTGGTGAGAATCTCGGTGTTGACACAAATCTATCGCCATTTGTTAAGTATTTTATATTACTTCCATCTTGATTCATCACAGCAATTTTACGTACGGATTTATAATTGCTATCTTTTTCTTCAGCAATATACGTGATTTTTGTGTTGAAGTGCCCTTTCTCACCAATCAATCTATCATGTATCACATCCGAAACGAGGTGACCAATTTTTCTCCAGTCTTTTGCTGGAAAAACAACTGACTGAGTAAGTAATTCTCTTTTTGTAAAAGTGTCAAATAAACGAAATGATAGCTCTAATGCACTACCAGATACTTCGCTTAAACTTACTGTGACTACAGTATCGCTTTTCCAAGATTTAAATTCAGCTTCCGCGCCACGTTTTACATTAAATAAGCCACAATTAGATAAATTTGTTCCTATTACCTTTGCAATATTTTCGCTTAATTCGCTTTCCAGCGCTGTTTTACATGTACATTTAGATACAACAAGACCAATGTTACCAACACTGCTTTTTTTTATATCAACATATAAAGCAGCTTTTGTAAAATAAGGAATAAATAACGAAACAAGCAATATTAATTGAACGAATAACTTCATTCTTTCATTTCATACCTGTTCTATCTGGACTTCAATTATAGGTCTTTTTAGTAAATATTCCTTTAAGATACTCAATATTGAACTTTCAATCTTATTTTTAATTTTTTTTGTTGGCTGCAAACTAAACAACGACTCAACTTTCTTGACAATTTTCTGTATAATAGCTGCATCTTCTAGCACTTCAAAAACACCAGGTACAAATACTTTCGGTTTAGTAAGCAATTTATTTTTCTTGTTTACAACTGCTATTACCACAATAACTCCGGCATCTCTCATTCTTTTACGCATTTTTATAACACTGCTCTCCGGATGACGTAGCAGCATACCATCAATACCAAAGTAGTCAACATCGATTGAATCAACTTTTTCTCCGTTCTCCAAATTAACAATATCACCTGGTGCAATCATTATTGCTTTTGCCACACCGCACTCTTTAGCAAATTTTACATGTGCATGCGTGTGAATATATTCGCCGTGAACTGGAATAGACATCTTCGGTTTTATTAAAGAATACATTTCCTTTAACTCTTCTCTTGTTGGATGCCCAGAAGCATGAACATGCTCTGTTTTTTCAGTAACAACTTCTACCCCCATCTCAATAAAGGCATTGAGCATGTTGTGCGCACGAGTTTCATTTCCAGGAATGATTTTTGACGAAAAGATCATGGTATCACCTTGCTGCATTTTAAATGCTTGATGACTCTTATTAGCAAGCCTTGAAGTTGCTGCCAGTGGCTCACCTTGACAACCTGTGCAAAGTAGCACCAGTTTTTCCCTTGGAAAATTTACTGCTTCCTTTGCTTCAAGAAACTGAGGAAAATCAGTTAAATAACCACTATCTTGCGCAACCTTCACTATTCTCCATAAAGATCTACCAAGTAAAACTACTTTTCTATTTAGTGCTTTTGCAGCTTGGCTTATCGTTTCAATTCGTGCCACATTTGAAGCAAATAGCGAAACAGCAACTAATTTTTTAGACCGCTTTATTATGTTATAAATGTTATTATAAATTTCACCTTCTGACTCAGGGTGATGCTTGCTTAATATATTGGTTGAATCGCAAATTGCTGCAAGCAGGTCACCTTTATCGCCAATTTCTTTTAGACGCTCTATATTAGAAGTTAATCCAACAACAGGTTTTGGATCAAATTTCCAGTCTCCGGTATGGAGTGCACTACCCATTTCAGTGCTAATTAATATTGAATTTGCCTCAGGAATTGAATGAGTTATATTTATAAACTCGACGGTAAAAGGACCCAAATTTGTGCTGCCATTTATGTCCACCTCTTTCACAGGTACTGTATCTTCTAATCGAAACTCCTTTAGTTTCTCCCTAAGAAAATTAACCGTAAACTTTGTTGTATATATGGGGCACTGCAACTCTTCCCACAAGTGGGGCACTGCACCGCAGTGGTCCTCATGTGCATGTGTAATTATTATTCCAAGCAAATCTTTTTTTCTTTGAGCAATAAAATCTACATCAGCAATGAGCAGCTCAACACCTGGCATAGTTTCATCTGCAAAACCAACACCAAGGTCGATCATAATCCACTTACCTTGATAATGATATAGGCTAACATTCATCCCGATTCTTCCTACTCCCCCAAGCGGAAGAAATAAAAACTCATTTTTGTTTATATTCATTAAATTTAAATTATTAAAACCTGAGAATAGCAAAACTTTGACCTTAAATAAAGAAATTTATTGCTTTTACATAGTTTTAAGTAACTGAGAGGTCTACGTAAAAAAGAAGCCATTTTTGAATACAAAATTGACTTTGCTCTGAAAAAGACAGACAGCAAGGCATCCAAATTGGCGAAGAGAATTGCGGGACTTAAGTGAAAATTCGTAAACAGTTATCCCTTCATGTCATTTAGCAGATTTCTTATTTTTTTTTTACTTTACTAAAAAACCCTTCAGATCGTTGTTGTACATTTGCATTTTCCTCTTCTTCAAACGCTTTTAATAGCTCAATTTGCTTTTTGGTTAAACTTTTTAGATTTAAGGTCTCAACTATTACCTGTACATACAAATCACCGCGAACATGTGAACTCATATGCGGCATACCCTTCTCCTTACAACGTAACTTGGTACCAGTTTGAGTGCTCTCTGGAACTTTTACTTTTATTTTAGTTCCATCAATTGACTGAACATCAATTTCACCACCAAGCACAGCTAGTGTCATTCTTATAGGTACTTTACAGTGTAAATCTGCCTTATTTCGAGTAAAGATTTTATGGGGAGCTATTTTCACGTATACGTATAAATCTCCACTTTTTCCTCCTCTTGCTCCAGCTTCTCCTTTACCACTTATCCTTACCTTAGCTCCTTCTTCTATGCCCTTTGGAATTGAAACGGATATATTTACTTCATCTCTTCTACTTCCACTTCCACCACATTTCTTACATTTATTTTGTATTATTTCTCCTTCCCCATAGCATGTAGTACATGTTCTTTCGATGGTAAAAAAGCCTTGTTGAGTTCTAATCCTACCGCTTCCCTGGCATGTGGGGCACTGAACTGGTTTAATTGCTCCTTCGCTACCTGTGCCTTGGCATGTGTCACATTTTACATTTGTCACATAATGTATAGGCGCTTGTATTCCTTTAAATGCATCTTCTAAGGTAATTTCAAGATCATAACGTAGGTTTGCTCCAGACACTCCTGTTGTGCTCCTCTTTGCTCTTGATCTACTTGCACCACCACCGAATCCTCCACCAAAGAAGTCATTGAATATGTCGCTAAAATCTCCTGCAGAGCTAAAGCCTTGAAACCCACCAGAAGCACCTTCGTGGCCATAACGGTCATAGCTTGCCCTTTTCTCAGAGTCAGATAGAACTTCATATGCAGCTGTTACTTCTTTAAATTTTTCCTCTGCTTCTTGATTGCCAGGATTTCTATCAGGATGATATTTTAACGCTAATTTTTTATACGCTTTTTTTATCTCATCAATACTGGCATTTCTTCCTACTTCCAGCAGATCATAGTAGTCTTTTTTGCTCATATATAATAGTTTAGTGTTTAACCTTTAAAGATAGGTATTGCATATATTAATTTCAAGTGTGACTTCTGTTTCCTATAAAATGTGGTGCACCCTGAGCGACTTGAACGCCCGACCTTTTGATCCGTAGTCAAATGCTCTAATCCAACTGAGCTAAGGGTGCTTTCATAAAGTTAACTTTAGCAGGTTTTGTAGCTTGATTCAATTAATTTGGCTAAAAATAAAACTGTTAATTTTTATCATACGTGAAACCTGCAAAAAATTGCATTTGTTTTCTTAAGAATCATTTTATGGTCAAGCTCACAACTATACGAACATTTGTAGTCAAGGCACTGGGATCTGAAATTGCAATGTTCGTATAGTTGTGGGTTTAGAACCCCTCACAATTCCCAAACTGCTGTTCCGAATTAGAATTATTAAATTCACTATAAGGAGGAGAGTAAGGAGGAGGTGGTCCATAATTCCTAACTGCTTCTTCAGCCTCCTCAATATTGTCTGATTCTTTCTCATGCTTCATATGAAAAGCTAAACCACCAGCAAAACATACGAGAGAATTAACGCCAAGGATAGCTAAACCCCACACTGGTAAGACTGGGTAAACAGCACAAGCTTCCTACTTTCAAAACACGTCCCCTCAGATTCTCACTTTGGCATCATTCTACCTTATCTAAAGCCATTTTATACCTTTTTATCCCTTCTGGGGTAACCTTTTTTCAGTTAGCTATAGTAGATCTTTCAGAACAACTAAACGTGACTTGTTCTACTTCCATCTAATACAATGTAACAAAGGGGTATAACTCAGAGCTAGAGGTTATGATTGTAATAAAGATATAAAAAAAACGGATAAGTCAAGCAAAGTTACAAATGTAATTTTGCTTGACTATCCATTTATTACCACCTAAAATAGCTAACAAAGCCATCCCGTATGACATTTTATCTATATCTAATCAAGCATATTAATAAGTAAGTAAATTTTAATATAATCTTATTATACTTATAAATATGCTGTATAGAATGAAAGTATGGATGATTTCATAACTGCAAGAAGGAAAGATGATGCTGTGGTATCTGTTTGTCAGGATAATAAGAAAAAAAACGTATTAATTTTAGGGCTCAATCAAGCCGCAAGGAATTTGTTAAAATACGAGGAAGGGAATTTACTTAATAAGCCGTTAATCAATATTTTAAGTGCAAGAGCAGCTGACGACATGAAGAATTATTTAGAGTATACCGAAAATGGACACGATTTACTTGATGTATTACCTAAAGTGATAGGTTTTTCCTTAACTGATGCTAAAGGAGAAGATATAAAGACAAAAGTAAAAGTTTTCCGCACTGCACAATTTGCTAGTAATAAAATAAATTATGAGCTATTGATACGTGATATCACCTTGTCTCATAAATTAGGAATCTTTAGAGATGAATATCTAATGGGTAAAAAATATAAAAACCATGACTTATTCGATATACCAAACAATGAGTCTACTATTCTAGAGTTATACGTTATATTAAATTTTGCCTTTCAACATCAAATTAATGCAGCTATAGGAGTGATTGGCTTAAATAGTAGCTGTAGTGAGACAAATGATGCACTGAAAGTTATCATAGAACATTTTTGTAAAAATTGCCGTAGTGATGATTTTCTAGGGTATATTGATGAGAATAAAGTGCTTTTTGTTTTGATTAACTGCGATGTAAAAAGTACGTCTAAAATAATTAATCGTATACATTCTGCCATTAATAAGCAGTTATTAAAGCGAAAATTACCAAGTGTATCAATAATTTATGGGAATATAGCTCAAAAACGGGGAGCAAAATCTACCAGCGGCGCCTTCTGAAAAGTTGTTTTTTATTTATATTGAGTTTAAACTTAAATTTTTATAAAAATTTAAGTTTATTTATGAAGTTAAGGTACTACCTGGTAGCACTGCTTTCATCATTATTTTTGCAGAGTAGTGCTAGCTCTAGAACAATTTTGGATAAGGAAATATTTTATGTAGAACTAGACGGAAAAATAGATTTGAGATTCGGCTACGCCTTCAACAGAGGTTCTTTCAATGCTAAGGCTAAGGATAAAACTTCAAGTTATTCATACTTGCGCTTTCTTTATTTACAGCAAGTTTATCCAAATACTCAAATGGGGTTTAATGTTAAGGCAGGAGTTTCTGGTATTGCAAACCTAAAAGCGTTAGACATAGAAAAGTTAGACATGGAGGAATGGTATTTCATCATTAAAAATCAGGTGCTTGGATCAATTGAATATGGTAAAAGAAGTTTAGTTAGTCAGGGGATGTTAATTAACACTTCAAAAATTTATACAGCTGCTGGAGGAGTAAATGGTCATTGGACAAACTATGCAAATTTGCGTGGTAACGAAAACAGAGATAATGGCCCTGGATATGATAAAGACAAGGTATTTTGGGTAAAACCCAACATTTACAGTAATTATAATGGACTCGAACTAGGGTTAAAACAATCATCAATTAACTACATCTCCCCTGAAATCTATAACTTTCAACTCGGGTTCAGTTATGTTCCAGGAAAAAATAACTTACAGTACAGCAATTTAATTGCTGCTGGCCTTTCCTATAAAAATGGCCTATCAGATGATATAAATTTTACTACTGCCTTAACTAGTGGATTTGCAAGAGAAAATTTAACTGATTGCTCAGATGGAACTTCTAAAAATTATGAATGTCGTAATCAATTACTGCACTGGAATTTTGGTTTGAAGCTAAAATTGTTCGATCTTGATTGCATTTTTTCGTATGGTAATGGCGGTAAATCTGGTGAGAAGCGTAATCCTGAAATAAATAATACGTATTATATGAATGCAGGTATTGCTTACCATTCTGATTCTCGTAAATTGAGCTTAACATATTTCAATAGTGGTAGGGATATTGCAGCAAACGAGTTAACATCATATGCTTTAAGCCTTGAATATCCATTTTTTATGGGCACTTCATACTATTTCGATATTGTAAAATTTAGTACCAAAGAGCCTGAAGTAGAAAATAGCAACTCTGGTTATGTGCTCTTGACTGGACTGAAATTAAGTTTTTAATGAGGTTACATTGCCTCCTGTCATCCCAGCACTCTTTTCTGTCATCCAAGTAGCGGATAACATAGAAACGAAAAACTTACTTGACACATTTTGCCAGCCCCCTTATCATGACGTGTATAACAATGTTACAAAAAATAATATCATAGGGTTCTCTCTACTTTTTCTGGGTAAGATCAGAATTTCCTCTTAAGCCTTTAGCTCCTCAAATACTTCACTTGCTCTATTTAAAACAGAATCAGGAAAACCAGCAAGTTTTGCTACATGTATTCCATATGACTCATCTGCAATGCCTTCAATTACTTCATGTAGAAAGATAACCTCTCCGTTCCACTCTCTTATTTTTACACAAAAACATTTCACGTTCTTCAAGTATTTGCTTACTTTAGTTAATTCATGATAATGAGTTGCAAAAATGGCGCGGCACTTATTTACATTGTGAATATGTTCAATCACTGCCTGTGCAATAGATAATCCATCATACACTCCTGTGCCCCTACCAATTTCATCAAGTATCACCAAGGAACGATCTGTTGCCTGATTTACTATCGTTGCTGTTTCGATCATCTCTACCATGAAGGTAGAATAACCAGCTGCTATATTATCTGTTGCACCAACCCTGCTAAATATCTTGTCAATCACTCCAATATGCGCACTCTCTGCTGGCACAAATGACCCCATGTGAGCTAAAACTGCAATGAGAGCGTTTTGCCTCAAGAAAGTGCTTTTTCCAGCCATATTAGGACCAGTAATTAGATGTATACCAGCTAAATTGATGCTATTTGCAATGAATTTATCGTTAACTTCAACCACTGGATGTCTTCCATTGCGAATATTGAACTCTTTACTGTCATCGATAATGGGTTTTACGTAATTATTTTGCACTGCAAGCTCCGCAAAAGTGGCTCTAATATCAAGTTTTGCCAAAGCATTTGCAGCAAGAGCAATTTTTTCAGATTCTTTAGCGACTTCACTACACAGTTCACTAAAAATTTTCACTTCTAAGCCGATTGCAGCATCACGTGCCGTAAGAATTTTATTTTCTAGTTCTTTCAATTCATTAGTAGTGTAGCGCATGCTATTTGCTAAGCTTTGCCTATGAATAAATATGTCCGAAGTTATTTTGTGATTTGCTGACACTTCAACGTAATAACCAAGTATATTGTTGTGTAATATTTTGAGTGCGGCAATGCCAGTTAGGTTGCGATAAGACTCACGGAGCTTAGTTACCAACTTGTTACTGTTGTTCAATATATAAGATAACTCAGATAATTCTGAGTTGTATTTTGGATTGATAAATCCTCCTTCTTTCACGGAACTGAGGTTATTATCAAGTATAGCGCTGTTTAGAAGCTCGAATAGATCTTTATGATTACCAAGACTTTTATGTATTGTGCTTAGTTCACTCTCGTCTGATTTTACTGTCATTCCAGCGCGTGACGCTGGAATCTGCATCTGGATTCCAGTGTCAGCTACTTGGATGACATATTGTTGTGGGAGAGATCCATTTTCACCTGATTCAATTTTACATAAGAACTCAGATAACTCTAAAGTTTTTCCTAGGCCTATTTTTAATAGGTTCATATCCTTTGGTGAACCACGTCCTAGTATTAAGCGCGATAAAGACCTCTCAATATCCGGAATGTTAGATAATATCTCTCGTATTTTTCTGCGTGGCTCATGATTATTTACAAAAAATTGAGCGGTGCTGAGCCTCAAATTGATTGCCTTGGAGCAAGCAAGTGGTGAAGCGAGCATTTGTTTGAGCAGGCGTCCACCAGAGGCTGTAACTGTGTGATCAATAACTGAAATTAGTGAACCTTTCTTTTCACCAAATTGAGTTGAAAACAACTCAAGATTTCTCCTTGCTGAAGCATCAATAAGCATGAAATTTTGTTGCTTATAGGTTTTTGGGAATTCAAGCCTTGGAATGGAGCCCCTTTGTGTTACTCTGACATATTCAAGCAGTGCACCGCACGCCATGATTTCTACTTTGCTGAAATTTCCTATACTCCCAAGTTCCCTGATTTTATAAAACTCGCATAACGTTCTGTGAGATTTACTATACTCAAAAAAACTCTGTGCGTGTTGTGTAATTGATATTTTATAATTTTTTAAAATCGATCTAATTTTTTCGTCCTCAGTGAATTTTTCAGAAATTAATAATTCTCTTGGTGATATACGCAATAAATCACTATCTAGAGCTTTCAAATTCGTTAAAGTGTGAAAAAATTTTCCCGTTGATAATTCAAGCCAACTAATAGCATATTCGTCATTTTGTTCAACTATGGATGCGAGATAATTATTGCTTTTATCCTCCAGTAGCGAATCTTCTATAATTGTACCTGGAGTTACAACTCGTACTACATCACGTTTTACTATGGATTTATAGCCCCTCTTTTTTGCTTCATCAGCAGTTTCTAATTGGTCACAGATTGCTACTTTGAATCCTAAATCTATTAGCTTGTGTAGGTAAGATTCGCTACTGTGTGCTGGCACTCCACACATTGGTATTTCTTGCCCATTTGAATTGCCCCTCTTGGTTAGCACTATATTCAGCAATTTCGCAGCTTTAATAGCATCATCGAAAAACAACTCATAAAAATCTCCTAGCCTATAAAATAGCAGATGATCCTTGTATTGAGCTTTCAGGTTCAAATATTGCTCCATCACAGGAGTGTTTCTTTCTTTCACAAAGCTCATAATATTTTTTAATATATTGTATTGGTAATAAATTCAATGTTATTATAGATTATATTGCACATGTGAATAACATAAATTTTAGATAGGTGTATAGAGGGGAAAATTTAAAACAATTAAATTTCTTGGATCCAAGTAGTCAGGACACTTGGATGACACCCTCCTTGTATGTATTATAGCTAAAGTGACTTACGACAATTTGAAAAACAAAAATTCGTCATTCCGCTACTAGTTAGCGGAATCTATACCGCGAATGAATCCATAGCTGTACGAACATTCATTTTTGAAGGTAAATTGCACAGCAAATGGTGTCATTCCAGTGCTTGACACTGGAATCCAGCTTCTATGCAACCTCATCAAAAACATTCATTTAGTGTAAGATCAGCTACTTTCCATGCTAGTTTGCTTGTGAACAAGCAAACTTTTCTGGATCCCAGTGTCAAGCACTGGAATGACATCATAGGGGCGCTGGGATGACACCCTTGCTAGACAATGTTCGTACAGTTGTAGAATGAATCGCGGTATGACGTGTTGCTTGGGTCAGCTATACGTAGGTTGTGGCCCTTCTTTATCATTTGCGGGAGTTGCACCATCAACAGATATTTCAGAGCTAACAGTGCTAATAGTTTTTTCTATCGCTTTAGCCTGTTCATAGTCTTGACTCAAAAAATACATGGCCAGCCCAACAGCTATACTAGCAACAAGAACAGGTGCTATCATTACACCTAGTATCATACCACCAGAAAGACTTACTGCAACACACACACCAGCTCCAAGTACAACACCAAGAAAACCACCAATTATTACGCCAGGCACCAAACTGCCTATCATAGCGCTTTCTTTTTTCGTATTAGCTTGTTCTTTCATACTTTTAATAAGCACTTTTTTTGTTTCTCCTTGAGCTAAATCTAAAGGAATTTTATTATCCGCGTTTTGTATCAAAGGATTTGCACTATATGTAACAAGAAGGGTGATTATTTCTTCAGTTTTCTTACCTATAACTGCATGATGTAGTAATGTATTTCCCTTTTCATCTTTAAAGTTTATATGAGTACGAAGTTCCTCATCTAGATTTCTTATTGGGTTGTTTTTTGCATATATCCTAGGTTTTATTGCTCTATCTAAGCATTGTATCACTTGTTCTAGTGATTGCTCGCCAGGATTTTGTATAAAATGAAGCAGAATTTCGTGTACTATTGCTTCCTTTGTAGTTTTTTGGTATCGTAAAGCATATGCAAATGTGTCTTTATTAATAGTTATTTCTTTGTTTTGTTTAAGGAAATCTTTTAACTTTCCAACTCTATTTATACTGTGATTTTCGCTAGCAATTATCGATTGTAAAGTTTTTCTGTTATCGTCACCAGTCATGCTATCCTCCTTGATTTGATTGCATTACTCATTAATAAATAATATAATAAATCCTGCTAAAAGTCAAGCAATTAATTAATAAGTTAATATAATTCTCCAAAAGGAGCTCCTTACTTTTTGTTCAGCATGTCCATTGGATCAGACTCTTTAAGCTTGCTGTTTGCTGAATTTATTCATCACAATAGCTACAATGTGCTATCGAAGTTCTCTGTAATCTTAGTTGGTTCTTCTAGAATATTCAAAATATCAGTTGCACAATAAACCCGATCTCTCTTTCCTTGAGAAGTTTGTGAAACGATGCCTAAATCTTCAAGCTTTACGATTGCTCTTTGGGCTGTTGTAAATACGACACCTAAGTTTTCAACCACTTTCCTTATAGTAAAGTAAGGGTTTACAGCGAGATACCTTACAATACCACTCGCAACTCCCTCAGTTTTAGAACTAACTTCAGTTTGCCAATTTGCAATCAAAATGTTAATTCGTTCTGCTCTTGACAATGCATCCAATGATTGCAGTACTACACCATTTAAGAAATAAGAGAACCAATCATGCCACGTGCCTCTGTTGCTTATATTGTAAAGTTGGTCATAATACTCACTTTTTGTAGCTTCAAAAAATGCACTTAAGTATAACAGAGGTAATGGTAATAATTTTCTTTCGATCAGAAGTAATGTTATTAATAAACGTCCAATACGTCCATTGCCGTCCAAGAATGGGTGAATCGCTTCAAATTGATAATGACATAGAGCTATATGTATAAGTGGGGGTAATGTTCTATCATGTAGAAACTTTTCAAAAGAGTCCAAGCAACCCATCAATTCACCTGGCATTGGTGGCACATATTTTGCTGTGTCTATTGTACATCCTGGGCTTCCAATCCAATTTTGCACTCGGCGAAATTCTCCTGGAGTTGCGTGAGAACCTCTTACACCTTGCATAAGTTTTCCGTGAATTTCTTTAACCAACTGAAGCGACAGTGGAAAAGATTGTAAACGTTTTAGTCCATAATCGAGCGCTGATATATAATTGCGTACTTCTTGTAAATCATCGGGATTGCGATCTACATTAGCACCTGCTTCTTGAGCCAAAATTTCACCAAGAGTTGCTTGAGTTCCCTCGATTCTACTTGAAAGAACTGCTTCACGTGCTATAAAGGGTCGTATGAGAAGATGAGGGTTAGGCAATTTAGCTCCTTCCCTGGATAACATACCCAAAATATGATCTGCTCTGGAAAGACTATTAACTAAATAATTGTCCCATTCAAATTTTGGTGGCAAGGGGTTAGGTATAAATGCCTGATAACCAGCGAATACTTTGCCTGATGGTGATCCTTTAATATACATTCATTCAACCTAGTACACTATTTTTATAGTATATATTATTTTCAAATAAAGTCAAAAATGAAAATAAGGCTTTATCTTATTTGCGTGCATGAAAATAAGAAACTCTCTTATTATTGATTTTACTCAAAAACGAAAATAGAAGAAGCTGCTGAACTTTATATTAGCAGTTATCCTGTTTTTCTGGAGAGCTGCTATAAAACTTCTGAGTGAAGTCACTTAATTTTTACACATCTATTGTAGAGTAAGAAGAGCCGAATTTGGGACAAAAATGCTAGCTGATGCTTGGACTTTACTGACACTTACACTACTTGAAACTATACTTAGTGTAGACAATTTAATCTTTATTTCTCTAGCAATAGATAAGGTACAAAATGTGCTGAGAGAAAGAGTGCGCCTTATGGGCCTTGGATTAGCGCTATTAATGCGTTTTGTAATACTATTTTTTACATCATCTATATTGTCAATGCAAAAACCTATATTTCACACTGCATCGCTAAATATTTCAGCAAGGGATTTACTTATGATTGCAGGGGGATTATTCCTTATTGTTAAAAGCTCTATGGAGTTATGGGATGACATCTTTGTATGTAAGAAAAATAAAAAGAAAGCAAACGTTAAATCAAAATTTTTTTTAGTTGTGCTACAAATTATATTAATAGATTTAGTTTTTTCAGTTGATTCGATATTAACTGCTATAGCATTAACTTATAACATGGTAATAATTGCTACAGCATTTACATTTTCCATGCTAGCAATGCTGTTTTTATCAAGTTATACCGCCCAGTTAATCAAATCTAATCCAGGTTTAAAAGTAATTGCTATCTTATTTATTTTACTTGTCGGTGTGTACCTCATACTTCATGGATTTCATATAGAATTACCAAAAGGATATTTGTATTCTTCATTTATGTTTGCACTGCTTGTGGAAGTTATAAGCAAAATAAAGAAAACGTAGTGTGTAGATATAGCCTCACTCAAGCGAGATTTTCCTGTGGATTTAAGGTAATAAGAGGAAGTAGTAATGTTTTTTCGGGGTGAAAGTAACCTCTTGCATACATATTAAAATCTAGGAAAGTTAGTTTTTGTGCTATAATGGTTCTTTATTGAAAATAGCGTTGATGGATATCACTACTAGCTTATTAGGGGATATTAGTAATTTAATAGATAGAGCAAAGAATCATCTTGCTACACATTTCAATTCTACTCTAGTATTGTTAAATTGGGAAATTGGCTTCAGAATTGGTCAAGATATCTTAAAGTACAAACGTGCAGACTATGGCAAACGAATCATCTCCCAACTTGCAAAAGAACTTCAGATTAAATATGGACGTGGGTTTGATAGAGCTTCATTGTTTCGGATGGTGCAAATATAGGAATGGGGAGAAATTGATGAAACATGCATCCAGTTTGCCTGAGTGGCAAAAAAATGTTGTTGAGTTCTTATCTAGTCGTAGAAAGTATCGGTTATTTGGATGGGAGTTTGGTCCAATTTTACTTGATGAGTTATATAGGATAAGGGATTATCGCACAGACTATATAAGAGTTGGAGCTTTTTTCACTCCTATAGTTGCTTTTTCTGCTGGGCTTGTTTCATTTGTATCAACACGCAGGGTATATCTTGCTGCAGTAGTAACTTCTAGCCTAATAGTACTAGGGATTATAACTACACTTGCCGTTGACTATCAAATGACAAAAAGAAAGGCTGGGGTGGTAAGCCAAGAGGATTGTGTTAAATTGCTGAAAGCACTAGAGAGAATGCCGCAGTATTGGTGGTGGCCATGGGGTAAAAAGATAGAGGATATTACGATCACTGAAGAACAAATAAATAGAGCAGTGAACTACAATGATTACTCGATTGCTTCACGCTTAACCTATTCCTTATTTACTAACGTTGCGTTGCATCAACTTTACGTTGCAAGGCTAAGTTATCTTTATAGTTATCATAAACTTGGAGGGAAAATGGTATTAGGGTTTGATATAATAGGTTCATGTAAAAAATTACTACAAGCAACAATCTTATTTCTAGTGATGAAAAAGTACCTGAAACTGCACAGGAAGCATATAGGGAAGAAAATAGGTTAGAAGAGGCAAGTAGGATTGATAAATTAGTCAGGACCATATATAGAGTTGATAATAAAGAAGTGAGTTTAAGTCAGGCACTTGATTTATTGCAAAAAAAGTGGATGCCATTTTATCTTGATAAAAGCTTGGGTGGAGTGAGAAAAAAAACAAAGAGTGAAGAGGAACATAACAAATATTTTGAAAGTCTTATTAAACAATTTAAGACGTTATCATTAAAGTACCATTCAGACAAGGGAAAAGTTAAAGATGAAGGAATGCAAAAAATAATTAACCAGACTACAAAAGCTCTGAGGAATATACATTCATACATCATGCAGGATGAGACGTTTATTCTCAATAAAGACTGTTACTTATTGTATAGAATGTATAACCGCATACCATTAAGCACATTAAGTAGTGATGAAAAAGATATATCTAGAGTAGTAAAGGTGTCGTCCATAGATGGAAATTCTGCTTTGTTTGAGTTGAGTTTCTTGGCTGATCAGGAAGAAGAATTTTTGATGAGGGCAAGAAATAGGTACTTAAAAGATGCAAAGGCATCTGTTGAATTCCTTTGTGAAAAGTTGTTGGCAATAAAGAACATAACATATAAAGAAATTGAGTCTTTAAGCAACGTTATAGAAGTAAGATGGAAGGACTTTGATAGTGCTTATAATGGGTATGTGGAGGAATATTATAAACGTTGGGTAGATTACTTAGAGTCTTTGAATGCTCGTTGTGAAAAATCTGAGTTGCTTGAGGTAATAAAGGAAGCAGTAGAAAAGTTGTTAAAAGAGAGCAAGGAACAATATGAAATGCTAGTAGGGCAATCTTATGGCGTGAATCCAGATGAGAATTTTGTACTACCTATGTTAGACTATTTTACTTTGATGGAAGCATACTATAAGTTTGCTACTAAACTACTTAAGGACAAAAAGAATTGCTATAGTTTTCATGGTTATCGTTTCGACTCAGATGCTCTTGATAAGATAAGTTCCATACTGAAAGAAAGTAAAGATAGCAAGGAAGTTTTGAAAGAAAAAAGCAAAGAAGAGGTAGAGGGTGAATCATCGCATGAAGAGAGAATAGAGAAGAAAAATCAATTATCTTATAAAGATAACATAAAGGAGGATAAGTTATCCTACAGAGAATTACTATTTCATACAAGAGCTATGGTAAATTCCTATGTTAAGAATGATGATAATGAATTAAATGAAGAGGTAAAGAGATCCTATAAGGAATCGAAGGTAGGTAAAGTACCGACTAAAGAAGAAATAGGAAATGTAATAGTATTCATGTTAAAACGCTTAGAGGAATTATTGAGTAATAGATTTCAAAGCAAGGAAACAGCTTTCCAATGGCAAAGAGAAGAATCTAAGCAATTGAAAGAAAGACGAGAGAAAGCAGAAGAAGAATTAAGACAAGCAAAACACAAAGCAGAACTTATTGAGGAAGAGGAGGATCTTTTTACGGAAAGGTTATCTGACTTCAACATGGATAGTAAATTAGGGGAAGCAATATTGAAAGATCAAAGAAAGATTAAACGGAAGATTGTGAAGTGTATTATGGAGTACCACTTTTCTCCAGAGCAGGTGCTAGGTGCAATAATGGAAGAAATAAAGTTTAATGAAGAACGAGTTGTAAGAGAAGGCGCTGTTAGTGATGAATTGATAGAAGTAGGTATAAGAAACTTTTTGACTATTAATGAAATAGTTGAAGAAATGGTAGAGAAGGTAGTAATAGAAGTTGATAACAGTACTGTTTTGCAAGATATGCAGGCGCCAAGCTCTGTATTTAACAATGTAACTAATGAACCAATTGCAGGACCTTCTTGTAGGAGATAAGAGTTTTAAAGTTTGTGAAAAACTTGGATTTGTGGCTATTATTTTGTATGCTCTTTTTATCATAAAAAGTATTACTTTTATAAAAACACAAGTCCCTTTAGCGTCACAAAAAATTTGTTCATTTACTTTTCCAAAAATCACAAAAAAGTACCTACCTTTGTGAGAACAATTTAAATAAAAGCAGCGTTGTGAAAATAAAAACGCAAAATTGTTGCAACAAAGCCAAACAAATTAGTTCATATCTAAATGTGGCAAAAGTAGGTTAATATAGCTGACTTTATAGTATAGTAGAATTATTATATAGAAAAGTTCGAACGTATTGTTTGGTAAAGGAAAGAAACTACAAAACAATTCAAGTAGCAAACTCTTCGATGGAAGTAGAGAATGGGAACCGTAGCCGTCGTTCTATCGATCAACCTTATTTAAAACCACTTTTGTTCCAGATCCGAGGTTGGTTTGTAAACATAATGAGTCGATTATCTTTTCAAAGCGTTTCCAACAAGCAGACTCTAGTTATCAGCGCCTTTAGTAAATAAAGAATTTGTAAAAGGAATTGACGATAAAACTAAAGTGGTGCCAGACATTAGAAGCATTTCAGCACAATCTGATATAAATGGAAGAATACTATTAGCTGATATGTTGCTGGCCAAGAGAGGTAAAAGACAAATGTATACTTCTTCAGCAGATAAACAGATTTCTTTACAAGAGGCATAAGGCTATTCATTAAATATCGTAGATAAGTTTGAAGCAGAACTAAAACAAGCAGCTTTTCGTTGTGGTATATCGGTACAACAATTAAAAATTAATTTTCAAGAAGTACAATTAAGTGTACTTAAGAAAGTCATAGCGGGAAACTATCATGAAATCTCAGGTATGCTGTACTCATATGCAGAAAAAGCTTGTTCAGCATTAGAGCAAAAGGAGAAATTCTCAATGTCTTTTAAAGGTAAAATCGAGCAAATGTTGCAGAAAGAAATGATGCCTTTACTGGACAAAGCAAATGTTGATCCTTCATCAGTAAGTACTAATAAAGCTGTAGCTCTATCTGGTCCTAGAACCAATTTAAATAACGTATCAATTACAACTAATTCTACTGAATTGATCAGATAGAGCCTGAGTGAAGGAAGGAGCAGGTGTTTGCATTTTTTGTGGCTACTTGCTCCTACTGTTTCTCTAACTAATGTTGATTGATCAGAAAGTCTGTTTGATTTCGTCAAGGGAAAGTCCGGTGATTTCAGCTATAACATCTATAGAGACAACGGCCTTAAGTGAATTTTTTGCCACTGCTATTTTAGCTTTCATTTCACCTTTTTCTTCGTCGATTAGGATGCTTTTTTCATGTCCGATTTGGATGGCTTCTCTATTTATGAGCTGTATTAGCTGTGGTATTACGTAGCAGGATTTCCTATTATCCAATCTGGTGCTCCTCTGCCATTTTCCCACTTAGCAAATCTCATCTTTTCCTTGAGATAATATCTCCTATAAGCTTCCACAGAACTGCTGCATTTATACTGATCCGGCAGTGCTTGTATAAAAGCTTGCATATCAGTTGATCGAAAAATGAGTAAATCCTTATTACTATCACACCAATTTATTACTTCCTCTGATTTATGCTTTCTTTTGTATCGCCAAGTGTACTCTTTACATAATTCTCTTCCGTACTCTATCAACCAACAAAAATTCCCTTTCGATTGCCTAGCCCACAAAGAACAAGGATGATTGTTGTGAGTCAGTTTATATGGGACTTCTATATTCTGATTTATGATACTGACAAAAGGATTTGGCACTTTCAATGCTGTTGAAAAAACATTACTCAATAATTGAGCAGTTTCTAATGGCATTTTTACTATATGCTTATCACATAACATTTGAGCCGCAATTGCTGGGTTTTCATCTAGTATAAAGATGTTCATCTATACACCCAAAGATAGAATGAGCTTAAGTCTTTGACTTCGTTAACTGTAAGACCAGTAGTTTGAGCTATAATATCAATAGAAACCCCTGCTTTAAGTAGATTCTTTGCAACTGCTATTTTAGCTTGCTTTTCACCCTCTTTTCTGCCTTTTTCATGACCGATTTGGATGCCTTCTTGTCTACCTTCTTGTTTAGCATCATCGAGTTTTTGAGCGAGTACAGCCTGTTCATCAAGAATACGTTTTATTTCCTGTTCGTAGGCAATAAATTCTTTCTTTGACCAATTGAATCTATTTAGCTCTTCATAGGCCTTTTTAATTATTACATCACTACCTATTATTTTTTCCAGCTCTTCTTCACTAGTCTCATCTGCATATTTAAAGAAGTATATCCATTTTTCAACTATATTTTCTAACTGATCTTCTTTTGTTTTCGGAAATTTTGGCAATTCAATAAATATAAAATAAAAATCTTTTAGATCGTGTTCATTAGTGTCTTCATCTCGAATAGTATGCTTTGATTTGTACTCAGATTTATTAGGAAACAGTACACAATCTGCTATAGCAATGAAGATAATTTCCTTAAGGTTATGGTATTGATCGCCCTTATCAGCTTGTCTTGAATAAGCTTTAGCTGCATAGTATTGGGCGCGTTTTTCAAAGCCTTTAGTTTTAGCGAGCTGGTCAGGTAAGGAAGCAGTATTACTACTACTCCCTCCCTTAGAAACGCAGCATGCAGGTTTCCCCACACTACGCTTGAGCCCCTTATCTAAGTTCTTCTTTTCTCGAACCGGCTTGTCTTTCATAAATCCTCAGAATACATCAACTTTAGTGGTGACACTAACAGTAGAGAACCTTCTCTTGAAAAGGAGCTTGCTAACATTCTTGTTCGTTTTACTCTCTCATCAAAATACTTTTTCCATTTTAAGTCAAGGGGATTTGCATCCGCTCTGATTTTAACATGTCGTCTGATAGGTATATCAATCAGCTTTAGCAGTCTTAAATACCGTATCTCTTTTGGTTTGTTCTTGCATATGGGTGCAGCAAAAACCCATTGTCGTTGACCCATTACTTTGAAGTAACGATTCTTTATCCAACGTAATCCTTTACGAGGATGTCTTTTCTTTGCCCATTTCCATAAACTATGCCAAATTTCATTGTCGATTTTTCTAAACGCTTTTTTAGCACACACATGGTGATAGTAAATTCCCCATCCTCTCAGTAGAGAGTTGAGTGACTTAATTACTATAGCCTGAGTGTTCGCTATATTTGCTTTTATCAATGTACGTGCTTTATTCAGAAGTCTTTTAATACTTTCTTTCGAAGGTTTAATAATTAACTTCTTATTATATCTACGTACATTACAACCAAGAAAGTCAAACCCTGTTGTAATAAATGTAATCTTTGTCTTCTCTTCTGACAGAATTAAACCTCGCTCATGAAGAAAAGATGATACTAAAGGCTTAACTTCATTTTCCAGTACTTCATGTGTGAAACCTGAAATAATAAAGTCATCTGCGTACCTAATTACATTCACTCCACTTCTGATTTTTCCTCTTCTTTTGCTACCTAATTTACCAAAGCGACTTTCTAATAACTGTTCAAGACCATCTAAGGTAAAGTTAGCTAGTATTGGAGAAATTATACCTCCTTGCGGAGTGCCAGCAGTTGTGGGATACAAGGTTTTTGACTCTAGGAAACCAGCCTTTAACCAACTATGCAGAATTTTCTTCTCCATAGGAATATGCTTCATAAGCCATTCATGGTTAATGTTGTCAAAGCACCCTTTGATATCACCTTCTAGTATCCATTGTGGTCGATTGCGTCTTGCCAGTAATAAGTGACAAGCAGCAATAGCATCCGCGCAGGATCTTTTAGGTCTAAAGCCATAGGAGTGACGGTCGCTGATCGTTTCAGATACTGGCTCCAGGGCAAACAGATATAATGCTTGCATGGCTCTATCTTTTATCGTTGGTATTCCAAGAGGTCTTCTTTTGCCATTAGATTTACTGATATAAATCCGTTTTAGCGGAGAAGGTTTATATCCTCTTTGCTTTAACTGCTTTATTCCTTGAAATTTAGCATTGCAAGTTGACCATAGTTGACGATCTACACCCGCTGTGTTTTTTCCTTGGTTTTCAGTTACTCTCTTAACAGCCAAAGCTTTTCCGCTAAAAGAGCGTGTGAGAAGATGTTGTAAAGCTTTTACCTTACCCCATCTTCCTTCTTGGACAGCCTTAACAATACGTCTTTGTAGCCTTATAACAACTTTTTGGCACTTCTTCCATGGCAATTGCTTCCATGCTTCGGAGTTGTCGGTAGGTGCACTTACAGCTTTATCTGTAATCATCTGCTTTCCTCCCTTAAGTGGTTAACAAAGTTTCTTGTCACGAGGGACCAAATGGAAGTCTGCTCGTTTTCACGCGAATTAATGTTACAAATTCTATCCATTTCGTTACAAAATGGCATTCGCTTTCTCCATTCTCCTTTACCTGCACTTCCATCAGCATTCCTTGCGGTTTGCTTGCCATGTAGGCGAAAATACAGGCTTACCCTGTTTCTCCAGTCATACAACAGTGGGTTAGGTGGCTTCTCTATACCGGTGGAATTGTTATTTGCGTACATCTAGAAATGAAAAATGTAACTTATCCACATTACCTTTTGGTCAGAGCTTATCAGCATCTTTAGCTCTTTCATCGTATCGGTACTTATAAAGCTTCACTTACGTTCACCATACCACTAAGCCTAGCCCTCCAACCACATGATGCTTGCAGTTTATGCCCCTCTCACGATTGAGCATCTTCTTTTTCAAGAGGAGGTTCATTGTCCGCATCGCTTGGCACCAACCGGTTGCCCGATTCGCACTGATGCATAGACTCAGACGGCAAAACATCTGGTTTAATAAGTTTTAGAATCCTTTCAGTTTCTTTCTGAATGAATTCCTCTCCTTTTAAACAATATGACCGAAGACTTTCAGGTCGCACCATCTCGCAAATGTATTGAGCACCTGTAGAATCTCTACAGAGAACATCAACAATACTTTGCTTTTTAGCGGCGATATCAGGGTCTTGAATAGTACTTAAAAACTCTATATCCTGTATTGCATTTTTGCCAGCAAAACCCAGAATATCATTGAGGAAGTGAATGAGGATATCTTTATTCTTTTCAGTACCAAGTGCGTCCAGAGAAGGCAAGTATTGTTCAGTAGGAGATAGACCTACCAGGATAAAAGTCGGAATCCTGTAGCTTGGGTAGCAGCATGGAGGGAAACCAAAATGTTGAAGCCTACCGACAACATTATCGTAGGATAATGGCGAATTACCAGGCCGTAGCGAAAGCGAATACACAGATTGCCTCGAAAGGAATATTCTGAAGGTCGAGCCATCTTGGTACTGGCGAAGACAGAATAGACCAGACGAAAAACGAATGAAACGATAGGTCTACTTCAGCGGGGTGTTAGTAACGGCATGGCAATGAGGACATACAAAGCAACTGGAGAAGCCCTCCTCATCCCAAGGAGAAATACCTTGGAGAGGTAGGTTCTATAACTGGAAAACAGGAAGTGAACTGAAGATGAGAGGGTGGCAGATGGGTGCGTAGTAGTGAAGAAGTGAGGTAACGCTCATGGAGCAAAGGCACCCTGCTAGTAGAAATCTTTTAACAAAAGGAAGGTAAAGGTAAAAATGATAAAAATGCCAATAAAATTACAAGACCTGAGAAGAAAGATATATATCAAAGCGAAAGCAGAACCGGAATGGCGATTCTGGGGAATCTATGTTCACGTCTGTAAGATGGAGACACTGGAGGAAGCATATAAGCTAACAAAGAAGAGTAATGGGGCACCAGGAATAGATGGGATGACATTCGAATCGATAGAGGCAGAAGGCTTAGAAAAGTATCTTCAACAAATAAGACACGAACTAATAACCAAGACCTATAGCCCAAATAGGAACCGGAGGAAGGAAATACCAAAATCTGGAGGAAAATTCAGAAAGTTGAACATACCCTGCATCCGGGATAGAATAGTGCAAACAGCACTGAAGCTAATACTTGAACCGATATTCGAATCAGACTTCCAAAAAGGATCATACGGGTATAGACCTAAGCGTAATGCGCATGAAGCAGTACAAAAAGTAACGGAAGCAGCAATCAAAGGCAATACAAAAGTAATTGACGTAGATCTGAAATCCTACTTCGACAATGTGCGACATCATATTCTGATGGAAAAGATTGCCAAAAGAATAAATGACAAAGAAATCATGCGCATGATTAAGCTAATCCTCAAAACAGGAGGAAAACGAGGAATAGCACAAGGATCACCACTTTCGCCACTACTAAGCAATATATACCTAAATGAGGTAGATAAAATGTTGGAGAAAGCAAAAGAGGTGACCAAAGAAGGAAAGTACCAACGTATGGAATATGCCAGATGGGCAGACGATTTAGTGATACTGATTAGTGAACACCCGAAACGGGAATGGCTAGAAAGAGCAGTATACAGAAGGTTGGAAGAAGAATTAGCAAAACTAGAAGTGAGCGTAAATGAAGAAAAGACAAAAGTCATCAACCTAAAGAAAGGAGAAACATTTAGCTTCCTAGGGTTTGATTTTCAAGAGAATATCACAAGACAAGGAAAATGGAATGTCAGGAAAACACCGCAGATGAAAGCACGAACAAACCTGCTACGCAAGTTGAAGGAAATATTTCGGCGCTATAAATCGCAACCGATAAAAAGAGTGATACATGACATCAATCCGATATTGAGAGGGTGGGTAAACTACTTTAGGATAGGGAACTCTGGTCGAAAGTTCAATTACGTAAAACATTGGGTGGAAAAGAAGGTAAGACGCAACTTAATGCGAGCCAGGAAAGCAAAGAAAGGGTTTGGGTGGAAGAAGTGGAGTAGCGAATGGATATACAAAACGCTGGGTCTATATTCAGACTACAGAATAAGGTATTACAAACCGAAAGCATCACCAGTACAATATGTGATAAACTTTGGTAAAGAATCTGCTAGGAAAGCGTAGTGCGGGAAAACCGCATGCTGCGTTTGACGAGGCGGGAGCTGGAAACGTTAACATGGGAATTTGGATTGAGGCCTATTGTGAAAACAATGGATCAGCCACCAAACCCTAAAGTAGGCGCGCCAGTTCTCGACCCTACATGGTAATTTAGTTGAACAGGCTAAGAAAATGATAGATGGTGCATTTACTGTAGATGTTAAAACACCTAAAACTGTGCAAGAAATTAAAGATGCGCTGAAAGTCACTGAACCTACAACAATTATAGTAACACATGATCTGCTTTTACAGCAAGAGAATGATCGAAAATTTGAAGAGCAAAACGGTGAAAAGCCTAAATTGTGGGTTAGTGTTGATGAAGCAGATAGCATTAACAAGCGGCAGGCCTTTGAAAATATGTGCAAACTTGATGCGGAATATCCTACGACTTACCTAACTGCAACACCAAAGAAAAGGATCCTAAATAGATGTGGAAAAGTTATTAGCCCTACTAGATCAAGTAGACGCTGCATTTCAAACACTATCAAAACAGTAAATGTTATTGCAAAAACTAATGAAAGAGAAAAATTCAATCGGGCATTCGTGGTGAATGTTGCTGCTACCATAATACCTTTAATTACATTATTCCCTATTATAAATAGTAATGTTGCTGCAATAATTGGTCTAATACCAAATCTCATAAATAAGCAGGCAAATAACTCACAGAACAAATGGTTTTGATCGAACTTTCCGTAATATTACGAATGAATGCACATACAGTATCCTCCAATAAACTAACAGAGTCATATATTCTATTTTTAATGAGATTGTCTTTCAAATATTGCCATAAACGCTCTACTGGATTTAACTCTGGTGAATATGGAGGTAAATAGATTAAGGTAATATTTTGTGGTATTTTTAAACCTTTGGATCTATGCCATCCTGCACAATCCACAACAAGAAATGCCTCCCTTGTTCCTAAATATTGTGACATCTGCTCAAGGAATATATTCATACAATCAGTATTGACGTTTGGTACGAATAAGCTAGAACTCTCTCGATTTCTAGGATTAACTGCACTATAGAGATAAAAGTTTTGCCTACCTAATTTTACCTTAACCTGTGTCCTAATGCCTTTTTTAAACCACCCGTGTCCAATCTTTGAATGTGTGCCAAACCGCGACTCATCGAAGAAAAATAGCTCTTTTTCGGGATACGTGACAATAGTTTCATTAAGATTTTTTTTTAAACTCTTCTTGTTTATTTTTATCCTGTTTATTGTGCACAGGCCTTGGAGTAATATACGAAAAACCTAACTTTTGCATCAGTCTATGTGCTGTAGACTTACTTACCTCAATAGAAAACATTTTCTCAATTATGATTTTTAATTTCTTAGCCGTTAGGTTGGCTCCTTCTTCTGCTATGACATTTTTAATTTCTTCTTGCTGCTTGTAGCTCAACTTCGGCTTTACTCCACGTCCTGGTTGTATTTTAAACGCATTGACTCCTCCTTCCTTAAATCTTGTAATCCACTTCATCAATGTAGTTCTAGTAATTCGGTATATTTGAGCAACTTTTGTTATTCCATATTCTTTTGCAGATATTATTGCCTGTAATCTTCTTCCTATCTCTCCTCTTATGCCGTGCTTCTTTAATTCCAGGTTACACTTATTATATAATTCTTCTCCTATTGCTTTACTTTTTCCTGCCATAACTCCCCACTAATTCTTAAATTATTCTATTTTAGAAATTTTTCTTTATTCCTCTATTTATTTTTAGGAATTGGTATAACAAGAGATCCCGCTAACACGTAGCGGGATGACGGTTGTCGTTTAGCTATAAATATTAAGGAATTTACCAAACAAAAAAAAGGCAAAAGAAGCCCTAGTCATTGTCTATTTTCAGTATTTGGCGTTTTTTAAGTCTTAAACACTGCAATTTAGCTGCTTTTAAGTGCAACTAACTTAAGCTATAAATGTTTAAGAAATTCACTAAGCAGAAAAAAAGGCAAAAGAAACCCCGCGTTAGCTAGTTGTCACTCTCTAATCCTGCAAATTGGCGTACTATACTGTCTTAAACGACTTATAAGCGCGTTTCAGCTTGTGTAGGTAAAAACCTAGAAATATTGTGAAGACATAAGGTGCACATAGTGCAAAAAATTAAAAATAAGACGCCAACTACGTTGTTTTCTTGCTGTTTAATCTGCACAGATGAAGATAACTGAATACCTTCAATACCATGATAAGGGCGCTGGCGGAGTTTGTCAAGGAAGTTTTTTCGTTATAGTATAAAGGAGTCCTATTAAAATCTTCTCAATAAAGGAAAAGCAGCAAGGAGCGAACCAAAAGCGATGAGAAAGGATCCAAGCCAGATTATAGACATTCCAGGTTTATAGTGCACTTTAGCTGCGATTTTGCTCTTACTCTTATCAATCTCTCCAATTACAACATAAATATCAGAAAATAAATTGTGGTAGATACTGCTTTCAACATTTTTCTGACCTTCCACAAGGTAAAATCTATATTCAGGGGTTATCTCACCCAATATCTTATTATTCAGCAAATTCCTAATGTCCATTGTACCTCTCACTGCATGGAAATTTTTTTCTTTTATTAGCTCAATATTTCGTAAAGTAACTTTAAATTTATTGACTGTTATGCTATCCCCTGTTTTTAAGTAATTTTCTTTTTTCTCCTGCCAACCAACTGAATAAGCTATACCAAGCACTAAAATTGCCACTCCAGCATGAGCTGCCATCATTGCATAGTAGGATTTAGAAACTTTTCTTACTAATAAAATTGATTCACCAAATGCTACCTTAAATAAACAAATTCTTTTACTATATGCTTCTAAAACAAAGATTAATAATGCTATGGAGATAGTAATTGATAGCACAATTATTAGCTCCATGTGAAAGATAAACGGCAAAATAGCTGCAGCACTACAGAATGAAAATCTGTATTCACGAAATATTGGCAATAGACTATTTCCCTGCCAACGGCAGTATTGCCCGATCATGGTGAGCACTAGAATAGCCAGTGCAATAGGATTAAATAAAGAATTGTAATATGGTGCTCCAACTGAAATTAATTCACCGGTTAAATACTCAAGCACTGTAGGGTATAAAGTGCCAACGAACACGATGAAAAAGGCAGTAATAAATAATAAATTGTTCATCAGCATCATCGTAAGGCGTGAAAAGAATCTTCTACCCTCTGTCACTTGAGTAGCAGATTTCTTTCTGGATTCCAATGTCGAGCACTGGAAAGATGTGCGATTTTTTCTCGTAAACACTACAAATATTACTAAGCTACTGACTGTAATTACACCAAGTAGAGCTAATATATACAGTCCATACCTTGAGTCATCTGCAAACGTGTGCACTGAGGTGAGTATTCCTGAGCGGACTAGAAATGTTCCAGTTACACTCAATATAAAAGTTGTAAGCGTAAGTAAAATAGCGAAATTCCTTAAAGTATTGAAATTTCGTACAACGAGCAACAAATGTGTCAGCGCCACTGCAATTAGCCACGGTATCAAAGAAACGTTTTCCACTGGATCCCAAAACCAAAATCCACCCCACCCAAGTTCGCGATATGCCCACCAGCTACCCAAGCTGATGCCCAAAGTGAGCAGCGACCAAGAAATAAGTACCCAAGGCCTGACAATTTTAGCCCAAACATTTCCTTCAGTATTTGCAATTAATCCAGCTATAGAGAGCGAAAAAGGAACGCTAAATCCAAGGTACCCCAAATATAATATCGGTGGATGAATAGCAAGGCCTATATCTTGCAATATCGGATTAAAACCCAATCCATCTTTTTCAACGCTTGGCATTTTAGTGAAGGGGCTGGATTCAAGTAAAGTGAACAGTAAAAAACAAAAGCAAATCAAGCCTTGGGTGATCAAGGATACTTTCTTCAATTTACTGTCGTTATCAGTAAAAATACCCATCAGAAATAGGTAAAAGGTAAGCACTAATGTCCAAAGCAACATAGACCCTTCTTTATTTCCCCAAACTCCACAAATCTTATAGATCAAAGGTTTTGTTGTGTGTGAGTGGTAATATACGTTTTCGAGTGAGAAATCATTTGTAATGTGGCAGTAGATCAAAATAGCCATTGATGTTGATACACAAAAAAATATGGCAGTGGTAATAAACCGACAAGAACTAAGTGGTAAAAACAAATATGTCAAAGACAATAAGCAGGCTACCAATAGCAATATATTCCCAAGCTCAGGCATAAAAAATTATAGTTTTTATATAAACAATATTACTGATGACAAGTTAGAAGTTAAAGTGTTAATTGACGCTTGCTATTGATGCTAGCATAATGCCCCCGTAGTTAGCTGTGCTAGTATTAATTAAAAATTAAATATTAAATCTTAAATCTTTATACTTTTATAGATAGCGTTAATATTGAGGTAACATTGTGGGTACAACTAAGATTAGTAAATTTCCATTCAATATAAAAGGTAAAGTGGCAAAACAACATGCCGAACCAATAGTTGAAAAAAATCTCTATACTATTTTAGGATTCAAAAGTAGAGAAGATTTTGAAAATAAGACAAGTAAGCTTGTTAATAAAAAAGTTTGGCAATCATTTGTTGACTGCTTTGCAAAAGAAATAGATTATGCAGCAACTGAAAAAGTTGTAAAAAACATCGTTTGTAACATTGCAAAGAGTGATCAAGGTAATGCTTTTACCAAAACTGAACATCTGATATTAAATGAAAAGCAAGATAATAAAAAGAGAGAAAAAGCGATTAGAAAAACTGTTGGTATTTTGAGAAAAATCAATCCAGAAAAAGCCTTCAATGAACTTTCAGTAATAAAAAAACAAGCTGAAGATTTTTTACAAACCGATTTTTATAAAGCTCAGAGTAAACCACTTCAAGGATTTGCTCCATCTGGTGGACAGCTCTTTGCGGAAGTTCTGAAATATATAGAAACACTAGAAAAATTATCCGAAGTAAAAAGAGAAGGGCTAGTTAAAGATTTCTTGTTAAATCATGTTAGTTCATTGAATAAAAAGTATCCTAAATCACAAGGTAAAAGGGAAGATGCTATAACAATACTATCAAGTGATGAGTTGAAGAATTTTTACAATAAAGGTGTAGAAGAAGGAATATTACAACCAATGGTATCTTACAAAGAATGCAGAAACCTGTATGACAAAATGAACCAAATGAAAAATGAATCCAAAAGTATAATTAAAAGAGAAGGACGGGAAGAAAATTTGAAGAAAATAGATAAGTCGATAGTCAGTGCAATTAATGACATAAAAAAACATAGAGAAGCAATCCTTAACTGTAAAGATTTTCAAAGTTCTTACATAAAAGAGAAAAAAGAACATCCATTTAGAGGCAACGCATTTCAAAAAATAATTGATATATATCAAGAGAGAATTGCTGGATATCAGGAGAAAATTCGTCAAAATTTAAACCAAATAAAAGCGATATTAAAAAGTGCGCCGCAAGAAATGGATGATGTGGAAGAATTAGAGGAAATAATCGATGGTATGCATGAAGAGAAGCAGTGTGATGAAAATTTTGACTCAGCTTTGATTTGTTTATCGAACATACAGAATGAGCTAGATATTCAACTGGAAAATCCTTCAACAGAGCTAAGAGTTTTTCATATTAACGTTAAAACTGAGCTAACTCGGTTATAAGAGCCAAATTTTTTGGACAATTTTAATTCAAGACAGCTCTCGCAACTTTAGTCTGCGTTTTTATTTGGTTGTGTTTTGTTAAAAAAACTTTAGATTTATTTTATAATCGATACTCAAATATAATGACTCAAACTTGGAATTTGCTGCAAACAGGGCAAAAGGAAGGCTATAAAATTGCATATATTAATGCTCGTGTTATCGATCCCGAAACTAAGCTTGATATAAAAGGTTCATTATTGACTGAAGGGGATAAAATTGTTGACTTTGGTGAATCATTATTTTCAACAAGTGGGGTCGATGAAACAATAGACTGTAAAGGGCTTGTTCTAATGCCAGGCCTTATTGACATTCACGTACATTTTCGTGAACCAGGCCAAGAACATAAAGAAACTATATATACAGGCAGCAAATCTGCAGCTGCGGGAGGCGTTACAACTGTAGTTTGTCAGCCGAACACTGTTCCAGCAATTGATAGCGTTGTTTTGGCTAAATATTTGAAATATAGAGCACTTGAAACTTCACATGTAAACGTTGAATTTTACGCTAAAATCACCACTTCGGAAGAAAAGTTGACTGAAATGGCACTTTTAAAGGAAGCAGGTGCGGTTGGGTTCACTGATGATGGCATGCCAGTTATGAACCCAATGATTATGAGACAGGCGCTGCTTTATTCAAGTATGCTGGGTGTTCCTATTGCTCAACATGCAGAAGATTTAAATTTATCAGCAGGTGGTGCAATCAACGAAGGTAAAATTTCTGAAGAATTGGGAGTAAAGGGAATCTTGAGTGCGTCAGAATCGGTTATGGTAAATCGTGATATACTGCTCATGAAAGATATGGAAAATGTGCACTACCATATTCTACATGTCTCTTCAAAAGATTCACTTGATGCTATTAAACGTGCGAAAGATTTGGGATTAAATGTTACATGTGAAGTAACCCCTCATCACTTCACTTTGACTGAAAATATAGTAAAACAACATGGAGCAATTGCAAAAATGAACCCGCCGCTTCGCACTGAAGAAGATCGTTTAGCTATGGTTGAAGGTTTAAAGACAGGTGTGATTGATTGCATTGCAACCGATCACGCTCCGCATGATCGTAATTCTAAAGATCTTCCACTTGAAAATGCTGCATTTGGTATTGTTGGCCTTGAAACAATGCTGCCCCTTTCACTTGAACTTTACCACAGTGGGCAAATGGGTCTACTTGATGTGCTTGCAAAATTGACATATAAGCCTGCAGATATAATACACGTATCACGTGGTCGTATACAAAAAAACCTTGCTGCAGACTTAATTTTAGTTGACCTCAATCATGAATGGGAAATTAAAACTGACAACTTTGCTAGTAAATCAAAGAATTCCCCTTTCGATGGGCGCAAAGTAAAAGGGCACGTGGTACGTACTGTTGTGTCTGGCAAAACTATATACTCACAGAAAAGTTAGTTATCATACCTTATCTATTCCAATTTGTTATCACCAGAATGGGCTAAGTGCACCTGAATTTAAAGTACATCGCATGACATATTTTTAACACTTAATTAATAATGAAATGTTACTTATCTTTCCCTAATCTATAAAGTTATTTTGTCTATCAATCTGATTCCAAAACAGCAAAATTGTTGTATAATGTTACTTTGAAGTTTTATTTTCAATGCACAAGTTTGCAATACTCTTTTCTATACTGTTTGCAATAGTTGCTTACTATTTAAACAGTGAGATTATATTTGAAATAGCAAAGCTGTTTAGTGACATATTTGTTAGTTTGTTGAAATTAATAAGTTTACCTTTAGTTTTTCTATCAATAGTTTCCACAATTTCAGGACTTAAAGACTCAATCGAAATTAAAACCTTAGTTAAGAAAACACTATTTTATACGCTGCTTACAACTATTATAGCTGCGTTTGTTGCATTATTGTTTTACCTGCTAATAGACCCAGTGAAAAAAAATTTTATATGTAACACGATAGGAAGTTTGGATAATAACAATTACAGTTACTTTTCATACTTAAAATCACTCATTCCTTCGAATTTTGTGCAAGTTTTTCTTGAAAATAACGTTATTGGTAGCATATTGATCGCTTTTTTGATGGGTGGAGCTATTGTTTCACTTTCAAAAGAAAAGCAGGACATATTACATCAAATATTCTCTGCACTTTTCGATACGTTACTTAAAATTGCTCAGGGGTTACTAAAGCTTGTTCCACTTGCTGTGTGGTCTTTTATTACATGTTTTTTGCACGAATTAAAAGGTGGTAGCGAGTTCTACAGTCTTTTATGGTATTTTGTTTGCATAATGTCTGCAAATTTTGTGCAGGCATTTCTGATTTTACCGCTACTTATGTGGTATAAAGGCATATCACCAATTCAAACGCTGAAAGGGGTTATGCCGGCACTCACACTTGCGTTTTTTTCTAAATCATCCAGTGCAACATTGCCAACAACTATAGACTGTGTGCAAAATAAGCTAAAGGTGCCAAAGAAATTGTCGTCCTTTATTTTACCAATATGCACAACAATTAATATGAATGCATGTGCTGCATTTATACTAATCACTGTAATGTTTGTTGCAGAGATGAATGGATGCGCATTTTCCTTAAGCGAAATGTTTATATGGATTTTTTTAGCAACTAGTGCAGCAATTGGTAACGCTGGAGTGCCGATGGGGTGCTATTTTATGGCAACCAGTTATCTCATGTCGATGAATGTTCCTCTGCATATTATGGGACTGATTTTGCCTATTTATACAATCATCGATATGTTTGAAACTGCAATAAACGTGTGGTCTGATATTTGTATCACTCAGATAATTAATAAAGAATGTAATAGTGAAACTTAAAAAATGATATTAGACGAAAACAACCTAATAATAAAAGAATTTAAAGAAGCAGAAGCAATTTTGCATGGGCATTTTGTTTTATCATCCAGGCTGCATAGTGACACATACATACAGTGTGCGAAGATTTTTGAAAATCCAAGCAGAGCCATGAAAGTTTGCGCATTATTAGCAGATAAAATAAAAAAAGAATTAAATAGCTCCATAGATTTAATATTATCTCCTGCAATTGGCGGAATAGTTGTAGGTTATGAGATTGGCAGGCAGCTTGGAATAAAGACAATGTTTTGCGAGCGCGTTAATGGCAAGTTTGAATTACGCCGTGGATTTAAGATCAAAAAGGGTGAGAAAATATTACTTATCGAGGATGTGATAACCACAGGCAAATCTTCACTTGAAGCAGTGAAATGTGCAGAAGGGGAGGGAGGTAAAGTCATTGCTGAAGCTTCTTTAATAAAGAGGAATAGTGAAACGAAACTGCCTTTTCCTGTCATATCTTTGATTGAACTGAACATCCAAAACTACAGCGAGGAAGAACTTCCAAGTGAATTAAAACAACTACCCATAACAAAACCTGGGAGTAGAGAATATTTAACAAAGTAATCCTATAATATCTTGGAAACACAGCACTTATACACAGCTTTAGTTATTTACTCCAAGTGTATTTTATGTATACTTATTACTAAATTAATTTTGAAATGATAGAAAATGAACGAATTTAAATCGATCCGTAATATAGCAATAATCGCACACGTTGACCACGGTAAAACTACTTTGCTTGATAACATGTTAAAACAAAGTGGCACGTTCCGTGAGAATCAAGAAGTTCAAGAGCGAGTTATGGATAGTGGCGACCAAGAACGTGAGCGCGGAATTACAATACTTGCAAAATGCACATCAATAATGTGGGGTGATGAAAAAATCAATATTATTGATACGCCAGGGCACGCAGACTTTGGTGGAGAAGTAGAAAGGGTATTGTGCATGGCAGATGGTGTGTTGCTGCTGGTTGACGCTGCGGAAGGTCCCATGCCACAAACTAAATTTGTGTTGTCAAAAGCACTAAAAGCAAATTTGAAGCCAATTGTGATAATCAATAAGGTCGACCGACCAGACAGCAGAATTGATGAAGTATTAAATGAAATATATGAGTTATTTTTTAACCTTGATGCAACCAACGAGCAGCTAGATTTTCCAGTGTTGTATGCTTCAGGTAGAAATGGTTGGTGTGCTAAGGAGCTTTCTGATGAAAGAAAAGATTTAAGCCCATTATTTTCAACGGTTATAGATTATATAAAACCTTCTGTTTATGATCAAAATGCCCCTTTTGCTATGTTGGTCACTCTACTTGAGTCTGATAAGTTTCTTGGCAGAATATTGACAGGAAAGGTTTATCAGGGCGTTGCAAAAGTCAATTCAGATCTTAAGGTACTTGATCTGGACGGTAAAGTAATTGAACGAGGGAGATTAACTAAGTTGCTCTCATTTTCTGGCTTGAAACGTATTCCAGTAGAACAAGCTGTGGCGGGAGACATAATTGCAATTGCAGGACTTGAGAAAGCTTCAGTTTCTGACACTATAGCAGTACCAGAGGTTACAACTGCAGTAAGCTCAACTCCAGTTGATCCGCCGACGATGGCGATTACTCTGAGTGTTAATGATTCACCTTTTGCCGGACAAGAGGGAACAAAGCTTACCTCAACCGTTATAAAGGATCGTTTATATGCAGAAGCAGAAACAAATGTTGCAATTACCGTAACTTTGGCATCAAGTGGTGAAGCGTTTGAAGTAGGTGGACGTGGTGAGCTACAGCTTGGAGTGTTAATTGAAAATATGAGGAGAGAAGGTTTTGAGCTTTCAGTATCACGCCCTCGCGTGCTATTTAAGGAAGAAGATGGCAAAAAACTTGAACCTATAGAGGAAGTAGTAATTGATGTAGATGATGAATATAGTGGAATCATCATGGAAAAACTCAGCTTCCGAAAAGGTGAAGTGACTGACATGAGACCTTCTGGTAATGGTAGGACAAGATTAACGTTTTTAGTGCCATCAAGAGGATTAATTGGTTATCAAGGAGAGTTTTTAACTGATTCTCGGGGCACAGGCATAATTAACCGTTTATTTCATAGTTATGCTCCACATAAAGGTCCAATTTCTGGAAGGCGCAATGGAGTTTTAATTTCTACAGATAAGGGTGAGGCTGTGGCGTATGCAATTTTCAATTTGCAAGACAGGGGAATTATGTTTATCAAGCCACAGGATAAGGTATATTGTGGCATGATTGTCGGCCAGCATAGCCGTGACAATGATTTGGAGATAAACGTGCTAAAAGGTAAGCAATTAACAAACGTAAGAGCTTCAGGTAGTGATGAAGCCATAAAACTCACTCCTCCAAAGATAATGACACTGGAGGATATGATAGCGTATATAGATGATGATGAATTGGTGGAAGTAACTCCAAAATCTATACGTTTACGCAAGAAATTCCTTGATCCAAATGAACGTAAGCGTGCAGGAAGGGCAAAGAATAAGGAGTAGAGGTTTCTTTTTGCAGGTAATTTTCGTAGCAGCGTACTATCTCGCTTGTCAAGCGTTTAAAACATAAAAAACGCCAATATTTTAAAGCGGATAATAACCACGGGGCTTCTTTTGCCTTTTTTTTCATTTAGTAAATTTCTTAATGTTTGTAGCTAAAGTAACTTAGGTTCACCGACAACCGTCATCCCACTACGTGTTAGCGGGATCTATGTTAAGAGATACCGCGAATGAATCGCGGTATGACGTGGGACTGCTGTCATTCCAGTGCTCCTTTTTTTGTCATCCCAGTGCGTGACACTGGGATCTAGAAAAAAAGAACCAGTGTCAGCTACTTTCATGACATCATCATAAAGTAAACCAGTATCAAGCTACTTGGATGACAAGAAAGAGGCTACTTTCATGATACTGTCATAAAGTGAACCAGTACTTGGCTTGTGTTCTAGGCAAAACCTGCTATAACATTTAACATACTGTTTCCGAAACAAATGTTCCGCACTGGGATCTGCTATATAAGAGGTCTAATGATCAACGAAGAAATTGTAAGAGAGAACTTAAAAAAAGTCATAGAGCAAAAAAGCGGCAAAGATGTGATCGCTCTTGGCATAATATCCTCAATCATTATTAAAGGCGGGGACATTGGTTTTGCGCTTGAAGTTGCCGGTAACACGCAAGCAAACGAAGAATTAAGAAGAAATTGTGAGCAAGCTGTTAAAGCTATACCGGGGGTGACAAAAGTGATCGTGGTTGCTACTGGTCAAAAACAAACTGGGCAACAAAAAGCTAAATTACATATCGAAGGAGTGAAAAATATAATCGTTGTGGCCTCTGGTAAAGGCGGTGTGGGTAAGTCCACAGTTGCGCTAAATCTTGCTCTCTCATTAGCAAAGTTGAAACATAAAGTTGCGCTGGTTGATGCAGATATATATGGTCCTTCAATTCCTAAAATGCTTAGCACTGAAAAATTAAAGCCAGAAATACAGGGTGGAAAAGCAATACCTATAGAAAGGTATGGACTGCATACTATTTCAATCGGCTATTTTGTTGACAAGGATCGTGCAGCAATATGGCGCGGACCTATGATCACAAAAGCACTTTATAATCTTCTCATGGGAACAAAATGGTCCGATATAGAGTATTTGATAGTTGATACACCACCTGGAACTGGCGATGTGCATTTAAGTCTTATGGAAAATTTTAACTTAACCGGGGCGATAATAGTTTCAACTCCACAGGAGCTCTCTTTAATCGATGCTCGCAAAATTTACGATATGCTTAAAAAGCTCAGCGTACCGGTTATTGGAATTGTGGAAAATATGAGTTATTTCATTCAAAATGACTCAGAAATATACATATTTGGAAAAGACGGCGCAAAAAGAATGTCTGAGGAGCTGGGCATCAAACTCCTAGGCAGGATTCCTCTGGATCCACAAATATGTCATGCTTCTGATTGTGGAAATCCTTTAATGCTAAGTGAAGATTTGGCAGAGATTTATGAAGACATTGCTAAAGATGTTATAGCTAAAGTGGCTTAGGTTTACCTACAATTTGAAAAACCGTCATTCCGCTACTAGTTAGCGGAATTTATACCGCGAATGAATCCACAACTGTACGAACATTGTCTACCAGAAGGGTGTCATCCCAGTCTGGGATCCAGGAATTTTATTAAGTATAAAAATAGCTGTTTTATGTTAAAATACAACGTTTTGATGATTATGGAAAGGCTGGATTCCAGACTGGAATGACATCATCCTTTTTTCTGAATTCCAGTGTCAGCTACTTCCATGACATCATTATAAAGTAAAATGAGATCCCAGTGTCACGCACTGGGATGACAAGAAAGGGCTACTGGGATGACAAGAAGAGGGCTACTGGGATGACAGGGGAGTTGCCTTTTTTCTACTTAGTTTGGGTTATGCAAGAAATCTAATATGATTACTTCTATGCTTAGCCATTTTCAAGACAGGTTCTAAGAGACTTAATTTGTATATAGGAAAACCTTAAAGTCTTTTACTCATAGTATACAAAGTTTGTTTAAACTATTTTCAAAATAGATAAAATATAATTTTACAATTAGCGTGAATAAAATGAATTATGATGTAATCATTTCAGGTGGTGGGTTGCTTGGTCTTATTACTGCAATTGGCCTCAGTTGTGACTCTGTGTCTGTAGCTGTGATTGAAAAAAATAGTCTACCACGTGTAGTAGATGACAACCGAGCATTTGCTATTTCTCAAGGCTCGAAAAAAATATTGGAAAAATTAGGGATTTGGCAGTTTATAGAAAGCGAAGCTGAGCCAATACTTGATATATGCATATTAGATGCGGTTACTGTGCATTACAATCATAAAATGGTTGGTGAAGAACCAATGGGTTATGTTATTAACAATGCTACTATATGGAATGCAATCAACAATAATTTTCTGAATAAACTAAATATATACTCTCCACATTCCTATAAAACAATTGCTTGTGATTCAGGATATGTGGAAGTTATTCTTGATAATAACCAGGAATTAATATCATCGCTACTTATCTGCGCTGAAGGCAAAAACTCTAAACTACCAGAGTTATTTTCTATACCGACAGTGAAATTTGATTATAAACAAAGTAGCATAGTATTTAATGTAAAGCATGAACTGCATCACCAAAACTTAGCTGTAGAGCGTTTTTTTCCTGGCGGTCCATTTGCAATTCTACCGATGAAGGGTGGCTATACTTCTTCGATAGTTTGGACAGAAAAATCTGGAATTTCAAAAATGCTAATGGATCTGTCTGAAGAAGAATTTATTATAGAGCTCAAAAAAAGATTTGGTTCTTATTTAGGAGAGATAAAATTAGAGGGTGAAAGAAAACTTTATCCTTTAAGTTTTGTTTTCGCAAAAAAGTTATATAAGGGTAGAGTTTTGCTTATCGGCGATGCAGCACATTCAATTCATCCAGTTGCAGGTCAAGGGCTTAATCTTGGAATTAGAGATGTAGAAAGTGTTATAAAGCACATAGTTGCTGCAAAAGCATCTGGTATTGATGTTGGCAGTAGTTATTTATTAAAGAAAATTTCACGTAACAGATACTTTGATAATTTTACAATGGCGCTTGCAACTGATGGATTAAATAGGATGTTCTCCAACAGAATATTCTGCGCTAAAGCACTAAGAAATCTTGGCTTGATTGCAGTTGAAAATTCAAATTTTCTCAAAAAAAGCTTCATTCGGCATGCTATGGGATTTATATAAACTACTATTTTATAGCTAATGCAAGTCATACCGCCGCGGTATCCACAACTGTACGAACATTGCAATTTGGGCCTAACAGGGTAACCGTTCACGGATTGTGAGAATGAATTAAAGAACTAAGCAGTGACAGCTACTAGATTCTGTAGCTTTTGAAAGGGGTTCTGGCCATTGAGACGTGATGTCAAAAATATCGACAACATTCTTTCCACGAATCTTTCTCCACGTTCTGACCAGGTGAAAAAGCTGTTTTTACGATAAATTACGTACCGTCTAATTTGCCGTTCTGCAAGGTTATTAGTTGTTTCTATCACTTCAGGTTTTCTTAAAAACTTCCACATCATATCCTCAGATCGTAACATCTTAGCGGCCATTCTTGAAGCTTGAGTGCTATTTGCAACCCTCGTCATTTTACGTAAAAAATGTTTTACCCTTTTCCGAATTTTTCGCACCAGTCGATAAAATCTCAAATTATCTATCAAATTTTGTTTTTTTGCCTTATCTACTACAAACACCTTATTGCTGAGCGATTTTAGTGCTTGGCCAATTTTGCTCACTTCAACATTTTTACTATGGGCAAATCTCTCAAAATCTCTTGCCAGATGTGCCCAACATATCTGTCTATTTTCACGATTGAAGTAATTGTATACAGCGTATCTATCGCTCACAAATATACCATCATATTCTGGCAGTAAACTCTTCAACACCTTCTTACCACGAGACTCGCTTACCTTCAGAAGTGTCAACGCTTTGTTTGTTATTACCCAACTCCAGCCTCTCTTTCCTTGATTTCTGTGCCCTGTTTCGTCTATATGCAAATACTCGCTTCCTTGCAACTCTTCCTTCATTTTCTCATATTCAGATGCACACTTCTTCGATACCCTGCGTTCAGTATTTGAGACTAAACCAAGGCTTATATTTAGATTAAAAATACTGCCCAAAATTTGCTGTACCTCTCTTTTTGAGTTAATAAAAAAGCCGCTAAGGCTGCTTATAACTGTTTTAGCATTGGGTCCTAGAAAATCTCTTGCAACACCTTCGGGTAAATTTGCTGTAATTCTTTTATTACATACTCTACAATGTCCTCTTTGCAACCTGTACTCAGTTACAATTGGCTTAATTTCTGGCAACTCTGCCTTCTGATGAATAATTTCATCTTCTAAAGTAATCTTACCTCCACACATACAAATTGTATCAATTGTGCATCTCACTACCTCGTCTGCAGCCATTAATTCACGCTTATGCACCTTATGTCCTGGCTGACCTCCTGGTTTTTTATCACTTTTCTTTTTTGCTTTCTTACGATATATATCTCGTGATGGTGGCAGCGATGAATTTTGCGAATTTAAGCCCAATTTGTCTTCTAATTCAACTATTTTTGCTTTCAAGCTATCATTTTCTCTGATCAGTGCTTTTATTTCTTCCTTGAGATTAGCGTTTTCTGCTACAACCTTTTCTTGCAGCACTGTTGTCATTTACCCATTCCATATTTAGCTTCCTATCTCTTTACACTTTTATACTTACTTTGTAAACCACCTTATCTCCGTGAACGGTTACGAAATTTACTAAACAGAAAAAAAGGCAAAAGAAACCCTAGGGTAGCTAGTTATTCACTATCCATTTTTTAAGTTGGCGTTTTTTGATGTTTTAAATGCTTTATAAGCGCATTTCAGCTTATATTAGGTAAAAACCTAGAAATTTTATAAAGACATAGAGTGCACATAGTGCAAAAAATTAAACATGAAACGCCAGATACGTGAGTTTTTTTGTCATTTAATCTGTACAGAGAAGATAAATAAATAGCTTCAGTGTTTATGGTAAGGGGGTTGGCGGAGTTTGTCAAGGAAGTTTTTTCGTTTCTATTCCCAATAAAAGTTTGTATGCAATAACACAGAAGCATATGCTGCTATTCCTTCATTTCTTCCAAGAGAACCTAATTTTTCTGCAGTGGTTGCTTTGACATTTACGAATTCATCATCAATCTCTAATGCTTTTGATATGAATTTCTTCATTTCTACTTTGTAAGGCGATATTTTAGGCTCCTCACAAACTATAGTAATATCTAAATTAGACACGCTGTACCCTTTTTCCTTTGCTTTTTTAGCAGCAAAGTCAAGAAAGTGAGATGAATTGCAATCTTTCCATTCAGAGGAACTAGGAGGAAAGTGCTCTCCTATGTCGCCACATCCCAGTGCTCCGAGTATTGCATCAACGATTGCATGTATTGCAACATCACCATCTGAATGTGCTTCTATTGCCATGTTGTGCTCAATTTTCACACCGCAAATTTTTATAAAGCTCTCAGCACCATTTTGAACTTTAATGAACTTATGTATATCATAACCAGTTCCGACACGAAATTTTGGCTCTTCAAAGAGAAGCTTTGCCATATTGATATCCTCTTTTGTGGTTAACTTAAAATTGCTTTTCTCACCTTTAATAATCGCAACATGTTTTTTGTGCTCTACCATTAGTGATGAATCGTCAGTAAATTCTTTGTCTGATTGATGGCACGATAATAATTCTTTGAAATTAAAAATTTGAGGAGTTTGTATGGCTCTGAGTTTTCCTCTTGAAATCGTAGATTCAACGAAATTATTACCCACCAATGACATAGTGTCTTCGACTTCTATTGCTGGTACTACTCCTGTATATTGATCATTAATCATGGACTGAGCCAAGTTATCTATCAGAACATCTGACACAAAAGGCCTACAAGCATCGTGTATAACTACAAAATCTGGGTTAACTTTTTGTAAGCTTTCAAGCCCTAGTTTAACTGAATTTTGCCTGTTTTCTCCTCCATATATTGGACTTAGTAATTTAGTATCTACACCTCCTGTCATCCAAGTAGCTTGACTACTTGGATCCATACTTTCTTTTTTTCTAGATTCCAGCGTCACGCGCTGGAATGACATCAAGGAGTGTACTGCTGATTTTTCACTTAAATAATGGTTGGATAAGAGATCCATTGCTTCCCTATAAAAACTTTCATGGTCTCTATTAATTGCTATTCTTATGTAATCTATATATTGGTTAGCCAGAAATCTTTTAATTGCATGAAATAAAACAGATTTACCTGCAAGTTTTGTATACTGCTTAGGAATTGTGTTACTGCATCTACTGCCTACTCCTGCTGCAACTATTAATGCTGCTATTTTGTATTTCTTAAGTCTGTTAGTGTGCATATTTATCATTTTCAGCGTAAGTGTATAGTAACAAGTTATTTACAGTTTTAAAAAAAGAGTGTATTATCTTATAAGATATAATACGATGCTAGAATGCACATTACTAAGTGTAATAAAGAAAATGAGATACACCTTATATTCTTTCATGGAATAGGGGATAATCATAAAAATGCTCAACAATGCTTACAGCATTTATGTGGCAGAAATAGGCTAAAAGCTATTGCTCATACACATAAATATCCGGCTATATTCCAAAACTACATAACTTATGCTGCAGTTAGCTTTTTGTTCCTCGTGGCATCTGTATCAGCGCCCATTGCAATATTACTACTTATAAGCCCCATAACAGCTGGAGTAGTTGGTTTAGCAAGCTTAGCTGCTCTAACTTGCATTTTTTTATCCGTAATGCTTATTATTATTCCCTTTATAAATAGAGATCAAAGTTTGCTTAAGCCCTCGATAGAAGAAATCAATGAATTAATGGACAAGGGTGTGAGGCCTGAAAACATTATACTTTTTGGCCATTCCTTTGGAGGAGCAGTTGCATCGGCAGTTTTGAAGCACTTTGCAGACAAAAACGTTAAACTTGGAAGTGTTATTTTTACTAGCACTTTCAGCTCTTTTCATACAGCAATAGGGCATTTTCCGATCCCTCAAGCAAAAATTTTAAGTATGTTGCCCTCATCCATTTTTAAAAAATTGCTAAAGGCTTTAGATCTAGATTTTGATTTAGTGAACGATATACGAAAGTTGCGAGATGAGGGAAAATTGAATATGCCAATAATAGTTATTAATAGCAAAAGAGATTACTTAATACCACAACCTGCACAATTGGCGCACGCAATAGAAAATGATGTATTGCTACGTGGAAAATTGATCAAGACTGTTAGTTCGAAAAGGTATGAAGATGATCCACATAACGGAGTTTTATTCAGTCAAGAATTGGGTGAAAATTTGATTGACCTAATACTTAATAAAATTGATAAAACAATGAATAGATAGTATTTACAATAAACTGTATATTTTTCAGTAAATTGACTATGCTAAACGCATGCAAAAACGTCATATAACTATTTGTTTTATACTCCTTTTTATAATAGGGATGTTATTCCTGATGCGTCCTATGATTTTTCCATGTTTAATGTCTATTGTTATTGCATATTTGTTTAATCCGCTAGTAGTCAAGTTTGAAAAGTATAGAATACCGCGTTCATGTTCTGTAATTTTTATAATACTTGTTTTATTAATAGCTTTTATACTAGTTATAACATTTGTTTTACCTATTGTATATGTTCAAATTACTTCAATATTAAATTTCTTAGTGAGTAAAGTGCCTTCATTAAAACTTAAAGTAATCCCCTCTGTATTAGAATTTCTTAATATAAAAATCGAGGATAGCTTATTTGATCACTTATCTAAAAATCTAGCAGAAAATTACAGCGACTATGTATCTTATTTCATAAATGCTCTTGATATTGCTAGTAACTTTATAATCCAAGTGTTAAGTTCAAGCTTTAGCTTGATTTACACGGTATCATTAATGGTGATTACTCCTGTAGTGTTTTTCTATATATTACGTGATTGGCCTTTAATTATAGAAAAAGCTAATAAATTAATTCCTGTTTCTTATAGAGAAAAAGTTGCAAATTATTTTTCCAAAGTGGATTTCATCATATCTAATTATCTAAAGGGGCAGGTAAATGTATGTATTGTCATGATGGTCTTTTACTCTGTGAGCCTGAGCATAATCGGATTGAAACACTCTATTGTTATTGGAATTTTATCAGGAATATTAACGTTCATACCTTACGTAGGACCATTATTATATACCATTATTGGGTTTTTGAGCGCTATTACTCAATTTAGTGAATGGTTTGAAAGTGCTGCCGTTTTGCTATTATTTGGTGTTGGACAATTAATAGATTCAAACATATTAGTTCCTTTATTAATAGGAAAAAAAGTTCATATACATCCAACTGTAATTATTCTGGGAATTACTATATGCGCTTCATATTTTGGATTTACAGGTATATTACTTTTTATTCCAATAATAGCAATGTTCAATGTATCAGTAGAATATGCAATCAATAAATATTTTAAAAGTGAGCTTTATAAAAACGGCTAACAGACCTTTTGCATAATCAATTTATGGTAAGAGGAGAAATGAGCCCAGAATACCTGAGATATTTGAGGAGCGTAAGTAAATTTCTGCGCAAAAATTACTACCAGAAAGAGGTTACGTAAGAGGTTTAATGTGCAATTAAATTTATTTAACAACAATCAAGCTGATTATAGTCGGCAAAATTACATCATCTTAGATGAAAATAAGCACATATATAATTCAGTAATTGAGGATTTATCTTGGAAATCTCTCATTCTTTTTGGACCTAAAAGCTCTGGTAAAACTCATCTTGCTCATATTTGGCAGTCAATAAACGATGCAATTTTTATCAATGTGAATAACTTTGTAAGCGAGATTAGGTATAGCGATGCTTTTATTTTAGAAGACGTACAAAACATTAAAGATGAAGAAATGTTATTACATTGTTACAATTACATGAAAGAAAATGATAAGAAGCTGCTAATCACTTCTTCAATTTCACCAAAAAAACTTAACTTCAAACTAAGAGATTTAAGTTCTCGAATATTATCAACTATCAGCGTAAAAATTTTGCCTGCAAGCGAAGAATTATTAAGAATCATGCTAATAAAACGATTTTCAGATAAACAGTTAAAAATTGATTTAAAAGTGATTAATTATATTTTAGCAAGAATAGAACGTTCTTTCTATAGCATTGATAAAATTATAGAGAAGATAGATAATGAATCTATAGGGTCAAATGTGACCGTTCCTTTTATTAGCACTTTATTTAAAAAAGATGCCATTTGATTTCTTCTTTTGTAAAGGTATATATTAAAAATTTATTAACACCCATAACACTAACGTAATTGAAATCTCTATCTGTCCATGTTAGAATTATAATAAATGTTATGTTATAATAAATATAGATAGATACAGCTAAGAAGTATTCTATATTTATAGTAGAGCTCACTTTATAAGGTGTTTTTTATAGATTTGACGTTATAATTTAACTATGATAAGAGTAAGATTAAATTTAAAAAAAAGGTTAAAGCAAAGGTTTGTGATGTTCACTCTATTGATAAATGCCTTATTTGTCTCATATTTTCTCATAAGACACATAGGAAACACTTCCAATCAAATTATAGCCAAAGAAATAAATATAGGAGCTGATAATGAAAAATAAACAGTCGCAAAATAAAAAAGAAAATCTTTACATAACATATTACATAGATGCTTTGGCTTCAGAGAGGTCCGCTACACAAAATACTCTGGAAAGTTATCGTTCGGATTTACACCAGTTTGAAGAACTTTTATTAGAAAGCGGCACTACCTTGGTTGGCGTAAACAAAACCAATATTAAAGATTATGTGAAATATCTATGTACACAAAAAAAATATAAAAGTAGCTCTATATCAAGAAAAATATCCGCTATGAAAAATTTCTATAAGTGTCTATTTAATGACGGAATAATAGATTTTAATCCAGCACCGGCTAATGATGCTGAATTAAAGAATCCAAAAGTTTCTCGTCCTTTGCCTAAGTATTTAAGTGTCGAAGAAATATTTTTGCTAATGGACGCAGTGAGAAAATCAGCAAGCGAATCGAATAAAGAGATAAGCAGTAAAAGGCTATGTGCGATTTTAGATATCCTTTACTCTTCTGGAATGCGTGTTTCTGAACTAATTGATATGAAGTTATGTGAAGTGTCACATTTAATAAACAGTAATAACAAAGAATGCTATATAATAATAAAAGGAAAAAGTGGTAGAGAGAGGCAAATCATTTTTAATGAACAAGCATTGCAGAGCCTTAGAAATTATTTATCAGTTCGTGACAATCTGATCCCTAACGAAAAGGAATCCGATTGGCTATTCCCAGGTGATAAACCTAATAAACCAATTACAAGGCAGAGGGTCGGTCAATTAATGAAGGAGTTAGCAAGAAAATGCAATATTGATGAAAATAAGATCTCTCCACACGTGATTAGGCATTCTTTTGCTACCCATCTACTGGATAGCGGAGCAAATATTGTGTTAATACAGAAAGTTCTTGGCCATATTAACCTTTCTACAACACAAATATATACTCATATTGCTAACGAAAAGTTAAAGGACAAATTAGCTGATTCGCATCCTATTACTCAGATGATCAATAATTAAACTTATTGCTTTTAATTTGTAGTAAAGTTAAATTCAAATAAGTTTATGTGAGTTTGTGATTTCAAGTTTATTGTTTAATTTCTTCCTTATATTATGGGAAGTATTCTATACTTTAATTGCTCTCCCTGTAATTTTCTTTCCTGAGTATGTAATAACCATTTTCCTCGTCTGTTCGGTGAGAGTTGTATTATTCATGCTGCGTTTATTATGTGGCATTAAATATGAAGTGAGGGGAATGGAAAACATTCCTAAGCAACCTTTTATCATTGCATCTAAACACCAATCTCCATTTGAAACATTTATTTTTATACTACTATTTAGAAAAGCGGTTTTTATTTTAAAACGTGAATTGAAATGGATTCCATTCATTGGTTTACATCTTATAGCGCTGAAAATGATTTTTATTAACCGTTCAGATGGTATCAGTTCTATACGCCATATAATTAAACTAGCAAAAATGCGTATAAAAGAAAATAGAAGCATAATAATATTTCCTGAAGGTACAAGAACGACTATAAACCAAAATATAAAATATCAACCAGGTATTGCTGCTTTATATAGCGTATTATCTGTTCCTGTGTTACCGGTTGCTTTAAACACTGGTTTGTTTTGGCCAAAAAGCATACTTTCTCTGAGAAAGAATCCCGGAAAGGCAGTAATAGAAATATTGCCCCCAATATATCCTGGGTTAAACAAAAATGAATTCTTGCAAAGTTTAGAAAAAATTATTGAAGAGAGAAGCAGTAGATTAACCATAGAAAAAACTGATATTGCAAATTAACAAAAAAACTTTATAATTAAAAAAAAAGTACAGTATTTTAGGTATTAATATATGGCAAATCATAAGAGTGCTAAAAAAATGATAAAGGTAATAGCAAAGCGCACTTTAATAAATAAGATGCGGAAAAGTAAAACTCGCACCGCTATTAGAAAATTGGTTGATATAATCAAGTCTGGCGACAAAGAAAATGTTGTTCTGGCATTTCGGAATGCTGAATCTAATTTACACAAGTGTGTGAATAAAGGTGTTATTCATAGGAATACTGCTGCGCGTAAAATAAGTCGCTTAAATGCAAAAGTAAAAGCATTGATGACCGCTTAATACGGTTAATGTAAAGTTAACTGTATTAATATATACTCTTCAGTTTGTATATTCTGTATAAAATTTAAGTAGCTTAAGTGATGGATAAAAAAGTGCTATTAGAACTAAGTAATGGATTAAAAATTGAGCTACCCATATTAAGTGGAACAATAGGTCCTGACGTGTTAAATATCAAGGATTTATATAAGACGACAGGATTATTCACTTATGATCCGGGGTTTGTTTCCACAGCTTCATGTTCTTCTTCGATTACATTTATTGATGGAGATGAAGGAGTTCTTAAATATAGGGGACATGATATAGCTGATTTGGCAGAGAATAATAGTTTTACTGCTGTGATTTATTTATTACTCTATGGTGAACTACCCAGTTCAGAGCAACACAAAAAATTTCTTCTCAAAATACAAGAATCATCCAAAGTATCAGAGCAAGTTACAAATGTAATCAAAGCATTTCCAAAAACTGCTCACCCTATGTCGATTTTAGTTGCATGTTTTGCAAATTTGTCAGCATCTTACCATGAAACACATGGCAACAATGTCAATGGTGAAGATTTAGATTTTGGAATTTCTGCAATAGCACAAGTTCCTGCAATTGTTGCAATGATTTATAGGCATATCAACAATCAGGAATTCATAAATGCTAACAATGAATTAAGTTACAGTGAAAATTTCTTAAAGATGATATTTGGCGATGCTGTTGATAATGATAAAAGCGCCCTTTTTGCAAAAGCTCTGGATAAAATATTTACTCTCCATGCTGATCATGAACAGAATGCTTCTACGGCGGCTGTCAGATTGGTGGGATCGGCTGGCTCTAATCTGTTTGCAAGCCTCTCTGCAGGAGTTGCTACACTTTGGGGACCAGCACATGGTGGAGCTAATGAAGCAGTTATAAATATGCTAAAAGAGATAGAGCAAAGTGAAGATATAGATAAATTCATCGAAAAAGCTAAAGATGATAAAGATCCATTTAAATTGATGGGATTTGGACATCGTGTTTATAAAAATTATGATCCGCGCGCGCGGATATTGAAAGACGCTTGTCATGAGGTTCTAAGTAAACTAGAACAAAATAATGAATTGCTCAAAATTGCAAAAAAACTTGAAGAAATAGCTTTAAAGGATGAATATTTTATCGTGCGTAAGTTATATCCAAATGTTGATTTTTACTCAGGTATAATAATGAATGCTATCGATATTCCCTCAAATATGTTCACGCCTATTTTTGCACTTGCAAGAACCACTGGTTGGGTTACTCAGTGGTATGAAATGATAAATGATAAAGAAACTAAGATCTGTAGACCAAGGCAACTCTATTTTGGTAAATAAATTTATTTTCACTTCATTAGACTTCTTGTATAACCCAAGCTAAGTAGAAAAAAGGTATAGCTAACACGTCATACCGTGATTTATTCACGGTATCTCTAGAGTAACCGTTCACGGATTGTGAGAATGAATTAAAGAACTAAGCAGTGACAGCTACTAGATTCTGTAGCTTTTGAAAGGGGTTCTGGCCATTTAGACGTGATGTCAAAAATATCGACAACATTCTTTCCACGAATCTTTCTCCACGTTCTGACCAGGTGAAAAAGCTGTTTTTACGATAAATTACGTACCGTCTAATTTGCCGTTCTGCAAGGTTATTAGTTGTTTCTATCACTTCAGGTTTTCTTAAAAACTTCCACATCATATCCTCAGATCGTAACATCTTAGCGGCCATTCTTGAAGCTTGAGTGCTATTTGCAACCCTCGTCATTTTACGTAAAAAATGTTTTACCCTTTTCCGAATTTTTCGCACCAGTCGATAAAATCTCAAATTATCTATCAAATTTTGTTTTTTTGCCTTATCTACTACAAACACCTTATTGCTGAGCGATTTTAGTGCTTGGCCAATTTTGCTCACTTCAACATTTTTACTATGGGCAAATCTCTCAAAATCTCTTGCCAGATGTGCCCAACATATCTGTCTATTTTCACGATTGAAGTAATTGTATACAGCGTATCTATCGCTCACAAATATACCATCATATTCTGGCAGTAAACTCTTCAACACCTTCTTACCACGAGACTCGCTTACCTTCAGAAGTGTCAACGCTTTGTTTGTTATTACCCAACTCCAGCCTCTCTTTCCTTGATTTCTGTGCCCTGTTTCGTCTATATGCAAATACTCGCTTCCTTGCAACTCTTCCTTCATTTTCTCATATTCAGATGCACACTTCTTCGATACCCTGCGTTCAGTATTTGAGACTAAACCAAGGCTTATATTTAGATTAAAAATACTGCCCAAAATTTGCTGTACCTCTCTTTTTGAGTTAATAAAAAAGCCGCTAAGGCTGCTTATAACTGTTTTAGCATTGGGTCCTAGAAAATCTCTTGCAACACCTTCGGGTAAATTTGCTGTAATTCTTTTATTACATACTCTACAATGTCCTCTTTGCAACCTGTACTCAGTTACAATTGGCTTAATTTCTGGCAACTCTGCCTTCTGATGAATAATTTCATCTTCTAAAGTAATCTTACCTCCACACATACAAATTGTATCAATTGTGCATCTCACTACCTCGTCTGCAGCCATTAATTCACGCTTATGCACCTTATGTCCTGGCTGACCTCCTGGTTTTTTATCACTTTTCTTTTTTGCTTTCTTACGATATATATCTCGTGATGGTGGCAGCGATGAATTTTGCGAATTTAAGCCCAATTTGTCTTCTAATTCAACTATTTTTGCTTTCAAGCTATCATTTTCTCTGATCAGTGCTTTTATTTCTTCCTTGAGATTAGCGTTTTCTGCTACAACCTTTTCTTGCAGCACTGTTGTCATTTACCCATTCCATATTTAGCTTCCTATCTCTTTACACTTTTATACTTACTTTGTAAACCACCTTATCTCCGTGAACGGTTACCCAGACTGGAATGACAGCAGTCCTACGTCATACCGTCACGGTATCTCTAGATCCCGCTAACAAGCAGCGGGATGACGGTTGTCAGGGTGTTAGCTACTTAGATGAAACCCTTTTCCGGTGGAGATCACTATCAAATCACATAAGAGAAAACTAAGACCAATCACATTTTTTATCTTGCGGTTTTATTTGCAATATTGCTACCACACTGATCAACAAGCAGAAGACTATATAAAGCACAGCAGCAAGGTTTGTTTGAGGAAATGTTACAGTCAACCAAATACAAACCATAGGAGTAAATCCTCCATGTAACGCATAAGAGATGTTGCGTGATAAGCTCACACCACTAAATCTAACATTGGTGGGAAAGAGTTCAGATGCAACTATTCCTATGGGAACTATACCTCTTTCTATTATAGAAAGAGCCATTACACTAAGCATAATTATAAGGTAATTTTTGTAGTAATATGCAATAGATAACGCAGGACAACATAGTGCCATTGTAATTGCTATAAATAAGATTGCAGTGCGCTCTTTTCCAACTTTATCAGCCAACATTCCAAACGCTATTGAAGATATCGGCATTAATACACTGGTTATAATGAGCACAATTTCGTTGATATATGTCGTTACATACACATCCACTGATGCTATTTCCTTTGCGAGTGTTCGAAGAAATATGGTAAATCCGACAGCAACATTAACAGGTACAGATATTAAAATAGCAAGTATAAGAGCTCTCTTGTGGCGCTTTATAAGCTCTATTATTGGCAAATCAGGTAAATTTCTTTGTTTTCGATTTTTTTCATATGCTGGAGTTTCTCCCAATGTGTATATGCTATACGCGCTAATTAATCCTAAAATAGCTGAGAAAATAAATGGCAATCTCCAACCCCAGGTACAAAAATCAGTAGTTTTTTTGCAGATAATTACTATCACCGCAGAAAGCAAGACACCAATGGAGCGGCCAAAGCCCATTATTCCAAAATACATCCCTAAGTTCTCTTTCCTACTGGATAAATGTTCTATAAGATAAACAGAACTTCCTTGTTCACCACCAAGTGCAATTCCTTGTGTCACATGGATTGCAAGAAGCAATATAGTAGAAATTATACCTACTTGATTGTGACTTGGAATAAATGCAATAAGACTTGATGGTATCGATATTAGCAAGATAGTAATTATTAATGCTATCCTCCTTCCATACCTGTCACCAACGTGACCAAATATGAATGCACCAAGTGGCCTTACAATTGCACCTAGCCCTACAATTCCAAATAATTGCAGTATGTTACTGTAGACATCTTTTGCAAAACAAAACTCTCTGCTAATTATGTTAATCAAATCAGTGAAGAGCATGTAGTCATACCATATTGCGATTCTGCAGAGTATGGTTGATATCAATACCCTTATTTGGTGATTATCCACTAAATTTAATTCGTAAATATTTGCTTATTCTATTCTGGCTGCTTTTTGGGATTTTGCAACCTAAGGTGTGGGTTGACTTTTTTGTTATGGTATGTGATAATTGAGATTGTTAAAATTTAGGTATTCACTGACCGTTCTTGTTATAAACACCAGAATAATAAGCTACTGATATTCTCCATCTTTTTTATCTTTAATCCATCATAGCTAGCGATGCAACAAAGCCATTCCAGTGTCCGCTACTCAAATGACATGGTGAGGCGTCATCCTGCTAACAAGTAGCGGGATGACGATTGTCAGGATATCATCCTAGTAGTGTGACACTGGTTCACTCTATAATGATGTCATCCCAGCGCCCTCTTCTTGTAACCGTTCACGGAGATAAGGTGGTTTACAAAGTAAGTATAAAAGTGTAAAGAGATAGGAAGCTAAATATGGAATGGGTAAATGACAACAGTGCTGCAAGAAAAGGTTGTAGCAGAAAACGCTAATCTCAAGGAAGAAATAAAAGCACTGATCAGAGAAAATGATAGCTTGAAAGCAAAAATAGTTGAATTAGAAGACAAATTGGGCTTAAATTCGCAAAATTCATCGCTGCCACCATCACGAGATATATATCGTAAGAAAGCAAAAAAGAAAAGTGATAAAAAACCAGGAGGTCAGCCAGGACATAAGGTGCATAAGCGTGAATTAATGGCTGCAGACGAGGTAGTGAGATGCACAATTGATACAATTTGTATGTGTGGAGGTAAGATTACTTTAGAAGATGAAATTATTCATCAGAAGGCAGAGTTGCCAGAAATTAAGCCAATTGTAACTGAGTACAGGTTGCAAAGAGGACATTGTAGAGTATGTAATAAAAGAATTACAGCAAATTTACCCGAAGGTGTTGCAAGAGATTTTCTAGGACCCAATGCTAAAACAGTTATAAGCAGCCTTAGCGGCTTTTTTATTAACTCAAAAAGAGAGGTACAGCAAATTTTGGGCAGTATTTTTAATCTAAATATAAGCCTTGGTTTAGTCTCAAATACTGAACGCAGGGTATCGAAGAAGTGTGCATCTGAATATGAGAAAATGAAGGAAGAGTTGCAAGGAAGCGAGTATTTGCATATAGACGAAACAGGGCACAGAAATCAAGGAAAGAGAGGCTGGAGTTGGGTAATAACAAACAAAGCGTTGACACTTCTGAAGGTAAGCGAGTCTCGTGGTAAGAAGGTGTTGAAGAGTTTACTGCCAGAATATGATGGTATATTTGTGAGCGATAGATACGCTGTATACAATTACTTCAATCGTGAAAATAGACAGATATGTTGGGCACATCTGGCAAGAGATTTTGAGAGATTTGCCCATAGTAAAAATGTTGAAGTGAGCAAAATTGGCCAAGCACTAAAATCGCTCAGCAATAAGGTGTTTGTAGTAGATAAGGCAAAAAAACAAAATTTGATAGATAATTTGAGATTTTATCGACTGGTGGGAAAAATTCGGAAAAGGGTAAAACATTTTTTACGTAAAATGACGAGGGTTGCAAATAGTACTCAAGCTTCAAGAATGGCCGCTAAGATGTTACGATCTGAGGATATGATGTGGAAGTTTTTAAGAAAACCTGAAGTGATAGAAACAACTAATAACCTTGCAGAACGGCAAATTAGACGGTACGTAATTTATCGTAAAAACAGCTTTTTCACCTGGTCAGAACGTGGAGAAAGATTCGTGGAAAGAATGTTGTCGATATTTTTGACATCACGTCTAAATGGCCAGAACCCCTTTCAAAAGCTACAGAATCTAGTAGCTGTCACTGCTTAGTTCTTTAATTCATTCTCACAATCCGTGAACGGTTACCTCTTCTTGTCATCCAAGTAGCTGACGCTGGTTCCTTTATGACGGTTTCAGCCCAGTGCCTTTGTTACTTCTTTTTCCCATTCTCATTTACTTCTTGTTCTTTCGCTCCATCTACTTGAGTACTAGGTAATGCTACATATGTAATACTACCAGCTACGAGTGCAGATGCTACTGCTATACCAATCATTACTAACATCTCTAACCTAACTGTACGTTCAAGTGCAGTAAATGCTATCAGTCCAGCAGCAAGACCCATACCAACACCAGCAGTGTACCGTGCTGCATTGCTTTGTTTTGGTTGCTCAGTTGTTTTGTTTTTAGCTTCTAATTCTTTATTTTTCTTCTCTAATTGCTGAACTCGATCATTACTGAACTTACTTGCATTTATTATACTGTTCTTTAACTCTTTCTTAATCGACTCCACAATTTCATCTGCATTTTTACTTTGATCAGTCCCTATTATAGATTCTATTTTGATTTGTAACTCTTCATGCAATTTCTCCTTCTCTTCATCTTTCATTTTTGATAAATTACTGCCTATTATATCTTCTATTGTGCTCTTTAATTTTCCATCATATAAGCCCTTAACTTTGTCTTTTGAATCTTGATCTGTAGATCCAATTAGACCTTTTATTTCTCTGTTTAACTCTTCAGCAAATAAACCATCAATTGCTTCGCTAACTTTCTGTTCATCTGTTGAACTTGCTAGTTGCTGTTGTAAGCCTGTTTTTTCCGTGTTAGCTGCCTCCAATTGAGCTTGTAATTCTGTTTTTTCCTGCTCAGCTTTCTGATTTGCAGCATCTAGTGTTTGTTTTTCCTCCTCTAACTTCTTAACTTCAGTCTTTAACTTCTCAATTTCAGCCTGTTGTTGTTTTAGTTGTGCTATTTCTTTCTCTTTAGCTTCCAATTCTGTCTGTAACTTTGCAACTTCAGTGTTTTTAGTTTCTAATTCTTGTGTTTTAGTTTCCAATGCTTGGTTAGCTGTCTGCTTTTCAGCTTCTAATGCTTTATTTTTTTCCTCCTCAGCTTTAGCCAATTGAGTTTGTAAGTCTGTTTTTTCCTTCTTTATCTGCTCAAGTTTATTTTTTTTTTCTTGTATTTCATTTTTTAGAGTAACTTTTATTTCATCTATGCACTCAGTTTCTAGAGTATCTTTCACTTTGTTTCTTATTTCAACTACTTTGTCTCCTATTTTTTCTTCCTCTTTTACTTCTAATATATCTTTTAGAAGAATCTTTATTTGTTTTCTTGTTTCTTTGTTTATATTAGTACCATTATCTAAGACATTAGCGATATTTCTTAAACTATCATAATCCAACATATTAAGCCTTAATATAAATAATATTTAGGTAGTATGATGCCTTTAAAACTTAACGTCAAGTAATATTTTCCATAGTGTGTTATGCTCGTAAAATTTTGGCGTAGCCGTATTTACTTAATTGTGCTATAGCTAAAGTAATTTAGGTTTACCGACAATCGTCATCCCGCTGCTTGTTAGCGGGATCTATGCTAAGAGATACCGCGAATGAATCGCGGTATGACGGTTCGTGGCGGTATGACGGTTAAGTATCCTGCTACGTGTTAGCGGCTGAGATACTGCGAATGAATCGCGGTATGACGGTTCGTGGTGGTATGACGATAACCTCGTCATCCCGCTACTTGTTAGCGGGATCTATGCTAAGAGATACCGCGGCGGTATGACGGTTAAGTATCCTGCTACGTGTTAGCGGCTGAGATACCGCGAATGAATCGCGGTATGACGGTTCGTGGTGGTATGACGATAACCTCGTCATCCCGCTGCTTGTTAGCGGGATCTAGAGATACCGCGAATGAATCGCGGTATGACGGTTCGTGGCGGTATGACGGTTGAGTATTCCGCTACGTGTTAGCGGCTTAGATACCGCGAATGAATCGCGGTATGACGTTGCTAGCTTAAGGTTTAAAATTGAGAAATATTTATGTTAAAAGAAAAATACGGCTTTAAAGAAGTTGAAGACAAATGCAACATATTATGGGAAGGTAGTAAAGTTTATAAATGGAATGGTGAAAAGGATAACACTTTCACTATAGACACACCTCCACCAACAATATCGGGAAAACTCCATATTGGCCATATATTCAGCTATTGCCACACAGACTTTATTGCAAGGTTTCAACGCATGCTGGGGAAAGATGTGTTTTATCCAATTGGGTTTGATGATAACGGGCTTCCCACTGAAAGATTGGTTGAACAAACCTATAAAACCCGTGCAAAAGAAGTTGGCAGAGAAAAATTTATAGAGATGTGCCATGAAGTTATTGAAAAATCAAAGCAAGAATTTAAGGAACTATTTAAATCGGTCGGCATTAGTTATGACTGGAGTTTGGAATATCACACGATCAGCAAGGAAACTGTGACACTTTCTCAAATGTCGTTTATCGATCTATATAATAAAGGGTATGCATATAGAAAAATGCAACCTATTCTTTGGGATCCGGTTGATAAAACCGCAATTGCGCAAGCAGAAATAGAAGATAAAGTTTTTGAGTCATCCTTAAACACGATAGTTTTCTCTACTCACGAAAATGAGCAGATCAATATTGCAACTACGCGACCTGAGTTACTTCCCGCATGCGTTGCAGTTTTTTGCCACCCAGAGGATGCACGCTATACCCATCTGATCGGAAAAACAGCCGTGGTGCCAATAACAAAGGAAAAAGTTCCAATAATAGCTGATGATAAGGTTAAAGTAGATAAAGGCACTGGGCTTGTTATGTGTTGTACATTCGGTGATGAGCTCGACATATATTGGCAGCAAAAGCATAATCTGCCGATGAAAATTATCATCGATCAGGATGGGAGGATGAACCTGCATCCACCACATGGTCAGAAGGAAAGAGCATGGATCCCAGTGTCTGGGCACTGGGATGACACCATAGGTGGCACTGGAATCCAGGAAATAGAAGAATGGATCCCAGTGTCTGGGCACTGGGATGACACCATAGGGGCTACTCGGATGACAGGAGAAAGGGCTACTCAGATGACAAAAGAAGACGTCATTCCACCACACCCCGGCGTCATTCCAGCGCGTGACGCTGGAATCTACAATGAAATCAATGGATTGAAAGTTACAGCAGCAAGAAAGAAGATGATCGAAATCCTAACTGAGAAGGAGTTACTAATAGAAAGCACTAACATTTCTCATTCTGTTAAGTGCGCAGAAAGGTCTGGTGCACCACTTGAGATATTGCCTACTTATCAATGGTTTATCAAGACCTTAGAGCAAAAAGCTCAAGTATTAGATAAAGTAAAAGAATGCAACTGGCATCCAGCTACTATGCGTAAACGTATGGAAGTGTGGATAGAAGGGCTAAATTGGGACTGGTGCATCTCAAGGCAGCGCTATTTTGGTGTGCCATTTCCAGCGTGGTATTCCAAACGTAAGGGAGAAGAAGGTAAAATTATTCTAGCTGAGATAAAGGACCTACCTATAGATCCACTCAAAGATTTGCCAAAAGGGTATAGCAAAGAAGAGGTTATCCCAGATCAAGATGTAATGGATACCTGGGCCACAAGTTCAATTACTCCTCAACTAAGTGCACTGGCAGTAAACAGTGAGTTTAGCTTACCAAATCATCGCTATAATACAATATTTCCTGCAGATCTGCGCAGCCAGAGTCATGAGATAATAAGAACTTGGGCTTTTTATACGATTTTGAAAGCACATTATCATGCAGATTCTTTACCTTGGAAAAACATTATGATCAGCGGTTGGTGTTTAGCCGATGATAAGAAAAAGATGAGTAAATCAAAAGGTAACATCATCACTCCTCATGTAATACTTGAAACTTATGGAGCTGATGTAGTACGCTATTGGGCAGCGAACTCAAGGCTTGGAGTTGATACAGTCTACTCTGAAAATATATTTAAAATTGGCAAGCGCCTAGTTACAAAACTTTGGAACGCTAGCAAGTTTGTTTCCATGTTCATGGAAAAGCATCAAGTAATGAGCATAAATTCTGCTCACGAGACAATAGATAAGTGGATATTGTCTAAGTTATACAAAGTTATAGAAAGAGCAACGAATAACCTATTACAGTTTAAATACTGCGAAGCTTTGGGCGTAATAGAGGAATTTTTTTGGAAGGATTTTTGTGATAACTACTTGGAATTAGTAAAAAAACGCGCGTACGGAAGCAGTGAAGCAACCTTAAGTGCAAAACAAAGCTTGGCGTATGTGTTAAATGTTATTTTGCGGTTATTTGCACCTTTTTTGCCTTACATTACAGAAGAGATATACCACCAGTTGTATAGTTATAATTCTGTACACAATCAAAGTAATTGGCCGAGCAAAGAAGAGCTTATCTACGATAAATATTCAGAGGAAATGGGAGACAATTGCGTGCAGATATTAAACATTATCAGAAAGATAAAAGCAGATAATAATGTATCAGTTAAGCATTTGATAAAGAAATTAGTGATAAAAGCAGATCTACGAGAGGACAAATTGAATCAATCCGCGCAGAATGACCTACAAGCAGTTTGCAATGCGGAAATGATAGAGTGGATGCAGTCTGAGCTTGAAACTGAAGACGGGAAATACATAGTGAATATAGACTTATACTGATTTTTATAGCTTTGCTTCCCTTGACATTTATGCTATTATAATACTTTAGTTGTGAGGGAATAATAATGGGGGATTTATATAATAAAGCCAATGCACCATATCTTATAGCTGGTGCTTTTGCTACTTTGGTATTGCTTGCATCTTGGACACTTGCTGTTGCCCCTTATGTTGAGTTCTTGTCTTCAGTTGCAGTCTTTAATGTAGATCTTCCTGTTGCCTTGAGTTTGTCTATACTATCTACTTTGATACTCGCACTTTCATGCAAGATGATTAGTAATAATAAGAAAATAGAGGTTGAGAAAAATAAATTTGCTGAAAAAGAGCAAGAGTTAGAAAGCGTAAAACAACAATTTGAGAGTAAGGTACAAGAGTTAGAAAATAAAATAACTCTAGAAAAAGAAGCTAAAGAAGCTGCAAGCAAAGAAGTGGAGGAATTGAATAATCAACTAAATGAATTAACTCGAGAAAAGCAAGATGCAGACAGAGTGATTGAAGGGTTAAATAAGGAAATAGAGCAGTTAAAGAAACAGCTAACTGATGCACGACAAGAATCAAATCGGAAAGGTCAAGAATTGGAAGCTGTAAATAAAGAAGTGGAGGAATTGAATAATCAACTAAATGAATTCACTCAAGAAAAGAAGGATTTAGAGAGTCAAGTAAAGAGGTTAAATGATGAGAAAGAGCGATTGGAAGCAGAGTTAAAAACAGAAACGGAGAAAGCAGAACAATCAGAAAGGAAGTTAGCTCAGGAAAAGAAACAGCTAACTGATGCACGACAAGAATCAAATCGGAAAGGTCAAGAATTGGAAGCTGCAAATAAACAAGTGAAGGAGTTAAAGGATCAATTAAATGAATTAACTCGAGAAAAGAAGGATTTAGAGAGTAAAGTGAAGAAGTTAAATGGTGAGAAAGAACAACTAGTAGCACAATTGAGGGAAAAGAACATTGGTGAATTAAATGGCCAATTGCATAGCTTGACGCAAGAAAAGCAACGTTTAGAAAAAGAAGTTGTAGAATTAAAAGCGAAAATAAAAGGTCAGTTAAAGCATAGGGAGGAAATTCTTTCCCGTGAACACCAAGAGTTACGCGATGAAAATAGTAGAATTGGGGAATTAGAGAGTGAGCTACAAAAGTTAACAGATGGAATAGCTCAAGAAAAAAAAGCTAAAGAAAATGTAGGCAGAGAAGTGAAGGGATTGAACAATCAATTAAGTGGGTTAACTCAGGAAAAGCAAGATTTAGAAGGCGAAATTGAAGAGTTAGGTAAGAAAATCAAGTCGTTGAACGAGCAACTGAATGGTGCACAGCAAACACTTGCTAAAAAGAAGCAAGAGTTAGAACAAGAAAGAGAAGACTTTCGTTTTGAATTAGAAAAAATGAAAAATAATCACAAGACAGATATGGATAAATTCAAAAAACAAGCGGAAGAATGTTTAAAGGACAAAGAAATCACTGTACTCAGTGTAGTGAAAGAAAGAGTAAAGCAAGGACTTTCTGGTTCAGAAGAACAACAATACATGCAAGATATAGACTATAAACAAGAAGCAGTTGATAAATTTATGCAACCTATATATGAAAAGTTAGGTATAAATAATCAACTAGATATAAGCAGTGAACATTCATCAGAATTTGAAGGAACAGGTGAAAATAAGCTTGCTAGTGGACTAACTTTCCCGAAACCACTTTCTCCTCGCACATCCACACCAAGAAGATATTCTAGAAAATCTCTATCTCCTAAAAAGGAAGATGAGGATGAGAATAAAGAAAATTCAGAGCAACTAAATCACGAAAATCCTAATACAAGTACCGGCAGCCCTAATTTATCGCTTTTAGAGATGCAACAAATAATTCCTATCACACCTTAACGATGTAAGTGCAGGGACCTCCACAGATAAGAGAATCTTAACAAATATATACAAGACTGCTGAAGTTTTGTTCATGAGGGGAGGGGAGTAATGAGCAATTTGTTTAACAAAGCTAACACATTTTATTTTGTAGCTAGTTCCTTAGCTACTCTTACGTTACTTACATCTTTAGCGCTTACTGTAACTTCTAATGTGCCTCTTCCTCTAATTCTTGCTTTAGCTGCATTATCTGTTTTGGTGCTTGCACTTTCGTATAAAATGATTAGTAATAATAAAAAAATAGAGGTTGAGAGAAGTAAATTCGCTCAGAAAGAGCAAGAGTTAGAAAATAAAATAACTCTAGGAAAGGAAGCTGAAAAAGCTGCAAACAAAGAAGTGGAAAAATTAAAGAATCAATCACGTGAATTAACTCGAGAAAAGCAAAATTTAGACAAGAGAGCAAAAAAATTGGATCAGAAAGTAAATGAGTCAGAAGTTGAGAGAGAATCTCTTCTTGAAGAAAAAAAATCTTTAGAGAAAAGATTAGAAGCCAAAGCGAATCACATATTTGAAATAACAGACGAATTGAAAAAGATAACGAAGGAAAAAGATGAGCTTGTTGCACGAGAAGAAGAATTGCATCTTAAAATCTCGCGTTTACGTGAACATTTACAAGAAAAAGAAGGTAATCTAGCTGAAAAAGAAAAACGCATAACGGAATTGAAAAGGAAAATAGACAATAATAAACATGCAGAATTAAAAAATGAAGAATTGCATAAGGAAATGGAAAAATTATCTAAAGAAAAAGAGAAATTAGATAAGGAAATAGAAAAATTGTGTAAGGAAAAACATATATTATGTGAAAAAAAAGAAGAATTACATAAAAGACAAGAAGAATTTTGTGTAGAATTAGATGAATTACAATGTAAATTTAAAGAAATTAATCAGAAAAATAAAAACTTATCTCAAGAATTAAAAAGGAAATTTGAAGAGCTATATAAAGCAGATGATTTAATTAAAAATCAATCTTTTGAGTTAGATGGGATAAGAAAAGATTGTAATAACGAAGTGAAAGGTTTAAAAAATTTACTTTTGAAGCAAGACGCTCAAATAGAACAACTTGAAGAAGGTTTGTTGAGAAATGCAGAAGAAAAAAAGGGTTATTTACTGGAAATGTTAGAACCTGTGGTAGACGAAGTAGAAAAATTGGTAAACGCTAATGAAGCGATCGGAGATCATAGTAGAAAAATAATATTACAGGAGACTCAAAAAATAAAGTTTATATTGAAGGAAATTATGCAATTTATGCCAGGTGAAGATTCTAGATGTGAATCACCATCAGAGGAAACGTTTGATTTTTTACTGGAAGATTCTGGATATAACAGTTGCTCATCCACCCCGATCAAATTGCCAAATTCACTATTGACAGAATCTTATGAACGTAGTCAGAGTGAAGGTATTTGCAAAACATAATAATTAGCTTTATTATAAAAAAAATTATGCAAGATAATGAACCCAATAATATGCGCACTGGATACACAAGACTTAAATAAGGCTATTTCTCTAGCTAATGCCTTACGTAATAAAGTTGGCATGGTAAAGCTGGGATTAGAATTTTTTGCTGCTCATGGTCTCTCTGGAGTGCAAGAAGTTGCAAAATGCAATGTACCAATTTTTTTAGATCTGAAATTGTATGATATTCCGAGCACTGTAGCTAAAACAGTTGAAGTAATAAAAGTTCTAAGTGTTGAAATGTTAACTCTGCACATCAGTGGCGGAACAAAAATGCTTGAAGAAGCGCTAAGTGTATTGCAAGGCACAAAAATAAAGCTGATTGGAGTGACAGTGCTAACTAGTATGAGCAATGAGGATTTAAACGAGCTTGGAGTAGCAAGAGAGGCAAAATCACAGGTAATTTTGCTTGCAAAACTTGCAAAAAAGATTGGACTCCATGGAATAGTCTGCTCTGCACTAGAAGCTCAAGAAGTGCGCCGAGAATGCGGTGAAGACTTTAAAATTATTACTCCAGGAATTCGTATAGATCCAAGTCATGACGACCAAAAAAGAACAGCAACACCAAGAGAAGCAATAAATTTAGGAGCTGATTATATCGTCATTGGCAGACCCATTACAAAAACTGCAAGTAGTGCAGAATTAATATTGAAATCCCTTATCTAATCGAAGCAGATAAAAAAAGTGCTTGACATAAAAAAACGAACATTATATATTGTTGTTACCTTTTGTTTTACCTCGCTTAATTTAATTACTGGATTAAGCTTACATCACTAAGCGTGGTACAAAGTGCCACGCTATTTTCCGATTTACATTTTCAACAGATAAACAAATGATGTCATGCCAGTGTCTGGGCACATAACTGTACGAATATTCATTGTAACCGTTCACGGAGATAAGGTGGTTTACAAAGTAAGTATAAAAGTGTAAAGAGATAGGAAGCTAAATATGGAATGGGTAAATGACAACAGTGCTGCAAGAAAAGGTTGTAGCAGAAAACGCTAATCTCAAGGAAGAAATAAAAGCACTGATCAGAGAAAATGATAGCTTGAAAGCAAAAATAGTTGAATTAGAAGACAAATTGGGCTTAAATTCGCAAAATTCATCGCTGCCACCATCACGAGATATATATCGTAAGAAAGCAAAAAAGAAAAGTGATAAAAAACCAGGAGGTCAGCCAGGACATAAGGTGCATAAGCGTGAATTAATGGCTGCAGACGAGGTAGTGAGATGCACAATTGATACAATTTGTATGTGTGGAGGTAAGATTACTTTAGAAGATGAAATTATTCATCAGAAGGCAGAGTTGCCAGAAATTAAGCCAATTGTAACTGAGTACAGGTTGCAAAGAGGAGATTGTAGAGTATGTAATAAAAGAATTACAGCAAATTTACCCGAAGGTGTTGCAAGAGATTTTCTAGGACCCAATGCTAAAACAGTTATAAGCAGCCTTAGCGGCTTTTTTATTAACTCAAAAAGAGAGGTACAGCAAATTTTGGGCAGTATTTTTAATCTAAATATAAGCCTTGGTTTAGTCTCAAATACTGAACGCAGGGTATCGAAGAAGTGTGCATCTGAATATGAGAAAATGAAGGAAGAGTTGCAAGGAAGCGAGTATTTGCATATAGACGAAACAGGGCACAGAAATCAAGGAAAGAGAGGCTGGAGTTGGGTAATAACAAACAAAGCGTTGACACTTCTGAAGGTAAGCGAGTCTCGTGGTAAGAAGGTGTTGAAGAGTTTACTGCCAGAATATGATGGTATAGTTGTGAGCGATAGATACGCTGTATACAATTACTTCAATCGTGAAAATAGACAGATATGTTGGGCACATCTGGCAAGAGATTTTGAGAGATTTGCCCATAGTAAAAATGTTGAAGTGAGCAAAATTGGCCAAGCACTAAAATCGCTCAGCAATAAGGTGTTTGTAGTAGATAAGGCAAAAAAACAAAATTTGATAGATAATTTGAGATTTTATCGACTGGTGGGAAAAATTCGGAAAAGGGTAAAACATTTTTTACGTAAAATGACGAGGGTTGCAAATAGCACTCAAGCTTCAAGAATGGCCGCTAAGATGTTACGATCTGAGGATATGATGTGGAAGTTTTTAAGAAAACCTGAAGTGATAGAAACAACTAATAACCTTGCAGAACGGCAAATTAGACGGTACGTAATTTATCGTAAAAACAGCTTTTTCACCTGGTCAGAACGTGGAGAAAGATTCGTGGAAAGAATGTTGTCGATATTTTTGACATCACGTCTAAATGGCCAGAACCCCTTTCAAAAGCTACAGAATCTAGTAGCTGTCACTGCTTAGTTCTTTAATTCATTCTCACAATCCGTGAACGGTTACTATTCATTTTTGAAGATAAATTGCACAACAGATGATGTCATTCCAGTCTGGAATCCAGAAATTTTGCTTATAACTGATACCAAATCTCATAAATAAGTAGGCAAATAACTCACAGAACAAATGGTTTTGATCGAACTTTCCGTAATATTACGAATGAATGCACATACAGTATCCTCCAATAAACTAACAGAGTCATATATTCTATTTTTAATGAGATTGTCTTTCAAATATTGCCATAAACGCTCTACTGGATTTAACTCTGGTGAATATGGAGGTAAATAGATTAAGGTAATATTTTGTGGTATTTTTAAACCTTTGGATCTATGCCATCCTGCACAATCCACAACAAGAAATGCCTCCCTTGTTCCTAAATATTGTGACATCTGCTCAAGGAATATATTCATACAATCAGTATTGACGTTTGGTACGAATAAGCTAGAACTCTCTCGATTTCTAGGATTAACTGCACTATAGAGATAAAAGTTTTGCCTACCTAATTTTACCTTAACCTGTGTCCTAATGCCTTTTTTAAACCACCCGTGTCCAATCTTTGAATGTGTGCCAAACCGCGACTCATCGAAGAAAAATAGCTCTTTTTCGGGATACGTGACAATAGTTTCATTAAGATTTTTTTTTAAACTCTTCTTGTTTATTTTTATCCTGTTTATTGTGCACAGGCCTTGGAGTAATATACGAAAAACCTAACTTTTGCATCAGTCTATGTGCTGTAGACTTACTTACCTCAATAGAAAACATTTTCTCAATTATGATTTTTAATTTCTTAGCCGTTAGGTTGGCTCCTTCTTCTGCTATGACATTTTTAATTTCTTCTTGCTGCTTGTAGCTCAACTTCGGCTTTACTCCACGTCCTGGTTGTATTTTAAACGCATTGACTCCTCCTTCCTTAAATCTTGTAATCCACTTCATCAATGTAGTTCTAGTAATTCGGTATATTTGAGCAACTTTTGTTATTCCATATTCTTTTGGAGATATTATTGCCTGTAATCTTCTTCCTATCTCTCCTCTTATGCCGTGCTTCTTTAATTCCAGGTTACACTTATTATATAATTCTTCTCCTATTGCTTTACTTTTTCCTGCCATAACTCCCCACTAATTCTTAAATTATTCTATTTTAGAAATTTTTCTTTATTCCTCTATTTATTTTTAGGAATTGGTATGACACTGGTTCCTTTATGAAGGCAGTGCCCAGACACTGGGATCCAGCTTCTATGCAACTTAATTAAAAACGTTTGTTTTAGCGTAAGACAACTACCTTTAGCTCATCAGCTCAGTTATAAGCAAAATTTCTGGATTCCAGACTGGAATGACACCATTTGCTGTGCAATTTACCTTCAAAATGAATGTTCGTACAGTTGTGCGCAGTATCTCTAGATCCCGCTAACAAGCAGCGGGATGACGAATTTGTCGTTTATCAAATTGTAGGTAAACCTAAGCCACTTTAGCTATAACAAGCAGCGGGATGACGAATTTGTCGTTTATCAAATCGTCGGTAAGCCTAAAGCTATAGCCATTAAGCACGATAAAGAAAATCATTTATAATCGCTATAGCAACTAGTGTAGACACTTGACGTTCCTTGTGATTTGATAAATAGAGGTTTTTATCTGATTTTACAACAAGGACTTCTGGATGACATTGAAAGTAAATATTACCGTGCTTATCTTCAATAGCCTCTATTACCCCATCACTGGAAAATGCTGCAACTTTATATCCAAGTAACTCCAATTTTCTTCTATTTTCTGGTGTATTACTTACTGCCCCTGAATGAGCATCTGGAAAATATGTTGAAAACCAGCCATTTTCATTAGGTATTAAGAATTTAGCTACTAATTCCGCTAAACGACTGTTTGGAACGATCTTTATCTGCTGGAGAGGTGCATCCTCTTTATGTGGATTAGATGCTGATTTTAAATGAGATCTTCGCTTCTCTTTATCACTCACAACACTCACTACTTCAATTCCCTTTGCATTCATTATGCCTTCACATATGCCAAGTAAATGAATTGCAGGGTTATCATCCACTATTTTTGCAATTGCTTCAGTAACAAGCTGGCGACAAGGAGTGGGTGCTGAGTGTAAATTATCCGGAATAAATATTCTATTTATTTTGTGCTCTTTAATAAACTTTGCAACTTCAATTTTTATTCGGTCTAATGTCAGCTTCTTTGCCAATGTTTCATCTTGTTTTGCAAGATTAAGTGACTCTGTCTGAATTTTTTTAAGGCTAATTATCTTATTATAATCAATCAGTACAGTCTTAACCCCAAAGTTATTAAACATCTCGTAGATATTTTGAGATAGCCCAAGCTCATGTGCTTCTTCCGTTTTCAACAAACCAACAACTATGTCATTATTTACTGTATTTTCTGCCGTCAAGGCAGTTGACGCTGGTTCTTCTTTTCTGGTTACATGTTGAGATGCTGGTTTTTCGCTAACATCAGCATAAGTAACATTGCTTAATAATAGAACTATAATTAATAAGATGTTAAATATTCTACTATAACATTTATACATATAGTTTACCTTCTCAACACTTATATTAATACCATAACATATTATAGAACGTTTTATAACAAAAAGGCAAATTTGCCAAGAAAGAGAAGGTGGCCTGAGCAGGAATCGAACCAGCGACACAAGGATTTTCAGTCCTTTGCTCTACCAACTGAGCTATCAGGCCAACTGTATACTTTCATTTTTAGATAAAAAATGTTATTATGTCTATCAAAAGTTTTTAAAGTAGTTTATATAAAAATAAAGGATGAACATTAATAACAGAATAGGAATCTACCCTGGCACATTTGACCCTATAACTTTTGGGCATATTGACATAATCAAAAGAGCGTGTAAACTAGTCGATAAATTAATAATAGGAGTTGCAGAAAACGTTAATAAGCATGTTGCCTTTGACACAAAGCTACGCACAAGCATGGCTGAAAGTGAAATCAAAGGGCTAGGAATTGATGCAGATGTTATATCTTTTAATGGGTTGCTAGTGAAGTTTGCCAAAGAGCAGAATGCTTCTGTTATTATTAGAGGATTAAGAGCAGTATCGGATTTTGATTACGAGTTTCAAATGAGTTGGGTAAATTATAAACTTCTTCCTGAAATCGAAACCATATTTCTTCCTGCTTCTGAAGATACTCAATTTATCTCATCAAGTTTTGTAAAGGAAATAGCAAGATTAGGAGAAGATGTTAGCAAATTTGTATCAAAAGGCGTTCAAAACGAATTGATTAACCTGAATAGGATAAAAAATGGAGAATAGTGCTTGTTGTTTTTTATTTCTGAATGGGTATATTCAATATATAAAATGTTATAAGCTAAAGGAGTAGCATGTCAAAAGTGAGGGTTAATAATAGAAAAGTTTGTTGTCATGGTGATGAGAATAATGAGGGTTCCGGTCATCCATTAATATATTTAGATATGGGAGAAGAAGAGGAAATAGCCTGCCCTTATTGTGAAAAGACGTTTGTCCATGACTGTACTGTAGAAGCGGTTGGGGAGCTGACTAGGGATGAACTCTAATGGCACTTTATTTCTTCTGCAGACTTAGCTTATGTAAATAGCAAGAAGAGGGGCAGTAAAAATGAAACTATCCATACGATCGAGCACTCCTCCATGGCCAGGTATCATACTTCCACTATCTTTAACACCGTAAGCTCTTTTAACAAGCGACTCAGTGAAATCGCCAAGTTGCGCTAGAATAGCGATTGCAAGGCCAATGATTGGAGAATAAAAAATTGAAAATAGACCAAAAAATATTGATCCAAAAATTGTGCACACTACTCCAGCTAAAATCGCACCAAGAAGTCCTGTCCAAGTTTTTCCAGGGCTAAGAATTGGGCAAATTTTAGCTCCACCAAAATTCTTACCAAATAGGTAGGCAGTAATGTCAATTCCCCAAATGGTTAAGACGAACCATACTAATGCGTATTTTCCCTGTGGTAGGTTATATAAATATATTAATGAGGCGCTTGGTAGTGCAATCAATAATAATGCGAAAACGTATAAAATTTTGTTTCCTTGGGTTAGATTATACCATTCAAAAGAAGATAAAACTGCTATTGAAAAAATCAATAGGTAAAACGATAAATCACTGAAATATGTAGCAAAAGAAAATATGAATAATATTACTATTGAGGATAATATTCTAATTATAAAATTATTATCTACCATATTTTTTCTCTCTTTTTGTATAATCTTCTAATGCTTTGCTCAAATCTTGACAAGAAAAATCAGGCCATAAAGTATCACAAAAATATAATTCAGCATAAGCTGCTTGCCATAAAAAAAAGTTGCTTAACCTTTTTTCGCCGCCAGTGCGAATTAATAAATCCAATTTTGGCAGATCTTTAGTATATAGAAATTTTTCAAATTCCTCTTCTGATACATAAGCAATATTTTCTTTTATAATATTGCTTATAGCTTGTGTAATTTCTTGCTTTGCTCCGTAACTGACTGCCACAGTGAGTAATAAACCATCGTTCTTATGTGTCATTTTTTCTGCTTTTTTAATTTGATCCAATATTTTACTGGATAACAGACTTAAATTGCCAATAAAATTCAACTTAATGTTACAGTTGCAAATGAAATTGACTTTATCTTCATTAGTTAAAACGGAGTAAAATAAATCAAATAGACAGTCAGTTTCGTTTTTGGGTCTAAGCCAATTCTCCATAGAGAATGCATACAAAGTTAAGTAGGGTATGGTTAGGTCCGTACAATACTTGGCAATATCGTATGCAACTTCACTGCCCTTTTTATAACCATCAATTTTTACCTTTCCTTGATTGTTCGCCCATCTACCATTACCATCCATAATAATTGCTAAATGTTTCGGTAAAGATTCTTGATTCAACATTTAAAGTTCACCTAAACCACCCGATATCATCTGAGTGCTTAACATATCACTGTACAAAAATAGTGATTTAGTAGCAATCTCTACTTGAAAGGTGTCATCCCAGTAGCCCTTTTTCCTGTCATCCCAGTGCGTGACACTGGGATCTAAGTATAAAAATATTTGCAAATTATGCAATGAACAACAGATTCTTGGGGCATATAATGTCCATGATGAAAATAAGGTAGATCCCAGTGTCACGCACTGGGATGACAGGAAAGAGGGAAATGGATAACAGATTCTTAGAGCATATAATGTCCATGATGAAAATAAGATGTATCCCAGTGTTACACACTGGGATGACAGGGAAAAAAGGCACTGGGATGACAAAAAAGAGGACACTGGAATGACATCATTTACTGTATAATACTGTGCAATATTGCAACGTTCATACAGTTGTGTGTCGACTACCTCCATGACACCTTTGCATATAATTTTTTCTTTTTCACTACTGAAGGTTTCTTTCATATTACCTTAGTGATGCAATATATCCTTTTCTTTGATGGACAATTCACCATCAATCTTTTTTATATTATCATCAGTAATATTTTGTATTTCCTTCTTAGCACCATGAAAATCATCTTCTGAGATCTCCTTATTTCCCTTCATTTTCTCTATTTCTTCCATAACATCTCTGCGTATATTTCTGATGGCAATCCGCGCATTTTCAGAAAACTGATGCAATAATTTTACTAATTTTTCACGGGTTTCTTGTGTTAAATCCGGAAGAGCTATACGTATGGTATTGCCCTCAACAACAGGATTTAAATTCAAGTTGGCATTTAATATAGCATTTTTCACTTCACCTACAACATTAATATCCCAAACTTTAATTGATAGGGTTTTGTTATCTATAACTGAAACGCCTGCAACCTGATTTAACTTTTGATGTCCACCATAGATATTTACAACTATACCATCAAGCAACGATGCGCTAGCTCTACCAGTGCGTACGCCTTTAATATCATCATGAAAGGACTGAATAGTTTTTAGCATTCTTTCTTTTGTTTTAGCTTTTATTTCATTTAACATAAATTACCTACTGTTTACAATCTGAAACTATAGTATAAGTACCTTGACCCTTAATAATATTGACTATTTTTTCTCCCTTCAAAGAAAAAACTATAATTGGAATAGAATTCTCACGAGCAAGTGAAGTTGCTGATGCATCCATAACTTTTAAATCACGAGTCAATAAATCCGTGTAAGAAAGCCTATCATACATTACAGCATCCTCATTTTTTTTCGGATCAGCGGAGTATACACCATTTACTTGTGTACCCTTTAGAATAACATCACAATTCATTTCAACAGCACGTAAGGCTGCAGCTGTATCTGTAGTAAAAAATGGGTTGCCTGTGCCTGCTGCAAAAATTACCACTCTACCTTTTTCTAAATGACGAATAGCTTTCCTTCTTATGTAAGGTTCACATACAGTAGCCATGGGTATTGCAGATAATACCCTAGAAGCTACTAAATTTTTTTCTAAAAAGTTTTGTAAAATTAAAGCATTGATTATAGTTGCAAGCATTCCAATATAATCACTGCTTGCTCTTTCACAGCCACTTAAAGACGCAGATGCGCCACGAAAGATATTACCACCACCAACAACAATACATACCTGAACTCCAAGCCTGTTAACATCAGCTATATCTTTGCATAATTGGCTTATTATTCCCATATCATGACCAAAAGACTGTGACCCCATCAAAGCTTCACCAGAGATCTTCAATAACACTCTAGAGTATTTTACTTTATCTGCTAAGGAAGACATTTCTTGCCATTTAGTTTGCACTGCCCAAAACAAGTAACTTGTAATCAGATAATTTAATAGCGCTCACCTCGCTTGATTTTATAAAATCAGAAACCTTCATTTTATCATCTTTTATGAACTTTTGTTCTAGTAAAACAACTTCTTCATAGTACTTAGCCATTCGTCCATCTACTATTTTTTTTGCTACTTCTTCAGGTTTATTTAAGCTCCTTACTTGCTCTTCAATTATAGAACGTTCATTTTTCAACTTCATTTGATCTAAATCATCTATAGACAAAGCTTCAGGCTTCATAGCAACTATGTGCATCGCTATTTGTTTTCCAATTTCCTGTAACTTTGCCTTATCACCGGGTGATTGCAATGCAACTAAAGCGCCAGTTTTACCTAAACCACGTACATCACCGTGTACATAACCAGCAACAACTCCATCCTTAGTCTCTAGGTAACAAAGCTTGCTCAACTCTAACTTTTCACCAAGAACTGACGTACCATTCATAATAGCTTCCTGCACTGTGCCAATGCTTTCATACTTGGCATTTTTTAACTCATCAACGCTGATACAGCGTTCTTGATGAGCAATTGATGCTAAATTTGAAACTAACTCTACAAATTTCTCATTCCTTGCAACAAAATCGGTTTCGCAATTGAGTTCAACCAATGCACCATAATTTTCAGTCAAACACATAGCAACGAGCCCATCTGAAGCTACTCTATCAGATTTTTTGTCAGCTTTAGCAAGACCTATTGTACGCAACTTATCAACGGCTTTCTTGATGTCACCATCACATTCTTCTAATGCTTTTTTACAGTCACTTAAGCCAAGCCCTGTCCTATCACGTAATTCCCTTATATTATCTGGATTCATCTTCATTTGTTACTACCTCCCTTTCTTCTTCTTTGTAAACTTTACTACGTTTCCTTTTAGTTTGCACAATACTATCTTCTTTTTCTTGAATAAACTCATCACCTTTTATATTATCAATCTTAACTCCAGATCTTGCTAGACTAGACTCTATTCCAGCTAATATAGAGTCGGTAGCTAATTTACAATAGAGCTCTATTGATTTTCTTGAGTCATCATTTCCAGGTATTAGATAAGTAATATCATCTGGATCAGAATTAGTATCAAGTATTGCAACTATTGGAATTCCTAACTTTTTAGCCTCCTTAACCGCAATATGCTCTTTATTAGTATCAATGATGAATAAGATATCAGGAATTGCTCCCATTTCTCTAATACCACCAAGCGCCTTATCAAGCTTTTGCTTTTTCTTTTCAATGTTCCCCAATTCTTTCTTTGTTAAAATGCTATCCTCGTCATTTAATATTTTCTCATATTGCATCAAGGTTTTTATCGAAGAAGAAACAGTGCCCCAATTAGTAAGCATACCACCAAGCCATCGATGATTCACATAATATTGACCACAACGAATCGCTTCACTTGCAATAATATCAAAAGCTTGAAACTTTGTACCAACAAATAGAATGCGACCACCTTGAGATGCAACGTCATATAAAGCCTTCATGGCCACCTGTAGCAATGGTAATGTTTTTCGCAAGTCAATTATATGTATACGATTTTCTTGATGCACTCCATATATGTATGGAGCCATTTTTGCGTTCCAGCGACTAATTTTGTGACCAAAATGTACACCAGATTCGGCTAAATCACGCACAGTGACTTCAGGCAAATTTGTCATATATCATTCCTCCAAATAGTTTATCTTCCATGGCATAACCCTAATGGGACTACTTGTACAAGCCATGTGTGAAATTAAATTATTTACATAGTAATAGAAAAGACAGCAAAGCGCAAACAAAAAATATTGACAAAGGGCAACATGTTTATTAGCTTTAAAGTCGAAGCCCGAAAACGCTAAAAGAAATTAGGGGGGGTGTAGCTCAGTTGGTTAGAGCGCATGCCTGTCACGCATGAGGTCGTGAGTTCAAGTCTCATCACTCCCGCCATAGTGGTTTTAGCATAATCTAAAATCCGCAATATTATTGCCGTTATTTAGAAACGTTTTCACCAGGCATGGCATGGTATTGTAATTAATACTTAAATAGGTTTGTTTTTATCATTAACAATTAGGATTAAATATGCTCATTTCTGAAGTTTTTGCAGCAGATGCAACTAGCAATGCATCAAGTATCGGCGCATCTTTTGCTAGTTTTATTCCATTGATTTTAATATTTGTGGTATTTTATTTTCTCATTATTCGCCCAAACCACAAAAAACTAAAAGAACATAGAAAAATTATAGATCAAATAAAACGTGGTGATACAGTCATTACTTCTGGCGGGATAATAGGTGAAGTTAATAAAGTTGATGAGGCAAATGCACAATTTATAATAGAAATAGCACCAAAAGTTGAGGTGAAAGTCCTAAAGTCCGCTATATCTGAAGTTTTAAACAAAGAAACTCAAAAAGTGGCAGCTAAACCAATTGAAAAAGGCAAAATCGAAAAGAGTGATAAAAAGAATAAAAATCAACCACCAGAGGAAAGTAAAAAGGGAAAAGATGATAAAGGCAAAAATGCTGCATAACTTTAAAAGAAAGTTCATTTGGTGATCCATTTGTGTGCGGAATATTTGGTGTAGTAAGTAGCGGTGATTCAGTAATACCAACTTTACTAACTGGGTTGCAAAAATTGGAATATAGGGGATATGATTCCTCAGGTATAGCAATCATAAATAACAAAGGCGAGATAGAAGTCAAAAAATCAGAAGGTAAAGTTAAAAGATTGTATGAAGTTGTTGATGAAAGCAAGATGTCTCACAGTACAGTTGGTATAGCACATACTCGCTGGGCTACACATGGAGTTCCAGGCCTTAAAAATGCTCATCCCATTCATACAAATAATGTTGTTGTTGCTCATAACGGCATAATTGAGAATTACAATCTGCTAAAAAAGGGTCTAGAAGAAAGGGAAATATTATTCCATACTGATACTGACACAGAGATCATACCAAATATGCTAACCTTATATCTTGATGAAGGATTGTCGCCAGTTGATTCTCTATTTAAGTGTTTAAACAACTTACATGGCTCATTTGCCTTGGTCTTATTATTTGCAGAATATCCAGATGCCTTATTTGTTGCGAAGAGAAATTTGCCTTTAGCAATAGGCTATAACTGTAACACAGTGTTTGCTGCATCTGACTCTAATGCTTTAAGTGCATTTGTGGAAAGAATATCGTATTTGGAAGATGGCGACATTGCAGTGATAAAATCTAGTGGAGTTAGTATATACAACAATGGTACACAAGTTAAACGTAGTATAGAAAATAGTAGTCCAAGTGATTTTCTAATTAGCAAAAATGGGTATCCTAGCTTCATGTTAAAAGAGATTTTTGAGCAACCGCGTGCATTAAACAAAACAATAAATCAATTTTACAAGCAATATAAAGAGGTCAACAAAAAATTGTTTTCTGAGCGGAGTTACATTACTATAGTTGGATGCGGGTCATCTTATTTTGCCGGGCTAATAGCAAAATATTGGCTGGAAAGTGTCGCTCAAGTTCGAGTATATCTAGAAATCTCATCAGAATTTAGGTATAGCAACGTCAAGCTAGAAGAAGGCAGCATTGGGTTATTCATCTCTCAATCTGGCGAAACTGCAGATACCATAGAAGCGCTGCGTTATGCGAAATCACAGAAGCAAACAATCATTAGTATAACTAACACATTTAACAGCAGCATTGAAAAGATCTCAGATATTGTGTTACATACTCTTGCTGGGCCAGAAATTGGTGTTGCTTCAACAAAAACCTTTTCTGCGCAACTTGCAACTTTAGCATGCTTTGCCGTGGAGCTTGGAAAAATAAAAGGTATACTGGGTGGAGAGAGAATAAAGCAGCTAAGCAGTGCTATCAATTCTATTCCCGAGTATGTTGAGCACATTTTGAATGTGATGCAAATACAACATATATCGGGCAGTATATTAGAACACAATAACGTTATTTTAATCGGCAGAGGAAGTTCATACGGAGTTGCAATGGAAGGCGCATTGAAGATAAAAGAGCTTTCATACATTAATACCATTGGCATTGCAGCGGGAGAAATGAAGCACGGTTCTATTGCTTTAATAGACTCTACTGTGCTTGTTATAGCAATTATCCCTTATGATAGTTTATTCTTTAAAACGCTATCTAATATACAAGAGATTATTGCAAGAAAAGGCAAAGTAATTGCCTTCAGTGATAAGCAAGGAGCGCCATTCCTAAGGGGAGTTTGCGCAGATGTGGTGCAACTTCCAGACACTGATAATTTTATCTCTCCTATCATCTATAGTGTTGCTATGCAATTCCTTGCTTACTATACTGCAGCAAAAAAAGGGTTAGATGCCGATTGTCCAAGAAATTTAGCTAAGTCTGTCACGGTTGAGTAGTCCATTTAAAGTTAAAGCTAGACTTCTAATTAAGGTAACCGTTCACTCAATGGCGTCAACTTAAGGAAAAATGTCTGCGATTGTGTGTAAAATTTCTCTCTAAAATTTTTACCATTAAATTACCCAAAAGCTGCAATAAACAGCACTTTTGTTTCTGTTTTATTTCAACAAAGAAGTCTAAAATGTGTCCTTTTTAGGTGAAACATGCAAAAAGGGAAAAATCTTATTTTACAAATTAAAAATACAATATACTCGAAAACTTTTCAGAAGATCCATTTTGTTGGAAAAAAAGTTTCACACGCACAAGAAAACTTTCTTTTACGACAGTATTAGACTTCCTGCATAACCAATAACGAACTTTTATTGGGAATAGAGACGAAAAAACCTACTTGACAAACTCCGCCAGCCCCCCTTATCATGGTATTGAAGGTATTCATTTATCTTCAATCTGTGCAGATTAAACGACAACAGACTCTTGTTTCAATGTTAAACAAAATACCATAGAACTCAAGAAGACAATTCCTAGAAAATTTCTACATCCAAAAAAAGGCAAATCGTCTTAATGCTGTTTCAATGTAAAAGATAAGCTAAATTTTTACAAGGAAAACATTTCAAGCAGCAAGACACCTTTGATTGAAAAAGAGCACCAAATTTATGGAGCGAGCAACTGCAACTACTACAACTAAATCAATAAATCTTAATAGGGGAAAAACATTATGAAAAAGTCAAAACTGACATTAGTATGTGATATATATGAGTTAACAAATAAAGATGGAAAGAATATTCAAAAGCTAGCAAGAGAAATAGAGGAAGGGAAAAGTATTGCTGGAAGGTTCAGAAATGGAATATTTAAAAAGTCCAGCTATAACGCAAGCACGATTCTTTTAGCGAAAATAGCTTACAAATATCAGGGTAGAGAGGAGACGTTGTCACTACTACATTATGCTATAAGTCATAAAAATAATCAAGCTGTAAAAGATCTTTTAGAAGAAGCCAAAAAACAAAAGCTATTAAAGGAAGTTCTGAATGAAGAAATGACCACAAAACATTCAGATGGTCGGGAAGAAAATCATACAATACTTACAGATGCTATATCACGTAGAGACAATGACATGATTAGAGCAGTGTTAAAGATCTCTGAGGAAAATGGTATCTTGAAAGAGATTGTCAAAAAAAGAATAACGATAAAACATTCAAATGGCGAGGAAATGACTTACACCCCATTTACCTATGCTGAAGCACGTAAAAATAGTGAGGCTGTAGAAGAAATCTTAAAATTCTCCGGAGAACTTGTTAATAGGAGAGCAACCCAGAAGCCCACTGTTGTAACAGCCAAAACTACTACAGCTAAAGATGAAAATAGTAAGGAAGTGCATGAAGTATGTAAATATAGTGTAATAAATATAGAGCATAAAGATGCTACTCACGTAATTGATAAAGCTACAGAAACTGACACTAAATTATGTAATATAAATAGTGAAGATCTTCAACCTATATGTGAAAGCAGCGAAGAAGTGCAAAATGATTCAACTACTGTAGAGCAAACTTCCGTTGATAGAGCTGACAGCCCATCTTTCGCTGAGCCATGTAGTGGATCTGGCAACACTGTGACCCTCAACACGGCAAAGACAGGCAATCGTAGCAGGTATTGTTGGCACAGCGTTATTGGTGAGCGGTGTTGTATTTTATGTTTTGAAAATCGATGTCACAGTAGCAGTAGCTGTGGGAATTGTTGGATTAGCGTGTATAGGTTTTGCACTGTACAATTCGTTCAAGCCAAATACCAAGCTCGAGAAAGTGGAAGATGTGGAACAACCTATTATCCAATCTCCTTTGAATCCAACATAAAAGTGTATATTCAAAAAATCATAATCATCAAGAAAATAATTTCTTAAGAAGAATCTCTAAATTATTAACTCAATATTTATTTCCCTGCTATTTCTCCTTACCTTGAGCGTATGAGGTTTTGAATAGCTCCCAAAAATCACTTCTGCAACCTAGTATTGCCACTACAGGTAGAAACTCCTTCAAGACTAGAGTTAGGAGTAGGTAATAGTACATTAAAAAATTCTATAATATCTTGCTTGTTTTGTGCAATAGCTAAACCCATAGGGGTATTTTTATAATTATCTTCAACATTAATATTAGCCCCTTTTTCCACAAGAAACTTGGCTGTATCTAAGTGACCATAAGAAGCAGCAAAGTGCAAAGGTGTTGCACCATTCTGGGCTTGAGCATGAATGTTGGCCTCCTCAGTTTATCTCTTCTCCTTTTAAGCCAGCTATAGATATGAAGCATTCCCAACCTTCTAAAGCTATTACAGCTCAAGGTATTGATACAAATGGTACACTTCTTTTATTAGATGTATTTATAAGAAAAGTTACAGGCCAAAAGTATATTTCTAACGATATAATACCAATTCCTAAAAATAAATAGAGGAATAAAGAAAAATTTCTAAAATAGAATAATTTAAGAATTAGTGGGGAGTTATGGCAGGAAAAAGTAAAGCAATAGGAGAAGAATTATATAATAAGTGTAACCTGGAATTAAAGAAGCACGGCATAAGAGGAGAGATAGGAAGAAGATTACAGGCAATAATATCTGCAAAAGAATATGGAATAACAAAAGTTGCTCAAATATACCGAATTACTAGAACTACATTGATGAAGTGGATTACAAGATTTAAGGAAGGAGGAGTCAATGCGTTTAAAATACAACCAGGACGTGGAGTAAAGCCGAAGTTGAGCTACAAGCAGCAAGAAGAAATTAAAAATGTCATAGCAGAAGAAGGAGCCAACCTAACGGCTAAGAAATTAAAAATCATAATTGAGAAAATGTTTTCTATTGAGGTAAGTAAGTCTACAGCACATAGACTGATGCAAAAGTTAGGTTTTTCGTATATTACTCCAAGGCCTGTGCACAATAAACAGGATAAAAATAAACAAGAAGAGTTTAAAAAAAAATCTTAATGAAACTATTGTCACGTATCCCGAAAAAGAGCTATTTTTCTTCGATGAGTCGCGGTTTGGCACACATTCAAAGATTGGACACGGGTGGTTTAAAAAAGGCATTAGGACACAGGTTAAGGTAAAATTAGGTAGGCAAAACTTTTATCTCTATAGTGCAGTTAATCCTAGAAATCGAGAGAGTTCTAGCTTATTCGTACCAAACGTCAATACTGATTGTATGAATATATTCCTTGAGCAGATGTCACAATATTTAGGAACAAGGGAGGCATTTCTTGTTGTGGATTGTGCAGGATGGCATAGATCCAAAGGTTTAAAAATACCACAAAATATTACCTTAATCTATTTACCTCCATATTCACCAGAGTTAAATCCAGTAGAGCGTTTATGGCAATATTTGAAAGACAATCTCATTAAAAATAGAATATATGACTCTGTTAGTTTATTGGAGGATACTGTATGTGCATTCATTCGTAATATTACGGAAAGTTCGATCAAAACCATTTGTTCTGTGAGTTATTTGCCTACTTATTTATGAGATTTGGTATTAGCGGATGAGATACCGCGGCGGTATGACGATTCGCGGCGGTATGACGGTTCGCGGTGGCATGACGATAACTTCGTCATTCCGCTATGTGTTAGCGGCTAAGAGATACCGCGGCAGTATGACGGTTAAGTAGGGTGTCATCTCAGTACTGGGATGAAAGGGGAAGGTATTAGGATGACACCGTCATAAAGTAAAATGAGATCCCAGTGTCACGCACTGGGATGACAGAAGAAGGCACTGGGATGACGGGGGAAGGTACTACCTTGACAACCGTCATCCCGCTGCTTGTTAGCGGGATCTAGAGATACCGCGGCGGTATGACGGTCTGCGGTGACATGACGGTTAAGCAATTCGTCATCCCGCTACGTGTTAGCGGGATCTATGCTAAGAGATACCGCGAATGAATCGCGGTATGACGGTTCGTGGCGGTATGACGGTTCGCGGTGGCATGACGATAACCTCGTCATCCCGCTGCTTGTTAGCGGCTAAGAGATACCGCGAATGAATCGCGGTATGACGGTTCGTGGCGGTATGAAGGTTCGCGGTGGCATGACGATAACCTCGTCATCCCGCTGCTTGTTAGCGGCTAAGAGATACCGCGAATGAATCGCGGTATGACGGTTCGTGGCGGTATGACGGTTCGCGGCGGTATAGTAATTCGTCATCCCGCTACTTGTTAGCGGGATCTATGTGAGATACCGCGGCGGTATGACGTAGGACCGCTGTCATTCCAGTCTGGAATCTAGTTCTTATTGTACATTTACTTAGTGTAGAGTTAAGTTTCCTGGATCCAAGTAGTCTGGGCACTGGGACGACACCCTTTTGGATGGAAACCAGTGTCAGCTACTTGAATGACATCATAGAGGTTACTTGCATGACATCATAGGGACACTGCCGTCATAAAGGAACCAGTGTCAAGCTACTTTGATGACACCTTGTATCTTTTTTCTGCTTAGTTTGGGTTATGCAAGAAGTCTAATGTTCGTATAGTTGTGTGTCAGCTACTCGGATGACAGAGAAGTCCAATCACAGAATAAACTAGTGAATTTTTTGAAAAGTATATAAAATTCAAGTGATTATTTTAAGTAAATAGCATGGCACTTAGACTCATTCCAGATAATCTCGATATCAAGTTTAGTAAATATAGGGATTTGACTGCACTCGTTAGCATTATTCTTATCATCTTTTCAATGCTCACTGTTGTGCTGCGTGGAGTGAACTTAGGCATAGACTTTGCAGGCGGAATTTTGATAGAGATAAAATCTTCAGATGAGAATCACTCTATTCTCGATGCATTAAAAGAAAATGGTTTTACAGTGCAGAGTTCAAAAGCGGGTGATAATTTAGTCATGCGTTTTAAAGATGAAGTAGATGAAGATAAAATCAAAAAGATAAAAAGCATACTAGAAGAAAAGCTAGGTAGCTCAATAAGCTATCGTAAAATAGACTATGTTGGCCCACAAATAAGCTCAACACAAATATTTGAAGGAATGTTATCCATGTTGATCGCGATTGTTGGAATATTTTTTTACGTTTGGTTTAGATTTAATTGGCAATGTGGATTCAGTGGAATAACAGCACTGATTCATGACGTGATTTTAACTGTTGGTTTTATTAGCCTAACTGGCATTGAGTTTAATATTTCATCAGTTGCAGCTCTCCTCACTGTCATTGGTTATTCAATCAATAACTCAGTAATTATATACGATCGGATTCGAGAGTATTGCAAGAGTGGTAAAAGTGGGCGGATGAGTGAGATAGTAGATGCAAGTATCAACGCTACATTATTTCGCACTATATTAACCTCGGGTACAACCCTTCTTGCTGCTCTTCCTTTGACATTAATCTGCACAGATGCAGTGAGAGACTTCAGCTTGATCGTTTTTTTTGGTATTTTGATTGGCACTTGTTCTGCAATATTTATTTCTGCTCCTATATTAACCTACAGAGCTTTGATAAGTAGATTGTAGAAGTGTTTAGTCGCGGTATAATATCAACTTATTATCTCTTATAGTGAAATGAAAATACCTTAAAAAGCTCATTCCAAGTAGTGAATGAGACATAGAATGAGTGTTAACGCTCGCCTGTACATCATTAACTAAAAAATTCCCTATTTTAACCTGAGGGATGTGAACAACACCAGCTTTTATTTGACCTTTCGCAGTTTCATATATTTTAAAATCCTGAACGTTTTGTAAGTTAATACCAACATGTAATGCGTCTTTTTGTGATAGAACAATATCGGTTGCTCCGGTATCAAGCAAAAACGTTATATTGCGATCATTGACCTGAGCCTGAATATAAAAGTGTCCATCGTATGATTTCGTAAATTCGATACTTCCACTATTCTGACCACTATTCTGAATTCTCCCTTTATATGGTAAAAAAGTACTGAGAAATCTGTCGCTTAGTTTGTCCCTTTGTGAATCAATAAGCATTGAAGTGGCAGCTATTATTAGTAACCAGATAACTAGATTTTTCACCGCGTTCATATCAGACCTCTTGCATAATCATTATTTGAGCAAAAAGTTAATAACGCACTTCCTGATGTCATTCCAGTGCTTGACACTGGAATCCAGTTTTCTGATAATTTCATCGAAAATGTTGTATAGTGCACAATCAATTTTGCTGGATCCCAGTGTCAAGCACTGGGATGACACCTTTGTACTTGAGGTAAAACCGGCTAACACACTGTCTTCGAAAACAAACGTTTGTACAATTGTGCACGTGACACTGGAATCTAGAAAAAAAGAATCAGTGTTAGCTACTTGGGTTAAAAAGAGCAGTTTATCGTTAAAATTTGAAGCCATTACAATAAATTTTTAAGATTAGCGTTAAAAGTTATTATTAAAAATAAGTAAATTTCATTGTTTTAGTACAATATTTAATATACACTTTAAGAAGATATGTTTGATTTAATTTCATGTCAGAAGCAAAAAGTTTAATTTTAGCAGCTATCCTTTCCATGTTGATCATGGTATCTTGGCGCATTATTTATGATAATTTTTTTAGTGCAAACCAAAACCAGCCATTGATTGAAAATATTGAACATATCGAATCTTTTAACGACCTTGCTCCTATAATACACCAAAATCGTTCTGAAATTATTAATTCCACTCGAGAACAGAGGGTTAGTTTAACCAATAACATGATTAAAGGATCAATTTCTTTGAAAGGTGCAAGGTTTGATGACTTAATCTTAACTAACTACCACTTAGAACCGAGTTCTTCTTCTCCACAAGTGGTGTTACTGTCACCTGCAGAATCAAAAGATGTATATTTCGCAGAATTTGGGTGGCTCGATCCGAATGAAAAGATTAAAGTTCCAGATTCTAAAACAGTCTGGCAAGCAGATAAACTCAATCAAAAAGAGGTCAATTTATTTTGGGATAATGAAAATGGCATTTTATTTAGAATGAAAATTAGCCTTGACGATAACTACATGTTTAAAGTTGAGCAAATTATTGAAAACAATACAAAAGATAATGTAGTTTTGGTTCCTTATGGTAGAATTAACCGTAAACGTGACAATATCAACGAATCTTATTGGATATCCCATGAAGGAGTACTGGGTGCATTTGATAATAAACTAGAGGAGTGGAAATATAAGGATATTTCCAAAAAACATTTAATAAAAGCAAGCACGAGTGAAAAAAATTGGTTTGGTTTTGCTGATAAATACTGGCTTACAGCCATCATACCTGAAAAATCTGATAAAATAAATGTAAGCATTAAGCATACTAACGCTAATGATATTGATAAATTTCAAGTAGATTTTGTCAAACCTTATAAGAGCATACTTCCTGGCGCAAGTGTTTCTAATGTGAATTATTTTTTTGCTGGAGCAAAAAAGTTGAATTTACTGGATTCTTATAAGGATACTCTCAATATACCTTTGTTTGATAAAGCTGTAGATTTTGGTGTTCTTTATTTTATAACCAAGCCAGTGTTTTTACTGCTTGAATATTTTAACTTCGTTTTAAAAAATTTTGGCTTAGCAATATTATTGCTGACTTTAGTAATCAAACTTTTGATGCTTCCCTTATCTAATAGATCATATATTTCGATGTTCAAGGTGAAAAGCCTGCAGCCTGAATTAACTCGTATAAAAGAGTTGTATAAAAATGACAGCTTAAAGCAGCACAAAGAGACAATTGCGTTGTTCAAGAGAAACAATGTAAACCCAATTTCGAGCATTTTTCCCATGCTAATACAAATACCGGTATTTTTTGCTCTATATAAAGTATTATTTGTTACTATAGAGATGAGACATGCTCCTTTTTTTTTATGGATTAAGGATCTTTCAGCTCCTGACCCAACGAACATCTTTACATTATTTGGGTTGTTTAATTATAACTTTCCTATTTCTATAGGCATTTTACCTATAATTTTCGGTGCCACCATGATAATTCAGCAGAAGCTAAGCGAGAAAGATCAAACCAATAAAGATGATATTCAAGTAAATGTTATGAAGTTTTTACCTTACATTTCTGTCTTTATTTTTTCTTCTTTTCCTGCCGGCCTGGTAATATATTGGATATTTAGTAATATTATAACTTTAATTCAACAATCATTAATAAAGTTGTTTTTAACGAAAAAAGTGGTAGTAAATGTCGAAAATACTAATAGTTAATTCAATTTATTATGCTGAAATAGCAAACCTTTTGCTTGAAGGTGCAGTCGATAGATTAAAAGAAAGTCATGCAAGCTATGACATAATTGAAGTTCCTGGTGCATTTGAGATACCAGCTACAATTCTCTTTGCAGTAAAAAGCAAGAATGCTAATTATGACGGTTATTTAGCTCTTGGGTGCGTGATTCGCGGTGAAACTGATCATTATCAATACGTTTGTAAAGGAGTAATCGAAGGTTTAAATGAAGTTATTATGCATTATGCAATGCCCCTTGGTATGGGCGTAATTACCGCTGACAGCAAAGATAAAGCACTAGTTAGAGCTGACAAAAACAAAAAGAACGTTGGTGGCCATGCAGCCTCAACTGTTTTGCATATGATAGATTTACACAATAAATTAAAATAATGGAGGAAAAACCAGTAGATAAAAAGTGGCGCATAAAAAGAAGTACGGCAAGATTTCTTGCTGTACAAGTTGCTTATTCAAATATTTTCGTAGGTTACAACAAAAGCACTTTTAAACTGGAAAATTGTGAGCTTAAGAACTACATAAGTAAGTTGAAAGATATATTTGAATGTGAAGAATTTGAACATCAGTTCTTAGAAAACTTGTTATATAAGGTTATAAAAAGCAGTGAAGAATATGATAAAATAATAGAGTCTTATTTACATCCAAGCTGGTCCCTCTCACGTTTAAATCTTATAAGCTTATCTATCTTGCGTGTTGCAATATGTGAGTTAGCTAATTGTGATACGCCAGTTCCAGTTGTCATTAATGAATATACTAACATTGCATCTGATTTACTTGATAAACCAAGCGAAATTGGTTTTATTAATGGGTTATTGGATAAGGCAAAAGATGCGTAACCGTTCACGGATTGTGAGAATGAATTAAAGAACTAAGCAGTGACAGCTACTAGATTCTGTAGCTTTTGAAAGGGGTTCTGGCCATTTAGACGTGATGTCAAAAATATCGACAACATTCTTTCCACGAATCTTTCTCCACGTTCTGACCAGGTGAAAAAGCTGTTTTTACGATAAATTACGTACCGTCTAATTTGCCGTTCTGCAAGGTTATTAGTTGTTTCTATCACTTCAGGTTTTCTTAAAAACTTCCACATCATATCCTCAGATCGTAACATCTTAGCGGCCATTCTTGAAGCTTGAGTGCTATTTGCAACCCTCGTCATTTTACGTAAAAAATGTTTTACCCTTTTCCGAATTTTTCGCACCAGTCGATAAAATCTCAAATTATCTATCAAATTTTGTTTTTTTGCCTTATCTACTACAAACACCTTATTGCTGAGCGATTTTAGTGCTTGGCCAATTTTGCTCACTTCAACATTTTTACTATGGGCAAATCTCTCAAAATCTCTTGCCAGATGTGCCCAACATATCTGTCTATTTTCACGATTGAAGTAATTGTATACAGCGTATCTATCGCTCACAAATATACCATCATATTCTGGCAGTAAACTCTTCAACACCTTCTTACCACGAGACTCGCTTACCTTCAGAAGTGTCAACGCTTTGTTTGTTATTACCCAACTCCAGCCTCTCTTTCCTTGATTTCTGTGCCCTGTTTCGTCTATATGCAAATACTCGCTTCCTTGCAACTCTTCCTTCATTTTCTCATATTCAGATGCACACTTCTTCGATACCCTGCGTTCAGTATTTGAGACTAAACCAAGGCTTATATTTAGATTAAAAATACTGCCCAAAATTTGCTGTACCTCTCTTTTTGAGTTAATAAAAAAGCCGCTAAGGCTGCTTATAACTGTTTTAGCATTGGGTCCTAGAAAATCTCTTGCAACACCTTCGGGTAAATTTGCTGTAATTCTTTTATTACATACTCTACAATGTCCTCTTTGCAACCTGTACTCAGTTACAATTGGCTTAATTTCTGGCAACTCTGCCTTCTGATGAATAATTTCATCTTCTAAAGTAATCTTACCTCCACACATACAAATTGTATCAATTGTGCATCTCACTACCTCGTCTGCAGCCATTAATTCACGCTTATGCACCTTATGTCCTGGCTGACCTCCTGGTTTTTTATCACTTTTCTTTTTTGCTTTCTTACGATATATATCTCGTGATGGTGGCAGCGATGAATTTTGCGAATTTAAGCCCAATTTGTCTTCTAATTCAACTATTTTTGCTTTCAAGCTATCATTTTCTCTGATCAGTGCTTTTATTTCTTCCTTGAGATTAGCGTTTTCTGCTACAACCTTTTCTTGCAGCACTGTTGTCATTTACCCATTCCATATTTAGCTTCCTATCTCTTTACACTTTTATACTTACTTTGTAAACCACCTTATCTCCGTGAACGGTTACATCATTATTAGAGTTTAATATAGCAGAATTACGTAATAATTCATCAGCTAATACAGAGTCTAAAATTCCATTAATTTTTATCGTAATGTGTCTGCTTCCAGCACAATCGAGCACTTTTCTCCAGCCAAAAGAAGAAATATCTTTCACCTCTTCTCTGTTATTACGCAAAGTAAACCTTAGGTTTCGTATATTATTTAACACAATAAAATTATTGTCATGATCTTTAATTTTTAGCTGTAATTTGCTCATTATCGCCTCCTTTCATTAAAATATCAAAACTAATTGTTGAATGTAAAATTTCATCGTGCTGACTCATAGCACAATTACTTTCCAAAATAGTTTCATTATCAGAATATTTAATACTCTTAAGTATCAAGTTAATATGCCTTATAATGGCAAACATACTGCCTATATGATGGGTATATATGTCGCATGAAAATCTTGCCTTTGTAGCAAAATTGGACAGCATGTGCAGATTATTATAATTCACTACATGCAATCTCAGGTAAGGAATGGTGACCTGTTTAGGTAAGTAGTCATAAATGTTAGTAACATATTTCCTTAAATCAGAGTTTGCTTTTAGTGCTTCATAAATGCTACTGTACAACTCGTTTATAGCTTGAATTTTTTCCATGATTAATCCTCGAAAGATATATAGCTAAAACATAAGCAGTGATACAAACTCGTCATCCCGCTGCTTGTTAGCAGCCGAGATACCGTGACTGACGTAGGACTGCTGTCATTCCGCTACGTGTTAGCGGCTGAGATACCGCGGCGGTATGACGGTATTTATCTCGTCATCCCGCTGCTTGTTAGCGGGATCTATGTGAGATACCGTGACGGTATGACGTAGGACTGCTGTCATCCCGCTACTTGTTAGCGGCTAAGAGATACCGCGGCGGTATGACGGTATTTATCTCGTCATCCCGCTGCTTGTTAGCGGGATCTATGTGAGATACCGTGACGGTATGACGTAGGACTGCTGTCATTCCGCTACTTGTTAGCGGGATCTATGTGAGATACCGTGACGGTATGACGTAGGTAGCCCAGTTTGGATGACAAGAAAGAGCTACAAAACAACCTTTGGTTCGCGAAATGGAGAATACACCTTCTTCACTTCAGACAAATGGCTACTTACCCCCGATTCACGATCTTTGTAAATAGCAGAAACATGCCGCATAATACCTAGTTTTATCTGCTCAGGAACATTGTCATAGCCAGCCTCGTATACAACATCAACTCTTATTGCATTCAAATAATTGAAAAACTCAACGTAGCCCCCTACATCACTAAAATAATACTTAAGTGTTCTCTTCTCTTGACCTTTAGACATCATTGCAGTAGCCAATACTATCTTACTCACAGGGCCGTAGCTTAAATAGATCCTACGAGGTACATAATCTTCATATGAAACTTGCCATGTTTGTTTCACCAGTGACTTTTCCATATGCCACTCAGCATAATCAGTTGCCATAAAAATTAGATCTGAAATCAACTTATCATCTTGATCGTTCTCAATGCGTAAAAAAGATTTAACCTCTTCTAAAGTAACTGGAAAAGATTCAGGCTTAGATTTACGTTGCACATGTATTCTTGGTGAAGTAGATCTTGTTGACATGATAACGCTCCTTATAAATATATTTTTGTCATTCTAACGCTCCTTATTTTGTCATCCCAGTGGCTGACACTGGTTTCTTTATGATGGCAGTGCTTGACACTGGAATCCAGCCTTTAACTGTCAAAGATGTTATTTTTAATATAAGGTTAGTCACTTTCGTGCTCACCAACTTAATCTCTAATCAAAATTTCTGGATCCAAGTAGTCAGGGCAATGGGATGACATCTTTGTGTTTGAGGCAAAACCGGCTATAATATTTCTTCGCAAACAAATGTTCGTACAGAGCTACTTTCATGACACCACGATTATGCTATAAATTCTTTATCGTATGAATATATTAAGAAGAGAACGTATTAAAGCTGTTTCTCCTTTTTTATTGATAAAATTTGAACTTATAGCATATTCAACTAGGCTGGATTTTAGTAGATTAACATTTTGAGAATGAATATTATTGAAGATGGAGTTTAACTCTTTAGCAAGCAGACTGCGAAATTTTTGTACACTGTCATATGCGATATTTTCAAGTTCATGTGCAAATTTATCTTGAGCTATAGTTGTTATATCTTCAATTTCCTTATTAAACTCCTCTAGCTTTTTTTCGTTATTTTTAAAATTTTTCGTAAAAGTTTTCATATCAATTAAACTCAACTACTATTATGATTATAATAACAATGAAAAACTACCGAAGTAAAAAATTCACACTACTGTGTAACTTGCAAATACTTTTACGCGCTAGGGCTATAGGTGTCATCCAAGTACCCCCTTCCCGTCATCTGAGTAGCCTCCTTTTCCTGTCATCCCAGTGCTTGACACTGGGATCCAGGAAAAAGAATGGTGTCATGAAAGTAGCTGACACTGATTTCCATCCAAAAGGGTGTCATCCCAGTGCCCAGACACTGGGATCCAGAAAACTTAACTCTACACCAAGTAAATGTACAGTAAGAACTAGATCCCAGTGTCTGGGCACTGGGATGACAAAAAAAGGAGCACTGGGATGACATCATCCTTTTTTTGGGATTCCAGTGTCAGCTACTTGCATCTGCAAACTGCAATGTTCGTACAGATGTAGGTGCTAAGTTTTACAAACACCACGTTGTGCTGAACCTATATCCACTTCTTTTAATTCAGTGTCAGGTTTTGTTGATATTGCATATGTAACGCCACTAGCTATCAAAGCAGATACTACAAAAGTTGCAATTGTTAATAGAACTGGTAATTGGAAAGCTATACTAAAGATAGCACCTACTGCTAACATAGTTACAAGATTCACGGAAGCAACTTTTAAGAAACACATTTGTCTTTTTCCTACTTTTTCTAGTGACACTTCATCTGTTTTAGTTTTTGTTGTACCCTTAAGTGTTGTGTTTTCATTCTCTAGACTTTTTATTTCTTGTCTTAGTGATTCATTCTCTTTATTGAATTGTTTCAACTTAGTCTCATGTCCAGCTATGCAACTTTTTGATTCTTCTAGTTCCTTTTGCGTTCTTTCTAACAACACTTTTGTTTTAGAATGCTTATTTTCGTTTTCTTCTAATTCGCTATTAGGTGTTGTGTTTTCATTTTTTAGATTTTTTATTTCTTGTCTTAGTGATTCATTCTCTTCATTGAGTTTCTCCAGTGTGTCCAGCCTAGCTCCATGTCCAGTGATATAACTTTTCAATTCTGTTAGTTCCTTTTGCGCTTTTTCTAATGGTACTTCGTCTGTTTTAGTTTTTGTTTTTTCTAATTCACTATTAAGCGTTGCTTTTTCACTTTCTAAATCTTGTATTTGTTGTTTTAGTGATTGATTCTCTTCTTGGGTTTTTTTCTCCAATGCTTCCAATTTACTCTGATATTCAGTTACATGACTTTTTGATTCTTCATTTTTTGCATCAATGTCTTCTCCATTTTCTGATTCAGTAAATATTCCACTGTCGTTACTACTACTACTTTCATTTAAAGAGATAGAGGTCTGTTCATTACTATATGTGGCATTTATTTTTTGCGGTAACTCAAAATTTTTTACTATATTCTTAACATTAACACGTGGGTATTGCTCATCTACTGTACTGTCACTACTTTTATCAGTAGAATTTAAAGAGGTCCGTTTATTACCATTTTCTAGTGCAGCAGTTGCATTATTTCCCTTCACAACCAAATCTTCTGGAGTTTTGTCTTTATTCTTTTCTAATTGAGGATTTGCTTTTCGTAAAAGCTGTATTATCTCTTAATTACCATTCAAAGTAGCAATGTCAAAAGCAGTTGGTCCATCATTAGATCCATTTTTGACTCGAGTTTTAACACTTACTTTCTTTTCTAGTAGAAGTGTTACTGTCAATAAATCGTCACATGCCACAGCAAGATGCAATAATGTCCAATCTTCTATTTTGTCTGAAATTTTTATACTGAATTGATGCTCCTTACTAAAACCACGGTTAAACTTGTCGTATTCTGCATAATCTTTGTTGCGTAACTCATTTCTTATCCTTTCAAGCAAATTATCCTTATTCAAACCTTTACTCTCACTCACATTGCGTATTATTTCAAAAAACTTTTCCTTTTCTATTGCCACAACCTTTCCTCTCAATTTATTTATTATTGCTGAATAGTCTCACAAAAAAGTTAAGTTTGTCGAAATTCGATGTTTGATCTAAAAATTAGTCATAAACATTTTCTTCCAATTCGTTGTCATTCAACTCCCCTGTCATCCCAGCACCTTCTTCTGTCATCCCAGTGCGTGACACTGGGATCTCATTTTACTTTATGATGATGTCATGAAAGTAGCTGACACTGGAATCCAGAAGACAACCAAATAATAAAGGCTAGATCCCAGTGTCACGCACTGGGATGACAAAAAAAGGAGCACTGGAATGACACCCTACTTAACCCGTCATACCGCCGCGGTATCTCCTTAGCATAGATCCCGCTAACAAGCAGCGGGATGACGATTGTCGTTTAGCTACAAACATTAAGAAATTTACCAAGTAGAAAAAAAGGCAAAAGAAGCCCCGTGGTTGGCTAATTACTTACATTATACTTTCAAGTATGGCGTTTTTTTATTCTAAACGTTTAATAACCGCGATTCAGTTGCTTTTAAGCCGCAACTAATCTAAATTATAAACATTAAGAAATTTACTAAACAGAAAAAAAGGCAAAAGAAACCCTAGGGTAGCTAGTTATTCACTATCCATTTTTTAAGTTGGCGTTTTTTGATGTTTTAAATAGCGTATTTCAGCTTGTGTAGGTAAAAACCTAGAAATTTGATAAAGACATAGAGTGCACATAGTGCAAAAAATTAAACATGAGATGCCAGATACGTGAGTTTTTTTGTCATTTAATCTGTACAGAGAAGATAAATAAATAGCTTCAGTTTCATGATAAGGGGGCTGGCGGAGTTTGTCAAGGAAGTTTTTTCGTTTCTGCGGGCTACCTGGGTTAATATTATATAGGAGGTCTGCTGCCAATAAAGCCTAAACTTACCAAATACATTTCTGTAGATTCAGATCTACTTGACTTTGGTTTAAAATATTTTACTGTTTTAAACATTTTTTTTAGCTCGTTACAAAAATCTTTATCAGATTCTCCTTGGAAAATTTTTACTACAAACGTGCCACCATGGCTCAAGAAATGCTTTGCAAAATTGAGCGCTGCCTCACATAAAAGCATAATTCTGATATGATCCAACGATTTTAAACCACAAGATTCGGGCGCCATGTCAGATAAAATTACATCAAATTTTTGATCCTTGAATTTTTCTCTTAAAATTTCAAGCCCATTGATAATATCACATTGTATAAACTCTACTCCATTAATTGCGTTCATTGGTTTCATGTCAAGAGCAACTACATTTGCACCTTTCTGAGACGCGACTTGTGACCATCCACCAGGAGAAGCACCAAGATCAATAATTTTTTGCCCTTCTTGGAATAATTTAAATTTATTATCCATTTCTACCATCTTATATGCTGAGCGTGACCTATAACCATCCTTGCTAGTTTTTCGCACATACTGATCATTCAAATGACGATGTAGCCACCTTGTTGAAGATAGTTTTCTGCCTCTAGCCGTCTTTACTCTAGTTTTTATTGCTAATACCCTACTTATTATTGATTATATCTTTGAGCTCTTTTTCAACTACTTCTTTTACCAGTGCATGTAGATATTTATTCAGCCATTCTGAGAGCTGAGGTTTTAAAAGAGATGTAACTAATTCTTCAACAGTAAGATTCGCTCTTTTTTGTTGTTTATGCTGCAATTCGTTTTGCATTTTTCCAAGCAGCGCTTTGATCTCTTCCATATTCTCTTTTAAAACTAGATGATCATTATTTTGCGCTTGTAAGCCGCTATTACTCGCTTTGTTATTACTCATTTGGATATTATCGTACAAATCAATGTCTTTTTTTTCTTCTGAATTGTAGCTATGGCCATTAAATTGGTTATTGTTGCAAGCCATTTCCTCACTTTGGTCATCATTATCAATGTCCTCTTCTTTACCATTTTCTTTTTTGCCATCTTCTTCCATGTCTTCTGGATACTCTTCTTCAAGGCATAGCACATCATCATTTTCATCCTTTATTTCTGCTTTATCTTTACTTGCGTTTTTACCCGATATAGCTTTTTTTATATCTTCTAGAATATCTTTTACAGATTGATTGCCTTGTTCATCATGCATAGTGCTAATACCATTAAATTTAGAGATTTATACTATTTATTATAAAAAGCAAATTATAAACACTAGTTACATAATTGCTTTTTGCTTCAACTAAGTCTGAACGTGCTTTAAATAATGCATCTTCAGTGTCCAAAAGGTCAGATGTACTCTTTAAACTTAAGTTTACCTCTTGCTCAACTCCTTCCAATGCTAAAGCTGCTGCTTTTTCCGCTTCTTGACTTGCTTTAATAATGGCTTTTGCTGTTAGCACATTATTCCAAGCATTTACAACTGCTTGTTCTATATTTTTTACCGTTTCATAATAATCGTAGGTAGATTTTTTTGCATCCATTTTAGCTTTACTGACACCAAAAGCATTCGCTCCTTTTTTAAAGATTGGAACATCAAGAGTAAAAACTATATGAACATTTTCTAATAGCTTGTCTAATTTTACACCATCCTTCCCAAAATTTTTGCTTGCGCTTAGATTTAAAGAAGGAAGCCACTTGGAGCTTTCAGCGATCACTTCCATTCCGGCTGCTCTTTTTTGATAAACTGCTGCTTTTAGAGATAAATTATTGGTTTTTGCTAATTGTAAACATTCATTTAGCTCTGGGACAGAAGGTAGTTTATCATTAGCTTCAGAAAGGTCATCAGCATCTTCGCCAATCAAATGATAATAAGCAATATTTGCCAATTTTAATTTACCTTCAGCATCAACTCTTTCGGATATAGAAGACGAAAATTTTGCTTTTGCTAGCAAAACTTCAGCGTTAGTAACTTCTCCAAGGGAAAAGCGTTTTTTCATAGCTGACAAATGTTCCAAAGAAACGCGTTCTTTATGTTCTCTAAGCTTTAATATTTCTGTCTTTTGTAAAACACCGACATATGCTTTCACAGCATTAAGTGCAACCTCTTGTTTTAATTGCTGAAATCGCATTTTTTCTGCTTTGAGAAGATGACTTGATCGACTGAATGTGGCAAAGGTGCCACCTCCATCTATTATCCTTTGGCTTAATATCAGACGTTTTCCAGGTAAATTAGGTTGATTATAAAGATTAAAATTACTATCAAAATTGTACTGCAAACTAATGTCAGGTAAAAATCCAGCTAACCCAGAAGACTTAAGCTGTTTTTCTGCGCTTTTATATTGGTAAAATTGAGACTTTATTTTTGAGCTATTTTTGATCGCTTTGCTTATAACTTCTCGCACATCGGTTGCATAGCAACTTATAGTACCAAAAATTATCGCAAGTGTAATAATCAATCGAAACATTCTACTTCCTGTGCATATTGGTTACGCAGATCAATTACTAACATAAATTACTTTAATAATCAATAACTAATATTGTTGACACTATTGAGAAATTAAGTATATAGTAGCTTACTATTGTTTAGTTAAATTACAATGAAAACTTTTTTCTTAAAAGAGAAACAAATCGACAAAAAATGGTTTGTCATAGATGCGGAAGGATTAGTGGTAGGAAGGCTTGCAGCATTTGTAGCGACACTATTGCGTGGAAAGCATAAACCTGAGTATACACCTCATATGGATTGTGGCGATAATGTAATTATTATCAACGCAGAAAAGGTGCATTTTACCGGGAAGAAGCTTAAAGATAAAATTTACTATAAGCATACAGGTTATTCTGGTGGTTTGAAGAAAACTACTCCAGATAATATTTTAAATGGCAAATTTCCTGAGCGTGTAATAAAAATGGCAGTGAAAAGGATGCTTGATGATGGCCCTATGGCGCGTAGACGCTTTGAAAATTTGTATGTTTATTCTGGTTCAGAGCATAAGCATCAAGGGCAGCAACCTGAAAAGATAGATTTTGCCTCTTTGAATCGTAAAAATAAAAAGTAATGGAGTAAAAATGAAGAGTTCTATAATAAATAATAATGATTGGTCAGAAAAGACAATTAAATCAGCAGTTGATTCGCTTGGTCGTTTATATGCTACAGGCCGAAGAAAAGAATCTGCAGCAAGAGTATGGATAAAGCCGGGAAGTGGAAAATTTAGTGTTAACAAAAAAGGCGATCTAATTTCTTATTTTAAAAGAGAGTCAGTGTGCCAAATAGTGAAAATGCCATTTGTAGCAACTTCTACGTTAGACAAATATGATGTATTCGCAACTGTAAAGGGTGGAGGGCTATCTGGTCAAGCAGGTGCTCTAGCTCATGGAATAAGCAGAGCTTTAAGTAGTGTAAGCCAAGATTTGCATTCTATATTACGTAATGGTGAGTTCTTAACTAGAGATTCGCGTGTTGTTGAACGTAAGAAATATGGTCAACATAAAGCTCGGAAAAAGTGTCAATTTTCTAAGAGATAGTTATTTCATAGTGGTGTTTTTTTGTAAGTATTATACAAATATTTGCAAAAGTGTATAATATCCTCTATTTTTGTGATGAATTTAGTTGACTATCGGTGTCAACATAATATGCTATTTGTGTGATTTTTCAATATTAAGGTAATTTATGAGTAAAGAAGATATAATAAAACAATTAAAGGAAGATTGTTCTGGTCAGAATATAGATATAACAAAATCTGATTTGAGCAAGATTCATGATGCGTTTATTAAAATAATAAAGGATGAGCTGCATGGGAAAGGTGAAATACGTTTGCATGGAATAGGAACATTTTCTACTGCTATAAGTCAGGAGAAACAATGTCGTAACCCCCAAAATGGTGAGATCATGACTGTTCCTGAAAAGACAAGGGTAAAATTTAAAGCAAGCCAAACTCTTTTAAGTATTTTAAATGAGAAGGAAAAAGCAGCAGTTAGTTAGACATTACCATTTTCATTGTTTTTACTACGCTGTGTAAGCCATAAAATACAGCTTCGCTAATTAAATAGTGGCCTATGTTAAGAGCTGAGATGTGAGGTATTCTTGTCATCTTCTTAGCGTGTTTATAAGTTATGCCATGTCCTGCGTGGCATTCTATTCCTAATTTATTGACGTACTCTGCAGCATTAGTAATTAACTGTAACTTTTTCTCTGATGGATTATCACAGTAATCCCCTGTGTGAATTTCTATTATGTCAGGTTTTATCTCTAGCTTCTCAAGATATTTTAGTTGATTAATATTTGGATCGATAAACAGTGAGACTTTTATGCTAGAGCTATGCATTTCCTCTATTATACTAGAAAGTTTGTTGTGCATATTAATGATATCCAGGCCACCTTCGGTTGTTAATTCTTCTCTTTTTTCTGGTACTATACTAATCGAATAGGGTTTTACCTTTTTTGCTATTTCAAGCATTTCTTCCGTGGCTGCAATTTCAAGATTTAGCTCAGTGCTAATGCTTTTTTTTAGGTTAAATACGTCTTCATCTCTAATATGCCTTCTATCTTCTCGTAAGTGTACAGTAATAAAGTCTGCTCCAGCGTCAATGGCTATTTCTGCTGCTTTCAATAGATCTGGGTAGGAAGTTCCGCGTGCGTTGCGGAGGGTTGCAACGTGATCAATATTAACACCTAGTTTCACAATCTATCTCAAAAATTATTTATGGATTATACATGTTATTAGGTCTTTTGCATAGTCATTGTTTGATTAGCAATACCATAGCCGAGAGACGGGGTTGGCAAAATGTGTCAAGATGGCCTAGCATCACGCGCTGGAATGACATTTGGGAGTATATTATCCGTTTGTCACTTCTAAATGATAAAAGCCTCAATGAATTTATTAGTTTATTACATGTCTCTTTTCATGTATAAATCTATAGAAAGTTTTATACGGAAGTTGTTTTATGAGCAAAATTATAGAAATCAGAGCGCCAAAAAGTCTTGGTGGTGAGTCAGTTACGGAAGGTATAGTAAAAACAAAGAAAAATATTGGAGAAGCAGTAAAAGTAGATGACTTGATCTTTGAAATTGAGACTCACAAAACAGCACTTGAATTAACTGCAGAAGCTTCAGGGCAAATAACTGAATTTCTCGTAAAGGAAGATGATGTAATAAGTCCTGATCAATTGTTAGCGAAGTTTTCCGTGGGGGAAGTAAAAGAGGAAGCGAGAAAAGAAGATAAAAGCGAAAGTTCTGCTAAAAAAGATGCTCCATCAGCTCGCAAAATTATGGAAGAAAATGCAATTAATGCAGAAAGTGTCAAAGGAACTGGCATGGGAGGCAGAGTAACAAAGGCAGATGTGATAGGCCACATGAACAAAGCAGAACAGCCTGCAATAAAACAATACGAATTGCCAAAAAGTGTAGTGAGTGGAGAGCAAAGAGAGGAACGAGTAAAAATGAGCAAAATAAGACAAGTAATTGCTGCTCGTTTGAAGGCATCGCAAAATACTGCTGCAATACTGACCACGTTCAATGAAATTGACATGAAAAATGTCATGGATCTAAGAGCAAAATATAAGGACACTTTTGAAAAAAAATATGGAATAAAACTTGGTTTTATGTCGTTTTTTATAAAGGCAGCGGTGCAAGCACTGAAAGAGATCCCTGAAATTAACGCTGAGATCTCAGGCGATGAGATCATATATAAACATTACTATGACATAGGTGTTGCTGTTGGCACCGATAAAGGTCTTGTTGTGCCAGTTATTCGGAGTGCCGATCAGATGTCATTTGCAGAAATTGAGTTGACTTTAGTTGCTCTTGGCAAAAAAGCACGAGAAGGCAAATTACAAGTATCAGAAATGGAAGGTGCAACATTTACTATTTCAAACGGCGGAGTATACGGTTCGCTTCTTTCCACTCCGATAATAAACCCTCCGCAATCTGGAATACTTGGAATGCATTCAATACAAAACAGGCCAGTTGCCGTGGGTAATGCAGTAGAAATCAGACCTATGATGTATATCGCTCTCTCTTACGACCACAGAATAGTGGATGGCAAAGGAGCAGTGACTTTCCTTGTTAAAATAAAAAATTATATAGAAGATCCAAATAGATTAGTTTTGGAAGTGTAAATTGGTATTAACTTAAACAATGTCAGCAATTAAAAATGACAAGCAAGTTTTTCTAGAATCAGAAGGTTTCTAAGGCGGATGGTAAAATAGGAAAAATCGGCAAATGGCATCAAAAATTGATAGTCGCTCTTGGTTATTACTTGTTACCGAACTTGTTGCACAGCAATTTCCAAAGTGGGCTCACTTAGAGATCAAACCTGTTGAACTCAGTGGTATAGACAATAGAACTTTTCGCTTGGGTGAAGAGATGTTGATCAGGCTACCAAGCGCAGAAGATTATGCGCTACAAGTTCTAAAGGAGCAAAAATGGCTTGAGGTACTTGCACCACATTTGTCATTTTCTATTCCTAAGCCACTTGCAATGGGACAACCATCAAAGCATTATCCCTGGAATTGGTCAATATATAAGTGGATCGAAGGGGAAAGCATAAATGCATTGTCTATAGATGATCTGGATTTACAGATTATTGCTTCTCAGCTTGCACAATTTTTGAATGAGTTACATAAAATTGATGTTAAAGGAGGCCCTAATCCTGGACTCCATAACTTCTGGCGCGGCGATCACGTATCAGTCTATGACACAGAGGTAAGATCGGCCATTAAGGAATTGCAAGGTTTTATTGATGCTAGAACTATAATGTCCTTTTGGGAAAAAGCTATAAGCTCAAGATGGAACAAGAATCCAGTATGGATTCATGGTGACTTTGCAAGCGGGAATATCCTAGCGAAAGATGGATGTGTAGCTGCTGTAATCGATTTTGGATGTGTGGGTGTCGGCGATCCAGCCTGTGACTTGGTAATTGCCTGGACACTTTTGAACAACGAAAATCGGAGAATCTTCAAGTCACATCTATGTTTAGATCCAGACACGTGGGCCAGAGCAAGCGGCTGGGCTTTATGGAAGGCACTAATTACAATGCGCGACTGGAAGACAACAGAAGTTATGAAACAACAGAAAATTATTAATGAAATTCTAAATGAAGAAGCTTAGTTTAACCAAAGATTTTCAGTTCTATTTTTGCATACCTACCTTTCTTTGCTGTTCTCAAGTGAATTACTCTTAATCTAGCATAACTAACAACTTAAACGAACAACTCATTTTCAGCAAACTAAACAATGCCTGTGATAGGTTCTTAATTTGAAAAGATTTCCCAAATCTAATATGTCATTGCTGTAGGCTGCATTTAGTAATATAATCTCATATTAAATAAGACTTTACTTAAGTTTATGCTAGATTCTCCGCTAATTTTGACAGCCATTCTTATATTTTTCATTTTTACGTTGTCATTCTTTTTGATAAGAAAGATATTTGGGTCAACAAACAAGAAGATAATAAAATCCTTTAGGAAAATTGTTCAGCAAATAAATGCATTAGAAACAGAAATGCAGAGCTTATCTGATGAGGAGCTTGCTGGTAAAACTCAAGAATTCAAACAGGAATTGAAAAATGGGAAAACGTTAAATGATCTTCTCGTACCTGCATTTGCAGTTGTGCGTGAAGCCTCTCGAAGGTTTCTTAACATGAGACACTTCGATGTTCAACTGATCGGTGGAATGGTGCTCCATAACGGCATGATATCAGAAATGAAAACAGGAGAGGGAAAGACACTCGTTGCAACTTTAGCTGCATACCTTAATTCTTTAGAAGGGAAAGGCGTGCACGTCGTAACTGTTAACGATTATCTTGCAAAACGAGACACAGAGTGGATGAGCAAATTATATAATTCTCTTGGGGTTTCTGTTGCGTTTATCACGAATAACTTGACAGACGAAGAGAGAAAAGAGGCTTACAGTGCAGATATCGTGTATTCCACAAATAACGAGCTTGCCTTTGATTATCTGCGAGACAATATGAAATTTTCTCAAGAAGACATGGTTCAGAGAGGCTTTCACTACGGAATAGTTGATGAAGTAGACTCAATACTCATTGATGAAGCTCGCACTCCGCTTATTATTTCTGGCCAGATTGAGAAAAACAATCAGATATATAAGCATATCAATAAAATAGTAACCAAATTAGTTGACTCTGATTATGAGGTGGATGAAAAGGGTAGGGCAGTGTTCCTTACTGAAGATGGTATTTCACGAGTGGAAGAACTACTCAGGTCATACAATCTCATTCCTGAAAATTCCTCGCTCTATGATACTGACAGCATGATAATGACTCATTATATAGACCAAGCATTACGTGCACATAAGCTGTTTACTGCTGATAAAGATTATATAGTAAAGGATGGCAAGGTAGTGATTATTGATGAATTTACTGGGCGTATGATGGAGGGCAGGAGATATTCCGATGGTCTTCATCAGGCACTTGAAGCGAAGGAGAATCTTGAAATTCAGCATGAAAACCAAACTTTAGCATCGGTCACATTTCAGAATTACTTTCGTATGTACAATAAACTTTCCGGAATGACTGGAACAGCAGCAACAGAGGCAGAAGAGTTTCGTGATATATACAGACTAAATGTAGTAAAAATTCCAACCAATGTACCTGTAAAAAGAGTTGATATTGATGATGAAATTTATGGCACAGGAAAAGAAAAATTTAATGCTGTGTTGAAGTTTATAGAAGAATGCCACAAACGCCTTCAACCGGTCCTTGTTGGCACGGTAAGCATCGAAAACTCTGAGAAGCTTTCTGCGCTTTTGCAAAGCCATTCTCTTAAGCATTCAGTATTGAATGCTCGTTATCATGAACAAGAGGCGTACATAATAGCACAAGCTGGAGTGCCAGGTAGTATCACTATAGCAACTAACATGGCAGGACGTGGAACTGATATTCAACTCGGTGGAAACGCTGAAATGATTGCAAAGGTAGAGCTAAAGAAGATAAAAAATGCTGATGAAAGAGAAAAAAAATACCAAGAAATAGTCGAAAGAGTAAAAAAAGATAAGGAAATTGCTATAAAAGCTGGTGGTTTATGCGTGGTTGGAACCGAAAGACATGAAAGCAGGAGAATAGATGATCAATTACGCGGCCGTTCTGGTCGTCAGGGGGATCCTGGACTTTCTAAGTTCTTTTTATCACTTGAAGATGATCTAATGAGAATATTTGGTTCTGATAGAATGAGAAGCTTTTTACAAAAAGTAGGGTTAAAGAATAACGAAGCTATTCATCATCCATGGATCAATAAGGCACTTGAGAAGGCGCAGAAGAAAGTTGAAGCTAGAAACTATGATGTGCGGAAGTCTTTGCTTAAGTTTGATGACGTAATCAACAACCAACGTAAAGTTATTTTTAAGCAGAGAAACAATATCTTAGGCAACGAAATTAATGATTTACTTGAAGTATATAGCGAAGTAAATGAGAGCATAGTAGAAGGTATAATCCAAAGTGGCTATTATGAGGATTATATTGAAGATATAGTCAAAGAATTCCATACAAAGTATGGAATAACGCTTGATAAAGAAGATTTAGCAAAGTTTTTAAACAAACAAGAAGCTTTGAATTATATAAATGATAAGATACAAGAATTTTTTACTGAGAAAGAAAAATATTTCAACAGTCAGCACACTACAGATTTGTGGAATACGATCGTGAAGCAAGTAATGATAATGACACTTGATCATTTATGGAGGGAGCACCTTTCAACTTTAGAAAGCTTAAGACAAAGCATAAGCTTACGTGCCATGGGGCAGAAAGATCCACTGAATGAATTTAAACGCGAAGCTTTCTTGATGTTTGAGTCAATGCTTGAAAAATGGAAGGAACTCACCATTCATCGCTTAGCACACTTTAAGTTGGCAGACAACCAAGAGATAGGCAATAGGTTACATTCTGCTAGAAATAGCAGACTTTCCAAAGTCTCAAGAAACGATAAATGTCCTTGCAACTCCGGAAAGAAATACAAGCACTGCCACGGCGCGGTTACTGTGGTAAATTAGTAACTATGGTTGTACAGTTTGTTTATTTCCATCAACATTACTGCAGCTAACCTCACTTAGCTTACTGTTTAATGAATGCTCTGATGACTTATACGCAACCCCATAGGAAATTCCACCAACGATCAGTGCAGATGCCACAGTAATTCCAACTATTGCTAGTGCAGGTAATGCAGTAGCATAAATGAGTGCTAATGGAGCAACAATGGCAGCTAATATACCCACAGTAATTCCTGCTTTTGTAGCTTTAGGTCTATGAATAAATGATGGGTCTGCACCATAATTTAGTAGAAGTTTTGCTACTTTTGGATGTTGATAATTTAGTCTTGGATGTTCACCATAAGTGTAATAAACAGCATAATATAAAGGAGTTCTTCCGTCTTTATCTTGTACATCAACACCCGCACCTCCTTTTAATAGAGCCTCTGCTATTTGTGTATACCCGTTATCAGCAGCATAATGCAAAGGAGTTTTTCCATCTTTATCTTGTAGATTAACATCTGCTCCTTTTTCTAGCAAAACTTCTACTACTTGCGTGTGCCCATGTCCGGCAGCATAATGCAAAGGAGTTCTTCCACCTTCATCTTGTAGATTGATATTAGCTCCATTTTTTAGTAGAAGTTTCACTGTCTTTATATGCCCGTGCTCAGCAGCATAATGCAAAGGAGTTCTTTCACCTTCATCTTGTAGATTGATATTAGCTCCATTTTTTAGTAGAAGTTTCACTGTCTTTGTATGCCCGTGCTCAGCAGCATAATGCAAAGGAGTCCCTTTATCTTCATCTTGTGCATTAACGCCTGCTCCTTCTTCTAGCAAAACTTCTACTACTTGTGTATGCTCATGCTGAGCAGAATAATGTAAGGAGGTTTTTTCCCATTCATCTTGTACATTAACATTAGCTCCGTTTTTTGTTAAGTATCTTATACCAATTCCTAAAAATAAATAGAGGAATAAAGAAAAATTTCTAAAATAGAATAATTTAAGAATTAGTGGGGAGTTATGGCAGGAAAAAGTAAAGCAATAGGAGAAGAATTATATAATAAGTGTAACCTGGAATTAAAGAAGCACGGCATAAGAGGAGAGATAGGAAGAAGATTACAGGCAATAATATCTGCAAAAGAATATGGAATAACAAAAGTTGCTCAAATATACCGAATTACTAGAACTACATTGATGAAGTGGATTACAAGATTTAAGGAAGGAGGAGTCAATGCGTTTAAAATACAACCAGGACGTGGAGTAAAGCCGAAGTTGAGCTACAAGCAGCAAGAAGAAATTAAAAATGTCATAGCAGAAGAAGGAGCCAACCTAACGGCTAAGAAATTAAAAATCATAATTGAGAAAATGTTTTCTATTGAGGTAAGTAAGTCTACAGCACATAGACTGATGCAAAAGTTAGGTTTTTCGTATATTACTCCAAGGCCTGTGCACAATAAACAGGATAAAAATAAACAAGAAGAGTTTAAAAAAAAATCTTAATGAAACTATTGTCACGTATCCCGAAAAAGAGCTATTTTTCTTCGATGAGTCGCGGTTTGGCACACATTCAAAGATTGGACACGGGTGGTTTAAAAAAGGCATTAGGACACAGGTTAAGGTAAAATTAGGTAGGCAAAACTTTTATCTCTATAGTGCAGTTAATCCTAGAAATCGAGAGAGTTCTAGCTTATTCGTACCAAACGTCAATACTGATTGTATGAATATATTCCTTGAGCAGATGTCACAATATTTAGGAACAAGGGAGGCATTTCTTGTTGTGGATTGTGCAGGATGGCATAGATCCAAAGGTTTAAAAATACCACAAAATATTACCTTAATCTATTTACCTCCATATTCACCAGAGTTAAATCCAGTAGAGCGTTTATGGCAATATTTGAAAGACAATCTCATTAAAAATAGAATATATGACTCTGTTAGTTTATTGGAGGATACTGTATGTGCATTCATTCGTAATATTACGGAAAGTTCGATCAAAACCATTTGTTCTGTGAGTTATTTGCCTACTTATTTATGAGATTTGGTATAACGCTCATGGAGCAAAGGCACCCTGCTAGTAGAAATCTTTTAACAAAAGGAAGGTAAAGGTAAAAATGATAAAAATGCCAATAAAATTACAAGACCTGAGAAGAAAGATATATATCAAAGCGAAAGCAGAACCGGAATGGCGATTCTGGGGAATCTATGTTCACGTCTGTAAGATGGAGACACTGGAGGAAGCATATAAGCTAACAAAGAAGAGTAATGGGGCACCAGGAATAGATGGGATGACATTCGAATCGATAGAGGCAGAAGGCTTAGAAAAGTATCTTCAACAAATAAGACACGAACTAATAACCAAGACCTATAGCCCAAATAGGAACCGGAGGAAGGAAATACCAAAATCTGGAGGAAAATTCAGAAAGTTGAACATACCCTGCATCCGGGATAGAATAGTGCAAACAGCACTGAAGCTAATACTTGAACCGATATTCGAATCAGACTTCCAAAAAGGATCATACGGGTATAGACCTAAGCGTAATGCGCATGAAGCAGTACAAAAAGTAACGGAAGCAGCAATCAAAGGCAATACAAAAGTAATTGACGTAGATCTGAAATCCTACTTCGACAATGTGCGACATCATATTCTGATGGAAAAGATTGCCAAAAGAATAAATGACAAAGAAATCATGCGCATGATTAAGCTAATCCTCAAAACAGGAGGAAAACGAGGAATAGCACAAGGATCACCACTTTCGCCACTACTAAGCAATATATACCTAAATGAGGTAGATAAAATGTTGGAGAAAGCAAAAGAGGTGACCAAAGAAGGAAAGTACCAACGTATGGAATATGCCAGATGGGCAGACGATTTAGTGATACTGATTAGTGAACACCCGAAACGGGAATGGCTAGAAAGAGCAGTATACAGAAGGTTGGAAGAAGAATTAGCAAAACTAGAAGTGAGCGTAAATGAAGAAAAGACAAAAGTCATCAACCTAAAGAAAGGAGAAACATTTAGCTTCCTAGGGTTTGATTTTCAAGAGAATATCACAAGACAAGGAAAATGGAATGTCAGGAAAACACCGCAGATGAAAGCACGAACAAACCTGCTACGCAAGTTGAAGGAAATATTTCGGCGCTATAAATCGCAACCGATAAAAAGAGTGATACATGACATCAATCCGATATTGAGAGGGTGGGTAAACTACTTTAGGATAGGGAACTCTGGTCGAAAGTTCAATTACGTAAAACATTGGGTGGAAAAGAAGGTAAGACGCAACTTAATGCGAGCCAGGAAAGCAAAGAAAGGGTTTGGGTGGAAGAAGTGGAGTAGCGAATGGATATACAAAACGCTGGGTCTATATTCAGACTACAGAATAAGGTATTACAAACCGAAAGCATCACCAGTACAATATGTGATAAACTTTGGTAAAGAATCTGCTAGGAAAGCGTAGTGCGGGAAAACCGCATGCTGCGTTTGACGAGGCGGGAGCTGGAAACGTTAACATGGGAATTTGGATTGAGGCCTATTGTGAAAACAATGGATCAGCCACCAAACCCTAAAGTAGGCGCGCCAGTTCTCGACCCTACAGATTTTTTTGAAACACAAATCATTGCGAGGATCGAGAAATTTTGAAAGAGCCATGGCAAAAATGCTTGAAAATATTAATAATTATACACTATTATTAACAATTATTCAACCATATTTTTGAAGATAGCTATAGCTATGCTGCCGCGGTATCTCTTAGCATAGATCCCGCTAACAAGTAGCGGGATGACGAGGTTATCGTCATACCGCCGTGAACCGTCATACCGCCGCGGCGCTAACTAGTAGCGGAATGACGGTTTTTCAAATTGTCGGTAAATCTAAGTCAGTTTAGCTATAGGCAGCAATTTTCTGTATTTATTTTAAATTGAAGAAAGCTCAAATGAAAGATCGTGTTTTGCTAAAAATCACAGAATGCAGTCTGGTTACACCTTATCTTTGTTAGCTATAGCAAGTAATTGTATTTGTAATATGACAAATCACCTGCTGAAAAATCATTTTATGATCTAAATCAGTTTTTTTACAGGTAACTTCTAAGCTTATCAATTCTTCCAAAATCTTTTTAAGTTCTGAAAGTTGCAAACTTTTCAAATGAGATTTAAAGCTCTGCAATTGTTTAAAAAACAATGGAGGGCTTAGCTGATCAATCGCAGCCTGCTCACTCATTCCACCTTGCACTGACAGCAAAACGTTTTCAAGGCGTAGGAAATAATTTGATATAATGCGAATTAGCGCTATCGGTGAAAAATTTTCTTGCGATATCAATGCATCAGAAATTCTAATGAAGCGCGACATATCTTTACTTGCTATGGCAGAGCATAGATCATCAAGTGTAGCATAGTCGTTGCCGGAAGTTGAAAAGCATAATTCTATATCAGTAAGTTTTAGGTCTTTTCTCTCCCCTAAGTACAAAACTAACTTCTCAAGTTCTGAACATATAGGCAGCTTGCTATGATTAAAGTAAGATTGCAAATGGTAGATTATCTCATTTGTGCATTTTATATCATTTTGTTTTAAGTAACTTGATATAATGTCATAAAGATTGCTGTTGCTGTCCTTATAGCAAGCAATCACACCAAAAATTTTTGAACTCTCCATATAACTTTTAGTCGCAGAATTATATGGAAGATCACTTGCTACCATCATTACATAGTGACCACTTGCGTTATAATCCAATACGTTTTTTAACTCTTTGGATATACCTCCACTCACATTTATCAGCTTAATTAATTTTTTGCTGGTAAACATCGAAATGTTTGCCAATTCAGAAAACAGTAAACCGGGTGACTTATTCACTATTGCAAAATCCATCACCTGAACTGAATACTCATCCAAATTGGCAATTATTTCTTGTACATAAAAACCAACCCTACTGTTATCACTTCCATGAATTAACACACCACTTAAAGCATCAGGTTTCTCTAGGAATTTTTTAACTTTGGATGGTATGACCCTCATGCCATCTATATGATATCATTCTCATTTGATTGTACATGAGTATCCAAAGACTCTGAGTTTTCTTGCGCAATATTGTGCACATCATCTGCCGTACTCTGCACATTATCCGACTCTTCTGTTTTTCCTGTAATATAATTATAAAATTTTTTCACAGGTTGAGATATATATTTGGAAAAAAATCCTTCTTCGCTCATATTGCTTACTCCATAAAATTAACAGCTTATCATTAGCACATAAACAATAATATAGCAAAGACTATTTTGTGCTAAGATAGTGATGTTTTATAATGAGTATATTACAAAATTATTAACATTCGAGACTAAAATCAAGCCAACCTGCTTAATACTAACCTTATAAAATAAGCGATAATTAAATATACGGCTGCAACAAGTATAATTGCAGGTCCAGTTAACAAATCAAAACTTGCAGATAACATCAGACCTGATATCCCAGAAATCACAGAAAAAACTGTTGCAACAATAATCATCTGCATTGGAGTTTTCGAAATGAGCCTTGCAGATGCTGCTGGTATTAGCAAAAATGCAGCAATGAGTAATATTCCTATTAATTGGGCAGCAATTGCTATAAATATAGCAAGAGTGATTAAAAATTCTAGTCTAACAAAATTAACATTAATCTTCTCAACTACTGCTAAATCTTGATTAATTGAAATCATTAACCAATAACGCCATCTAAATATTAATATCAAAGTAACTATTACAGAGATTAAAAAAATCAATATTATATCACTTTGATCGAGCGTTAATATATCACCAAACAGTGAGCTAATAATACTATTATTGCCCGATGGAAGAAAAGACATAAGTATTAAACTCGATGATAAAACTACATTGGTAACAATGTTCAATATCGTATCAGCAGAATATAATCTGTTAAAATTAAGAGAAAGTAGTATAGCAAATGTAATTGCAATGAGCATTATGCTAAGCGATGGGCTAATCTTAAAGATTAAAGCAAGTGCAACACCAAGCAACGAAGAATGGGACAAACTATCACCAAGATAAGATAACCTTTGCCATATCATAAACGATCCTAAAGCGCCTGTTACTAGGCTAATTACGACTACTGCAACTAGACTATTGATGAAAAAGTCCTGGGTAAACATTTCAAGCATGCTATATGGCTATTAGATAACTGACAACAAATCTATCTTCGGATATTAAAACGTTATGGGTTCTGCATGCTGCACCGGTTGTCATAAATTCAAAATTTAAACCTTTTTGTTCCATAAGATAGGACTTCACTGAAGAACTTGGTATATTGCGTGTTTTACCAGTACCTATTATCAAAATTTCTATTTCCTCTGTTAAAAAAGATTTAAAATGTTCCTTGCTATTTATATCACTTTCTTTCAATTTAATCACCTTTTCAGGAAAAACTATAATTGAGCCGCAATATTCTCTATTATTCACCAAAAATTTTCCTTCCCTGTAACCATTTATAAGATTTTTATTCTCGGAAATTAAGGGCATAAAGTCAAACTATTAATTGAGTGTCACATACCCACCATTCTGGTTGCTTTTCTCTGATATTAACTGCAGCAGCTTTTGCATTTTCCTCACTATCGAATATTCCAAAGCATGATACACCACTGCCTGACATGCGAGAAAGTATAGAGCCTTCTTGTGACTCAAGTGTTGATATCACATCCTGAATTTCAGGTACAAGACTTACTGCTATCTCTTGAAGATCGTTTCTCGTCTCTTTAAGAAGCTTCAACAAATCCTTTTCAGCGTCATCGCTCCATTTAATTGGCTCAGAAAATTCTCCTTCATGTTTGGAAAATACCTCTAGTGTGCTCAAAAACTTTTTTTTCGGCTTCACCAGTACTATATTTGTGGGTAGAGAGAATTTTTTTATGGGACACAACTCTTCACCAATACCTCTAACAAAAACTGGCTTGCTATCTATACTCGCAGGAACATCAGCACCAACGCTTAAAGCTATTTCATTTAAAATCGTCCTATCAATCTTCCACAGCTTCCCTAGTATGCGTACCACAGCTCCAGCATCTGAGGAGCCACTGCCCAAACCCGCAGCAATTGGTATATTTTTCACAACCTTTACAATGACTTGAGTTCGCGCAGGAGCATATCTAAGCAATAGATTAACTGCTCTCATTACGGTGTTGTACCTGTTATTAATTCTAAGTTCGGAATTTACAAATTCAACTGTAGAGTTATCGTATCTAGAATACTTCTCACCTACTTTTATTTCCAAAAAATTAGAAAGATTAGCAAAGACAAATAAACCTTCAATCAAGTGATATCCTGTTTCCTTCTTATTTACAACATGCAAAAAAAGATTGATTTTTGCAGGCGCCTTTACACAAAAACTTTTCATTATATATCTTCACTAAGATTATTTTTACATTATATGTATAATGCTATTTTAGTCAATTTCTATAAGGTTTTTGCACTTCTGATGAGATCAAATGCCATAAATCCCAATTTCTCTGTATGGGTAAATGCGTCCGCTGGTACAGGCAAAACAAAAATCTTAATAGACAGAGTATTGAGACTTTTATTAGAAAACAAAAGAAATATTCTCTGCTTAACGTTCACCAACGCTGCAGCAAACGAGATGGAGAATCGCATTCACAGCATACTCAGTAAGTGGGCAATATGCTCAGAAAGTGAATTAATAATGGATCTGGAACAACTAGACCTATTGCAAATCAGAAAAAAAGAAACCTGGATCCCAGTGTCACGCACTGGGATGACAGGGGATGACGCAGAAATAACGGAGAATGATGCTGAGGTGATAGCACCACATAATCACGATTTAAGTGAAAATCCAGTAGCTCACCCTTCGACGTCATCCCAGCACCCCTATTTGTCATCCCAGCACCCCTACTTGTCATCCCAGTGCGTGACACTGGGATCCAGAAAAAATAAAGATTATTTAACAAGAGCAAGAAGGCTTTTCTCTGAATTGGAAAATCTTGGTCTAACTATACAAACCATACACGCTTTCTGTTACAAATTAATTTCCAACTTTCCCATAGAAGCTGGCATCGCCCCAAATTGTACGCTGAGTGAATGTAAAGAATTACATTCCATCATATTCAATAAAGTGCTTCATAACGAAACTGTGCAGGATGATATCAATCTTATTGCGGCTGAATTTGATGAAAATAAGCTACGCGATTTGCTTTATACTTTATGTATAAAAAGATCGATATCAGAAAATGATTCAGAATATATCAAAGATAAACTCAGTGCTCCAGATGAAATTCATGACTTACAGAGTGAAACGACTGAGCACATAAAAAGATTAGCCGAGATATTAAGTGAAGGCAGTAAAAGAGATCAGAGTTATAGTGCAATGCTCTATGATTGGTGTAATAGATTCCTTGTAAAATCTCCTATCATTCCACCACTCTCTGTCATTCCAGCGCGTGACGCTGGAATCCAGAAAAAAAGAAATATGGATCCCAGTGTCAGCTACTCGGATGACACCGGAATGGAGCGGAAAGACACCAGAATAGAAGATTTAGCCAAGGTATTTCTCAAATCAGAATCGCACGAAAAAAAGAGCATATCATCCATTGCAACAAAAAGTACTTTGGAAAAATTTAGAGATGCAGAGCAAATAATAGAGAGCGTTCAGAATGTAGTGTTTACTCATATAAAAGACATGAACTCTTATCAAATATTCAAGAGAACCAGTAGCTTACTTGGTATATTTAAAGTATATGTTGATCTATACAGTAGCGAAAAATCAAAAAACGCACTGCTTGACTACAATGATATAATTGGCTTAGCAACAAATCTTCTCAGCAATCCAAACTACAAAGATTGGATATTGTTTAACTTGGATCAAAAAATAGATCACATCCTTGTTGACGAGGCACAAGACAATAGCATCAGCCAGTGGAAAATTATAACAAATCTCTGCGATGAATTTTTTGCCGGTAATGATGAAAAGCGAACCTTATTTGTAGTTGGTGACGTAAAACAATCCATATACAGATTTCAAGGAGCAAATCCCCATCTATTCAACTACATGCAACAATACTTTCATACGAAAACTGGTGGCAGAGATTGGATATCATGCCAACTTGAAAAGTCATTTCGTTCAACTCCAGAAGTTTTAATGCTTGTAGATAGAATATTTAATAACTTCCGCGCAGAAATATCTTTTGTTGATAATGAAATAAAACATGTTCCACATAGAGAAAATGATCAAGGATATATTGAAATTTGGCCAGCGTTACCAAAGTGTAAAGAGAAAGAACAGCGAGCTTTACAAATTCCTCTGACATGCAGGAAAGATTATATAATAACAGACCGATTACTTGCTCAAACAATAGCCAACAGAATTCACAATTGGTTAAACGAAGGGCGGATTTTAGTCGCTAAAGATCGCCATATAGAGCCAAGGGATATTGTGATTCTGGTACGGCAACGAAACGTGTTAGTTGATTACATAATAAGCGAACTTAAAAAAGCAAACGTGCCAGTTGTAGGCCGAGATTATTTTAGAATTATGGACTATATAGCCGTGCAGGACTTAATAGCTTTGGCCGAATTTTTACTCCTCCAGGCAAATGATCTAGCTCTTGCAAATGCTTTAAAATCACCGTTATTCAATTTTACCGAAGATGATTTATTTAACATTGCATATGACCGTAAAGAGCATTCACTATGGGAAAGAATTCAGGATTATTCTGTGGTTATCTATAGTGAATTAAACTATCTCATTAACTTATCTCGCATAGAGTCTCCTCTTGCACTATTTACACATATATTGCGTACAGGTAAGAAGAAATTTGCTGCAAGGCTAGGTCTTGAGTGCTTCGAGGTTCTAGACGAATTTATGAACCTTGTGTTGCAATTTGAAAACCCATCTCTTCAAGCGTTTGTTCAGTGGATCAAGGAGAATAACCCGGAGATTAAGAATGATATGCAATCAGAACGCAATGCTGTGCGAATAATGACAATTCACAAATCAAAAGGTCTGCAAGCTCCCATAGTATTTTTGGTTGATACAAACACAGTGCCAAGAAACAGTGAAAGCATTATCTTTGATGGAACGGAAGTGCCATTTTGGTGTGGAAAAAACAATAACGCTTATTGTGATCAAGTAAAAAGAGAGAAAAAACTAGAGGATTATAACGAATATTTGCGTTTATTATATGTAGCACTCACACGTGCTGAAGATGAGTTATACATCTTAAGTAAAGAGCCAGTGCAAAAGGGCTCTTGGTATGATCTAATCACTCAGTATGGAGAACCATATGAAAAGAAACAAGCATACTTACAGCCAATATTTAAAGAAAAAGTTGAAGTGCTATGTGTGAACGCAAACTACCCTTACATTTATAAAAAACGTGATTATTTTGACGTTCCAGTCATTTCCCTTCCGCCAAACCTATCAATGTCATTCCAGTGCTTGACACTGGAATCCAGTAAAAAAGAAGGAGAACCAGCATCAGCTACTCACTCTCCTGTGTCATTCCAGCACTTGATGCTGGAATCCAGAGAAAAAGAAGCCTGGATCCCAGTGTCTGGCTACTTGGATGACAAAAAAAGGAGTGCTGGAATGACAAAAAGTAGCGCTGAAACGAAAGACAGTTATACAAGAGGCTTAATAATCCACAGCATATTACAATATATGCCCAAGATAGAAAAAGAAAGGAGAAAAAACTGGGTCAGAAAATATCTTGACAATATAAACACCAGTGAAGATAAGGATGAAATTTACAGTAAAATATTGGCCTTTAATGAAAAATATGGCTATTTGTTTGACTTAGAAGGCAAATCAGAGATTACACTGAGTGGAATAATCGATGGCGAACCAGTATTAGTACGACTAGATAGGCTATGCATAACGCAAGATAAAGCGATCATAATTGACTACAAATCACACCGTAACGTTTCTGTTTCCTTATTAAATGAAATAAAAAAGCAAATGCTGACCTATAAAACCTTAGTACAAGAAATATATCCAAACAAGCAAGTAGAGTGTGTGGTTATTTGGGTGGAAGATTTAACCATTCAATCTGACCTTTAACGAAACTTGATTACAAGAAATAGCTACTACGTCATACCCCGCGGTATCTCTTAGCATAGATCCCTTACTTAACCGTCATACCGCGATTCATTCGCGGTATCTCTAGATCCCGCTAACAAGTAGCGGGATGACGAATTAATTAACTGTCATGCCGCCGCGAACCGTCATACCGCGATTCATTCGCGGTATCTCATCCGCTAACAAGCAGCGGGATGACAGCAGTCCTACGTCATACCGCTGCGGATAGATCCCGCTAACAAGTAGCGGGATGACGAATTAATTAACTGTCATGCCGCCGCAGACCGTCATACCGCGATTCATTCGCGGTATCTCATCCGCTAACAAGCAGCGGGATGACAGCAGTCCTACGTCATACCGCTGCGGATAGATCCCGCTAACAAGTAGCGGGATGACGAATTAATTAACTGTCATACCACCGCAAACCGTCATACCGCCACTCCTTTTTCGTCATGCCGCCGCGAACCGTCATCCCGCTACTCCTTTCCCGTCATCCCGCTACGTGTTAGCGGGATCTCAGCATAGCTATCTTAAAGCTAAGTAATATAAGTCAACCCAGCTAGGATTCTTTTGATTGATCAAATTAATTTTCCACTGCCTTGGCCATTCTTTCAGGCGCCTTTCTCTTGCAATAGCTAAACTTATATCTTCAAACTCTTCAAAATATACAAGTTTATTTACATTATATCTTGATGTAAAACCTGAAACAATTTTGTTTTTGTGTTCCCAAATCCTCTTGATCAAATTTGCAGTTACACCAATACATAATGTGCTATTAGCTTTATTTGTAATACCAAATCTCATAAATAAGTAGGCAAATAACTCACAGAACAAATGGTTTTGATCGAACTTTCCGTAATATTACGAATGAATGCACATACAGTATCCTCCAATAAACTAACAGAGTCATATATTCTATTTTTAATGAGATTGTCTTTCAAATATTGCCATAAACGCTCTACTGGATTTAACTCTGGTGAATATGGAGGTAAATAGATTAAGGTAATATTTTGTGGTATTTTTAAACCTTTGGATCTATGCCATCCTGCACAATCCACAACAAGAAATGCCTCCCTTGTTCCTAAATATTGTGACATCTGCTCAAGGAATATATTCATACAATCAGTATTGACGTTTGGTACGAATAAGCTAGAACTCTCTCGATTTCTAGGATTAACTGCACTATAGAGATAAAAGTTTTGCCTACCTAATTTTACCTTAACCTGTGTCCTAATGCCTTTTTTAAACCACCCGTGTCCAATCTTTGAATGTGTGCCAAACCGCGACTCATCGAAGAAAAATAGCTCTTTTTCGGGATACGTGACAATAGTTTCATTAAGATTTTTTTTTAAACTCTTCTTGTTTATTTTTATCCTGTTTATTGTGCACAGGCCTTGGAGTAATATACGAAAAACCTAACTTTTGCATCAGTCTATGTGCTGTAGACTTACTTACCTCAATAGAAAACATTTTCTCAATTATGATTTTTAATTTCTTAGCCGTTAGGTTGGCTCCTTCTTCTGCTATGACATTTTTAATTTCTTCTTGCTGCTTGTAGCTCAACTTCGGCTTTACTCCACGTCCTGGTTGTATTTTAAACGCATTGACTCCTCCTTCCTTAAATCTTGTAATCCACTTCATCAATGTAGTTCTAGTAATTCGGTATATTTGAGCAACTTTTGTTATTCCATATTCTTTTGCAGATATTATTGCCTGTAATCTTCTTCCTATCTCTCCTCTTATGCCGTGCTTCTTTAATTCCAGGTTACACTTATTATATAATTCTTCTCCTATTGCTTTACTTTTTCCTGCCATAACTCCCCACTAATTCTTAAATTATTCTATTTTAGAAATTTTTCTTTATTCCTCTATTTATTTTTAGGAATTGGTATTACAATGGATGTTGAACCAATCAAAAGTGCGCGCTTGATGATCTCTCTGACATAAAGAGGAATTTGATCTACTGTACCAACGTTTTGCAGGTCTTCCGCTATTAGACGATACTTTTTATTCATATAGATGACGCGAAAATTTTCCTTATTGAGGCTTCCTATGCTTATTCTTAAATAATCAAGCAATTTTTCCCAGTTATCGATTATAGGCAGGTCTTTTATTTCTTCTCTTGCAGAACGAACAAAGGCTTGTTTCACACAAAAGATGGCAGATATTGCTGCATTGCTGACACCATCAACATTTTGCAGTGCTTCCAGGTCAGCATTAAAAACTTTATTCAAACTGCCAAAATTTTCTATCAAACTCTTTGCTATCGGCTTTACATCAATTCTACTGTATGCTGAATATAAAATGTGCTCTAAAACTTCATAATCAAGTAATGATTGTCCATTATCTAAAATAATTTTCTCTCTTAGGCGCTTTCTATGCCCCTTTTCGTAATTTTTCATCATTAGTGAATTGCTTATCTCTTGTATAATAAGAAGTTAGATTTTTAAGTAAAATATTTAATAAAGCGCATGACGCACAATTGTAAGAACATTCATTTTTGAAGACAGTAAATGGTGTCATCAAAGTAGCTGACGCGAGCTCTACGTCATACCGCAATTCATTCGCGGTATCTCAGCAGATCCCGCTAACAAGCAGCGGGATGACGAAGTTATCGTCATGCCACCGCGAACCGTCATATCGCCGCAGACCGTCATACCGCGATTCATTCGCGGTATCTCTTAGCATAGATCCCGCTAACACGTAGCGGGATGACGATTGTCAAGGTGTCATCCGAGTAGCTTGACTACTTGGATCCAGAAAACTTAACTTTAAATAAGTGGCTGCATAATAAAGACTAGATTCCAGCGTCACGCGCTGGAATGACATCATAGGGGCACTGGGATCCAGAAGACTTAATTTCAACCAAGTGACTGCATAATAAAGGCTAGATCCCAGTGTCAAGCACTGGGATGACACCCTACTAGCGGAAGTTACTCTCAAATGTTTGTTCATGTTGCTATAAATATTAAGAAATTTACCAAATAAAAAAAAAGGCAAAAGAAGCCCCGTGGTTATTATCCGCTTTAAAATATTGGCGTTTTTTATGTTTTAAACGCTTGACAAGCAAGATTTAGCTGCTTTTAAATGCAACTCACCTTAGTTTAAATGTTTAAGAAATTTACTAAGCAGAAAAAAAGGCAAAAGAAACCCCGTGTTAGCTAGTTGTCACTCTCTAATCCTGCAAATTGGCGTACTATACTGTCTTAAACGACTTATAAGCGCGTTTCAGCTTATATAGGTAAAAACCCAGAAATGTTGTGAAGACATAAGGTGCACATAGTGCAAAAAATTAAAAATAAGACGCCAACTACGTTGTTTTCTTGCTGTTTAATCTGCACAGATTAAGATAACTGAATACCTTCACTATCATAATAAGGGGGCTGGCGGAGTTTGTCAAGGAATTTTTATGCAAGAGATCTATTGAAATGCCCCTGTAAAATTATACTATTAATTAGTGCACTGTAAATTTAAAATTATAGATATGTTAAGCAGATTGGTAATTTTGCTATTAGTTTTTATACTTCCTTTTTCTTCATACTCATACCAGTTTAGAACCAAAGCAAAGCAAGCAGTAGTCTTAGATTTAGCTTCAGACTCGTTCATTTTTGACCATAATTCCGATGAAAAAATGGCCCCATCTTCAATGAGCAAGTTAATGACTTTATATATAGCCTTCGATTATCTAAAAGCTGGAATAATAAATATGGAGGATAAATTTCGAGTAAGCAGAAAAGCGTGGGAAAGAAAAGGCTCTTCTATGTTTTTGAAAGAAGGTCAATCCGTTACGGTGAGGGAATTACTCGAAGGAATTACAATAGTCTCAGGTAATGATGCCTGCATAACACTAGCCGAGGGTATTGCAGGATCAGAAGAGAATTTTGTGGCTGAAATGAATGAGGTTGCACAAAATTTGAACCTGAATGACAGTCATTTTGTCAACTCAAGCGGGTGGCCAGATGGAGATCATTTTATGAGCGCAAAAGACTTGGTAATGCTGGCAAAAAGGATTTTCACTGATTTTCCTGAATATTACGATTTATTTTCTGAACAATATTTGACATATAACGAAATTGCACAAAAGAATAAAAATCTTCTACTTTTTCACGACATTGGGGTTGACGGTTTAAAAACCGGTTATACAAATGCTGGTGGTTATGGCATTGTAGCATCTGCAAAACGAAATGATAGGAGAATTTTTGCTGTCGTAAATGGTTTAAACACTGAGAAAGAGCGAATAGAAGAAGCAAAAAGACTGATACAATACTCCTTAAAACATTTTAATACTAAGAAAATATTTGCTAAAGACAGTGTAGTTGAGGAAGTAAATGTTCTCTATGGAAAAGATAAAAAAGTGCCTATTACAGTTGCAAACGATGTTACCATAACTTACAACCGCAAATTGCATGACCAAATTAAGGTGCGTATTGAATATAAAGATATGATACCTGCACCCATTAAAAAAGGTCAAGAAGTGGGCAAAGTTTTTGTAGAAATACCAGGTGTTGAGCAACAAACTACACCTCTTTATGCAGCAAATGACGTACAGGAATTGAATTTCGTAGAAAAGTTTTTTAGAATGTTATTTTAAGTTTAATATATTGGCTTTCAAAGCAATTTCGAAAGAGAGATCTATTGCACTTTAGTGTAGTTTTAACTAACAATTTCTGTTACAATACAAGATTGAAATGTTACGAAAATGTGCTGGTTATATTTGTTGCTGTCTAGTATCCTAGAGATACTGTGGGCTGTAACGTTAAAGTTTAGTAACAGTTTTACTAAAGTTGTGCCTTCGATTGCAACATTGGTAATTATGATCATTAGCATTTACTTTTTATCTCTTGCAGCATGCTTTCTACCTATTAGAGTATGCTATCCAGTTTCCTCTGGAATATGCACAATTGGAATAACTATAATTGGTGCAACCGCTTTCACAGAGAATATTAATTTATCTCAAGTTTTATGTATCATTTTAATTGTAATAGGAACCATAGGGCTAAAGCTCTCTATTTAAACCTAAAAATTTATGCATGAATTGGATATATTTACTCTTATCGTCACTAATTGAAGTGTTCTGGGTCATAACACTTAAGCATAGTTGTGGATTTACTCATCTCGTACCATCAATAATTAGCATACTCTCCATGGCTCTTAGTACGTATTTACTTTCGCTCGCTATACGTTCTATACCTATCGGAGTATGCTATGCAATTTGGACTGGAGTAGGTGCTATAGGAGCTTCGATACTTGGAGTTTACCTATTTAATGAACCAGTTAATTTATTCGAAGTAATATGCTTTATTTTAGTTACATTCGGGATTATAGGATTAAAATTGTGTAGGGTCGAGAACTGGCGCGCCTACTTTAGGGTTTGGTGGCTGATCCATTGTTTTCACAATAGGCCTCAATCCAAATTCCCATGTTAACGTTTCCAGCTCCCGCCTCGTCAAACGCAGCATGCGGTTTTCCCGCACTACGCTTTCCTAGCAGATTCTTTACCAAAGTTTATCACATATTGTACTGGTGATGCTTTCGGTTTGTAATACCTTATTCTGTAGTCTGAATATAGACCCAGCGTTTTGTATATCCATTCGCTACTCCACTTCTTCCACCCAAACCCTTTCTTTGCTTTCCTGGCTCGCATTAAGTTGCGTCTTACCTTCTTTTCCACCCAATGTTTTACGTAATTGAACTTTCGACCAGAGTTCCCTATCCTAAAGTAGTTTACCCACCCTCTCAATATCGGATTGATGTCATGTATCACTCTTTTTATCGGTTGCGATTTATAGCGCCGAAATATTTCCTTCAACTTGCGTAGCAGGTTTGTTCGTGCTTTCATCTGCGGTGTTTTCCTGACATTCCATTTTCCTTGTCTTGTGATATTCTCTTGAAAATCAAACCCTAGGAAGCTAAATGTTTCTCCTTTCTTTAGGTTGATGACTTTTGTCTTTTCTTCATTTACGCTCACTTCTAGTTTTGCTAATTCTTCTTCCAACCTTCTGTATACTGCTCTTTCTAGCCATTCCCGTTTCGGGTGTTCACTAATCAGTATCACTAAATCGTCTGCCCATCTGGCATATTCCATACGTTGGTACTTTCCTTCTTTGGTCACCTCTTTTGCTTTCTCCAACATTTTATCTACCTCATTTAGGTATATATTGCTTAGTAGTGGCGAAAGTGGTGATCCTTGTGCTATTCCTCGTTTTCCTCCTGTTTTGAGGATTAGCTTAATCATGCGCATGATTTCTTTGTCATTTATTCTTTTGGCAATCTTTTCCATCAGAATATGATGTCGCACATTGTCGAAGTAGGATTTCAGATCTACGTCAATTACTTTTGTATTGCCTTTGATTGCTGCTTCCGTTACTTTTTGTACTGCTTCATGCGCATTACGCTTAGGTCTATACCCGTATGATCCTTTTTGGAAGTCTGATTCGAATATCGGTTCAAGTATTAGCTTCAGTGCTGTTTGCACTATTCTATCCCGGATGCAGGGTATGTTCAACTTTCTGAATTTTCCTCCAGATTTTGGTATTTCCTTCCTCCGGTTCCTATTTGGGCTATAGGTCTTGGTTATTAGTTCGTGTCTTATTTGTTGAAGATACTTTTCTAAGCCTTCTGCCTCTATCGATTCGAATGTCATCCCATCTATTCCTGGTGCCCCATTACTCTTCTTTGTTAGCTTATATGCTTCTTCCAGTGTCTCCATCTTACAGACGTGAACATAGATTCCCCAGAATCGCCATTCCGGTTCTGCTTTCGCTTTGATATATATCTTTCTTCTCAGGTCTTGTAATTTTATTGGCATTTTTATCATTTTTACCTTTACCTTCCTTTTGTTAAAAGATTTCTACTAGCAGGGTGCCTTTGCTCCATGAGCGTTACCTCACTTCTTCACTACTACGCACCCATCTGCCACCCTCTCATCTTCAGTTCACTTCCTGTTTTCCAGTTATAGAATCTACCTCTCCAAGGTATTTCTCCTTGGGATGAGGAGGGCTTCTCCAGTTGCTTTGTATGTCCTCATTGCCATGCCGTTACTAACACCCCGCTGAAGTAGACCTATCGTTTCATTCGTTTTTCGTCTGGTCTATTCTGTCTTCACCAGTACCAAGATGGCTCGACCTTCAGAATATTCCTTTCGAGGCAATCTGTGTATTCGCTTTCGCTACGGCCTGGTGATTCGCCATTATCCTACGATAATGTTGTCGGTAGGCTTCAACATTTTGGTTTCCCTCCATGCTGCTACCCAAGCTACAGGATTCCGACTTTTATCCTGGTAGGTCTATCTCCTACTGAACAATACTTGCCTTCTCTGGACGCACTTGATACTGCAAAACAAACTGTTGATAAAATGGAATAAGAGATCCCACAATTGGAATTATATTAAGGAAATACTTCCTGCACATTCCCATTTACGTTTTGCGCTTCTTTCGTTTCATCCATTTTAGTACTAGGTTCTAACATTCTAACTGTAGTATAAGCTACCGCTAATGCTGCTGCTACAACTGTAACTACTGCTCCTATTACAGGATATAGCCCAGCTGTAATTGTTCCAGTTGCAAAAAGTGTTATCGTTATAGCAGTACCAAACAATATTGTTAAACTGAAAGCAACAAGAGATATTTTACCCTGTTGGTCATGTCGTTTCATTCTTTCTTCAGATAAAAGAAAATTCACATGCCGAACTATATAATGATTTTTGTCAAAATCGCTCGGAATTTTATTATCATTATTCTTTGACAAAAGATCTGCTCTTTTGCCTATTAAAGTCTCAATTACCTCTTTGCAACCACGTCGAGCAGCCATATGTAAGGGAGTGCATTTATCTTTATCTACTGCATTAACCTTTGCTCCTGCTCCTATTAGAGCTTTTGCTGTCTCTTCATTCTTGGCATTATGCAAGGGAGTGCGTTTATCTTTATCTAATGCGTTAACATTTGCTCCCGCTCCTATTAGAGTTTTTACTGTCTCTGCATCTTCAGCAAAATGTAAAGGAGTACATCCATATTTATCTGCTGCATTAACATTTGCTCTTGCTTCTACTAGAATTTTTACTATCTCTTTACGGCAAAATTGAGTAGCTATATGCAAGGGAGTGCGTTTATCTTCATCTGCTGCATTAACATTTGCTCCTGCTCCTATTAGAGTTTTTACTGTTTCTTTACAACCATATTGAATAGCCAAATGTAAGGAAGTGCGTCCATCTCTATCTATTGCATCAACATTTGCTCCTGCTTCTATTAGAGTTTTTACTATCTCTATGCGACCTTTTTTAGCAGCCAAATGTAAAGGAGTATTCCTATATTTATCTACCGCTTTGACATCTCCTTCTCCTTCTATTAGAGTTTTTACTATCTCTATGTAACCTTTTTCAGTAGCCAAGTGCGTCCAGAGAAGGCAAGTATTGTTCAGTAGGAGATAGACCTACCAGGATAAAAGTCGGAATCCTGTAGCTTGGGTAGCAGCATGGAGGGAAACCAAAATGTTGAAGCCTACCGACAACATTATCGTAGGATAATGGCGAATTACCAGGCCGTAGCGAAAGCGAATACACAGATTGCCTCGAAAGGAATATTCTGAAGGTCGAGCCATCTTGGTACTGGCGAAGACAGAATAGACCAGACGAAAAACGAATGAAACGATAGGTCTACTTCAGCGGGGTGTTAGTAACGGCATGGCAATGAGGACATACAAAGCAACTGGAGAAGCCCTCCTCATCCCAAGGAGAAATACCTTGGAGAGGTAGGTTCTATAACTGGAAAACAGGAAGTGAACTGAAGATGAGAGGGTGGCAGATGGGTGCGTAGTAGTGAAGAAGTGAGGTAACGCTCATGGAGCAAAGGCACCCTGCTAGTAGAAATCTTTTAACAAAAGGAAGGTAAAGGTAAAAATGATAAAAATGCCAATAAAATTACAAGACCTGAGAAGAAAGATATATATCAAAGCGAAAGCAGAACCGGAATGGCGATTCTGGGGAATCTATGTTCACGTCTGTAAGATGGAGACACTGGAAGAAGCATATAAGCTAACAAAGAAGAGTAATGGGGCACCAGGAATAGATGGGATGACATTCGAATCGATAGAGGCAGAAGGCTTAGAAAAGTATCTTCAACAAATAAGACACGAACTAATAACCAAGACCTATAGCCCAAATAGGAACCGGAGGAAGGAAATACCAAAATCTGGAGGAAAATTCAGAAAGTTGAACATACCCTGCATCCGGGATAGAATAGTGCAAACAGCACTGAAGCTAATACTTGAACCGATATTCGAATCAGACTTCCAAAAAGGATCATACGGGTATAGACCTAAGCGTAATGCGCATGAAGCAGTACAAAAAGTAACGGAAGCAGCAATCAAAGGCAATACAAAAGTAATTGACGTAGATCTGAAATCCTACTTCGACAATGTGCGACATCATATTCTGATGGAAAAGATTGCCAAAAGAATAAATGACAAAGAAATCATGCGCATGATTAAGCTAATCCTCAAAACAGGAGGAAAACGAGGAATAGCACAAGGATCACCACTTTCGCCACTACTAAGCAATATATACCTAAATGAGGTAGATAAAATGTTGGAGAAAGCAAAAGAGGTGACCAAAGAAGGAAAGTACCAACGTATGGAATATGCCAGATGGGCAGACGATTTAGTGATACTGATTAGTGAACACCCGAAACGGGAATGGCTAGAAAGAGCAGTATACAGAAGGTTGGAAGAAGAATTAGCAAAACTAGAAGTGAGCGTAAATGAAGAAAAGACAAAAGTCATCAACCTAAAGAAAGGAGAAACATTTAGCTTCCTAGGGTTTGATTTTCAAGAGAATATCACAAGACAAGGAAAATGGAATGTCAGGAAAACACCGCAGATGAAAGCACGAACAAACCTGCTACGCAAGTTGAAGGAAATATTTCGGCGCTATAAATCGCAACCGATAAAAAGAGTGATACATGACATCAATCCGATATTGAGAGGGTGGGTAAACTACTTTAGGATAGGGAACTCTGGTCGAAAGTTCAATTACGTAAAACATTGGGTGGAAAAGAAGGTAAGACGCAACTTAATGCGAGCCAGGAAAGCAAAGAAAGGGTTTGGGTGGAAGAAGTGGAGTAGCGAATGGATATACAAAACGCTGGGTCTATATTCAGACTACAGAATAAGGTATTACAAACCGAAAGCATCACCAGTACAATATGTGATAAACTGTAACCGTTCACGGAGATAAGGTGGTTTACAAAGTAAGTATAAAAGTGTAAAGAGATAGGAAGCTAAATATGGAATGGGTAAATGACAACAGTGCTGCAAGAAAAGGTTGTAGCAGAAAACCTAATCTCAAGGAAGAAATAAAAGCACTGATCAGAGAAAATGATAGCTTGAAAGCAAAAATAGTTGAATTAGAAGACAAATTGGGCTTAAATTCGCAAAATTCATCGCTGCCACCATCACGAGATATATATCGTAAGAAAGCAAAAAAGAAAAGTGATAAAAAACCAGGAGGTCAGCCAGGACATAAGGTGCATAAGCGTGAATTAATGGCTGCAGACGAGGTAGTGAGATGCACAATTGATACAATTTGTATGTGTGGAGGTAAGATTACTTTAGAAGATGAAATTATTCATCAGAAGGCAGAGTTGCCAGAAATTAAGCCAATTGTAACTGAGTACAGGTTGCAAAGAGGACATTGTAGAGTATGTAATAAAAGAATTACAGCAAATTTACCCGAAGGTGTTGCAAGAGATTTTCTAGGACCCAATGCTAAAACAGTTATAAGCAGCCTTAGCGGCTTTTTTATTAACTCAAAAAGAGAGGTACAGCAAATTTTGGGCAGTATTTTTAATCTAAATATAAGCCTTGGTTTAGTCTCAAATACTGAACGCAGGGTATCGAAGAAGTGTGCATCTGAATATGAGAAAATGAAGGAAGAGTTGCAAGGAAGCGAGTATTTGCATATAGACGAAACAGGGCACAGAAATCAAGGAAAGAGAGGCTGGAGTTGGGTAATAACAAACAAAGCGTTGACACTTCTGAAGGTAAGCGAGTCTCGTGGTAAGAAGGTGTTGAAGAGTTTACTGCCAGAATATGATGGTATATTTGTGAGCGATAGATACGCTGTATACAATTACTTCAATCGTGAAAATAGACAGATATGTTGGGCACATCTGGCAAGAGATTTTGAGAGATTTGCCCATAGTAAAAATGTTGAAGTGAGCAAAATTGGCCAAGCACTAAAATCGCTCAGCAATAAGGTGTTTGTAGTAGATAAGGCAAAAAAACAAAATTTGATAGATAATTTGAGATTTTATCGACTGGTGCGAAAAATTCGGAAAAGGGTAAAACATTTTTTACGTAAAATGACGAGGGTTGCAAATAGCACTCAAGCTTCAAGAATGGCCGCTAAGATGTTACGATCTGAGGATATGATGTGGAAGTTTTTAAGAAAACCTGAAGTGATAGAAACAACTAATAACCTTGCAGAACGGCAAATTAGACGGTACGTAATTTATCGTAAAAACAGCTTTTTCACCTGGTCAGAACGTGGAGAAAGATTCGTGGAAAGAATGTTGTCGATATTTTTGACATCACGTCTAAATGGCCAGAACCCCTTTCAAAAGCTACAGAATCTAGTAGCTGTCACTGCTTAGTTCTTTAATTCATTCTCACAATCCGTGAACGGTTACGATAAACTTTGGTAAAGAATCTGCTAGGAAAGCGTAGTGCGGGAAAACCGCATGCTGCGTTTGACGAGGCGGGAGCTGGAAACGTTAACATGGGAATTTGGATTGAGGCCTATTGTGAAAACAATGGATCAGCCACCAAACCCTAAAGTAGGCGCGCCAGTTCTCGACCCTACATCCAAGTAGCTAACACTGGGATGACAACCTTCTAACTACTTTACAAACCTCTAGCCTCACACCGTAAAAAGCAGTATTTTTATGTAAAATTTATCTCAACGTAGCACTTGTCAGGCAAGTCGTAATCACGTTCCATCCAAAAATTTTTGTGCTGCCATCTTTGCCTCATAATTAACCTTCTAGCTGTTTTAATTGTAATTAGTTAAATTATTATTAACCTAAGTGAATTTTAAATTAGATTTAAAAAGTACAGTATTGTCTAAAATGAATGATATACGGTGTCCGAATTTTAGACTCCTTCTTTTTTGTTGTCATCCCAGTACTTGATACTGGGATCCATTTTTCTTTTTTTTCTGGATTCCAGCGTCACGCGCTAACTTTTAATAGCGATAGTTATTTCTTATTTGTTAAGATCTTTCCTCAATCCAAGCTGCTTGAATGGCTTCGAGTATTTTCTCGTTACAGCGTTTTTCATCATCATCAAATTCCTCTAAACTCAAGACCTTTTTTTTAAGCTCAGTGAATCTGATATTAATTATATTCTCATCTGGAAATTTTTCCTCTAGAGCTTCTACAATATCTTCTATATCAAGCCATTTCATACTTTTTTGTATTTATCTGCTAAGTTAAATTGGTGCCCATGGGGAGACTTGAACTCCCAAGGTCGCAAAACCCACGGATTTTAAGTCCGCTGCGTCTACCGATTCCGCCACACGGGCTTTTTTTTATCTATCTAGAGTAAAACTCTACTACTAAATTGACTTCCATGTCTGCTGAATAAGGAACCTCAGAATATTGAGGTGACCTCAAATACTTCACTGAATGCTCTTTACTATCTGTCTCTAAATAATCCGGAGCCTTGCGCTCTTGTTTTTGTTCAGCCTCTACTACTACAGGGATTTTTGCTGCCCTTTCTCTTATTTTTATTATATCACCTGGTTTCACTCGATAACTCGATATGTTGACCACCTTATCATTAACTGTAACGTGCTTATGAGATATGAGCTGCTTCGCTGCATAAATTGTTGGCACAAGACTAGAGTGGTATAAAACAGAACTGAGCCTTGATTCTAAAATACCGATAAAATTATCAGCCGTATAACCCCTTCTGTTATAAGCATCTAAAAATGTACGTCTGAGCTGCTTACTTGAAATCGCATAGTAAAACTTAAATTTCTTATGCGCAGCAAACTGCTTACCAAAGTCGGATAACTTCTTGAATCCAAGAATACCATGTTGACCTGGAGGGTATTTCCTTTTGTTTACTGGGTCTTTAGCTCTACCCCATAAATTTACACCAAGTCTACGGCTAATCCTATACTTTCTAGTGATAACAGTTGTCATATAAAAACTCTCACGATTTAACTTTAGATTATTAAGGATTTTAGCACTCAGTGTCAACTTGTTTTTGCTGATATAATCTTTTATACTTCATTTTTAAGTTTTTCTATTAACACATGAATCATTCACATTTGGAATCTATGGCAAACGCCATCCGTTTTTTATCAATTGATGCAGTACAAAAAGCAAACTCTGGACACCCAGGTATGCCACTTGGCATGGCAGATGTTGCAACTGTTTTGTTTGCTAAATATCTGAATCATAATCCTGATGATTCTAAATGGTTCAATAGAGATCGCTTTGTTTTATCAAACGGTCATGGGTCAATGTTACTATACTCAATATTATATTTGACAGGTTATACTAGCATAGATGAGCTAAAAAACTTTAGGCAAATGGGATCCAAGACCCCAGGTCATCCAGAGTTTGGCTTGACTTCCGGGGTAGAGGCAACAACAGGCCCGCTCGGTCAGGGGTTTGCCGCTGCTGTTGGCATGGCACTTGCTGAATCAATCCTTAAAAAGCAATTCAGAATCAATCACTACACTTACGTAATGCTAGGGGATGGCTGTCTTATGGAAGGAATAAGCCATGAAGCAGCATCACTTGCTGGGCATCTTAAATTGAATAAATTAATAGCCCTTTTTGATGATAATGATATCTCTATAGATGGCGCTACTTGCCTTTCCTGCTCTGATGATGTAGAGAAACGCTTCTTAGCGTATGGATGGAATGTTGACAAAATTGATGGCCATGATTTTGATGCCATATCCCTTGCAATAGAGCAAGCAAAAAAGTCTGATAAACCTACAATGATCTGCTGCAAAACTATTATCGGAAAATTTTCAAGCCGTGCTGGCACATCCTCTGCTCACAGTGGTGCTTTTTCGGAGGAAGACATCAAACAGATGAGAGAGAAATTAAACTGGAATTACGAGCCATTCCATGTGCCAGAAGATGTGAAAAACGCCTGGATGAAAACTGTTGAGAGAGCAAAACAAAATTACAATTCATTGTCATTCCAGCATGTGACCAGTGAAGAAGAAAAAGAATGGATCCCAGTGTCAAGCACTGGGATGACAGAAGAGAATCCTGGGATGACAGGATATCATGCAGAACTTCAAAGGCGACTAGATGAGCGTCTGCCAGATAACAGCAATTCGGTGTCATTCCAGTGCTTGACACTGGAATCCAGTGAAAATAAAGAACTTCAAAGACGGTTAGATAAACGTCTACCAGACAATATCGATAATGTTTTGGCTAACTTGAAGAAACAAATACACGAGACAATGCCAAACGAAGCTACACGTTCTTCTTTCGGCATGGTAATGGAACTTTTAACACAACATATGCCGGAATTAATCGGCGGTTCTGCTGATCTTACTGGGTCAAATTGCACTAAATATAAGCACATGCAGGTAATAGATAGTAATAATTATAGTGGTTCTTATGTCCACTATGGAGTGAGAGAACACGCTATGGCAGCATGTATGAATGGTATGGCACTTCACGGCGCGATTCTTCCTTATGGTGGCACTTTTTTGGTATTTTCCGACTACTGTCGTCCTGCTATACGTCTTTCAGCTTTGATGAAACAGCAGGTTATCTATGTGATGACTCATGACTCAATTGGAGTGGGAAAAGATGGCCCAACTCACCAACCAATAGAGCATTTAGCCTCTCTTCGTGCTATACCAAATCTATATGTTTTTAGGCCAGCCGATGCAGTTGAAACTCTAGAGTGTGTTAGCATTGCACTCGAAAAAAAAGAGTCACCTGCACTGTTTGCGCTCTCAAGGCAAAATGTCAATTACATGCGCAAATTCTATTTTGATATCGATCAATCTGCTAATCTATCGAAGCTTGGTGCATATATTTTGTGTGAATGTTCAAAAGAATTAAAAGTGACAATATTTGCTACGGGGTCCGAGGTTGAAATTGCAGTTGAAGCAAGGGAGAAATTGCAGGAAAAGGGTATAGGTACAAGGGTTGTTTCTATGCCATGCTGGAGGCTTTTTGATGAGCAAAGTGATGAATATAAAGCAGCGATATTAAATAATGACAGCATCAAAGTTGCAATTGAAGCTGGAAGTGAAATGGGTTGGCATAAATATATAGGTTCAAACGGTATATTTATTGGCATGAAAAGCTTTGGAGAATCAGCACCTTATAAAACACTTTATGAGCATTTTAATATCAGCGCCGATCACGTAGTAAAATGTGTGTGTGAATTTTATCATTCCACTGTATATATTCAATAGAAACCACTTGACAAACTCTACCAGCCTCTTTATCATGAAACTGAAGGTATTCAGTTATCTTCATCTGTGCAGATTAAACAGCAAGAAAACAACGTAGTTGGCGTCTTATTTTTAATTTTTTGCACTATGTGCACCTTATGTCTTCACAACATTTCTAGGTTTTTACCTACACAAGCTGAAACGCGCTTATAAGTCGTTTAAGACAGTATAGTACGCCAATTTGCAGGATTAGAGAGTGACAACTAGCTAACACGGGATTTCTTTGCCTTTTTTTCTGCTTAGTAAATTTCTTAAACATTTAAACAAAGGTGAGTTGCATTTAAAAGCAGCTAAATTGCAGTGTTTAAGACTTAAAAAACGCCAATACTGAAAGTAGACAATGACTAGGGCTTCTTTTGCCTTTTTTTTCGTTTGGTAAATTTCTTAACGTTTGTAGCTAAAGTAACTTAGGTTCACCGACAACCGTCATCCCGCTACTTGTTAGCGGGATCTATGCTAATACCAATTCCTAAAAATAAATAGAGGAATAAAGAAAAATTTCTAAAATAGAATAATTTAAGAATTAGTGGGGAGTTATGGCAGGAAAAAGTAAAGCAATAGGAGAAGAATTATATAATAAGTGTAACCTGGAATTAAAGAAGCACGGCATAAGAGGAGAGATAGGAAGAAGATTACAGGCAATAATATCTGCAAAAGAATATGGAATAACAAAAGTTGCTCAAATATACCGAATTACTAGAACTACATTGATGAAGTGGATTACAAGATTTAAGGAAGGAGGAGTCAATGCGTTTAAAATACAACCAGGACGTGGAGTAAAGCCGAAGTTGAGCTACAAGCAGCAAGAAGAAATTAAAAATGTCATAGCAGAAGAAGGAGCCAACCTAACGGCTAAGAAATTAAAAATCATAATTGAGAAAATGTTTTCTATTGAGGTAAGTAAGTCTACAGCACATAGACTGATGCAAAAGTTAGGTTTTTCGTATATTACTCCAAGGCCTGTGCACAATAAACAGGATAAAAATAAACAAGAAGAGTTTAAAAAAAAATCTTAATGAAACTATTGTCACGTATCCCGAAAAAGAGCTATTTTTCTTCGATGAGTCGCGGTTTGGCACACATTCAAAGATTGGACACGGGTGGTTTAAAAAAGGCATTAGGACACAGGTTAAGGTAAAATTAGGTAGGCAAAACTTTTATCTCTATAGTGCAGTTAATCCTAGAAATCGAGAGAGTTCTAGCTTATTCGTACCAAACGTCAATACTGATTGTATGAATATATTCCTTGAGCAGATGTCACAATATTTAGGAACAAGGGAGGCATTTCTTGTTGTGGATTGTGCAGGATGGCATAGATCCAAAGGTTTAAAAATACCACAAAATATTACCTTAATCTATTTACCTCCATATTCACCAGAGTTAAATCCAGTAGAGCGTTTATGGCAATATTTGAAAGACAATCTCATTAAAAATAGAATATATGACTCTGTTAGTTTATTGGAGGATACTGTATGTGCATTCATTCGTAATATTACGGAAAGTTCGATCAAAACCATTTGTTCTGTGAGTTATTTGCCTACTTATTTATGAGATTTGGTATAAGTAACTCAGATATTCACAAAATAAAGGAAAAGTTATAATAAAGTTAAACGTCAAAAAATTTTAAAAACATAGTTGATGCAGGAATTGTTACTAAATAGTTTATTCTGGTGCTCTGCAGTCTAAATGGAATGCCTAAATTATAGATTCTTTGTTTTTGTGTGTTATCTTGAGTTAACACAAATTCACAGTAGTATTATGATAAGTAAGTTAAAAAAGCTTAGCGCTGGATTTTCTTTGACAGGCCTGATTGGCCATAGTGATAATATAAATATGCAAGGAGCAAAAAATAAAAAGAAGAAGTACCCAAAATTTTTGGATAAGACGTTTGCATTGATTGATGCAGTGATAAATTTTATTTTAAAACGCGAAAGTAATAACGTAAATGAAGTTCTGAGAGTAACATGGGGACCACTATTTTTTGGTCTGGTAGTAATACTCATCTTTTTTGGGATAGGTGGTATTTGGTCGGCTATAGCTCCAATTGACGGTGCGGTGCATGCAAGTGGAGAAGTTATTGTATCTTCAAATAGGAAAATAGTTCAACACTTGGGCGGAGGAATAATAAGCAAAATTTTAGTCAAAGAGAGCCAAGCAGTTAAAAAAGATGAGCCTCTAGTTTTGTTGAGTGATGTTAACGAGAAGGCGAATTTAAGTATTATCAAAGAGAAGCTCTTATCATTTTTAGCAACAGAAGCAAGGCTTATTGCAATCAGAGGAGATTTAGACACGCTCGAGTTTCCTGATGAGGTTAAAAAATTATCTCACGATGAACTTGTAAATAAAGCGATAAAGAATCAAGTAAAGTTGTTCAACTCTCAGAGAAAGAGCATATTGGGAAAAACAGACATACTGCAACAACGTATAAAGCAGTTAAATGATGAATTAGCTGGGCTAAACTTTCAACTAAATGCAGCTCATAAGCAATATGACTTGATAACTGAGGAGTTGGAAACAAAAAGACAATTACTTGATAGTGGCCATATAAGCAAACCACACATTTTAGCTTTAGAAAAACAGTTTGCTGAAATTGAAGGCAGAGTTGGACATTACCGTTCTGCAATATCTCAAGTGCAGCAAAAAATTGGAGAGAATGAATTAGAAATTATAAACATGAGAAATGATTCTCAAGAAAGAGCAAACGCTGAACTTAAGGAAGTTAGTACGTCTATTGCAGACTTGAAAGAGAGGCTGATGGTTGCTGAAGATTCATTAGCACGTACAATAATTAAATCTCCTCAAGATGGGATAGTCACAGATATAAGATACCATACTGAAGGTGGTGTTATACAATCTGGAGTTCCAATCATGAGCGTAGTGCCATCGGATGATGACCTAATAATAGATGCTAAAATTCAGACCAGAAACATAGAAGAGGTACTGTCAGCACAAAAGAAAGATAGCAACATAGTCTCTATTGATGGGCTAGAAGGGCTAAAGGTTAAAGTCCGGCTGAGTGCTTACAGTGCACGTCGTTTAAGTTTAATTAGTGGTATAGTAAGCCATATTTCTCCTGATGCTCTTGATGATCCAAGACTAGGGCGTTATTATTCAGTGCGCGTGGTGATACCAAAGTCAGAGCTTGCTCAATTTAAAAATGTATACCTATACCCTGGTATGCCAGCAGAAGTGTACATAGTTACTCAATCCCGTACTCTTTTATCATTCTTGTTTACACCTATAATTGCAACAGTCGATAGGTCTTTTATAGAAAGGTAGCTCTATTTGGCTTCTCTAAAGATTTCGTTTACAGAATCTAGTAACTCAGCTATGCAGAATGAAAAAAGTTTGTATGGTATACAAATATAGTGTGTTTTTTTATAATTATTTTCTATAATGCGTAAACTTTTGGTCCAAGCTGTAAATGCTACCATAGGCATTAAAAGTTAATTAACAAACTGCAATGTATAATAAAATAAAGGAACTTGTAAGATTTTGATCTTGCAAATTATAAACTTGTCATAAAGTTTAATAGTGTCTGTTACTGCTTTTAGATGTGAGGCTAGAGGGTTATTAGCAGTAACAGACACTATTAAACTTATTATAGAATTTACTTAAAGTAAATACTTAATTTAAAATATTATAATATTTTTCCTTACAATAGATTTATGTAAATGCTTTTTTCCTCAAATTAGTATTGTACTATTATACTTATTGAATGCTAAAAAATTATTAACCATCACTAATCTCTATTTGCATAGTAAGTTTATATATACTATTATACAGTATATCATTTAGTTTTATAGAAAACAAACAAAAGATATGGTGAAGTTATTTGCACTATTGATAATATTTTACTCAAATATATCTGTTGCCTCTGCTCCTACTTCCTGGCAATTTGGATTTCCTGCTCCTGCAACTGAAGTAATGGAGGCTGTAGTTAGGTCACATTCGTTTGTAATGGTTGTGATGGTTGCAATAATGCTTTTTGTGTGGGCGCTGCTTGCTTATGTAGTATTTCGCTTTCGTAAAAGCAAAGTGGCAAACGTAAGCCAAACTAACCACAATGTCCTTTTAGAAATTGTTTGGTTTGTTATACCAACGATTATTGTTGGTATATTAGCCTTTGAAAACGCTAAATTACTGAAGCTACAGGAAGAAATACCGAAAGCTGATATAACACTGAAAGTTATTGGCCATCAATGGTATTGGAGTTACCAATATCCAGAATATCAAGGTGTGTCATTTGATAGTTATATTAAGGGAAAAGAAGACTTTATCGAAGGAGATTTAAAGCTATTCTCTGTTGATAACAACATCGTTTTACCCATTAATACTAACGTTCGTTTACAAGTTACAGCAGGAGATGTGATACACAGCTGGGGAGTACCGGCTTTCGGTGTAAAAATTGATGCGATACCAGGTAGGCTGAATGAGGCGTGGTTTAATATCAAAAAGTCTGGTGTTTATTACGGGCAGTGCTATGAATTGTGTGGTCAAGGCCATGGATTTATGCCAATTGTTGTTGAAGCAGTAAGCAAAGAAGATTTTAATAAGTGGATTGAAAATAGAAAATTAGTGAGTTAAATTTGGAGTATAGATATGAGTGACGTACCAAAGGGCATAAAGCGTTGGTTGTTTTCCACTAATCATAAAGACATAGGGACACTGTACATTATTTTTTCCATATTAGCTGGAATTATTGGTGGATTATTATCGGTGATTATTCGCACTCAGCTAATGCACATTAATATACTTAACAATAATTATCAATTATATAACGTAATGGTTACAGGGCATGCGTTGATAATGGTGTTTTTTATGATAATGCCAGCCCTCATGGGAGGATTTGGTAACTGCTTTGTACCTCTCATGATTGGCGCACCAGATATGGCATTTCCTCGTATGAATAATTTAAGTTTTTGGTTATTAGTGTCATCTTTTATTTTGCTCATTCTCTCAGTGTTTATTGGTGAAGGTCCAGGTACAGGTTGGACTTTATATCCACCTTTATCACAGGTAATGTCCCATCCAAGTGCAGGAGTTGACATTGCTATACTTGCACTTCATGTTGCTGGTATGTCGTCAATTGTTGGGGCGATCAACTTTATAGTTACTATATTTAACATGCGCACAAAAGGAATGTCATTAACTAAGATGCCACTGTTTGTTTGGTCTGTCTTGCTAACAGCATTTATGTTGATTGTTGCCTTACCAGTGCTTGCCGGTGCTATAACTATGCTTCTTACTGATCGCAGTGTTGGTACTTCCTTTTTTGATCCTGCCGGTGGCGGAGATCCTGTGTTATTTCAACATCTATTTTGGTTTTTTGGTCATCCAGAAGTTTACGTAATTATTTTTCCTGCATTTGGCATCATAAGTCAGGTTGTATCAACTTTTTCTCACAGACCTGTATTTGGTTACATAGGGATGGTTTATGCTATGATAGGTATAGCAGTATTTGGCTTTATGGTGTGGGCTCATCATATGTTCACTGTTGGGCTTAGTGCTGACGCTGCTGCATTTTTTAGCACTACCACAATTTTTATCGGTGTTATAACTGGTGTAAAAGTCTTTAGCTGGATTGCAACTATGTGGGGTGGAGCAATTGAGTTTAAGACCCCTATGCTATTTGCACTAGGTTTTATTTTCATGTTTGTTGGCGGTGGCATAACGGGAATAATTCTTTCTCATGGTGGAATAGATAAGCTTCTGCATGATACCTACTATGTTGTTGCTCACTTCCATTATGTCATGTCACTTGCTGCATTATTTGGAGCTTTTGCTGGCTTTTATTATTGGATTGGTAAAATGTCGGGTAAACAATATAATGAGCGCTTAGGTCAAATCCACTTTTGGCTTACTTTTATTAGTACCAATATCACTTTTTTACCTCAACATTTCTTAGGATTAGCTGGCATGCCAAGGCGTATACCTGATTATCCTGATGCGTTTATCCCTTGGAATTATATATCCTCAATTGGCTCATATATGTCCTTTGTTTCAGTTATGTTTTTTGTGTTTATAGTTATACATCTCTTTAAATGGGGCAAAAAAGCTGGAGATAATCCTTGGGAAGGTGACACCTTGGAATGGACAGTATCTTCACCACCGCCTTTTCATACTTTCGAAAAGCCACCAGTGGTAAAATAGAATGTACACAAGTATTTTGCTAAATGTTGAATCAACAATACTGGATTTTTGGCGTTTGCTGAAGCCAAGGATAATGTATCTTGTGGTATTTACTGCAGTTGCTGGTATGGTTACTGCACCAGGTAGTATGCACCCTTTTCTAGCACTAATATCTCTTATATGTGTTGCTCTTGGCTCAGGATCTGCAGGTGCTATAAATATGTGGTATGACAGAGACATAGATCTGCTCATGGAAAGGACAAAAAACCGCCCTATACCCTCAGGAAGAATTCTTGCAGAAAGTGCGCTTGAATTTGGTATAACTCTTGGAATATTGTCAGTATTTATCATGGCAATAGCAGTAAACTATATTTCTGCTGCTTTGCTTGCAGTTAGCATATTATTTTACGTTTTCGTATATACAATTTGGCTAAAAAGGCGTACTCCACAGAATATCGTTATCGGTGGTGCAGCAGGTGCTTTTCCTCCAATGATTGGCTGGGCAGCTGTGACTAATTCTGTCAGTTGGGAAAGTTTCATTTTATTTTTAGTAATTTTTATGTGGACTCCACCACACTTTTGGGCCCTATCTTTAAATAAGTCTGAAGACTATGCAAGAGCATCGATTCCTATGTTCAATATTGTTTATGGTCCGGAAAAAACAAGAAAATATATATTAATTTATAGTGTGTTGCTGGTATTAACCAGCTTGCTTCCAGCTCTATTTTTGAAAAAGGCTTTACTTTATCTAAGCATGGCAATTTTTGCAGGTTGCATCTTTATTTGGTACGCTATATCAATTCTCAAATTCAAGAACCACAACTCACAGAAACAAATGTTTTCTTATTCAATTTCTTATCTATTTTCCCTATTCGCCAGTATTATTTTTTGTTCTATTGATTTATTTTAGTTATGAAAGAACGGCAGAAGCATAAAAACTATTTTTTACTTTTCCTTTTGGTAATGCTCGTTGTCACACTTTTTTTTGTTTCTATAATAAAATTTAAAGGTGCAGCTTAAACTACCTTTAGAAATTGTGCTTTCATAAAAGCAACTATATACTTTGTTAACCGATATAAACAAAGATGAGTAAGAAAGAAGTGACAATATACACGGATGGGGCGTGTTCTGGTAATCCTGGAGCGGGAGGATGGGCAGCTATCATATTATTTCAAGATTATAGAAAAGACATTTATGGTAGAGAAGAAAATACCACAAACAATAAAATGGAGTTAACAGCGGTGATCAATGGGCTAAAAGTATTGAAATTTTCTTGTAATATTAATTTATATACGGATAGTCTTTATATTAAGCATGGCATAACAGAGTGGATAAATAAGTGGAAAATGAATGGCTGGAAAACAAGTAATAAAAAATCAGTAAAAAATATGGAATTGTGGAAAGAGCTAGACAACGTTGCTTCACAACACGAAATTGATTGGAAGTGGGTTAAAGCACACAGTGGCAATAAATATAATGAGGAGGCTGATATTTTAGCAAGAAAAGCAATAATCGATGCTTAAAAAAATTACTATATTATTTTCCGTAGCTTTATTGTTCATATTGTGCTTCTTTATTTTTTTAAAGCCTTTAGAAATCAATATTAATTATATTAATTTTTATGTTAAACATAAAATATCAAAAATATTTGTTGGCTCAAGCGTTAATATGGAGAATACCTCAGTTGTTTGGCAGAAAGATGGCAAAGATCCGTATTTAGTCATTACAGATTTGGCAATAGCAAACCCTAATTTTACTATAAAAGTTCCTGAGCTTTTTGTACATTTTAAGTTAAGTTCCTTATTTAAAGCTAGCACAAATCTCTCTCAGGTTTCAGCTGATAATGTGCATGTATGTATCAAGAGAGAAGAAACTAATGTTAATCCGCAAAACTCATTAGACCTTTTGGATAATCATTATTTAAATAGTAACCGCCTTCCTTCGGTGTCATTCCAGCGCGTGACGCTGGAATCTAGAAAAAAAGAAACAAGTAGTCAAGCTACTTGGATGACAAGGACGAGTGCTGGAATGACAGGGAAGAATTTCAAGATGACAGAAAGCAGTGCAAAAAATCTATTAAAAACAATAAGGGAATTTTTTTTTGACTTAAATGCGGATTCAAAAATTGAATTTACTAACATCGCTATTGATAAAAGCACAGAAGATGAATTTTTTATTGATAAATTATATATAGGGAAGGGGGCAGATTTTAATGTTTTAGATATTCATGTGAATACAAAAGATGGAAAGGGATTTTTGGATGATTTATCAATTACAATAAAAAATCGCAACAATTTGCTAAATGTATACGGGACATTTTATAATCTAAAATTGGGACTATTGAGCGAGTTTTCTACATTAGTTAAAAGCTACAATTTGGACAAAAATATAGGATTCAAAGGAAGCTTCTCAGTGAAAATTAATAAAAAGGATGAAATTGTAGATGGAAATATATACGTATTGAATACAGAAAATTATTTGAACAAAAATTTGGCCTTAACTAATGTAAATATAAATTTAACATATAGTGATGGAATTATTAGTGTAAAAAACTTCCATTTTAAGTTAAATGACACGTATCTCTCTTTAATAGGCAAGATGAACTTTAGTACAAGTCATGCTTTGCTTAGAATTAATATTAGCAAGTTTGCTGCAAAGGATTTATGTACTTATGTACCAGATGGTGTAGTGAATAGTAAATTTAGAAGCTGGTATTGTGATAATATTAATGGGGATGTTTTAAATACCATTGTAAGTTTCAATGGCAAAATTAACAATTTGGTTGATGACGATCTGTCAGACATTGTAATTGTTGCTGATATAGAAAATGGTAGCGTAAAATTTGATGAAGATTTTGAGCAAGTAAAGGAATTAAAGGGTGATTTGATCATCAAGAATAACGATCTCAAAATTACTGCAAATAGCGCTAAGTTTCAGAATTTCACTATTAATGGTGGTGATATTGAAATGAAATCTCTCAATAAGGAAAATTCAGTTCTAACCATTAATGGCCAAGCTGTAAGTGATGCGTATGGTTTATATGAGCCTATAAGATTTAAGCTGGATGATGTGGTGAAGGTTGAAAGGGATAAAGTAAGTGGAATGGCAAAATCTGTATTTAATTTTCGCATTTTTAATCTAAATGCTGATGACAAAAAAGTAGACTTCTCAGCAAATTTTCATTCTGAAATTGACAATTTGGCCGTCTATAATGCAAGTCTTGGTAAATATGACATTAAGCTTAGTTTTGGCAGTGACTTTATAGATTTAAATGGTAGTGGTATGGTGAATAACACACAGCTATTATTTGACCTGAAAAGTAGCAATAGGAATGAAAGTTTTGCCTGGAATTTGACCGGAGATTTACCCGCTCAAATACTTGATTTTGATGAAAATATAGGTGGCTATGTCAATACAAATATAGAATCGGTGATAAATCAAGATAAGACGGGACATGTTAATGGTAATATGGATTTATCAGAGCTTGAATCACGTTCAAGTTATTTTGGGTGGAAAAATCGTTTTGAAGATCACAATAAAGTTTTGTTCTCTGTAAAATTAAAAGGTGCCGATGAATTGTTAATAGACAAATTAGATGTTATAGGAAATGACCTAGATATAAAATTCAGCGGAAGAGTAGGAAATGGAAATTTATATTTAAATTCTAGTAGTTTTAAATTGCCTGATAATGATTTTAGTATAGAAATTGAATCAGGTAAGGAAAAAAATGCCATAACTATTTATGGTGAGAAAATCAATTTGAGTGATATTTTAGGCTTGCTTGGCAAAAACAATAATGGATTAAACAAAGATATAGAAATTAGTATGAATGTTGACAATGTAATTATGAAAGAAGGCGTCGTTATCAAAAATGCTAAGCTGAATGTAACCTGTACTAAAGGTAATTGCAATGGAAGTCAATTTACAGGACAGTTTCTAGAAGATAGCAGCAACATACTAGCGGAATACAGTGGAATAGGGCTCGAAATATATGCGGATAATGCAGGTATACTTTCGCGTTCCTTAGGCATTAGTAAATCAGTCAAAAATGGTAAACTTTCTCTTTATCTATCTCCTCAAAGAGAAAATGAAGAACATTATGGCATGTTATCTATTAGTAATTTTTATATCAAAGATGCTCCACTACTCACTACTTTATTATCGATGTCTTCGCTTCCTGGTATTGTAAATGCTATAAAGGATGAAGGTGTATACTTTTATAAATGTAATGTACCTTTCTCATACAAAGATGGCTCTGTCGAAATTGAAGAATCTTGGCTTGAAGGGGCGGAATTAGGCATTAGCACTAGCGGTAAGCTCGACATTAGAAATTATAAATTCCAAGTTGAAGGACAGGTAATACCAGCATATTCAATTAATAAATCTTTGTTAAAAATTCCTATAATTGGGAAACTTCTTACTGGCGGGAAAAGTAGGGGAATCGTTTCAATAGACTATAAAGCAAGTGGTGATGACAAAAACAATAACGTATCTGTTGATCTTATCTCTTCGCTAACTCCAAACCTATTAAAGAGGTTATTGGGAGTGTTTGATCGCATTATGACAAAAACTAACGAAGCTGTCATCGGTGGCTTAAAAGGTGGTGTGAAAAAGAAATTTGGTTCGACATGACCAAAAGGGAAGTTGTTTAACAAAATTATGGACAAAAATGCAAGAATTTCAGAATGATCTACCTGGTTTTTTATCCAGTTGTTTAAGTACCCTTTATCGCCTCCCATATCTGCAAAGTTATAAATACAACTAGAAGGGTAGGGGATAAAAGTTCGTTATTTCACTATATTAGGTCATCATGTTGGTGATAATCTGAGTAATTGCCTACGTAATTTTCGTCAGCATCGTGATTAACATCAGGTTTAAGCAAAGAAAGATTATCATCGGATTGTTCTTCTGATAAGTTAAGCAAAGAAAGGTTGTTATCAGATTGTTCTTCCTCTTTAGACTCAAATAACCATGAAAAGAATGATGAGATAGAATCAATAACGGATTTAATTGCTGGAAAAATAATACTGGATAAGAAGTTACTGGGTTGCTGAGTGTCTTGCTGGTTACTTTTTTCCTCTTCTACATCTACATTACTTTGCTCTACTTCATTTGATTTTTCCACCTCTTGTTCAGGTTTACTTCTGCTTATATCCTCTTTGGGTTCTTTTCCTGATTCTGGTTCAGGCTCTTTTCCTGGTTTTGGATCTGTGTCATCCACATCTTCTTCAGACTTACTTCTGCTTATAAGTGTCTTATCTAACCATTCGGACATATTCTTGTCTGGATTATGAAAATACATTCGACTTATCTCCTTATTTTCATCAATAGAAATTACTACAGTTGCATTCTGACTTAATGGCCCCTCATTTAATCCATCACATTCACTAATGAGCGATTCATGAGAGTTCTTAATGTCTTTGATAAATTGAAGTTTTTCTTTTTCTGCTGAAAGATAACCTTTGTGTTGTATATCATAATTGGTCCCTTTGTACTTAAATTGCAACACTCCTGTAAACTCTGTGTATTCATCGCCTTTTTGTTCTTCTTCTGGTTCTGGATTCGTGCGGTTTTCATTTGCCTCTTCTTCAGACTTACTTCTGCTTATAAGCGTCTTATCTAGCTGTTTGAATATATTTTTGTCGGAGTTTTGAAAATATATTCGACTTATCTCCTTATTTTCATCAACGTAAATCGATAAAGCTGTATTCTCATTCCCCAATCCATCACATTCACTAACGAGCGATTCATGAGAGTTCTTTATATCTTGAATAAATTGAAATTTCTCTTCTTCTGAAAGGTCCTTGCGGTATATACTATAAGTTGTACCTTTGTATTTAAAACTAAACATCGATCCACGGTCTTTATATTCATCTAGTCCAGAATTCTTGACACGTTGTATAATTTGAAATTTTTCTTCTTCTGAAAGATCCTTGCGGTATATACTACCAGTTGTATCTTTATATTTAAATTGAAACATCCATCCACGGTCTTCATATTCATCTAGTCCAGAATTCTTGACACGTTGTATAATTTGAAATTTTTCTTCTTCTGAAAGATCCTTGCGGTATATACTACCAGTTGTATCTTTATATTTAAATTGAAACATCGATCCACGATCTTCATATTCATCTAGTCCAGAATTCTTGACACGTTGTATAATTTGAAATTTCTCTTCTTCTGAAAGGTCCTGAGGGTATATACGACCAGTTGTATCCTTATATTTAAATTGAAACATCCATCCATGATCTTTATATTCATCTACACCCATCTGCTTGCAAATAGCTTTATAATTTTTTTCTTCTACTTCAAGTCCAATTGCATTTGCCATCAGCTGATTATTTATACGGTCTAACTCCTCTACTTTTGCTTCGGAAAGCTTAAATTGAAACACATGACCGAATTCATGAGCTAAAACGTTGTCCGTATAAACATCTTTATAGAGTAATACGCTTTCTCCATTTGTCATCCCACCAGAAGTATTGAGCGAAGATTGACTCCGTGAAAACCCAGGAACCAAAGTGCCATATCCCCTATAATCATCTCTATTATTAAAAACATAGGTATGCACAGTCACTTGAGTATCACTATCCATACAAAACTTTGCTTTATATGCCTCATAGGCATTTTGAATATCAAGCTTCATTTGCTCCTGCTCTTGTTGCGATACATTGTCATAATGTATTACGCAATTCAACTTTCCGTATTCAAAATTAAATTGATTAGGCAGCACATCTTGTACTCCTACGTATTTTGTATTCTCACTAAAGTTTTTTGATTGTGCAGTTTTATATAAATTATTACGGTATGTAATAGAGTTTCCATTAGGCAGCTTAGGTATCTGCGCAATCACTGTTCCATTACTATCATAGAAGAAAATATCAGAATCACCAATCCTAAAATCCGTTATAGCTTGCCCACAAGTGCCATCGTTTGCACAATCTTGATTATCTTTCTTATAAAACCATGCGTTAGTGTATTTTCCCATTTTGATACCTCACTACCAAACCTTACTATATTATTATCTTGGTAAAAATCATAATAATTCGTTAACTTGTATTTTAAATCTGTATATCAAATGTACTTTTCTCGTAAGGTGCCAATTGTGAAGCTAATGAACTTTATTTGTTTAAAATTTTGCTGAAATAGCTCTTTTTATACTATGTTTTATATAGCTAAACTGACTTAGATTTACCGACAATTTGAAAAACGACAAATTCGTCATCCCGCTACTTGTTAGCGGAATCTATGCCGAGATACCGCGAATGAATCGCGGTATGACGGTTCGCGGCGGGATGACGATAAGCTCGTCATCCCGCTACTTGTTAGCGGCTGAGAGATACCGCGGCGGTATGACGTAGGAAAACCTTTCTTAGGTTAGCTATAGTTCGCTATATTATGTGATTTTATTTTTAGCATTGCTTCTTATATTATGTGATTTTATTTTCCATAATGTATATTATGTAATTTTCAATGCTAATAAAACTACTTCCCAACCTTTTAAACAGCAACTTGTCGAACCTCCAGATTAGTACTTAAGAGAAAGTGTTAAAGTATCTCTTTAAGTATTATATATTAGTATCTAGAGTGAGCAGCGCTCGCTTGCTCTTTGTTTAAGTTTAGTTCATCTAGTTTATTACTAGGTTTTGATATTGCATATGTAATACCACCAGCAACAAGTCCAACTGCCAGCGCAGCAGCTATGCCAGCTATAGCCAATATTGATAATTGAGCACCGGCAACACCACATCCACCACCGATTACCAATGCAGCTATAACACCAAAAATGATACCAATTCCTATTGCTTTATTAGTTACTTGTTTAGTTTCTATCTCATGTTTCTCTTTCATTTTATCATTAAAACCCTTGGCAAAACCCTCGACAAAATCCCCAATTGCGTTCTTTAATTGATTATATAATACCCGTTGTTCCTCTGTTAAACCTGACATATAGCTACCTCCATAAAAACTTAAGTTTAATTATTCCATATTTTATGTAAAAAATCAAATACAAAAAGTCTTATTAGTAATGATCACACACGCTTAAGCAAGAAAAAGGTGCTCGTGCTCGAAAAAGAACGTTACAAATACATATTTATTCAAACCTTTGCCTTCTTCTCAATATACCTACATATCAAAATGGACAATTCATATAGAATCAGCATAGGTATTGCAAGCCCTACTTGGCTTAATACATCAGGTGGAGTTAAGATTGCAGCGATAATAAAAATTACCACTATTGCGATTCTGCGTTTATTTGACAAACTTTGTGTAGTGAGTAACCCTACTCTCACCATCAATGTGAGTATTACTGGAATTTGAAATGCAGTGCCAAATGCAAACATAAATTGGAGAACGAGGTCTAAATATTCGCTAACTGATGGCATAAACTCTATCGGTATATCGAAGGATTTACCACTGTGTTCGAAGTTGATAAAAAACTTCCAGGCTAAAGGAAATATATAGTAATAGACTACAGTAGCTCCCGTTACAAATAAAACCGGGGTTGCAATTAAGTATGGCAACAACACTGTCCTTTCACTTTTATATAACCCAGGTGCTAAGAACATATAGAATTGCCATGCAAACACAGGAAAAGAAAACAAAAGTGCACTCATTATTGCGACTCTAAGATACACAAAAAATGCCTCTGTTAAGTCTGTGTAAATTAAAGAAAAACCTTCGCTATCTTTTGTTGCTTCTATTAAAGGTGCAAGTAAAAAACGGTATATATTTTCCTTAAAGTAGTAACAAAAACCAAAAGTAACGCAAAAAAATAGAAAGCAAAAGATAACTCTTTTTCTGAGTTCCGCAAAGTGCTCACAAAATGAAGCATATTTGTTTGGGTTTCCATTCATACTTTACTATGGCTCAATAATGCTATGTCTAACATTCTCAGCGAAAAAGCCCACTCATTGTCATACCACGCTGCAACTCTACAGATGTCGCCTGTAACATATGTACCAGTTGAATCCACAATTGCGCTATAAGGGTTATGCACAAAGTCTATTGAAACTAAAGGTTCCGTGCATATAGAAAGTACATTTGACATTGGAGAACCCTCTGTCATCCTAGTACCCTCTGATGTCATCCGAGTAGCTGACACTGGGATCCAGAAATTAGATTCCAGCGTCACGCGCTGGAATGACGTAGAAGAGAGAGCTGCATCCTTAAATATTTCATTGATTTCTTCAACGGTCGCTTTCTTATCAGTCGTAAATTTAAAATCAACCATAGAAACATTGCTAACTGGAACTCTGACGGCAGTGCCATCTAGCTTTCCCTTTAATTCAGGAATTATAGAACCAATTGTTTTTGCTGCCCCGGTTGTAGTTGGCACCATAGATAATCCGCAAGCCCTTGCTCTGCATAAGTCTCTATGATTGCCATCAAGAACATTTTGATCATTCGTATAGGCGTGTATAGTAGTCATAAAGCCACTTTTTATACCTAGATTAGAGTGTAGGACTTTCACAATCGGAGCAAGGCAATTTGTAGTGCAAGAACCTGCTGATATTACTTTATGCTCTTTTTTGAGCATATCATTATTCACACCATAAACTATAGTTACATCAGCATCTGGAACTGGAGCAGAGACAATCACTTTCTCTGCATTGTGCCTTATTGCTTCTTCACGCTTGTTAAATGCACCAGTACATTCAAGTATTACATCAACATTCCAAGGAATATTTTCAGGGCTCCGTTCTCTATATAAAGAAAATTTTCTGCCATTTATAGATAGCCAATTTTGAGACTCATTAAAGTCAATATCACCACTGAATTTGCCATGAACAGAATCATATTTAATCAAATGTGCATGCTGCTTTGCACTGAGCGATCCATTCACAGCTACAACTTCTATTTGTTTGCTATATTCTTCTATTTCGAAAATAGCACGCAATACGCCTCTGCCTATTCTACCCAGACCATTAATTCCTACACGAATCGTCATCTCTTCATTCAAAAAATTTAATTATAGAGGATATCACTTGATATTTCATTCTATTCTTTTGCTTTTCTATCGATATGAACATTATAGCAAGGAGACAGGGCTAAAAAATTGCTTTACAAACTCCGCCAGCCCCCTTATTGTAGTATTAAGGGTATTTCTGACTCAAAACTTGTTTTTGACCTGCAGGCTCAATGACAAAATTCAGTAAAAAACTTAGGGTATTTTTTGGCGGATTACATAAAATTATAGCGGCTGCATGTCTTTTTTATTTTTTCTACATTCAGCCAAACCGCGCTTATTTTAAGCGTTAGCACATTATTACAGCGCCACTTACAGTAATATAGAGTCAAAACTCGCACCACGGGGCTTCTTTTGCCTTTTTTTTCATTTGGTAAATTTCTTAATGTTTGTAGCTAAAAGAGCCCAAGAGAGGTGTCATCCCGCTGCTTGTTAGCGGGATCTATGTTAAGAGATACCGCGAATGAATCGCGGTATGACGTAGGAATGAATCGCGGTATGACGTAGGACTGCTGTCATCCCAGTGCCCCTATGATGTCATTCCAGTCTGGGATCTAGCCTTTATTATTTGGTTGAAATTAAGTCTTCTGGATCCCAGTGTCAGCTACTTTCATAACATCATCATAAAGTAAAATGAGATCCCAGTGTTAGCTACTTGGATGACAGGGGAAGGTATTAGGATGACACCGTCATAAAGTAAAATGAGATCCCAGTGTCACGCACTGGGATGACATTATAGGGGCTACTGGGATGACAATATAGGGGCTACTGGGATGACATTATAGAGAGGCACTGGGATGACACCCTGACAATCGTCATCCCGCTGCTTGTTAGCGGGATCTAGAGATACCGCGGCGGTATGACGTAGAAGCTATACTTTTATAACCCAGTGTCCAATCTGGATTCCAGTTAGCGTTTTTAGTAACTAAGAAAAGTGCTTCCCCTTTTTAGAGAACGGCATATAATAGATTTGACATTGCAGTGCATTGTGCAAACAAAATTCCCAATACTACAGGAGGCTTTATGAATAAGAAATTTCTCTATTCACCATTGTCAATAAAAAGCATAGGAGAAAACGGTGTATTTTCTGGTTATGCTAGCGTTTTTAATATAGTTGATAAACAAAATGACCTGATCTTACCCGGAGCATTTAAGGAAAATTTAAACAGAAATAAAATAAAACTCCTTTGGCAGCACAATCCAGGTGAACCTATAGGTAATATTATAGATATTTGCGAAAATGATGTTGGCCTGTATATAACCGCACACTTACTTTTGGGCATCCAAAAAGCAAAGGAAGCGTACTTAATGCTCAAAACTGGAGTAATCAATGGACTTTCCATCGGCTATATACCTATAGAGTATGATGTTGATCATAAAAGCGGAGCTAGAGTGTTAAAACAAGTGGAATTATGGGAAGTCAGTTTGGTCACTTTTCCTGCGAACTTAGCTGCTCAGGTAATCAATGTGAAAAATCAGAACAATGAACAGGAAATGTTAGCAAGAGCGATAGAAAAAGCAAATGCTGTACTTACAGACATGTACATTTCTGCTTAAAGTTTATTAGGCGGGCAAAGACTTTACCATAATTTGATACCTGCGTTAGTATTTATTTAACATTTATACTAATATATATAACTTTACTACTGTTAAAATTTTCTGTAAATCGAAGTTAAAAAATAAGGTAATTTTATGCTAAATACTAACAATACGGTTAATTATGAAATTAATGTTAAACGAAAGGAAAAAAAATACAGTTGGTCTACTGTATTTGCTTGGTTGTACTTAAAAACGATTGGACGAATACTACCAAAGAAATGGAACAAATGGGCGGAAAATATTCTATCTAATAAAGTAACATTTCAAGATACGACAATGCAGACCGAATGTGTTGAAACAACGGATAAAAATATTGGAGCTGACTTAAAACCTGAGGTTGCAGAAAAAGGGAGCCAGAGTGAAGTAATAAGTAAGGATGGAGAGGTTCAAACTGAAGAAAATAGTGAGTTCACTGATGAGAGTTGTTTTGATACTATAGTAAATGATGAATTCATTGATGAAGAATACGATAGTATGGAAGAAGTAAGCATAGAGGAGGATGAAGAATTGAATGAACAACTGGAAGATATAAGTCAGGAACTAGAACTTGAACGTTCACAAAATTTCCTTTTAGAAGAGGAAAATAGAGAATTAAAATTTACAATTACAAGACTTGAAAAGAATCACAAAGAATTGGCAGAAGATGCAGGTAAACGGGAGGAAGAGTTGGTAGGGGTGAAAGAAAAAGACAGGAAAATAAATAGTTTAACATGGTTAAATGAAGCACTAGAACAAGATAAAAAGGAAATGGAGGCTAAAAATAACGAACAACAGCGCACTATATCTAATCAAGAGAAAAGAATAAGAGAGCAAGACGCTTTAATTAAGTCACTTATTGGTAAAAATAAAGATATAAGTGAGGCTGTTAAGAAAGATAATGAAGATTTGCAAGCGCAAGTAACAAAACTCAAGGAAAATTTATCTGTAAAAGAGAAGGAGTCAACAGAACAACTGGAGAAGATAAGTTCTCTACAGCAAAAAGAAACAGAATTGAAGCAAGAAAGAAAGGAAAATGTTGAATTAAAAGACAGAATTAATGCTTTAAATAGTGAAAAAGAGGAGCAGTTAAAAGCTATGAAAGAAGAACGCAAAATGCATGAGGAAAGTCAGCGTGAGTTAGAACGCAAATTAGAGAGCTTGGGAAGTCAATTAAGAACTGCTGAAGTAGAGAAAAAGAGCTCAGAAAATGAGGTTGCTAGGTTGCAAGAACAAGTGCAGATCTTAGAAGGAAGTAAAGAATGGGAGTTAGCTGGAATAGGTGATACCTTAAATAAAACTTCTTTGAGCGTGATGGAATTGTTAGCACAGCAACTACCACTAAATAATCAAGAGCAACAACTACAGGGAAAAAAAGTTGACTTAGAAGATAAATTAAAAATTTTAATCAGTCAGCTAAACGCTACTGAAGAAGAAAAGCAGATCTAATACCAATTCCTAAAAATAAATAGAGGAATAAAGAAAAATTTCTAAAATAGAATAATTTAAGAATTAGTGGGGAGTTATGGCAGGAAAAAGTAAAGCAATAGGAGAAGAATTATATAATAAGTGTAACCTGGAATTAAAGAAGCACGGCATAAGAGGAGAGATAGGAAGAAGATTACAGGCAATAATATCTGCAAAAGAATATGGAATAACAAAAGTTGCTCAAATATACCGAATTACTAGAACTACATTGATGAAGTGGATTACAAGATTTAAGGAAGGAGGAGTCAATGCGTTTAAAATACAACCAGGACGTGGAGTAAAGCCGAAGTTGAGCTACAAGCAGCAAGAAGAAATTAAAAATGTCATAGCAGAAGAAGGAGCCAACCTAACGGCTAAGAAATTAAAAATCATAATTGAGAAAATGTTTTCTATTGAGGTAAGTAAGTCTACAGCACATAGACTGATGCAAAAGTTAGGTTTTTCGTATATTACTCCAAGGCCTGTGCACAATAAACAGGATAAAAATAAACAAGAAGAGTTTAAAAAAAAATCTTAATGAAACTATTGTCACGTATCCCGAAAAAGAGCTATTTTTCTTCGATGAGTCGCGGTTTGGCACACATTCAAAGATTGGACACGGGTGGTTTAAAAAAGGCATTAGGACACAGGTTAAGGTAAAATTAGGTAGGCAAAACTTTTATCTCTATAGTGCAGTTAATCCTAGAAATCGAGAGAGTTCTAGCTTATTCGTACCAAACGTCAATACTGATTGTATGAATATATTCCTTGAGCAGATGTCACAATATTTAGGAACAAGGGAGGCATTTCTTGTTGTGGATTGTGCAGGATGGCATAGATCCAAAGGTTTAAAAATACCACAAAATATTACCTTAATCTATTTACCTCCATATTCACCAGAGTTAAATCCAGTAGAGCGTTTATGGCAATATTTGAAAGACAATCTCATTAAAAATAGAATATATGACTCTGTTAGTTTATTGGAGGATACTGTATGTGCATTCATTCGTAATATTACGGAAAGTTCGATCAAAACCATTTGTTCTGTGAGTTATTTGCCTACTTATTTATGAGATTTGGTATGACTTGTACTCATTCTTGTTTGGAAAAATAATACAATCAGCAACAGTTATAAAGATAACTTTCTTGAGTTTATGATACTCTTGATCTACTTTATCTATATCTATTTGGTTTACGTAAGTTTTAGCAGCATAATATTGGGCACATTTCTCAAAACCTTTGGTCTTAGTGAATGCCATTTTAACAATATAACTGGAACCTTGAGAGTCCTCACAAAGAACATCAAAAATGCCCTGCTCTTTAGCGGCAATCTCAAAATCCAAAATGGCAGCTAAAAATTGAACATTCTGGATAGTAGCCAAACCAGTAAAGCCTAAAATATCATTGAGAAAATGAATGAGGATGTCTTTATTCCTCTCAGTACCGAATATTCTCTTGAAAGCGCAATCGGTTCGTGCATCAAGAAATTTTAACAAAGCCATAGTAAAAATGCCCGAAAAATATTAACGGTTATACACTACTTTCTACAAATAGAAATCTTATTTTTGCTACACAGTTATATTATGTATTCCTATACAGGCATCTTTCCTAATTCATTTTCTTTATTGAAAAATTAAAAAAAATGCTGTATAATTATTAGTAGACTTTGGTAAAACTTATGGCAAACGCTAGTATAGCTCTCAGTAAAGAAACTTCACAGCATCTTGCTGATTTAGCTAAACTTTCCAACCAGTCTGCTCAAGAGCTAGCAGAAAGGCTAATCAAAGAGGCAATTGAACTTGAAGAAGAAGATATTCTGTTATCTGCAGTTGCTAATGAGTATGACGTTGACGGTGCAGAAGAAATAGAAGATAGTGAAGACGTCTGGGAATAAACCATATACCATCAAATACCTCAAGAGTGTTCGTGAGGAGGATATACCATCCTTACCAGAGAATATAAAGACAGGAATCAAAAAAGCGGTAAGAGAGCGACTTACAGTTGATCCAATAAAACTTGGTGAGCTGCTACATCATAGCTTAAAAGGACATAGAAGGCTAAGAGTTAGCAATTATCGCATTATATATCGCGTAAACACTGTAGAACACAAAGTAACCATCGTTGCAATAGGACACAGAGATACCATTTACGAGAAGGCTAGGAAGATACTTAGTAGGCATTAAATATATTTTTTACGTAATCACTTTTCCTGTGTCAATTAGAAGATATTCTATAAACATTAAATATATTTTATACACCACTCCTTCCTGATCCATTCTCCACCTTAGGTGGCTTCGCTCAGCTCAAAAAAAACTCATTTTTTTGGTACACCCCCCTATAAATTATATACTATTTTCTTTATTGAAAAGTTTAGAAAGATGTTGTAAAATTGCTATAGTAGTAGACTTTGGTAAAACATATGGCAGATCCAGGCGTTAATATTAGTGAAAAAGTTTTAAAAGACCTTGCTCGTCTAGCTAAAGTAAAAAACCAATCAGTTCAAGAGCTAGCAGAGCAGTTTATACAAGAAGCAATTGAAAATGAAGAAGATATGGCGATAGCCAAACTCGCTGTTCAACGCGACACTCGAAATGCAAAATTCATTAGGCATGAAGACATCAACTGATGATAATTACTTAATCTGTTATGAGGAAAATGTAGTTCACAAAGATATTCCAAACCTTCCTAAGACAATATGGTCAAGGATAAAAGAAATTGTAAAAGAGCGCCTTACGCTTTCCCCTGAGAAGTCAGGGGATCCCTTGCTTGGTGAATTCAAAGGATACCGTAGAATACGAACAGGTGATTACCGCTTGATCTATCGAGTAATTAAATCAGAACGTATAGTAATAATTACTGCAATAGAGCATAGAGAATACATTTACGGAGATTAAAACATTCTATAAACATATATATATTTTTTACGTAACCACTTTTCCTGTTTCAATTAGAAGATATTCTATAAACATTAAATATATTTTATACACCACTCCTTCCTGATCCATTCTCTACCTTAGGTGGCTTTGCTCAGCTCAAAAATAACTCATTTTTTTGGCTACCCCCCCTATAAATTATATACTATATTATATTTTATATATAATATAGTATATAATTAGGGGAGAGGCGACGAAAACAAGATTTAGAGTTTGAGGAGCCTCCGGTTTAAGGTAGAGAATGGATCAGGAAGGAGGGCTCAGGGTCGATGGACGTTGATGAAGATATAAAATTAGTTGTTTAAGTGATAAACTACTTAATTCCAGAGAGATCAACTATGTTTTTGTAGGAAGTTCAGCAAGCCTTGTTTTTTTGTGCAAAACCCTGTTTTCAAATCATAATGTTCGTGTAAGTGTTGCCATCTTTAACCTTTTCTTGCATATTGAAACTATAAAATTCAATTTATGTACTTACGCTCTATAACCCCAGTCTTAGAAGGATTTTCTAACTGCTTTGGGCATTACAGAGTCTGGTAAAACAACTATTGCAAAAACGTGTACGTATCTTTAGAAAATCTAGTTTTCATAGGGCATTTCTAGCTAAAGGGCGCTATTTTTGATCCTGATACCAAATCTCATAAATAAGTAGGCAAATAACTCACAGAACAAATGGTTTTGATCGAACTTTCCGTAATATTACGAATGAATGCACATACAGTATCCTCCAATAAACTAATACCAATTCCTAAAAATAAATAGAGGAATAAAGAAAAATTTCTAAAATAGAATAATTTAAGAATTAGTGGGGAGTTATGGCAGGAAAAAGTAAAGCAATAGGAGAAGAATTATATAATAAGTGTAACCTGGAATTAAAGAAGCACGGCATAAGAGGAGAGATAGGAAGAAGATTACAGGCAATAATATCTGCAAAAGAATATGGAATAACAAAAGTTGCTCAAATATACCGAATTACTAGAACTACATTGATGAAGTGGATTACAAGATTTAAGGAAGGAGGAGTCAATGCGTTTAAAATACAACCAGGACGTGGAGTAAAGCCGAAGTTGAGCTACAAGCAGCAAGAAGAAATTAAAAATGTCATAGCAGAAGAAGGAGCCAACCTAACGGCTAAGAAATTAAAAATCATAATTGAGAAAATGTTTTCTATTGAGGTAAGTAAGTCTACAGCACATAGACTGATGCAAAAGTTAGGTTTTTCGTATATTACTCCAAGGCCTGTGCACAATAAACAGGATAAAAATAAACAAGAAGAGTTTAAAAAAAAATCTTAATGAAACTATTGTCACGTATCCCGAAAAAGAGCTATTTTTCTTCGATGAGTCGCGGTTTGGCACACATTCAAAGATTGGACACGGGTGGTTTAAAAAAGGCATTAGGACACAGGTTAAGGTAAAATTAGGTAGGCAAAACTTTTATCTCTATAGTGCAGTTAATCCTAGAAATCGAGAGAGTTCTAGCTTATTCGTACCAAACGTCAATACTGATTGTATGAATATATTCCTTGAGCAGATGTCACAATATTTAGGAACAAGGGAGGCATTTCTTGTTGTGGATTGTGCAGGATGGCATAGATCCAAAGGTTTAAAAATACCACAAAATATTACCTTAATCTATTTACCTCCATATTCACCAGAGTTAAATCCAGTAGAGCGTTTATGGCAATATTTGAAAGACAATCTCATTAAAAATAGAATATATGACTCTGTTAGTTTATTGGAGGATACTGTATGTGCATTCATTCGTAATATTACGGAAAGTTCGATCAAAACCATTTGTTCTGTGAGTTATTTGCCTGCTTATTTATGAGATTTGGTATTAGAAGGAAATAAAGCTGAAGAAATAGAAAGACTAAAGGCAGAATTAAAGAAAGAATCAGATGAAGCGTTACAAGAAAAGCTTGCAGAACAAGAGCTGATATTAAGAAACTACAGGGAGAAAAAGAAAACATGGAAGAACAATTAAAAATAATGCAACAACAACTGTTAAATAATCAAGAACAACAAAAGTTGGAAGAAAAGTTAAAGGATGTTGATAAAAGGTTAGAAGATATTGATGAAGAAACTCAAAAATCACAAGGACAAACAAAAACTAAAGCGTCAGATACAGTGAGTTTGGTAAGCGCAGTATCTACTGGAAAATCAACTACTAGCTCTAGTGGATCAACCCTTTCAAAATTGCGGAACTTGCCCAATAAGCTTTTTAGGGATAAGAATCTTGATGACTTTTTATCTGATAAAAATAAAGAGTTGAAAGAAAATTTTCCTGAATTTAAAGAAAAGCACTTTTGCCATAACGTGCTTGATGAAACCATAAAATCTCTATCAAATAAAAATAGTGGAAAATTTGAAAGTAAAGAATTACTTAAATTATTAGAAAGTAATTTAAAACAATCCGCAAGGGAGATCATAGAAGATAAGGTTAAAGAAGTTGTCAACAAACATTGCATTGAAAAAAATATAGGTAAAGAACTACGAGATGACACGTTAAAAGCCAAGTTGTTAACTTCTGTTAAGCAATGCATGAAAAAATTAAATTTTAACGAAAAAGATGCAGTTGCAACTAGAGATTCTATCTTGCACAGCTTTAATAGCAAAAATAATAATAATAACGACTCAGGAAAATTACTTAAAGAAATTGTTGTGAAAGAGCTAGTAGAAGCTAGAATGAGATTTTTTTCAGATAAGATTCAAGAGTTACAACTGACATCAAGCATAAGAGATAAATTTTTATCTCCAGATCAGAAAATGTGTAATCAAACTCAAGGAGGAGTAAACGAATACCAATTAACAGAAAAAGCTAAAAAAGAATACACACCTAATTCCTCGATGAGTCACACTAATATTGCAAGCATACATTCATTGAACAGTCGGAAAGCAGTTAGAGTAGGCTCTTAGCATAAAGCACCAGCTCCTCTTTTGTTAAAGTGTAGGAGCTGTCTTCCCAATGTTGTTTTAGCAATTCCAAGCTCCTACCTAAACTTTTTCCTGGCTGGTGACCTATACTTATTAAATCATCGCCAGATAAAGGAAATTTTGGAATATTGAATGTATTAGCAAACGAAATGTATTTATCAACATTTTCTCCAGACTCAACACCACAAATTTTTACTAAATCACAATATAATTCTCTACCAAATAAAGATATGTATTTTTTTTGCTCTTTTTCTGAGAGTTCTGTTTTGATATCGTTGGATAATAAAAATAACAGCTTTTTCTTTTGCTTGTTTGAAAGACGTAGAAACTTACTTACATATTCTCCAAGACTTAGCCTGTCATTTTTGGTGGTCCTAAGGAGTAACGCTAATTTTACTAGTGCATCAGTGCCGAAAAGAAGTGACGAAGACAGAATTTCGCATTTTACTTCTTTTGGGATAATCTTTTGCAAAACATCAGATTCTTGCATGCTCTTAAGTGTTGGAAAAGGATCATTGCACTCCAGCAATTTAAGTATTTCATCTCTTATTCTCTCTCCAGAGAGGTTTTGGATCATATGCGAATGCTTTTTGCATACGCTTAGTATTTCATCACTCAAATCTCCGACACATATTTTTGCATGAAAACGAAATGCTCTTAAAATACGTAGATAGTCTTCTTCAATTCTATCTTCAGCGTTGCCTATAAAGTTTAACCTTCGCGCCTTTAAGTCCTCTATACCACCAAAGTAATCATATATATGGCCATGCTTATCTGCATATAGAGCGTTAAATGTAAAGTCACGCCTTGAAGCATCAGCTTGCCAATTATTAGTAAATTCTACTTTCGCATGCCTGCCATCACATTTCACATCATGCCTTAGTGTTGTGATCTCAAAAGATCTTTGATTTAGAACCGCAGTTATAGTCCCATGTTTTAAGCCAGTTGGAATAGTTTTTATATTACGGAGTTTTAGCGCTTTCATCACCTGATCAGGAAGCAAATTGGTAGCGAGATCAATATCATGGACATCACGCTGCAAAATTGAGTCTCTCACACACCCGCCGACAAGCCTAGCCTCACCACCAAATTTCTCTATGGCATCGATGATTAAACTAGTTTCATGGTCAACTTGCATTTAGGTTAGTACGTACTGCAAGTGCATATTATATGAAATGCTTGCAAAAGCCCTATATAAAAATATACAGGGCTATGAAGATTTACTTTACAAGTATTGGTTGCTGCTGATGAAATGGTTGTTCTGCCATCGATTCCGTACCACATCTTGAACTTAGTAAACTTGAAGGGTTTTGCTCTTCAGAGCGCTCTATGCGCTGCTTTATATCACTAACGCACTGCTCTACAACATCACAAATTTTTCCATTAGCATTTTCTGCCAATAACTCATCAAATCTCTTTTCAACCTCTGCTCTCTCAGAGATATCCTTTGAAACGTTACAATATTCCAAGATCTCATCTACCTGAAGTTTTTTTGCTAATAGGAAATCTTTTTGTTCTTGCTCTTGTTTAAGTTTGGTTTCCTCTTGCAGTTGTTTTGCTAAACTTTTGTTTATATCAAGCAATGGTTCGAAATGAGCATAGCCTTTGTTTATTACATGCAAAACACTACTGTCGTCGTAATTAACTTTATTGTATTCACCTGCATTTTTTGAACCTGAATTGTCTATTAATTGATGCAAGAACGTGTCTTGTTGATTGTCAGCAACACGCAATGGGTTACTCTCTACAACATGCAATTTCACACCATACTTTCCACAAAGTATTCTACCTTCAACTTCAGGATCACCCCATCTATTGTTGTCCATGATATTTGCTGTATAATCACTTGCAGTCTCATTACGGCGCTGGCCATCATTATCGTAACTGTTAGCAGTAGAATGTACAAACCATTCTGGCGGATTGTTTTGTGCAAATTCCTTGCAGTCCACCCGTAGCTGTTCAACAGTAACCTTTATCTCTTTCTGCTGCTCTAAACTTTGTCTAAATGAATCAAAAAAGCAGCTTCCATTACCAATTGCTTGCCCTACATAAAAATTTTCAGGGTGAGGATTACTATTTAAAGAAGCTATTTCTTGCCCTGAGTTCTTGAACCTTTTCGGACTTTCAACACCGTGAAAACCACTTGATGATTTCCGTTTCCTAGATTCAGCCATAATTTTTACCTTAATTTAAGCTATATATTACTATACCAACAAAACTGTCAATAAGTAACTAATTAAGTATAGCAGAAATTCTTAAATTGTGCAATAATTATGGCTTTAAATAGCAAATATGAGCTTTAACTGTGGTATAGTTGGGTTACCAAACATAGGAAAATCAACTTTATTTAATGCACTTACAGAGTCAAGTGCAGCCGAAGCTGCAAATTATCCTTTTTGCACAATCGAGCCAAATATAGGCAAGATTTCGATAAAAGATCAGCGTTTGAAACAAATCGCAGCAATTGCCGGTTCAGAGAAGATAATTTATAATCAATTAGAAGTTGTGGATATTGCAGGTCTTGTAAAGGGCGCAAGCAAAGGTGAAGGACTCGGCAATAAATTTTTAAGCCATATCAGAGAAGTTGATGCCATCGTGCATCTGCTCAGGTGCTTTACGGATGACGATATCAGCCATGTACACAGTAAAATAGATCCAATATCAGATGCTGAAGTGGTGGAAATGGAATTAATCCTAGCTGATATTGATAGCATAGAAAAAAGGCTTCCTCAATTGGAAAAGAAAGCAAAACAAGGTGATAAAGAGCTAAAGAGACAACTTGAATTAATGCAAGAGGTATTAGCTACTTTAAAACTCGGTAAACCTGCAAGAAGTTTGGAAAACATGGACGAAGCCGAAATGAAGTCACTTCAATTGCTCACAACAAAGCCCGTTATGTACGTTTGCAATGTTGAAGATACAAATGTTATAACTGGCAATGAATTATCTAAAAAGGTAGAGAGAATGGCGGAGGAAAATAAAAGCAAATTTTATTGCATTTCAGCAAAACTTGAAGCAGATATTGCAAATCTTGATAGTGAAGAGGAAAAACAGAGTTTTTTATCAGAATTTGGCTTACAAGAATCAGGCCTTGATGGAGTAGCGCGTATTATGTATGAAGTGCTGAGTATGATAACTTTCTTTACTGTGGGCCCCAAAGAAGCACGGGCATGGCCAGTAAAAATAGGATCAACAGCTGATAAGGCAGCAGGTGTAATCCACACTGATTTTGAGAAAGGCTTCATAAAAGCAGAAACTATAAGCTTTGCAGACTACATAAAGTATGGAAGTGAATCAGCTTGCAAAGACGCAGGAAAAATTCGCTTTGAAGGCAGAGATTACATCGTGCAAGATGGTGATATAATGCACTTTAGGTTTAATGTGTAGTTTATTATGCAGCCACTTATTTAAAGTTAAGTTTTCTGGATCCCAGTGTCTGTACGACTAGTACAACATTGCATAATTCTATTATGGCTATTTTGATCAAAATTTGCAAGACTTTTTATTCGAAATACTATATACAAGTGGTTATGGTTGATTTCAATTTGATGAATTAACATTCTAATAATATTTTGTTTAGTCTGCCAATCTACTTGATCAAGCTTTGATTCAACACTTGAGGAAAAGTTTTTCAAGCTATCTGTAACAAGGCTCAATTCTTGTTGTAATTTCTCTTGATCAAGTACTTTTTCTTTTTCCTCCTCAATTTCTTTCAAATGCTGTTTCATTGTTGTAATTCTTGGCTCAAATTCTTCTTGGCTTATAAACCCTTTGGCATAGCTATCTATAAATTTTTTGATACTTAATTTTAGCTTACTTTCTTGCTTTTCACGTGTTTGATTATGTAAAGGTTTTTTGCTCTCTGACAATCTACGTTGATATTCATTTGCAATCCTATTTGGCTCTTTTAATATACTCTTAACTTCTTCCCATATAACTGTATCGAGTACATCAGTACGTATTGATTTGTTGTCACATACTCTGTTGCCATTAAACCTGGAGCCAGAACAACGGTAGTAGTAATATATTAACTTATTTCTATTGTTAGTACGCATTGCACCGTGATAGGCATATTGACAACGCTGACATACCATTAAACTCCGCAACAAAAACGTTTCTTTTCTTTTCCGTGCTCTTGCCCTTTGTCTATTTTCAACTAGTTGTGCTTGCACTGAATTAAATAAATTATCATTGATTATTTGTAGGGTCGAGAACTGGCGCGCCTACTTTAGGGTTTGGTGGCTGATCCATTGTTTTCACAATAGGCCTCAATCCAAATTCCCATGTTAACGTTTCCAGCTCCCGCCTCGTCAAACGCAGCATGCGGTTTTCCCGCACTACGCTTTCCTAGCAGATTCTTTACCAAAGTTTATCACATATTGTACTGGTGATGCTTTCGGTTTGTAATACCTTATTCTGTAGTCTGAATATAGACCCAGCGTTTTGTATATCCATTCGCTACTCCACTTCTTCCACCCAAACCCTTTCTTTGCTTTCCTGGCTCGCATTAAGTTGCGTCTTACCTTCTTTTCCACCCAATGTTTTACGTAATTGAACTTTCGACCAGAGTTCCCTATCCTAAAGTAGTTTACCCACCCTCTCAATATCGGATTGATGTCATGTATCACTCTTTTTATCGGTTGCGATTTATAGCGCCGAAATATTTCCTTCAACTTGCGTAGCAGGTTTGTTCGTGCTTTCATCTGCGGTGTTTTCCTGACATTCCATTTTCCTTGTCTTGTGATATTCTCTTGAAAATCAAACCCTAGGAAGCTAAATGTTTCTCCTTTCTTTAGGTTGATGACTTTTGTCTTTTCTTCATTTACGCTCACTTCTAGTTTTGCTAATTCTTCTTCCAACCTTCTGTATACTGCTCTTTCTAGCCATTCCCGTTTCGGGTGTTCACTAATCAGTATCACTAAATCGTCTGCCCATCTGGCATATTCCATACGTTGGTACTTTCCTTCTTTGGTCACCTCTTTTGCTTTCTCCAACATTTTATCTACCTCATTTAGGTATATATTGCTTAGTAGTGGCGAAAGTGGTGATCCTTGTGCTATTCCTCGTTTTCCTCCTGTTTTGAGGATTAGCTTAATCATGCGCATGATTTCTTTGTCATTTATTCTTTTGGCAATCTTTTCCATCAGAATATGATGTCGCACATTGTCGAAGTAGGATTTCAGATCTACGTCAATTACTTTTGTATTGCCTTTGATTGCTGCTTCCGTTACTTTTTGTACTGCTTCATGCGCATTACGCTTAGGTCTATACCCGTATGATCCTTTTTGGAAGTCTGATTCGAATATCGGTTCAAGTATTAGCTTCAGTGCTGTTTGCACTATTCTATCCCGGATGCAGGGTATGTTCAACTTTCTGAATTTTCCTCCAGATTTTGGTATTTCCTTCCTCCGGTTCCTATTTGGGCTATAGGTCTTGGTTATTAGTTCGTGTCTTATTTGTTGAAGATACTTTTCTAAGCCTTCTGCCTCTATCGATTCGAATGTCATCCCATCTATTCCTGGTGCCCCATTACTCTTCTTTGTTAGCTTATATGCTTCCTCCAGTGTCTCCATCTTACAGACGTGAACATAGATTCCCCAGAATCGCCATTCCGGTTCTGCTTTCGCTTTGATATATATCTTTCTTCTCAGGTCTTGTAATTTTATTGGCATTTTTATCATTTTTACCTTTACCTTCCTTTTGTTAAAAGATTTCTACTAGCAGGGTGCCTTTGCTCCATGAGCGTTACCTCACTTCTTCACTACTACGCACCCATCTGCCACCCTCTCATCTTCAGTTCACTTCCTGTTTTCCAGTTATAGAACCTACCTCTCCAAGGTATTTCTCCTTGGGATGAGGAGGGCTTCTCCAGTTGCTTTGTATGTCCTCATTGCCATGCCGTTACTAACACCCCGCTGAAGTAGACCTATCGTTTCATTCGTTTTTCGTCTGGTCTATTCTGTCTTCGCCAGTACCAAGATGGCTCGACCTTCAGAATATTCCTTTCGAGGCAATCTGTGTATTCGCTTTCGCTACGGCCTGGTAATTCGCCATTATCCTACGATAATGTTGTCGGTAGGCTTCAACATTTTGGTTTCCCTCCATGCTGCTACCCAAGCTACAGGATTCCGACTTTTATCCTGGTAGGTCTATCTCCTACTGAACAATACTTGCCTTCTCTGGACGCACTTGGTACTGAAAAGAATAAAGATATCCTCATTCACTTCCTCAATGATATTCTGGGTTTTGCTGGCAAAAATGCAATACAGGATATAGAGTTTTTAAGTACTATTCAAGACCCTGATATCGCCGCTAAAAAGCAAAGTATTGTTGATGTTCTCTGTAGAGATTCTACAGGTGCTCAATACATTTGCGAGATGGTGCGACCTGAAAGTCTTCGGTCATATTGTTTAAAAGGAGAGGAATTCATTCAGAAAGAAACTGAAAGGATTCTAAAACTTATTAAACCAGATGTTTTGCCGTCTGAGTCTATGCATCAGTGCGAATCGGGCAACCGGTTGGTGCCAAGCGATGCGGACAATGAACCTCCTCTTGAAAAAGAAGATGCTCAATCGTGAGAGGGGCATAAACTGCAAGCATCATGTGGTTGGAGGGCTAGGCTTAGTGGTATGGTGAACGTAAGTGAAGCTTTATAAGTACCGATACGATGAAAGAGCTAAAGATGCTGATAAGCTCTGACCAAAAGGTAATGTGGATAAGTTACATTTTTCATTTCTAGATGTACGCAAATAACAATTCCACCGGTATAGAGAAGCCACCTAACCCACTGTTGTATGACTGGAGAAACAGGGTAAGCCTGTATTTTCGCCTACATGGCAAGCAAACCGCAAGGAATGCTGATGGAAGTGCAGGTAAAGGAGAATGGAGAAAGCGAATGCCATTTTGTAACGAAATGGATAGAATTTGTAACATTAATTCGCGTGAAAACGAGCAGACTTCCATTTGGTCCCTCGTGACAAGAAACTTTGTTAACCACTTAAGGGAGGAAAGCAGATGATTACAGATAAAGCTGTAAGTGCACCTACCGACAACTCCGAAGCATGGAAGCAATTGCCATGGAAGAAGTGCCAAAAAGTTGTTATAAGGCTACAAAGACGTATTGTTAAGGCTGTCCAAGAAGGAAGATGGGGTAAGGTAAAAGCTTTACAACATCTTCTCACACGCTCTTTTAGCGGAAAAGCTTTGGCTGTTAAGAGAGTAACTGAAAACCAAGGAAAAAACACAGCGGGTGTAGATCGTCAACTATGGTCAACTTGCAATGCTAAATTTCAAGGAATAAAGCAGTTAAAGCAAAGAGGATATAAACCTTCTCCGCTAAAACGGATTTATATCAGTAAATCTAATGGCAAAAGAAGACCTCTTGGAATACCAACGATAAAAGATAGAGCCATGCAAGCATTATATCTGTTTGCCCTGGAGCCAGTATCTGAAACGATCAGCGACCGTCACTCCTATGGCTTTAGACCTAAAAGATCCTGCGCGGATGCTATTGCTGCTTGTCACTTATTACTGGCAAGACGCAATCGACCACAATGGATACTAGAAGGTGATATCAAAGGGTGCTTTGACAACATTAACCATGAATGGCTTATGAAGCATATTCCTATGGAGAAGAAAATTCTGCATAGTTGGTTAAAGGCTGGTTTCCTAGAGTCAAAAACCTTGTATCCCACAACTGCTGGCACTCCGCAAGGAGGTATAATTTCTCCAATACTAGCTAACTTTACCTTAGATGGTCTTGAACAGTTATTAGAAAGTCGCTTTGGTAAATTAGGTAGCAAAAGAAGAGGAAAAATCAGAAGTGGAGTGAATGTAATTAGGTACGCAGATGACTTTATTATTTCAGGTTTCACACATGAAGTACTGGAAAATGAAGTTAAGCCTTTAGTATCATCTTTTCTTCATGAGCGAGGTTTAATTCTGTCAGAAGAGAAGACAAAGATTACATTTATTACAACAGGGTTTGACTTTCTTGGTTGTAATGTACGTAGATATAATAAGAAGTTAATTATTAAACCTTCGAAAGAAAGTATTAAAAGACTTCTGAATAAAGCACGTACATTGATAAAAGCAAATATAGCGAACACTCAGGCTATAGTAATTAAGTCACTCAACTCTCTACTGAGAGGATGGGGAATTTACTATCACCATGTGTGTGCTAAAAAAGCGTTTAGAAAAATCGACAATGAAATTTGGCATAGTTTATGGAAATGGGCAAAGAAAAGACATCCTCGTAAAGGATTACGTTGGATAAAGAATCGTTACTTCAAAGTAATGGGTCAACGACAATGGGTTTTTGCTGCACCCATATGCAAGAACAAACCAAAAGAGATACGGTATTTAAGACTGCTAAAGCTGATTGATATACCTATCAGACGACATGTTAAAATCAGAGCGGATGCAAATCCCCTTGACTTAAAATGGAAAAAGTATTTTGATGAGAGAGTAAAACGAACAAGAATGTTAGCAAGCTCCTTTTCAAGAGAAGGTTCTCTACTGTTAGTGTCACCACTAAAGTTGATGTATTCTGAGGATTTATGAAAGACAAGCCGGTTCGAGAAAAGAAGAACTTAGATAAGGGGCTCAAGCGTAGTGTGGGGAAACCTGCATGCTGCGTTTCTAAGGGAGGGAGTAGTAGTAATACTGCTTCCTTACCTGACCAGCTCGCTCGTGATAAAGGCTTCGAAAAACGTTCTCTAATTGCACATAAGTCAACAATAATTTTTATATAAACCAAAATAACATATTTCCTACATAATCTTTAATAATTTTACATACAAGAGCAGTGTGCTTCCATGGTTCTCTCCGCGGTCTGATATGACAACAAACTTGTCAAGCCGCACTATACTTGTTAGGTGGAAGTGGACGGCAACATGTGCCCAACGAAGTCTAGGCTTCAAGGTTTTTTCTTGCTTATCCCTTCCATCGGCATTACTACCTCGAGTAAAATTATTGTTTATGCTCCTCTTAATTGTAATAACAAAATTCTGTTTTATTGACCAACATCCTGTGCATAATTACAGCCAATTTTCTTGCTACTGCTACAATTGCTTTCTTCATCCCTTTTTTCCTTGCAAGTTTTAACCCCCAGCTTTTCAACTTAAAATTTTTCTTACTAACTGTAAGTAAGACTTGTGCAGCTTCATATAACATACTTCGACATTCCATGGGCCCCATTTTTGATATACTACCATGCCGATCAATTTCTCCAGAAGCATATTGTCTTGGTGTTAACCCCATATACGCTCCAACTGTACTAGATCTTTCAAATCTATTTGGGTTATCCACTGTTGCTTTATATGTCATTGCTACTATAGTACCAACACCTGGAGCAGTAGTTAATAATTTACAATCCTCATCTTTTTTGCCTTGTTCTAAGAGCATCTTGTCAAGTTTTTCCAATGACTTCTCTATTGCCTCTAAACTACAAACTAACGCTCCAATTGAAGCCTTACTTATTTCATCCAAATCTTTAATTGCTTTTTCTATTCTTAAAGACAAGCTTTCAAATTTTGACCCTTGACCGAGCTTTATCCCGTATATTTTTAATAACCCTCTTATTGTCCCAACAATCTGCTGGTAGCTGCATGTTAACTGTCTTCTACTTCCAAGTGCTATTTTAATTTGACAAGATTCATCCGATTTTACTAGTACTTCTTTATATAGCCCAGCCCTCATCATTTGAGCTATACCTCTTGCATCATTCTTATCGTTTTTATTGATTCTTGCAGACAAAGCTGCTGCCATATGTCTTGCATCTACACAAACTACTGGCAAGCCAAAACTCCTTAATTTTTTGCACATTGATATTGAAAGTTGTCCACTTTCTACTCCTATAGTTTCGTAATTTTTGCCTTGTTCAAGCAAGTACTCTGCTATTGCCTTGCTTTCGCTTGCAACAACTCCTTCTTTAACAATCTTTCCTTTCTCATCAACGATACTAATGAAAGTTTCTTTGAGTGAGACATCTAATCCGCTATAATATTTCATGAGACTACTCCTACTGTAAAAGTTTAAATTGTTTTTGAAGAACTTATTCTACTGAATTCGTTACTTCGTGTTAAAATAATGGAGTATGTCTCTCCATCATTCAACAGCAATTACAGTATGTGCCCAACTTTATGCTGCTAAAGCCTACTCAAGACAGTCTGGCAATTACATTGATTTTAAAACTGTTTTCTTTATTGCTATTTCCAATAGTACTCTTTTTCCTTCAGATGTTTATTATATTTCCACTCATAATATACGCGATATAAAGACTAACGGACACTATTTAAAAGATTTTCAATTTGTCTTTATTGAACTACCTAAATTTACAAAAAGCAAAGTAGAGCAGTTGGAAACTACAGTTGAGAGATGGTCCTTTTTCTTTAAGTATGCAGAAGAAACAACAGATGAAGATTTAAGGAAAATAGCAGAAAAGTCACCAATAATAAAGCTAGCATATGATGAATTAGATAAGTTCCATTGGAATGAGAAGGACCTATTAGCTTATGAAGAAAGGGTAATGGATTTACAGAAAGAAGCTGCTATCTTGGAACAAAAACTCGATGATGCCACTCAAAAAGGTAGACAAGAAGGTAGACAAGAAGAAAAAATCGAAGTTGCAAAAAACCTACTTAAGGCTGGCATTTCTATTGATGTTATTTCCCAGACAACTGGCCTTCCTCAGGCTGACATTACACAACTTAAGGAAGAAACTTTTTAGTCTACTACCTTCTTCCAGCAACTAATTCTCTGGCATTGCCCACAATTAATACATCATCTAACCTAGTTCTAGGTCCAGATAAATCTAAGCTTTGCGGTTCTTTTATATTATCCATTTTTAATACGTTATTTTCATTATGTAGCATTTGGTGTATTGATTGATTTAGCGATACATCTAGTTTGTTATTAAATGTAGCCATAAACTTATCAAATTTCTTCGGACTTAACTTACCTGCTTCTATTCCAGAACATGCTTTTTCTATATATGAGTTTAAAATTCCTGAAATTTCATTAAATTTACCACCCGTGATTTTTGCAGTAACCTCTTTCTTCATTTCTACATAATCAATATTTAACCGGTGCATTGATATCTCACTTTTTAATGCAGCTTGCTCTACTATTTTCTCAAATTCCTCTATAATATTTAATGCATAACCCTGCGCTTCCAGTAATGGTAAGTTCTGATCTGCTGTAGAAATATACTTCTGACCTGTAACTTTTCTAATGAGCACATCAAGTAACATTATTGTACCATTCACATCTATTTGCACATCAACTTGTGAGATTGAATCCTTAGCTCCTCAGATTTAGGATTTACCTATTGGGCTTTTTACCCAACTAAATAAATCATTCACTAGTGAAGATACTCTTGCACCACTACAAGATCAGACATGAAAAAGATGGATGAAAGCTAAAATAGCAGTGGCTACTCAAGGCAAGCATGCCTACAGATGTTATATATCTCAAATTACTGGCCTTTCCCTTGACGAAGCTAAACAACTACATTTTATCTCAGCTCTAACTCTTTAAACCCCTTTATCTCTTTACTTAAAAGTTTAATGAATCATCCAAGATAATAATAAAAAGCACACATGATATTACACAAACTACCTCCATAACAAAAGCCTCACATTTAACCTTCAACGTCAAAGCTACATACTATAAATGCGCAAGTACATTTTTTTATCTACCTCTTTCCTATACTTCTAGAAAAAGCTGTATGCTTTTCTGTTTCTAAATTATCTAGACTACTAGAGGGACGAGAGCTAGACATACCTGTAGCGCTAAGCTTACCACTGACTGATCTACTACGCAAAAACGATTGGCTGGATTCAGATGTACTTTCATCCCAACATAATACTCCTCCAATACTACTCTTGTTCGATTTTGTCACTTCAGAAACATTTTGTTTTGAATTACCCGAGCTTTGCTCTTGTTCCGTTCTAGTGGATAAGTTACTCAATTTAGAACCTGACTTACCTCTCTTACTAATACTCTGCCTATCTAAGAAAGTAGAAAGACCACTATCGAAGCCAGATGATGAACTCAAACTTGAACCACAACTGCCCTTATCGTTATCTACTGTTGATGTGTTTTGAAAATGACTTGATGCAGACTCTGAGAAATGAGACCTTACTTGCTCTTGTTCTTCCTCAAGTTGCATGAAATATCTTTCATCCTCTTGATTTAATATCACTTTAATGTTATTCTTAATTGCTTTAGCATGATAACTATCCCTGCCTAACTTGCAAAGCATTTCACTAAAAATTTCTAAAGCCTCATCAAATCTCTTTAGTCCGTAAAGCGTCAGTGCTATATTATGATGAACCATTATAATATTGAAATTATTATACTTTAGCCATTTTTCTCTTTTCTCAAGTACTTGACGATAGAGGGGAAGAGCCTTATCGTATTCATATTTCTCGCAATGGTCTACTGCCAAATTAAATATGTCATTTAGAAACTCAGGATCGTCTAGATTATCATATATACACTTCACAATGAAAGGTAATTTGCAACCTGAGAATACATCATCATCTCCTGGTAGCGTAGTTTCAAAATCAAGCCGCGTACTCTGAGCTCGTATTACAGACGGTAGCACTGGACTACTCGTTGTTCGTGTCAAAGACAATCTCTTTACCTTTGAAGATGGAGTTGAAGGACACGTAAAAATGCTAGACACACCTTCACTCCTATTCGGTACTGTTGTAGCAGTCGAATATCGTCTAGTAATAGTAGTACTGGTAGATGAGAAACTATAAGTACGTCTTTTTTGTACATCAGCATTCACTTTGCGTTGCTCTTTCATTATTAAAAACACTCCTTCATCTAGATCTACTATTAGTGGCAACATTTTTTCTTTAAAACTACTACTTGATTGTTTTTCGACTTCTTTTCTTAAATTATAACATAGTTGCTGTATTAGAGAAAAACCCTCCTCCTTAAGAAAGGTTACGCTCTTTAGTTGTTGTAGTATAGATGATAGTCTTTCCGATTGTTGAATAGTTATTTTGCTACCTTTTAATTCCTTATATAGCTCTTTTAGCACAGGTAATAATTGTTGAATATACGACTTACTATTATCCTCTTGTTTAAACATAGAATAGACACCTTTTAATGTTTCTACTACATCAGGTAATACGTTTTTAGACAGTGCTTTGCGTTCTTGTATTATTTTTTCTAACTTGTCCAACTCCAAAGTATAACCATTCATCTTCAAAATATTTCTAGCCTCTTGTTCGTTATATGGTACATAAGGACTGTAGCGGTTAATATATTCATAAGCAACAAAAATAGATACCTTTTCTTTGAGACGGGTTTTCTTTAAATCCTTATTATCACATGTTACATTTACATACTCTCTTAAATAATCAAAATAATTACTCTTAACAGATTCATATCCCTTTCTAAAAGGCAATATCCCCAAGAGAAGCTTTGCTTCTTGATGCTCAAGACTAACAGATTCAAGAAGATCACAAACTTTTTTTTCCTTTTTGATTTCTTCAAGTTCATTGCTGAGCAATGCAACCGCATACAAAAATTTCGCATCAACAAAATCACTTAAAGATAATTCTCGAAGCAGATATTGTGCGGTATGAGAATTTTTTTCATTTGATACTATGTCTCTCGCCAACTCATATTTTACATACTGGAGCATCCATTCTAATTCTTTTATTGCTTTCTTTTCTCCCATTGTATTTAAGTACTCAGTTGGCTTAAAAAAAATCGGGTTACTTAATCCAATACAACTCAAGACCTTGGAAGCTTCAATCCCAACTCTAAAATTGGTTCCTTCAGTAGCCAGCAAGACATCAGCAAAATGCATTTTCCATGACTTTCCTGATTCACTTTGAATCAAGCTGCCATAAGTTTCTATATTGTGTAACTCCATCATTCCAAGTACAAAACTACTCAAGGGGAAAAAATACTTCCCTGAATTATTCATATATTTGACAGCTTCCCTGATCAGCTCTTGCTGATTAGTGGTACTACCTTCCATAACTTCCTTGAACTTTATTATTGAATATGCATACACTGCATGTGGGAGTTGCTGCTTCGCCGCCTCACAAATCTTATCCTTACCTACACTTTCTTGCCCTTTTTTTAACATCTCAACTCCTCTAACGTAATCTTGAATAACATCATCAAGGTCAGATTGATCCATTGAAATATTTGACTGATCCATTAAAATACTTGAAATGTCTAATGAACTATCCAATGATAAGTCACCCATTTTTTTATCTGAACCTTCCTCTGGTATTGCAAGACTATCAATCAATTGATTGTAATCAAGTATCCTACGTAGTAATTCTTTTCTATACCTTTCGTAATGAGCATCTTTGAAGTAACTAATTTTTGGTAACTTATCATCAGATGACTTCTTTATTTTCCTCTTAGAACCACCAGCTAATATAGCTTCCCATTGATTCGATCCATGCATTCTGCCTCCCATAAAATCATTTCGTATATTTGGGTAATAAGTTCCCTGACCCACATTTATACTATAACAAGGATTTCCACCTTGTCCACAATTATTTTGCATAACACCTTCATTATTTTTTTCTGCCACTCTTGAACTAGGTAGATTTGATGCAGAACAGCTCTTTTTTGATGCGGCAGAAGGTATAGATTTTCCTCCTTGACTTATAGGTACTGTACTGCTTTGTGGATCATGATCAGCAGATGATTGTCGACTTGATGAACTAATACTCTTCTCTGATCTATTGCTTAAAGTCTCTTCAACGCCTTGTGAATTTCTAACTAATGCATCATCACTATTTTCTAGTATACTTCTTTCTAGTAAAAAATCTTTTTCAACACCAAAAAACTGTAAAACATCAATTACATTTTTATGAATTTCCTCACCCTTTAGCAATTCTTCCATTGGCTCTTTACATATAGCAGCACAAACTGCCTTTAACTTATCTAAATTCTCATTCACAACTTTTGCTAATACTTCTCTAAAGAACCAGTTATTAGACAAATGAGAACTTGAGTTCAATGATTTGATTAATTCTAATACTGTGCCTTTTATAGGCTCTTCACTACTTATTTTTTGATTTAATTCATTAAGTTTCTTTTCTTTTCTACTCTTCTCCGGTAATGTAGTTTTTAGTGTAAATGACTCGCCTTTCATCACTTTATCTTGATGCTTAAAAAACAACGTCGATATTAAAGCACCTAATACGGTCGGTCTTAGTCTTACTTCTCCTTTTTCCTTTCCTAGTTTCTTTAGCTCTTTCATTAATTTTTCTTGGGTAAAGGAGTCTTTGTCGGTTGCCTTTTTTCCTAAACATTCTAGTTGATATACGAGATCTTCTTGCTTCATTCTCTTCATTTCTGTCTCTATTTCTTGGTCTAATAAATTTTGTACATAACTTTTGCAAGATTGTTTATCTTTCACCCATGAACTTATTACATCTGCTACTGTTTCTTTTATCATATTGTAGGCTTCACGAAATTCTTGATTCTCTTGAAACACCTTCCATTTCATTAAGCGAATACAATGATAAATATCACCACTTAACATTACTGATACTGCATCTTTGTAACCCAATTTAATTGTTTTCTTTAAAAACTCTTTTACAACTGAACCTGGGTAACTAAAGTTTCCTCTCATGTGTTTAGCTTGGTTGCTATCAAGGTATTGTGCTCCATTACAAAAAACATGTGCTCTTCCATACATTTTTTCTGCAATACACAGCACTATTTCAGGAGAACATCGATCGTCAATTATATATTGTAATAAGTCTATTAGTTTTGAATAACCAGTAAAAGTTCCGTTCCATCTGTATTGCCTTTCTACTTTTTTATTGTCTCCTTTTGCATCTTTCTCCTCTCGTTTACAAATCATTTCCAATAACTGCACGTTACCCTTTTGGCATATAAGTTCTACAATTTCTTTACGCTTCTCTTTTGTTATTTTGTCGTTAATAAGCTCAAAGCTTAGAAATATATCTTTTGCATCTATACTAGCCGCAGTACCATCAGCAAGAATATTGATTCCTTTTTTTATCTCACTCACTGCCTTAGATATTAAATCCTCTTTATCTGTGAGATCCTTCTTTTGCTCGAGATCACGTATAATCTTTCTCGTCAATCCACTAAAAGCTAATTCATCACTACTACAATTCCCTTTTGCTTCTTTTTCAGAATAGACATTTATATCTTTCATAAAGTGATCAGCAATACTAGCACAACTACTTGGAATTTCTGACTTTGCGATTTGAATAGGTAATACTTCAACACCAAAAAACTGTAAAACATCAATCACATTTTCATGAACTTCTTCACCCTTTAGCAATTCTTGCATTGGCTCTTTACATATAGCAGTACAAACTGCTTGTAACGTATCTAAATTCTCATTAACAACTTTTGCTAGCACTTCTCTAAAGAACCAGTTACAAAAAAAATGAGAACTTGAGTTCAATGATTTGATTAATTCTAATACTGTGTCGTTTATAGGTTCTCCACTATTTATCTTTTTATTTAATTCATTAAGTTCGTTTTCTTTTTCATTCTTCTCCCATTTTGTGATTTTTAGTGTAAATGACTCGCCTTTCATCGCTTCATCTTGATGCTTAAAAAACAATGTTGATATTAAACTACCTACTACAATTGATCTTAGTCTTACTTCTCCTTTTTCCTGTCCTAGTTTCTTTAGCTCTTCCATTAATTTTTTTTTGGTAATGTTGGTTTTGTCCATCACCTCTTTTCCTAGATATTCTATTTGATATACGAGATCTTCATTGCTCATTTTTTTTATATCTATCTCTATTCCTTGGTCTAATAAATTTTGTACATAACTTTTGCAAAATTGTTTATCTTCCACCCATGAACTTATTACATCTGCTACTGTTTCTTTTATCATATTGTAGGCTTCACAAAATTCTTGCTTCTCTTGAAACACTTTCCACTTCATTAAGCGAATACAATGATAAATATCACCACTTAACATTACTGATACTACATCTTTGTAACCTAATTTAATTACTGCCTTTAAACACTCTTGTATAACTGAACCTTGGTAATTGAAGAGTCCTTTTATGGTTTTAGCTTGGTTGCTATCAAGGTACTGTTTTCCATTATACAAAACATGTGTTCTTCCATATATCTTTTCTGCAATACACAGCACTATTTCAGGAGAACATCGATCGTCAATTACATATTGTAATAAGTCTATTAGTTTTGAATAACCAGTAAAAGTTTCGTTCCATCTGTATTGCATTTTTGCCTTACTCTTTCCTTTTACATCTTTGTCCTCTTGTTTACAAATCATTTCCAATAACTGCACGTTACCCTTTTGACATACAAATTCCACGAAATTCTTACGATCTGATTGTTCTATCAGATCATTAGCCACTTCAAATAATGCAAATATCCTTTTTGTATCAAACTTTGCGTATTTATTATTCTGTTCTTCATTTTCGTTCTCTGGATCATATTCTGTATTTTTAGCTAAACACAGTTCGTATGCTAGCCTTATTAGTAGTTCAGACTTATTTTTGTAAGCCAACTCTGGATGTTCTTTCATCCACTTTTTCGCATTAATATCCAAACCTATTTTTTTCTCTAATAACTCATACCAACGTTCTCCTTCTGCATTCACTTCATTTTTTGCAGAACTTGTAGCTAGTGGTTCACATCTACCAGTAGATTTACTTCCAGTTTCTTTAGCAGATGTTTTGGAAGATTTTTGCCTTTTTTTGACCGGCTTAGATACTTCATCTCCCTTGAAAGAAGAGGAAGGTTTTGAAGTATTTAGCATAATTACCCCTTAGTCTATGAATAAAAAAAAACACTGTATTTAGCAGCCTACCATAAAAAACTAATAATTCAATATATTTTAGGCATATCTTTAAACCCTGTCAATTAGCTTTGCAAACCCTCACTTTTTTGTGATTTTTGGAAAAAGTGAACAACGGAATCTTTTGTGAAGCTAATTAGCATAATGTTTTTGCTAAAAATATTTTTTAAAAAAGTGGTTGATTTATAGTTTTACTATCCTAATATATAGTATTAATATAAGTTATGTAATGTTGTTGAGGATAAAATGGATTTTGATCAATTCGTTCAAGGTGATTCTTTAAGAATAAATGCTAAAGGTACTGTAGTGGACATAGAAAGATTGGTAAGCTTTTTACAAAATAATACACACATTAAAAAGCTTTCTCTAGTCGATTTAGATATTGGTGATGAAGGTGTAAGAGCATTAGCTAATGGCAATCTTTTAAATCTTACTTCTCTTTATTTAGGTGGTAACAATATAGGTGACCAAGGTGCAGAAGCTTTAACTAAGCTTTCAAACCTTACCAAGCTTAATTTGGGGAATAACAATATTGGTGATAAAGGTGTAAGAGCATTAGCTAAGCTTTCAAAACTTACTGAACTTGATTTAGCTCGTAACAAAATTGGTGACCAAGGTGCAAAGGCCTTAGCTGAGCTTTCAAAACTTACTGAACTTGATTTAGCTCGTAACAAAATTTATAGCCAAGGTGCAGAGGCCTTAGCTAAGCTTTCAAACCTTATTGCACTTGATTTATCTTGTAATAAAATTGGTAACCGAGGTGCAAAGGCTTTAGCTAAGCTTTCAAAACTTACTGAACTTAATTTATCTAATAACAAAATTCATGGCAGCGGTGCAGAGGCCTTAGCTAATGGTAATTTTCCAAAGCTTGCTTCTCTCTATTTACAGGGTAATAATATAGATAACCAAGGTGCAAAGGCCTTAGCTAATGGCAATCTTTCAACCCTTACTTCTCTCTATTTATATGATAATGATGATATAGATGAACTAGGTAAAGAGGCATTAGCTAATGGTAATCTTTCAAGTCTTATTTCTCCCTTTATAATAAAAAATAAAAAACCGGTAACTATGCCATGTAGAGATACTTTAGAGAGAAAGTCTTTCTCAGAGCTAGGAACAGCATCTTCTAATCAAGGAGAGAAGCAGCAAGGGGCTCAGCTTTCTGGTGCTAATAAAAGCTTAATGCGCAAATTTCTTCCCTGTTGTAGGCCGTCAAGCCCGTCAAGTCCTGGTGGTATCAACAATGATCAGCCAGGTCCAAGTAGCAGGTTAGGTGAAGTACTGCCATTGTGTAGCCAGCCAAACTCTTTAAAATCTAATGATATTGAGATGGATAGGGTGTAACTCTTACCGGCTTTGTTGCGATAGCTAATTAAGAAGAACCAAGTAATAGCAGACTCGAATGTCAGTGAAGTTTATGGAAGCTAAAAATGCAAAAGTTATACTAACCATAATTATTGGAAAGGCAAAAAGGAATCAAGCTGCAAGCAAAGAACGCTCTTTTTAATCTGCCCTGTTGCCATTGAGATTATGCATTAGTTTTTATTCGTACATAATATTTTTATGTGCTGGATGGTAGCTAGGGTTCTTTCAAAAGGTTTCTAGTAAGGAGTGATAGAGAAAATTTTGCATACTGCTAAGTGGTAAAAACCCACAAGAGTGCCGAAAATTATGCATTCAGAAATAATTACAATAATCCTTTTCATTATTTTGCTTGCTCAACTATTTTTCGCTTTATTGGGCAGATAACATATTTGTGGATAACAGGTTCATTCTGTTTTTATATGAAAGGAAAGTTTACGTAAACAGATGAACTTATACCAAATCTCATAAATAAGTAGGCAAATAACTCACAGAACAAATGGTTTTGATCGAACTTTCCGTAATATTACGAATGAATGCACATACAGTATCCTCCAATAAACTAACAGAGTCATATATTCTATTTTTAATGAGATTGTCTTTCAAATATTGCCATAAACGCTCTACTGGATTTAACTCTGGTGAATATGGAGGTAAATAGATTAAGGTAATATTTTGTGGTATTTTTAAACCTTTGGATCTATGCCATCCTGCACAATCCACAACAAGAAATGCCTCCCTTGTTCCTAAATATTGTGACATCTGCTCAAGGAATATATTCATACAATCAGTATTGACGTTTGGTACGAATAAGCTAGAACTCTCTCGATTTCTAGGATTAACTGCACTATAGAGATAAAAGTTTTGCCTACCTAATTTTACCTTAACCTGTGTCCTAATGCCTTTTTTAAACCACCCGTGTCCAATCTTTGAATGTGTGCCAAACCGCGACTCATCGAAGAAAAATAGCTCTTTTTCGGGATACGTGACAATAGTTTCATTAAGATTTTTTTTTAAACTCTTCTTGTTTATTTTTATCCTGTTTATTGTGCACAGGCCTTGGAGTAATATACGAAAAACCTAACTTTTGCATCAGTCTATGTGCTGTAGACTTACTTACCTCAATAGAAAACATTTTCTCAATTATGATTTTTAATTTCTTAGCCGTTAGGTTGGCTCCTTCTTCTGCTATGACATTTTTAATTTCTTCTTGCTGCTTGTAGCTCAACTTCGGCTTTACTCCACGTCCTGGTTGTATTTTAAACGCATTGACTCCTCCTTCCTTAAATCTTGTAATCCACTTCATCAATGTAGTTCTAGTAATTCGGTATATTTGAGCAACTTTTGTTATTCCATATTCTTTTGCAGATATTATTGCCTGTAATCTTCTTCCTATCTCTCCTCTTATGCCGTGCTTCTTTAATTCCAGGTTACACTTATTATATAATTCTTCTCCTATTGCTTTACTTTTTCCTGCCATAACTCCCCACTAATTCTTAAATTATTCTATTTTAGAAATTTTTCTTTATTCCTCTATTTATTTTTAGGAATTGGTATTAGACGGTGAGAAAAAGCATACGGTGAGAATTATAAAAACAAAATTTGAAAGCATGTCCATTCAAGTAATTGGCGTTGGTTATGATCACTCTATATATAAGCTTTCTTTTCCTTCAACAAGGTCACTTATGCTGAAGGAATACCCTCCTTCTCACATCAGCAAAACCATCATAGAAATGATAGATTTGCGGTATGTTAAAGGTAATAGCGCAAGCTTTACTTTAATTAATGAGGAAAAGAATTGGAAAGGAGCAACACTCTTTATTTCGTACAACGATAAGGATTATAAGCCTATCGCAAGCACAAATAAACAGTCTACTTACGGATATGTAATGGAATCTACCGATGAGGGGCTTGTAATAGTATTACGTTTTGGTAAGCTGCTAGGAATTATCGATTCAAATTCAGCATTAATCGGAAAAGAGATAGTGAAATTCCAGAGTACTAAACTCATAGATAAAAATAAATATAAGCTTAGCAACCTAATTAGAGGGCAAGAAGGTACTAAAGAGTATGAGCATACAGGAGGTGAGAAATTTACCTTACTTGATGATTCAATAATTTCTTTTGAAGTGCAATCAGGGAGAAAATTTTACCTCAAAGCAGTGACTTATGGTGATTCGTTGGATAACACGGAAGCAAAGGTCCTGAACAATTGATGCTCAGTATTTAAACTTAAACCTGAATAATTGAAGATAAGATATTGAAATTCAGGCTTTTTATGATTTTAGCTTAAGATTCCAGTGTCAAAGCACATAACTGTACGAACATTGTGATTTGAATCCACTAGGAGGGTGTCATTCCAGTGCTTGACACTGGAATCCAGCTTTTTCATAATCATCAAAACGTTGTATAAAACGGCTACTTTTATGCTTACCAACTTAATAAAATTCCTGGATCCAAGTAGTCAAGGCACTGGGATGACAAAGGAGGACAGTGTCCGCTACTCGAATGACATCGTTTACTATGTAACATTGTACTTATACTAATGAAAAAAATATATTATAATCAAGTATATTTAATCCAGTAAATCATTAAGTGAAAACAGCTCTTTCGCAAAATATCATCTCTCTTATTATGATATTGTCTGTAGCAATTGTCGATATGGCAACTGACCTATACTCAGTTGCACTACCAAGCATTGCCAATTATTTTAAAGTAGAAGGCAGTGTAGTGCAGCTTACAATTAGCTTGAATCTAGTTGGATTTGCAGTATCTGGATTAATTTATGGTCCATTATCGGACCATTATGGTAGGCGTCCAATGATGCTGATTGGTATGACAATTTTTACTTTAGCAAGTATCATGTGTTATATAGCCGACAGTATTGCGCTCTTGATACTAATTCGCTTCATACAAGGAGCAGGGGCTGGTGTTGCAGGTGTTGTTGGGTATGCAGCAATAAGGGATATGTACTCGGGTAGTGAATACTCGAGAGTAATTTCAAAGTTAAATATGGTAGTGGCACTCTCACCTGGAATAGCTCCAGTGGTGGGCGGTTATATAATTTCACATGGGTATAGTTGGAAATTTTTGTTTTTTATTATATCACTTGCGGCAATTGCTATGCTTATTTTTATTTACTTTAAGTTACAAGAAACACTCATTGTGAATAAAAATGAAACCAGTATAACTAACATAACTACTAATATCTTCAAGCAATATATATCAATATTTAGAAATTATCGTTTCCTTGGGTTTTCAGCCATTCATGGATTAACTTTCATGTGGCTTTGGGCATATGTTGCTAACTACCCGTTCATATTTGAATCAATGGGCATTGAAGTACAGTATTTTGGCTACCTCATATCGATCATAGTCATATTTTACATAATTGGAACTTTAATTAATAGAAGGTATGTACCAAAAGTAGGGGTGAGCAAAATGCTAATAATAGGTTTGGTGTTACCGATAATATCCGATAGTTTATTGGTATATTTTTATTTCGCGGACAAGTTAAATATATTAATTCTTCAAGTTGCCTGGATTCCAGCCAATATTGGGCTTGCATTAGTAATCAGCAATAACGTAACTTCTGCTTTAGAAACGATCAAAGGTATAGGGCTTGGTAGTGCAGTCCTCTCATTCTGCAATATGATGTTTGGGGCTATTGGAATATATATAGTAGGAAAATTTTTTCGCTATGGCATTTTACCAAATTTACTATTAACAATAATATGCTCTACAATTGCGATTCTTATGTACAGCCTGCTCAAATATACTGAAAAACACGCGCATTATTTGCGTGATCCAGGAACATAAAGGTCATAGATTATTAACGGCTTTGCCGTGATAATATAATTTTACATGGAGGTGTGGGATGAGTAATGTAAATAAAGATATAGTAACAGATAATTTTGGAAATACTCCTTTACATAGGGCTGCTCTAAATGGCGAAAAAGATGTAGTAAAAGCCCTATTGGGTGAAGGGGCAAATGTTGATGTACAAAATGATAAAGGAGAGACTCCTTTACACTTCGCTGCTGAAAATGGCCATACGGATATAGTAAATGCTCTATTAAATGAGGGGGCGGATGTTAATGCAAAAACAGGTATAGATATAACTCCCTTGCTTTTTGCTGCTATGGGGGGTCACAAAGATGTAGTAGAAATTCTATTAAAAAAAGGAGCAGATGTTAATGCAGTAGAAAGTTTAAATGGAATGAATTCTTTACGTTGGGCTGCTCAAAATGGCCATGAAGGTGTGGTAAAAGTGTTATTAACAGCAAAAGAAATAGATGTTAATACATATCCTCAAGTATTATATTTTGCTGCTAGAGATGGTCATGAAGGTGTAGTAAAAGTGTTATTAACAGCAGAAAAATCGATATTAGCACGTATTCTAAGGTATTATATTTGGCTGCTCAAAATGGCCATGAAGGTGTAGTAAAAGTGTTATTAACAGCAGAAATCGATGTTAATGAATATTTTCGGGCATTATATTTGGCTGCTGAAAAGGGCCATGAAGGTGTAGTAAAGGTGCTATTAACAACAGAAAAAGTTGATGTTGCAGCAAAAGATGATCGCGGAAAGACTCTTCTACATTGGGCTGCTGAAAAGGGTTATGTAGAAATAGTAGACACTCTATTAGTCAAAGGAGCAGATGTTAATGCAAAAAGTGATAGGGGAGAGACTCCTATATATTTGGCTCTTCAATACGGTCATGTAGATGTAGCAGAAGTTCTTTCAGAAGCAAAAGGGATCAATATTAACATAGCAGAGGAAAATGGAAAAATTCCTTTAGATTTGGCTATTGATAATAAATACACAGATATAGTGCAGCTTCTATTAAGTAAGTTGGCAGATGTTGATCTGGCAGATGGAGATGGAAGGACTCTTTTACATTGGGCTGCTGAAAAGGGCTATACGGATATAGTAAAAACTCTGTTAGGAAAAGGAGCAGATGTTAATGCAAAAGATAATGATGGAAAGACTCCTCTATATTTGGCTGTTGAATACGTTCGTGTAGATGTAGTAAAAGCTCTAATAAAGGAAGGAGCAGATGTTAATAAAACACGAGGATTCGCTAATTTAAACAACGAAACATACTCTCTACTAAAAAATGCTGCTTTACTTGATGCTGCTAAAAATGGTGATGTTGATGAAGTAAGAGCTCTAATAAGTATAGGAGCGAGTGTTAATGCAGTAGATAAAGATGGAAGTACTCCTTTACATTGGGCTGCTGAAAAGGGCTATACGGATATAGTAAACACTCTGTTAGGAAAAGGAGCAGATGTTAATGCAAAAAATGATAAAGGAGAGACTCCTTCCAATTTAGCCACTGATGAAGGAATACAAAATCTATTGCGAAGCGTAAAAGAGGCCAATGATAAACTGCTTAAGGCTGCTGAAAGCGGTAATATTGATGATGTAAAAAATCTGTTGCGTGAAGAAGGAAAAGCACAGGTTAATGCAACAGATGAAACAGGGGAAACTCCTTTACATTTGGCTGCTCAAAATAACAACAAAGAGGTAGTAAAAGCCCTATTGGGTGAAGGGGCAAATGTTGATGCACAAAATAAGTATGGATGGACTCCTTTACATTTTGCCGTTTTCAATGGCTATAAAGAGGTAGTAGAAGCCCTACTGAAAGTAAATGGGATCAATGTTAATGCACAAAATAAGGGTGGATGGACTCCTTTACATTTTGCTGCTAACCATGACCATAAAGATGTAGTAAAAGCCCTATTGGATAAAGGGGCAAATGTTAATGCACAAAATGATAAAGAAGAGACTCCTTTACATTGGGCTGCTGAAAAGGGCTATACGGATATAGTAAACACTCTGTTAGGAAAAGGAGCAGATGTTAATGCAAAAAATGATGAAGGAGAGACTCCTTCCAATTTAGCCAATGATAAAGGAATACAAAATCTATTGCAAAGCGTAAAAGAGGCCAATAATAAACTGCTTGAGGCTGCTAAAAGCGGTAATATTGATGATGTAAAAAATCTGTTGGGTAAAGAAGGAAAAGCACAGGTTAATGCAACAGATGAAAAAGGGGAAACTCCTTTACATTTGGCTGCTCTAAATGGCGAAAAAGATGTAGTAAAAGCCCTATTGGATGAAGAGGCAAATGTTAATGCAAAAGATAATAGTGGACAGACTCCTTTACATTTGGCTGCTCTAAATGGCAAAAAAGATGTAGTAAAAGCCCTATTGGGTAAAGGGGCAGATGTTAATGCACAAAATGATAAAGAAGAGACTCCTTTACATGTAGGGTCGAGAACTGGCGCGCCTACTTTAGGGTTTGGTGGCTGATCCATTGTTTTCACAATAGGCCTCAATCCAAATTCCCATGTTAACGTTTCCAGCTCCCGCCTCGTCAAACGCAGCATGCGGTTTTCCCGCACTACGCTTTCCTAGCAGATTCTTTACCAAAGTTTATCACATATTGTACTGGTGATGCTTTCGGTTTGTAATACCTTATTCTGTAGTCTGAATATAGACCCAGCGTTTTGTATATCCATTCGCTACTCCACTTCTTCCACCCAAACCCTTTCTTTGCTTTCCTGGCTCGCATTAAGTTGCGTCTTACCTTCTTTTCCACCCAATGTTTTACGTAATTGAACTTTCGACCAGAGTTCCCTATCCTAAAGTAGTTTACCCACCCTCTCAATATCGGATTGATGTCATGTATCACTCTTTTTATCGGTTGCGATTTATAGCGCCGAAATATTTCCTTCAACTTGCGTAGCAGGTTTGTTCGTGCTTTCATCTGCGGTGTTTTCCTGACATTCCATTTTCCTTGTCTTGTGATATTCTCTTGAAAATCAAACCCTAGGAAGCTAAATGTTTCTCCTTTCTTTAGGTTGATGACTTTTGTCTTTTCTTCATTTACGCTCACTTCTAGTTTTGCTAATTCTTCTTCCAACCTTCTGTATACTGCTCTTTCTAGCCATTCCCGTTTCGGGTGTTCACTAATCAGTATCACTAAATCGTCTGCCCATCTGGCATATTCCATACGTTGGTACTTTCCTTCTTTGGTCACCTCTTTTGCTTTCTCCAACATTTTATCTACCTCATTTAGGTATATATTGCTTAGTAGTGGCGAAAGTGGTGATCCTTGTGCTATTCCTCGTTTTCCTCCTGTTTTGAGGATTAGCTTAATCATGCGCATGATTTCTTTGTCATTTATTCTTTTGGCAATCTTTTCCATCAGAATATGATGTCGCACATTGTCGAAGTAGGATTTCAGATCTACGTCAATTACTTTTGTATTGCCTTTGATTGCTGCTTCCGTTACTTTTTGTACTGCTTCATGCGCATTACGCTTAGGTCTATACCCGTATGATCCTTTTTGGAAGTCTGATTCGAATATCGGTTCAAGTATTAGCTTCAGTGCTGTTTGCACTATTCTATCCCGGATGCAGGGTATGTTCAACTTTCTGAATTTTCCTCCAGATTTTGGTATTTCCTTCCTCCGGTTCCTATTTGGGCTATAGGTCTTGGTTATTAGTTCGTGTCTTATTTGTTGAAGATACTTTTCTAAGCCTTCTGCCTCTATCGATTCGAATGTCATCCCATCTATTCCTGGTGCCCCATTACTCTTCTTTGTTAGCTTATATGCTTCTTCCAGTGTCTCCATCTTACAGACGTGAACATAGATTCCCCAGAATCGCCATTCCGGTTCTGCTTTCGCTTTGATATATATCTTTCTTCTCAGGTCTTGTAATTTTATTGGCATTTTTATCATTTTTACCTTTACCTTCCTTTTGTTAAAAGATTTCTACTAGCAGGGTGCCTTTGCTCCATGAGCGTTACCTCACTTCTTCACTACTACGCACCCATCTGCCACCCTCTCATCTTCAGTTCACTTCCTGTTTTCCAGTTATAGAACCTACCTCTCCAAGGTATTTCTCCTTGGGATGAGGAGGGCTTCTCCAGTTGCTTTGTATGTCCTCATTGCCATGCCGTTACTAACACCCCGCTGAAGTAGACCTATCGTTTCATTCGTTTTTCGTCTGGTCTATTCTGTCTTCGCCAGTACCAAGATGGCTCGACCTTCAGAATATTCCTTTCGAGGCAATCTGTGTATTCGCTTTCGCTACGGCCTGGTAATTCGCCATTATCCTACGATAATGTTGTCGGTAGGCTTCAACATTTTGGTTTCCCTCCATGCTGCTACCCAAGCTACAGGATTCCGACTTTTATCCTGGTAGGTCTATCTCCTACTGAACAATACTTGCCTTCTCTGGACGCACTTGGAACGGAAAAAAATAAGAATATCCTGATCCACTTTTTGAACGATATTTTAGGGTTTACTGAGATAAATGCAATACAAGAAGTTGAGTTTCTTAGCACTATTATGGATCCCGAAGTTGCCTCTGATAAACAAAGTATTGTTGATGTTCTCTGCAAGGATTCTCATGGAAATAGATATATAGCAGAAATGCAGCTCGCTAGAGACAAGGGCTTCGAAAAACGCGCTCAATTATATGCCGCTAAAGCCTACTCAAGACAATTAGATAAATCTGGCAACTACATTGATTTAAAGAAAGTCTTCTTTATTGCTATATCAAATTGTAACTTACTTCCCGAAGAAGTTGATTATATTTCTACTCACAATATACGTGATATAAAAACTAACGGCCATTACTTAAAAGATTTTCAATTTATCTTTATAGAATTGCCCAAATTTTCAAAAAGTAAAGTAGAGCAGTTAGAAAGTATAGTAGAAAGGTGGTGTTTCTTTTTTAAATACGCAGAAGAAACAACAGAAGAGGACTTAAAAGAGATAGCAGAAAAAGCGCCAATAATAAAGCTAGCATATGATGAATTAGACAAGTTTCGTTGGAACGAAAAAGATTTAGTAGCTTACGAAGAAAGAATAATGGATCTACGGAAAGAAGAAGCCATTCTTGAATACAGACTTGATCTTGCTGAAGAGAAAGGTATACAAAAAGGTATAGAGAAAGGAAAAATTGAAGGGAAAATTGAAGTCGCAAAAGCAATGCTGGCTAATAATGTTGATGTCAACACTATTGTCAAGTTTACAGGCCTTTCTATTAGTGAGATTGAAGAATTAAGTGGAAATCTGTGAACGGTTACACTTGGAAAACCTTTGTGGCATAATTTAAGTGGGCAGCGTAGTCTACGATTACCGCATAATTTACTATATAGATATTCCAGAACATATAGACTTCAATTGAACACAGAAAAGATTCTTATCAAAGTTAATTACCCTTATTGTCAATAACTATTAGCTACAGACCAGTTCTTGTTAAGTTACAGTAAAGAAATGAGTCATATATAGCTAAACTGACTTAGATTTACCGACAATTTGAAAAACCGTCATTCCGCTACTAGTTAGCGCCGCGGCGGTATGACGTGTTGCTTGGGTCAGCTATAGCTAAAGTAACTTAGGTTCACCGACAATCGTCATTCCGCTACTAGTTAGCGGAATCTATCCGCAACGGCATGACGTGTTGCTTGGGTCAGCTATAGAATATAGATCAGAAGTGACAGAGCTTAAAAAAAGGCATAACATTCTTAATAAACGTAAAAAGCTTTATGAAAATCAGAGTTGGAGTAATAGGCTGCTTAGGCAGAATGGGCAAGAAAATACTCAATGAATTAATTACAAATGCCGAAGTGGAAATAGCAGGTGCTGTTGCCCGTTCAGGCAGTAAGTACATGGGCTTAGATATTGGACCAATTATAGGCTGCGGTTCCAATCTAGGAATTAAAATTACAAGTTCTATGAGTGGCATATTTGAGTCATCTGACGTTGTAATAGATTTTACAACTAAAGAATGTATGTTAGACTGCCTTAAAGCAGCTGTAAAATTTAAAACACCGCTGGTTAGTGGCACAACTGGAATAGAAGGTGTCGATTTAAAAGAGTATGCTGCTGAAGTTCCAATATTATGGTCAGCAAATATGAGTGTTGGGGTTAATGTGTTGCTGAAATTGGTAAAAAAAGCTGCTGAGCTTTTAGGTAATGAATATGACGTTGAGATTTGGGAAATGCATCATAACTTAAAAAAGGATTCACCATCTGGAACAGCTATAGAACTTGGCAAAACAATTGCTAACGCTTCAAAAGTGGATTTTCAGTCCAATCAATATTTACATAGTGGTTCAAACACAAGAAAAAAGGGGGAAATAGGTTTTGCAGTATCTCGTGGAGGTGGAGTAATAGGAGATCACAGCGTGATGTTTGTTAATTCTGATGAACGGATAGAACTAAACCACAAAGCAATTGATCGCACAACATTTGCTAGAGGAGCTGTTCAAGCAGCAGTATGGCTATATGAAAATAAAAGAGAAATTCCGGGGCTCTATTCAATGCAGGATGTGATATGAGCAATACACGTGCCTCTGTTAAAGATTTAAATCTCTGGTATGGCTCTAAGCAAGTTTTATTCGATATAAATTTGAATATTTATAAAAGAAAAGTTACTACTTTTATCGGACCATCCGGGTGCGGTAAATCAACATTTTTGCGTTGTTTTAATCGTATGAATGACTATGTACCTGGATGCAAAACTGTTGGTGAATTAGATATCGATGGGCTGGGTGATATATATTCACGCGATATGGATGTTGTGCTACTCAGAGCAAAAGTTGGCATGGTATTTCAAAAGCCAAATCCTTTTCCAAAATCAATATACGACAATGTTGCTTATGGACCAAAACTGCATGTTATGGCGAAGGATAAGCAAAAATTGAATGAGATGGTGGAAAATAGTTTAACCAAGGTTGGTTTATGGGAAGAATTAAAAGACAGATTGCAAGATAGTGCACTCGATTTATCCGGTGGCCAACAACAGAGGCTATGCATCGCTCGCGCAATTGCAGTGAAGCCAACTATTTTATTAATGGATGAACCGTGCTCCGCTCTTGATCCAATGGCAACCAATGCAATCGAAAATCTTATACAAGAGCTGAAATTAAGGTTTACTATAATTATGGTAACTCATTCAATGAAGCAAGCTAAAAAGTTATCTGATAGTGTAATTTTCTTTCATAATGGCAGAATTGTTGAGTCTGGAAGCACTCAAGAAATATTCGAAAATGCTCAATCTCCCTTAACAAAGGAGTATATCCTGGATCATTAAATTTCTGTCATCAAAGTAGCTTGGCTACTTTAAAAAATGTATCCGTATGCCGTATTTGTCATTCAGCATGGTATAGCTAAACTGACTTAGATTTACCGACAACCGTCATCCCGCTGCTTGTTAGCGGGATCTATAGCTAAAGTGGCTTAGGTTTATCTACAATTTGAAAAACAACAAATTCGTCATTCCGCTACTAGTTAGCGCCGCGGCGGTATGACGTAGGGAAACCTTTCTTGGGTTAGCTATAGAGATACCGCCGCGGTATGACGTACTGACTTGCACTAGCTATAGATCTAAAGTGAAACTTGAGTGAGAAATATTTAAGTAATAATTTTCCGCCACAAACAATACTTTCTTTGTTTGCTAGTGCAATAGAAGTCTAATCTACTTTCAATTCCCCAGTATGTAAACTGCGCGGTAAGGACTCTAATTCCTTTGCAGCACTTAAACTTTTATTTTTTGCATGTATACCAAGCTTATTGAATTCTCGGGCAGCAGGAAACACCCTTGCTTCAAGCGAACCAGCAGTTTTATTATAATGATCGACAGCACTTTTTAAGCTCCTGCGCAAATTATCAAAGTTTTCGCCCATTGTGCAAATGCGCTCATATAAAATATGACCTAGTTCACTGATTTTCTTTGCATTTTCAGCTATCATTTCTTGCTTCCATCCATATGCTATTGCTCTCAGCAACGCAATTAGAGTGATCGGTGTTGCAATGATCACTTTTTTTTCCACTCCAATCTCTATCAAAGCAGGCTCATATTCCAGTGCTGCGCTAAAAACCCCCTCCCCTGTTAAGAAAAGCACCACAAGTTCTGGCGTATTTTCAAATTGATTCCAATACTCTTTTTTACCCAAGTCATTTATGTGTTTTTTTATTGCCAGGGAATGATTCTTTAATTTCTCCTTTTGTATTTGCAAATCATTTTGTGATATAGCATCCATGTAAGAATCAAGCGGCACTTTAGCATCTATTATTATTTGCTTTCCAGATGGCATTTTGATTATTAAATCAGGACGCAATAAATTATCCTCGTTTTTATCAACCACTGACGGCTGAGTAAAAAAATCGCAATATTCAATCATTCCTGCTATTTCTACCACTCTTTTGAGTTGCATTTCACCCCACTTTCCTCTAATGTGGGGCTTTCTCAAGGCATTAGCAAGGCTGGAAGTTTGGTTCATCAGTGCTCCAATTTGCTCCTTTAAACCTTCATAGGCCCCTACCCTCTCCTTTTCTAGCTCACGTATTTCGTTATCGAATTTTTCTAATTTTTCTTTTATTGGCGTTACAACTTCGTTGATCGTTGCTTGTCTTTTTTTGAAATCGCTTTCTGTTTCTTTTAATTTACTATCAATTACTTCCTTTGCTAAGTTCAGAAAATTATTGTTATTTGTCTGCAAAGCATCAAGAGAGAGCGCTTTAAAAGTGTTTGTTAATCTCTCCTCTGCTTTTGTTAGTAATTCTATTTCCTTTTTCTTTTCCTCACGTTCTTTTTGCAGAGTTACTTCAAGCTCTGCTCTTTTGACCCTTAAATCAACTATTTCTTCATTCTTTGTAAGTAAAGTTTGCTTTGTTTCTTGAAGCTCACGCTCTAATTTACATAAATTACCCTCAAGGTTTGCTTTCTTTTCGCTCAGTTTTTTTACAATAATGTAGAAAAATAGTAATAGAGAGACAACCAGAGCTATAGAATTGAAAAGCATCAGAATAAAAAAACTGCGTTTACAATTCTATATGATTTTTGTGTGTATAGCTATAAGTAACGACGTCATACCGCACACAACTGTACGAATGTCTAGTTTAGTTATAAAATGTATATAAAATATTAACCGCTGATGTCATCCCAGTGCTTGACACTGGGATCTAAATTTTATGAAAAACTATTATATTTATATACTTGCAAGTAGACACAATAAGGCTCTATATATAGGTGTTACGTCGAATTTAATTAAACGAATTTGGGAGCATAAGAACAAGGTTATTCCCTGTTTACATCGAAATATAATGTGCATAAATTAGTTTATTTCGAGGAATTTCAAGATGTAGATTCGGCTCTTAATAGAGAAAAACTTTTAAAAAGTTGGAAAAGAGAATGGAAAGTCGATTTAGTTGCAAGAAAAAACCCAAATTGGTATAATTTATATTATGAAATCACGAAATGAGATCCCAGTGTCACGCACTGGGATGACACAAGTAGGAGCTGGGATGACAACGTTCATACAGTTTGCACGGTATGACGTACTTATTTATATAGTATAATATAAAAAAAAGAACACCTAAAGAGGTGCTCTTTTTGAAGAGTTTGCTACAATGATTGTAACCGTTCACGGATTGTGAGAATGAATTAAAGAACTAAGCAGTGACAGCTACTAGATTCTGTAGCTTTTGAAAGGGGTTCTGGCCATTTAGACGTGATGTCAAAAATATCGACAACATTCTTTCCACGAATCTTTCTCCACGTTCTGACCAGGTGAAAAAGCTGTTTTTACGATAAATTACGTACCGTCTAATTTGCCGTTCTGCAAGGTTATTAGTTGTTTCTATCACTTCAGGTTTTCTTAAAAACTTCCACATCATATCCTCAGATCGTAACATCTTAGCGGCCATTCTTGAAGCTTGAGTGCTATTTGCAACCCTCGTCATTTTACGTAAAAAATGTTTTACCCTTTTCCGAATTTTTCGCACCAGTCGATAAAATCTCAAATTATCTATCAAATTTTGTTTTTTTGCCTTATCTACTACAAACACCTTATTGCTGAGCGATTTTAGTGCTTGGCCAATTTTGCTCACTTCAACATTTTTACTATGGGCAAATCTCTCAAAATCTCTTGCCAGATGTGCCCAACATATCTGTCTATTTTCACGATTGAAGTAATTGTATACAGCGTATCTATCGCTCACAAATATACCATCATATTCTGGCAGTAAACTCTTCAACACCTTCTTACCACGAGACTCGCTTACCTTCAGAAGTGTCAACGCTTTGTTTGTTATTACCCAACTCCAGCCTCTCTTTCCTTGATTTCTGTGCCCTGTTTCGTCTATATGCAAATACTCGCTTCCTTGCAACTCTTCCTTCATTTTCTCATATTCAGATGCACACTTCTTCGATACCCTGCGTTCAGTATTTGAGACTAAACCAAGGCTTATATTTAGATTAAAAATACTGCCCAAAATTTGCTGTACCTCTCTTTTTGAGTTAATAAAAAAGCCGCTAAGGCTGCTTATAACTGTTTTAGCATTGGGTCCTAGAAAATCTCTTGCAACACCTTCGGGTAAATTTGCTGTAATTCTTTTATTACATACTCTACAATGTCCTCTTTGCAACCTGTACTCAGTTACAATTGGCTTAATTTCTGGCAACTCTGCCTTCTGATGAATAATTTCATCTTCTAAAGTAATCTTACCTCCACACATACAAATTGTATCAATTGTGCATCTCACTACCTCGTCTGCAGCCATTAATTCACGCTTATGCACCTTATGTCCTGGCTGACCTCCTGGTTTTTTATCACTTTTCTTTTTTGCTTTCTTACGATATATATCTCGTGATGGTGGCAGCGATGAATTTTGCGAATTTAAGCCCAATTTGTCTTCTAATTCAACTATTTTTGCTTTCAAGCTATCATTTTCTCTGATCAGTGCTTTTATTTCTTCCTTGAGATTAGCGTTTTCTGCTACAACCTTTTCTTGCAGCACTGTTGTCATTTACCCATTCCATATTTAGCTTCCTATCTCTTTACACTTTTATACTTACTTTGTAAACCACCTTATCTCCGTGAACGGTTACGACAAAATTAAGTAAAAATGTTATAGTTTATAGTAGTATTTTTTGGTTAATATATGGCTCACAGTCAAAAAAAGCTCAATGTTAATGTAAGTTTTGACAGTAAATTGGCTCAGTATCTTACAGAAATGGCAGAGATTCAAAATAAAACTATCCCTGAAGTCTTAGTAGATTTAGTGGAAGAAGAGTTCGAAGAAGATGTAGAGCTATCCCAAATAGCTGACGATCGCCTCTCTGAAGGTGAAGAAGAAGTAGAGGATGATGAAAACATCTGGAAATAAAACTTACACTATAAAATTCTTAAAAAATGTTATTGAAAAAGAAATTCCAGCTCTTCCGGCAAAGATTAAATTAATGGTTCAGGAGGCCATAAAGAAACGCCTTACAGTTGATCCTTTTAATCTAGGAAAGCTAATTGACAAAATAAAAGAGGAATTAAAGAAATATCCAGAAGAATATAAGAAATGGGAAGAAGCTGGTTTTGATGTAGATTACCTATTTAAAATTAAAGATGATATACTAATAGCATATAATCGATTTACGTTATTGCATTTAGCTGCTTTATGTGGCTATGAAAAAATAGTAAACCTTCTAATAGAAAATGATGCAAGTGTTGATGTAGAATACAAAGGGATGACTCCTTTACATTGCGCTGCTATAAAGGGCCATACAGAGATAGTAGAAATTCTAGTAAAAAACGGGGCGAAGGTTGATGCAAAGGCTAATGTAGCAGAATTTAAAGGATATACTCCTCTACATTGTGCTGGTGAACAAGGTCATACAAAGATAGCAAAATTCTTATAGCAAATAGGGCAAATGTTAATGCAAAGGCTGATCATCTAGAAAAAACAAAAGGTATTACTCCTTTACAAGAAGTGGAAGAAGAACAAGGCATAACTGGGAATGAGCAGGAAGCTTGATCTGCTGGATCCCAGTGTCTGGGCACTGGGATGACAAGAAAGAGGCTACTTGGATGACACCCTGACAACCTTCATCCCGCTACGTGTTAGCGGGATCTAGAGATACCGTGACGGTATGACGTAGGACTGCTGTCATCCCGCTACGTGTTAGCGCCACGCACAACTGTACGAACGTTGTAGTTTGGGCCACCAGTGGGCAGTGCCCAGACACTGGGATCCAGCTTCTATGCAACTTAATTAAAAACGTTTGTTTTAGCGTAAGACAACTACCTTTAGCTCATCAGCTCAGTTATAAGCAAAATTTCTGGATTCCAGACTGGAATGACACCATTTGCTGTGCAATTTACCTTCAAAAATGAATGTTCGTACAGCTATGCATAACTCTTTCAGATTTCATAATATCTCTTGCCACTCATCTGAACAGATACCCATTTTGGAGGGATACCAATAATAGTTGTGAGCGGGTGACCACTAGCCCACAAGCATAATACGCTCACGAAACTTTAATGCGATAGCTTGATTTCTACTGAAAGACAGCATTATGCCAAGTGCGATGCTCGAAGATAAAAGAGAAGAACCACCATAGCTAAGTAGTGGCAGGGTTATGCCGGTGGTGGGAAAAACACTCAATGTTACCCCTGTGTTTATTATGAATTGTGTGATGAATTGAATTGAGATACCAAGAATCACCAATAGATTGAATAATTCATTTTCTCTATATGCAACGTAAAGCAAGCGGGCGGAAATGATGCCAAATAACATCAATGTGGCTAAGCACGTAATCAAACCAAATTCTTCTGCTAAAACAGAAAACACAAAATCTGTATGACAATCAGGAAGAGAGGTTTTTACGCTACCTTCACCAGGTCCAACTCCAGTTAATTGACCTCTTTTGAATGCTTCTAATGATTTTGTGACTTGAAAGTTATCGCGTTGCGTAAAAAAGACAAAATTGTAAATCCTTTGCTTTATATGTGGGAGGCATAAGTAAGCTATTGTAGTTCCAGTTGTGGCCATTCCTATTATGCATAGAAAGTATAAAAGTGGTATACATGCAATAAACATTTGACCAATAAAAGAATATGTTAAAAGCATGGACATACTGAAATCAGGTTGCAAAAGTAACAACACAAAAACTAACAGAAATATTATGATTGATATGTGCATTTTAAACTTCATTCCGCTGGCTAAGATACTAGCTATAACAACAGAAAAAAATGGCCTTACGAACTCAGATGGTTGAACTGAAATTTTGACAATATGTAACCATCGTTTCGCACCTTTTACCTCTATACCAAGTATTATCGCAGCTGCCACTAAAATAGTAAATAAAATGAAACCTGCGAATGAGAGGTTAAGTATAGTTCTTGTGTTGAGAAAAGAAAATGTCACCAGGGTAATTAGTGACAGGACTATATAAATTGTATGGCGCCGTATAAAATAATCTTGTGGTAAAGAAAGACGCTGCGCAATTACAGGGCTTGCTGAATAAACAAGAATGAAGCTTATAGTGAGCAAAAAAAACACTGGAAGGATGAGATAATAATCCAGCGTTCTATACCAGAATTTAATATTCATTTTGTTCCAATGTGTAATGCCACTATTCCATAGCTCATATTATGAAACTCAACATTCTTAAAGCCTACCTCTTCAATTTCCATTTTAAAATCAGCCTGAGTTGGAAACTCTCTAATGCTCTTCACTAAATATTCATAAGAACTCCTGTCTTTAGCAACTATGCTGCCAATTTTAGGAATTACTTTAAATGAATATAAGTCATAAAGTTTGGTAAATATCTCATTTTGATAGTGCATAGGGGCAAATTCTAAGCAGATAAATTTTCCATGTGGTTTTAATACCCTGTGCGCCTCATTTAAAGCCTTCTTGCGGTCAGAAACATTTCGAATGCCAAAAGCTATTGTGCAATAATCAAATTCGGAGTCTTCAAATGGTAAACTTTCTGCATTCGCACATACCCAATCAAAATTAATTTGGTTTGAATTTATAGCTTTATCACGTCCTCTGCTTAGCATATTTTGATTTATGTCACATACTGTAACCTTAGCACTTGGCTCTTTTCTTACTATTCTTATTGCTATATCTCCAGTTCCTCCAGCAATATCTAAAATCTTAGAGTTTTTTGTAAAATGCACACTATTTACCATCTTATCTTTCCATAATCTGTGCATTCCGAGGCTCATTATATCATTCATGGTGTCGTAGCGACTTGCCACGGAATCGAATACCTCTTTAACTAATTGTGATTTCTTCTCGATTTTTATAGTAGACATTACGTAAAGTCGCTCAACTCCTTTATAATTAGTAAAAATTAATTTGAATTAACACAAATGTCAACGACAGGCCTTGAGCCTGTTGAAATCTTCTTCAGCGTGGTATGATGACCGAGTTAGTGGGCTTGATGCAACCACTAAGAAACCTTTGGAGTAAGCAACGTATTTATAATGCTCAAATTCCTCTGGGGTAACATACCTATCAAGTTTTGCATGTTTTGGAGTTGGTTGTAGATATTGACCAATTGTAATAAAATCAACCTCAGCACTGCGCAAATCGTCCATAACCTGAAGTATTTCCTCTTTTGTTTCTCCAAGACCAACCATAAGCCCTGACTTTGTGAAAACTTTAGGATTAATCTGCTTTACCATCTTCAACAAATATAGTGAATGAAAATAGCGAGCTCGTGGTCTTATTTTTGCATACAATCTCGGCACTGTTTCAATATTGTGGTTATAGACATCAGGTGATGCAACAGCAATTGCTTCAAATGCTCCTTTCTTATTTAAAAAATCAGGAGTTAAAATCTCTATTGTTGTTTCTGAAGTTATCTTTCTAATTTCTTCTATGCACTGTATAAACTGATTTGCGCCACCATCTGGTAAATCATCACGATCAACAGAGGTAATGACAACATGTTTTAAGTTTAACTTTTTTATCGCTTTTGCTAAATTTTCTGGCTCATGAGGGTCTAGTTTATCAGGAATGCCAGTTGCAACGTTGCAAAATGCACAAGCACGAGTACAAACAGAACCAAGAATCATCACAGTAGCATGACGTTTATTCCAACATTCACCAATATTTGGACATGCAGCTTCTTCACATACCGTATGTAAGTTATGCAGTTTAACGATGTTTAAAGTTTCATTGAATACTTCACCGGTCGGAGCTTTTGCTCTGAGCCATTGAGGTTTGCTATGCATCTGAAACGGCTAACTCTACCTCTTGCTTTACTAAAAATTTTTTCAACCTTCTTTTTATCTTCTGCGCTTTTTCACTTAGTTTAATCGTTCTTGTGTTGAGCAAAAAAGCATCTAAATCACCTTTGTAATCTATAGTTCTCAAAGTTCTTGTTGCCACACGAAATCTAAACTTTTTATTCAATATATCACTTGTCAACGTAACCTTATGTAAATTTAAAAGAAAGGTACGCTTTGTTTTACGATTCGAATGTGATACCTTATTACCAAAAGATTTTTTTCTATTTGTTAATTCACAAACTCTACTCACTTCAATATACCAAATTATTCTATGTACTTAGATTACCTTATATAGTCAAATAGTCAATACTCTCTTGCTTAATTTTTATACCATATACTGCTTTGTAGCCAAAAAATATCGTAATTTTTTCTATTATAATAGAAATCATATGCTGAATTTCTAATGCTTTACTGCCATTTGTTACTACTAGATGCAATACACCCGAATTTACATTCTGTGCATATGAGATCTTTTTCGGTTTTGTACACTCTGCTATTTCTTTCCCTACTATATTTCGCCAGTTTAAAATCAGACGTATTTCATTTTTGCTAATCTTATTTTTCATGCATTTTAATGCGTAATTTTCAATTATAGACTTTATTTTTTTTGGACCGCTACGTTTGAGCATTTTTCTGTTTTGTTTCTAGTATAACTAAATAAGTAAGGTTTACTACTACATTGGATTTCCTCAGTGCCAAGTGCGTCCAGAGAAGGCAAGTATTGTTCAGTAGGAGATAGACCTACCAGGATAAAAGTCGGAATCCTGTAGCTTGGGTAGCAGCATGGAGGGAAACCAAAATGTTGAAGCCTACCGACAACATTATCGTAGGATAATGGCGAATTACCAGGCCGTAGCGAAAGCGAATACACAGATTGCCTCGAAAGGAATATTCTGAAGGTCGAGCCATCTTGGTACTGGCGAAGACAGAATAGACCAGACGAAAAACGAATGAAACGATAGGTCTACTTCAGCGGGGTGTTAGTAACGGCATGGCAATGAGGACATACAAAGCAACTGGAGAAGCCCTCCTCATCCCAAGGAGAAATACCTTGGAGAGGTAGGTTCTATAACTGGAAAACAGGAAGTGAACTGAAGATGAGAGGGTGGCAGATGGGTGCGTAGTAGTGAAGAAGTGAGGTAACGCTCATGGAGCAAAGGCACCCTGCTAGTAGAAATCTTTTAACAAAAGGAAGGTAAAGGTAAAAATGATAAAAATGCCAATAAAATTACAAGACCTGAGAAGAAAGATATATATCAAAGCGAAAGCAGAACCGGAATGGCGATTCTGGGGAATCTATGTTCACGTCTGTAAGATGGAGACACTGGAAGAAGCATATAAGCTAACAAAGAAGAGTAATGGGGCACCAGGAATAGATGGGATGACATTCGAATCGATAGAGGCAGAAGGCTTAGAAAAGTATCTTCAACAAATAAGACACGAACTAATAACCAAGACCTATAGCCCAAATAGGAACCGGAGGAAGGAAATACCAAAATCTGGAGGAAAATTCAGAAAGTTGAACATACCCTGCATCCGGGATAGAATAGTGCAAACAGCACTGAAGCTAATACTTGAACCGATATTCGAATCAGACTTCCAAAAAGGATCATACGGGTATAGACCTAAGCGTAATGCGCATGAAGCAGTACAAAAAGTAACGGAAGCAGCAATCAAAGGCAATACAAAAGTAATTGACGTAGATCTGAAATCCTACTTCGACAATGTGCGACATCATATTCTGATGGAAAAGATTGCCAAAAGAATAAATGACAAAGAAATCATGCGCATGATTAAGCTAATCCTCAAAACAGGAGGAAAACGAGGAATAGCACAAGGATCACCACTTTCGCCACTACTAAGCAATATATACCTAAATGAGGTAGATAAAATGTTGGAGAAAGCAAAAGAGGTGACCAAAGAAGGAAAGTACCAACGTATGGAATATGCCAGATGGGCAGACGATTTAGTGATACTGATTAGTGAACACCCGAAACGGGAATGGCTAGAAAGAGCAGTATACAGAAGGTTGGAAGAAGAATTAGCAAAACTAGAAGTGAGCGTAAATGAAGAAAAGACAAAAGTCATCAACCTAAAGAAAGGAGAAACATTTAGCTTCCTAGGGTTTGATTTTCAAGAGAATATCACAAGACAAGGAAAATGGAATGTCAGGAAAACACCGCAGATGAAAGCACGAACAAACCTGCTACGCAAGTTGAAGGAAATATTTCGGCGCTATAAATCGCAACCGATAAAAAGAGTGATACATGACATCAATCCGATATTGAGAGGGTGGGTAAACTACTTTAGGATAGGGAACTCTGGTCGAAAGTTCAATTACGTAAAACATTGGGTGGAAAAGAAGGTAAGACGCAACTTAATGCGAGCCAGGAAAGCAAAGAAAGGGTTTGGGTGGAAGAAGTGGAGTAGCGAATGGATATACAAAACGCTGGGTCTATATTCAGACTACAGAATAAGGTATTACAAACCGAAAGCATCACCAGTACAATATGTGATAAACTTTGGTAAAGAATCTGCTAGGAAAGCGTAGTGCGGGAAAACCGCATGCTGCGTTTGACGAGGCGGGAGCTGGAAACGTTAACATGGGAATTTGGATTGAGGCCTATTGTGAAAACAATGGATCAGCCACCAAACCCTAAAGTAGGCGCGCCAGTTCTCGACCCTACATGTAAAGGAGTATACCCATCTTTACTTATTGCATTAACATCTATATCTTCTCTTTTCAATAGGAGATTTACTACTTCTGTTTGACCATTTTCACAAGCCAAATGCAAAGGAGTACATTCATGATTATCTTTTTCATTAACATCTGCTCCGTTGTCTATTAGAGCTCTTATTGTTTTAGTGCAGCCACGGCGAGCAGCCTTACATAAAGGAGTGTCTCCATATCCATTTTTTGCATTAGCATTGATTCCTTCTACTCCCAATAGAGCATTCACCACATTTTCTAAATTATTGTGGATAGCTAAATGCAATAATCCATATTCTACTGCAAATAGTGGTTTACACCAAAACCAGCTCCTTCCCACTCTTTATATTCATCTGAATATTGTGATAATTTCTCTTTTATCTTCCCAATTACGTTATCTTTACTTAAATTTTTGTCAGCATCAATTGCACTTAGCATTCTTTCCCACTGCTCGTGTTCAATTGTCATAACTTTACTCCTACTTTAACAATATTTTAATTATCATATATTATGACAAGAAAGTCAACCCTACCTAATTTTGCTTAGTAAGCACACTAACTATGAAACAATCTATATTACCATCAAAAACAGAATTTATATTACCCACTTCATGTCCAGTTCTTAAATCCTTCACCATTTGATATGGATGGATAACGTACGATCTGATCTGATTGCCCCAGCCTATATCGCATTTTTTACCATATTCTTCAGCCATCTTTTGTTCTTTTTTTTCCAGTTCAATTTGGTACAAACGTCCTTTAAGTAATTTTAATGCCTCATCCTTATTTCTGTGTTGAGAACGACCATTTTGGCATTGAACTACAACACCAGTTGGAATATGCGTAATGCGTACCGCACTTTCAGTCTTGTTCACGTGCTGACCGCCTGCTCCGGAAGCACGGTAGGTGTCGATCTTTAGATCCTTTTCATCCACAGCAATATCAATTGAATCTTCTATCACTGGAGTTACTCCTACACTTGCAAAACTGGTATGACGTTTACCATTTGCATCAAACGGCGATATTCTAACCAGCCTGTGAATTCCACTTTCACTTTTTGCCCACCCATAAGCTTTTTCTCCAACGATTTTTATCATTGCAGACTTTATACCAACCGACTCTCCTTCTAATTTTTCTACAACTTCAACTTTAAAGTTGTGATAAATTTCTGCCCATCTTACATACATGCGCATCAGCATTTCAGCCCAATCATTGCTCTCTGTTCCACCAGCTCCTGAGTGGATTTCTAAAAAGCAGTTATTGTTATCTGCTTCACCAGTAAATAAGGATTCTGTCTCTTTAAGTTTGATTAATTTCTCTAGCTTAGCTAATTCACTTTCAACTTCAGAGAAAAATTCTTCATCATTCTCATCAATAGCAGACTTCATTAAGCTAATGGCATCGTTGTAATCGCTTTCCAACTTTAAAAACAACTCTACGTCATTATTAATTTTAGAACGTTCTTTTAAAATTTCTTGTGCCTTTCGATTGTCTTGCCACAGATTATCATTCGACGCTTGGGAATCCAGCTCTTCAAGACGCAACTTTAATTTTTCTATGTCAAAGACACCTCCTGATAAGAGAAATACTTTTATTTAAGCCTTGAAAGTATTCGAAAATTTCTGAATAAGTTTTCATTATACTTTAGATTTTAATATATTTACTATTATTAACAATAACAGCAAACAAAATAGAAATTTAACCATATGATAGTTAATTCAAAATAATTTCATTATACTTTAATGTTTAAGGAAATCAAGTGTGTATATTTATTAAAAAACAAGGTAAAGTAATGAATATTAAAATAAGTTCTCATTATGGTTTAGACAAAAAGGCTATTGATGACTTAATAGAGTCACTTGATAACGAGGAGCTAGAAAATGTTTGTAATATTGTAAAAACGATAGATAGCGTTCAGTTAGCTTATTTTTTATCTACTTCAATCAGTGATCACAGGGAGAAATTAGTTAATATCCTCGATCAACATTTGTTAAGTGATGCCCTAGTGCATGTAGTGCCAGATTTACAAAGAGAGATCATAGAAACATTGGGAATAGAAAATACAGCAAAGTTACTAATGCTCCTTGATGTAGAAGATATAGTAACCATAGTGAAAGATTTGGATAGAAAGTCTATAGAAAACATACTTAACTACTTACCCAATGCAACTCAAAAATTAGTAGAGGAATTGTTATCATACCCAGAAGAAAGTGCAGGAAGGTTGATACATAAAAATATGGTTATAGCTCCATATTATTGGACGATAAATCAGCTAATGGAATTCTTGCGCAACTATAAAAAAATACCAGAAAGATTTCACCAGATATTCATTATCAACTCAAAATTAGAGCCTATAGGCAGTGTTAATTTAAATAAGGTAATATCTCACTCAGGAGACACAATAATAAAAGAGATAATGGATCATGACATAAAAATCATTAAAACTGGAGTAGACCAAGAGGAAGTAGCAAGAATATTTAAAGATTACTCTCTATTATCGGCTCCGGTAGTAAATAAGAATGGTAAAATTATTGGTGTGATCTTAATTGAAGATGTGATAAAAGTTGTTCAACAAGAAACAGAAGAGGATGTACTCAAAATAAGCGGTGTATCTTCTAAAGCCGATATAAATGCCCCTATACATAAAACTATAATTAAAAGGCTACCTTGGTTACTGTTTAACCTCTTAGCTGCAACAATGTGTTCCATAGTAGTTGGCTTTTTCGATGATGTAATAAAAAGTTTTATAGTACTGCCAATAATCATGCCGATAATTGCATCAATGAGCGGAAATGCAGGATCCCAAACAGTAACGCTAACCATCCGGGCAATCGCAACAAAATATCTAACTGAGCAAAATGCAAAAAGAGTACTGATGAAAGAATTTTTAATAGGTCTTATAAACGGGGTAATTTTATCTACCATTTCACTCGTAGTATTAGCAATAAGATTTCACAATTTCAAAGTGGAGATGATTTTTGTGGTCTCCATGATTATGATGTCAATTATTGCAACGTTCATCGGAGCTTTCATTCCTATAATGCTTCACCGTTTAAAGTCTGACCCTGCAGTTTCTTCTTCAATCCTAACATCGGCAACAACTGATATTCTCTCAGCTCTTATGTTTCTTGGTTTAGCTACGATCTTTTTATTAAACAGCTGATACTATCTATAGCTAACACGTCATACCGCGATTTATTCCATAGCTGTACGAACATTCATTTTTAAAGGTAAACTGTACGTAACCGTTCACGGATTGTGAGAATGAATTAAAGAACTAAGCAGTGACAGCTACTAGATTCTGTAGCTTTTGAAAGGGGTTCTGGCCATTTAGACGTGATGTCAAAAATATCGACAACATTCTTTCCACGAATCTTTCTCCACGTTCTGACCAGGTGAAAAAGCTGTTTTTACGATAAATTACGTACCGTCTAATTTGCCGTTCTGCAAGGTTATTAGTTGTTTCTATCACTTCAGGTTTTCTTAAAAACTTCCACATCATATCCTCAGATCGTAACATCTTAGCGGCCATTCTTGAAGCTTGAGTGCTATTTGCAACCCTCGTCATTTTACGTAAAAAATGTTTTACCCTTTTCCGAATTTTTCGCACCAGTCGATAAAATCTCAAATTATCTATCAAATTTTGTTTTTTTGCCTTATCTACTACAAACACCTTATTGCTGAGCGATTTTAGTGCTTGGCCAATTTTGCTCACTTCAACATTTTTACTATGGGCAAATCTCTCAAAATCTCTTGCCAGATGTGCCCAACATATCTGTCTATTTTCACGATTGAAGTAATTGTATACAGCGTATCTATCGCTCACAAATATACCATCATATTCTGGCAGTAAACTCTTCAACACCTTCTTACCACGAGACTCGCTTACCTTCAGAAGTGTCAACGCTTTGTTTGTTATTACCCAACTCCAGCCTCTCTTTCCTTGATTTCTGTGCCCTGTTTCGTCTATATGCAAATACTCGCTTCCTTGCAACTCTTCCTTCATTTTCTCATATTCAGATGCACACTTCTTCGATACCCTGCGTTCAGTATTTGAGACTAAACCAAGGCTTATATTTAGATTAAAAATACTGCCCAAAATTTGCTGTACCTCTCTTTTTGAGTTAATAAAAAAGCCGCTAAGGCTGCTTATAACTGTTTTAGCATTGGGTCCTAGAAAATCTCTTGCAACACCTTCGGGTAAATTTGCTGTAATTCTTTTATTACATACTCTACAATGTCCTCTTTGCAACCTGTACTCAGTTACAATTGGCTTAATTTCTGGCAACTCTGCCTTCTGATGAATAATTTCATCTTCTAAAGTAATCTTACCTCCACACATACAAATTGTATCAATTGTGCATCTCACTACCTCGTCTGCAGCCATTAATTCACGCTTATGCACCTTATGTCCTGGCTGACCTCCTGGTTTTTTATCACTTTTCTTTTTTGCTTTCTTACGATATATATCTCGTGATGGTGGCAGCGATGAATTTTGCGAATTTAAGCCCAATTTGTCTTCTAATTCAACTATTTTTGCTTTCAAGCTATCATTTTCTCTGATCAGTGCTTTTATTTCTTCCTTGAGATTAGCGTTTTCTGCTACAACCTTTTCTTGCAGCACTGTTGTCATTTACCCATTCCATATTTAGCTTCCTATCTCTTTACACTTTTATACTTACTTTGTAAACCACCTTATCTCCGTGAACGGTTACCAAGGGAGGCATTTCTTGTTGTGGATTGTGCAGGATGGCATAGATCCAAAGGTTTAAAAATACCACAAAATATTACCTTAATCTATTTACCTCCATATTCACCAGAGTTAAATCCAGTAGAGCGTTTATGGCAATATTTGAAAGACAATCTCATTAAAAATAGAATATATGACTCTGTTAGTTTATTGGAGGATACTGTATGTGCATTCATTCGTAATATTACGGAAAGTTCGATCAAAACCATTTGTTCTGTGAGTTATTTGCCTACTTATTTATGAGATTTGGTATTAGCCGTTAGGTTGGCTCCTTCTTCTGCTATGACATTTTTAATTTCTTCTTGCTGCTTGTAGCTCAACTTCGGCTTTACTCCACGTCCTGGTTGTATTTTAAACGCATTGACTCCTCCTTCCTTAAATCTTGTAATCCACTTCATCAATGTAGTTCTAGTAATTCGGTATATTTGAGCAACTTTTGTTATTCCATATTCTTTTGCAGATATTATTGCCTGTAATCTTCTTCCTATCTCTCCTCTTATGCCGTGCTTCTTTAATTCCAGGTTACACTTATTATATAATTCTTCTCCTATTGCTTTACTTTTTCCTGCCATAACTCCCCACTAATTCTTAAATTATTCTATTTTAGAAATTTTTCTTTATTCCTCTATTTATTTTTAGGAATTGGTATAAAATATGGAGTATGAACAGTTTTCAACAATATACAAAGCATTAAAGTCCGCAAGTGCTAACAGCAGTCTGAATCAAGATAACGTAATTGAAGCAATAAAAAGTCAATTATCACCAGATTCAGATGCATATAAAGAGTGGGAAAAAGGGAAATTTAGTTTTGATCATGTGTTTACTACTGTTAATAACGGAGTAGAATCTAAACACACATTATTAACAGCTGCTTTTAACCGTGAAGATTCAAAGGTGGCAAATTTTCTAATAAAAGTAGGGGCTGATGTTAATGCAGTGGGTGTAGATGGATTGACTCCATTGATTATTGCTATTGAAAAGGAATATGGCGATCCTAAACATAAAGAGCTAGTAGATCTTCTAATAGGAAAAGTAGACGCTCATGTTAGCGCAGCGGATGAAAATGTAAATAATACAATAGTTAAGGCTGTTGAGCGTGGCAATTTAAGGGTATTCAAGGCTCTAAAAGAAGCAGGGGCTAATGTTAACATACAGGCAAATGGAATGTCTCTATTAAAGTGGGCTGAGTTCCATCAACCCGATCCAAGGATAAAGAAAGAAGACATGGAAGAGATAATCAATACTCTAAAGGCTCCTTCAAAAGAAAAGGGACAAAAAGGTGCGAAGTCTACTGGCGGACAAACCCCAGTAAATGGTGGCAACGCAAATACTCAATCTACTACTGACAACACAACCCCAGAAAAAAACGATACAACCTTCTGGAGTGAACACAAAGGGAAGATTGCTCTAGGTGTTACTGGACTATGCGTAGCTGGTGCTGTTGCAGCCTATGTGCTAGCGTATCCTGCAGTTGCACTGGCTTTAACAGTTTTGGCAGCAGTTATATTAATGGGTGCTGGTATTGCTAAGGTTCGTGAGAAAGTGGAAAATCCAAGTGTAGACAAGGTATTTGACAAAAACGAGCAGTTATTGAATCAATAGACTTCTTACATTATCTACTGTCATCCGAGTAGCTGACACACAACTGTACGAACGTTGTGCTACCAGGAGGGTGTCATCCCAGTGCCCAGACACTGGGATCCAGTTTTTATTACCTGGTGTAAAGTTAAGTTTCCTGGATTCCAGTGTCAAGCACTGGAATGACACCATCATAAAGTGAAATTAGATTCCAGTGTCAGCTACTTGCATGACACCATTTGTTGTAAACTCACTTTTACTCTATGGTTATACTACCTTGCCGCTATCCTGAACGGATACAAGAAGTGTTGCCGTCACTTTATATCATAAACTTTTGCTGAAGCTTTTTTCATGTCTTCACTTGAAAGTGGGATTAGACCAAGCCTAGATAGGTACCCATCTTCAATGCCGATCGAATCTATAATTTCTTTTATGAATTCTCTTAATCCATCAACAGTATCCAGGTGTTCTTTCTTTATATAAAGGTATAGAGGTCTTGCTAATATATATTTTCCCGATGATATATTTTCGTAAGTTGGCTCAATTCCTGCAATTGTGCTCCCTTGTATTTTATCTTGATTCCTCATTAAAAAGCTAAAACTAAATATCCCTAAAGCGTTCTTGTTACTTTTCAATTTTTGTATTATTATGTTTTCATTAATTCCAACTTCTATATACCTTCCGTCATCCCTTATATTACCACATGCTTTCTTTCTTTCTTCCTGATCTTTATAATTCTCTTTGAAAATTCTCGAGTTCATGCATGAATATTGATTGAACATAATAGAATTAACCAAAGTTTCGTATGTGCCTGTATTTTGATGTGGACCATAAATTTCAATTTCTGTTTTTGGTAAGGCTTGATTTACATCAGACCAAAACTTCTTATTATTTTTTACTAATTTATCATTTTCTTGAGAATATGCAGATAAAGTTTCAAATAAGTTCTTCTTTGTGAAATCAAATCTATGGCTTTGATTTGAATTTGCAATGACAATTCCATCATAGCCAATGATGATCTCTATCACTTCATTAATTTTATTTCTTTTACATAGTTCTCTTTCTACTTCCTTCATAGGGCGAGATGAAGTGGTGATGTCTGGCGTGTCTTCCCCTATTCCTGAGCAAAACATTTTGAACCCTGATCCACTTCCTATCGATTCCACAACTGGAGTCTTAAAAGAGAATACACGATTGAACTCCTCGGCTACAAATGAGATAAAAGGAAAAACGGTTGAAGATCCAACAATTCTGATGTATTTCCTGGCATCAGCATTTGACAGCGGCGTGAATAATACGAATACAAAAATCAGGAGAAATTTTCTAAACATTGTTTTTAGCTAAGAACATAAATCTAATTATTGTAACAAAAAATCAAACTGAAAAGCTTTAATTTTCTCTTGTGATTGACCTATAGCTAATCCAATTGACCGCTATTTCAATTGCATGAACATTGTAACAATGGTGTCTGCAAGCAGCTTACTGTACGAACATTGTGATTTGAGAGCAATTTTCACTAGGAGGATGTCATCCCAGTTCCCAGACACTGGGATCCAGTTCTTATTACCTGGTGTAAAGTTAAGTTTTCTGGATTCCAGTGTCAAGCACTGGAATGACATCGTTTACCATGTGACGAAGTACAATTTGTTAGTTAATAATCCATTGTCATCCCAGCGCCATGCGCATAACTGTACGAACATTGTGATTTGATACAAGCTACTTGCATGACAAAAGCTACAGTTTACATTTAAATTTTATTTTATATTATTGTAAGTATTACACAACTTTAAGGGGCAATTATGGCAATTATGCCAGATAAATGGATCAGAGAAAAAGCTGAAAATTTTGGAATGATAGAGCCTTTTGTGGATCACAAAAGCAGCAAAGGTGTTATATCTTTCGGACTATCGTCTTATGGGTATGATGCAAGAGTGGATAATAAATTTAAAATTTTTACTAACGTTAATTCAGCCATCGTGGACCCTAAAAATTTCTCTGAGAATAGTTTTATAGATAAAGAAACAGACGTATGCATAATTCCACCAAATAGCTTTGTGCTTGCAAGCACAGTGGAATATTTTCGTATACCAAGAAATGTACTGGTCATTTGTGTTGGTAAATCAACTTACGCAAGGTGTGGAATTATAGTAAACGTTACTCCCTTAGAACCTGGATGGGAAGGTCATGTCACACTCGAATTCTCAAACACCACCCCACTTCCTGCAAAAATTTACGCTAATGAAGGCGCATGCCAATTCGTATTTTTAAGCGGCGAAAGTGAGTGTGAAAAATCATATGATGATATGAAAGGAAAATATATGAATCAGCATGGTATCACTTTGCCGCTGGTAAAGTGATTACTTTAGGTAAAGCAAGATATTGTGCTATTGTACTGAAGATTACTAAGATGAGTTTTAACTAATTTGTCGCATTCTTTATCACCTAAAACTGCACGTGCAGAGTGGTTTTTAAATGACTCTACATAGCTTGAAAAGAAATTTGTAGAAGGATTACTTAAAGCTTCTGCAACTTCTTTTTTTTCTTTATCATTGGAAAGCTGATTAAATAGTTCTTCTCCCTTTTTTTGCAGCTCATTTTCAAATTCCTGCTTTATAGTATTCTTATCTGCTTTTTGCAAGAAGGAAAACTCTTCAAAAGTGTACAAGGAAGAGACAATACTGTTGAAGGCACCAGTAAAACATGCACTTGAACCACGACCACCATGCACTCCGTATTCTGTTTGCGATTCTACTAAATGTTTAACCAGTTGATATTTTCTCTGTGATATGCGGGTATTAATATCTATATTATGATCAGCATTTGCTCTAGTTTGATCGTTGCAAGCCTTCCAAGCTAAATTTAAAACTTGCTTCAATGTTAACCCGCTTCCACTATGTGTACCAGGGTTATTTTTTATACGCTCCAAGCACTCAAGTGCATGTTTTTTCTCATCTTCTGTAAGTTGATCTTTATCTGCAGCTTTTTGTGTGCCATTTGCTATGCACTCTAACTGATCAATAAATCCTTCTATTTCCTCTATAAACTTATCATCAACATCAGGCTCGCCATAGTTTTCTTTTAGCTTTTGAACGTTAATATTAATTGCATCATTTACATTAGTATCATGCGTTGTTTGTGGGATACGTGCTGCCTCCATAAATGCTTCAGTTCCTTGCTCTAACCATTCCGGCATTTTGCCTCCTGCAAAAAGATATAGCTTACTCAATACCTTGGCGATTAAGAAAAACACCAGGAGAGGAATAACAAATATTATAAAAAGTACTACAAATAAACCAAATAAACCTGTGATTAGCCACCTTACAGGAGCTAGCAGAATTTCTTTTGCTTTTTTTAATTTTGACGGTCTTTGTATGTTGTCTGGTGTATTTACTACTGCTGGCATAATTAGTTTAAGTTAGTATCAATATTTTTAATATACTATATTTTTTCTTATTTTGTCAACTCAAATTTCTACTTCCGCACTTTTTCATTGTTGCTTACAATGATTATAGCTACATGATTTACTCGTGTGTTTTTCTTAATTAAAAACTTCAACTATTCATTGTAAGCTATTGAATTTCCTACTATTTAGTGGCAAATTGTCATCCAAGTGGCTGTAAAACGACAAATTCGTCATTCCGCTACTAGTTAGCGGAATCTATGCCGAGATACCGCGAATGAATCGCGGTATGACGGTTCGCGGCGGCATAACGATAAGCTCGTCATCCCGCTGCTTGTTAGCGGGATCTATCCGCGGCGGTATGACGTAGAGCCTACATTAACTATAGAAACAAAAAGAAGGATTATCATGTCCACAATAATTTTATCATCAATTTTTGGTCAAGCAGGCAGCATTTTTGGTCCAATTGGCCAGATTATCGGCTCAGAACTCGGTGCTCTTCTTGGTGCGCAGCTTGATGGTGCGATGTTTAGCCTTGATGCTGAGCAGAAAGTAACGCATGGTGCGAGACTAAAAAATCTGCAAGTTCAAACCTCAACCTATGGAAGGACGATACCAATTATCTATGGCACTGCTCGCATTGCAGGGAACATTATTTGGTCACAGCCAATAAAAGAAGAGGCGATAACCACCAAAAGCAAAATTGGAAGAGGTATGAATGTTGAGTATAATTACTATGCAACGCTTGCAATTGCGATCTGCAAGGGGAAAGTAGAAAAATTAAACAGAATCTGGGCAGATACAACATCACTTAGCTTTGATGAAATAGATTATACTTTTTACCGCGGTACAGAAGACCAAAATCCTGATCCATTTATGTCGTCAATCGAAGGTGTGCCGGCTTATAGGGGAATATCTTACATAGTCATCAAGAATTTTCCTTTAGCAGACTATAATAACCGCGTTCCGGTATTCACATTTGAAGTGCAGACTATATTAAAGCCTAGCGGATTTTCAGTAGTAGAAAATATTCAGAATATCAATATAATACCAGGCTCAGGAGAGTTTGTATATGATACAAAAATACAGAAGAAAATCGCGCAAGAGAGAATAAGCAGCAACCAATATATCCCATATGGGCTAGCACAAAGGGTAAATCATAACAACCACACTAAAAAGAGCGATGCAGTGCTTTTTTTGGATCAATTAAAGGGAGATTTACCAAATGTTGAGTGGGTATCGGTAGTAGTCAATTGGTTTGTGAATGATCTGAACATTAAAGATTGTAAAATATACCCTGCAGTTGAATTTCAAGATGATTCCGCAATATTACCTGATGATTGGCAAGTAGGAAGTAGTACCAGAGATGATGCTCAGCTAATTTCAAAAGATGATAATGGAAACCCAAGATATGGTGGCACAGTTAGTGATTCAGCGCTAATAAGATATATAGAAGAGCTACACAGCAGAGGCTACAAGGTGATGCTCTATCCGATGCCCTTACTTGATACAAAGAACAAAGAGTGGCGAGGAAGATTGAGCGGGGCTCCTCAAGATATAAGTGATTTTTTTAAGAATCAGTACAACAAATTTATAGAGCATTATGCAAGCATTGCCAAACAAACTAAAGTGGAAGGGTTTATCATTGGTTCTGAATTTGTTGAACTTACCAAAATCAGAGATGAAAAAGGTAATTACCCTGCAGTGGCAGAGCTAGTTAAGCTTGCAAAGCAGATAAAACTTGATCTTGGAAAAGAAGTAACAGTAACTTACGCTGCGGATTGGAGCAAATACCACTCATATGATGGTTGGTATAATATGGATGAACTGTGGTCTTCACAGTACATCGACGTTGTTGGCATAGATGCTTATTTTCCACTGACTGATGGTCCAGAGCCTCCTTTTGGCTATTCTGCGGAAGATGTAATGGGTGGTTGGAGCAGTGGAGTGGGGTATGATTATTTCTATGATTACTCAAAAAGTGAGCCTGAAAAAGTAAAGTATAACGACAGCAGGTATGCGTGGAAAAATATAGAGAAATGGTGGAGTGAAACTCACATAAACCCCGGTGGTAGTAAAACAAAATGGCAACCAAAAATGAAAAAAATATGGTTTACTGAATATGGATTTCCCAGTATGAACGGCTGCACTAATGAGCCAAATGTGTTTGTTGACAAAGGCAGCATAGAGAGCAAATATCCACGATATTCAAACGGAGAGGTGAGCTTTCTTTCACAAAAAATTGCAATTGAAGGAACGCTAAAGAAGTGGCAAAGCTCAGAAATGGTAGAAAAAATGTTTCTCTGGGCATGGGATGCAAGGCCATTTCCTTACTTTCCCAATTTGTGTGATGTGTGGGCTGACTGCCATAACTGGCAGACAGGACATTGGATTCAGGGAAAGCTTTCACAGCTTAATATTTCCGATGTTTTATTGGATCTGTTACAAAAAACAGGTTTAAAAAGCAATCAGTTCGATACAAGCAACGTCAAAGGGTTATTGTCTGGATATGTAATAAATGACCAGCAACCCGTACGTTCAATTATTAAAATGCTGCAAAGTTGCTATTTTTTTGATGTGGTTGAACAGGGCTCTAAACTGAAATTTGTCCAAAAGGGCAGGGGAGTTACAACTGTAATGCCAATTGGTGAAACGGTTTTCAGTAACAATTCAAAACTTGTTAATATTAGTCAACTGGATTTAAACAATAAAGTTAACGTCGTTTATTTTAATCGCAATTTTGGCTATCCAATTGATGTTAAATATGCTGAGTTGCCAAAGCAAGGCACTGCTGCAACAGTTGAAATACCGCTCATTATGGAGGAGGGAGAGGCACAAAATATCGCTGAAGTTTTACTTTATTCTTCGTGGCAAGAGAGAAATATATACAATTTCAAGCTACCGATAAAATATGCATGGCTTGCGCCAAGTGATGTCATAACGATTTTATACCAAATCTCATAAATAAGTAGGCAAATAACTCACAGAACAAATGGTTTTGATCGAACTTTCCGTAATATCACGAATGAATGCACATACAGTATCCTCCAATAAACTAACAGAGTCATATATTCTATTTTTAATGAGATTGTCTTTCAAATATTGCCATAAACGCTCTACTGGATTTAACTCTGGTGAATATGGAGGTAAATAGATTAAGGTAATATTTTGTGGTATTTTTAAACCTTTGGATCTATGCCATCCTGCACAATCCACAACAAGAAATGCCTCCCTTGTTCCTAAATATTGTGACATCTGCTCAAGGAATATATTCATACAATCAGTATTGACGTTTGGTACGAATAAGCTAGAACTCTCTCCATTTCTAGGATTAACTGCACTATAGAGATAAAAGTTTTGCCTACCTAATTTTACCTTAACCTGTGTCCTAATGCCTTTTTTAAACCACCCGTGTCCAATCTTTGAATGTGTGCCAAACCGCGACTCATCGAAGAAAAATAGCTCTTTTTCGGGATACGTGACAATAGTTTCATTAAGATTTTTTTTTAAACTCTTCTTGTTTATTTTTATCCTGTTTATTGTGCACAGGCCTTGGAGTAATATACGAAAAACCTAACTTTTGCATCAGTCTATGTGCTGTAGACTTACTTACCTCAATAGAAAACATTTTCTCAATTATGATTTTTAATTTCTTAGCCGTTAGGTTGGCTCCTTCTTCTGCTATGACATTTTTAATTTCTTCTTGCTGCTTGTAGCTCAACTTCGGCTTTACTCCACGTCCTGGTTGTATTTTAAACGCATTGACTCCTCCTTCCTTAAATCTTGTAATCCACTTCATCAATGTAGTTCTAGTAATTCGGTATATTTGAGCAACTTTTGTTATTCCATATTCTTTTGCAGATATTATTGCCTGTAATCTTCTTCCTATCTCTCCTCTTATGCCGTGCTTCTTTAATTCCAGGTTACACTTATTATATAATTCTTCTCCTATTGCTTTACTTTTTCCTGCCATAACTCCCCACTAATTCTTAAATTATTCTATTTTAGAAATTTTTCTTTATTCCTCTATTTATTTTTAGGAATTGGTATAAAATGTTAAAAGCAGTAGAGCAAATAGCAAAAGAAGGGTTATTACCTAATTTTGTAAAAGCTGCTCCAACAGCAAATAAAAAGATTAGTAAATTACCTGTCTTAACATATCCTGAGGAGCTCAATCCATTTCGATCAGCTTTATGCAGGATAAGACTAAGTGAATATGAAAATATGAAACTAAATGAATTCCTGGAAAAAGCTATTGCAGCTAAAAATATAAACGAGTTAAGTAAAGTTATCGATGAAGCTTTGGACTTAGGAATAAGAATAAATGCTGCCAATGAAGATGGCTTTGGCTTCGCTAAAGTTACAATGTTTAAGATGTATCGTGATGAATTCAAAGAAAATAAACAAGAAGATATAATCAGAAAGTTAGCCTTACATGGAGCAGATTTTAATGTACAAGTTGATAAGAAAATAGCTGAAATGTATCAAAAAGTGCAAAAAGAAATTGAGCCACAAATATATAGTAGGCTCAAGAAACTTAGGGAAGTTGGAGAAGACGCTACTATAGAAGGAACTGTTGAAGATGTAGAAATCGATAATAAGACCTTCTATATTGAATTTTCACATAGCTGCATAGTTGATGTTGCCAAAGTTGTAGAAGGTGCAAAAAATTTGGGCTTAAGTAAAGGAGACTTAAACCTTGGCGGTAGTATCATAAAAATAGGTGATGGTGAAGTTGAGGTCAAAACCGGGAAAGACGGTAAAAGAAATTACGTAGATATATCCGATAACAGCGCTTTTACAGTAACACTTTGCACTAGCCTAGGAGAGCTAAATTTAATGGTATATCATGACACAGAAGACTATCATCAAGTACAAGTTGAGGTAGAAGATGAAGAAATGTGGAACGAGTTGCAAGAAATAGGAGAAATCGTAGGAAAGGGTTGTTTATTTGGTGGAATGTCTGTTAAAGAAGCAGTAGAAAAAGGCAGTTTTACTAGATGTGGAAGGTGGGGCGACCAAAATTCTAAAAGTAGTGAGACCTTTTCTTGGGTGAATAAATTAAAAGACAACAAAACGACATCCGTAGGACGTTCTTGATTGGAGACAAGTGGCTATGTTTCACATAGCTACTTGTATATCAGAAATAAATGGTTAACTATTACAAAGTAAAGTGGTTTTTAAAACTTAATCCAATTTACCATAAATAATTTACTTTAATTAGTATTGCTTGTAGAAGTGTTTTATATTATAAAAAATACCTGAACTTTAAAATTTGTACTATTTGTTAGCAATAGCCTTTATCACTAAATGCACAATATCACGCAATGTTTCATCTTTAATTTTTCTATATTCTCTTACTAATCTTGATATTTCTTCGCTGCCTACATCGCTGTGAAAGGCCTTATCATGCAAGTCTTCAGAGGCTTTGGTAAAAAAATATGACATATCAACGTACAAAGCTTCTGCCAAATTATACAATCTATCAACTACAAGCCTTACCTCTCCAGTTTCATATCCTTGTATATGCTGAAATGAAATTCCAAGCTTTTTTCCTAAGTCCCTTTGGCTAAAACCACATATTAGCCTTCTTTTTCTTATTCTTTCAGCTATTTGCTTATCGATAGGATGTTGTATGGTCATTTTACATATCAGGTAATATTAGCTATGTATTATCACTTTGAGAAAAAGATTTTACCAATATATAAACTACACTACGTAACCTTTTGCTCTTAATTTCGTTATATCCTTTGACTAGTTTTAGTATTTCTTCATCGTAACTTTCATGTGAGTCGGCGTGCATATCAGTAAAAAAATCAGCAACATTAATCGATAGGGCTTTTGCTAAGTCATACAGTCTACTGGCTAAAATGCAATTTGAACCATTTTCGTACCTTTGTATCTGTCTATATGAAACACCTATTCTTTTTCCTAATTCAGTTTGTGTCAAGCCACAGTATAACCTAAGTTCCTTTATTTTTTTGCCTAATTCCACTTTTTATTACTAATTTTAGCTGTTCAAGCTTATATTGAATTTTTTAATTTATGAAGTGAAAAAAAGAAGGAAAGTTGGAGAACTTTCCTTCCGGTCTACAGATTACAATAAACCACTATCATAAAAACTAAAGTGGCTCTTCTGTGTTACGATTATATGGTCTATCAATTTCATTCCTACATTTTCGCAGGTTGCAGCTAATGTAAGTGTGTTATCCTCATCCTCTTTTGATGGTTCTATATCTCCACTTGGATGATTATGTGAAATTGCAACAGATGCTGCATCAATCAGTAATCCCTGTTTTATTATTTCCCTCACATACAGAGGTACTCTGTCTATAGTTCCACAGTCTTGAATATACTCATATATTAAATAACCACTTCGATCTAAGTATACCACTCGTAAGCTTTCCTTTCGTGACTGCCCTATTGCTGCTTTAAAGTATTTTAGTAGCTCTTCTCTATTATCAAGAATTGACAATTTTTTTAACTTACCTTTCAGTATCCTATCAAAAATCTCTTTCAGACAAAAGATATTTGCTATTGCTCCATCATTCATTCCTGTAACGTTTTTTAGCTCATGAAAATCAGCATTAATTACCCTTCCTAAACTACTAAAGAGCTCAATTAGCCTTTTTGCCACTTCTCTTCCTTCTGCATATTCAGATAGAGTACGTTCCAGTAGCTCATGGTCAAGTAAAGACCTGCCTCTACTTGATAGAATGCGAGTTTCTAACTTCTCTTTTCTCTCACTATTATTCATAAAAACCTCCAAGATCAACATTATATACAAATTCAGCGCCAGCTTTCTGACGCAGTAGTTCTCGAGGAATAACCCTTTTGAACTCTAAATTTGCAATGTTGTCCTTGTTGCTTGAGCACTGGGATGACATCCTCCCTAGCGGAGATTGCTCTCAAATCACAATGTTCGTACAGTAAGCACTGACCACTTTGCTTCAATATTTGCGATGCCCCTGAACAGATACAAAAAATCTATTGTTTTTTTATAAATTAAATCCTAAGGCATTTTTTACTGTAGATTAATCATTTGATTATAGTATCATCTTAATTAAGCTTATGCTTGGAATATTTATGAAGAGTATTTTATACTTTGTATTATTAGTTGTTGTATTTGGATCACTGAGCCTATTTGCTGTAGAGCAATTTGAAGAAAAGAAAATTGAATCAGTTCATAAAAACGAAAATGTAGGTGTAAGGAAGCAAGATAGCACAAATCAAAAAGATGAGTTGAAAAGCAACGTCGATGCTAAACAAACACAAGAGGCTGAGAGCAAAAGAGTAACCGATAAAGAGAAGCTGCAACACAACGAGAATAAAGCTTCTGTGGTTGAAAAAACTATAAGTGAAGGTGAAAGGATTGATAAAGATTTGCCAAATGGCCAGCTAGAAGAAAGTACAGGCGAATTTGCTCGAAATTTACCAAATGTGGCCAATAAAGAAGTGAATAAAGATTTGAAACCAGAGCCTTTGCCTTTAAGTGCTGATTTAAATGAGAATACAACTGACCCGCAAAAAAATCTACAAGCTGATCAGAAGATTGATATAAAAGATAATGAACTTTCAAAAAGTGATGCGAGTCAATTATTAGAGGGAAAAAAAGAAAAAGTAGAGAATCAGTTTGAAGAAAAAAAAGTGAAAGAAACAAACAATAATTCTAAGGACCGCAATAGAGTAAAACCTATAACTAAAAAAGATGAAGAAGAGCAAAGTGAAAAGAAAAATTTACAAAAATGGACAAAGCTAAACAGAGAACCAATAAAAGAATGGGGTCATAAAGATATACAAAGCAAGTCAATATATAAACGACAATATGATAGCCTTAATGAGCATCTTCCTACAACTGTATTTATTGATGATTACAGTAAGCAATTTTTTTACTGTATTAAGAAAAATAACTTACCTTGCTTAAGAGGAATAATGAGTAAGCTAGAAAAAATTGGATTAACAACTCAAGAGATACTAAGGTTTAGAAATAAATTGGGTGATACTCCTCTCATTTATTCAGTTAAACAAGGTGAGGTAGACATAGTGCGCTTTCTCTTATTACAAGGCGCTGATCTTAGAGTAGTTAATAATAATTTTCAATCCCCAATTGATATAGCAATCGAAAAAAAGCAGATCAATATAATAAATGCGATTGCCGAAATGATGCCACACCTTTTGGAGGATAGAAAAATAGACAATAAAGAAAGCTCAGCAATTTACGATTGGGCTGTGAAAACGAAAGAAAACAATGAGTCGCAGTGCGATAAGCAAGATGATTAGATTTTTGATATTAATTTTAGTTGGTCATTTATGTTATGGAAACGAAACAAATGATGAAAAAAATCAGATTAGTGATTTTTTAAACGCTCTACATGATGCAAAATACGTATCTTACAGTAAAAAAGACTTTGCTGAATTTTTGGTGCAGTGCCACAAAGAGGGCGTGCCAGAAGATTTTAAGAAAGGTTTTGGCTCTAACTTAAATGGAGCTAATTTTAGCCAATTGTACCTAAGTGGATCTGTTTTTGATGGAGTAAGTCTGATTGGTGCTGATTTTTCTAACACCGATTTATCCGACGTGTCTTTCATTGATGTTGATTTACGTGGTGCTAATTTCTCCAATGCTAATTTACGTGGCATTAAAATAAAAGGTACAAATTTGAGTTTTACAAAATTTGTTTCTGCAAACTTAACAGATATCGTATTTGATCAGTCTCATGTTAGTTATGCTGATTTTATCAGTTCCGATCTCAAAAAAGTAAGTATGCACAACGTAATTGGTTTGCATACTAATTTCTCGAATGTGCAAATGAATCTCTCCAATTTATCAAACTCGAATGTTAGCTACGTAAATTTTAATGATAGTGAAATAAACGATACTGTTATGCAGAAAAATAACCTTGATAATGCAAGTTTCTTTGGAGTGGATGCATATAAATTAAAGATACAATTTTCTTCATTAAAAAATGCTAACATATATGGTGCAGAGTTAAAAGAATCAGACTTTACAGGTAGCAATCTTTCCGATGCCTGCCTTAATTCTTCTATCATAATTAACAGTAACTTCGACGAAGCTAATTTAAGCAACACACAAATTTCCTATGTGAATGACGATAATTCAAGTTTTGTTCAATCTATACTAAATGGTTCCAAGATAAAACATGTATATGTTTTTGGAGCAAGTCTTCAGGATGCTGATTTATCCAATATTGATTTTAGTTTTAGTGAACTGCATCAAGTTAATGTCTCTAATGCTGACATTCGTCACGGAAAGTTTCATAATACTAAAGTTGCGAATTCTGACATGAATGGCTCATTTTTTGACCATTCACTATTCACCTCTGCGAAGATAGAAGATTCAGACCTTTCTACAACTTCAATGTATAAGATAAAAATCCAAGACTCTCAAGTTTATAACAGTACACTTTTTCACCATAATATTGATTCCAGTGAAATAGAAAATTCAACATTCTTTAATTTATTAGCTGATAATTCGAGCTGGTCCAATTTAAAAGTAACTAATTCAAATTTTATTGAAAGCGATTTCAGATCTTCTTTGCTTCACGCTAATGCCTTTAGGAAAACTAGCTTTTTTCTTAGCAATTTGAGCAATTCAACAATTAGTGATATGTCTTTTCACTCTTCAAGCATATATAAAAGTTCAGTTGCTGATGCTCATTTAACAGATTGCAAGTTTGATAATTCAATTTTGATTGACAATCAAGGGCAGAAAAAACTTGCAGGGTTAGAAAATGCTATAACTTCAATTGGAGATTTGCAAGAGAAAATATCACAGGGTGAAAAATTTAATGTAAATTATTCTTACTTTGAATTTAAGAATATGAATTTAGAAAATGCTGATTTTTCTAATTCAACATTGAGTAGAGCAAAGTTTGTAAACGTTAATTTGAATAAGGCAAATCTTGAAAAAACCGATTTGCGCTATACTGTCTTTGATAACTCTTCTCTCATTGGCACCAACTTATCAAATTCTAATTTAGAAGGTTCTAGCTTTTTAAACTCTGATCCAAAAAGCGCCATATTAAAAAATGCAAAGAAAAATGACCATAAAAAGTGAGGGCATATTATTGGTTCTATCCTCTCCTTCTGGAGCTGGAAAAACTACTATATCAGAAAAATTACTTGAGCGATCAACTAATTTAGTTAGGTCTGTTTCTACGACTACGCGCAAGCCTCGCTCTGGCGAAATAAATGGAAAAGACTATTTTTTCGTTACCGAAGAAAAATTTCACGAGTTATGCGAAGCTGGTCAGATGCTTGAATACGCCAAAGTTTTTGAGAATTTTTATGGTATACCAAGAGATTTTATAGAGCAAAACTTAAGCAGTGGAATAAGCGTTTTACTAAGCATAGACTGGCAAGGGGCATTTCACTTATTCAAGCTCATGAGAAAAAAAGTTGTAAGTGTTTTTATACTTCCCCCTTCAATGGAAGAGCTGAGGTTACGCCTGCAAAAGCGTAATAGCAACAGTGCGGACGAAATAGAGCGCAGATTAGCCGAAGCTCAAAAAGAGATAAGCAAACGTGATAAATATGATTATGTAATAATCAATGATGATATTGATAAAAGTGTAGAAGAGATAAGCTCCATACTAAATAAAGAAAGACTTAAAAAACTAAAAGAAAAACCAAGTCTGGAAGATTTATAAAAGCATCGATCTGCAGCTATAGTTTCTTATCCTATAGCTATACCGCCGCGAACCGTCATACCGCGATTCATTCGCGGTATCTCAGCATAGATTCCGCTAACACGTAGCGGACCGTCATACCGCCGCGGCGCTAACGAGTAGCGGAATGACGGTTTTTCAAATTGTCGTAAGTCAGTTTAGCTATATTTTAGCCAGTAGCACGTTTCGCAGTTACTCACTTTAGCTATATTTATTATTTTTTAAGATTAAATGGTTAAAATAGTAGACAACTGTTCAAGTGAGGATTTGACTATGATAACAGATTTTCTAATAGAAACTAGTTTTCTGCCTTTCCACCTATATTTTGATCACATACACAACGTTTAGCTCAATTTAAAAGTCAAACTTCTTGGTTGTTAGTTTAGTGCTGACAACTTAAATAGCTTTTAATATTGGGGTTTTAGTATGGGTATAGATCTAAGCGCACTAACTACTAATGCAGATAAATTAGGTGAATGCATAGATAAAAATAAAAAGCAAAAGCGAGAGCAGGATAGAAAAGACGAGCAATTGCACTGCACTATAGAGAGAAAGGTAAAAAAAGAAGAACACAAGCGTGAAAAACCAAGAGGTCAAGATGGAACCCTCAAGAAGTGCGAAAGGTTATTTGAGGAAGGTGCTAGCTCTGAAGTATTAACTAAATTAGAAGAATCACTTAGAGAACAAGAAAAATATTATAGGTATTATGTCCAATGCTTCCTTCCAGTGCTAGATGAAGTGATAGAACGATCGAAAAAAACACCAAATGAAACAAAAGAGCGAGTAAAGCAAGCAATTTCAGAAATTACTTGTAATAGCAAATATTGTTTTACCCACAACCAAAATGATCGTAGGGACAGTGAAACAGAGAGTGGCTACGGTAGAGATGTTGAAGATGATCATGAAGTAGAAATAAGCAACGGAATAACGAATAATAATGTTCAATTACTAAAAGCGATCAAAAATGGAAATAACAGGAAATTTAGAGAATATCTAAAAGATTGTACGGATATTAGCAGCATAAAAGATGAAAAAGGAAATAATATTTTACACCTTATTGCATCGCTCGAAAAGAAACAGAAATGCAAGTTTCTGGGTATCCTAATAAAAACGGTCACCAAGGAAGATTTAGCACAACTCATTAATAGTGAAAATCAGGACGCTCTTCAGGTGGCACTAATTAACAAGATAACAAAAGAAAAACATGAGTCTCATACGATCCAAAATAATGATAACACACTTAAGTTTCTTACAAAATTGTTAGAGCATGGAGCCAGCTCTGATAATTTAGGATTATCTACAAAAGAATTACAAGGCTTAAAAGAAGAGCAAAAGACATACTATCGTAATTTCTTAGAAAAATTAGCAGAGCAAGGAAAGAAATCTAAATTAAAGCCAGAAATAAAAATCAATACAGAAGCAAAAATTAAAGAAATTATACCACGTACCATAAATACTCCAGATAGTAATGATAATTATCAATTACATTTAGCAATTAAAAATAATGATAAAGAACTTTTTAAAGAACTATTGCAAAAAGGGGCAGATATTAGCCTTAAAGACACAGATGATAATAATGCTTTACACTTGATTGTTAAACCTGAAACAAAACAAAAACTTGAACTTCTCCATATATTGCTAGAAGCAAGCCAAAAAGAACAATTTATAAAAGCTGTAAATGATAAAAAAGAAGGGCAAACACCGCTCCACCAGGTACTCCAGTGCATACAAGAAAAGAGTAAAGAATCTTCATTGAAAGATAAAATAAAAAATGTAGTAAAAAAAGAATTTAAGGATACTGGCAGGTATCAAGCCTTAGAGTTATTTCTACAAAATGGTGCAGATATTACTGTGCAAGATAAAGATGAAAAAAATGCTCTGCACTATATTGCTTCATTCAAAGGAGAACAAAAAGTTACATGTTTGAAGTTGATTTCAGATAAAGATAGATTTAGTAATGCTGTAAATACTACTAACAAGGAAGAACAAACACCTCTTCATCAGTTGCTTCAGCATATAAAAGAAAAGAATGAGGATCGATCATGTACAGATAGAAAATTTGAAAAAACAAATAGATATAAAGCCTTAGAGTTATTTTTACAAAATGGTGCAGATATTACTGTGCAAGATAAAGATGAAAAAAATGCTCTGCACTATATTGCTTCATTCAAAGGAGAACAAAAAGTTACATGTTTAGAGTTGATTTTAAATTCGGTGGAAAAAGAGAAATTTAGTAAAGCTGCAAACGCCACTAACGAAAAAGAACGCACACCACTACAAGTAGCGCTAATTACTAAGACGACAAAAGATAAACATAATTTGGTCAATCCTAAGAGCCGTGATAACACGATCAAGTTCTGTGTAAAATTAGTGCAAAATGGTGTTGACCCAAAGCAGTTAATACTACCCGAAAGATTATGGAGCAAAGAGTATTATAAAATTATAAAAGGAATAGAGAAATCAATGGGTAGAGCGCTTATTCCAGATGATATGAGAACTGAACTGAAGTGCAATTTTGGCAAGAAGTTAAAAGCACGCGATATTGTGAAGTATGTCAATAATGTTGTTTGTAAAGTAGTGACAACGCTTGTATTTACTGCTTTAGCCTGTGCGGTAATATTCAGCGCTTCTCAAGGAAGTATTACAATTGCAACTGCCTCATCTATTATAGCAGTTATTGGAGTTTGTTATCTTATTTACTTGAATTTAGAAAATATTTATGAAGGATTTGGAAAAATTAAAGGAAAGTTTACTGAAGAAAAGCAACTTACACTTCAAGATAACGCACCAAAAAATGATACACAATGCAATAACTCTGTTAAGGATATAGAAAATAAGTCCAACGATTTAGAAGAGCAAGAGGTACAAAAATCATCAAGTCAATCAGAATATACAGAAAATCCAGCTACTAAAATGAGCGATGTATCAATACTACGTCAATTCATGAATAAGCTAGTAGGGAACGTTCTATAGCTAGCTACAATTTGATATGCCGTCATTCCGCTACTCGTTAGCGCCGCGGTATAGCACATTTTGCACCTGTTCACTTTAGCTATATACCAATATTTATCCTTTCTTAAAACTAAACATTTAAAATAGTAGATAATCGTTGAAGTGAGGTTTAACTATGATACTAGCAGAAACGCTCTTCTGCCTGTATTTCAATTACATATACAACATTTTAAAATTTAAATCTAGCTTTTTAGTTGTTAGTTCTCAACCTCAAATTGTTGACACTTACAACTACAAAGATACACAAATAGTTAGTTTTTAGTGAGGCTTTGGTATGACAAAAGAAAATTCTACATCTAGTGAGTTAGTACACAACAATGAATTATTGAGCATTATAACGAAAAAAGTAACAAAAGGAAAGCACAAACACCTACACCCAGAAGTTGGAAAAGACAGTACTCTCAGAGAATGCAAGAGATTGTTCAAGAAAGGGGCTACTCCTAAGGTATTAACCGAAGTATTGACCAAATTAGGAGAATTACCGGAAAAATAAAAAGAATATTATGAGTATTATATCCAACACTTTCTTCCAGCGTTGAATGAAGAAATAAAACAATCAAATAAACTAGACCAAGCAAAAAAAAGGAAATAGAACAAGTAATTTCAGGAATTATTAGCCAGAGCAGCAATCCTGATAACATTGCTCAAAGTCGTAGAGGGAGTATGGAGAGTAAAGACAGTGAAACCGAAAGCGGCAACAGTGGCGAAGCTGAAGATAATCATGACGCTAGTAAGAAGCATTCAATCAGTAGTGCTAACACAATAAGTGAAGATCAAGAAGTAGAGAACGGGATAACGGGTAAAAGTGAAGACAGTGGAATTGAAAGCGGCAACAGTAGCGAAGCTGAAGATGATCATGCTGACGAGAAAGACCACATTTCGGGTATACCAATTTTCCACACAGCAAATGAAGACCAAGAAGTAGAGAACGGAATAATGAACAGCAGTGTTCAATATACTGATAAGGAGCAGCCAATATTCAAAGTAATCAAAAATGGAGATCAAGGGAAATTTAGAGAATATCTGAAAGGTTGCACGGATATTAGCAGTGTAAAAGATAAAAAGGAAAATAATATTTTACACCTAATAGTTACACAATTAGAGAAAAAACAAAAGTTTGATTTTTTAAATACAGTACTAGATGTGAGTAAGAAGGAAGGAAAAGAGCAACTTAAAGCACAACTTGAAAAAGCTGTAAACGATAAAAATGGCAACGGTCAAACACCACTGCAAGCATTGTTACTTAGTAAAGTAACAAAAGAAAAACATAGTTTTGAGACTACACCTAGAAAAACTTTAACACCTTTTAAAAAACTTATACCACACTACGACAATACAATAGTATCTGCTATACAATTGCTCAAATTAGGAGCAAATATTGATGATTTGCAGTTGTCTAAAGAAGAATTACAGGAGTTAAGCGAAAAACAAAAAATATATTATCTTAACTTCTTAGAAAAATTAGCAGAGCAAGGAAAGAAATCTAAATTAAAGCCAGAAATAAAAACCAATACAGAAACAAAAATCAAAGAAATTATACCATATACTATAAATACTCCAGATAGTAACAACAATTATCTATTACATTCAGTAATTAAAAATAATGATAAAAAACTTTTTAAAGAACTATTGGAAAAAGGGGCGGATATTAGCCTTAAAGACACAGATGGTAACAATGCTTTACATCATGTTGCTTTACTTAAAGGAGAGCAAAAAGTTGCATATTTGGAGTTAATTTTGAATTTAGTAGAAAAAGAAGTGATATCTCAAGATAAATTGAGAGAAGCTGTAGATGCTACCAACCAGAAAGAAGACACGCCTCTACAAGCGGTGCTAAAAACAAAAGCAAGGAAAGAAAAAATTGAATATCTAAAGCAAGGAACAATTTTTGATTCAACAGTTAGTTGTAGCAATACAACAAAGTTTTGTGCAATGCTGCTAGAAATGGGCGCTGATCCCTGTTCTCTAGAGTTGGAAGGTCAAACATTTGATACTAAAAAGTATTATCTAACTTTACTTAATTTAAAAGAATATCCAAGAATTACACAAGAAGCACAAAAAAAGGTTAGAGAGCTAAAGGAGAAACTCGAGGAAAAATACCACTGTAAAACTGCTTCAAAAAAATGTCAGTCTGGCATTGAAAAAGCAGGTTCTTTTATAGAAAAAACAGCATCTACTACAGGAAAAGCAGTATCTGCTGCTGGAAAGTACATAGATCCAGCAAAGAGAACCCGTCAAACATTAATATCCATAACAACGGTTATTTTCATTTCAGCTGTAGCATATGGTGTCTCTCAGGGTTACATTGGGGCCCTTGCCGCTTTATTCCTCGCAGCTATTGCTATAGCTACATGTCTTGCTCTCACTTTAGGGTTTAGTGGTGTTAAGAAATGTTTTGAAAAACTAACTAATAAAACAAAGAACTCTACTGACAATGACCGACAGACAAAGCGTGCAAGAAATCCAAAAAGTGAAATGAAAGATACATCAACAAAATCTCCCGCAGATGGGTTAACAATATAACTAGTATACCCTCTTTTCCGGAGCGATGAAGTCAATTTCATCGCTCAGAGTTTTTTCAGCCACTTTTTTATAATCAATTTTTACGTTAATTTGACCTTTCTTTTCTTCAAGCCACGCTATGGTGTGTTTCATCCAGTTTTTATCATCACGCTCAGGAAAATCTTCACGAGCATGAGCACCTCTACTCTCCTCTCGATTGGCTGCGCATTCCATGGTAATAACCGCTTGTGGGATCATGTTAGCAAGCTCCAGTGCTTCAACTAAATCACTGTTCCATATCATACTGCGATCCTCAAGTGAAACATCAGGCATCATTTTTGCTACCTTTTTTATAGCTTTTTTACCTTCTTCTAAAACTTCAGCAACACGGAACACTGATGCGTACTTTTGCATAGTGTTCTGCATTTCGCTGCGTATTTTTGCTACTTTGAGCTTCCCAGAAGCAAATCGCATTTTATTAAACCTATCTATTATCCAATCTGTACAATCTGAGCTCAATTTTTTATGTGGTGTACCGGATTTTAGTTTCTCTTTTGCTCTGAGCGCTGCAGCTCTACCAAAAACCACAAGATCAAGAAGTGAGTTAGAACCAAGTCGATTTGCACCGTGCACAGAGACACATGCAGCTTCTCCAATTGCAAATAGTCCATCTACCACTTCTTCCTTACCTTGCTTCAGCGTGATCACTTCTCCATGATAATTGGTTGGAATGCCACCCATGTTATAGTGAACAGTCGGAATGACCGGTATTGGATCTTTAGTGACATCAACTCCAGCAAAAGTTCTTGCGGTTTCGCTGATGCCCGGCAATCTGAGTTTTATTACTTCCGGATCAAGATGCGCTATAGTTAAATACATGTGATCTTTTTTCGGTCCAACTCCCCTTCCCTCTCTAATTTCAATTGTTATTGCACGACTTACCACATCACGGGAAGCTAAATCTTTTGCTTTTGGTGCGTAACGTTCCATAAACTTTTCGCCCTGAGAATTAACGAGGTACCCCCCTTCTCCACGGCACCCTTCTGTCATCAAGCACCCTGAGCCATATATTCCTGTTGGATGAAATTGTACAAATTCCATATCTTCAAGTGGTAACCCAGCTCTCACCACCATGCCATTACCATCACCTGTGCAGGTATGCGCACTTGTTGCAGAGAAATAAACACGTCCATATCCACCTGTTGCTAGCACCACTTTATGCGCACGAAATTTATGTAATGTGCCGTCGCATAGCGACCAAGCAAGAACTCCGCAACATGCTCCGGTTTCGCTATCCATAATTAAATCAATCACAAAGTATTCAACAAAAAATTCAGCGTTGAATTTAAGACACTGCTGATATAGAGTGTGAAGGATTGCGTGCCCAGTCTTGTCTGCTGCCGCACAAGTGCGCTGCGCTGATTTTCCTTTACCAAAGTGAGTTGTCATTCCACCAAAAGAGCGCTGGTATATTTTGCCATCTTCTGTACGAGAAAAAGGTACGCCAAAATTTTCAAGTTCAATAACAGCTTTAGCAGCGTTTTTACACATATATTCTATTGCATCTTGATCACCAAGCCAGTCTGAACCTTTTATTGTGTCATATGCATGCCAGCGCCAATCGTCTTCACCAATATTACCTAAAGCTGCACTAATTCCGCCTTGTGCTGCAACTGTATGACTTCGTGTAGGGAAAATTTTAGAAGTGCAGGCAACTGAAAAATTAGTTGCAGCCATCCCAAGCGTTGCTCTGAGCCCTGCTCCACCTGCACCCACTACTACCACATCATACTCATGTTCTATGATCTCATACGCTGACTTATCCATATTTGCTTATTTTATCATTACAGGCTTATGATATCACAGAAGTAGAAAAAATCTATACAAGTTTTCTATAGCTAATACCAATTCTCATTATTAGTGAACCACTTTTTCATCCAATAATTTTGATCTTAATGCCATTTAAACCTCGCTATTTTACTTACTTCAGGTGGAACATACAATAAAATGGTTGAGTCTTTATCTGGCTTGCATCCATCGGTAGTTATTACACTAAATGAACAGGAAGTTGGTGGAATGATAAAAGAAACGATTACTCAAAAATTTTCTGAAATGGCCAGGGAAAACCTTGGCAATTTCTCTGAGGAAGAGCAGGAAAAGATTCGTAATGAGTTGCCGGAATTATCGTCTGAAACAGTAAGATAGCTACACGCTTAGCTCTTGAGAAAAAGTGTCAGGGGTTTAGCAGTGGACTAGATAATGATAAAAAGGAGGAAATACTAGGAGAATGTATGAGTAATTTATCCTATGTTGAACTGGAGAATCAAAACGAAGTGGTAAGGTAAATTATATTTCATTAAAGTCATTTATCTTGAAACATAAGCAGGATTTTGTATAGTTGTTTCAATTTGGGTCTGTATATTGAAACAATGCGTGAAAATGACAGGTCATTGTACAAGAGGTACCTAATTTGCCGACAAGAATGCTAGATAAAGAAACTTACATTTCAATTATTTCATAATTTCTGTATAATCTTACAAGCTCAATTGGTATATTATGAAGATAATAATAGGTAATGCTAGTAAAGAATTAGGGGAATCAGTAGTTAACCGGCTAGATGTTCAACCATCCTCTGCTTGGATATCAAAGTTTACCGATGGCGAGGTAAATGTAGAAGTAGCAAATGATCTATATAATCAAGAAGTATACATAGTACAATCTCTTTCTCCCCCTGTGAATGATAACCTCATGGAGCTTCTGCTTATAATTGATGCAGTAAATAGATTAGGAGCCAAAAGGATAGTAGTAATTATTCCTTATTATGGATATAGCAGACAAGATAGAATTATCAAGAACAATGATATGCAATCTGCTTTAAATGCCAAATTAGTTGCAAATCTTATTCAAACTGCAGGTGCAAGTAGTGTTGCAGTGATTGATTTGCACTCAAGTCAAATTGAAGGATTCTTTGATGTACCGATAACTAATTTGAACTGCTTTGAAGCATTTGTTGACTGTATACACACGGAAAATTTGGCAATTGTTGCACCTGATGTTGGTGCAATTGGCAGAGCACGTGCTTTTGCAAAGACTTTAGAGGAAAAGTACAAGATAGGGTTAAGTGATAAGATTATTGTAGTAGATAAATATAGGGAGAAAGCAGGCACATCTCAAGTAATGAACATAATAGGAGAAGTTGCGAATAAAAATTGTGTCATTGTTGATGATATAGTTGACTCTGGTGGAACATTGTGTAATGCAGCCCTTGCTTTAAAAAATTGCGGAGCAAAGTCCGTAATTTCATGCATCACACATGGCGTGCTTTCAGGAAGTGCAGTTGAAAAAATTTCTTCCTCTTCTTTAGATAAATTAGTGATTACGGATACTATACTTCACAAACTTGAAAAAACTGGTAAAATAGAAGTTGTTTCGGTCGTAGATATTTTAACTCACTTCATCCAAGGAGGTAAAGATGCCAGCTAAGTCAACAGAAGACGTTATTACTTCACTAATAGAATTTGCAAATAAGAGAAAAATAACAATTACCAAGGAAGAAATGCTTAAAATTGCACAGCTTGTAAGGATTAAGTTATCAAATGACGAGATTGATCACTACTCCAAAGAACTGACAATGCTGGATTGGATACATGATACTTTATTACAAGTTAATACTGAAGGTGTTTCTCCTATGCGTTATGGCAGTATAGACAAGGACATTCATGTACGCGATGATGTTATAAATTCTCAAAACATTAAAGAAGAGATATTGTCCAATACAAAACCTGAGCATGGGTATTTCGTAGTGCCAAGTGCGTCCAGAGAAGGCAAGTATTGTTCAGTAGGAGATAGACCTACCAGGATAAAAGTCGGAATCCTGTAGCTTGGGTAGCAGCATGGAGGGAAACCAAAATGTTGAAGCCTACCGACAACATTATCGTAGGATAATGGCGAATTACCAGGCCGTAGCGAAAGCGAATACACAGATTGCCTCGAAAGGAATATTCTGAAGGTCGAGCCATCTTGGTACTGGCGAAGACAGAATAGACCAGACGAAAAACGAATGAAACGATAGGTCTACTTCAGCGGGGTGTTAGTAACGGCATGGCAATGAGGACATACAAAGCAACTGGAGAAGCCCTCCTCATCCCAAGGAGAAATACCTTGGAGAGGTAGGTTCTATAACTGGAAAACAGGAAGTGAACTGAAGATGAGAGGGTGGCAGATGGGTGCGTAGTAGTGAAGAAGTGAGGTAACGCTCATGGAGCAAAGGCACCCTGCTAGTAGAAATCTTTTAACAAAAGGAAGGTAAAGGTAAAAATGATAAAAATGCCAATAAAATTACAAGACCTGAGAAGAAAGATATATATCAAAGCGAAAGCAGAACCGGAATGGCGATTCTGGGGAATCTATGTTCACGTCTGTAAGATGGAGACACTGGAGGAAGCATATAAGCTAACAAAGAAGAGTAATGGGGCACCAGGAATAGATGGGATGACATTCGAATCGATAGAGGCAGAAGGCTTAGAAAAGTATCTTCAACAAATAAGACACGAACTAATAACCAAGACCTATAGCCCAAATAGGAACCGGAGGAAGGAAATACCAAAATCTGGAGGAAAATTCAGAAAGTTGAACATACCCTGCATCCGGGATAGAATAGTGCAAACAGCACTGAAGCTAATACTTGAACCGATATTCGAATCAGACTTCCAAAAAGGATCATACGGGTATAGACCTAAGCGTAATGCGCATGAAGCAGTACAAAAAGTAACGGAAGCAGCAATCAAAGGCAATACAAAAGTAATTGACGTAGATCTGAAATCCTACTTCGACAATGTGCGACATCATATTCTGATGGAAAAGATTGCCAAAAGAATAAATGACAAAGAAATCATGCGCATGATTAAGCTAATCCTCAAAACAGGAGGAAAACGAGGAATAGCACAAGGATCACCACTTTCGCCACTACTAAGCAATATATACCTAAATGAGGTAGATAAAATGTTGGAGAAAGCAAAAGAGGTGACCAAAGAAGGAAAGTACCAACGTATGGAATATGCCAGATGGGCAGACGATTTAGTGATACTGATTAGTGAACACCCGAAACGGGAATGGCTAGAAAGAGCAGTATACAGAAGGTTGGAAGAAGAATTAGCAAAACTAGAAGTGAGCGTAAATGAAGAAAAGACAAAAGTCATCAACCTAAAGAAAGGAGAAACATTTAGCTTCCTAGGGTTTGATTTTCAAGAGAATATCACAAGACAAGGAAAATGGAATGTCAGGAAAACACCGCAGATGAAAGCACGAACAAACCTGCTACGCAAGTTGAAGGAAATATTTCGGCGCTATAAATCGCAACCGATAAAAAGAGTGATACATGACATCAATCCGATATTGAGAGGGTGGGTAAACTACTTTAGGATAGGGAACTCTGGTCGAAAGTTCAATTACGTAAAACATTGGGTGGAAAAGAAGGTAAGACGCAACTTAATGCGAGCCAGGAAAGCAAAGAAAGGGTTTGGGTGGAAGAAGTGGAGTAGCGAATGGATATACAAAACGCTGGGTCTATATTCAGACTACAGAATAAGGTATTACAAACCGAAAGCATCACCAGTACAATATGTGATAAACTTTGGTAAAGAATCTGCTAGGAAAGCGTAGTGCGGGAAAACCGCATGCTGCGTTTGACGAGGCGGGAGCTGGAAACGTTAACATGGGAATTTGGATTGAGGCCTATTGTGAAAACAATGGATCAGCCACCAAACCCTAAAGTAGGCGCGCCAGTTCTCGACCCTACAGGTTATAAACGATTAGAGTAAAATAAGGCTCATATCAATTCTATAATAGATCTACTTTCAAAGTATCCGTTCAGCAGAGTGGCAAAACAGGTATAGCTAACCCAAGAAGGTTTCCCTACGTCATACCGCCGCGGCGCTAACAAGTAGCGGAATAACGAATTTGTTGTTTTTGAAATTGTAGGTAAACCTAAGTCACTTTAGCTATAGTTTACTTGCCACATGATTTTCTTTATTATCAGATATTGCTTTAAATAATATGGAGGGGTAATACCAAATCTCATAAATAAGTAGGCAAATAACTCACAGAACAAATGGTTTTGATCGAACTTTCCGTAATATTACGAATGAATGCACATACAGTATCCTCCAATAAACTAACAGAGTCATATATTCTATTTTTAATGAGATTGTCTTTCAAATATTGCCATAAACGCTCTACTGGATTTAACTCTGGTGAATATGGAGGTAAATAGATTAAGGTAATATTTTGTGGTATTTTTAAACCTTTGGATCTATGCCATCCTGCACAATCCACAACAAGAAATGCCTCCCTTGTTCCTAAATATTGTGACATCTGCTCAAGGAATATATTCATACAATCAGTATTGACGTTTGGTACGAATAAGCTAGAACTCTCTCGATTTCTAGGATTAACTGCACTATAGAGATAAAAGTTTTGCCTACCTAATTTTACCTTAACCTGTGTCCTAATGCCTTTTTTAAACCACCCGTGTCCAATCTTTGAATGTGTGCCAAACCGCGACTCATCGAAGAAAAATAGCTCTTTTTCGGGATACGTGACAATAGTTTCATTAAGATTTTTTTTTAAACTCTTCTTGTTTATTTTTATCCTGTTTATTGTGCACAGGCCTTGGAGTAATATACGAAAAACCTAACTTTTGCATCAGTCTATGTGCTGTAGACTTACTTACCTCAATAGAAAACATTTTCTCAATTATGATTTTTAATTTCTTAGCCGTTAGGTTGGCTCCTTCTTCTGCTATGACATTTTTAATTTCTTCTTGCTGCTTGTAGCTCAACTTCGGCTTTACTCCACGTCCTGGTTGTATTTTAAACGCATTGACTCCTCCTTCCTTAAATCTTGTAATCCACTTCATCAATGTAGTTCTAGTAATTCGGTATATTTGAGCAACTTTTGTTATTCCATATTCTTTTGCAGATATTATTGCCTGTAATCTTCTTCCTATCTCTCCTCTTATGCCGTGCTTCTTTAATTCCAGGTTACACTTATTATATAATTCTTCTCCTATTGCTTTACTTTTTCCTGCCATAACTCCCCACTAATTCTTAAATTATTCTATTTTAGAAATTTTTCTTTATTCCTCTATTTATTTTTAGGAATTGGTAT